>NZ_JAESKJ010000001.1:0-561383 GCF_017892075.1 Staphylococcus sp. GDY8P119P
GAAGAACCAGGTACAGGAGAAAAACCAGGTACAGGAAAAGAACCAGGTACGGGAGAAAATCCAAGTACAGAAGGAAACTCAAATACTCAAGAACCGAAATCAGGAGAAAGTTCAGATATAAGCCAACCATCTAAACGCGATCATATTTCAGAGTTAGAACAAAATCAAACTTCAAAAATAGTAAATGATCGTTCCGATAACTCTAGAAAAATTAATGATAATAGATCTGAATTACCTGAAACAGGAAAAGATGAAATTAATAAAGGTACTTTATTTGGTTCATTATTTGCAGGTTTGGGTGCGTTATTACTAGTTTTCAAACGTCGTAGAAAAAATGAAGAAGATAAATAATTAATAAATTATAAAAATAGTATTAAATAAAGAAACCTGAGACATGTGCAGTCTCAGGTTTTTTTACTATCTAATTATTGTTTAAATAAAACTGATTATAAATTGAGTTTGATTTATTATGAATAGTTTATTAATTGTGCGTAATGTGTATATACTAATTATAGATATAAAAAATTAAAATGGGGTTTCTGTATGTATATCATCGTTCAATATAGCAGAGGTAACACACTATTTTACTTGCGTAATAGAAATCAAGAACCAATCAATTCAAAAGTAGTAGCAATTTCTAAAACTAAATATAATGAAGGATTGTTACAACACATCTATAGGATACTTTCTCAAACGAATCATAGTGTTAAAGAAATAGACTTTGTAGTAATAGAAATGAATGACATAGAATCAATAAAAATAAATGCAGTTTGTGAAGTGAGTAGGTATTTAGAAGCGCAGCTAAATAAAAATATCATTGTAACTAATAGTATAGAAACTTTTAATTACAATGAATATTTGAAAAAATATAAAACGACATGAGTAAGAATATAAATGCAATAAAGTGACACTATTATATAAACATATTTGATAAATTGATTAAATTTCACCTGTATTGAGCAAGTACATATAGTGTTTGATGAATGTAAGCTATTTCGCTCACAATGTCAGTTAGATTGTCATGTATTACGATAAAATAAATTCATAATAATTTTCACCAAGGATATTTTTGGCTGTGTAAACTGAAGGACTCAAATTTTGTTCAACGAAATTTGGTACTTCGCCTTGCGCAATATTATACATAATTTCAATTTCTTTAGAAAATAAACGATGTTGTTTTTTTAAATATAATTCTAAATCTGGCAATGGTTTTGAAACGGTTTTTCCATTATTGTTAAGTTTTTTAAGTGTATCTATATAAACATTTAAATCTCTAGCACCTACAATTTTGGTACCTTGGTTATCATGATTTACTATGACAACTGTAGGGAAACCTCTGACACCTAATTCTCGTACTAAGTTAAAATCGTTTGAAAGTAGTTGCTGGCCTTGCGTACTATTTGCTAAATCAAAAATAGTTTCAATATTTATTGCTTTATTGTTTTTATATAAAGTTTGTACAATTGATTTAAGTATTTTGTTATCAGAAATATTTTGGTTAAAGACGAAAACAGCTTCCCTCACTAATCTAATAAATTCAATAGCAGAAGTCGGGGAATCTAATTGCTGAATCGCTTTATACAATCGAGATGCTGGGTATGAAGATTGCACAGGATCTAATTCCATAACTGTACCATCGATAGGCATGCGTGAATATTGACCTACTTCTTGCCAATGTGGTGTCACATCAGCTGGTTTATAAATGCCATTAGCAGGATCAATAGGACCATCCCCCCAAGCTTCTAAAAGACCACCCATAATCATTTGAAAATTAAACAAATGACCGTACTGAACTAACAGTTTATTTAAAATTGGTTCGAAAGCCCAACAATGTGAACACATAGGATCAGTTATATAATATAAAGTTAAATTAGGACTTTGGTTGTTCAAGTTTATGTTTTCTACTTCATTTTCTTCACTCGGTTTGCAAACACCCGAATACATATCACATACCATATTTTTTTCCATAATTGTACCTCCGTAGTTTAATTAAATTGATATACTCTTATGATAAGTAGTAATATGAATAATAAGTACCAACAAATTGTAGAAAATGTTGAATATTCAACATCCAGAATTAAATGTTGGGAGAAAATGAGGGAGTCGAATGGTACAATCAAAATCAGACTTGCGCGTCATTAAAACGAGAAAATCTATCATGCAAGCTTTTATCAAATTGTCTGGTGTTAAAGATTTTAAAAGTATAACTGTAAAAGATATTACACAAGAGGCACTTATCAATAGAGCTACGTTTTATTATCATTTCAGTGATATCTATGATTTGTTAGAAAAAGCGCTTGCTGAGGAACTATTAATTAATTTAAATTATGAATATTTTGAATATAAACCATTGAGTGAAAATACAATTATCGACATCTTTAAAGTAGTGGCAGAGTTTCAATTGTCTTTAAATAGAAGATGTCATAGGAGTTATCCTGAGACAATAGACCATATTGTTCAAGAACATATTGCAAATGTATTGTATAAATTGTTGAATGATATTGACTTTGAAGAAGATAGTACACGACAATTGGCTGCAAACATGATAAGTGCAAGTATCTATAAAGCAGCTGAAACATGGTACCAAAAGGATAGTGAGATGTTACCTGAAAATTATATTAAACGCATTACGCCTTATATGATTTCTGGTTTGCTAGCGTATGACTAAGATAAAAATGAAAAGGGGTCGTTAAAATGAGTATTATTATCATTATATTGCAAATAATTTTGGGGATATTTTTTATCATGACAGGATCTAAAATTTTATCTGGTGCAATGAAACAAGATTTTGCGCGTCTTGGCTACCCACCTATTTTTAATCAAATTACAGGAATTTTTGAATTTGTAGGTGGTCTGGGGATGTTGATAGGTGTGTTGTATAATGTGATTGCTTTATTATCAAGTATATTACTAGGTGCAACGATGTTTGTTGGTGCAATTTCATTGATTTTCTTAGGCAAGGATCCAATTAAAAAAGCGATTCCAGCTATTGTACTCTTTTTATTGAACTTTATAGTATTCATTTATTATATTTAAAATATTTTCTGACTTTAATTATCCCCGTACAAACGATAGATTGAATTGTTTGTACGGGGATGATTATGTGTAGATTATGCTAAACCTTGAATGCTTAAAACAATTTCTGCTACAAGGGCAGAACCTACGTATGTACTGAGCAATATTACGGTTCCTACGACAATTGTTTTCCAACCTAACTTAGCAAAATCGGCCCACGAATTTCCTATAGAAACACCTGCATATGCAACCACTGGTGTAGCTAATGACAACAGATCTACTTTTTCAGTCCATTCAACAATGTGTGATGATCCAGGGATGCCTGGTATTGTAATGATGAGTCCGATTATCCCAATATAAGCAATACTAGGTATATTTAAAGGAACAATATCACGTAAGATTAAACCGCTTAATGCAATGCCCATTAATGTAAGAATGCCCGGTAAAGCTTCTATTGGCATAACACTGTAACCAATCCAATTACTAAAAAGTGAAATAATGCCTACCACACATAATGTGAGTATCCAGTTTGTAACTTTTGAATTCATACTCATTGCTCCTTATCTTTTGTGAATTTTGATTTAATATGCATAATAAAGCTGTAATATTTTCGAGTTAATGGCAAAGCAATTAATATACCCACATAAAGCCCTGTGACAGATGTAAGTAAATTACTCACACCAGAGAATGCTGTAATTGTACTAGCTTGGTCAGGATACATTTCAACTAAGGGACCTAGTGCAGCAGCAGTCATCACACCACTTCCTACACCTGTTGCCATTGCAAATGCTAATGGGCTAAAAGGTAAAATAGAGATTAGTATGCCGGAGAAAATGCTAAAAAATATTGCCCCAAATATCGTTCCAAATATATACATGGACATGACTCCTCGCCATTCAGGAGAGGTAATACCATATTTTTCAGTAATAAGTGCTAAATTTGGTTCTCTACCTATTGAATGTGTCATGCCTATAGATTCTCTACGTAAACCTAAAAGTATAGCTAGCGGTAATGAAATAATAATAGTAGCTAAATTTCCGGCTTCTTGAAGTATTAAAGCGGGTCCAGCTGCAATAATTTTAGGAAGGGCAGGTCCAGCCTCTACCCCGAATTTTGCTATGAGTAATGCTACAGAAATAAAGACCATTGGTTCAGAGTGCTTAGCTTGTCTTTTACCTATAATAGGTGTGAAATATACTCCCAAACCAAGTAATACTGCGTAAACTACTGGTAACAATAGGATTGAAGTTATACCTAATGGAATTTTATGTGCGCCAATCACTTCAGAAATGATCATAATGATTAGGACAATGCCATGTAATCTCCAATCTTTCCAAAGCATATTTTGTTGTTGCATAACAATCCCCCTAATAAAAATCTGAAAATTCAAAATAATAATAATGCCTATTCTATACTTACTATTTCAAAATTAAAAGGGGTTGAAGATAATATTATTGATTGCTAATGAAAAAGTATTTGTAAATATCATGAAAAGTGTATAATGTAATTAATTTATTGAAAGGTGTGTAAAGTATGAAAGAAGCGTATAAGCAACTTGTTTTAGGTATGTTGTGTTTGTTTATTGTTATGGCAATTGGACGTTTTGCATATACGCCCATCATGCCTTTTATGCAGCTTAATACCAGTATGGACAATCCGAGTGCTGGTATGTTGGCTACATATAATTATTTAGGGTATCTTATTGGCGCAATAATTCCAATTTGGATTATTGTATTTAATAAGGTAGTCGATCTTAAAATATATTTAATGATTAATATTATTTCAACACTATTCATGGGTATTTTTGATAGTTATATCTTATGGGCTATTTTTAGATTTGTTTCTGGTGTGTCTAGTGGTACTGTTTTTGTATTAGCATCAAATGTTGCGTTAGAAGCATTAAAAATGGTTCGAAAAGAACGTATATCAGGTCTACTTTATAGTGGTGTAGGTTTAGGTATTTTTTCAAGTAGTATCTTTATTTTTTTATTTACTTCAGTGAATACATGGAAAACGACTTGGGTTTTGCTCGGTATTTTTTCATTAATCATGGCTATTTTTATTATATTTGGTATGCGTGAAAATGATCGTACTGATCACGAAAGCCATAAAACAAACGAAAGTCAATCTAATGTATCAAGTAAGTTGAAGAAAAAATTTATTTGGGGATTTTCCATTGCATATTTTTGCGAAGGTGCTGGATATATTATTACGGGCACATTTTTGGTTGCCATTGTTAAATCGATACCCTCGTTATCAGACTATGCAGCATTAAGTTGGATGTTTGTTGGGTTAGGCGCGATACCATCGACCATTCTTTGGTCTATGTTGGCTGATATGTTAGGCCATGGTAAGGCGACCTATTTAGCTTTTATTTTACAAATAATAAGTGTTACTTTGCCAATACTATCAGAAAGTATGTTGAGTTTGATTCTAAGTTCATTATTATTTGGTTCAACGTTTTTAGGGCTTACTACATTATTTATGTCCAAAGCACAAGCTTTAATGTATCAAAATAATAGTAAGCTGAACTTAGTTGCGATATTGACTGTCATATACAGTTTGGGGCAAATGATTGCACCTGCATTGTCAGGATTATTAATTGGAAGCGCAGGGAACTTCAATGCAGCCTTGATTTTTGCTGCTGCTATTTTATGTGTAGGGTTATTTAGTAGTATGTATAGTTACCGGACTAGGTATTAAATGAATATTTTCTTATAACTTTGATAATTTTGTTAAAAAGTGAAGAAAAATCATGAGATAGATCGCCTTCTGCATGTATAACTTGAACTGCTTTCGAAAATATTTAAGGTGACAATAGATTTATTTTGAATGCGTAACTATTCGATTATTTAGGTAATAAGTTTTTAGATAAGCTGTTTTCGAGTTGCTTTTGGAAGTTTATAATCTTTTTGTATAAGTCCAATTTTTGTGGTAATATCGTCATGGATAAAAATTCGAGATAATAATAGATAAGAAGGTTAAAATATATATGAAAGAAAATTTTTGGCGTGAATTACCGCGTCCATTTTTTGTTTTGGCGCCTATGGAAGATGTAACAGATGTAGTCTTTCGTCATGTAGTCAGCGAAGCGGGAAGACCTGATGTCTTTTTCACTGAGTTTACAAATACGGAAAGTTTTTGCCATCCTGAAGGCGTACATAGCGTACGTGGCCGTTTAACTTTTACAGAAGATGAACAACCCATCGTTGCACATATTTGGGGTGATAAACCTGAACATTTTCGTGAAATGAGTATTGGCATGGCAGAGATGGGGTTTAAAGGCATTGATTTGAATATGGGTTGTCCAGTTGCGAATGTTGCAACAAAAGGTAAGGGTTCAGGACTAATATTACGTCCTGAAACTGCAGCTGAAATTATTCAAGCATCTAAAGCAGGAGGGTTACCTGTAAGTGTTAAAACACGTTTGGGTTATTCTGAAATTGATGAATGGAGAGAGTGGTTGAAACATGTTTTTCAGCAAGATATTGCGAATTTATCAATTCACCTGCGTACACGTAGAGAGATGAGTAAAGTAGACGCCCATTGGGAATTAATCGGTGAAATTAAAAAACTACGTGATGAAATTGCACCAAATACATTATTGACGATAAATGGTGATATTCCAGATAGAAAAACTGGGCTTGAACTGGCAGAAAAGTATGGTATCGATGGTATCATGATTGGACGTGGGATTTTCCATAATCCTTATGCTTTTGAAAAAGAACCAAGAGAACATACGAGTGCAGAACTTTTAAACTTGTTGAGACTTCATCTTGATTTGTTCGACAAATATTCACAAGAAGAAACACGCTTATTTAAACCGTTGCGCAGATTCTTTAAAATATATGTGCGTGGCATCAGAGGTGCAAGTGAGTTAAGACATCAACTGATGAGTACAAATACGACTGATGAAGCACGTGAACTACTAGATGAATTTGAAGCAAATATGGAAACAACAATACAATAGTAAAAATTTGAATATATAAATAGGCTTGGAAATCTTAATATTTTAGATTTTCAAGCCTATTTTTGCTTAATGGTAAGAGCAATAACGAATGCTATGACCATAAAACTAGTAATCATTAAAACTACGCCAGGCCATTGAATATAGTTATAAAACACACCGGCTAAAGTACCACCTACAGAAGAACCCATATAATAAAATAATAAGTATAGGCTAGAGGCCTGTGCTTTATGGTCTTCTGCACGACTGGTAACGACTGCACTTGCAATTGCATGCCCACTAAAAAAAGCATAAACACTAAAGGCTAAGCCAATAATTTTAAATGTTAGCGGTGGCAATAAAGTGATGTTAATACCGAAAATTAACAATAAAACACTGAATTTCAAGGCATTTAAAGTACCTAATTTCATACGTAATTTTGCGTTTAGTATTGAGGAAATCATGCCTATTAAAAACAATAAGTAAATAAAACTAATGATACTATCATGTAAATTATATGGTTTTTCTGATAACACGAAACCAATATAGTTAAATGCTGCGATGTTACACCCAAGTAGCAGAAAGCCAATCATAAATGGTTTGAGCAATCTGATATTTGTTAGATGCTTATAATAACTCATTAATAATGTTTTTACAGAAAAACGCTGTTTTTCAAAATGTTTAGATGATGGTAATAAAAATGTAAATAAAATGGCTGCAATAAGACTGATTATACCTATAGAAATTAGGCCAGTTTGATATCCATATATACTTGAAATAAAACCGGTGAATATTCTTCCAAAGGCGCCGCCAAAAGCATTTCCACTAATATAAATGCCCATCGCCTCAGGTAAATTTTGTGATGAAATTTCTTCACCAATATAAGCCATTGCGATTGATGGTAAACCAGCTAGACATATGCCTTGGATTAATCGCACAATTAAAAAAGTATTGAAATCTGTTAAAAATGGTTGTATTAAGGCGAGTAAGGATACAGAAAGAACAGAAAAAATCATTATAGGTTTACGGCCTAACACTTCGGATAGTGCCCCGAAAAATAGCATAGCAATCGCTAAGGTAATGGTTGCTGCTGATAAAGCTAAACTTGAAACAGTTTCACTAATATTAAATGACTTTGTGAAATGTGGAATCAAAGGTTGAACACTATATAAGATAGAAAAGATAGTAAAACCGGAAATGAAAAGTGCAATAATGATTTTTAAATAGTCTTTCGAACCTTTTGTCACATAATGTTTTTTTAAATTATTCAATATCATGCCCCACTTATTAGTTGATATATTTATGGTAGCATGTAATTAATAATATAAAAAATATATTATTTATACTTGCATTTTTTGGTAAAAACATAAAGTTCATTTTTATGACATATCACATAATAGAACACTTACAGCTTTGTAACAATTTGAACAGAGATTTGAATAAATCATATAAAAAGAAAAATTTTAATATGACTGTAGGACTAATTATTTATGAAATTTCGTTTCTAAGATAATTATTTCTACAGTCATTTTTGTAACAAAAATAGGTTTTCCTAAGATAGCACATTAATAAAATTTTAAATTAACATAAATTTCAAAAAAATGATTGATTTTAACTAAATATGTTATAAGATTATGTAGTATGGTTTAAAATAATTTTAAAGTTGAACAAAATTCAAATTAACTGTAAATGTAAAATGAGGAAGTGGTAAAATGAAAAAACTATTGTTTTTGGCTGTTTTAATCATATGTATCTTAGCTGGTTGTAATACGGAAGGTAAGGAAACAAAATCTGACAGAAAAGAAGATAATAAGTCAAAAGCTACGAATACTATGAAGAATTTTAAAATTGGACAAGTAGTGGACGCTGATGGTGTAGATGTGAAATTAGCAAAAGTAGAATATGTAAATAATTATGATGAATATAGTGAACCTGAAAATGGCAGAGTTATAAAAGTATATTTGAAATTTAAAAATAATAATGACGATCAAATATTAGTTGATTCGACTGATTTTAGCATGAAAGTGAACGGTGAAAATTATCAAGAATGGTACGGGGAGAGTGAAGGAGACTCAGGGTTTTCACATCAATTGAACAAAGGAAATACTGGATCAGGTATGATTACTTATGACGTTCCTGAAAATGATACATATACTTTAGAAATGGATGCTACGCCAAATTTTGAAAATATTAAAGCAAAATGGAACATAAAGAAAGAAGATATTAAAGAAGCGAGTAATCAACAAACTAGTAATTCTGTATCAGCAAGTAATGATAATGAAAGTACAAGTGAAACAGCGGATGCTGAAAAAACTGATACCGAAAAAGAAGATGATGAAAGCGATGAAATAACATATCCAGCAGAAATGTATAACACATTAGTTGATGAATATAATGAACTCACGGATGGTGAAAAAATGGACCATGTTGATCATGAGGTATTAGAGATAGAATATGATCAATTAGAAGCACGTGTTGATGAATTATACAATAAAAAGATGGAAGAAGAAGATCAAGCATTTGAAGAAGAAATGAAAAAGCAAGATGAAGCATACGAAAAGGAAATGGATGAGATAGATAAAGAATATGAAGAAGAAATGGATGAAATAGATAAAGAGTATGAAGAAGATATGAAACAAAGCGAAGAAGATGAAACTGCTGAAGATGAAGCAGCGTAGTAAAAAGAAAAGGAGTAATTTATATGAATGAGTATATTGGAAAAAAACAAACAAATAGAGTAGCAGAAATGATTTTAGGAATATTAGGAAGTATATTTGGTATTATAGGTGGCTTATTCGCTATAATGGTCGACGGTATTGGCAAAGAATTTGGAGCAACAGATAGTGGCAGTATAACTGGATTAGGCGTAGCGGTTATAATAACTTGTATAATAACACTGGTTCTTAGTTGTATTATAAACAAAAAAAGAGTCTTAATAGGAATATTATTAATCATAGGTGGTATTTTAAATATAATTTTTATAAGCTTTTTTGGTATTTTATCAGGTATATTAATATTAGTAGCCGGTATATTAGCATTAATAAGAAAGTAATACAGTAGACAAAAAATAGTATTAAACCATCCGAGACATAGATAATGATGTCTCGGTTTTTTTGTATCAAGCTAATGTTAATTAGATAATTATTAGCCTTGTATATAAATGTACTTAAAAATGTATTTATTCGATTGTTAACTTTGTAATAGAATAAGGAAAGCTTTTTAGAAAATGAAATACCATAACACGCTATTTTTTTGAAATTTTGAAGGTGCAATCGTAATACATATTAGGAATTTTCAAAAAATTTACGTTACATCACAAATAAATTACTAACAAATTAAAAAACAGTTTCTGCTATTCTTTTTATACAGTTTCTCTGATACTATTATGTATGTAAAAATTTTGGGAGGACTTATTAATTATGAAAAAAATGGTTACAGCAACAATTGCTACATTATCTTTAGGTGCAATTGGTATCGCACAAGGTGAAGCACACGCTTCAGAAAATAATCAATCTAATACACAGTACACAAGCAATCAGTCTTATAGTGATATTTTTAATTATGGATATATTGATCAAGATGATAATGGGAACTATCATCACACATTAGATGGAAATTGGGATCAATCTATGTTTGATCAACAACAATATTATTTCTATTTAATAGACGATGAGGGGAATTATCATTACTATTATTTCCCAATGAATAATCAAAGTGCTAATAACACTTCAAACAACGCTTCAAACGTAGATAATGTAAATGTCTCAGATGATAATAACTACACTGATGACCAAAGTCATGAAGAAGTACAATCAGAAGGTTATGACATCAACCAAACATCAGAAAACGATGATGTTGATAATAGTGCAACAACGAACCATGGCACTGAATCTGGACAAACAGCACAAAGTAATTCTAATAATGTAAATCATACACAAAATAACGCATCAACAAATAACAATTATGAAACAAGTTACACACAAAATAATGGTACGAATAATGTGCAACAAAACACTACATCAAGTAATGATTCAACACCACAACAACAAGCTGCACCACAACAAAAAGCTACACAATCAGAAGTAGCATCAAACAGTAGTAATAATAGTACACATTCATCAAATTGGTTAACTAAAAATCGTCAATTACAACCTTATGGTAGTTACCATGGCGGTGGTGCACACTATGGCGTTGACTACGCAATGGATGAAAACACACTAGTTTATTCATTAGCAGATGGTACAGTAATTCAAAGTGGTTGGAGTAACTATGGTGGTGGTAACCAAGTTACAATCCAAGAGAAAAACAGTGATAACTATCAATGGTATATGCATATGAATTCTTTAAATGTTAAATCTGGCCAAGAAGTTAAAGAAGGACAACAAATTGGTTTATCAGGAAGTACAGGAAATTCTACTGCACCTCATTTACATTTCCAACGTATGTCAGGTGGCGTGGGGAACGGATATTCTGTTGATCCAACTTCATATGTAAATTCAAAATCATAATATATGACACCTATTGGTCGCCTTTGAACTCCTATTAAGGATACAGAAGGCGACTTTTTTGTTTGATTTTCGACTATAAAATGTTTTTTCTGATAATAGCTTAGATAATTTGAATTATGGTTCATGACATATCATAATTACACTAAAATCACATTGAAGGGGAAGATGATATGTTTACAGTTTATGCTCATAGAGGATTATCAAGTAAAGCACCTGAAAATACAATGGCAGCATTTGAAGCAGCTGCGCATGTGCCTGGATTAAAATGGATTGAGCTAGATGTTGCAATAACAAAAGATGAACAACTCGTCATTATTCATGATGATTTTTTAGATAGAACAACAGATATGATTGGCGAAATTACACAATTGAATTATGATGAAATCAAACAAGCATCTGCTGGCAATTGGTTTAATGCTAAATATGCAGAGGAAAAACTGCCGACTTTTGATGAGGTGGTTGCATTAGCTAATAAATATAAAATGAATTTAAATATTGAATTAAAAGGTGTAACAGGTAAAGATGGTAGTGTGTTATCAGAAAGTATGATTAAACAAGTTGCTGAAAAATTAAACACATTAAATTCAAATTTAGATATTTTATTATCTAGTTTTAATATTGTTTTATTGAAATTAGCACAGCAGCTAATGCCACAATATAAGCGAGCAGTTCTTTTTAAAGCAGCAGCATTTACAGGTGATTGGAGAATACTTTTAGACTATTGTGAATCAACGATTGTCAATATTGAAGATGCAAAACTGTCTCAAGCACGCGTGCGTTCAATTAAAAATGCTGGTTACGAATTAAATGTATGGACGGTGAATAGTAAAGCGAGGGCAAATCAATTGTCCAATTGGGGCGTAGACGGCGTGTTTACAGATAAAGCTGATGAGTTAGTCCATTTAAATAGTGGGTTTATTGCTGATTAAATTAATATAATTATCATATATAAAACGGTGCTGCAAAACTTTTTGAAGTTGATTAGCTCCGTTTTTAATTTAGATGTAACAGAAGTTTCGTTTAAGCAAGCGCTATGTCGTACATTATTTTTATAATCAACAATTGTTAAAAAATAATATAAATATAAAACCTCCTTTGCTTTAATTATACGATGCGAGTGTCAGATATTATAGTCTATATTTTCCAATAGATATTGCATATAATAATTGAACAGCTTACTGATTATGAGGGGGGAACTTAAGCGATGAACAGTGAAACAGCTCAATTTGGACAAAACTTATATTTACATGGTACAAAAGTTAAATTAGAGATAGGTGATTTACTGCATCCATTATATAAATCGAATTATCAAGATCGAATTATGAACCATATATATTTCACAGGTACATTAGAAGCCGCAAAATGGGGAGCTGAACTTGCAGTTGCTTTATCTAAGGATAGGGCAGAAGAGCATATTTATGTTGTTGAACCATTGGGAGAATTTGAAGACGATCCGAACGTCACAGATAAAAAATTACCTGGCAATCCAACGCTTTCTTATCGCTCTACTGAACCACTAAAAATTGTCGCGGAATTAAGCGTATGGGAAAGACATTCGGATGACGATATTAACCAAATGCTCAAGGGTTTAAAGCAGTTGAGGGACAAAGGATTAGATATTATTGAAGATTAATATATCGATATGAATGTCACATTCAAATATGTGCATATATTGAAATAATACAAAAATAAAGGCACAGAAGATTAGGCAAGATGATAAAAAGGTAACGAAATAATAATCTTATTTTACACATAAATAGTTTAAGCATAGTATAGTAATGATATAACTAAATATTGTAAAAGGATTAAAATTATGTTTTATAAATTGATTAAAGTATTACCAACGGCTATTTGTGGATTAGCATTAGGTATCGCTTCGCTTAGTAATTTACTGTTTAATATGTCTTGGTATGGTTTAGCAGTGTTATTTTTTATATTGAGTTGCATCATTTTAGTGTTATTTATTAAAAAGTGTATATTGTATCCTCATACAGTATATAATGAATTGAGTGATCGTCATATCTGCGCTACCTTCCCAACGTTTCCAATGGCTTTAATGACAATCATTTACATCATAAAGCATCACTTGAATGTCAATCTTGGTTTACTATTATGGTTATGGTGGTTAACGATTATCATCCAATTTATCATTATTGCAGGTTTTATTTACTATCATCTAATATTACATAACAAAGGTACTGTTTTGCCGAATACGAGTTGGTTTGTAACATTTGTAGGGATAGGTGTAATAGCTGAAACTGCAAAAGAATTTAATCCAGTCCTAGGTGAATTCACGGTATATATAGCAACCTTTTGTTTTATAATACTAATAGCGATTATTTTAATCAAAAAAACTTGGCGCTTATATAATGAAAATCAATTTCCAATGTCAATCATTATAGCGGCTCCTGCAGCACTTTGTCTTAATGGGTTTTTAATCAGTGCAAAATCGAATGACATCATTATAATGGTAAGTGGTTTTATAATATCCCAACTACTTTTTATGGTCTCATTAATGTTTATTCCTAAGTTAGTGGCTATAAATTTTAAATTTTCATTTGCCGCTTTAACATTTCCGTGGGTAACAACAGCGACTGCTTATTTTAATTTTATGATTCATGTGCGTTTTCCGAGCGTATTACAAAATTTATTACAATTCATGTTGATATGTGAAATTATATTTGCGTTATTAGCTGTTGTGTATGTCATTTTGGGTTATATTGTTTTTTTGAGAAAAAGAATCAACAATAATGTGTTTTAAGGTAAAGGAGTGGTTGTAATGATTTATCATTTTAATGAAGTTGTTAATAGAAAGCAGACGCGATCAGTTAAATGGGATACGATGGAAGATGTGTATCATATTGATGATGCTTCAGATGTACTGCCAATGTGGATTGCGGATATGGATTTTAAAGCGCCACAACCAGTGATTGAAGCGTTACAGAAATGTGTCGATCACGGTGTGTTTGGCTATTCTTATTTAGATGAAGACTGCAAAAAAGCGATTCAATCTTGGTTTCATAAACGTCATGATTGGCATATTGAGAAAGATTGGATTCTTGCGCATTCAGGTGTAGTTCCTGCGATAGCATCAATTATTGAAACATTTACGACTCCAAAAGATAGTGTTTTAATCACGCCTCCGGTTTATCCACCTTTTTCCAATTTGCCTTCAGGTATGAATCGACAATTAATAACGTGTGCTTTGATAGAAGATGAGAGAAATTACTCAATCGACTTTGAAGACTTTGAAGAAAAGTTAAAGCAAGGCGTAAAAATGTTTATCTTATGTAACCCACATAATCCAGGCGGCATTGTTTGGTCTAAAGACACTTTGGAAAAAGTGATTGAATTATGTGTGAAATATGATGTGTTAATACTATCAGATGAAATTCATGCTGATTTGGTATTTACTGATTATCAACATATCCCGCTTGATAAATTAGCATCTGAAAAAGAAGCACAAAAAATCATTACGTGCACTGCACCTACAAAAACATTTAATCTAGCAGGTATTCATGCTGCTTTGATTATTTCACCCAATAAAGATATTAGACAAGCATTAGAGTCAAACTTTGCGGCACATGGTTTAGGCGTTAACCGTATTAGTCCATTTGGTGCAGCTGCACTAGAATCTGCCTATACTCATGGGGAAGATTGGCTTGATGAACTCATAGATATTGTGTCTTCAAATATGGATTATGCTATTTCAGAAATTACTAAAGCCATCCCACAAATAAAAATTCAAAAGCCTCAAGCAACCTATTTGTTATGGATTGACTATAGAGAAACGGGTTTAACTGAAGAAGAAATGATGAGAAAGTTACTAGAACAAGGCAAAGTTGCGCTTGAACCTGGTACAAAGTATGGTGAAGAAGGCAGAGGCTTTTTAAGAATGAATGTAGCTTGTGCGCCTCAAACTGCCAAAGATGGTGTTCAACGTTTTATTAAAGCTTTGAGTTAAAGGTTCCCCAAAAATTTTAAAAGGACAGTGACTTATGGAAATAAAAAATAATGACTATGAAAATTTGCTATTTTACTTCGCATATAAAACATTTATTACGACAGCGGATGAAATCATTAAAGATTATGGTTTGAATCGTCAACACCATAGATTTTTATTTTTTATTGAAAAAGTCCCTGGCATCTCGATTAAAGATTTATTGAAAAAGTTAGAAATTTCTAAGCAAGGTAGCCATGCAACTTTAAAAAAACTAAGAGATGAAGCATTCATTGTAGAAAAACAGGCACCAGAAGATAAGCGTATTAAAACGTTATATCCAACAGAAAAAGGCCGCAACTTAGTGCGTAAATTAAATAAAGCACAAAATGATATGTTTAAAGAAATTCAAGAAAAAGTTGGCAATGATTGGTATGCGATTATGGAAGAATTTGCTTCATATAGAGAAGGATTCCAATCAGTAAAATATTTGAAAGATGAGAAGAATAATTTTTAAAGTATGTGTATGTCAATAGAATAGCAAAATTGTACCTACTTAATACAATCGTTTATATCAGAGGCTTGTTTTCTAGATGTTAGAAAAAGCCTCTTTGTTTGGTTATGTAAATAAGTCAATAAACTTGACCTAATTTATTTAACAAGTTATATTTAATGTGTAATGAAAACGAAACACATTAAAGGAGAAATGATGTATGCAAAAAAGAGTAGGACAATATTTAATGGATGCAATTCGCTCAGTTGGTGTTGATAAAGTATTTGGTGTACCTGGTGACTTTAATCTTACATTCTTAGACGATATTATCAATCGAGAAGATATGGAATGGATTGGTAACACAAATGAACTTAACGCAAGTTACGCAGCAGATGGTTATGCAAGAATTAAAGGCATTAGTGCAATGGTAACAACATTTGGTGTGGGAGAGCTAAGTGCGGTTAACGGTATTGCAGGTGCATATGCAGAACGTATACCAGTCATAGCAATCACAGGCGCACCAACACGTGAAGTTGAACGTGCTGGTAAATATGTACATCATTCATTAGGTGAAGGCACATTTGATGATTATCGTAAAATGTACAAACATATCACAACAGCACAAGGATATATCACTCCAGAAAATGCACAAACTGAAATTCCTCGATTAATCAATGCAGCAATTAATGAAAAACGTCCCGTTCATATACATTTACCTATAGATGTAGCTGCTGTAGATATTGAAGTAGAAACACCATACCAATATACTGCACCAGCCAAACAAGATGTTGACAGTTATATAGAAATAATAGAAAACAAATTAAAAAATGCAAAGCAACCTTTAATTATAGCTGGACATGAAATCAATAGTTTTGCGTTGCATGATAAACTAGAACAATTTGTTAACCAAACACATATACCAGTTGCTCAATTGTCCTTAGGTAAAGGGGCTTTCAATGAAGAGAATCAATATTATATGGGTATTTATGACGGAAAGATTGCAGATGAACAAATTAAAGCTTATGTAGATCAAAGTGATGTCATTTTAAATATCGGAGCAAAACTTACAGATTCTGCTACTGCTGGATTTTCTTATGGATTTAATTTAGAAAATGTAATCATGATGAATCATCATTATTTTAAAGTTGACGAATTACGTGATGAAGAAGTAAAACTCGTAGATTTACTAGATGGTTTGTTGAATATTGATTATACAGCTGATGTGAATTATCCACGTTATCAAGTAACTAACGAAACGGTTGAATTAAGTGATGAACCATTAAAACAGTCAACATATTTCAAATTAATGCAGCAATTTATTCAGCCTCAAGACGTTATACTTGCTGAACAAGGCACGTCATTCTTTGGTGCTTATGATTTACTATTCTCTAAAGATAATACATTTATAGGACAACCATTATGGGGATCAATCGGTTATACTTTACCTGCGACTCTAGGAACACAAATTGCGGACAAACAACGTAGAAACGTGCTGTTGATTGGTGATGGTTCGCTTCAACTAACTGTTCAAGCATTATCAACAATCATACGTGAGGCATTAAAACCTGTTATTTTTGTCATCAATAACGATGGATATACAGTGGAACGTAAAATTCACGGTGAAACTGCACTGTACAACGATATTAAAATGTGGAACTACAAGCAGTTACCGTTCGTGTTTGGTATGAAGGAAACAGACGTTCAAATACATGATGTTACAACAAGTAATACGTTGGCAACGGCATTAGACGAAATTAATCAAAAACCTAACATAATGCATTTTGTAGAAGTTCACATGGATGTACATGATGCACCAGAAAAATTAGATGCTATAGGTAAGGCTTTTGCCCAACAAAATGGTTGATGATTGGAATTTTTTAAAAAACAGCGATATTCGTTTACAATGAAATTGAGAAGTTAGGTTAACTATTAACTCAAATAAAGTTATTATCAATAACGTCAAAGCAAAGGAGAGATTGTCATGACAGTAAATATAAAAGATTATGTTGATGAGAATTACGGATTGTTAATTGATGGTGAATTTGTAAAAAGTAATAGTGGAGAAACATTAGAAGTTGTTAACCCAGCCACAGGGGAGATACTCTCAAATATTTCCAAAGCTGACGAAACGGATATCGACAAAGCTGTATCATCAGCTCAAAGCGCCTTCGAATCATGGAGTTTAACTTCTAAAACGGAGCGTGCGGATTTATTAAGAAAAATTAGTGAAAAATTGATGGCAAATAAAGATAAGCTTGCAACAGTGGAAACGTTGAATAATGGTAAACCGATTCGTGAAACCTCAACAATTGATATACCGTACGCTGCAAGACATTTTAACTATTTTGCAAGTGTTATTGAAACACATGAAGGTTCAGTGAATGATATTGATAAAGATACTATGAGTATCGTACGGCATGAACCTATTGGCGTTGTAGGTGCTGTAGTAGCTTGGAATTTCCCAATGCTCTTAGCAGCATGGAAAATTGCACCAGCCATTGCGGCAGGGAATACAATTGTTATTCAACCATCATCTTCAACGCCGTTAAGCTTATTAGAAGCAGGTAAGATTTTTCAAGAAGTATTGCCACAAGGTGTGGTTAATATCGTAACTGGTAAAGGTTCAGAATCAGGTAATGCTATTTTTAATCATGAAGGTGTAGATAAATTATCATTTACAGGTTCAACAGATGTCGGCTATCAAGTTGCTGATGCAGGTGCAAAACGTATTGTCCCTGCTACTTTAGAACTTGGTGGTAAAAGTGCAAATATTATTCTAGATGATGCAAATTTAGACTTAGCTGTTGAAGGTATCCAACTCGGTATATTATTTAATCAAGGTGAAGTATGTAGTGCAGGCTCACGTTTATTAGTCCAAGAAGGTATATACGACGCGTTAATTTCTAGATTAAAAGAGGCATTTTCAAATATTAAGGTTGGAGATCCATTAGATGCGCACACGCAAATGGGTAGCCAAACGAGCGATGAGCAGATGAATAAAATATTGTCTTATATTGATTATGCTGAACAATCTAATGCTGAGGTACTAACTGGAGGTAAACGTATTGTCGCAAATGGATTAGATAAAGGTTACTTTATAGAACCAACACTTATTGCGGTTAGCGATAATAATAATAAGTTGGCCCAAGAAGAAATCTTTGGTCCTGTTTTAACAGTAATCAAAGTAAAAGATGATCAAGAAGCGATTAAAATTGCTAATGATTCTGACTATGGCTTAG
This sequence comes from Staphylococcus sp. GDY8P119P, assembly GCF_017892075.1. Lineage (NCBI taxonomy): Bacteria > Bacillati > Bacillota > Bacilli > Caryophanales > Staphylococcaceae > Staphylococcus > Staphylococcus sp. GDY8P119P. The sequence continues at coordinate 19,142 of NZ_JAESKJ010000001.1, forward strand.
CGGGTGGCGTATTCTCACAAGATATTACACGCGCACTGAATATTGCTAAAGCAGTCAGAACAGGAAGAATTTGGATAAATACGTATAACCAAGTGCCGGAAGGTGCACCATTTGGTGGTTATAAAAAATCTGGTATTGGTCGTGAAACGTATAAAGAAGCATTGAGTAATTATCAACAAGTTAAAAATATATTTATCGATACAAGTAATGAATTAAAAGGCTTATATTAAGTGTTTTTCTATAAATTTTGTGAAAATGATGATAAAAAGCAGCCGCAAAAATTAGAACTCTAATTTTCGCGGCTGCTTTTTAAAACGGTACATATGCTTTAAGAATCATGGTTCTTATATCGTGGAAGTCTTAAGTCTCATTTTCATGATCTACTTCCTTATAATTTACTGCATCATAATTTGTTTCAAGTTTACGCAATTCATCTCGAGTTTCTTTCTTTAATCCTTCACCGTAATCCATCATTTTTACAATATCTTTAAAAGCAGCATAAGGAATTGCCAATTCATCTATATCTTCCAAGGTTATATGCAAATCAATGTCTTCTGGTCTTTGTTCTTTTAATTTGGTAACAAAGTCTGGTTCAGTTACAAATGGTGATGACATGCCCACCATATCTGCATTTTGTAAGGCGTCTAAAGCGCTATCCGGAGAATTAATCCCACCACTAGCAATGAGCGGAATGCGTCCGTTAAGATATTGATAAACGACTGCATTGACATATTCTCCGTTATATTTTCCTTCAGAACGTACTTTGTTTTGATAGATTTGACGTCCCCAACTTGCAATCGCTAAATATTGAATATTGGCAGTTTCTAGCACCCAGTCTAAGTGACGGTTAAACTCATCAACAGTGTAACCTACATCACTACCTCGTGTTTCTTCGGGCGTGGCACGGTAACCTAAAATAAATTGTGGGGGCGCTTCTTGATCAATAACATTCTGAACAGCTTTTAATATTTCTAATTCAAAGCGTGATCTATTCTCTAAATTTTGACTTCCGTATGCATCAGTCCTTAAATTTGAGAAAGTTGAGAAAAATGTTTGAATTAATAGGCGTTGTGCAGCTGAAATTTCAACACCGTCAAATCCAGCTTTTATTGCGCGTGAGGTTGCATCTGCGTATTGTTGTATTACGGATTTGATTTTGTCTGTAGTCATAGATAAAACTTCATGCTTAATTGGTGAATTTAAGGTCATTGCACTTGGTCCGTAAACCTGACCAAAGTTTAAAATTGCTTGATTTGAAAAACGGCCAGCATGCGTAAGTTGTAGTATTGCTTTGTTTCCGTCTTGTTTCATGGCATTGGCTAAAGTAGTTAAGCCAGGAATACAACTATCATCAGTAATGCTAAAACCATATTCAAATAATTGTCCATAAGGTTCAATATAAGCGGCGCCAGTAACTTGAAGTGGTGCTGAATGTGCACGACGTCGTGCATAGTTAATATCTGCCTCTGTGATATGTCCGTCCTGTGTAGAAGAATTAGTTGTCATTGGAGATAAAACAAAACGGTTGTTTAAGACAATACCATTTGGCAAAGTGAGTGGCTTTAATAAAGTATTGTAATTCATATTCATAATTATAACCTCTATCTTCGTTGTTATTATTAATTTTAAAGTAACACTTAAATATAAAAGGGTCAAAACTAGGAAAAGTAAAAAAATTTTTAAGCAAAATCTAACAAAAATTCTCTATATCCGTTATCCTATAAGGTGTAGACAATTTAAAGTGGACGTATGTTGAATGATGCAAAGTGTATTGTGGTACTGCGTTGCATTTATCTTAACTGAAAGTTATAAGATACTCAAATATACTCGCTTTAAGTGCAATCGTTAACAAAGCATATTGTATGATGTATGATTGGTGGAGGTGGTAGTTCACGTGGTTCAATTTAATGTGTTAGATTACGCTGTGATTGATGAAGGCAAATCTGCCGAAGAAGCTTTACAAGATACTGTTCATTTAGCACAATTAGCTGACAAACTCGGCTATAAACGATTTTGGCTAACAGAACATCATAATGTACCAGCATTTGCATGTAGTAGTCCTGAATTATTAATGATGCAAATACTGAATAAAACACAGAACATTGCTCTGGGGTCTGGTGGGGTGATGTTACCTCATTACAGCCCGTATAAAGTTGCCGAAAACTTTCGTATGTTAGCAGCACTTCATCCTGAACGTGTCGATTTAGGTATAGGCAATAATGCAGGTACTGCTCAAGTGAAAGCAGCGATGAATGAAACAAAATCACATTTTTTAGACTACGGGCAGTCTATTGAAGATGTGAGACATTATTTAACAGAGCAACAGACGCAGCAACGGCATCATCGCGTTGTAGCACAACCAAGTACGACATTTATTCCAAGTATGTGGTTGCTCAGTACCAGTGTAGCATCAGCTAAAAAGGCAGGTGCTCAAGGTATGGGGTACACATTAGGTACTTTTCTATTACCTAATGCGAAAGCAATAGATAAAGCAAAAGATAGTGTGAAAATGTATAGAGACGCATTTCAACCATCGTCATTAAATATGGTGCCATCTGTGATGATTACTGTCTTTATTGCATTGGCTGATTCAGCAGAAGAAGCGGAAACTTTAGCCCAAAGTTTAGATATATGGTTATTAGGCAAGGAACAATTTGCTGAGTTTGAGCGTATGCCCTCTCCTGAAACAGCACGATCTTATCATTGTACAGAGAAAGATGAGCGACAAATCGCTCAAAGTCGTGCACGTATCATTGTAGGCACAAAAGAAAGTGCGAAGCCACAAATCGATCGTATGATTCAAGATTTTAATGCAGATGAAGTCATGGTGGTACCTTTGATACCGAGTATTGAAGCACGTTGTCGAGCTGTTGAATTGCTTGCAGAAATATATTTATAAAATATTAATGAAGGGAAGTATTTATGATGAAAAAATTAGCGAATTATTTATGGGTAGAAAAAGTAGGAGCACAATATGTTTATAGTATGACACCAGAGTTACAAGACGATATAGGTACCGTTGGTTACGTGGAATTTATAGGGGACGATGAAGTAAAAGTAGATGATGAAATCGTAAGTATTGAAGCTTCTAAAACAGTCTTAGATGTTCAATCTCCATTAGCTGGTACAATTGTAGAACGAAATACAAAAGCAGAAGATGAACCAACAATTTTGAATTCAGAAAAACCTGAAGAGAACTGGTTAGTTAAATTAGAAAATGTTGATGAAGCAGCATTTAACGCTCTACCAGAGGCATAATTTATGCAACAACAAGAACGCTTAGCTTATTTAATTGAATATTTATGGCGTGAAGCACACGGTGAAGCAACTTTAAATTTGCCAGAAGATGAAGCAACGCGTTGGGAAATGTATAGAGGGCTAACAAATGTAAGAGCACCTCAACCCATTGCTGACACTTATTTAGACGTGCAAGATGCATATTTACAAGCGATGAATCGTCAACATGTTACGCATATTGATACATTGTCGCCAATGATTGGTGACGATGTATTTTTATGGCAAGGAGATATCACTCAACTCAAAGTAGATGGGATTGTGAATGCAGCAAACAGTCAATTACTAGGTTGTTTTGAAGCCAATCATAATTGTATTGATAACATCATTCATACTAAAGCCGGGGTACAGCTACGTTTGGCATGTCATGAAATCATGGAAGCACAAGGGAAAAAAGAAGGTATAGGAAAAGCTAAAATAACATCAGGATATAATTTGCCAGCCCAATATGTAATTCATACAGTAGGGCCGCAAGTTCGCAAATTGCCAGTATCTGAGATGAATATAGATTTGTTGGCGCGCGCATATCGAAGTTGTTTAGAAATTGCAAAACAACATTCACTAAAAAGTATAGCGTTTTGCTGTATTTCTACAGGTGTGTTTGGCTTTCCACAAGCAGAAGCTGCAAAAATAGCCATTAACACCGTATTAAATTATAAAAAAGAGTATCATTTGGATGATATAAAGATAGTTTTTAATGTGTTCACTGATACCGATGCACAATTATATAAGGAGGAGCTAAAACGTTATGACTGAATCAACATGGCGTGTCATGTCAGCAAATCAAAGTTGCCAATCTGACGTATTAGCACAAGCTATAGATGAAGCGGATGCAATAGTTGTTGGCATAGGGGCAGGTATGTCTGCATCAGATGGGTTTACGTATATAGGAAAAAGATTTACTCAAAATTTTCCGGATTTCATAGAAAAATACGGATTTTTTGATATGTTACAAGCAAGTCTGCATACATTTGAAAGTTGGCAAGAATACTGGGCATTTCAAAGTAGATTTGTTGCATTGAATTATTTAGATCAACCAGTAGGTGCATCTTATGTTGCGCTAAAAGAAATACTAAAAAACAAAGCGCATCATATTATTACTACTAATGCAGATAATGCGTTTGCAGTAGCAGGATATGATTTGGACAAAGTGTTTCATATTCAAGGTGAATATATCCTATGGCAGTGTAGTCAACATTGTCATCCCCAAACCTACCGAGACGATGAGGCAATCCGTCAAATGATTCAAGCGCAATCAAATATGGAAGTACCGCGTGAACTCGTGCCACACTGCCCTAAGTGTGATGCACCTATGGAAATTAATAAGCGAAAAGCACAAGTCGGTATGGTAGAAGATGCAGATTTTGAGGCGCAATTATCTCGTTACAATCAGTTTCTTGAAAATCATAAGACAGGCAAAGTCTTATATTTAGAAATTGGTATTGGCTACACTACACCGCAATTTGTGAAGCATCCTTTTCAACGTATGACAAGGCAAAATCCTGATGCATTATTTATGACATTAAATAAAAAAGCATATAGAATTCCTCAAAACATACGCGAAAGAACGATACATTTAACGGACGATATTTCGACATTAATTTTAGAAGCAAATAATAAATTAACAAAGTAGGAGAAAACTATGTATTTAATTGAACCGATTCGTAACGGTGAATATATAACAGATGGTGCAGTTAATACTGCAATGCAAGTCTATGTTAGTCAAAATATATTTTTAGATGATGATATTTTATTACCTTATTATTGTGATCCAAAAGTGGAAATAGGTCGTTTTCAAAACACAGCAGTAGAGATTAACCAAGATTATGTAGATGAACATGGTATACAAGTGATGCGTCGTGAAACAGGAGGTGGCGCAGTTTATGTGGATCGTGGTGCTGTGAATATGTGCTGTCTTTTACAGAATGATCATTCGATATATGGTGATTTTCAAAAGTTTTATGAGCCAGCAATTAAGGCGTTACATAATTTAGGTGCTACCGAAGTCATTCAAAGTGGACGTAATGATTTAGAGATTAATGGAAAGAAAATTTCTGGCGCTGCTATGACTTTAATCAATGGACGTATCTATGGAGGTTACTCACTTTTATTAGATGTTGATTACGAAGCAATGATTAAAGTTTTAAAGCCGAATCGTAAAAAAATTGAATCTAAAGGAATTAAATCTGTTAGATCAAGAGTTGGAGCTATTCGCGAACATTTAGCAAATGAATATCAAAATATTACAATACATGAGTTTAAAGACTTAATGATTAAACAATTATTGGGCTTAGACGATATCAATGACGTTAAACGTTATGAATTAAGTGAAGCGGACTGGCGTGCGATAGATGAAATGGTGACAAATAAATATAAGAATTGGGAATGGAACTATGGACGTTCCCCGCGCTATGAATATAATAGAGATGCGAAATTAGCGGCAGGTACCATTGATATTACACTAGCTGTTGAACATGGTCGCATCAAGGCATGTCGTATTTATGGTGATTTTTTTGGTCAAGGCGATATTAGAGAAGTTGAAAAGCAACTTATCGGTGTTCGAGTTGTTAAAGCAGATTTGTTTGATGCTTTAAGTAAAATGGATATTCCTTACTATTTCGGTAAAACGTCAGCAGAAGAACTTGTTGATTTAATTTTAAGTTAATACTAAAAGGACACATTAGCTGAAAGCAATGTAGCAGTACATGACTTATATACGAGCAGTTATTTCTTGGGAAATAGCACAAAAAAGGATTAAAGAGTTGTTAGCTAAACATATAAAATTGTCGTGAAATATTCAAATGTAATGATAGAAAAGATGATGAAATGAACAAATAAACTGTGACGTATTATGTTTTATAAGGTTGGACAGGTAAATGCCACAGCCATTAATATCGTTATAGATGATTTAATTTTATGATTCAAAAATTGTAGATATTTCATTATAGACAATAAATTTTTATGATAAAAAAGGGGAAATTTATGAATATAGGTATAGTCGGAGCCGGAAAAATTGTAAAAGAAGCATTGCCAGTGATGTCAGAGATACCAGGAATTCATATACAAAGCATAGTGACTACTGGACGTAATCCTGAGAATGTAGCTCAATTGCAAAAGCAATTTGATATTAAACAAGTCTTTGAAAATTTTCAAGCGTTTATAGAAGATGAAAAGATAGACACTGTTTATTTGGCTGTTCCCAATCATCTTCATTTTGATTACGCACGTAAAGCTATAGCAAAAAATAAGCATGTGATTTGTGAAAAACCTTTTACATTAACCACAGAGGAGCTTACCATACTTAAAGATTTAGCAGAGCAAGAAAAGGTGATTATTATTGAAGCGATTACCAATTTGTATTTAAGTAATTATGATGTACTTAAGCAAAGTATACCAGAAATTGGAAATTGCAAAATTGCTCAGTTCAACTATTCACAGTATTCCTCAAGATTTGATGATTTTAAAAATGACATTATTCAACCCGCATTTGATCCGAGTAAGGGTGGCGGTGCATTAATGGATATTAATGTTTACAATGTTCATTTAGCAGTAGGCTTATTTGGTAAACCTAATAAAGTGACATACTTTGCAAATATTGAAAAAAATATCGATACTTCTGGTATCTTACAATTAGAATATGAAGAGATGAAAGTAGTTTGTATTGGGGCTAAAGATTCTAGTTCTGATAATCAATCTTATATTCAAGGAGATAAAGCAACAATCAATCTTAAAGGTCCTACAAATGAGTTAAATGCATTCGAATTAAAATATCACACTGGTGGTACACAGTATTATCAGGTGAACGCACACAAGCATCGAATGTACGAAGAATTTGTGAAAATTGAAAAAGTAATTCGGGAACAAAACATTATATTTGCAACAAGACAATTAGAGCATAGTATTCATGTACTAGATGTGTTAGAGCAAGCATTAGCGAGTGCCAATTTAAGTATTGGGCCTTCAATTATGTAAAAGTTGAGCACAGCTGAATTGATAATATTAAAAATAATAGCTTAAAAGACAGAAATAAGTCGTCAATCCTGTAATTGATAACTATTTCTGTCTTTTTTTATAAATAAAAGTTCGGAATTTACGTTGTTTAAAATATTAAAATGATATAATATGTGTAGTGTAATACTTATTTGTGATTTAAATGTTTTTGTCTTTGAATTGATTAAGGGAGAGGGAGATAATTCAATGAAGGTATGGAGATTTATAGTGATAGTAATTGTGACTGTATTAATGATGTCAGCTTGTAACAGTGGTTCTAACAATGAGAAAGAAACAAATGAAGGTAAAGAAAGTTCAAACAAATCAAAAAAGCATACATATAGTGATATTGATTATCCAAAAGATGGTGTGAAAGGTATCTATGTAACACCGGATTCAGCAAAAGGGGAAAATTTTGAAGAACTTATACAATTTATAAATGAAACTGAATTAAATGCCATGGTAATTGACGTTAAAGATGATGAAGGAAATATAACGATGGACTTTAAAAGTGACAATAAATTGATTAGCAGCAATACAGTGAATCGTGTTGACGTAAAAAAAGTCATAAAAGCAATGGAAAAAAACAATATTTATCCAATTGCACGTATTGTTACATTTAAAGATTCTAGATTGTCTGAAGAAAAACCTGATTGGTCATTTAAAACGTCTGATGGTAATGTTTGGGAAAGTGAAGGCGGGGATAGTTTTTTAAATCCTTTTAATGATAAAGTATGGAAATATAATATTGCAGTTGCAAAAGAAGCGGCTAAAGCAGGATTTAAAGAAGTTCAATTTGACTATGTTCGATTTCCTGAAGGATTTGAAAACAAAGATAAATCACTACAATATTCAAATGGAAAGTATAAAAATAGTGATTTAAACCATGTTGAGCAACGTGTAGATACGATTACTAATTTTTTGAAAACTGCACGTAAAGATTTAAAATCATATGATGTTCAAACATCTGCGGATGTTTTTGGTTACGCAGCTACGGTTAAAGAAACACCAGGTATTGGGCAAAGCTTCCCTAAAATCGCCAAAAATGTAGATGTCATTTCATCGATGATTTATCCTTCTCATTGGAGCCCAGGAGATTTTGGATTAGAAGCGCCAGATACAGAACCATATAAAACAGTGGATCGTTATCTTGATAAAGAAAAAGAAGCACTGCAAGGTATCGACCCTAAAAAGGTAAAATCTCGTCCATGGCTTCAAGATTTTACAGCCTCTTATTTAGGAGAAGGGCAGTATAAATCCTATGATAAAGCGGAAGTAACTGCACAAGTACAAGCGTTAAAAGATCATAATATTCATGAATTTTTATTATGGGATGCTTCTGCTGACTATACGAAAGGCGCCGATTACAATCCATCAAAATATACCAATCCGGATGCTCAAAAGTCAGAAAACGCTAAAAGTAATTAAACATATTAACTACTAAGATGAAGTAAGCCTATAACTGAAATTCTATAAATTTCAGTTATAGGCTTATTCTATTAGTACTTATGTGGCATAAGGTTTAAGAAATTCAGTCAAATTGTATATGTTTTTGAATCTCTTGATTAATATGATTGTATACATGTAAGAATGGTTTATTTGCTTGAATTGCAGCGTTTCTCACATCTTCAAATTCTGGTTTTGCCTTAATTATTTTTCCATTTAACATGGCTGTTTTTACTAAAATCGCTCCATAATTTGTATGAATTGTTTCGAATTGTCTATGGAGTACTTTACGATTAACCGTGTAACTTCTAATTCCTAATGTAGATGTATTTTTTAAAACATAGTCTTCGAAAAATTGTGCATTTTCTAATTTACAAATGATTGTGATTTGAGTGGCTGGTCTGCTTTTTTTCATGGTGATAGGTGTGAAGTATGCATCTAATGCACCATCTTCTAAAACTTGTTCAAGAAAGTAACTTAACATCTCAGCAGACATGTCATCTATCTGACTTTCTATTACTTGGACTTGTGTTGGTGTATTGTCTTTAGTTTTAAATTGAATTGCTCTTAAAATGTTTGGAAAATCAAAGTCTTTGGTGCCACTTCCATAACCAATTTCTTCTATTGTGACAGAAGGTAAAGGACCAATTTTAGATGCTAATGCTTTAATAAAAGCTGCTCCGGTTGGCGTCGTTAATTCGCTATTAATATCAAAAGAAGCAAGCGGTATACCTTTTAAAATTTCTGCCGTTGCTGGTGCAGGCACAGGATATAATCCATGAGCGATATTTATTTTACCTCCACCTGTTGGAATTGGGGAAGCGTGTAACTCATCAATTTTCAAATTTTCTAAAGCAAGGCAACCGCCGATAATATCGATAATGGAATCCATAGCGCCTACTTCATGAAAATGTACTTCTTCAACGGACATCCCATGAATTTTAGCTTCTGCGTGAGCAATCGTATCAAAGACTTTTTGGCTTCGTACTTTAACTCTTGCGGGTAAATCACTATCCTGTATCATTTTTGTAATATCAGAAGCTGTTCTATGGTGTGTTGTTTCGCTAAAATCAATATCTAGTTGTTTGGCTTGAATACCTTGCTTGGTTTGATTAGAAAAGTGCAATTTAAAATCATTAAGTGGCAACTTTTGTAAATGAGATTCAATGTAAGCTATATTTGCACCTAAGTCTACTAGAGAAGATAGCAACATGTCACCTGCAATACCCGCATGGCAATCTAAATATATTGTATTCGTCATATCATTCACTCCATCCCTTAATGTTGTTCCAACATATTGACAATCATAGCAGCGTTATAACCACCGCCAAAGCCATTATCAATATTAAGTACACTAGAACCAGGTGCACATGAATTGATCATTGATAATAATGTAGTGATACCATCTAGATTTGCACCATAACCAATACTTGTTGGTACGGCATAGACAGGATGGTCAACCAAGCCAGCAACTACACTTGCTAACGCGCCTTCCATGCCAGCTATTACTACAGATACATTGCAATTGCGAATATCATCAATATGAGCGAAAAGACGGTGGATACCAGAAACTCCAACATCGTAAAATCTTTTTACTGAGATTCCCATTACTTCTGCTGTTATAGCAGCTTCTTCCGCTACAGGAAGGTCAGACGTACCTGCACAAATAATAGCAGCTTGACGTTGTGTCTTGGTAATATGCTCTAAAGATGTACAAACGATTTGTGCTGTTGCATGATGTACCAATTGAGGATATGTTTCACAAATAAAATGGGCTTTTTCATTATTAACACGAGTAATTAAAATTGTTTCTTCGTGTAATATTAATGAGTGAATGATTTTCACTAGTTGTTGCTCAGTTTTACCTTCGCCAAATATTACTTCTGGGAATCCTTGTCGCTTTCTACGATGTAGGTCGATTTTTGCAAAACCTAATTCATCATATTGACTTAATTCTGATTTAGCCTCAGATATTGATAATTGATCTGATTTTACTGCTTGCAATAATGATTCGATGGAATCATATTTATCTGTCATAGTTAAACCACCTTTATACTATAGCGTTAAAATTAAGATTGTATGACCTCATTCATACTACCAGTGCGATAGCCTTCTAAATCAATTGTGACATAGTCAAAGCCAAGCTCTTTAAGTCGTAGTGAAATTTGGTCTTTATGTTGAATTATCGTAACAATATCTGTTTCATCAACTTCGATACGTGCTATGTTGTCGTGATAACGTACTCTCACGTTATTAATATCTAAATCTAAAATGAATTTTTCAGCTTCATTAACTTTATTAACTTTGTGGAAACTAAGTGGTTCACCATAAGGGATACGAGAAGCTAAGCTACAAAGTGCAGGCTTATCCCAAACCGGTAAGCCATTTGATTTGCTTAGTTCTCGTACTTCATCTTTATAAAGTTCAACTTCTTGTAAAACGCTTCTCACCCCGTATTCAGATCTCGCTTTAAGACCTGGTCGGAAATCTGAAATATCGTCCATAATCATGCCGTCTAACACATAATTGAATCCAAATGTTTTTCTTAACGCTTCTAGTTTTGCGTATAATAAACATTTGCTGTAATACCAACTGTCGGGTGTGTTTTTTATGATGTGTGGGTCTTTTAATTCTGCTATTTCCGTCTCTACGATATCTGCATTTAACGTGTTTCCAAGTTCTATAGCCTGATTAAATTCTTCGTTTCTAAATAATTCTGATTTAACTATCACTGCTTTTACATTATTGGTACCTAATACATCAATTGCTTTTTTCAGAACTAAGCTACTATCGACACCGCCTGAAAAAGCAATAACTACTGTCTCCATTTCTTTTAAAAGCATTTCAAGTTTAAATTCTTTATTCTGTAATTTAGTCATCATTTAAATTTCCTCCTTAAATATTTTTGGACGTATTGAAAATTATGATTCTACATACGGTATGGTAAGTGGGCCGAGTGGCATAACGCCAATAGTCATGTCTTTCCCATATTGTCGTTCTAAAGTTTTTAATGTTGCTTCAATATTTGAAACAGGATGTAACATAGCATCTTTTGCTTGTTGATCAGTTAATTTGGAATATAAATACACATTGGCAAAAGTTTGAATCACAGCTTGTTTTTGAACTTGCCACTGATCTAGCATGGCGAAGTTTGGATCATTAATCATTTTGACAAGTGCTTCTGGGGTGTCTGCCATTTTCAGTATTTCTGCATAATTACCATGATTTGGAAAACCATCGCTGCATTCAGATAACATGATAATACTGCCGCCTTCTTTAACCACTTTATGAGCAGCACTCATTCCTTTAACTGTTTGATATAAATTTTGGTCAAGTGGATAACCAGAATTAGATGCGATAACGACGTCAAAGCGATGGTCACATTTGAACATAGCGTGTTTTTTTGCATAAGCACATCCCAAATCATGTGCTTTATACAGTTCTCCAGCAAAGACTTCTGTAATTTCTTTTTCTTTGTTCAATGTTACATTGAGCATAAAGTCAGGTTTGCACATGGCATTAATTTCTCGAGTCATATCTTGTACTGGATTGTCTGTCATATTCCCCCAAGTAGAACGAATATCACCGATCATTTTGGCATTGTGAAATGTCATAATCGTTTCTATACCTGCAATACCAGGCATGATTCCTTTTGGTCCTCCTGAAAATCCAGCAAAGAAATGTGGTTCTATAAAGCCAGTTACAATTTTGAAATCAGAATCTACATAATCTTTGTTTAAATAAACATCACAGCCGTATTTACTATGGCCAACTTTTTTTAAAGTTTGCTTATCATTACAATGATTATGTACAATTCTAATATTGTTTACGATATCTTCACCTAACATTTGTATCAATTCATCTTTAGTTTGATCTCGATGTGTACCAGTACCATTAATGATAACAATATTTTCTAAAGGTACATGTGCAAGGCATTCTATAATAAGAGGTACAAGTATATGATTGGGTGTAGGGCGCGTGATATCACTAATAACGATTGAAACAGTCTGATTGGATTTTACTAAATCTTCCAGCGGATCCGAATTTATAGGATTCTTTAATGCATCACGTATGGCTTGTTTATCATTTTCGAGTGCAGGTATAGGTGTTGGCTCTATTAAGACGCAGTTTTCAGGTAATTCTATATTAAGGTTTGACTTTCCATATAATATTTCTGTATTCAAGGTCGATCTTCCTCCTTATATGAAGCGCTTTCATAAAAATGTGATTTTATTTCCGCATTAGAATGTGTTTGGGTCGATTGAGTAACATATTCCTTTGTTCCATATATTCCTTTACTTTTTTGATACCTATCAATCAATATGACTGCTATTGGACATAATATTGCTGTAGTAATAGCCGAAATTGAAATTTGTGCTGTGGCGATAGGTGCTACTTTCTCAATCATAGCATACTCACTTTGACTCAGATTACCATTTGCGAGCGCCGTAGAAGCAGCAGCAACTACTGCAGCAGGTGTAGATACTGCGTTACCTGCTGTAGATGATTCAGAAATTGGTGCAATTACACTCTTTTCTTTAAATATTTTAAAGGCAATGATACCAGTAAATGCGGTACAAATAAAGGTTAATACTGCTAACGTTAAGCCTCCTGATAATACGGAAAAATTAAAGAATTCAGCTAAATTCATACCAGCACCTAAAGAAAAGGCGAAAAAGGGGATGAGTATGGTTTCGCCTGGACGTAAAAACTCTGATATTTTAGGGTCAAGATTGCCTAATATCATGCCTATACTTAAAGGTAAAAGCACAGAAATAAATGAAATGATTGGAAAGCTTGTACCAATAAATCCCAATGAAATCAAAGTTAACAATGGTCCGTCATTAATAGCAAGTATGGACAGGCCACCAACATCTGAACGATTCCCATAAGTACTTGTTAAAGCAGCATACATGCCACTATTACTATTTGTCATTGCTGCGATGACAGCTATTGTAGACAAACCGAATAGTCCACTCCAAGGATCAAATAATGAGCCTAATAGGAGTCCTACTGCTAACCCAGAAAAATATTTCGTTGTTGTTAATAGCATACCTTTTTTTAAGGCCTTACCGCCAATTTTTAAATTCATTTGACTTCCTACACAAAATATAAAAAGTGCAATTAAGACAAGAGCACTATCTTTGAATAGTTCTTGTGAAAAACCCCCAATTTGAAGCATTTCGTAATATCCTTGTTCAGTTTTAGGTGCGCCCAGTGACTTAAGTAGGTTCATTATAGGAGTTAAATGTAATTGGTCAACGGTGTTTATTGTAGCGCCTAAAAGCAACGGGACTACCATCAATCCTCCAGGAATTTTTTCTATTGTATCTTTAATTCTCATAACTAACATCCCCTTAATATGTTATTGGTTATGGAAAAATGTTTTTACAATATTCTTGGTTGTTTGTTTTATCAATTTTTCCGACTTTGAAAATGTTTCTTCTAATGACATAGGTCCATTACTTAAACTAAATGCGCTGAGTATACCACTGTCTTTTAAGTCTTTTTCATCTACTTCTACTGTTCCTCCTATAAAAATAACTGGTACATTATACTTTTTAGCACATTTTGCAATGCCAATTGGTGCTTTACCATAAAAAGATTGCTGATCGATTTTTCCTTCTCCAGTAAGGATTAAGTCTGCTTGCTTTAAGTATTTCTCAAATTGTATATATTCCATAACTACCTGGATACCTTCTTTAAAGTAACTTGGAAAAAATGCTTTGAAAGCACCTCCTAAACCACCTGCTGCGCCAGCACCAGGTAAATCGTGTAGCCTTATGCCTGTAGTGTGTTCAACTAGATTAGCCCAATGAGTGAGGTTATCATCGAGTTGATGCATATTTTGTGCAGATGCACCTTTTTGTTTCCCAAAAATAAATGATGCGCCATTAGGTCCTACTAATGGATTTTGAACATCAGTCGCTATAATAAAATTACAATAAGCGATTCGAGGATCAAAATTCGATAAGTCAATTTGAGCTAAATTTTGTAGTTCTCCACCTCCAAAATGTATTGAATGATTTTGGTTATTCTTTAAATCTGCTCCTAAAGCTTGCAACATACCTGCGCCAGCGTCATTTGTAGCTGAACCACCAATCGCCAGGATGAAATTTTGATATCCGTGATTCAAAGCATGTAAAATTAATTCGCCTGTACCATACGTTGTCGTATATAAAGGGTTTAATTCGTCTTGATTTAAATGCTTTAATCCTGAAGCTTCTGCCATTTCAATGACACAAGTATGATTATCTAAAATACCGTATTGAGCTGTTACTTTGTCACCAAGTGGTCCGGTTACACTGACTGTAGTAAACGAACCATTTGTTGCATTTATTAATGCTTCCATTGTTCCTTCGCCACCATCACCGATGGGTAAATCATGAATGGTAGATTCAGGGAAAACTTCTAATATAGAATCTTTCATATACTTGGTTACTTCGCTTGCCTTCATACTTCCTTTAAATGAATCAGGTGCTAATATGATTTCCATTGTGAATTTCTCCTTTTTAAGAAAGCGCTTTCTAAAATGTATTGTTCTAAGTTTAACGATTTTACTATTTTGGAAAAAGGGTTAAACTATACAAAAATAATATTTTAAATTTGTATATAAATAACAAGTGGTGAGATAAATGGATATATTGACTGAAGAAATGGCAACGTTAATCGTTAATGAAACAGCTAAAAGAACCAAAACTAACATTAATATTATGAATTTTAATGGAGTAATTATTGCGTCTTTCGATAAAAGACGTATCGGTACGCTACACGAAGGTGCTATAGAAGTGTTGAAACAAGAAAAAACCGTGGTAATTAACCAGAAAGACAGTTTACATCTTAAAGGTACACAGGCAGGTATTAACTTACCTATTATTTTTCAAGATAATATAGTAGGTGTTATCGGTATTACAGGTAATCCTAGTCAAATTACACATGTAGCAGAATTAGTTAAAATGTCTACAGAATTGTTACTTTATCAGAATTATTTTACATATGAATTGGAAGGGCAAATACGGAGTCAAGAATTATTTATAGAGGAGTTGTTAAAAAGTGAATCATCAAAATCCTTTATTCAATATTTAATGAAACAACTCAATATCGATTTATTAACCTATAGAAAATGTATTATTATCGATATTGAAAAGCAGATTTTTTCTAGAAATAGCATTGTACGTTCATTAACGAGTAGGATAGACGCCAGTTCATTTACAATTGCATTTACGAATTATAACCGTATTGTTATTCTTGCTACTGCTCAGTCAGTGCAAGCTTTAGATAATAAAATCAATCATATATATCAAATATTTCAAAACTTAGAGCTTAACGTTCAAATGGCTTCAAGTCTTATGTTTAAAAGATTAAAAGATTTTAAAAATGCATATGAAGAGTGTGAGTTAGTGTTTATGTTGGCTGAAAATGAAAAGGTTGTAACCTCATTTGAAGATATAGAAGAAAAAACACTTTTATATCAAATTGATAAGAACATAAGAGAACGATTTAAAAAAAGAATATTAAGTGATGTGGGTCAACAGAGTATCGATACACTAAAAAGTTTCTTTGAAAATGATTTAAATATAACGCAAACTGCTAAAAAATTGTATATCCATAGAAATACTTTATTGTATAGGTTAGAAAAATGTGAAAAAGAAACAGGATTAAACCCAAAAAAATACTCTGATGCTGTTAAATTACAGATTGCAATATGGTGTTAGCGACGAAAGCAATAAAATCACTTCATTAGAAAGTTTAGTAAGAATAATAAAAAGGTTAGACACATAAAAAAACACTTTGAAGCAATCAAAGATCAATCATACATGTAATAGATGAGCTGCTAGCATGCAACGACATACAAATTTTAAAAATAATAGCAGTCTAAACGGATAATCATTTTAATATTTTAATTATGTCATACGATAAAAAATAAAAAGCCTTAAGCAATACGATGAACTCGTGTTGCTTAAGGCTTTTTATATGCTTTTTTTAGCTCAGTAGGTTACGAAAGTGAATGATAAAGAGCAACCGTTAAAATTTTAGTTGTTTTTTATAAAGTAATATGACATACTCTATAATAATTAGTATGACATATTAAAAATTTGAGGTGAATCAGTATGACAAAATATATTTATGCATTTGATGAAGGCAATAAAGCCATGAAAGATTTATTAGGAGGTAAGGGAGCTAATTTAGCTGAAATGAAACGGTTAGGGTTACCTGTGCCGGACGGTTTTACGCTTACTACAAAGGCGTGTATTGAGTATTTAAAGCAAGGCGCTCACCTTTCAGATGAATTAGTTGGACAATTACATGAACAATTAGAAGCATTTTCACAACGCACTCAAAAATCATTTTCTTCTAAAGAATCCTTATTATTAGTTTCTGTAAGAAGTGGCGCAAAAATTTCCATGCCAGGCATGATGGATACCATTTTAAACTTGGGGTTGAATGATTTTAATGTTAAAACATTAGCAGAAAAAACAGATGATGCACGTTTTGCATATGACTGTTACCGTAGATTATTACAAATGTTTGGCGAAGTCGTATACGGCATACCGATGACTTCATTCGATACATATTTTAATCAATATAAAGCACAACACAATTACCAAAATGATGCAGATATTCCAGCTGAAGGATTAGAAGAAATATGTGATCATTTTAAAAGTGTTTATTTGGAAGAAGTTTATAAACCATTCCCACAGGAGCCAATTGTACAATTAACAGAAGCAATTGAAGCAGTTTTTAAATCATGGGACAATGATCGCGCACGTGTATATCGTCAATTAAATGAAATACCACACGATATTGGCACTGCAGTTAATATTCAGGAGATGGTTTTTGGTAATAGTGGTGCACAAAGTGGGACAGGTGTTGCATTTACGCGTAATCCAGTAACTGGTGAAGCAAAATTGTTTGGTGAATATTTGTTGAATGCTCAAGGAGAAGATGTTGTCGCTGGTATTAGAACGCCAAAAGATATCAGCACATTAAAAGCACAAATGCCTCATGTTCATCAACAGTTTTTAGAAGTTTCTCAACAATTAGAAAAACACTATAAAGATATGCAAGATATTGAATTTACTATTGAAAATGAGCAACTATATGTCTTACAAACGCGCAGTGGTAAACGAACTGCTAATGCAGCCATTCATATTGCAGTAGATTTAGTCGAAGAAGGTATTATTTCTAAAAATGAAGCAGTTATGAATGTAGAAGTAAAATCAATTGAGCAATTATTACATCCTAATTTTGATGATAAAGCACTTGAGAGAGCTACAGCTGTTTCGAAAGTGGGACTTCCTGCTAGTCCGGGTGCAGCGAGTGGTGAAATCGTGTTTTCTGCTGAAACTGCAAAATTCAAAGCTGAACAGGGATATAAAGTAATATTGATGAGACCTGAAACCTCACCTGAAGATATTGAAGGTATGGTTGCAAGTGAAGCGATAGTTACCACACATGGTGGTATGACTTCCCATGCTGCAGTTGTAGCTAGAGGAATGGGTAAATGTTGTGTGACAGGATGTTCAGACGTTGAAATTAATGTTAAGGATAAAAAAGTAACATATCCTAACGGAACATTAAACGAAGGGGACATTATCTCAGTTGATGGCGCTAAAGGTGATATTTATTTAGGAGAAGTTGAAACGATTAAAGCTGAGAGAAGTAAGGCTTTTGAACAATTTATGCAATGGTCAGAAGAAATTGCAAGATTAGATGTTCGCATGAATGCAGAAACATCACAAGATATTCAAGCTGGCTACCAATTTGGTGCGAAAGGTATTGGTTTAGTTCGTACTGAGCATATGTTTTTTGGCCCTGAACGTTTGATTGAAATGAGACGTTTCATTTTATCTGATACACAAGATAAAAGAGTGAATGCTTTAAATAAAATTAAACAATATCAAAAAGAAGATTTTGAAACGATATTAAAGTTATCTGGAGCACGTCCGACGATTATCCGTTTATTAGATCCACCTTTACATGAATTTTTACCTAACTCAACAGAGGAAAAAAATAGTGTGGCAAGCCAACTCAACGTGTCTGTTGCAGAGTTAGACCATTATATAGAAAGTTTAAATGAAGTTAATCCAATGTTAGGGCATCGTGGGTGTCGCTTGGCGATTACTTACCCTGAACTTTATATTATGCAAGCAGAAGCTATTATGGAAAGTGCATTGAAACTTAAAAAGCAGGGCATTGATTGTCAACCTGAGATTATGATTCCGCTCGTATCAACTGTTTCAGAATTCACAACATTAAAGACACAAGTTGTTGAATGCATTGAAGCCTTACAATCTGAAATGGGAGTAAGTGTTCACTATATGATTGGAACGATGATTGAAACACCAAGAGCATGTCTAATCGCTGGAGATTTAGCACGAGAATGTGATTTCTTTAGTTTTGGCACAAATGATTTAACACAATTAACGTTTGGTTTCTCACGTGATGATGCTGGTAAATTTATTAGCGCTTATTCAGAGCAAGGCATATTAACAATAGACCCATTCCAAACACTTGATATAGATGGCGTTGGACAATTAATTAAGCAAGCGACAGAGCAAGCAAAAGCCACAAATCCATCGATAAAAATTGGCGTATGTGGAGAATTAGGCGGTGACCACAAATCAATTCAATACTTTAATCAACTAGATTTGGATTATGTATCATGTTCTCCATTTAGAGTGCCAGGAGCCTTATTATCAACAGCTCAAAGTGAAGTCGAAGGCGGTAGATTACGTGTTAAATGATAATGATAGAACACAGTTAACGCTATTCGTTGTATCTGATTCTATAGGTGAGACAGCACAGCGAATGATTCATGCGACCTTAACACAATTTCCAGATGTCACGCGTATAGAAATTAAAAAATTTCCTTTTATCAAAAATCAAGATGAATTACTCAATGTGCTTTCTTTGGCTAAGGCGCGTGGTGCAGTCGTTATAACGACTTTAGTTAATCCAGAATTTAACATAAAAGGTCAGGCATATGCTCAAGCGCAACAAATTCCATATGTTGATTATATGTCTGATTTAATTAGCATTATTCAAGAACATACGAATTGTTCACCCATCTTAGAAAGTGGTGCTTTGCGCAAGTTAGATGACAACTATTTTAAAAGAATTGAGGCAATGGAATATTCTGTGAAATATGATGACGGTAAACATTTTACGGATATAGGAGAAGCTGATGCTTTGATTTTAGGTGTTTCTCGAACGTCAAAGACGCCTTTAAGTATGTATTTAGCAAACAAAGGTTATAAAATCGCTAATATCCCTTTAGTTCCAGAAGTGGATATTCCAGATGAGGTCTTTAGAAATAAAAATTTAAAGGTATTTGGTTTGACTGCGAGTCCTACCTATATCTTGAATATTCGTACTGAACGTGTGAAAGTATTAGGTTTACATGGACCTACAGATTATAATAGTGTCGATAGAATTAAAGAAGAACTAATGTATGCCGAAGAAATATTTGCTAAATTAAATGCTACAGTTATTAATACGGAATTCAAATCGATTGAAGAATCAGCATTTTATATTGAAAAGTTTTTATAAAGATGAAAAATTGTAATTACGTATGTGTGTTTCAAATCTAGATATCAAACTTGAATTGTCTAAATTTATGTTAAAAGGGTATGTTTGATAATAGAAAACGATATTTAAAAAGAGGGGATACTATGTTGAAATCGACAGTACCGTATTTGTTTTTTAACGGTCAATGTAAAGACGCTTTGGCATTTTATAGTCAGGTGTTGAACGGAGAGATTAAAGATACAATGACGTACGGTGAAGCGAATGAAAGTGTTGCAGATGATCCTAATCGTATCATTCATGCCCAATTAGAAGTTGATGGTAACTTATTCATGCTGTCAGATATACCTAAAGATGATGATACAATGCTACAAGATAGAAATGTATATATTGTTTTAGAGTTTGATAGTGAAGCGGCAGTCGAAGAAGCTTATGAACAATTGAAAGATGAAGGCAATGTTCAAATGGAGCTAGATACTATGTTTTGGGGAGCGAAATATGCCAAGTTGATTGATAAATATGATATCGGCTGGGATTTAAGTTACACATATCCACAATAACTTAAACTGCAATTGGAATAGAAATATTCACGAACATGTATCTTAATCTGATTAAACATAAAAGGATGTTTATTAAGGTATAACAGTATAAAATTAAAATAAATGCATTTTCATTTTTGAAGATAGCACCTCAAGTTGCATTGCTATTTACTGCGATAACTTGAGGGCTGTACTTTCGAATGGATTTGCATTTTTTATATTAAATGGCACGTCGTACTTTATCTATTAAAATAACTAAAAATTGAAAGCAGCGTTTTTTACGCTGCTTTCAACATAAAATTAGGCCTTCATTTTTTATAAGTACGAATGATTTTGGATTTGGCTATCATATTTATGATCAATCCTGTAATCATGGCAATGATTGCAGTCATTGGGATTTGAGAACTTAAAGCTGTGATTTTAGGAAGTTCTTGGTGTGTCACAAAGGGAATAAGGTAATTATTGATGTTGAAAATTATAAACATAACAAATGCAAATAGGATACTGCCGTTACGTGCTTTTTTGATATATTTTTGGTATTCATCTTTAGAATCGACATCAAATAGATCTACTTTTTTATTGCGAAGTGCGCGCGTGAATATGATTGAATTCACCATCAATCCAATCAATGCAATGATACTAACAAATGGTATTTGTTGAAAATACATAGAGATAAAACAATCTAGTGCGGAAATTATCAATGTTCCCCAAAATATCCAGACATATAGTTTAGCATAGAGATTTAATAATACTTGCCGTTCATATTCATCAGTAAATCTATAGTTTGGAATTAAGCGAAGTGTTTTTTCATTATTCAAGATGATTGGCCTCCTATTCTATTAATTTTATGCGCGAATCTTTGTTAACTGTAAAGATGACAATCAATATAAAGGGTATATAGGTACTTATATTTAATAAATAACTAAAATTCATTGGATTTCCTGCAAGTAGTGGTGCGGTGATTGTTGCAGTCCCTAACATATAAATTAGGGCTATAACCAAGAAAATAATCCTTTTATTTCGTGTTTCTTTTAGTAGTTTATAATATGTATGTCGCTGATGTACTTCAATTTCAATAGCATCTGCACCGAGACGATTCATGCTCATTCTACAGAATAGAATAATAATTAACAGGGCACCACCAACAGTAAATGGTGATAAAAATTCTCGCTCTATATCAAGGAAAATAGATAAATAAACAAGTGCAAGTAACGTATATAAAGCAATAATTGAAATTTTTGCTAATGTTTTATCAATTTCATGTCGTTGATATTCATCAGGTGTATCAATTAAACCGGCGAAGTTTTGATATAACCATTTATCTCTTTTCTTCATCGTTATGATCCTCCCAAAATAAATCGTTTAATGTAACATTTAATGATTGTGCAATATTGATACATAAATTTAATGATGGATTGTATTTATCATTTTCAATCATATTAATCGTTTGTCGTGAAACGCCTACGGAAAGTGCAAGCGCAAGTTGAGATATTTGTTGTTGACTGCGAAAGTATTTAACTTTATTCAATTTAAATCATCACTTCTTTCTGATGTGTCAAATATATATGACATAACTTTTTTCGTCAAGATAATATAAAAAATAATAAATCTTTATATATTAAATAAAGCGCGATATATAAAATGTTTCTAAAAACAAGCGGGGTAGAAATCATTTGATAAAATTTGATTTCTACCCCGTTTGGGATTGTATGTGATAGTTCAGCGTTGAATGTGTCATACCTTGGCAACAACATCACACCGTATTCATTTGGCGTTATTTTTAAGAAGGTTAATGACCATTTTGATGATGGCTTTTATTTATTTTTTGTTTATCGCAGTGAGATTATTAAATAATGTTGAGTGCAAATTTACTACGATTGCTATTATACTTGATAATGTATTGTGGCGGTAAGTATAACAACTTCATTATTTGGGTTATAGTAACCATGAGCTACATCACTATTAAAACGAAAAGCTTGGTTACTGCTAATTGTATAAGACGTTTGTTCGACTTCAATATTTAAAGTGCCTGAGTTAACAATAATAAACTCTTCAGATTGTATATGATGTGGATCAGAAATCATTTTACCACCTGGTTGAATTTCCATTTTAAACATTTCAAAGTGCTTTCTATCATCGTAAGGAAAATATGGAAAGATTTTAACTTTATCTTCAACAATAGGAATAATGTCAGATTCATCCACGAAGTTTATATGTTCCTGTCTTGTTGAGGTCAGTTGTGACAGAGGTAAATGAAGTCCATTGGCAATCTTCCATAATGTTGTAATTGTTGGATTAGATGCGCCTTTTTCAATTTGACTTAGCATGTTTTTACTAACGCCAGTTAGGTTAGCCATTTTATCTAAACTAAGCTGATGTTTACTACGATAAGTTGCTAAATTTTTTGCAATAATATTTTGAATATGATACACGTGAATCGCTCCTATTTACATTATAACGTACATATTGTACCATATGTAATGTTGTTTAGAAAATTTATGATGTAAGGTGAGCAAAATGGAAAATTATAGAAAAGTAAAACCGTTTAATTGGCTTTTATTTATCGGTGTCTTATTAGTGGGTGCAAATCTAAGGGCGCCAATTACTTCAATCGGAGTTGCGTTGCCTGATATAAAAAATGATTTGGCGATGTCTAACAGTGCAGTTAGTGTAATTACAGTCGTCCCGTTGATTGCATTCGCAATTATTTCGCTATTTGCAGCAAAAACCAGTTATCACTTTGGATTAGAGCGTACAATTTTTGTGGCTTTATGGCTAATACTGATTGGTGTAATCGTACGTTCTATCACAGGTGTTTCGTGGTTATATATAGGTACCATTCTTATCGGTGTCGGTATAGGTTTTGGTAATGTACTTGCCCCAGCAGTGATCAAAGCGAAATTCCCATTACATATAGGTGTGATGACAGGCTATTATACTGTCGTTATGAACGTGTTTGGAGGATTATCATCATATGGAACGGCGCCAGTCGTCAAAGCATTTAATTATAATATTGCTATTAGTGCGATTGGTGTCATTACATTGATTACCATTATAATATGGGCGTTTCAATTAAAGCATAAGGAAGAAACAACGGCCTCATTACCAAAAGAGAGTGTCAATGTTTGGAAGTCGCCATTATCATGGCAAATAACGATATTGATGGGCGGACAGTCACTTATTTTTTATTCTCTAATCAATTGGCTGCCAGCATATTTATCTCAAAGTGGTATGTCTATCAGTGAAGCCGGGATGTATTTATCAATTATGCAAATCTCCATCATCCCATTAACATTTATTACACCTATATTTGCTACCAAAATGAAATCACAGTTTTTATTAACTTTTATCACTGGTTTATGTTTTGTGGTGGGTGTTTCAATAATGTTATTTTCACCACAACTTGCTTTAATTGCTACGATTTTAATTGGTGTTGCAAGTGGCTTAGCGTTTGGACTTGTTAATACATTCTTTAGTTTAAGAACAGAACATAGTCAAACGTCAGCAAAGTTATCTGGTATGGCTCAATCTGTGGGTTATCTTTTTGCAGCTATAGGTCCTTTATTATTTGGTATATTACACGATGTTACAGGTCAATGGATCGGTTCATTAAGTATTTTATTAATCACTGCACTATTAATCACATTATTCGGCTCACAAGCAGGGCGTAATCGAACAATAGAAAAAACAATAGAACAATAGACAGTATCATTCAAATATTGTACGATATTTTACAACATGCTTTGTTTTTCTATGAGTTTTAAAATTAATTGGATTTGATAAGTTGAGCTACATTAATAGTCACATAGATGACTTATGTAGTCTTCATTAAAATCTAAAAGAAACGATGAGGTGTCATTATGCAACTTATTTTTGATCCAAGTGTAAGCCCGATTTATCGAGGTATACTTGCGTTTTTCTTTGTTATTAATATAGCACTGGCCTTTATTATTGTATTCTTAGATAGAGATCGCAGAGATGCTACAGCAACTTGGGCATGGTTATTTCTACTATTTGTAGTACCTATTTTAGGCTTTATTATTTATATATTCTTTGGTCGAGCAGTACGGAAAAAACGGGAACAAGGCTTTCACCATAATCAGATAGATGACATGAAAGAACGAATGAAAACACAGTTATCAGATGCTACCAACAAGATTAATCATTCAGATAACCGATTAGTTAAAAAACATGCAGATATTGTAAATACATTGCTAACGAAAGAACCAACATTTTTAAGTTACGATAATAATGTCGACATTTATACTGATGGTCATGCGCTATTTGACCAAATGAAAGAAGATTTACGCAATGCGAAATCGTATATTCATTTAGAGTATTATGTTTTGAAATTAGATAAGTTGGGCTCTGAAATTGTCGATATTTTGCAACAAAAGGCTGAAGAAGGATTGGAAGTTAAAATACTTTATGATGCAGTAGGATCTAAAACGGTACATAAATCAAAATTCAAAAACTTCCAAGAAGCTGGTGGACAAGTAGAGGCTTTCTTCCAAGCTAAAATTCCATTAATAAATTTCAGACTAAACAATAGAAATCACCGTAAAATTTTAGTGATTGATGGTATGACTGGTTATGTGGGTGGATTTAATATTGGTGATGAATATTTAGGTTTAGATGAAAAATTTGGCTATTGGCGTGACACACATTTAAGAGTTAAAGGTGATGGCGTTGACGCGTTACAGCTCAGTTTTATCCACGATTGGAATTCTCAATCACACCGTGAACAATTGGAATATAATGATAAGTATTTCCCAGACAATGCAAATCAAGGTGGAGATGTGCCGATGCAAATTGCACTCGGTGCCCCAAGTGATAACTGGCATCAGATAGAGTTTGGCTATATGAAAATGATCATGAACGCCAAAGAATCAATTTATATGCACAGTCCGTATTTTATACCAGATAAAGGTTATATCAATGCATTGCGTATAGCTGCAAAAGCTGGGGTAGACGTGCGGTTAATTATTCCTAATAAACCAGACCATATTTTTGTATACTGGGCCACAATTACAAGTGTCGCGCAGTTGATTAGAGATGGTGTCAAAGTTTATACGTATGAAAATGGATTTATTCATTCAAAAATGATGATTATTGATGATGAAGTAGCAAGTGTAGGCTCATCAAATATGGACATACGTAGTTTTGAATTAAATTTTGAAATTAATGCATTTATGTATGATGCAAATATTGTCAAAGAACTTAAAGCAGCATTTATAGAAGATATGAAAGTATCTAAGGAATTAACAGAAGAGCGCTATGAACAGCGATCAAATTGGATTAAGTTCAAACAATCGATCGCTAAATTAGCGTCACCAATTCTATAAAATATAAAGCATATTGAAGTGGCAAGTTCTAAGACTGTATGTATTTATCAATGCAACAATCGGTCGTGGTGCCACTGGAGTTCCAATAACATATTGTAATTTTCCAACCATAAGATTGGTCTGATGAGGACGGTGACATGGAATCAAATTTACGTTTTGATTTCTATACCGTCCTCATTTTCATTATAATGAGTGATATGAGAAAACTGGAGAACAGATGATGTAAAAAAGGGGGGATTGAATGCAACGGGAAAGCGGTCAATTCATTTATCGTCAATTATATAGCCAATTAAAAGAAGATATTCTCGCATTCAAATATGAAAGTCATGAAAAGTTACCTTCCAAAAGAGATATGTCACAACATTTAAATATTAGTGTGAATAGTGTAAAAGCAGCATATGAACAGCTACTGGCTGAGGGATATATTTATACTGAAGAGCGGAAGGGTTATTTTATTGAGCCATTAGAAAAATTGATCATTGATCCAAATGCGCAAATATCTTTGAATGTTCAAGAACAGCAAATTGAAGATGCATACGATTATTCATTTTCTCATATGAGTACCGATATATCTGCGTTTCCAGTAGAGGTATGGACTAAACTCGTTAAACGTGTATTTGAAAATTATGATCATGAATTATCTTCAATACCTCAAATTAAAGGACCAATAGAGTTAAGACAATCGATTGCCAAATTAGTGTCTTATCAAAGAGGTATCCAATGTCATCCGGAACAAATTGTCATTGGATCAGGCACTAATATACTGTTAACCAAATTGATTCAATTATTACCAGATGAAATCAAGATCGCAGTGGAAAATCCAGGGTACTCAAGGTTTAGAACACTAATCCGTCAAACAACTGCACAGTTAAAACCGATTGCTTTAGACCATAAGGGGATATCTATTGAAGCAATTAAACAAGCTCAACCTGATGCTACGATAGTGACACCATCGCATCAATTTCCAATGGGAATCATCATGCCTGTGTCGCGTCGTATTGATCTTTTGAACTGGGCAAGTCAAACACAAAGTTACATCATAGAAGATGACTATGATAGTGAGTTTAAATATGAAACTGATAATATCCCCTCACTGTTTAGTTTTGATAAAAATGAACGCGTGATATACTTAGGTACATTTTCAAAAACGCTAATGCCAGGATTGCGCATGAGTTATATGATTTTGCCAATTAATTTAGTAAAACAATTTGATCACTATAATTTAAATATGATTCCTGACTTTTCAACGATTCACGCACTTACATTAAATTTAATGATCAAAGAAGGCTACTATGAAAAATATGTAAAAAAGATGCATCAAATATATGGAAAGAAACGAGAAACACTCATCACACATCTATCCAATACCTTTACAAATAATATTCGAATCAAAGATACGCGAGCAGGTTTACATTTTATTGTAGAAGTTAACACCCCCTTTTCCTACCAAGAAATTGAATCACGAGCTAAAGAAATGAAACTTGAACTTTATACACTAAATCGATTTTCTGTGAAAGCGCTTGAAAAAAATAGTTCATATAAAACACTGATTATAGGATTTTCAAAAATCAAGCAAAAGCAGATTCCTCAGGCAGTACAGAGATTAAAAGAAGTCATTTGGGAATAATCTGGTTCCATTAAATTGTCATAACTGGTACTTTACACTGTACCAATAATCCCTTAAATTTTAGAAAACTACAGGTCTTATGTAGAAGCAAAGAGGAGGGGTTATTGATGACAAATCAATTTGAAAGCTATAAGAGACAACGTGATAAGTATGTAGCACGTGGTGTTGGGAATGGTAATCTGCATGTTGCAGATCATGCACAAGGTGCTACGATCACAGATGTAGAAGGTGAACGTTTCATAGATTTTGCGGGAGCAATTGGTACATTAAACGTTGGACACACACACCCTAAGATAACCAAACATTTAAAAGAACAACTAGACAACTTTATACATCCTGGCTTCAATGTCATTATGTATAAAAGCTATCTCAACTTAGCTCAAAAATTAACAGAGATTACACCTGGTGATTTTGATAAAAAAGTGATTTTACTTAATTCAGGTGCAGAAGCTGTAGAGAATGCAGTGAAAATTGCTAGGAAACACACTGGAAGGCAATCAGTTGTTTCCTTTGTAAGAGGTTTTCATGGACGTACAAATTTAACAATGTCTATGACAAGTAAAGTAAGGCCTTATAAACTTGGATTTGGCCCATTTGCACCAGAGGTTTACCAAGCGCCATACCCTAATATTTCAGAAAAATCCGAATACTTATCTGAAGCAGCCTATATTGATCAAATGATTGATAAGTTACATGATTTTTTCATAGAGACTGTAGATCCTAGTGAAGTAGCTTGTATCGTGATGGAACCAGTCCAAGGAGAAGGCGGATTTATTATTCCGGATAAAAAATTCGTGAAAGCAGTTAAAAAAATATGTGAAGCGCATGACATTATTTTTGTAGCAGATGAAATTCAAACAGGTTTTGCACGAACAGGTAAAACATTTGCGATTGAACATTTTGATATAGAACCCGATTTAATAACTGTGTCTAAATCATTGGCTGCAGGATTTCCATTAAGCGGTGTAGTTGGAAAAGCGGAAATTATAGACAGTGCATCTCCTGGAGAACTAGGTGGCACATATGCTGGAAATCCCTTAGCTTGTGAAGCTGCTTTAAAAGTCATTGAAATCATTGAAGAAGAAGACTTAAACAATAAAGCAGAACAAATTGGAAAACAACTTGAAAGTTTCTTATATCGCAGTGCAGAACAATATTCATTTATCACAAACATTCGTAGACTTGGTGCTATGGTTGCCTGTGAAATCATCGATGATCAAACCGGTCAGCCCAATAAAGCATTGACTGGAAAAATTATTCAAACAGCGAATGCAAATGGTTTGTTATTATTATCTGCTGGTATTAAAGGTAATGTTTTACGATTCTTAACACCGCTTGTTATTACAGACGATGAATTACAACAAGGATTAGAAATATTGTCTGAAACATTTGAAAAAGTGAGTATAGCGGAAGCACATCTGGACGCTTAAAATTTTATTTTTAAATAACGGGTATAGTTAAGTCATACCTCATAACAAAAATAAATGTAAAGGAGAGAACAATAATGAGTCAATTAGAAGTTTATAATCCTTCTACCAATGAAATTATAGAACGTTTAAACTACACAAGTCATGATGAAATCCATTCACAAATTGAACGTGCACGTACAGCATTTGAAGAATGGAAATTAGTTGATGCACACGAACGTTCAGCAAAGTTATATCAATGGGGGAAACTCATTGATGAACATCAGGATGAACTTGCGAAGCTTATTACACTTGAAGGTGGAAAACCTTTAGCAGAAGCTAAAGGGGAAGTCATATATGCGAATGCTTATGTAAAATGGTATGCGGAAGAGGCTAAGAGAGTATATGGACGTACGATACCTGCAAATACGTCATCTAAGAAAATAGTGATTGATAAATTTCCGGTAGGTGTAGTAGGGGCGATAACACCTTGGAATTTCCCGGCAGCGATGATAACGCGTAAAATGGCGCCTGCATTAGCTGCTGGATGCACAATCATTTGTAAACCTGCTGTCAAAACACCTTTAACAACCATTAAACTAGTTGCACTAGCACATGAAGCCGGCATACCCAAAGATGCGATATCCTATATTATTGCGTCTGGTAAAGATGCAGGTGATATCTTCACCACACATAAACTGATTAATAAAGTGACATTTACTGGATCGACTGCTGTTGGAAAATCACTGATTGAACAGTCAGCGCAAAGTGTGAAAAATGTAACGATGGAGCTAGGTGGTTTAGCCCCTTTAATTGTGCATAAAGATGCTGATATTGAAGCAGCTGTAGAAGGTACGATTGCTTCTAAGTTTAGAAATGCAGGGCAAACATGTATCTGCGCGAATCGTATTTTTGTACATCGAGATATTGCTGATCAATACACAAACCGTTTGATTGAGAAAGTCAACGAACTTTCTGTTGGTGATGGTCTGCAAAAGGATGTAAACATAGGACCACTCATTGATAAAGCTGCAGTTGAAAAAGTGATGACACATATTACAGATGCACAAGCTAAAGGTGGGAAATTATCACGGTCAGTAGATGAAATACAAGCGTTAAAAGGAAATTTCCTAAAACCAGTGGTTATCTCTAATGTGAATTTAGATATGAAAGTAATGCATGAAGAAACTTTCGGTCCAGTTGCACCGGTTATGGTTTATGAAGATTTAGATGAAGCAATAAAAATGGCAAACGATACAGAATTTGGCTTAGCTTCTTACTTCTTCACAAATGATTATCGTACAGGATTAAAGCTTTATAATGAGTTAGAATATGGTGTTGTTGGGTGGAATGATGGTGGTCCTTCAGCTGCTCATGCACCATTTGGTGGTTTGAAAGAAAGTGGTTATGGCAGAGAAGGTGGCACTGAAGGTATAGAGCCATACTTAGAAACAAAATATTTATCCATAGGTATTTAAAGTGCCAGTTAGAAAGCACTAGTTGTAAATAAAGCAAAACGTATGAATCTAAACGAACAAGAAAGTGATGATTAGATTGAAACTAATATAGAAAATTTAAGCTCATTCACTTTTAATTCAATGAATGTTATGGGGTATGTAAAATGAAATCTCAATTTAATAAGACGATGAATATTGTTGATGTCTTATTTCTGGCAATCGGCGCAATGCTTGGATGGGGCTGGGTCGTATTATCAGGAGAATGGGTATCAACAGCTGGTTTTGTAGGAAGTGTTGTGGCATTTTTACTCGGTGGATTTTTAGTCATTGTCATCGGACTTACATATGCAGAATTAGCTGCAGCAATTCCAGAAACTGGCGGCGGTTTTGTATTTGTTAAAAAAGCTTTTTCACCAGGCGTTGCCTTTATATCAGGTTGGTCCGTATTATTTGGCTATGTTTCAGTTATTACATTTGAAGCGGTCGCATTGCCCACAGTGATCGACTATGTTATTCCATTTCAACATCAAGGATTGATGTGGAATATCGCGGGGTGGGATGTATACTTCACATGGGTGATCATTGGCTCAATTGGAAGTGTCATTTTAACTTCACTTAATTATTTTGGTGTAAAGCCTGCAGCAATCATGCAAACAGTTTTCACAATTTTTATTGTAGGCGTTGGCTTATTACTTGTATTTGGTGCAGGATTTAATGGTAATTTCAATAATTTACAGCCATTTGAAAATGGTATTGGTGGAACGATGTCTGTATTAATGATGATTCCATTTCTGTTTGTGGGCTTTGATGTCATCCCACAAATTGCAGAAGAAGTTAAAGCACCTGCGAAAAAAATTGGCGGTATTTTAATATTATCAATTATCGCTTCTGTGATTTTTTATTTGCTCATTGTATTTGGTGTAGCAACAGGTTTATCACCTAAAGCTCTAAGCAACAGTAATTTGGCGACAGCAGATGCAATGGCTAACTTATTTGGTCATAGTGGATTTGGCGTCTTGCTAGTATTAGGTGGTGTAGCTGGCATTATTACAAGTTGGAATGCTTTTATTATTGGTGGTAGTAGAATTCTGTATGCTATGGCGAAAAATCACATGATTCCTAAATGGTTTGCATTTATTCATCCTAAATATAAGACACCTACACATGGTATTTTGTTTCTTGGTATCTTAGCGTTTGTTGCACCACTTTTAGGTAGAGCAGCACTTGTATGGATTGTTAATGCTGGTGGTATTGGTGTGGTATTAGGGTATTTACTTGTAGCGATTTCTTTTATGAAGTTACGCAAAGTGCAACCTGATTTAGCTAGACCCTATCGTATAAAGAATGGAAAACTCGTTGGTACTATCGCTATTGTTTTAAGCGTTTTGTTTATAGTCATTTATTTACCAGGTATGCCATCATCGTTAGCATGGCCTTCCGAATGGCTTATCGTATTGGCTTGGTATGCAATCGCAGCAATTTTATATGTAACACAAACAAGAAAAGCTACTGCAAATGTCCCTGTAAACGCACGTGTGGATAAAGAGTAGAGTGAGATTGAAAATATATTTATCATTACATTGATTTAGATGAACATAAACAAATCCTGAGACATGTAAATTGTCTCAGGATTTGTTTTATATTGTATGTCGTTGCTATTTTGCAATGTGAATCAGTTGGTCACCAGGACGTATCCATTGTTTTTTAAAACAAATTCTATAAAGAAAGAAACTGATAATGGCTGGCAATAAAATGTGGAAAGTAAGAATTAAGAACCAAGTCTGTATAGAGCCACCCATTGTATTGATAGTCATAATTTGACCGATGAAGCCGCTTGTGCCCATACCAGCACCTGCAGCATTATTTGTCATAGGGAAGCACGTTGTCATAATAGGTGCAACAATAGCGCTTGTAAGAGTAGGTGGTAGTAAAATCATTGGATGTTTAATGATATTTGGGACTTGCAACATACTTGTACCAATACCTACAGAAAGCACACCACCCCAACCATTATCTTTATAGCCAGTAACTGCAAAACCAACCATTTGTGATGCACAACCAATTGTTGCTGCGCCTGCAGCGAGGCCATTCAAATCTAACATCAACGCTAAAGCTGCACTTGAGATCGGTGCAGTTAAAGCTAAACCAAAGATAACAGAGACTAAGATACCCATGATGAACGGTTGTTGATCCGTGGATGCAATGATAATTTTGCCTAAGCCTGTCATAAATTGATTTAATGCTGGTCCAAAAGCCTTTGCAATAAAACCACCAATTAATATCGTTAGTAGTGGAGATAAAATGATGTCGATTTTTGTTTTGCCAGCATATAATCTACTCAGTTCAACAACGATGACTGTAGCGATATAAGCGCCTACTGGACCACCATCAAAAGTTGTATAACCTAATGTACCTACGATAACACTAGAAAATGTAACGAGTGGTTTTGCGCCTAAACCATAAGCTATCGCCACACCAATAGCGGCACCAGTCATGGACATTGCTACTTTGCCGATTGCTGATAAAAATGTCAGATTTAATTGTGGTAATAATGTTTGTTCTCCAAGCGTTTCTAAAATCAATCCGATAATCAAAGAGCCAAATAACCCTAAAGCCATATAACTTAGCGCTTCAATAATCCATCTATGTAGATAATTTTTCATACTTCCTCCCCTTAAAACCATTGATAATTAGCAAATTAATATAATTATATAGTTTGTCGTGGTTTATAGCTAGTCTATTTAAGGATTTCTTAAAAACTTACATTAAACATGCTTGCTAAAAAATATTGAAAACATTAAGGAATAGTCTCAGTGAGCACATGTTATTTCAAATGCAGTATTCGATTTTTTATGATAAAAAAATGCGTTAGTTAGATTGAGTATAGCAAGATAAGTAATATTGACTGAGGTGTGTAAGACGTTATTACAAATCGCATTTAAACATTGTTATATAAAAACACACCCTGACATTAAAGATCAGGGTGTGTGTTAAGCTTTATTTTTGCCATGTTTCCTGGGAAATATAAAGCTATTGCTGAATGGTTATTAAGCTTTGTTTACTGATGCATCATAGATAGAATCGATTGTATCTGCTAAAATTTTATCAAATTCTTCATCTGATTGATTGACATTTAAGTCATTGATTAATGCACGAGAGAAACTAGCAATTAAGTCTTTGTTTTGTTTTAAAACTTCGTTAGCATGTTCTCTACTATAACCACCGGATAAAGCAACGACACGAACCACATTAGGGTGTGCGATTAATTCTTGATATTGGTTAGCTTTAGTTGGGATTGTTAATTTTAACATTACGAGTTCATCGTCATTTAATTTATTTAGCTCAGCTAATATTGCACTTGATAAGTATGATTCAATCTCTGCTTTGTTATCAGCATTGATATTTACCTCTGGTTCGATAATTGGGACCAATCCAGCAGAGATGATTTGTTTTCCAATTTCGAATTGTTGTTGTACAACTTGGTCAATACCAGTTTTATTAAATTCTAAAATATTAGAACGCATTTTTGTACCGAAAATTTTATGATCATTTGCACGGTTTAATAATTTATCTAAATCTGGAATTGGCTTCATTAATTGCACGCCGTTTTGTTCTTCAGCTAAGCCTTTATCAACTTTTAAGAAAGGAACGACACCTTTATCAGCTAAATAGTCACCAGTATGTTTACCTTCTACCTCACGGTCCATCGTTTGTTCGAAAAGAATTGCACCAATGATTTTATCTGAACTGAATGCAGGTGATGAAACAATTCGTGTACGCATATCATGTACAAGTTTAAACATTTCATCTTCACTGTTATATTGATCTTCAGTTACACCATAGTCACTTAATGCTTTAGGTGTACTGCCACCACTTTGGTCTAATGCAGCAATGAATCCTTTGCCGTTTTTCACTTTATCAAATTGTTCTTTATTCATTCTTACCACTCCTTTTGCTTTTATTCATATATAGTATGATAAAAATTAGGTGTCAACGCAAGTTGTAGGCTCTATGTGAAACGAATTATTCATATTTTAATATGGTTAGCTATGTTGTATGTTTCATAATCATTTATTATTTCGTTAATGCTATTAAAAATATAGGTGTTGGATTATAAAATTCATCATGTGATTGATAAATGCGTTTATGAATGGTCGTATCTACATGGATGGGTTTCGTATTTATTTGCTTAAGGATATTTAAATCGTATTGAGGGCGGTCGTAGTGATTAATTGAAATACTTTGCTTTATATTTTCACTCTCTGCTAACATCGTGTCTCCTAAAGTATGATGCGCGTGATGATTTGGTATATCACTATAATCTGTAAAAGCATCCTTGCCATAATCTCCATCGATATTAATGAGTGTAGCATTTGGTTTTAAAACGCGTAACCATTCTTGGTAGGCAGCTTTTGTATCTGGTAATAACCATGTAACATTTCTAGAAATGACTAGGTCAAAATACGCATCGTCAAAATGTAAATGTTCAGCATCCATGACTTGAAAGTTGACATTTATATTAAAACGTAATGCATTTTGCTTAGCAGATTGAATCATTTCAGGGGAAAGGTCAATACCAGTAACTTGCGCACCTTGTTGTTGACATAGAATTGCTAGAAAACCTGCGCCTGTGCCAATGTCTAAGATTTTCATACCGGGTTCGATTGTTATAATTTGGTTTATTTCAGATAGCCATCTTTCTGCGTGCACACTTTTAAGTTCTGCTTGCTTGTCTTTGCTAAAAGAAGTCGCACGCTTATTCCAATAATTAATGATTTTATTTTTGTTCATGTTAAATACCTCATTTATTATAAATACATTATATATGAATTATAAGCTATTTTAGTTGAAAAGTATGGGATTAATAGTTTTGCAAAAAGAAAAACGGGACAGGAATCGCTTGTAAAGCATGATTTCTGTCCCGTTCTTTATGTGCGTTTTTCTAATTACTTACGTGGTAATCCGTATTGATTAACTACTTTGTCACTATCGGTAATCATGTAAAAGAAAGCGACAATATTTAAAATGAAGAAAATAATGCTACTAATGCCGAAAATAACTGCTAAAATATTGAAAAATAAGCCGTCACCAGATGGGATAAATGAGGCAATTAAAAATAACACGGAAAAGACGGCAAATATAATTGGAAAAGTCATCGTCCGACCAATATCATGCATGCGTCTTGTAGCCACTGAAAAATCAGGAATAAAGATAATAATTGTAAATAAAGCGCTAATTGCGTCACTTATCGACGTTGGTATTTTAAAAATATAGTCTAATAGTATAGCCAATAGAATAGTGATTAATATATTGACTAACAATGGAAACCACAATTCTTTTCTTCTAGCACGCCCTTTAAAATCAAGCACATTTTTCCAATACAATTTATAATAATGCCACATGATATAAACTCCCTTTGTTAAATATTGAGAATTACCAATATTATTTTTTTAAAAAATAAAGTATATTGAAACTTAATTGTGTGTTGAATTTACTATAGAAAAAGGAAAATAGCAACTGTTCGAAAAAATATAAAAAATAATATTAATACATAAATAACGCATAATAATACAAAAAGAAAGTTTGTTCCGTTCGTTAATTTCGTTAAATTTAAACTTAACACTGTGATTGTAACGATTTTAGAGACTGTGACTAATAGAAATATTATATATTTATTCATCTTTTGTGTTTGTGTTTTTTGAATGCAATTTGCATTATTATTAAAAGTTCGTTAGGCTCATGTTTGTAATTTAATAAATGGTTTTGCTAAAAAATTATAGTGATTAGCAAATTTTTTACATATTTTACTAACAATAAGGGGTGTCTATTGTGAAAAAAGAAAGAGTAAAAGTAATGGATTGGACGACCTTTATAGGGTCTTCATTGATATTACTGATTGCAGTTATTCCGATGATGGTTTTTCCTAAGGCCAGTCAGGACATAATTACGCATTTAAATGAGGTCGTGTCGAGTACACTCGGCTCAATATATTTATTGATTGGACTTGCAACGTTAATATTTGTACTTTATATCGCATTTGGTAAATATGGTAATGTGACGCTTGGTAAAGCGACAGACAAGCCTGAATTTAATAATTTTAGTTGGGCAGCTATGCTATTTTGTGCCGGAATTGCTTCAGATATTTTATATTGGGGCGTTATTGAATGGGCATTCTATTATCAAGATCCTCCACATGGCGGTAAAGGAATGACGGATAGTGCATTGAATTACGCTACTATGTATGGCATGTTCCATTGGGGACCAATTGCTTGGGCCACATTTGTATTGCCAGCACTAGCAATTGGTTATCTTGTTTTTATTAAGAAAAAACCAGTTTATAAAATTAGTCAAACAATGCGTCCGATTTTAAGAAGTCAGACAGATGGTATTATAGGAAAAATAGTTGATATTCTATTTATTTTTGGTCTGCTTGGTGGCGCAGCTACTTCATTAGCACTGGGTGTGCCAATGATTTCTGCAGGCATAGAAAAATTAACAGGTATTGGAGACAGTATGTTGATGCGTAGCATTATTCTCTTCACAATTACAGCTGTCTTCGCATATAGTTCTTATTCTGGTTTGAAAAAAGGAATTAAAGTTTTAAGTGATGCGAATGTTATTTTATCTTTTGTATTACTAGGATTTGTATTTATTGTTGGACCGACTGTATTTATTATGGAAACGTCCATCACTGGTATGGGTAACATGATTAAAAATTTCTTCCAAATGGCTACATGGATTGAACCATTTGGCGGTATAGGTGGTCGTAAAGAAACGAATTTCCCACAACAATGGACGATTTTCTATTGGTCATGGTGGATTGTATATGCGCCATTTATAGGATTGTTTATTGCGCGTATTTCTAAAGGACGTACACTTAAAGAAATTGTGCTTGGAACAATTGTTTATGGGACGTTAGGATGTGCACTGTTCTTTGGTATTTTTGGAAACTATGCAGTTTATTTACAAATCACTGGTTCATTCGATGTGATCCATTTCTTAAATACGCATGGTACAGAGGCTACTATTATAGAAGTTATGCATCAATTACCATTCCCTAATTTAATCATTGTACTATTCTTGTTATCTGCATTCTTATTCTTAGCGACTACATTTGATTCAGGTTCATATATCTTGGCTGCAGCTTCTCAAAAGAAAGTTATCGGCGAGCCATTAAAAGCAAATAGATTGTACTGGGCTTTTGCATTATGTCTATTACCATTTGGATTGATGTTAGTAGGTGGTGAACGAGCGTTAGAAGTTTTGAAAACAGCTTCTTTATTAGCTAGTGTCCCGCTGTTGGCTATATTTGTCATGATGATGATTTCATTCTTAAGGACATTGTCCGAAGATAGATTGAAACTAGAAGATAGAGCCGAAAAATATAGGGAAGTAGAAAGACGTTCGTTACGTATAACACAAGTAAGAGAACGGAAAGAAAATGATAAGTAATATAAAACAAGCGCACCACTATCTTATTTTACGGTGAGATAGTGGTGCGCTTATTTTGTATAGAGACAGTGATTCGGATTACTTTGTAAAACGAGTAGCATGTATAGTATTCAATCACTATGAACACATACTTAAAGCTGAGACATTATAAACTGTCTCAGCTTTTTAACTAAAAATGTTAAAAGCAAGCTTCCAACATAACTATAACTCTTTTTTTTCTGGAATTGGGAAATATTTAAATATTTCACCAGATTCTAATGCATTGCTTAAATTATCTAACCATTCATAATAAGGTAAAGTATCTAATAATTGTTGTTTAACTTCCTCTGCTTCAGATTTTGTAGCTTCATCTGCTTTGCTGTTATCAATAATCTTATCAAGGATGGCTACTGCATCATGAACACCTTCTGAATTAATAACAATTTCACGACGCCATTTGCGTGAAAAGAAATTACTAAAGAAATTAAAGAAATCTTTTTCAGCGACAAAATGTTGTTTTCTACTTCCCCTTGTGAATTGTTGCTTAACAATATCAAATTCTTGCAATCTTTTAACACCAGCACTCATGCTGGGTTTGCTCATTTGTAATTGTTCTCTCATTTCATCAAGTGTCATACTGTCTTCAAAGAGCATTGTTCCAAATAAGTTTCCTACACTTCTATTGATGCCGTACAAATCCATGGTTTCGCCAATAGCATTAATAACGATATCCTTAGCTTCCTCTAATTGATAATCAGGGTTGGTTGAATGTACCAATTGTCCACCTCCGTTCAAGTCCTTATAGAGTTAAGTGAAAAATAAATAGTGAGTTTCTATAGTTTACCTTCCATATAAAAAAGATGCATGCATAAACCCCTATCATATTTAAACACATTTGACACTTTTTCAACTACTATGATAACATAAAGTTCATAAAATTCGTTAAATAAAAATTTAACAAACTTAACGGAGGTAATTTTAATGGAACTTGTAGATCATTTATCTCGTCTTCAATATATAGATGGAGCATGGGTGGAAAGCTCAAATAAGCAAACGAGAGAGATTATTAATCCATATAATCAAGCAGTTATTCTTGAAGTAGCAGAAGGAACTGCAGAAGATAGTGAACGTGCAATTTTAGCAGCAAGACGCGCTTTTGAAGCAGGGACATGGGCTAATGAAACAAGTGAAAATAGAGGTAAGAAAGTTAGAGCAATAGCTAATATGATCGAAAAACATCGTGAAGAATTAGCGAAACTTGAAACGTTAGATACAGGTAAGACATTAGAAGAGTCTTATGCTGATATGGACGATATTGCAAATGTATTTAACTTTTTCGCTGGGTTAGCAGATAAAGATGGGGGAGAAATTATTGATTCTCCTATTCCGAATACAGAAAGTAAAGTCGTTAAAGAACCAGTTGGTGTAGTAACACAAATCACACCTTGGAATTATCCTTTACTTCAAGCATCTTGGAAAATTGCGCCAGCATTAGCGACTGGTTGTTCTTTAGTAATGAAACCAAGTGAAATTACACCATTAACAACAATCCGTGTGTTTGAATTGATGGAAGAAGTTGGCTTCCCTAAAGGTGTCATTAACCTAGTATTAGGTAAAGGTTCTGAAGTTGGAGAACCACTATCAGCACATAAAGATGTCGATTTAGTTTCATTTACAGGCGGCATTCAAACAGGTAAACATATCATGAAACAAGCGGCAGATCATGTAACAAATGTTGCTTTAGAACTCGGTGGTAAAAACCCTAATATTATATTCGAAGATGCAGACTTTGAACTTGCAGTTGATCAAGCGCTAAATGGTGGCTTTTTCCATGCAGGTCAAGTATGTTCAGCTGGTGCAAGAATCATAGTAGATAACAAAATAAAAAAACAATTTGAACAAGCGTTAATTGAAAGAATTAAAAATATTAAATTGGGTGACGGCTTTAACCCAGAAACTGAAATGGGTCCAGTAATCTCTGCAGAACATAGAGAAAAAATAGAGAAATATATAGAAATAGCTAAATCAGAAAATGCCACTATTGCTATCGGCGGTAAACGCCCAGAACGTGAGGACTTACAAGACGGCTTATTCTTTGAACCAACAGTGATTACTGATTGTGATACTTCAATGCGTATCGTTCAAGAAGAAGTGTTTGGACCTGTAGTAACAATCGAAGGTTTTGATACAGAAGCGCAGGCAATCACACTAGCTAACGATTCTATTTATGGACTAGCTGGCGGTGTATTTACTAACGATGTTGGTAAAGCAGAACGTGTCGTTAATCAATTAAGAATGGGCACAGTTTGGATTAACGATTTCCATCCATATTTTGCGCAAGCACCATGGGGCGGATATAAACAGTCAGGTATTGGTAGAGAACTTGGAAAAGAAGGTCTAGCAGAGTACCAAGTTGAGAAACATATCCTTCGTAACACAAATCCAGAGCCTGTAAATTGGTTCGGTAAAGCGTAACGTTAATCACAAAATTTACGATGAAGCTTATAAATATGTATATCAGGAGGCTATATAAAAATGAGAGAAGCATATGATTATATTATTATCGGAGGCGGTAGTGCCGGATCAGTATTAGGTGCGAGAATTAGTGAAGATGTATCTAATAACGTACTTGTACTTGAGGCAGGACGTAGTGACTATCCTTGGGATTTATTAATCCAAATGCCAGCTGCTTTAATGTATCCAGCAGGCAATAAACTGTATGATTGGATTTATGAAACTAACGAAGAACCACATAT
Organism: Staphylococcus sp. GDY8P119P; assembly: GCF_017892075.1. Taxonomy (NCBI): domain Bacteria; kingdom Bacillati; phylum Bacillota; class Bacilli; order Caryophanales; family Staphylococcaceae; genus Staphylococcus; species Staphylococcus sp. GDY8P119P. The sequence continues at coordinate 59,962 of NZ_JAESKJ010000001.1, forward strand.
GGACGGTAGAAAAGTAGGTCATGCCCGTGGTAAAGTGCTTGGTGGTTCAAGTTCTATTAACGGCATGATTTATCAAAGAGGTAACCCAATGGACTATGAAAAATGGGCAAAACCTGAAGGCATGGATAATTGGGATTTTGCACATTGTTTACCATACTTTAAACGTTTAGAAACAACATTTGGTTCAAGTAAAGATGATCCATACCGTGGCCATCATGGTCCGATTAAATTAAGAAGAGGCCCTGCATCGAATCCATTATTCCAAGCGTTTTTTAATGCAGGTGTAGAAGCGGGCTATAACAAGACACCAGATGTTAATGGTTTCCGACAAGAAGGATTTGGTCCTTTTGATAGCCAAGTTCATAATGGTCGTCGTGTTTCAGCTTCAAGAGCATATTTACATCCAGCAATGAAACGTAAAAATTTAGACGTACAAACACGTGCTTTTGTTACTAAACTAAATTTCGAAGGAAATAAAGTAACTGGTGTTACATTTAAGAAAAATGGTAAAGAACATACAGTTCATGCTAAAGAAGTCATTTTATCAGGTGGTGCGATAAATTCACCACAATTATTACAATTATCTGGTATTGGTGATTCAGAACATTTACGTTCTGTAGGTATCGAGCCACGTTTACACTTACCAGGTGTAGGCGAAAACTTTGAAGACCATTTAGAGGTATATGTGCAACATGCATGTAAACAACCTGTATCAATGCAACCAAGTTTGAATAAATTGAAAATGCCATTTATTGGTTTGCAATGGATATTAGGTCGTAAGGGTGCTGCAGCATCCAATCATTTTGAAGGTGGCGGCTTTGTTCGTTCTAACAATGAAGTAGATTATCCAAACCTAATGTTCCACTTCTTACCGATTGCAGTAAGATACGATGGTACTAAAGCGCCAACTGCACATGGTTATCAAGTTCACGTTGGTCCAATGTACTCTAATTCACGTGGCCACTTGAAGATTAAATCTAAGGATCCATTTGAAAAACCGGATTTCGTCTTCAATTATTTGTCTACTGAAGAAGATAAACGTGAGTGGGTAGAAGCAATTAAAGTAGCTAGAAATATCTTGTCTCAAAAAGCTTTAGATCCATTCAATGGTGGAGAGATTTCACCAGGACCTGAGGTTCAAACAGATGAAGAAATTATCGAATGGGTAAAACGTGATGGAGAAACAGCATTACATCCATCTTGTAGTTGTAGAATGGGACCAAAATCTGATGAAATGTCAGTAGTAGATCCTGAGACATTTAAAGTACATGGTATGGAAAATTTACGTGTCGTAGATGCTTCAGTTATGCCACGTACGACAAATGGTAATATCCATTCTCCAGTATTGATGATAGCTGAAAGAGCTGCTGATGTAATTAGAGGTAAAAAACCATTAGAACCTGAATATATTGATTTTTATCGTCATGGTGTACATGATAAAGACGCAGGTACAGTAAAATAAAGTACAGGCTATTAATATATAAGAACCTCCTATTTTCATTCGTAATAAATGAAAACGGGAGGTTTATTTTAATGGATTGAAACCATTGGTTATGAAATAACAACCTCTTTAATTTATGAAGCTGAATACGCTAAGTTGAAGGTGTGTTTTCTTTAAACTATAGTACTTCAGTGACAGTGATTTAAGAACGTATTTTTCTCCAAGTATAGTCTGCGTGCAAGACTACTAGTTTAAACTACTTACACATATTGTACTTCAGTGGATCAAAGATGTAAGATTTTAAAAATAATAGCGCGCTAATCCATCATGGATTAGCGCGCTTGTTTGTACATAGCCATATATAAGCTATGCGCATGATATCTTTTAATATTTATTGATTTTTGGTAATTAAATCAGCGATTGCTTTAGCAGCATTACCATTTTCAATTGAGCAAAAATCATTATAAAATTTATCAATTTTAGGTTTATAATCAGTTTCAATTTGATTTAAATGTTGTAAATCTTCAGCTAGTTGATATGCATCTTGATAAATAGGTCCTGGTAAATCTTTGTGATAGTCTAAATAGAAGCCTCTTAAATCTTTAGCATATTTATCTAGATCATAAGCAAAGAAAATTTGAGGTCTTTTTAATACGCCATAGTCAAACATTACAGAAGAATAATCTGTGATTAAGCAATCAGAAATGAGATATAATTCTGAGATGTCACTATAGTTTGATACATCGATTGCAAAATCTTCATAACCTCTTAAGTCTAATGCGTTAGCAATAAGATAATGCATTCTTAATAGAATAACATAGTCATCACCAATTTTTTGCTGTAAATTATTTAAATCGATTTTTAAGTCGAATAAATATTTTCCTTTTTTGACAAATTCATCATCACGCCAAGTTGGTGCATACATAATTACTTTTTTGTCTTTAGGTAAATTTAAGTTTTCTTTAATTTCTTGAATGTAAGCTTGATCATTTGCACGATTAACTAAGACATCATTTCTAGGATAACCAATTTCAAGTATTTTCTCTGGTGGCATCCAAAAAGCTGTTTCAAATATCTTAGATGAATAAGCATTTGGAGAGACAAGGTAATCCCATCTGCTTGTTTCTTCTTTGAAATTACGCTTATAGTTATCAGTTGTTGTTCCAGGCATACGGATGACTTTCATATCATTTGCTAAGCGTTTTAAAGGCGTGCCGTGCCATGTTTGAATATAAACTTGGTTAGCTTTTTTATTTAGGTATAATGGGAGTCTTGCATTTGTTACCCAGTATTTTGCACTAGCGTAAGCTTCATAGTATGCGTTAGAACCCTTTTTAACTTTTTTGGCAGGTCCTGGTAAATAGACTTGATCAGGTTTTCTGAATACCCAAATAAATTCATAGTTTGGATGGTATTTCATCATATACTCATAGATATACTTTGGACTGTCACTATAATTTTTACCACCAAAAGCTTCGAAAACGATTGTATTCGGCTTAACTTTGTTTTCGCTATCTGTAAGTTGATATAATGAACGGTTTTTATTTTTTCGACGTAAAACAACATTTTTAGCTAAGCGTGCACGCTTTCTAAATCGATTTACTTTAAATGCCGGCTTTTTCTTATTAAACATAAGCATTAATGATTCTAAAATAAATAATGGTTTCTCGCTTTTGAATATTGTAGTCATTAACTGTCTTGTGACTTTTGGTAAAAGCTCACTATTTGATTTATATCTTTCAGGTGTTTTTCTTAATGATGGCTCAAACGAATCTCTATATAAATTTTTCATCTTAGTTTTAATGAATTTTTTGTTTTCTTTTAAAGGCGCACGTTTTACAGCGTCTGAAAAACTATAAACGTAGTCATTAAAAATAATATTGAAATCTTGAGTTGACAACGTCGGTTTTTCAAACGGATCATAAATTTCTCCTTTAATATAGAAAGGGAATCTACTGATTCTTACAAAACCGTTTGAATATTTAATGAATTCTAAGACGAAAGACCAGTCGATAAAGATATCTAAATCTTCATTGAATTTAATATTATGTCCACGCATAATTGCTGTTTTAAAAACGATATTACAAACAGAATGTTTACGTAGAAATTGATTTGATTTTGTTTTAGTGTTTAAATATTGCACTTTCACTAAATTTTGATCGACGTATTGTGGCACATCTAAAGTGAAAGAATGAATAGGTGCAATTAAAGCATCGTATTGATTTAAATGTTTCATATAGAAAGCTAACGCATAAGACGCAAGATAATCATCAGAATCTATAAATATAAAATAAGGTGATGTTACTGAATCTAGCGCAATATTTCTTGCATAAGCATGTCCGAAATTTTGAGTTAAATCAATTTCTTTAATTGAGATGTTCCAATCTTTGATTGTTTCAGTTGCAATAGCTTTTGAACTATCAGTTGAACCATCGTTCACTAATATTAATTCAAAATCTTGGAACCTTTGATTTTTTAAACTGTTTAAGCAATTTTCAATATAATCTTCGGAGTTGTAATAAGTTACAATTACTGATACAGATTTCATTATTTTACCTCTTTTTCCATTAACTCTATTTATTATTTGAATAGCATACTTGTGCTGATAATATTCAAAATAATAGGGTGTTTTTTTAAAATAACTTCACCGTTTAGGAGTTAAAACGGATTTATTTATTTTACTACAATATAAATATATATTCAAAACATCAACTATTGTTTATTTTCAATTACACTTTTATAAAAATTATTGAAATAAACGTTTTACTTAAATCTTAATTATTTTGATAAATTAATAACTTCATTATAGGGAATTCTAGAGGCAAAATAAAATATTTCCAAACTAGAAATCATTAAATATTTAAACAGATGATTTGTAAAATATAACAAATTGCGTATAATTTGATTTTGTAAAAAAAGATTAAGGAGAATTTTGGAATGAAGAATAATGATTTTGAAGATGTTGTGTTAAATAGGAAATCTGTAAAAGTGTTTGATGAACAAGTCAAAATTCCTAGAACTGAAATGGATGAGATGATACAAAAAGCAACAAAAGCGCCATCGTCTGTGAATATGCAACCGTGGAGATTTTTAGTGGTTGAAAGTGAAGCAGGAAAAGAAAAATTGAAGCCACTTGTTCGTTTTAATACCCGTCAAAATGATACATCCGCAGCTATGGTTATTATATTTGGCGATATGCAAAATTATGAATATGGAGAAGACATCTATCATAATGCAGTTTTAAATGGTTATATGCCTGAAGAAGTAAAGGTTGAAATGTTAGGCAAAATATTGCCTTTATATAAAAGTTTAAATCGTGCAGAAATGAATGATATTATAAAAATTGATAGTAGCTTAGCAGCAATGCAATTTATGCTCGTTGCTAGGTCTTATGGTTATGATACAAATCCTATTGGTGGTTTTGAAAAAGATCAAATTGCTGAAGCATTTGATTTAGATCCAGAACGCTTTGAACCAGTAATGATTGTTGCTATAGGAAAAGCTAAAAATCCGGGTCATGACTCTTATAGATTGTCAGCGGAGACTGTTACAAAATATGTTTAAAATTTATAATTTTAAGGAAGCTAAGTTAAATAGTATTAACGACTTGAATATTAAATGGCTGAAGAATGTTAATAATTTATCGTTAGCTAGCTATGAATGTTATTTCTAAGATGACTAAAATGATAAATTAGCAAAAAGCAATAAATGCTTGAACATAAAAAGTTGATACTCAAAAATAAGCAGGTGAATCTAAATAAGGTTTGCGTGCTTATTTTTATAGTATTTATTACATAACCAAAAAGTACATTTCTATAAATATGTGTAATAAAAGCTTAACTTTTTGAACTTTATTATGTTATAAATAGTTTATAAATGTAGGAAACGGTAGGATTCGTAATTAAAAAAACAAGCTAACAATTTATATTGTATAGTAGAGGTGTTTGTGTGTTGAAATATAAAATTTTACTTCCTTTATTGTTTTTGTGTTTTATCATAGTTGGTGCATGTTGCTTATTAAATATTAAGCATTTGAGTCAGAACGTTTCATTTTATGCGGTGGGGGATAATTTAATTCATCCAGCAGTTTATCATGATGCTTCAGTGAATAACGGAAGTTTTGATTTTAAACCAATGTATAGTCATTTGAAAAAAGATATTGAAGCTTCGGATATAGCTTATATAAATCAAGAATCTCCCATTGGTGGAGATAGCAAAGGATTGTCTGGGTTTAAGCGCTTTAATACGCCAGAAGCTATAGCAAAAGATTTATCTGACTCAGGGTTCAATTTAGTGAACGGTGCTAATAATCATGCATTAGATCAAGGGACGAGTGGACTTATGAATGAAATTGCACTTTGGAAGCAATTTGATGATATTGAATATTTTGGAACATATAATTCACAAAACAATAGAGATACAGTTCAAATTATGAATAAAAACGATATTAATATAGCTTTATTGAGTTATACATATGGCACGAATGGTATTCGATCGGATAAACCATATTACATAAATTACTTTGATGAAAAGCAAATAAAAAGAGACGTGGCTAAGGCAAAAAAACAAAGTGATGTTGTTATCGTTTCAGCACATTGGGGTAATGAAGGTAAACATAAACCAAATAAAACACAACAGAAATATGCGAAAGTGTTTGCTGATGCTGGGGTAGATGTAGTGATTGGAACGCATCCCCATGTCATTCAACCTGTGAAGTGGATTAAGGGTAAAGATAATCATAAAACATTAGTGGCTTATTCCCTGGGAAATTTTTTGAATGGTCAAAAAACAGGTGATGAAAACAATGTACTGGGAGGTAATTTAGCGTTCGATATTGAAAAAACACCGAAGCAAACTAAAATCAAGCAAGTCAGATGGAAATCACTAGTAACACATTATGAGCTGGAACCGACTTTATATAGCAATAAGGAACAAAATTTTAAAATGTATCCTTTAAATCAATATAATAATGAGTTAGCACGTAAGCATGGTTTAAATCAAAAAAATCAAGGTAATGTTAACGTGGAACGTTTAGAGGAAATCACTAAAGCAAACATTGATTCTGAATTTGTGACTAACGAAAGTTTCTGATTATTATTTATTTATAAAATGAATATGCTTATTTAATAGCATAAAAAGAAGAAGCGTAATCAATTCACATGTTTTGATTGTGCTTCTTCTTTGAGTTATGTGTATTTATTTTACTTGCTTAGCTAAACTTGTAATGTAATTAAAAAAGCTATCATGTTCAACATGATGTACCACAGAAACTAACCGGCCATTTGCTTCATCGATATATGTACATCCTTGACTAGGACCATTAACATGAACAGAAGTTTTTACATCGTGTTGTTTTACTAAGTCTGGTTTACCGACATAAGCAGTTGTTAAAACATCCCATAAGAAATATGTAGAATTTGTTTGGAAATGTGTGAGCGGTGGCACAGCAGCATAACTTACACCTAAAAAATCAACACCAGTATAAGCGCGTTCGTTGGCCCACATTTGTCTAATGTCCCAAGTCATAGGTACTTGATTCGTACTTTCTAAAGCGACCATATCAATCTTTAGTTCTGTATCAAAAATGGTTTTAACAGCTTCAGGGTCCCAAAATGCATTCCATTCAGCTGTGCCGTCATGTTCGGGTTCTTCTACATTCCCTTTTTCTAAAAATGTGCCTCCCATCCATACTAACCGTTCAATATTATTTACGAGTTTTGGTTCAACGGAGATAGCTTTAGCTAGATCCGTAAGCGGCCCAGTAAATAATAATGTAACTTTTTCATCGCTCGCGTTTACTTTTTCGATAATATCTTCATATGCCTCATGTGTTAATATTTTAGAATGTTGCGAAGTAGGCTCATTCAGTATAGGTAATGCATCCATAAAGAAAGCATGCATACGCCAATCTTTTGGGAAAGGATTTTTGCCGCGTGCTTTTGATGCTGCTACATGGACAGGCGTTAATGAAAAACGATTTATTATTTTTTGTGATGCACTCACAGCTGGTTCTATGTAACTGTCAGCACCGATTGCACTGACACCAATCAAATCGACTTCTTCCATTTGAAGTAATAAGAAAAGTGAGATTAAATCATCTACACCACCGTCATGATTAAAATAAACTTTTTTCATAAATATAATCCTCCGAATTCAATGATTTTAAATAATTATACCAAACTCAGTTATTAGTATAAGCAATTTAAACAAAAGTTCATAAATCTTTAGCACATGATATTAAAAGGCACAGGGTGGGAAAATTCTGAAAATAAAAAATGTAAGTGTTTATATATATGCGTAAAGGTTATGTTATATCTATGGAAGTAAATAAGGGGTGTTTTTATTTGTGAAGTTTAAAAAAGAAAAAGTGAATCATGTAGATTCAAATCAAGCTAAAAAAGGTGTAGTAGCAACAGGGATAGGTAATGCAATCGAATGGTTTGATTTTGGATTGTATGCACAATTAGCAGTGGTGATTAGTGCGAATTTTTTCGGTAATTTGCCACAAGAAATGCAAATTGTGTCAACCTTTGCAGTTTTTGCTTTTGCATTTATTGTAAGACCAATTGGAGGAATATTTTTCAGTCATTTGGGAGATAAATATGGTAGAAAAATAGTTTTATCTACTACCATTTTATTGATGGCTGCCTCTACATTAATGCTCGGTTTGTTACCAACGCAGGAACAAATTGGTATTTGGGCACCCATACTATTATTAGTAGTTCGAATGATTCAATCATTCTCCACTGGTGGGGAGTATGCAGGAGCGATGACTTATATTGCTGAGACATCTCCAGATAAAACACGAGGTAAATTAGGCAGTGGACTAGAAATAGGAACACTTGCAGGAAATATATTAGCTGCAATACTTGCTGGTACAATGTATAGTTTGTTGAATGACCAGCAAATGGCTGAATGGGGTTGGAGAATTCCATTTATTATAGCAGCGCCATTAGGTATTGTTGGTATTATACTTCGTTCGAGTCTTGATGAAAGTCCAGCTTATGAGTCCACATTAGAAGAACAAAAAGAATTAGAATATTCATATTTAGATATTTTTAAATATTATTGGAAAGACGTTGTAGTTTGCTTTACAGGCGTAGCTTTCTTGAATGTAGCCAATTACATGGTATTGTCATATATGCCTTCGTTCTTGAATACGACGATTAATTTAGGTGGGACAATGGGTTCAATATTAAGTACAATCACTATGTTGCTCATGATTCCAGCTGTATTTTTCTTTGGGTGGTATAGTGATAAAATTGGAAATAAACGTACGATTATATTTGGTTTAGCAGGTTTCAGCTTATTCTCAGTGTTAGCATTTTGGTTAATGAGCATACCGATGTTGCCTTTAGTTATCTTAGGTTTATTTATCATTGCATTATTTATGTCAACATTTGAAGGTGTTATGCCTTCAGTGTTACCAAGTATGTTCCACACTAAAGTCAGATTGCGTACGCTATCGCTTGTATATAATATAGGTGCTGCTATTTTTGGTGGTTTAACACCATTTATCCTTTCTACACTTGTAGAGACAACTGGCCAACAAATTGCACCTTCCTATTATTTGATGTTTATAAATATTGTTGGCTTAATAATCTTTGTAACAATGTTCAAATCAACATCTAATAAATCTTTAAGAGGATCATATCCAAATGTAGAATCCCAAGAAGATTACGAAGATGTGATTCAAAATCCAAAAGATGCATTGTGGTGGGAAAAAGAAGTTAAACACGAAAAACGTAGCACAACATAGCATGATTGAAATCACAGTTTTTTAACAAAATATTTTAGAATTTTGGTTTTAAGATTGAGCCTCAAAAGGTTGCTAATAAAAGTAATCTTTTGGGGCTCATTTTATATTCGTATTGAATTTCATTGATAATAATTATTTTACAAATTAAGAGGAAATATAAAGGTGATTACATATGTATTGAGTGCACAATTGATTGGATGTAATGATATATTACAAATATTAAAAATGTTTGATAATTAATTTAAATAACAAGTGAAAAATAAAAGAAAAATCAAATAAATAAATTAATATTAAGTCTTTTATGGTATTATTAAAACAATCAAACTTAATGGGAGGTTGAGGGGTATGTCTAAAACAGTAAAAATAATTGTCGCAGTTGTGATTGGTGTGCTTTTAATTGCCGGTATTGGGGGAGCTGCTTATTACTTTTTTATCAAAAACACACCTAAAAACACATATTTATTGAGCGAAAAGGAAACAGCTAATCAATTTCAAGAATATGCTAAAGATCGATTTGAAAATGAATTTAAATTTCAAGATAAGATGAAAGATGAATCATATCTGATCAATTTAAAAGGAGACGCCGATGTGCCTAAAAATTTATTAGAATCATCAGGTGTTCCTAAATCTGTCGCAGATGCTTCTGAAGTGGGATTGACAGTGGGACACGATCCTAAAAAAGAAAAATCAATTTTGGCTTTAAACCCAACGATAGCAGATAATGAAATCGGTAAGTTTCAATGGGCTGCAGACAAAGACAATCAATATTATGCATCACCATTATTTAACGATGTTTATAAAGCTAAAAATGATGAACTTGTAGATGCTTTTGAAAAAATAACTGGAGATACATCAAGTACTACAGGTAAAGAGAATGTAGTGACAAATGATACATTAAACTTAAATTCATTATTATCGGGGTCACAAATTTCACAAAAAGATATAGAAAAAATAAGTAGTAAATATACAGATGTAATCATTGATAAATTAGACAAAGATAATTTTGAAAAAGAAAATGCTACGATTGATGTGGATGGCGATGAACAAGATGTTAAGAAAGTAACATTGAAACTTAGCAAAGGCGAAACAAAAGCGATTGTGAAATCAGTTTTGGAAAAAGCTAAGAAGGATAAAGATATTAAAAAAATAGCCGAAGATCAATTCAAAGTAGAGGATTATGAAGATAAAATTGATGAAGCGATACAAGAAGTGAAAGATAAAGATAAAAATGATTTTCCAAGTATTAAATCTGTAATTTGGGAAGAAGATAATTTAATTTTAAAACGTGAATTAACTGCTAAAGATAAAAATGATTCAGAAGTAAAATTAACAGGAACGAATCAAATTGATGATGATAAACTAGCAGTGAATTATAAAATTGCTGCAGATGATACTGAGTTATCATTAAAAGGTAAATCTACAAAAGACGATGATAAGTATAAAGACAATTATACAATTGGGGCTAATGAGCGTTACAAAAAATCTACGATTAAGTTATCAAACAATGAGACTCAAGATGGTGACAAACGTACAGACAAAGGTAAAGTGAGCGTTGATGCAAATTATCGCAAAACTGAATTTGAATATAATAATCATTTAGAAACCGATGTGAAGAATAATACGCAAAAGCAAGATTTTAAATTGACTACAGATATTCGATATCAACCAGTAACATTTAATATCAAAGGTGAAACAAAACTTAAAGAAGATATTAAATTCGAAAAATCAGGTGCCAAAGATTTAAATGGATTGACCGATGATGATTTGAAAAAATTACAAAAGGAAATTTCTAAAAAAACAGAAGGTATCATTAAAGATTTAGCAAAAGATTTTAAAAAATAACTAAAAGGAGAGTGGTAAAATGAAAACATTACAATTGTTTCGCATTTACCACTCTTTTTTATTAAAAAAATGGTATTTACTACTATATTTATTGATTATAGTTATAGGGTTGTTTACTACTTTAATAGTGATTCAACAATTAAATCAAGATAATGAGAAATTTAGAATTGGTGTTGTGGATAAAGATCGATCTCCAGAGACGCAAATCATATTGAAATCACTAGGTGATGGTGCGAATTTGGGGAAAGATATTAGCATAAAAAAATATGACCAAAATGTAGCTGAAAAAAAGTTAGAGAATAAAGCATTAGAGGGTTATTACGTGTTTGAAAAAGGTATGACACAGGATTTTTATAAAAATGGAAGTTTGCCTATTTCAGTACATACATATGATCAACAGTCTACCAAAAGTTTAGTCATTAATCAGTTAACAGACTCAGTATATCAAAGGCTTATGTTATCGATGGGTGGAGGTCTAGCCTATACAACGTTGTCCTCACATAATGATAAAGATCATACATTAATGCTGCTAACGGATTTATTGTTTACAGGACTAAATCGTGCTGGCGCATTTGAATATGAACCTATACATATATATGACAGTGCAAGTTATTATGTAATTACAACGTATTTAACATCTATTTATATTTTTGCTTTGTCAATATTTACTATTTTGAAAATGAATCAAACGACTGCATTGTGGTCAAGGTTAAGCATGCACCATTTTTCTTTTGAAAAATTAACACTGATAAGGAGTTTATTTACACTTTTTTATACAGGATTATGGACGATTTTTGGTGTGCTTTGGTTGATTAAATCCTTGCCAAATCAGTTTGAAAGCTATAATTGGTTAACGATTGTAATTCAACTGAGCTATTATGTCTTGATGATTATTATTTGGTTAACCATTATTGATTTAATTGCTTTTAAATGGATGAACTATGTACTGAAAAGTATATTGAGTATATTGATTGTTCTATTGTCAGGGATGACGATACCAACCATTTATTTTAAACATTCTATATTAGGGATGGTTGATTACTTACCATTTAGTTTTGTAACAAATCAAATGCTGGAAATTGTATTGAATAATTATATTTTAGATGTACCAATAACTTTTTATAGCAGTTTATTTATATCAATTTTCATCTTAGTCTTGATATTGATTGGGAGGTATCGCTTATGATTCAACCCTATTTCTTCATAATTATAAAAAAACAGTGGAAACAACATTTAGCCTTTATGTGTATCTTATTATTCTCTTTAATTGCTATTTGGGGGATATATAAAACACTAAATAAATCATTTCAAATTCCTGTAGCAATACAAGATTTAGATCAATCTGCAGCGTCTAAAAATTTAATCAAAAACATCACAAGTAACGAATTCATTACTCAAATAAAAGTGCCAACTGAAGAAACGTATTTGGATGAATATATAGAAAGAAAAGAAGCGGTAGTAAGTTTACAAATACCTAAAAATTACAGTCAAAAGTTGCATGATAACCGTTTAAAAGAAACAATTTTATTATATGGAAGAGATGATTTTATTGGTGATATTACCTTAGAAATCATAAGCATGTCATTATATGAACAACAGATACCTAATATCGTTAAAAGTCATTTAGATGATAATGGTGATCGTACATCTTTGAACACAGTAAATAAAATATTGAATGATAAGACACCTCAATCTCAAATTGTACATTATTTTGTAAAGTCACATTCAGATACTTCTATTTCATTGAGTGTTGTTTTTGCGATATTATTGAGTATGAGCAGTGTGCAAATTATTTTGCACCAAAGATTAAAACAGAATGGGCCTTTGAGAAGAATTTTTTTAGTTCAATATAGTCAGGTGAATTTGTATCTTACTTACATACTGATACATACGATGCTATTGTTAATGATATTAATCATAAGTGCATTATTGTTTCATCAATCATTAACATGGATATTTTATTTAAAATCACTGTTTATCATTGTATTATTTGAAGCCGGTGTTGCTTTTTTATTATTTAAAATTAATACACTTAGTCATAGGTTATTTATGACGTTTATATATGCGCTTGTCATGAGCGTGATTTATATCCTTATACAAATTTAGGAGGGATGGGATGATAACTTTAAAACATGTGCAGAAACGATATCATAATAAAACAATTTTTCAATCTCTGAATATGACTTTTGAAAACCAACAATTAACTGTGCTATTAGGTGAAAATGGTGCTGGAAAGTCGACACTATTAAGAATGCTTGCGGGGTTAGAACAACCTAATCAAGGGGAAATTACGTACTTTGGAAAAAAATTGTCTAAAAAACAATTACAAGCAATGATTGGATATGTACCACAAGATATTGCATTATTTGAGCATATGACTGTTGCTGAAAACGTTAATTGTTTTAAAGCATTATGTAAACATCCAATATCTGATGCGTTAATTACAAAATACATGGAACAATTAAACATCAAAGATTTAGATGTTACTGTTTCTCGTCTATCTGGGGGGACGAAGCGTAAAGTGAATGTATTAATAGGTTTACTGAATCATCCACGAGTTCTGATACTAGATGAACCAACGGTAGGCATAGATTTAAAATCAAGGTTTGATATCCATCACTTACTCAATCAAATGAAGCGAAATTGTTTGATCATATTGACAACACATCATTTAGATGAGGTAGAGGCATTGGCTGATTGTATTAAAGTCATAGGCGTCGATCCGTTTTATAAAAAAGTATTATCAGACAAACAATGGCAATTTGAGCGTTATCATAATTAACTTTAAATTTCTAAATCATTTGTTTACTTATATTTAAAAAAGTACTTACAAAGTGAATGTCAATCATTTATTTTGTCTGTGCTTTTTTATTTTTAAGAAATCTTAAAACCACAAAATAACAACGTTGTTATTAAAGGCGAAAAGGTGTATAATGTTAGTTTGTGAATTCGCTTTCATAAAATCGATTTTGACTGGGGGACTTAAATTGTCATTTGTGAGTGAAAATTTACCGATAATATCACTTATTATTGGCGTAGCATTGCTATTATTTTTAAATATTAAATTAAAGATTAACAGTATTTTTTCTTTGATTTTTGCAGCTATTGCTGTTGGCTTACTGAACGGTATGAAGCCAATGGTAATCTTAGATACAATTAAAGATGGATTAGGTTCAACGTTAGGTAGTCTTGCACTAATTATAGGATTTGGTGCAATTTTAGGTAAGTTAATGGTTGATTTTGGAGCAGCTCAACGAATAGCTACCACGCTAATTGATAAATTCGGTGCAAAGCATGTGCATTGGGCATTGATTATTATTGGTGCTGTCTTTGGTATTTCTGTATTTTACGAAGTGGCTTTTATGATTTTAGCTCCTTTAGTAATTAGTATTGCTATAGAAGCTAAAACACCATTTATGAAATTGGCTATTACTATGGTAGCTGCAACAACACTATCTCATAGTTTATTTCCACCTCAGGCAGGTCCGACTGCATTGGTAGACGCCTATCATGCTGATATGGGGATGGTATATATCTTGGGAATCATCGTCTTTATACCTGGTGTAATGATTGCTGGTATCCTTTTACCGAAAGTTATGAAAAATTTGAATTACCCTGTGCCACCGTTGTTGCAGAAAAATAAAACGTTTAGTGAAAGAGAAATGCCTAATTTTGGGATGAGTTTATTAATACCACTCATTCCTGCGATTTTAATTTCACTTTCAACAATATTAAGTATGTTTCTAACGAAAGACACTTTATGGCATGAAATTGTATCATTTTTTGGGAGTGCAGAAATTAGTCTTATAATCGCAATTCTTACTTCAATTATTGTCTTTGGATTGAGAAAAGGTAAAAAGATGGATGAGTTGATGAAATCTTTCGAAAGTGGCTTGAAAGGTGTGGCAACGATTATATTTATCGTAGGTGCTGGTGGTGCATTTAAAGAAATTATTTTAAAAGCAAATGTAGGCGATTATATTGCGGGAATTATGCAAAATACAAATATTTCACCCCTAATCATGGCGTGGTTAATTACAGCACTTATACGTATTGCTACAGGACAAGGGGTGGTGTCAGCAATAACTGCAGCTGGAATTGTAGGGCCTTTAATTCCTACATTTAATGTTAATCCAGTATTGATGGTTCTAGCAACTGCTGCTGGTAGTAATACAATTACACATGTGAATGACGCATCATTTTGGTTATTTAAAGAATATTTTAATATAACGATTAAAGATACATTTAAAACCTGGGGTCTTTTGTTATTTACATCTTCTATTGTTGGTTTGGTTATTGTATTAATCTTGGATCTGTTTATGTAAAGTAACGATAGTATGAGCGGAATGAAAAATGGTGATTTTTTTCTACTCTATATCTCTTTTTAGTTATTTAATATGGCATTTTACTTAAATATATCTTTTACCACAATTGTTAAAACGACTGAATGTATAATTTGAATGGTAGGTACGGATATTATCTTAAATATTAAATGATGATATGCAAATTGTATACAATGATTTATGTGCATCTATTGAAATTTTTATAATTTTGATAGATGCTTTTTGCTTATTTTAAAGCCTTTTTAAATATTTTTATAAAAAAATATTTAAATAAACCTTTGACTTATTATATTTAAAAGTGTAATATTCATGAATATTAATACAAATAATAGAATAATAATAAGGTTGGTGTATTTAATGAATACGTTATTCGAATTAACAGATCAATATAGTTCAAATAATTACAGTCCCTTGAAATTAGCATTAACAAAAGGTAAAGGTGCTCATGTATGGGATGTTGAAGGTAAGCGTTATATTGATTGTATAGCTGGCTTTTCAGTGGTCAATCAAGGACATTGTCATCCGAAAATTATTGAAGCATTTCAAGCGCAAAGCGAGCAAATAACTATGGTATCGCGTGCCTTATATAGTGATAACTTGGGACAATGGGAAGAAAAAATTTGTAAATTAGCAAATAAAGACAAAGTGCTACCCATGAATACTGGTACTGAAGCTGTGGAAACAGCAATTAAAGTTGCACGTAAATGGGGCGCTGATGTCAAAGGTATTAAAGAAAATGAAAGTGAAATCATTGCTATGAATGGTAACTTTCACGGTCGTACGTTAGGGTCTTTATCTTTATCTGCACAAGATAGTTACAAAAAAGGATTTGGTCCATTGTTAGAAAATATTAATTATATAGAATTTGGAGATATTGAACATTTAAAACGGTTGATTAATGACAATACATCGGCCATCATTTTAGAGCCAATACAAGGTGAAGGTGGCGTGAATATCCCTCCAGACTATTTTATTCAAGAAGTACGTCATTTATGTAATCAACATAATATTTTATTCATTGCTGATGAAATCCAGGTTGGACTAGGTAGGACAGGCAAGATGTTTGCTATGGAATGGGAGGGCATAGAGCCTGATATTTATTTACTAGGCAAATCATTGGGGGGTGGACTTTACCCTATTTCAGCTATCTTAGCAAATGAAACAATCATGAATGTTTTAACACCAGGCACGCATGGTTCTACATTTGGTGGTAATCCACTTGCTTGTGCAGTATCGATAGCAGCCATAGATGTTTTATTAGATGAAAATTTAATTGAACATTCAGCTGAGTTAGGCCAAACACTGTTGAATCAATTACAACTTATCGATAGTCCAATTATTGATGATGTCAGAGGGAGAGGGTTATTTATTGGTATTGAATTAACAGAACAAGCACAGCCATATTGTTTAGAAATGATAGAAAAAGGCGTGTTGTGTAAGGAAACACAGGGCAATGTTATTAGAATTGCACCACCGTTAGTTATTAATGAAAATGAGATTAATCAAATTGCTGATGTGATTAAAGAAGTACTTGAAAAAAATAAAAAAGCACATTAAAAATTCCGAATATTCAGAAAGGAATGAGGAAGATGATTACAGTTGGAATAGTAGGTGGAAGTGGTTATGGTGCTGTAGAACTTATACGTTTATTACAACATCATCCTAACGTCATAATTAAATATGTATTTTCGCATTCTAAGATTGATGAACCAATCAGTAAAACATTTCCACATTTAAACCATATCGCACTTAATTATACTGAATTAAATGAACAAGCGACGTCTTGTGATGTTATATTTTTTGCAACACCTTCAAATGTCAGCAAACATTTAGTGCCAAATTTAATTAATAATGGTGTTAAAGTGATTGATTTATCAGGAGATTTTAGACTGACAGATAGAAACCTATATCAAACATATTATGGTGAAGCAGCAGCAGAACAAGATTTTTTAGATTCGGCCCTTTATAGTATTGCGGAGTGGAGTGAAATAGATTCACAACGCACAAAGTTGATAGCGAATCCTGGTTGTTTTCCCACTTCTATTTTATTGGCGTTACACCCTCTGATTGCTCAAAATGCAATCGATGTTCATTCAATTATTATTGATTCAAAAACAGGTGTTTCAGGAGCAGGACGTGCATTAGCACAACACCTCCATTACGCTGAAATGAATGAAAATTTTAGTGCCTATGCAATTGGAAACCATAAACATAAACCAGAGATAGAACAATATGTATCTAATATTGCTGGGACAAAGTGCGATGTGATGTTCACACCACATTTAATACCGATGACAAGAGGTATTTTATCTACAATTTATGTGAAGTTAAACGAGTATATGACAGCAGAGCATTTACATGATATTTATAAAAATAATTATGAACAGAAACCATTTATAAGAATTAGAGACTTGGGAGAATACCCCAAAACAAAAGAAGTGTATGGTAGTAATTTTTGCGATATAGGTCTGTATGTAGATGAAAAAAATCAAAGGGCTATTATCGTATCAGTTATAGATAACTTAGTTAAAGGTGCGAGTGGTCAAGCAATCCAAAATTTAAATTTACTTTATGACTTAGACGAGACAACTGGTCTGAATCAGCTACCAATTTATCCTTAATGAAATGCGAAAGGAGAGATGAGATGAAAGATATTGAAACGATAGATACATTCAATCAAATCACTGTAGATATCAATGGTGACGTTGGATCGCCATTGGGGTATATGGCTGGTGGATTTCATGCTGGCCTAAGAAGAAAGAAAAAAGACTTTGGATGGATTTACTCTACGACAAAAGCGACTGCAGCAGGTGTATATACGCTTAATCGTTTTAAAGCAGCACCACTTAAAGTAACTGAAGATAGTATCAACATCGATCAAACATTGCAGGCAATTGTAGTTAATTCAGCAAATGCGAATTCATGTACTGGAGATAGAGGTATACAAGATGCGAAAGATACACAAAGTTGGGTGGCTGAACGATTAAACATAGAACCACATCATGTTGGTATTGCTTCGACAGGTGTCATTGGCTCATTTTTGCCTATGGATAAAATGAAACATGGCGTCGATCATGTTTTAAACGATGCGTTTAACCAGAGTGACTATTTTAATCAATCGATTTTAACGACAGATACGACAACGAAACATGTGTCTGTAAAAGTAAATATAGACAACCAAATAGTGACAATAGGTGGTACAGCAAAAGGCTCTGGGATGATACATCCCAATATGGCAACCATGCTTGGTTTTATAACGACAGATGCAAAAGTTGGTAGTGAGCCATTGAATGAATGTTTAAAACAAATTACAGATCACTCATTTAATATGATAACCGTAGATGGTGACTCTAGCACGAATGACATGGTTCTATGTATGGCAAATGGTCAAGTTAATCATCATTGGCTAGATGAAAATCATCCTGAATGGCAAAAATTTGTTTACGCCATCAATTATGTTGCACGTTATTTGGCTCAGTCGATTGCAAAAGACGGCGAAGGTGCGACTAAATTGGTGACAGCTAGAGTTAAAGGGGCAACAGATATCCATGAGGCAAGAAAAATGGCGAAAAGTATTGTTTCATCCAATTTAGTTAAAACAGCAATTCATGGTGAAGATGCAAATTTTGGAAGAATTGTAACAGCGATGGGTTACGCATCAAAACATATAAATCCTCATGCGACAAACGTATTATTATGCCAAGTTGATGTGGTTAAAGCAGGCATGTCAGTGGCATTTGATGAAGCTTATTTAAAAAAACAATTGGAAGCAGACAATATCATTATAGAAGCTACTGTAGGTGATGGAGATGGGGAAGCTACCGCTTATGGCTGCGACTTATCATATGAATACGTGCGCATAAATGCGTCGTATAGAACTTAAGAGGTGTTTGATATGGATTACATTGTAATTAAAATAGGCGGGAGCACTTTGACGAATATGCATGATTCGATAATTGAAGATATTGTTGCATTAAAAAAGCAAGGTTATAAACCATTAATCGTCCACGGAGGTGGGCCTTTTATAAATCAATCTTTGGAATTACAAGAAGTAGCAACAGAATTTAAAGATGGTTTGAGAGTTACTACCCATGAAGTACTTTCTGTTACGACTCAAACATTAATTGGACAAGTGAATCCTAGTTTAGTCAATAAAATCAATCAATTTGGTATTCAAAGTATTGGCATGAATGGCATAGATGCGCAATTATTTGATATTAAACCATTAGATTTAAAATATGGTTTTGTTGGCGAACCTATTCATATAGATACAAGCGTTATCGCGACTTTAACACAATCTTTTCTACCAGTCATCGCATCTATAGGTGTAAATCAAATGACGCACCAGGTATATAATATTAATGCCGATACGCTAGCGTATAAAATTGCGCAAGCTTTACATGCACCAATTTATTTATTAAGCGACATTCCGGGTGTTTTAATCAATGAAAAAGTACAACCGTCATTAAATGCGAAAAATATAGCCACCTATATTGAACAAAAATTAATATATGGTGGTATGATACCTAAAGTCCAAGATGCTGTTAAAGCAATAGAAAAGGGATGTCAAAAAGTAGTTATTGCAGCAGGAAATGAAGCGCACATTATTCAAAAATTGCAACATGGCCATAATGTAGGTACTACAATTTGCAAGTAACAATGTACAAAAGCGTAAATAACAAATTTTTAAATGTGTTGTTTTGTTCCACTATTGTCAGGACAAGGTTTTAACAGTATGTACACACGTTTACCTTATCACGATGTTATAAAAAAAGCTCAGAACATAGTGTGTCTGAGCTTTTTTAAATGGCTGAAGTTAATTTAATTAAAACTAAAGCTTTTTAGAATAAGTTGTTAAAAGTTCACTGTAAAAATCAATGAATTTTAAATACATGTCTTTTTCTACACATTCATCAATTTGATGTGGTTTAATACCTGGACCAAATACTAAGAATGGGAAAGTTTCATCTTTATTTTTTAATAAGTTTGAAGCATCAGTAACGCCACCGATTGGAGAAGCGATAAAGTCCTTGTCAAATAGAGATTGAGCTATGTTCTGAGCAGTATTAATTAAGCTGTTATCACCAGTAGTGAGTACTGGATCTAGGTCTAAGTATAGGTCGCTTGATAAATTTGCACCTTTATCATTATGGTTTTGAATTGTGTTTGAGAATAACGTTTTTACTTGTTCATTATCATATTCTGGAATTGTACGAATATTAAAATCTGCATCTGCCTCTTCAGGAACAGAGTTCACCTGTACCCCACCGTTAATTAATGTATTGCTAATAACTAAACCTTGAAGTGCAGATTCTACGTCTTCAAGTGCTGTTGTTGCAGGCAATGATGGCTTAATTCTTTCAATGAATTTTGTGAAATCTAGCGCTTTTCCCTGAACTTCTTTTGAAATTTTAGCATAGGCGTCATCAATATCTTGTATAAATGAGATTAATGGTTTTATGGCATTAGTGCCCATTACTGGCATAGAGCTATGTGCTGATTTACCGTAGGAAGTAATACGATAATCCATTGAACCTTTATGTGCATACACCATGATATCTTGGCAAGGTTCTGCTATAAGTAATGCATCAACGTCATCCATATAACCCTGTTCGTACAAAGTTTGAGAACCAAGTTGCTCCATTTCCTCACCACTAGTTGCTAAAAATCTAATACGACCATGTTGCAGTGCTTGAGAAGATTTAATATCAATAAGTGCAATTGCTAACGCAGCAAGTCCTGACTTCATATCTGCTGCGCCACGACCATATAAAAATCCATCATCCTCAGTAAGCGAAAATGGATCGTATGTCCATTGAGATTTATTACCAGCAGAAACAACGTCCATATGACCTGAAATACCGATTACCGGCTTGCCTTCACCGATTTCAGCAATGAGGTTAGCACGTCTTTCATCAATTTTTTGAATTTTTGATTCAATTCCGTAGTTAGAAAATAGTTTCTGTAAATAATTACAAACTTCAAGCTCATTATCATTTACTGTTTCAATCGCTACAATATCTGATAAGATTTGTACTTTTTCTTTATTAGAAAATGTACTCATTGTGTATCACTCCTTTGTATGTCTAAATTAAGTATACATCTAGAAAAAAAGGTTTTTAAAGTGAAACGATTTTTAAAAAAAGAATATAATAAAATTATTTATATTGTAGAATTTTTTAGAGTTGAAACAAAAAAACTGATTTTGTACTATTACACTCAACCGTGTATGATGTTTAGAATTAATAATGTGTTAAGAAATTAAAAAAATGCATCAACAGGTGAATTAAAGGTCATAGCTTTTGAAGCAATAACATAAGTGATAAGTTATCAATGGATTTAGATAATAATCAACATAAAGTGCTAAATGACAATATAATTATTTCCAAGGAAATGCCTAATCAATGTCATAAATTTAATATATAAACTTATTGATACAATAATAATTGCGATAATTCAAATCATTTCCTATGATTTTACCTATATTTGATGATACGCTAAAGAAGTGGAATTTGTTTCCAATGGATTTTATTTTTTCATATATTTATAAATAGATAAGCGTGTAAATGTCGAAGGTATATATGAAAAATTTTATATAGAAAGGGGATTATCATTTTGGCAAAAGTAGCAATTATTGCTGGAGGCAATAAACTAAAATCAAGACTCACAGGTATTATAGATTACGCGGAATCGTATTTGAATGCTGAGGGCATCGAGACAAATGTCATCCACGTACATCAATTAGATGCTGAGGCTTTAATTACTGCAGATTTTTCTAATGAATCGATAAATGCTACGCATAAAACGATTGAAGATGCGGATGGTGTTATTATAGTATCTCCAGTATTTAAAGCTGCCTACTCAGGTATCGTGAAAACGTATTTAGACTTGTTACCACGAGGGGCATTTACAGGTAAAACGGTACTACCATTAGCCTTAGGAGGCACGTTTGCACATGTGCTAGCAATCCAATATAGTCTCGATCCAGTTATTAAAGAACTAGGTGCAGATACTATTCATAAAGGCAGATTTATATTAGATAAGCACATCACACAAAATGAAGATGGTAGTTATGGTTATGACCAAGAAGCGAAAGATGGTTTAAATAAAACTTTAAAGAAATTTGTCAGTGACAAGTCACAAGTTAAAGAGTAAATTTGATTGTAAAACTGTTAAAATCAAAATATACGATAAACTTAGAATATGACGTTATAAGACGGTGTTAATAAAAAATGAGCACACAGTATCAAAACTTGCTAAATTGATATTGTGTGCTCATTATTTTTAGATTTAAAGTTTATTTAAGTGCCATTGAGATTGGTTATCCATGCTTAACTTAAATTCATTTGTTTGAATGCACATGGGATGAGATTCGGAAAACTGGTCAGAGAACAGCCATTTATTATCTTCCGGTGTCAGTAAAATAAAACTGTCATCATAATGATCGCCGATAAAGTTTAAATCATGTGGTGCAAAGGGTTGCTTTTCATATGTATTTAAATGAAATTTCGACAATGCTTCAAAGACTGCCTTCGTTTCATTACATACGAATCCAATTTCACTAATTCTTGAAAATTCAGGTTCATCAGTTATATTAGAAATGCGTGCAATGAGTTCCACGACGTTCCCTGAAGGATCTTGAAAGTAAAAAGAATGTGCAACAAAAGATTCGAAATACGTCGTATGCTGACCATCCTCCATCAATAGAAATAAAATATTTTGATAATGTTGTTTCATGTCGAAGAAATGGTTGTAAGGAATGTCAATCGCAAAGTGATAAAATGGTTGGACATCGTAGTTTGCTTGTTGAAAACACAGATGCGTCTCTCCAATTTTAACTGTAAAAGCCTCTTGGCCAATCATCCAAACTGGACATTCTAAAATTTCTTCATAAAATTGGAATGTCTTTTCAAATTCTGAAGTGAATAATTTAATGTTTTCAATTTTCATAAACAAACCCCACCTAATCCTCATGTTTATCATATAAATATAAGAAATAATTTACTTGTACTTTATCAAAATAATAATCAATATGATAATAATAAGAATTTTATATGAAATAATACGCATTAAGTAACAATATGTTCTATTTAAAATAGTTATATAGCGTTGGTGATTTATAAAACTTCATAAAAAGGCTGAGACAATTCAATTTGTCTCAGCTTTTTTTCTTATCGCCGTGCGATGAAGAAGTGATTTTAAATCAATTAAATATGAATATCTCACTTCATTTTTAAGTTCAAGATATTTGTATCTCAGACTTGCATAGACTAAGCGAAAAATAATGAGATAATATACGCGCTAATCCCAACTAGAATACAATACAGAAGTGCAGGGCCTAATGTTTTTCTTATGA
This sequence comes from Staphylococcus sp. GDY8P119P, assembly GCF_017892075.1. Lineage (NCBI taxonomy): Bacteria > Bacillati > Bacillota > Bacilli > Caryophanales > Staphylococcaceae > Staphylococcus > Staphylococcus sp. GDY8P119P. Next base: position 83,703 of record NZ_JAESKJ010000001.1, read on the forward strand.
CACTACCTTCTTTACCAGGCATATTAACTACCGCACAAACTGCGACCACATTATGCACACAGATCATGTTACCGGCAGCTGCACCAATGATTTGTGCAGCTAATACAATAAATGGATCTGCACCAATAGAGTTAGCAATGTTTAATTGAATAGGTGAGAAAGTCAACGTTGATACAGTAGCACTACCTGTAATAAACGAACCTAAAGCACCTAAGAATGGTGCAACGAATAGCCATACAGGACCTAAAGTATTAGCCATATTTTTGGCGATATATTCTGGCATACTTATTAAATCATGCGCATTGATACCTGAGTTGATAAAAACATGCACCATTGCGAGTGTGGCAATTAGTGTAATACCAGTAATTTTTATTGTTGATAAGGATGTGATACTTGCATTACCTAAATCCTTAATAGATTTTCTTTGAATTATAATGGCGAAAATTGCTGATAATAATAAAATTGTCCCAGGTGAATAAAGAAATTGCCATTCAGATGATATTTCAGAGAAATTTAAAATATTATTCCAAGAAAAATCAAGAACATGTGTGGTGAAATATTCAACACTTGGAACCGTTCTTGTTAATAAAAGTAAGATAACAACCATTACATAAGGTGCCCAAGCAGTTAGTAAACTCATAGAATGTTCTGTACTATCTGCTTCGTATGTTTTATCTAAGCCATCTGTCCACACTGTTTTAGGTAACAACCAACCCTTACTTGCAGTTAAGACGGCAACTACTAAACCAGTTAGTGAGCCTAATATAGCAACAAATTCTGCGCCGAAAACATGTGCATATACAAAGGCAGATACTGCATATACAATTCCTATTAATGCTAGCCATGGTAGCATTTCAATAATAGATTTTAACTTTTTATTTTTCCCAAAGAAAATAATCATCGTAGAGATAACGATGATAGGTATGAAAATACCACTCAATAAATCTAATATAGTTATTTGCTCAGCTGTCGAATGGAAAAAGGATTGATTTGCTTCTTTTAAAGTACTTAATCCAACAATAACTGGCGTGCCCACTGCTCCGAAAGACACTGCAATACTATCGGCAATTAAAGCTGTAACAACAGCTATCATAGGTCTAAAACCTAAAGCAACTAGTAAAGGTGCTGTAACCATTGCTGGTGTACCAAATCCTGAAGCGCCTTCAATAAGTGAACCAAATAAGAAAGCGACAATGATGACTTGGACACGCATATCTGGTGAAATTTTCTTAAATCCTGCATTGATACGGTTTACTGCACCCGTTTGGCGTAATGTATTAAGTAACACGAGCGCACCGAATAAAATATAAAGTATCGTTAATGTTTTGTGCGTACCTTGAAGTATTGAAGCTATAACGACATTACCTTGCATCCCCCATACAAAAATCCCTAAAACTGTTACAACGATAGCGCTAATAATCATCCCTTTTAAAGCTGACATACGTAAGAGTACAAGAAATAAAAAAGGTACGATTACTGCACTGAAAGCGACTAATAACATCATTTTATATAAAACTCCCTCATAAAAATTTAATAATCATCTAGTCATATGATGTTTAAATAACTCTCATTGTAAACGTTTACAAATAAATTTTCAATCATGTATAAAAAATGAATTTTTCATATAAACAATTTAAATCGTATACAAATATTTTTCGTTGATTTTAATAAGCTGTATTTTCGGTTTTACTTATTTATATCTTAAAACGAAAATAAATAAAAATAAATTTGCGTTATTAGAAAAAATATAATAATATAATGATAATATTTGAAAGCGTTTACAAAAGTGATTACAAAAATTGCAAGAAAATATTTAAATTAATCTTAATATCAACGATTGATTTATAAGGGGTGCGTAATATGAGTGATAAATTAACTAAAATGGGAATGCCTCCAACGTTATTTTGGGGATATGTTGGTGTATTAATATTTATGATGGGAGACGGTTTAGAGCTGGCATGGATTAGTCCTTATTTACATGATCATGGTCTATCCGTGCAACAAACTGCGATTTTGACCACTTGCTATGGTGTAACGATAGCTATTGGTTCTTGGTTATCAGGTGTCTTGGTAGAAATTATCGGTCCAAGAAAAGTGATGCTGTTAGGAACAGGGTTATATATCATCGGTCATGCAATATTTGTTGGTTTGGCAATCCCAACGATGAACTATAATATCATGATTCCGTCATATGCAATAAGAGGGTTTGGCTACCCTTTGTTTGCTTATTCTTTTTTGGTTTGGGTTGCTTATCGTTCTCCGCAAAAGCGTTTAGGTGCTGCAGTAGGATGGTTTTGGTTTGTGTTTACAGGAGGGCTTAGTGTCCTAGGATCATTTTATTCTTCTTTTGCGATTCAACTATTTGGACACTTCTTTACATTGTGGACAGCGATTATTTGGGTGTTAATAGGAACATTTTTAGCAGTATTTGTAAATAGAGACCAGTTTATGATTGAAGAAAAAGGGCACGGATTTAAAGAACACTTTAGTGAGGTACTTGCAGGTATAACGATACTAAAAAGGGAACCGCGTGTGGCAGTGGCCTGTGTTGTTAGAATCATAAACCAGGCGGCACAATATGCTTTTCCATTATTTCTGCCGATTTATTTAGCTTCCAAAGGTATTGCTACTACAACTTGGTTAAATATTTGGGGAACAATTTTTATTGCTAATATTATATTCAATCTAATATTTGGTGCGTTGAGCGATAAAATTGGCTGGAAAAATACGATTTCTTATATTGGTGGTGTTGGATGTGCGATATTTACGTTAGGACTATATTTTGTGCCAGAGTTATTTACAGGTAATGTTTTTATTGTGGGTACGGTAGGATTTCTATGGGGGATGTGTTTAGCAGGCTTTGTCCCTATTTCTGCACTTGTCCCTTCTTTAGTTCATGATGGTGATAAAGGACCAGCAATGGCAATATTAAATTTAGGCGCTGGTCTTTGTGTATTTGCAGGACCAGGGTTAGTGGCATTGTTTTATGATAGTATTGGTGTTAAAGGCATGATGTACTTAATATTTGGATTATATGTTGCTAGTGCAATTATGACACGTTTCTTAAAGACACCTGAGGAAAGGGAACGTAGAAAGTCTAAAAATTTTGCATCATACAGTAAATAATCTATTATAGTAGCTATAAAAAAGTTAGAATATGGCTTAATGGATGATTTTTTAATAGCTTCAGCTAACGATTAATAAATAATAGTAAACGGGCGAACAGTTTCAAAATGAGGGGTTTTGATATTGTTTGCCCGTTTTTGTATTCATTTTAAGGGATGATTATGCAATGATTTTGAGATGACGTGGGATAAATATAATTATTTTTCTTGGAAACCACCTGAAACAAAATGAGCAGCAATTTGCTTAATAGTGGCAAATAGTAAATCTAACATGTATGTTCACCTCCATGAGCTAGTGGTTACATGTTCAATTTACTATATATTATTAAAATATTGTGTAGGAAAGCACAACTTAGTTAAATCATTGCCACGGTGTTTATTGTCAGACATCTTACTTGCTTGACTGTTGCAAATAAGATCGTGATTGTATGGAAATATACATTTAGCGTAGGTTATACTTCAAAACTAGTAAAATAATTAAACAATTTAAAAATATACAATAAATAGTATATTTATACTTGAAAATAACTCTATTTAAGTTTAATATGTATATAAATCTTATAAATATATTGGAGTGATGAAATTGGGGCGTACACAACAGATTTAAAAAAACTAGCATTGTTAAAAGGTAAGAGCTTTTTGAAAACGAGTGACTTTACTGCAGATGAACTAGTCACTTTGATTGACTTTACCGGAGAATTAAAAGAAAAGAAAAAGCGAGGCATTCCTCACCCTTATCTTAAAGGTAAGAATATTGCTTTATTATTTGAAAAACCATCTACAAGAACACGTTCAGCATTCAGTGTAGCAGCAAACGATTTAGGTGCCTTTCCAGATTATTTTGGTCAAGGTGAAATTCATCTAGGTGTCAAAGAATCGACAGAAGATACAGCAAAAGTATTAGGGAGTATGTATGATGGTATTGAATTTAGAGGTTTTTATCAAAAAGATGTGGAAAGTATAGCGCAACATGCCGAAGTTCCAGTATGGAATGGTTTAACAAACGAATGGCATCCTACTCAAATGATTGCAGATTTTTATACTTTAAAAGAACACCTAGGCACATTACAAGGCAAAACATTGACTTATGTTGGTGATGCAAGAAATAACGTAGCACATGATTTATTGGTTACCGGCGCAATATTAGGTATGAATATTCATATTGCAGCCCCTCAATCGCTACAGCCTGATCAAGATATTCAGCAACTTGCTAAAAATTATGCAACACAATCGCACAGTAATATTTTAATTACAGATAATATTCAACAAGCAGTTTATAAAGCAGATGCAATATATACAGATGTCTGGTTTTCAATGGGAGAAGATGAATCAGTTCAAACACAACGTATTGAAAAATTACTTCCATATCAAATTAATGAAGCTATGCTTGTCAATACAATGAATCCAGATGTTATTGTATTACATTGTTTGCCCGCCTTCCATGATGTGCATACAAAGGTGGGACAACAAATCTATAAGACTCATGGTTTAACTGAAATGGAGATAACAGATGATGTATTTAAAGGTGAACATGCTGTTATATTTGAGCAAGCGGAAAATAGATTACATTCAATTAAAGCAATTATGGCAGGAACATTAGGGGATATTTTTTAACACATATCTTAATTGAATAAATAAAGAGACTCACAAAGTAACGTGCTTTGTGAGTTTTTTTCATTAAAAAAGAAGACATATATCACCATTATGAAAAAGTTTTTCATAATGGTATTTTATATTGATTAATATTTTCTTTAATTGTATATTTATGATAATTAGGAGGTTAATGACTATGAGTAAATTGTTTGAAAAGGCACAACAATTTGGTAAATCATTTATGTTACCTATCGCTATATTACCGGCAGCTGGATTGTTGTTGGGAATCGGTGGCGCATTAAGTAATCCGAATACAATCAAAGCATATCCTGTGTTGGATATTAACTTATTGCAAAATATATTTGTTCTTATGTCATCAGCTGGTAATATTGTATTTCAAAATTTACCAGTAATTTTTGCCATAGGTGTTGCAATTGGATTAGCTAGAAGTGATAAAGGTACTGCAGGATTAGCAGCATTGCTAGGATTCCTTATTATGAATGCTTCGATGAATGGATTGCTAATCATTACAGATACGTTAGCAAAAGGCAATTTAGCAGAAAAAGGACAAAGTATGGTTCTAGGAATTCAAACAGTAGAAACGGGCGTGTTTGGTGGGATTATCACAGGAGTTATGACGGCGCTTTTACATAATAAATATCACAAGATTTCTCTTCCATCATATTTAGGATTTTTTGGAGGATCTCGTTTTGTTCCAATTATTACAGCAATCTCTGCAATCATACTCGGGGTTATCATGTTCTTTATTTGGCCAACAGTACAGGGGTGGATATTTGGTGTAGGAGGTATCGTAGATAAAACTGGTGTCATTGGTACTTTTTTCTTTGGATTTATATTAAGGCTATTGGGGCCATTTGGTTTACATCACATTTTCTATTTACCGTTTTGGCAAACTGCATTAGGTGGCTCGTTAGAAGTTAAAGGTCATCTTGTTCAAGGCACTCAAAATATTTTCTTTGCTCAACTTGGTGATCCAGACGTAACGAAATACTATTCAGGTGTTTCGCGTTATATGTCAGGTCGTTTTATTACAATGATGTTTGGACTATGTGGTGCAGCTTTAGCAATTTATCATACTGCGAAACCGCAACATAAAAAAGTCGTGGGTGGGCTAATGTTATCTGCAGCATTAACTTCATTTTTAACAGGTATTACAGAACCGTTAGAGTTCAGTTTTTTATTTGTTGCACCAATTTTATATGTGATACATGCATTTTTAGATGGTTTAGCGTTTATGATGGCAGACGTATTTAATATTACGATAGGTCAAACATTCAGTGGTGGCTTTATAGACTTTTTATTATTCGGCGTTTTGCAAGGTAATGCTAAGACGAACTTCTTATGGGTAATACCGATTGGCATCGTTTGGTTTATTTTATATTATATTATTTTCAGATTTTTAATTAACAAATTCAACTTTAAAACACCTGGTAGAGAAGCGGAAACAACTACAGAAACTGTTGAAACGACAGAACGTGCTAAAACAATTATCGAGGGTTTAGGTGGCAAAGAAAATATAGAAATTGTCGATTGTTGTGCTACAAGGCTAAGAGTGACATTAAAGTCAGACACTCCAATCAATAAGCAACTGCTGAATTCTACCGAAGCTAGAGGTATCATCCAAAAAGGTAATGGTGTACAAATTGTTTATGGACCACATGTCACAACGATAAAAAATGAAGTAGAAGAGTTACTAGACAGTGAACAAGCGTAATAAAAAAATTTTCAATTTATCATTAAACAAAGGTAATATACAGAAATTAGAAAGTGATTGGTGAGTATATGTATATTTTAAATTTAGAGAATAGACAGCTTGCAAGTCAATATGTTGCGACTGAACTGTTAAAGCAAATAAAAATGAAACCGGATTCAGTATTGGGTCTTGCTACAGGAAATACTATGACAGATGTTTACAAGTATTTAAAAACATTGATTAATCATAATCATTTGCAACTAGATCAAATAGTGACATTTAATTTGGATGAATATGTGGGTTTAAGCGCAGACAATGAACAAAGTTATCACGCATATATGTATCGACAGTTATTTAAACATCATCAAACGTGGCATAAAGAAAATATATTTATACCACAAGGAGATACCAATAATTTAGAACAAGAATGCTTAATGTATGAACAATATTTAAAAGATAAAGGACCTACAGATATACAAATTTTAGGTATAGGTGAAAACGGGCATATAGGATTTAATGAGCCTGGTTCGTCGTTTGAAAGTATTACAAGAGTTGTAGATTTATCTTCTTCAACGATGAAAGCAAATAGTCGTTATTTTGATTCAATAGAAGATGTTCCTAAGCAAGCAATTTCTATGGGACTGGCATCTATTATACGTGCGAAACGTATTATTTTGTTAGCGATGGGTAGAAATAAAAAAGAAGCCGTCTCACAATTAATAGAGGGAGAAATTTCCGAAACGTTACCTGCATCTATATTACATCAACATCCTCATGTTGAAGTAATTGTAGATAATGAAATATTCGACACATTAGATCAAGATAAAGTTCAGCGATTAGAAAGGCATTTGTCATAAAGATATTTGAATACGTTGTGTTTTGGCGAGACGCTTGAGGTAACAGGACAAGCTGAAGATTACAGGCTGAAGTTGTATCCTAAACAAGCGAGCCAACAATACGAAGTATTGAATAAAAAGGAAGCACTCAGATGAATTGAATTAAATCATCTGAGTGCTATTTTTTTAGGATTTATGTCCCAGATGCATTATTTCTGTCATTATAAAAATAATATAAAACTTTATCACTGAATGACAACTAGGAAACATTAATTGTAAAAATTAAGTATTGTAATAACACTTAGGCACAAAAACATACAAATCAGGAAATATTTACAACAATATTAATATTTATTATTATAATTTAGTTAAAGGTAATCAACCTTTAACAAATCATATATTGAGAAATGAGGTGTGTTAAATGTCTGATTTCGTAAACGCAATCAGTGAAGCTGTAAAAGCAGGTTTAAGTGCTGACTGGGTAACAATGGGAACTAGCATTGCTGACGCATTAGCTAAAGGCGCTGACTTCATCTTAGGTTTCTTTAACTAATAAATAATGTAAAAGGCTGAGACAAATTGAATTGTCTCAGCCTTTTATTATTCAATGCTAGCTATAGATTACAATATCATTTAAAGTTATTTGGATTTATGTAGTCATTTTTAAAAAACTATAATACTAAACCAACGATTGATGCTGAAATAATTGAAGCAAGTGTTGAACCTAGTAGCAAGCGTAGGGCAAACGAAGCCACCTTATTGCCTTGTACATCACTAAATCCTTTGATAGCACCAACGATAATGCCTACAGTACCAAAATTAGCAAAACTAACGAGATATACAGAAATGATACCTTGTGTACGTAGTGTTAAATCTCCAGCTAATTTTTGATAGTCTAACATAGCAACAAATTCGTTAGTGATTAATTTAGTTGCCATGAGTGATCCAGCTTGAACTGCTTCGTTCCAAGGTACACCTATGATGAAAGCAATCGGTGCAAAAATAAAACCGATTAATTGTTTGAAATCTAAACCGACAAAATTAAATAATACTGTGACTGCTTCCATCAAAGAGATGAATGCAAGGAGCATAATGGCGACACTTACGGCAATTTTAAAGCCGTCCGTAGCACTATCGCCAATCATTTGGAAAAATGGAACATTTTTCGACTTTGTTTCATCACTATTTGAATTGCTTTTAGCTGTGGATGAATTGGAAATTTCCACGTCACTATCATCTGATTGATATGGATTGATGACACTTGCGATAATTAAAGCACTGAAAATATTGAGCATAACGGCAGTAACTACATATTTAGGTTCGATCATTTGCATATAAGAACCTAACATAGCCATACTAACAGCACTCATACCAGAAGTAGTAATCGTATATAATTTCTCTTTAGATAATTTAGGAATCATTTCTTTAATAGTTAAATAAACTTCTGGCTGTCCTAACATAGAAGTTGAGATAGCAAAGTAACTTTCGAGACGACCCATACGTGTGATTTTATTGATAATAATACCAACATATTTAATGATAAACGGAAGAATTTTAAAATAGTTTAACACACCGATTAATACAGAGATAAATACTAAAGGTAGTAAAACGGTAATAAAAAACGTTGAAGCACCTTTGTTTTGTAAACCACCAAAAACAAACTCGATACCAGCTTTACTAATATTGATTAATTCTTCAAAAAATGAACCTAATGTGGTTAATATCGTTAAACCAATAGTCGTATTCATCATGAATACTACAATGATGATTTGAACGATTAACATAATGACTGGTTTTTTGAAATCAATCGCCTTTCTGTTATAGCTAAATAAAAAAGCGATGAATAATGCAAAAAATATACCAGTAACGGCAAATATGATTGACATAAGTATCACCTACAATGTATTGAAAGCAACTGCAATTTTTGCGCCAAGTACCGCATTGTTCTCAACTAGTTTGATATTTGTATTTAAACTCTTGCCTTCAGATTTTTCGACAATTTTACCAAGTAAAAATGGCGTAGAATCTTTTCCATTAATACCTTGCGTTTCTGCTTCTTTAACTGCTTCTTCAATAATACCGTCAATATATGATTTAGGTAATTCATGTTCTTTAGGAACTGGGTTAGCGATAACAACGCCACCTTCAATATTCAAATCATTTTTAACTTTACAAATATGTGCGATATCATCTGGAGTTTCAGAAAAACTGTTTAGTTTAATACCGCTTTGTCGTGTGAAAAATGCTGGTAATTCATCTGTTTGGTAACCTATTACGGGTACGCCTTTTGTTTCAAGATATTCCATTGTTTTTGGTAAGTCTAGTATAGATTTAGCGCCAGCACATATTACTGTTACATTTGTTTTACCTAACTCTTCTAAGTCCGCTGAGATATCCATTGTGTTTTCGGCACCTTTATGTACACCACCAATACCACCAGTTACAAAGAATTGAATTTCTGCTAATTCTGCACTCATCATTGTTGATGCAACTGTAGTTGCACCAATCTGTTTAGTAGCGATTACTTCTGCAAAATCACGACGTGAAACTTTTGCGACATTATCACTTTTAGCGAGTAATTCTAGTTCATCATTTTCCAGTCCAATTTTGATTTTTCCATCAATTAATGCAATGGTTGCTGGAATTGCACCATAATCACGTATGATATTTTCAACAGCCGTAGCCATTTGCACATTTTGTGGGTAAGGCATACCATGTGAAATGATTGTTGATTCTAGTGCTACGATGGGTTTTTTATCTGCTTTAGCTTGTGCTACTTCTTTAGAAAATTCAATATATTGCTTCATTTTTATAGTCCTCCAAATCTCTAAATAATTGTTTCTTATCTAAGTTTTGCCTCACGGTGTATTCAGTTTCAATTGTTTTTCGAGCATTCATCATGCCTGTTGTCAGTATGCTTTCAGTGTCTAGTTCATTTAACCAACTAAAAATGACTGCACTAGAGAAAGCATCACCAGCTCCTGTTACGTCTACGACATGTTGTGAAGGTATCACAGGTTTAATGACTTCTTCGTTACTATTTCTAAAAATAAGTTCTTTTACACCATTTGTAATCACAACATTTGAAACGCCTAACTTATTCCATTTTTGTGCAGCTATACGCAAATCATCAGTGTTTTGTATAGTCATATTTAAATAAGTTTCGGTTTCATCTCTATTAATAATAAGCCAATCGATAGCATGTAATGAATCAGGCATGTTTTTCATTTTTGGAGATGAAACGGGAATAACTATTAATTTAATGCTATGCTTTTCTGAATAAGCACATAAAAAATCCATTGCACTTTTTGAAATGTTGAGGTCTGCGATGATACATTTTGCTTTTATTAATAAATGTGTACGTTTAATTAAAAATTCTGGAGTAATATAATCATAGACCTCCATATCTGCTAAACCGTATTCCATATTACCGTCGTTATTGATTAATGCTGTATAGGAACCAGTGTTTGCGTTTTCTATTTGTTGAACGTGGTCTAAGTTCATGAATGGGGTTGATAATTTATAAATCATATCCCATTCGCTGTCATTACCACTCACAGATAAAAATGCAACTGTTTCGCCCATACGCCCTAAATTCTCTGCTATATTGCGTGCAACCCCACCTATAGATCTCGTTGAAGTAACAGGATTAGACGTTTCTAATTGTAAATCGTTATGAACATAAAATTTTCTGTCTAAGTTCGCAGCACCAATGCAGACAATTGGATAATCTTCATTTAAAACATACGCTTTCCCTAAAACATATTCTTTGCGGATAAGTCCAGATATAATATTTGCAACTGCTGGCCGAGATAATCCAATAGACTGTGCTAATTCTTGTTGTGAAATGAATGGATTTTCTTGAATACGCTTTAAAACTTCCTGTTCATTTTTATTCATATGGCAACCTCCTTTATGCAAAATTAAACTTAAGTTTACAAATTAAACATTTGTTTAAGTTGATAAGATAATAGCACGAATATTCTGAAATGTATACGCTTACATATAATAGTTCGTAAAATTGTAAAATCTATATATTCACGAAACAGAAATTTATATATGCTATATGTTGCTAAAAATCAAGGGTTTTATGGCGTTTGATCATTTGTGGAATTTATTAAAATGCTTTGTATGAAAAAATTTTAAATTAATATTTGAAGTTCAATAAGTTAATGTTTAAATTTTTGAAAATATAATTCAAAATATTAATGAAATAGAAAAGAAGTGTAGTTGTTTTTCAAGTAGGCATATATCCAATAATTTTGTAACAACGAAACAGCTAGGAAAATAAACGAGTACACACTTATATAAATATATCAGACAGTAGGTAAGCTTAAATAAAAAAACTGCCGACAAGGTGCGTCCTTAGTCGACAGTTATTATTTAGCGAATACAATCTATATCTCGTATTTTTAAAAGCATATATTTATTTTTTTGCGTTAACTTTCAACATCTTCATTATTTGTTTGTTCATCTTTACTAAACAACGAAGAAAATTTCGATTTTATATCATCTAGTTTGCTATTTACTTTATCTAATTCTTCTTGCATTTTATCAGTATTACCATTATCTTTTTCGTTTTTTGCCTGTTTTAAATCATCTACTGTAGTTTGGTATTTATCAGCTAACTTATTTGTTTTATTAGAATCAGCTTCTTGTTTTAGGCTATTAATTTTATCTTGTAATGCTTGTAATTTAGAATCTGTTGCTTCATTAGAATTTGAAATATCTGACTTTAACGATTGAATATCATCTTTGACTTGATTGTTCTGACGTTCGAAATTGACATTATCACCTTGCGTATCATTCGATTGATTTTGATTGGCAGTGGATTGTTCACTTGTTTCATTATCAGTTTGTTGATTATCATTGTTATTATTCATAAAAGTACTAACTGCAAAAATGACAATGATGACTAATAAAGCCACCAGACCTAAACCAAGCCAAAATTGCTTGCGCTTTGATTTTTTATTTTCTTCTAATAACTGCAACTCTCGTTCACGATCTCGCTGATTGTAGCTTGTTTCCGACTTGTAATCATTGTACTTATGGTCATTATAAGATTCACTGTTTTTCACAGTACGACGATAAGGATTGTATAAGATCTTTCCGTAGATATCTTGTTGTTGTTGGTCATTCACAGTGTGAATATTTAAATCAGTATTAACGTTTCCATATTTGTCTAGCGCAATAATTTTTCCATCATCTTCAATTTTTAAAATTTTAGGATAATCATTGAAAGAGTTGTTGTTAGTCATTTTTTCACCTTCAATTGTATTTAGATATTAAGTGCTTACTTTTAAATTACCCAACTCTGGTAGTATAAACATTGCTTGTTTTAATAATCTTAAGTATATATTACTAACTTCTCATTAATAAAACATCATCATTTAGACTGAGCTAATGTATTTGGTGTAATGTTAGTTTGCTTTAACAAAGATAAAAATAAAAGGGGCGGGACAGAAATCTTTTTTAAAATATCAGATTTCTATCTCACTCCCTTGTATAGTGTGTTTAAGTAATAATGCAATGTATGGACTTTTACAAGTAGCATGTTGTATTTACTACTTGTAGTTTATTAGTATCCTGAATCTACTTCTTCACCGTCTTCGTCATATTCAGTTACGTAACCATCCTCATCAATTTTATAAGAACCTGCTAGGTCTCCGTCTTTATCTGTGAAAGAGAATCCCCAACCGTCTCCAGTTTTTTCTGGTTCTTTATAAGTATAATTATCTGTATCCAAAGTGCTACCTTCATAAGATTCGACTTTATCAATAACATTATCACGCGTTACTTTTTCGTCAGAACTGGCGTTACTACTATCGTCGTCATCAGAATCTGCTTCTTTTTCGATCATTTTGTCTTCATAATCGCTTATTGCATCATCGTCAAATGATAAAGATACGTCTATTTCATCTTCATCATCTTTAGGACTAGAAACATTTTCTACACTTGATTTGAATTGTTTGCCTTCAACTTCAGTTGTAGCATAGACTTCGATTTTTTCATCTGGTGCATAAGGACCGTAAGTGACAGATTCATATTCGTCAAAATCTGATTGTTCATCCCCATTAATATAAAGTTTCAGAGAATCAGAATCTGCATAAGTTGAATCAATACTAACTGTAAAACGTTTTTGTTTGAATTGTAAATCTGCACTGTTACTTTCAGACATATCGATATGAATAACGCCGTCGAATTTTTTATTATCAACCTTTTGTGTTGCTTTTAAATCATATATGCCAACTGGAAAATCATCGAGTGTCTTCGTCTTACCTTGTTTTAATTTAACTTGGGTTGTTTTGTCATTAAGTTTGTAAGATAGCGTTGTGTCTTCTTCTGAGGTAATCGAAACAGGCTCCTTACTAACATTAAAAATGTAATTTTTGAATATGCCCCATTTTTTTCCATCTTCGGTAATATTAATTAAAGCAGTGTCACCAACAGTGACAGCATGTTCATTTGATTTATTTTCTTTAATATTTTTTGCACTACTTTGAAGTTCATCAGCAACACGATCTATGCTATCAGTTTCGTCAATATATTTATAAATAGCTTTAGCTTCATCTTTAGAAATAGCTTCACCATTTGCTTTTAAATGGTTGGCTAGGCGATCTGTATCTTTGTTTTTTAAATCTTTAGAAATGGTTTCTGCCTGTTTTGTAGGTGATAGTTGCGCGTCAATTATTTTATAAGTAACAAACAAAGCAATAATAATGACTAATATCACTGCAATAATGATAAATATAGGTAATTTTGATTTACGATTAGGTGGTTGATGCGTTGTTCGTTGTTGAACAGGCGTACCACATTGAGTACAAACGCGTTGACCAGGCTTGATTTCAGCACCACAATTACTACAATACTTCATTTGAAATATCCTCCTTAATAACCTGTATTAAAAAATGAACTTAAATCACTTAATGTATTAGAAACAGTACTTTCCACTATAATACGTAAAATGATTCCTAAAATGATGATATAGATAAATATAGAATAAATGACAGGCATACGTATAAGTTGATTGTGGCTGTATTTCGTAATTAAATATATTGGTGCAATGAGTGTAAATAATATAGCAATAATGATAAGGAATACTGCAAAACTTGGAACATGAATTGCTAAAAATAATAAACCAAACAAAAGTGTAATAACAGAAAGGGTGTTGACTAAAACGAAATCTGAAAATACTTTATGTAACGTCGAATTAATATTTAATATTTTTATTAGTGCAAAAGTGATACCAAATAGTACTGTAATTGCTATTAATAAGAAAAGTGAAATGTTAAACACAACGCTTGCTTTACTTGTCATGAAATATGCAACTTCTGCAGGTATCAATATCGTTAGTAATATAATGGATAAAAGTAATCCTGCTACGATTAAACTGAAAAGTGTTTTGTAAGAAAAAAAGTGAGGACTCACAAGTTCTTTATCAGGATGTCTGAAAGCAGTTGAAAAGAACGTTTTAGCTTCATTGAAAATATCTGAAGTATGCTTTGAAAACTGCTCATTTTTATGATTAGACTTTGTTGAATCTTGTGTTGATATTTGTGTTGCATTAGATTCCGTTGAATTATGTTCGGATGCATGGTTCGGTTTGTTTTTAGTTTCGTTTGTTGTATTTGTTTGATGAGATAATTTTGTACCACACTCTCCACAAAATAAATCTGATGCTTCAATAGGATTTCCACATTTTGGACACTGCATAAAGCTTCCCCCTTGTAATATGTATATTAAAATATAATATTATCACATTTATATTTGTGTTACACTACTATTTTGAAAATTAACTAAATTTAAATTCAAAAAAATGTAAATGCATATAGTAGTAGATTTTATTTAAAAAATAATAATAATAAGTAGAGGCTGTGTATAATGAAATATAGGGGGATTCAGTGACGTCGTTACGGAAGAAAGAACATCATTACTATATCATGTAGTTATAATAAATAGATGACAGCTAAAGTATATATTAAGGAGTGGAATACAAATGGTTAAGCGAATACTGAGTAACAATGCTTCAGAACTACTAGCAATGTCAGGTGAAGAATTAAAACAGAGCATTAAGGCGAGTGCTGGGCGTGTAGTTTTATCTGAAAATATAGTTACAGAAACGCCTGTCGTGCCTGATATTACCAATGCTGAAATAGCGCGTGCGTTTGGTGCTGATTTGATTTTATTAAATGGCTTTGATGCGTTTCATCCAAAAGTGAAAAATATAGATGAACACGAACAGGTTATAGAAACATTAAAACGACTCGTGGGTAGACCCATTGGTGTGAACTTAGAACCTGTTGATGACGGAACAAATATGTATGAGCAACACTTAGAAATTGCAGAAGGACGTCAGGCAAGTCCAGAAACTGTTCAAATACTTGAAGCATTAGGGGTGGATTTTATATGTATGACTGGAAATCCTGCAACTGGTGTATCTAATAAGAAAATAGTTGAAGCAATCCAAAATACAAGAAATCATTTTTCAGGTTTGATTATCGCTGGAAAAATGCATAGTTCAGGTGTAGATGAGCCTGTGATTACCAGGGCATATGTAAAGCAATTTATTGAAGCGGGTGCTGATATTATACTAGTACCTGCTGTGGGTACAGTGCCAGGTTTCGATGAAGCGCAACTTAAAGACATTGTCAAAGAAGTACATCGTGAAGGGGGACTTGTCATGTCAGCAATTGGTACGAGTCAAGAGAGCGCTGATCCGAGCACTATTAGAGATTTTGCCATTCGAAATAAAATATATGGCGTGGATATTCAACACATTGGTGATGGGAGTTATTGTGGTTTAGCTCCTGTGGAAAATATATTTGAATTGAGTAAGGCGTTGCGTGGAGAGAGACACACGATATCGATGATTGCACGTTCCATAAATCGCTAATAAAAACGCCATGCATAAATCCATGGTTACAAATATTCATTGGCTTATTTTAGTTTGATTAAATACATTAAAAATTATAGGTACGGAGAAGAGGATGCAACACATTAATGTTGGATTCTCTTTTTAATATTTTATTGAAGTATTTATATAAAATTATAATTAAATAAATTATAATTTTAAAAAGTGATCGTTTATGATAGATGTGCAACTTTTCGGATTATGAGACGAAAGAGATTACACATCTAAAAATGGAAGTAAGCGGTTACAATATAAATATAAGGAGGTTGCTCATGTGTTAAGCAAGAGACAGCATCATATCTTAACATTCTTACTTGAACGTGAATCCTTTATAACTATTCATCACTTAGCTAACCAATTCAATGTTTCAGAAAGGACGATACAGTACGATTTAGAATATATAGAAAGTATGGCAAAACAATTGGATTTAACGATTTTTAGAAATAAAAATGCAGGTATAAAGATTGAATCTAAAAAACCTTTGGATGATATTGTTCCTCAATATATAGCGACTTCAATACATTATTCTAAAGAAGAAAGAATTCGATATATCATATTAAAGCTATTTGAATCTAATACACCAACATCTTCTAACACGTTGGCCGATATGGTTTCTGTGACACGTAGAACGATCGTTGAAGATCTGAAAAATGTACAGACTTGGTTATCTTCTTATAATTTGAATTTAAAATATATTAAAAACAAGGGATTTATCATACAAGGTGAAGAAACAGATTATCGAAAAGCATATGCGACACGTGTCCATGAATATTTTCAAAACCATACACATCAAATAGGGCATAAGCTATTTTCGAATAAAGCATTGGAAACGATTCGATTAACTGTAGTGTCAGTATTATTTGAAGCGGATTATCAGTTAGTCCAAAGTGCAATTGATGGTCTGATTTATCATATTTTAATTGCAATACACCGAACGAAAGAAAAGTTTGTTTTTGAAATACCAGATATGGAATATAACAAATTAGCGGAAACAGACCAATTTCGCGTGGCATTACTTATAAAGGCATCTTTGGAAGAAAAACTCGATATACAATTCCCTAAAAGCGAAGCAGGCTTTATTACATTACATTTGCTAGGGGCTAAAACTTCAGAGATGAATCAAAAAAACGAAACAATAGATGATTTAGAAATTCTAACCGAACAATTGATAGAACGCATGAGTGGTGACTTAGGCATAGATTTAATTAACGATACTAAATTATTAAATGGCTTAATTGTTCATTTAAGACCAGCAATTCACCGGTTGAAGTTCAATATGACGCATAATAATCCTCTGACAGATGAAATATTTCAACAGTACCATCACATCGTAGGAAGATTACGCAATCATATTTGGGGTGTGGAAGAGAATTATCGTATTTGCTTTGACAAAGATGAACTTGCATACATTACGTTACATTTTGCTTCAGCCATTGAACGTATTTCAGCAATTACTACAAATGCTCTAAAAGTAGTTTTACTGTGCGGCTCAGGCATCGGCACTTCACAATTATTGAGAAGTAGAATTCGACATATTTACCCTGAACTTGAAATTGTAGATGCTTATTCAATCTACGAAATTGATGAGACGTTATTAAAGCATGAAGGCGTTGACTATATCATATCAACGGTACCGTTTGAACATGCTTCAATACCTATACTCAATGTTTCTCCATTTTTAGATAAAAATGACCGTCAACAAATTAACACAATCATTAATAAATCAAGAGAGCAATATGTGTATGATATCAAAGGACTAGGGCCTACTCTAAAAGAAGTCTTACCAAAAAATAGAATTTTAACACAACAACCTTCGCTTTGTAGAAATGATGCAATTAGGCAAAGTATTGAAACTTTGATTGATACTCAAATTGTTGATTGTATTTATGCCGATGAAATCATTGAACAATTAAATGCATTTGGACCATATATGGTTATCAGTCCGCACATTGCTTTAATTCATGCTAAGCCAACACATGTTAAAGGGACAGTAGGTTTTAGTTTGACACACTATCAAAAAGGTGTTCGCTTTGGACATGAACAATATGATCCTGTATATATTATTGTGACGTTAGCAACCGCTCAGCCGCAAATTCATTTAAATGCATTGAGACAACTTAGTGAACTGATTATGAATGATAAAACTAGAAATATATTACTTTCAGGAAATATTGAAGCAATTATGCACTGCATAAATGAAGTGAGTCAACATTAAGGAGGGGAAAATGACTTTGGAAATTTTATCATCAGATAAAGTGCAAGTACTTGAACAGGTTAAAAGTTGGCGTGAAGCAATTAGTATAGCTGCAAATCCTTTGAAAGAACAAGGCTATTTTCAGCAAGATTACATTGATGACATGATTCATAGTGTAGAAAAATTAGGCCCTTATATAGTTATTGCTCCAGAAATAGCGATTGCACATGCTCGACCGAATAATAATGTAAAAAAGATAGGTCTAAGTTTGTTAAAACTAAATCAGCACATTAACTTTTCAGAAGAGGGGCACTATGCTTCATTGGTTTTTGTATTAAGTGCTATAGATAATGAAGGACACTTAGAAGTATTGAGAAATTTAGCTATAACTTTAGGCAATCAACAGACAGTAGAACATTTATTAAATGCACAAACATCAAGTGAAATTATAAGTATATTTAAAGGAGAATGAGGACAATGAAAATTTTAGTAGTATGTGGTCACGGATTAGGAAGTAGTTTTATGGTTGAAATGAATGCACAAGAAGCACTTAAAAATTTAAATGCACCTTCAGACATAAAGGTTGAACATAGTGATGTTATGAGCGCGAGCCCTGATATGGCAGATTTATTTATTTGTGGAAGAGATTTAGAAGAAAACACAAAAAATTTAGGTGATGTCATTGTGTTAGATAATATATTAGATAAAGAAGAATTACAGCAAAAACTAGATGAAAAATTAAAAGATTTAAACGTACTTTAATCATTAATAAGGAGGTGGGACGATGAAGCCAATTCTTGATTTTATCGTCGATATTTTGAGTCAACCTGCGATACTAGTTGCCCTAATCGCATTGATTGGATTAATTGTTCAGAAAAAGTCAGCAACTGATATTACTTCAGGTACGATAAAAACAATTTTAGGATTTTTAGTCTTAAGTGCGGGTGCTAATGTAGTAACGCAATCATTAGAACCATTTGGTAAAATTTTCCAACATGCATTTGGTGTGCAGGGGGTTGTGCCTAATAATGAAGCGATCATATCAATTGCACTGGAACAATATGGTACGACTGCAGCGTTAATCATGGTGTTTGGCATGCTAGTGAATATCATTATTGCACGTATAACTAATTTGAAATATATTTTCTTAACTGGCCACCATACATTTTATATGGCCGCATTTTTAGCGATATTATTGTCAGTTGGTCATGTGACAGGTACGTTAACAGTGATTATTGGGGCGATTATTTTAGGTTTGATTATGGCAATATTACCAGCTTTAGCACAGCCTACAATGAAAAAGATCACTGGAAACGATCAAGTTGCTTTGGGTCATTTTGGTACATTGAGTTATTGGGCTGCTGGAGAAATTGGGAAATTATTTAAAAGTAAATCAAAATCGACTGAAGATATCAATTTTCCTAAAGGGTTAAGTTTTTTAAGAGAAAGTACGATCAGTATTTCTTTAACAATGACATTGCTTTATTTTGTAGCATCATTGTTTGCTACACCTACTTTCGTACATTCAGAAATCAGCGATGGGCAAAACTTTATTGTATTTTCACTTATTCAGGGCGTTACATTTGCAGCAGGTGTATTTATTATTTTAACTGGGGTTCGCTTAATTCTTGCAGAAATAGTGCCTGCATTTAAAGGTATATCTGAAAAATTGGTTCCCAATACGAAACCTGCGTTAGACTGTCCGATAGTCTTCCCTTATGCACAAAATGCAGTGTTAATCGGTTTCTTTGTCAGCTTTATTGTAGGTGTGATTGGGATGTTCATTTTATTCTTATTCGGTGGTGTCGTGATACTTCCAGGTGTGGTTGCACACTTCTTCTTGGGCGCTACGGCAGGTGTCTTTGGTAATGCACGCGGAGGTATTAGAGGTGCGGTAGCTGGCTCAGCTTTAAATGGCTTATTAATCACGTTCCTACCATTATTATTCTTGCCATTTTTAGGGGATTTAGGTGGTGCTGCTACTACGTTCTCAGATACAGATTTCTTAGTAGTGGGTGTCGTGCTTGGTAATGTAGCAAAATATTTGGGCATCATTGGTATTGTTGGCTTAATTGTTGTTGTCGCTGTAGTGTCAATTTTATTACAAAAACGTTCGAACCAAAAAGCGATGAAAGAACAGTAATCATAAAAATCCTAGGCTATGTAAAATCATAAACCTAGGATTTTGTGTTGTTTTATTCTTTATAGTAAACAAGTTGTGTTGTCGTAGCTAATAACGATCCATCAGCACTCCAAATTTCGCCGGTTTGGTCATAAAAACCGTTATTAAAATTTTGTGCCCGTGTATGTCCTAATACATGATGATTATTGTGTTTTTCTAATGTTTCCGTGTCAGAATGAAAGTAAACAGTAAGAGAAACTGTACCTATTGGAACAACTTTTTCACGACGGACATATATTCTTGGGAAAAAGGCGTCACACATTGAAGCAAGTGATAAATAATCTAGTGGTCTATTTGGCTTGTCTTTCATCCATTGTAATGTAACTGAATCTGCATAATTTGATTTTGTGTAAGCTCTAGGTGCACCTTTTACTATTTTAATATCATAATGATTTACCCAGGGTGGGACTTCAGTTAATGATAAACTGTCTACACGTTCTGCATCTGGCACTTCTGGCTTGTTTAATTCGGTTGAAGACCATGTATCTCTTTTCTTTGCGGTAACTGCAGTCGCTGTGATAACTATTTCATGATGTTGGCACAGTTCAACATACCAATGTTGTGTAGAACGATTGGTTCTTGTAGGATTTGCCTTAATAATAAATGAGCCGTCTTTGACAGGTGCTGCGTAATTAACAGTAAATGAAACTGGGGTACCAAGACAGTCAGGATGTTCTATAATTGCTCGTAATAATGTTGATGCAATCACACCACCAAAAGGGCCAACCATATTGGCATAATTGTCAGAAGTATGTCCATGATAAACGCCAATTTCTTGTTGTTTTAGGCTTGTTGCGATATCAAAAGGGTGTGCGTACGTATTTAAGCTCATTGATATGCCTCCTTATAATTTTTAGCTAAGTTTTAAGAAGATTTTATTGAAGCATTTCTTTATAAACTTTGTGATTTTGATATGAAGCATAAAGCAATGGTGCGTTTAGTTGATGTTCTTCGGCTAAATTCAGTAAATAGCCTTGTAAGTGATCGGCTTCGATATTTAAGCCTTTTTCCATATCACGTTGCATTGATGTTTTGAAATGATATGAGAGCTTAGTAAGTCCTTTCATATACTGATCAACTATTGTATCGTCAATGGGCACTTGGTGACTTCTCATAATGGATGAAACTTCTTCATATAATGATTTGATAAAATCAGTGCCACCTTCACTATCACGTATTGGTCCGATTGGTGCATGCATCATCGTAGTTACACTTGATAATACTGTAATCATTAGATATTTTTGCCACATACCACGCATGATATCTGAAGTTAATATAAATTCAGATTTTGTATTAGCGAAAGTATCTTCTATTAATTTAGCTCTATCACTATTCGTACCATTTAATTCTCCAAAGAAAAGTTTATCGAAATCACTAGTTTGTACGACTTCACCAGTGGCATTCAATGAGGTTTCAATGATGCAATATCCACCCATGACTTTATTTTCACCAAAAACAGCTTGTAATTTTGGAATATGTGCAACACCGTTCAACAGTGGGATAATCACTGTGTGGTCCCCAACAAATGGTTTCAAGTCATCGATTGCTTGCTCAAGGTGATAGGATTTTGAAGATAGTAAAATTACATCAAATGGTTCTGCTTTGTCTTCTTTAGTAATCAATTGAGGGGTAAAACTATAATCACCGTTCTCACTATGGATGACTAAGCCGTTCCTTTCCAAATAAGATTTCCTTTTCGGTCTTACTAAAAAAGTGACATTTTTATGATTTTCTACTAAACGACCACCAAAATAGCCTCCAATTCCACCTGCTCCTAAGACTAAAATACGCATCTTAAACACTCCTTAATCTATGTAATGATTCATATTGTTATATATATACCACTAAAAGTTCAAAGTTACGCATTGGAAATGAACAGAAAATTTAAAGGCATGCTCATTGCATAATATACAATAAATTTTAAATATCAAAGAACATCCTTCATATTTGAGAAATGAGACTTAATAATCTAAGCCAAAATATAAAAACATTAAATTTTTGATGATTATGTAATGGATTGGCCGAGTAGTTGCAAAAGCAAGTGATATATAACGTAATTCATTGTTTATTGTTAAATACGCAGTGGGTATATTTAATAAATGAAGCATGGAGTGAAAGTGGTGATTACTATATAGCAATTATTTGAAATGTAGAACCATGCTCATATCATTATTTTGATATTTATAATGAACATGACCTTTAAGATGTTACATAAGCTTTTGAAGGTCACGTGTATTATCATCTTTGAAAGTAGTATAAAATTTAGACAAGAAAAATAAAAATGATTATAAAATGTGAATCATGAAGGAGGATGATTATGACGAAAGTATTTGTAACTGGTGCTACAGGTCTTATTGGCACGAAACTGACAAAGCGTTTACTTGAAGAAGGCTATGAAGTAGCTGGATTAACAACATCTAAAAAGGGTGAGGAGAAACTAGTTAATGCAGGTATTCAAGCATATATCGGTAATATTTTAGAATACGAAACGATAGAACGCAGTATTGGTGATTTCAAACCAGACATTATCATGAATGAAATTACTGATTTAAAGCAGGTTGATATGTCAGCTAACACAAAAGTTAGAATTGAAGGTACAAAAAATCTTGTTGATGCAGCAATTCAGCACGGCGTGGAACATATCCAATCACAAAGCATTGCTTTCGCATATGAAGGCGGTAATGGGTTGGCAACTGAGGATACGCCTTTAGATTACGAATCTAGTGGAGATCGTAAAATTACAGTAGATGGCGTTGATGGATTAGAAAAAGAAACAGCTCGAATAAAAAATTATGTCATTTTGCGTTATGGGTTATTATATGGTCCAGGTACTTGGTATGGTAAAGACGGCATGATTTATAATCAATTTATGAATAATGAAATTTCAATCACAGATGGTGTTCAATCATTTATTCATATAGATGATGCAATTGAAACAGCAATTCAGGCTTTAAACTTTGATTCGGGTATTTATAATGTAGCAGATGATGATCCTGTAAAAGGCAATGTTTGGGCTGACTGGTATGCAAACTTATTAAATGTAACACCTCACATTAATATAAAAGCTGCAGCACCCTATGAACGCGGTGTAAGTAATGAAAAGTTTAAAAGGCAAGGTGGTAAATTAACTTATAAAACATGGAAAGTTGGAATGAATCCAATAAACTAGATTTAGAAATTTATTAGAAAGTGGCATAAACATTGATGCGAGATATTATTAATGTATGTTTTTTATGTAAAAAAGCCTTAACAGCATTATCGTTAAGGCTTTCTTAGATTTTTAATTAATTACATAATATTCAATAAAGCATAGTATTATGGTGTATATTAGTGGAGATAAAAATGTCTTTGAAATCAAAATAATAATGTTATTTACAATTTATACATCTGAATGATAAAGCGAAACCGCCTATATTACCAATGATGGACAATATGCCGTTATTGAGGATAGCTTTACATTGTGCATTATTTACGAATGTCAACACAGCACATCTAAAAGAACCCGAAGCTTACTCTAGTAAGTTTCGGGTTTAGTGTTTCAATGGCCTTACTTATGAAAATCTATAACAATCTTACCAAATGCACCTTTCATCATTTATAACTAATTTTAAAAAACGAGTAAACTGATAATAAAATTGTAAAGATACATTATTCTTTAAGATTAGCTAAAGTTTTTGCAATATCTTCAGAGGCAAATAAGCCACGCAGTTTTGACCATTCATCTCTATTTACGAAATGAACATTATTATTTTTTACAGCATCAAGTTGGTCCCATTGATTACTGTTTTGTAATTTGTTTAAATCTTCATCATTATTTTCATCAATCATTATAATTAATCTTTCTGGATTAACCTCAACAAGCTGTTCATATGACATTTCTAAATAATTTGATTCTCTGTATGCAGGTAGTTTATCCGCAATGTTTTCACTAAGTGCATTATTGAAACCTAATTTACTTAGAAGTTCACCTACATACGTTTTGTTAGAATGTGCAGTTATACCTTGTTCAGAAACTACAGCCGCCAATGTTTCTTTGTTTTTATCTATATCAATTTGCTTGTTGAAATCATTGATTAATTCATTGTGTTTGTCTAAGCGCTCTTTAGCCTCTTTAGATTTATTAACTGCTGTACCAATACGTTGGAATATTTCTAAAGTTTCTTGATAGCCAGCATCAAAACTTCTAAATAAAATAGTAGGTGCAATCTCACTTAATTCATTATATATATCTTGATGACGATCAACATCTCCAATGATAAGTTGCGGAGAGGCAGAACGAATTGATTCAAAATCTGGATCAATACGAGTGCCAACAGATCTATATTTACCAACTGCTTCTTTAATTGGTGATATTAAATTTGTGCTATCATTATCATCAGCAATGCCTTTAACATCTATATTTAAAGCAACGAATGCATCAACAAAAGAAAATTCTAAAGCTACTGCTGAATGAATATCTTCTGGTAAATCAGTCGTTCCTAAATCATGTTTAAATTCAAAAGTCATTGTATTACCTCCTAATAGATAGTACAGTATTAATATTCCACTTAACTGTTATACAAAACGTAATAGAAATCTATATTTTCAAATGCCAACAATGATTATAAACGAATGTTTTATATTTTAGAAAACCCCACACAATATTGGTGGATTCATATACGGACAGCATTATGTTTATTTGAAAATAGAAGTAAAACCATTATGTAAACTTACAAATTAAATAATTAAGATGTGAGTGCATTGCCGGTTCATAGTGTAAATATATTCGTTTCACATGGAACAATTTTATTAACATTAGATTAATCAATAATTAATTAGAATTTTCTAAAATTCATTGACTATACATGAGTGGAATGCTAGGATTAATACAACTCAAATACATAGGATTGACTCTTATTTAGAGAGGTGGAGGGATGTGCCCGATGAAACCCGGCAACCATCGTTAAACGAAATGGTGCTAATTCACAGAAAGTAATCTTGATTACTTTCAAAGATAAGAGAAGGTGGATACTTTCTCTTTATTACAATAAGAGAAAGTATTTTTTTACATAATGAGTGAATTTTATTTTCAGACAAGGTTAAGGAGAGATGTTATGAAAAAGTTGATTAGTTTAACAATTTTAGTATGTTTTGCTGCAATACTCGTAGCTTGTGGTTCGTCCAAAGATAAAGAAAATAAAAAAATCACGATTGCTACATCACCAGCACCTCATGGCGAAGTTTTAAAACATGCGAAAGATGAAATGAAGAAAAAGGGGTATGATTTAGAAATCAAAGTTGTTAATGACTACAAAGTACCTAATAAACTTTTAGACAAAGGTGATGTTGATGCAAACTTCTTTCAACATGTACCTTATTTAAAGGCTGAAAGAGATGACCATAATTATAATATTGAGGAAGTAGGAAAAGTATTTACGACACCAATGGGCGTATACAGTAAAAAATATAAAGACATCAAAGACATTCCTAAAGGCTCTACAATCTACGTTTCCAATAATCCAGCTGAAGAAGGGCGTTTCTTATCATTTTTCGTAGATAAAGGATTAATAAAAATTAAAAAAGGTGTCAAAATTGAAGATGCCAAATTTGAAGATATCGTGGAAAATAAAAAGAATCTCAAATTTAACAATAAGCAAGGGGCAGAATTTTTACCTAAAACATATAAAAGTAAAGAAGGCGCAGCTGTCATCATGAATTCTAATTATGCGATAGATAATGGTTTGACGCCACACAAAGATGCTATTGCAATAGAAGGTAAATCATCACCATTTGCTAACATTATTGCAGTTCAAAAAGGCCATAAAGATGATGAAAAGTATCAAACTCTATTAAAAGTTTTACAATCTGAAGATATGAAAAAGTTCATAAAAAAAGAATATAATGAAGATGTTATACCTTATGAAAAATAAAAACATTAATTTATGATATAGGTTTTAACAAACAGAGGAGGTATGGTTAAACATGTCTAAGTTAGGAATTGTCGGACTTGGTAGAGTGGGCAGCCAAGTATTGACAGACGTTCAATATTTGAATTTATTTTCAGAAATTGTATTAATTGATAGCAAAGAAGAAATTGCAAGCGGTGAGGCGCTTGATCATAATCATTCGCAAGGATTGTTTAATACAAGTCATGTGCGAATTAAAGCTGGCGCATATCAAGATTTAGCTGATGCAGATTTTATAGTAATTGCCGCAAGTATACAAACGGATAAAAACGATGGTGATCGTACACTATTGGCACAAGATAATCATGATATTATAAAAAATGTTATGAAACAAATTGCTGAAGTAACGCAAGAAGCTATTATTATTTTAATTTCTAACCCAGTGGATTCGATGGTATATTTTGCTAATCAAGTCAATTATCCAACTCATAAAATCATCGGAACGGGTACAGCATTGGAAAGCTCAAGGTTCAAAACCATTATCGCTCAGCATTACCAAATTGATCCTAAAAATGTTGAAGCTTTTGTTATTGGTGAACATGGTCAGTATGCAGTGCCTGTATGGAGCAAAGTGCGCATTCATGGTATGGAACTATCAGAGTATGAAGCTTTAAGTCAATCACCACTAATTGATAAAGCACATATTACATCAATTATCAATGAAGTATCAATGGATGTTTTTTATCAAAAAGGGTGGACCAATGCAGCGATTTCCAGGGTGACTACTACATTGATACAAGCGATTGCTTTGAATCAACGCACAATTATGCCACTAACATCAATCAGTCAGGAATACGGGCTAGATGACGGGGCGTATAGTTTGCCGACATTAATTGATCAGCATGGTATTGTACAAAGATATCCTATCACATTGGATGAACAAGAAGAACAGCAGCTCGTTGAAGCATATCAATATATCAGACAAACAATTCATATAGCACAAAAATAAGTTCATTTAATATAGAGTGAGAAACATAAGTATCACATAGCATAAAAAATGGCGATTTCTAGATTTTATATAGAAATTGCCATTTTTTTATTTTGTACTCATATTTTTGTTTCATCATTATGTCAGAAGTATCATAGTGTGACTGCTTGCTTTAATATGAAGGTATGGCTACAATGTATTTAAATATTAATATTGAATTTAATAAAAAATTAAACGATTAGAAAGCGCGGTGCAATCATGTTGATAAGACATGCTAAACTCATTAGGTTATTGTTGAACAACAGTAATCATTACCTAAGCGCAGATGAAATAGCTAATTATTTAAGTGTTTCCAATAGAACAGTGAGAAATGATATACAATACATTAATGGTGAAATTATAAATCGCTTGATTACAAGTGTTAAAGGGAAAGGATATAAACTCAATCATGACCATTATGATGAGACAGAATTAGAGACATTGATACATTCGTATTTAACAAAAGAAAATGAAAAGTTAATGAAAATTGGATATGAATTATTAATGTATCAGAAACCCACTACCATTGATCAAATAGAATCAGCATTTATGGTAACGAAAGCAGAAGCTAATGATTATATAAATAGAATAAAGGCTTGGTGTGCATCATTTGATATTAACGTTGAGGTCATTAAGAAAAAAGGTGTTACCATAACTGGTAATGAAATGAATATAAGGAATGCGATATTACATTTAAATCAACTGTCTAATAATGAAAAGACGGTAGAGGGTTTGATACTTAATGAAATACCTCAAGCACACATCAAAACCATATGTCATATTATTAAAAACAGATTAGCACAACATTATATTTTTACTTCTGATATGCGTATTCAACAATTACTCATTCATTTAGTCATTATTATAAAAAGGGAAAAGATAAGTGAAGATTCATGGGTGATAAATGAAGAGGCTGAAGAAATAGCGATGCAGTGTATAGAAGATATCAACCATAAATTAGCTTATGGATTATCGAAAGATACAGCTAAGTTATTTTCATTTTTCATTAGTTATTACTTTAATAAATATGATTTGGGTATAGAAACCTTTTTTGTTGAAAGCTATGTAGCGCGCATGATTCATCAAATGGAAAAAATAGTTGGTATCAATTTTACTCAAGACAATATTTTACGTGAAAACATTCAAGTACATTTTAGCAGAGCGTATTTGCGTATCGCTAAAAATGTATATATCAATAATCCATTAACGGATGAGATCAAAAAATACTATCCTTTTGTTTTTAATGCATTGTATGAAACTGTAAAATACTTGGCTAAAGATTCAAATTTAAGCTTAGTAGAAGATGAAATTGCTTTTTTAGCATTACATTTTCAATCATCTATTGATCGTAATAAAAAAGACGAAGTTAACATTGTGGTAACCTGTTATTATGGTTTAGGAATATCAAGTTTGTTGGAAGTGAAAATTGCGAATCTAGATAGTCATATAAATATTGTTGATACTTTAAAATTAGAGAGACTGTCTCATTACAATTTTTCAAATGTTGATATGTTGATTACCACGCATCCCATTGACACTGCTGATTTACCAGATACATTACACGTGATAGAGGTATCCCCTTTGCTTTCGGATAATGATATAAATCATATTAAATCATTTATCAATAATAAAAGAAACCCTGTGTTGAAACAGGATGAAATATCTGCAATTCAATTTGATGTTCAAACGATGACAGATGAGGAAACTGCAACCCATGTTTTTGAAAACGCACAGTCAATGCTGATGAAACACCATGCTATTACGGAAAGTTATATGAAGAGTGCATTGGAACGTGAAAAATTTGCTTCAACATATATAGGGACTGGTATTAGTATGCCACATGGTGATCCTGCGAAAGTGTTGCGTTCACATGTTATTATATTTAAATGCCCTCATGGCTTAATATGGAAACAAAATAAAGTTAAATTAGTGTTCTTCTTAGCCATCGCAAATTCTGATACCTCAGCAATGAAGAAAATCATACATGTGATAGCTGGATTAAACGAGTATGATGTCGATCAACTTATGACTATGGATGCACAACATCTAAAACAGTATATGATTAAACTCATCAAAACATAATTGCCGTTGATAACGGCAATTATGTTTTTTTATCAATATTAGAAAGCGTTTACAATTGAATGTGAGGAGGATGAAATGATGAAAATATTAGCGATTACATCGTGCCCAAATGGTATAGCGCATACATATATGGCACAAGAAAAGTTAGAACAAGCTGCTCAAGAAATGGGCGTCAATATAAAAGTAGAAACTCAAGGTGGTGTAGGGGCAGAAAATGTTTTAACATCAAAAGAAATTAAAGAAGCGGATGGCATTATCATTGCAGCCGATAGACAAGTAGATTTGTCACGTTTTGATGGGAAATTAATTATAAATGAAAGTGTTCGTGAAGGCATTCATAAACCAAAAGAATTAATTCAACGTATCATTGATAAAGACGGACATATTCATCATGATCGTAATGGGGATACGAATCAAAAAGATGATGATCAAGAGCAAAAAAGTGGGATGCAAATGATCTATCAACATTTAATGAATGGTGTATCATTTATGGTACCTTTCATTGTAGTTGGTGGATTATTGATGGCTATTGCTCTAACTTTAGGTGGTGAGGCTTCATCAAAAGGTTTAGTTATACCAGATGATTCTTTTTGGAAATCAATTGAAAATATTGGTTCTCTAGCATTTAGTTTTATGGTTCCAATATTGGCTGGGTATATTGCAGTGAGTATTGCAGATAAACCTGGTTTGGTACCTGGTATGATTGGAGGCGCAATCGCAGCTGACGGTAGCTTTTATGGTAGTGATGCAGGCGCTGGGTTTTTAGGTGGTATTGTTGCAGGATTTATCGCAGGTTATATTGCAAAATGGATAAAAAATATTAAAGTACCTAAAGCGATGGCACCTATTATGCCAATCATTATTATTCCAATCATCTCTTCATTGATTGTAGGATTAATTTTTATCTTCTTGATTGGCGCACCAATTGCGAGTATTTTTGAAGGTTTAACAACTTGGTTAAAGAGTATGCAAGGGACAAATATTATTATTTTAGCATTAATAGTTGGCGCTATGATTGCTTTTGATATGGGTGGCCCAGTAAACAAAGTAGCATTTTTATTTGGTTCAGCATTAATCGCGGAGGGTAACTATGCTGTTATGGGAATGGTTGCAGTTGCAGTATGTACACCTCCTATTGGTTTAGGATTGGCTACATTTATCAATAAACGTAAGTTTAATAAAGGTGAAATCGAAATGGGCAAAGCATCATTTACCATGGGATTGTTCGGTATTACGGAAGGTGCTATACCATTTGCTGCACAAGATCCGTTTAGAATTATACCATCTAATATGATTGGTGCGATGGTAGCTGCCGTTATTGCTGCAATTGGTGGTGTAGGTGACAGAGTTGCACACGGAGGCCCAATAGTTGCAGTGCTAGGCGGAATTGATCAAATATTGTGGTTTTTTATTGCAGTAATCATTGGTAGTATCGTTACAATGAGTGTGGTTTTAATTTTAAGAAGACAAACGCCATCACTTGCAGTTGATACGAATAATATTGAAATGGGTATGGATCAATCAGAAAATGAGATAGAAACAGAAAAAAATAGTGTTTCAACGATGGATAATCAAGCATTAGAAGAACAAAGTGTATTTAGTGAACAAGTCATTCATATTTCAAAACAAACTTTATCTAGAGATGAAGCAATAGACCAGTTAATAGAAAATTTAAATGAACAAGGGTATATTACAGATCAATCACAATTAAAATCCGATGTCTTAAAGAGAGAGATGGAATCAACGACAGCGATTGGAATGAACGTAGCCATTCCTCATGCAAAATCGGATGCGGTTAAAGCACCTATCGTAGCAGTCATGAATAATAAGCACGGCGTGAAATGGGAAAGTTTAGATGGAACGTTACCTCAATTGATATTCTTAATTACTGTACCAAGTGATAGCAGTGACACACATCTCAAATTATTACAAAGATTATCAAGAACATTGATGGATGATGAAACTAGACAAAATTTAATAAATGCAACAAATAGTAAGCAGATTTATAATATATTAAAAGATATTTAAATGGAGGTATCATGCAATGCCATTATTTTTAAAACCTGTATTTCAAGAACGGATATGGGGTGGAACAGCTCTAAAAACATTTAATTATGATATTCCAAGTGATTATACAGGAGAATGTTGGGCGATTTCGGCGCATCCAAATGGTACAAATACAATAGAAAATGGAAGGCATCAAGGTAAAACTTTAGAAGAAGTGTGGAATGAGGATAAAGCACTTTTTGGTGTTTCAGGTGATGTTAAATTTCCATTGCTAACTAAAATTTTAGATGCAAAAGATAAATTATCAGTACAAGTCCATCCAGATAATGACTATGCCCAAAAGTATGAGGGTGAATACGGTAAAACAGAGTGTTGGTATATATTAGACGCACAAGAAGATGCTGAAATTATTTACGGTGTAAACGCTGAAAATCAAGATGAACTGAATGATATGATAGATCAACAACAATTTGATAAGTTATTTCATAAAGTTAAAGTGAAGGCGGGAGATTTTTTCTATGTGCCTGCTGGTACAGTACATGCTATCGGAGAAGGTATTTTAATATTAGAAACACAACAATCTTCCGATACAACATACAGAATCTATGATTATGAGCGCACTGACAACAAAGGTAACCAACGTGAACTACATTTAGCGCAGAGTAAAGCTGTGATTAATCTTGCTGCGACTTCGCCCAATACAACACCCAAACACGAGGTGAGACAAGGGCAAACATATACGCAATTTGTTTCAAATGATTTCTTCACGGTCGAACGCTGGATGATCAATGGTGCATTAAATTATGAAAAACCAAGCGCATATTGTCTTGTATCCATAGTTGAGGGTAATGGTAATGTAGAAACGAATGATGAAGTTTATAAAATAGAAAAAGGAATACATTTTATATTAACGACAGAAGATAAAAACATAGCATTTAACGGTGATATGACAATGATTATAAGTTATGTATAATGTTTAAGAGGTGAGGGCATGGATTTGCGTTAAGGCAGATTCATTTAACCTACACCTCTTTTTATCCAAAATTGAAGTAATAATATGAGTGATGAGGTGTATGGATATGCTTAAAATTTGCGCAGATATAGGTGGCACGAAAACCATTGTAGGGGTTATAGACCAAGACTTATCAGTGATTGACAGTCAAAAATTCGAGACGGATGTAGATCACCCGGAAGCAGAATTCACAAAAATTATTAATATAGCAAATGAATTCAGCAAAAAATATAATAATGTAGCGCAAAGTACATTGAATATCGCGATGCCAGGACCTTGTGATTATACTGAAGGATTGTTTTTGAATCCTCCTAATTTACAGAAATATGTAGGCTTTAATGCTGGTGATTTTATAAAGGCGCAAAGTGCATTTCAACCACATTTTGTAAATGATACTGATGCAGCGATATTAGCGGAATATCAATATTTAAATTCAGATGTAGAAGATGTCATATATTTAACAATTAGCACAGGTATTGGTATGGCATATATAAGAAATGGTCAACTCGTTACTGGCATTGATGGTAATTTTGGAGAAATTGGTCATACTATCATAAAAAATAATAGCGATTATCAATGTCCGGTGTGTCACCAATTTGGATGTGTTGAAAATGAACTGTCAGGCTTAGCAGTCAGTCGTAAAGCGAGTGATATTTTACAAAGAGCGGTGAGTACTAGAGAAGCAATCGACATCTACATGAATAATGAAAATGAAAATATCAGTCGTATGATGAATGAAGTAGTGTTACTAACACAACAACTATGTACGAATTTGTTTAATATCTTTAATGTATATCATATTATTCTTGGTGGTGGTGTTACACAAAGTGCATTACCATATAAAGCAAACATTGAAGCGTATGCGCAAAAGCACCATTTGATTCAAAACAAACCATTTCATATTAAAGTAAGTAATTTGGCAGAAAATGTGCTTACTGGTCTTTATTATGTAAATGAACAATAAAAACAGTTTGCACATTCATAAAGATAGCGAGAACCTGAAATGATTTAATGGAAATTTCAGATGCTCGCTATTTTTTGATGTCTAAAATGCTTAAGTTGATTTATAGTCTGTTGCGCTTAATTAAAATATATTTTCGTATGTTTAATGTTTTAGATAGTTGATCAGAAAGTAGTAATCCTAATGCAATTGAACCTGCAATTAAAATTGCTCGTATAAAGGTATTGGTAGCATCAGTGAAATTTAAAGTCACCAATTGCTGTGTCGCTCTAAAAGCAATACTTCCTGGGACAAGTGGAATGATGCCAGGAATCATAAAAAGTACAACGGGCGCTTTAAAAATACGACTCATAATATGGGCAAGCAAACCTAATGTTAAACTGCCGAGCAAGCTAGAATATATACTATCCATTTCGAAGGATTGTTCTAAAATGTAGCTGACAAAATAGCCCATTGAGCCAGCAAATCCAGCTGGAAAAAATAATTTTTTAGGGGCATCGTATATCACATTAAAAAAGTATGATGCGCTAAAGCTACATAAAAAAGTAAATAAAATTGTCATTATGTGACCTCCTAAAAAATTAAGTAAGCAATCGCAATACCTGAACCAATTGCGAAGGCAATGACGAGTGCTTCTAAAAATTTTGCTGTAAACATTAACATGTGTCTACTAAATAAATCTTGTATCGCAGTCGTTATTAGTACACCAGGTACAATTGGCATAACGGAGGCAATCATAGCTGGTCCGAAAGATTGATTGACTTGAAACAGTTCTGAACCAAATATAACGGTCGTGCCCAAGATAAATGAACCTACAAATTCAGGTATAAACATGGTGAGTGATTTACTTTGCATATACTCAACGATTAAAAATCCTATAGCACCAGCAATAATTGTAGTAATTGCATCAGACCAAGTACCGCCTTGTAAGTATAAAAAACTTAACGATATAATACCTGCCGCAATCACTTTTTTCCATAGTGGAATACTTAAATTGGATCTATCAATATTTTTCAGCGCTTCAAAAGCTTCTTCTATAGAAAGTTGATTGCCTGTAAGTTTACGGGAAATATTATTGACTTGAAATATTTTAAGTAAATTAGTGCTGTTTTTATCAATACGCAAAATTCGAGTATCGTGTTCTTCACTTAATGAAAAATTGATAAATACATTAATGACATATCCTTGGCTATTATAATAACCCATACAAATGGCGATTCGTCTCATTGTATCTTCAACACGAGAAACCTCAGCGCCAGATGACAATAAAATTTTACCAGCAAGTAATATCACATTCATCGTAACTTTATCTTTGTAGTTATCCAAAAGCGTACCTCCGACTTGATAAATAATTATCATTATTATCCCAATATTATTATGTAATTTCAAAAAGAATTTACTAAAGTAAAAAGCATAAACAATATGCATTGCTGACGTTAGCCTACGGGTTGTCTGCGGTAACATTGCGAGGTGTCTAAAGTAATGATTAGACGTTATCGTTTCAGCAAAATGAAATTTAAAGGTTTTAAAAAAGTTAAATCAATAAAATTTAAGTATAAAAACATGTCTTATTTTTATCGATGCGACGTCTACATAGACAATTAGATATTATATTGCTGATAAAAGTTAATTGTTTCAACCTTTAACATTTAATTAGCAATTAAAGTCCCACTTCTCAAATGAATTGAGTCAGTGGGACTTAATGTAAGCTTGTTCGCTCAAGTTTTAGCCATTCTATTGGAGAGCGCCATAATCATTTTGAATGAATTAGATTTTTTAAAGGCATGCAGATATCTTTATAATATTTGTAATCCTTGTTCAAGATCTGAAATAATATCGTCAATATTTTCAGTACCAATTGATAATCTTACTAATTCTGGTAAGACACCAGATGATTGTTGTTCTTCAGGTGAAAGTTGTAAATGAGTCGTACTAGCTGGATGAATAACTAATGATTTTGAATCGCCTACATTTGCTAAATGTGAGAATAAATTTAAAGATTCAACAAATTTGGCAATATCTTTAACTGAACCATCCACACCAAAGGTTAAAATTGCGCCTTGGCCATTAGGTAAATATTTTTTAGCAAGATTATGATATGCATTACTTTCCAAGCCAGGGTAATTCACCCAAGAAACTTTAGGATGTTCTTCAAGAAACTGTGCGACTTTAAGTGCATTTTCTGAATGACGTTCTAAACGAAGATGTAACGTTTCTAAGCCAATTAGAAATTCATGTACATTAAACGGTGAAACAGCAGAACCAAGATCACGTAATAATTGTACGCGTGCTTTTGTAATATAAGCAGCTTCGCCTACATCATTTGCATATGAAACACCATGATAACTTGGATCCGGTTCGACTAAACCAGGGAATTTTCCATTATCCCAATTGAATTTACCACTATCGACGATGATGCCACCAATGGAAGTGCCATGGCCTCCTATAAATTTTGTGGCTGAGTGTATCACAATATCAGCGCCATACTCAAATGGACGTAATAAATACGGAGTTGGGAAAGTGTTATCAACAATTAAAGGTATCTCGTGGTCATGCGCAATATGAGCAACTTTTTCAATATCTAAGACGTCTATTCTAGGATTACCAATTGTTTCGGCATAAACTGCTTTGGTTTTATCCGTTAAGGCTGCTTTGAAATTTTCGGGATTACTTGGATCCACAAAGTGTACTTTAATGCCCAGTTTTTTGAAAGTGACATTAAATAAGTTGTAGGTACCACCATAAAGATTTGAAGATGCTACAATTTCATCGCCGCTTTCAACAATATTTAATAAAGCTAAGTGAATTGCAGCTTGTCCAGAAGATGTGGCTAGTGCACCGACACCACCTTCAAGTGCAGCAATGCGTTCTTCAAAAACGTTTTGTGTAGGATTCATAATTCTGGTGTAAATGTTTCCGGGTTCTTCTAGTGAAAAAAGTTTTCTTGCATGTTCTGTATCATCGAACACGTAACTTGAGGTCTGATAAATCGGTACTGCTCGTGATTTTGAGAATGCGTCTACCTCTTGACCCGCATGAATCGATAAAGTATCTAAATGCCAATGATTTTGAGACATACATTGTCCCTCCTATATATTTGAATTTTCTGATAATTATTACTATACAAGAGCATTTTTTTATTTTCAAGTATCCTTACTAAGAAAGTAAGGATTAATTTTATGTTTATAACAATAATATGTCCCCACGAATATTAATATGTAACAATATTCATGGGGAACTTTATAGGCCAAGTCTGTTCATTCGATTAGGATCATTATTTCCTAGGCAATTTTATATATTAGTAATGTTGATCATGCGCATATTGATCGTGTGTATCATCCATATTTTCATGATTTAAAACTTCGGCGTTTTGCTGTTGTAGCTGACTGTAATCTCCTTCTGGTAATTTGCTCTCGAGAGCTTCAACTTTAGGATAAATAAGTAGGGGAATAAAACCAATTAAACCGTATATCATAAATGTAAACATAAAATTAAACGTATCTATAAATAATCCTGCAAAAGTAGATCCAATCACTTGTCCAATAGCTAACATTAAGAAGGGTATGCCTATACCTAAAGAGGCATTTTTAACAAATATTTTAATTCCCCAAACTAAAAGTACGCCAGTTAAGAATATATAACTCATGCCAAATAGTGCAGCAGATACAAAGGGAATAATCCAAATTTTGGGTGTGAAAGCAAGGGCGATTGTTGCGATGGCAAGTGCTATAACACCTAAATTAAATGCATAACGAAGTCCGCGTTTATCAATAATTGCACCTGATATGCCACCTATCATGCCGAATAATCCTATCAAAATCCAAAAGAGTGAAAGTGCAATATCAGAATAATTACCAGTATTTTGAACAAATGATTTGGAAAATGTCCAAAAGGTTGCAGTAGATACACCTAATAATATAGAAGCAGTCGTGATACGTGTACTAGCTGAAATATCACGAATGTTAAATGAACCTGTATGAATTTTAATATTTTGCTTTAATGATGGAATGATGAGATAGTTCCAAAGTAAAACGATAAGTGCCAATATCGCATAGATAAAATAAGTTTGTCGCCAATCTATAAAAGTGAACATGGCTGTTATACCCGTAAACATAAGGCCAATACTTGTGCCAGAATTAATCCAAGTATTTGCTTTTCCTTGTTCATGCACTTTAATCCATAAAGAAATGGTGTAGCCATATGGAGGTGAAATGAGTCCAGTACTCGCACCGGCAAAGATGACACCGATAGATAAAACGATTGCGCTTGTTGAAATGCCTATCCCTAATAAACCTATTAGTACAGAGATTCCTGCTAATATAATCATACGTTTAGGGCCAATTTTATCAGTTTGTAATGTTGAAAAGATAATTGTAAAACAATAGGATAAATAAAATAATGAGGAAATAATCCCTGATTGTGATGCAGATAAATGTAAATCAGTGGTTACTTCAGGTAAAAACAAACCAAAACTAAAACGTCCTAAACCATAGGTTGTTGCTATCATAGCTATACCAGGAAATACAAGTTTAGAAAATTTCACTATAAATTTCTCCTTTAGTAGATAGAATGTTCATTCTATTTTAATTTTAAAAAAATACGAGATGAGTATATAAAGTAAGATGCTCATGCTCGTTTAAGAATTAAATTTCTTTGTGTGCTTCGTTAAGTAGTAAATCAGCCATAGTTATGGCGTGCGATGTAGCTTTTTTTGAACCTAGTAATGCTGTCATTGAGGTTGTTCCTTCAAGTAATAGTGTGAATTGAATTGCCAAATCCAATCCATTGACGATACCAGCATTATTTGCCAATTGCTCTAAGTAATTTAACAACTTTTGTTTATGTCCTCTAGCAATATTTTCAATTTCGTTATCTGTATTCGCATAATCTTCGATAGCCCTCATAAACATATCACCCTTATAAGAATGATCATTAAGCCACTGACAATGTGCTTTGACTGCAGAAATAAAAGGTTGGTGTGGTTGTTTTTCAACATAAGTGTCTAAATAATGCCAATATCTAGATTCACGTTGTTTTAACACCGCCTCAACTAAATTGTCTTTAGATTCAAAATGATTATATAAAGTCATCGTAGCTACATTGGCTTCTTGTATAATTTGCTTTAAGCCGATACCACGAAACCCATACTCATAAAATAACCTTTCAGCAGTTGATAATATATCTTGTCGCTTTTGTGACAATCGTCTCACACTTTCTTCTTAGTAGAATGACCGTTCTATTTAAAGTTAACAGCTAAATAGCAAAATGTCAAAGTAATATCAACATATTATGATTTTGACATTTTATATTTAGAAGTGTAATATAACAACAAAGTGAGTGTATACTCACTATTTGTGAAGTGGGGTGTAGAAATGATTGAAGTGAATAATTTAAGTAAATCTTTTAGTAATAAACAAGTATTAGAAGATATAAATGTTGCTTTTGAAAAAGGTGAAATCGTTGGATTAATTGGTCCGTCTGGAACTGGAAAAACAACGCTAATCCAATGCATGTTAGGAATGGAACGTATTGATGTAGGTTGGGTAATGATAAATGGAGTTGAAATGCCCAATAGAAAAATTTTAGGTGACATTGGATATATGGCTCAAAGTGATGCACTTTACACAGATTTGACGGGGAGAGAAAACCTAGAATTTTTTGGAAGTATATATATAAAAAAAAGAAAAGACATCAAAAAACGCGTGGAAATTTGTAGTGATATGGTAAAACTTCAAGAAGCATTAGATAAAAAGGTATCTACCTATTCTGGCGGCATGAAACGTAGGTTGTCTTTGGCTATTAGTTTTCTACAAGATCCACAAATATTGATACTAGATGAACCAACTGTTGGAATTGATCCTAAACTTAGACAAGCGGTATGGAGGGATTTGGATGCAGCCAAAAAAGAAGGGAAAAGTATTCTAGTCACAACTCACGTATTAGATGAAGCAACACGTTGTGACAGACTATTACTTATGAATCATGGTGAAATTATTGCAATAGGATCACCACAAGATATTAAAACGCAATATCAAGCTGAATCAATTGAAGATGTGTTTTTGAAAATGGAGGACTAAATATGAATGCATTTTATATTACTAAACGAATTTTCAAACAAACAATCAGAGACATACGTACGTTAATGTTATTACTAGTAGCACCTTTGCTAATATTAACATTACTGTATTATATATTTACAGTTTCAGATAACTCGAATGGTGTAAAAGTAGGCGTTCATGATATTCCTGCATCACTGAAGGATGAATTACAGTCACAAGATATTACGATAGAAAATTTTAAGGACCATAAAAATATAGATGATAAAATAAAAGAAGATCAATTGACTGGTTTTATGTATATGCAAAATAATGAGCTAGAAGTCACTTTTGCTAATGATAATCCAACTGATAAGGGCATCATGGCTTCTACAAACCAAAAATGGTTAACCAATCATAATATGACTCAAATGAAAGAAAATACAGAATCATTAAAAAAGGCACTTGAGGAAGTTCAATCGCAAATGCCTGATAATGCTAATTCAGGTCAAAGTATGACAGATAATCAGCAAAATATCAGCAAGCCAACAAAAGTTAATACACATTATTTATATGGGGATAAAGATGCTACATATTTTGATACAATTAATCCCATTTTAATAGGATTTTTCGTATTCTTCTTCACTTTTTTAATTTCTGGCATCGGTTTATTAAAAGAGAGAACTTCAGGGACGTTGGAACGGTTGTTGTCTTCACCAATTAAGCGCAGTCATATTATTTATGGTTATATAATGGGTTATGGTATTTTTAGCGTGATACAAACCTTTGTAGTAGTTATATATGCCATATATGTGTTAAATATAGCTGTTGCAGGTTCGATTTGGCTTGTCTTAGCTACAACGGTATTAACGGCCCTCGTAGCTTTAACTTTCGGTATACTGCTGTCTACTTTTGCATCATCAGAATTTCAAATGATCCAATTTATACCACTTGTAATTGTACCGCAAGTGCTATTTGCAGGATTAATACCAATATCGTCGATGAATATGGGGTTGCAATACTTTGCACATTTGATGCCACTATTCTATACGGGGCAAGCTATGCAAGATGTCATGATTAAAGGATTTGGTATACAAGATATTTATATCAATTTATGTATATTATTTGGTATTTTTGTAGTGCTCTTGATATTGAATATTTTAGGCATGAAGCGTTATAGAAAAGTTTAAATATAGGTGGTATCAAAAATGAATCGAAATATTAAAGATATTGTGGAAGAAATTGTACCTAAGTTAGAACATTTAACTGAAAAGCAACGTTCAGTGATTGAAAGTGCCCTCGTACTCTTTAGTGAAAAAGGCTATAGTCAAACAAGTACAAGTGATATTGCGAAGCGGGCAGGTGTTGCTGAAGGTACAGTATACAAACAGTTTAAAAATAAAGAAGCATTGTTATATGCAGGTTTAGTGCCTATCATAAAAGATAATATAGCGCCAACTGTAGCAGAAGAATTCTTAAGTGAATTGAATCGTGCAAGCAACTTGGAAATATTTATAAATACATTTGTGGACAATCGTTCTCAATTTATTTATGAAAATAGAATGCTGATAAAGATATTCTTTAATGAGGCTATGACAAGTAAAACATTTCAATCAGTTTTATTAGAAATATTTAATAAGCGTTTAGTTGCTCATTTAAAGCCGATAATCAATAAGATGATACGTTGTGGTGAAATGCGAGATGTCGAAGCGGAGTTTTTTGTACGTAGTTTAATTGCTCAAACAATCAATTTAAATATAAGTTATTTAATTGATTTGAATTATCAATGTGACGAAGCGTATGAAAAACATTTACTTTATACAAAAGAAAGTCTTTACTACATGTTTAAAGCCTAACAATATAATAGCTTATTTAAAATAAAGAAAGTAGAACAGAAATGGAAGTTAGCATCTCCGTTCTACTTTTCTTTTTTTATTTTCTAGGTATACCAATAACGTGTCCTAGTTGTGATGGCGGATTAAACGGCGTTTGCATATTAAAAGCTGCTTGTATTTTCTCTAGTATAGGTTGAGGGAACGCCATGCTCCGACGTGTAACTTTACTAACACCTATCATGATAACTTCATATGTAGCAATACGCTCATCATTGTCATTATACATTGTCAGGAATAAATGTACTCTTTTCGCATCATAATCATAAATATGTACTTTAACATAAAAGGCATCATCTAACACAAGTTCTTTTAAAAATGAAATATGTGCCTCCAAACTAAAAATGGTAATTTCATGTGTTTGTCGATAAGAAACATATAAGTCGACTGATTCAAAAAAGCCAACGACAACATCACTGAAAATGGAATAATATTGTGCATCATGCATATGGTTATTATTATCTATCCAAGATGGTTGCACGGTGTTTTTATAAATGTATTCCTCTGCCACAAAATCACTCCTCGAGTAAAAATTAATAGTAACCTATATTATTGTAACAACATTAAACAGTTTAAGTTAGTATTTTGATTGAATCTAAGCATAATTCAGCATTAATTATTAAAAATGTGAGCATTGATAAACAAATGTAAGTAAGTTATTATAAAAAATGTAAACGCTTGCATTTTGGATGTTTTAAGTTTATATCAGTATTTATAAATTTAAAATAAAAG
Source organism: Staphylococcus sp. GDY8P119P (assembly GCF_017892075.1). Classification (NCBI taxonomy): domain Bacteria; kingdom Bacillati; phylum Bacillota; class Bacilli; order Caryophanales; family Staphylococcaceae; genus Staphylococcus; species Staphylococcus sp. GDY8P119P. Next base: position 125,891 of record NZ_JAESKJ010000001.1, read on the forward strand.
ATATAAAAATTTTGAATTTAAACAGAATTCGGTAGGTAACAAAGGTTTGGGTGACTAGGAAAAAGGGGTACAGACTTAAGGTTCTGTGAAAACCACAAACATATTTTAAGCTCGTTCATCCTATTTCAATATCAAAGATGCAAGCGAGCAAAGTATTGTTATAGACATTTGTAAATGTTTATAAATGAAATTCAATGTAACTTTAGCGAAGGGGATTTATATGAAAAGGATATTTTTAATAGGTAGTGCATTCATTGGTATCATCGTGGGTGCAGGGTTTGCCTCAGGTCAAGAAATACTACAGTATTTTACTAGCTTTGGAACGTTAGGTATACTCGCGGGAATTGTTTCTACCGTGTTATTCGCTTACGTAGGTATGATGTTAGTTTGGCTAGGTAGTATATTTAAAGCTGAAGGACATAACGACGTGATACATAAATTGACTGGTGGTACAATGTTTGGCAAAGTTATTGCATGGTTAGTAGACATTGTGCTCATTATTGCCTTATTTGGATTTGGTGTCGTTATGCTTGCAGGTGGAGGTTCGAATTTTGAACAACAATTTGGCATACCAGCTGTGTACGGTACCGCTCTTATGGTTATCTTAGTACTTGTATTTGGAATGTTACGTGTGGATAACGTTGTAAAAGTGATTGGTAACATTACGCCACTATTGATTATCTTTATTGTTATCGTTGCGATATATTGTTTATTTACGATGTCAGGTTCATTTAGTGAATTGGATACATTGGCTAAAAGTCATACCTCAGCTGTTCCACATTGGTTTATCGCAGGTGTGAATTATGTCTCACTTAATGTAGGGTTAGGTGCATCAATGTCAATTGTCATGGGAGGTAATGAGAAAAATAGTAAAGTAGCGGCATGGGGTGGTTTAGTTGGCGGTATAGTATTAGGTTTAATGATTATGATCAGCCATTTGGCAATTTTTTCTAAGATTGAAACAGTTGGTCACTTGCCGTTACCAATGTTAGGATTAGTCAATGATATTTCACCTATATTAGGCGTATTCATGTCAATTGTTATTTATTTAATGATTTTTAACACATGCCTAGGTATGTTTTACTCATTAGCTACACGTTTCACTGAAATTGAAACGAAACAATTTAAAATATTTTATACGATATTCACTTTAATCGGTTTTGCAATTAGTTTTGCAGGTTTTACAGATTTAATGACATTTTTCTATCCAGTAATTGGTTATATGGGAATCATTATTATAATCGTATTAATTTATGCACCATTTAAGGTGAGACGAATAAAAAAACAAGGTAAATCATTACAAGATTTGTAAAATATCATATGAAAATAGCTATATATTTTTATAGTGTAAATGTTAAGCTAGCAGGTACGTATAAGAAATGATAATTATTGAAATCCGAAAGGAGCCAATCGCAAATGGTTTATGTGGCATTGTTGTTACTGATAATAGCGATTATATTATTGATTTATTCTATTGCACTGCTGATGGGGAAAGATGGATCATTATTTAGCTTGTTTACACATGAAGAAAAATCATTAAAAAAAGGACAAAAGCTAGCGATTTACATTGCGACAATTATATTGTTAGTAATTAGTATCGTATGGTTGCTAAATATTGTTTAAATGAATGGTAAAAAAGCTATTTAAATAATACGTGTTGATAAGGTATTGCAAATAGCTGGCCCAAACACAAACATTTTAGATGTGCAATAGAGGAGGCTGGAACGGAGCACTTTGTCGCAGCCTCTGAATGTTAAATTAGCAGAAACTGACTGGCTCTGATGATATAAATGATAGCCTCAGTCAGGCACGGTCAAAATCAATATGTTGTATAAAAAGAGAACTAATCCATCTTTTGTATGGATTAGTTCTCTTTTGTATAAGTTAATTTGTAAGTCTTATTATTTTTGACGTGAAGGTGGTTGTTTGATATTTGGCACAATGAAAATTAATATTTTCTTAAGAAATTGACTTCTCTATCAAAGATTTGATGTACAACATACGTTTGAACTGCATTTAAAATGCGCTCAATAATTTGTGTTTTATTTGATAGAATTCGAATACTGAAACCATGTGTTGGCAGTTGCGTAATGCCAACACGGCAATTATATACTTTTTGATAATGCTTGATGTGATCATATACATCATCAATAAAGGATTGATTTACTTCAGGATGTATGAAATAACATGAGCCTAAATGTGTATAGTCTTCCATATATCCTAGGCCATCAACCTTATTTTTAGTTGGATCAAGTAACAAATTATCAAAAGTTACGAGTTCATTATCAACATAAATTTCATTAAGCAGATGCATATATGTGTATGTGAAGGCTTTGTCTTCTTTTGAATAACCAGGTGTCAGTATATCTGTATAGAACAGTGAACCGCTTGCACTTAAATTAAACGTATTTTGTTGGAAAAATTTGGCGTTTTCAAATGCAATTATAGGATCGCCGACATATTCAATATAACCATTATCTTTAATGGTAAAATTTTGATATTGTTCGACATGATCATTTAATGTTTTATAAATTTTTGTCGCACCTTGTGAAGTTAGCGTCACATGTGCATTTTCTTCTGCTGTAAAATCCATCTTGTAACGGTCACCATCTAAATAACCACCGCCTACATTTACAATATAAAATGTAGGTATATCTGAGCCGTTTAAGTAGACTGGGCGTATGACTTTTAATGCTTTTTCAAAAAAGATATTACGCGCTACAGATTTTCTACCATTATTAAAAATGGTTAAATCTAATATGCCAGTCCATTTTTGTTGTGCATCGGCCATTAAGCTAAACCTTTAAGAAAGACGTCTTGATCTATCCATTCGATAACCTTATCTAAGCCTTCATCTGTTTTAAGATTAGTAAATGCAAATGGTCTTTTGCCTCGGAATGTTTCTGTATCTTCGGCCATACGTTCTAATGAAGCACCAACATATGGAGCTAAATCGGTTTTGTTAATTACAAAGAAATCAGATTTAATCATGCCTTGTCCGCCTTTACGAGGAATTTTTTCCCCTTGGGCAACGTCGATAATATAAATAGAAAAATCGACTAACTCTGGGCTGAAGGTCGCAGCAAGGTTGTCACCGCCAGATTCGATAAAGATTAAATCGATATCGTCATTGCGCTCTTTTAATTCATCGATTGCAGCAAAGTTCATTGAAGCATCTTCACGAATTGCTGTATGTGGGCAGCCGCCTGTTTCGACACCGATAATGCGGTCTGCAGGTAACACACCGGAATTAACTAAAATCTTTTCATCTTCTTTTGTATAAATATCGTTAGTAATGACTCCGATACTAAATTCTTTAGATAATTGTTTTACTAATTTTTCGATAAGTTGTGTTTTCCCTGCACCTACAGGGCCACCGACACCTATCTTAACTGTCTCTGTCATTTTAAATGCCCTCCTAAGATATAAATATTCTTACGTTTACGTTTTCATGTTCCATCTGGTTGATTTCTAATCCGGGTGCAGTGATACCTAGTTGTGATTCATCTAATGTCATAATATGATTTCTCGTATTTTTCATAAAGGGAATCATATCATGCACGATTCTTTGACCAGCAGTTTGTCCTAAAGGAATTGCACGAACGGCGTTTTGTGTTAAACTCGAAACATTTTGGTATAAATAGTAATCGATAATCATTTCAATATCGACACCCAAATGGTGACCGAGCATCGTAAAACAAATCGCAGGATGCAATTTTGCATTTTTATTTTTGTTTTGCGTTTGATACCACTTTAACCATTCACTATCATAAAGTTCTGCTGCTAATTTGACCATGCGGTTACCCATTTGTTTTGAACCTTGTCTGGTTTCTTTAGGTAGGTTTTGTACAAAAAGTATTTTATCTAAATACAAGATTTTTTCTGTGTTCTGATGATTGAGTGCATCATAGACGAGACGCATCGTTAAACCATCAGCAAACGAAAGTTGTTCATTTAAGAATAATTCAAGCCATTGTTTAAATGATGCTTCATCATGAACAATATCTCTTTGGATATATGTCTCAAGTCCGAATGAGTGACTGAAAGCGCCTGTTGGAAATTGAGAATCACAAAATTGAAAAAGGCGCAAATGTGCATGATCAATCATGTGAATGACCTATATGTCTGAATGCTTGATTTACTTTTCTATCTTCGTGGCTATAGGGTATGCCTAATTCTTTCAGTAAATCCTCTACAAGATAGTCATATTGTACAAGCATCTCTGTTTCTGTGAATTGTGCTGGCAAATGTCGATTACCTAATTGATGTGCAATGTCACCCATTTCTTGTAATGTGCGTGGCTTGATAACTAATAAATCTTCTGAATTGACGTCTATAATAATCATATTTGTATCGTCTTGATATAAAATATCACCATATTGTAAATCGATTGGCTGTTTTAAACGAATACCAATTTCATTACCATGATCTGTTGTAACGCGTTGAATACGTTTCACTAAGTCAGAATTTTCAAGGTAAACTTTTTCAACATGTTTGTTTTTTTCATTTTGCGTAAGATTTGCAATATTACCTTTAATTTCTTCGATGATCATACTTTATCCTCCTAAAATAAGAAATAACGTTGTGTTAGTGGCAATTCAGTAGCTGGTTCACTTGTTATTTTCTCGCCATCGACAAATACTTCATAAGTTTGTGGATCCACATCTAGTTTAGGTGTAGCGTTATTATTTTTCATATCTGCTTTAGATAAATTACGAATGTTTTTAACTGGTCTTAATTTACGTTGTAATCCTAAACTTTTACCAATATCATTTTCGTAAGCTGTAGACGAAACGAAAGTGATGGCAGTACTTTGCATATTACCACCTAATTGGCCGTACATATTACGGTATTTGAGCGGTTCAGAAATTGGAATAGAACCATTAGCATCACCGTTGATTGCTGTACTAATCATACCACCCTTAAGTACTACTTCAGGTTTAACACCGAAGAACGCTGGGTCCCACATCACAATATCTGCGAGTTTACCTTCATCAATAGACCCAACATATTCTGAAATACCATGCGTGATTGCAGGATTAATTGTGTACTTCGCAATATAACGTTTGATTCGATTATTATCGTTATATTCACCGTCTCCTTCAAGTGCGCCACGCTGTTCTTTCATGCGATGAGCCACTTGCCATGTACGTGTAATTACTTCACCCACACGTCCCATAGCTTGAGAGTCTGAACTAACCATACTAAATACCCCTAAGTCTTGTAATACGTCTTCTGCAGCAATCGTTTCTTTACGAATACGTGAGTCAGCAAAAGCGACATCTTCAGGGATGGAAGCGTTAAGATGGTGTGTGATCATAACCATGTCTAAATGTTCATCAATGGTATTGTGTGTGTAAGGCAACGTAGGGTTAGTGGATGATGGTAAAATATTTGAGTATGAAGCTGACTTAATCAAGTCAGGTGCGTGTCCGCCACCAGCGCCTTCTGTATGGTACATGTGTAACACACGGTCTTTAACTGCAGCCATTGTTTCTTCCATAAAGCCGGCTTCATTTAAAGTATCTGCGTGTAAGGCTACTTGAATGTCATAGTCGTCTGCGACTTGTAGAGCATGATCTAAGGCAGATGGTGTTGCACCCCAGTCTTCGTGGACTTTAAGGCCAATGGCACCCGCATGTATTTGTTCTACGAGAGCCGTATGATTAACGGCTTGTCCTTTTCCAGTAAAGCCAACGTTTAATGGAATTTGTTCTGCCGCTTCTAACATGCGATGAATATACCAAGGACCTGGTGTAACGGTTGTTGCTTTTGAGCCTTCAGAAGCACCTGTACCTCCGCCAATCAATGTCGTTGTACCACTTTCTAGTGCAACGAGTGATTGTTCTGGGTTAATGAAGTGGACGTGTGTATCAAGGGCACCCGCAGTTATGATTTTACCTTCTGCAGCAATAACATCAGTTGTTGCTCCAATAACAATATCAACATTATCCATAATATCAGGGTTGCCTGCTTTACCAATTTTCATAATATACCCATTTTTCACACCGATATCTGCTTTGATTACTTTGTCATAATCTAAGATTAACGCATTAGTAATCACTAAATCTGCAACTTTTTTATCGTCTCTTGTTACGTTAGGGTTTTGAGCCATACCGTCTCGGATGGACTTACCGCCACCGAAAGTAGCTTCGTCACCATAAGTAGCAAAATCTTTTTCGACTTTGGCGAATAAATTTGTATCACCGAGTCTAACTGAATCACCAATCGTTGGGCCATAAAGACTTGTATATTGAGATTGCGTCATTTTAAAACTCATTTTTTATACCCACTTTCTTTATTAGCATTATCTTCAGATAAATTAGCTTCATCGATAATTTCTGAGTCTTTAGTATAATCATCAGGTTTAACTACACGGGTTTCGTCTATCGGACCATTTACTTTGCCATGGAAACCATAAATATTACGTTTTCCTTTATATTCTACTAATTGAATTTCTTTTTCATCACCTGGCTCAAAACGAACTGCAGCACCTGCGGGTATATCTAAACGTTTGCCATATGCGTGTTCACGATTGAAATCTAAAGCAGGATTCACTTCGTAAAAGTGAAAGTGAGAACCAACTTGTATAGGTCGATCACCTGTGTTTTTTACTGTGATGACTGTGGCATGAAGCCCTTTGTTAACATCGATTTCTGTACGCTTAACAATAATTTCACCTGGTTTCATCAAGTATCCTCCTTTAGACTATCGGATGATGGACAGTAATTAATTTTGTACCATCAGGGAATGTTGCTTCAATTTCTAAATCAGTTAACATATCTGCAACACCTTCCATGACATCATCTTCACTTAATATTTGTTTTCCATAACTCATGAGTTCTGCGACTGATTTCCCATCGCGTGCGCCTTCTAATAATTCAAAACTAATGATAGCAGCTGCTTCAGGATAGTTTAATTTTAATCCTCTTTGTTGACGTCTACGTGCTAAATCGGATGCAATGACTAACATTAATTTATCTTGCTCACGTTGTGTAAAATGCACGTTGTTCACTCCCTTTCCAAAACTGTTGAAAACAACACTTATGTATAAGTGTCTACATTTTTATAATAAAGGGTTGCTAGGCTAACTACAAGAATTACACATTAGTGAAAAATGCAAAAATAACAAATTCAGTAAAATTTGAAAGACTTTTAATTATAGGTTGTATGATATAAGATAAATAACGTAAATTTTATAGAAATCAGGTGACATTGTGAATGCGATTCAAATATTATTAAAAAATATCGCGCAGGTTTTGTTGTTGAACAATGCATGGACAGGTTTATTTATCTTAATAGGCCTATTTGTAGGTAGTTGGAAAGTCGGTTTAATGGCACTTATTGCTAGTTTAATATCGTTATTATTAGCTAAACATACGAATTATTCAGAGGAAGAGATTAATAGTGGTTTAGCAGGGTTCAATCCAGTATTGACAGCAATTGCATTAACGTTATTTTTAGTACCTGAATGGTACAGCCTATTGATCGTCTTAGTTGCAATAGTCATAACAATGCCATTAGGATCTGCATTCAGGGAATTTTTCAAACCTTTTGGTGTACCAATGTTAACGATGCCATATGTGTTTGTAAGCTGGGTCGTTTTATTGATGTCTTTCCAATTCAAATTTGTAAATGCAGATGTAAAGATATTGCCTAACACAGTCAAAGAAATTACATTTTCGGGACATCAAATCGATTTTATCAGTGCCTTTTTATCAGGTTTTAGTGAAGTTTTTTTATTGAAAAGTGTTTTGGCAGGTACATTCATTTTAATTGGAATTTTTATTGCTTCCAGAAAAGCAGGATGCTACGCAATGATTGCTAATGTTATTGGCTTTGCAGCAGTTACAATACTCGGTGCAAATCATGATCAGATTAATGACGGTTTATTTGGTTATAATGTCATTCTTACAGTTTTAGCGTTAGGCGTGGCATTTAAAACTAGAATTCCAAGGTATATGAGTATTGTACTTGGTGTTTTACTGACAGTGGTTATACATGCAGGCATGATTACATTGCTAACACCATTTGGATTACCTGTCTTTACCTTACCGTTTATTATTGCTACATGGATTATGTTATTCGCAGGTAATAGTATGCGTGTACAAAAATAAGTAACCACTGAGGCATGCGGTTTAATTAAATGTACAAACTAAGTATAATGAAAGAGGATGAACTTTGATTATGCGTTTATTATTTAATAAAAATTGTTGAAAAGAGGTATATTTATGAAAAAAATCATCACAGTATTAGCTTCTGCAGCAGTGATTTTGGCTGGTTGTAGTGGCTCTAACAGCGAGTCTAAAGGCAAAACTTTAGACGTAGAGTTACCTTTGAAAACGACATCTATCGCACCATATGAAACGGATGTGCCTGTGAAAATAGGTGCTGCAGAATCATTGTTTAAAGCGACATCTGATGGCAAAGTTCAAAAGTTGTTAGTTAAATCTTATGATCAAACATCACCGACTCAATTAGATTTAACATTAAAAGATAATATTAAATTCCAAAACGGTAAAAAGGTGACAGGCGAAGCGGTTAAAGCTAGCTTGGAGGAAAGTATTCAAAAAAGTGATTTAGTCAAAGGTTCACTACCAATCAAAGATATCAAAGTGGATGGACAAAAGTTGCAAATCACAACTAAATCCGCATATCCTGAGCTCATTTCAGAATTAGCTAGCCCATTCTCAGCTATTTATGATACTAAAGCTAAAGGAGATATCAATAAAACCCCTGTAGGCACTGGTCCATATCAAATCAAAGATTATAAACAATCACAGAAAATTCAATTGGACCGAAATAAAGATTATTGGCAAGGCAAACCTAAACTAGACCACGTCAATGTTACATATCAAGAAGACGGCAATGCCCGCACGAGTGATTTAGATTCTGGAAAAGCAGATGTTATTACAGATGTACCAGTTGAAAAAGTTAAATCATTAAAAGAGAGTGACAAGACAAAAATTTCATCTGTCTCTGGTTTTAGAACTGGATTATTATTATATAATCACACGAGTGACAAAATGACAAAGCAGGTTCGTGAAGCCTTAGATAAAGTCATTGATCGCAAGCGTATTACAGATAATGTTTCAAAAGGTTATGCAACACCAGCAACTGGACCGTTCAACAATAAACTCGACTTTATAGAAAATAAAGATGTGCAAAAACAAGATATTGCGCAAGCTAAGAAAATAATGAAAGATGCTGGATATAGTGAAGCACACCCATTAAAGCTGACGATATCTACGTATAATGGTCGTCCCGAATTACCTAAAATTGCACAAGTGATTCAGTCAGATGCTAAAAAGGCAAATATTGATATCAAATTACGCAATGTGGATGACATACAGGGGTATTTAAAAGATAAAGAACAATGGGATGCCTCACTTTACAGTTTCGGCACAATCCCTAGAGGAGATACAGGTTATTTCTTTAACCAAGCTTATAAACCAAAAGGTGCAATTAATGCAGGGGGTTATGATAATCATAAGGTCACAGCATTAATAGATGAGTTAAATAAAACAGTGGATAAAGAAGAACGAAATCGCATTACCAATCAAATCATTGATATTACAAGTGATGACATCGCAAACAGTTATATTTCTTACAATGACAATATCGTTGGAATGAATAAGGATGTAGAAAATTTAACTTCAACACCAGAAGGTATTTATCTTATTGATTATAAGGTTGATAAAAAAGAATGATATTAAAACAGATACTTTCTAGAATTGGACAAATGATCATTGTATTGTTTGTCCTTTCTACTATTACTTTTATATTAATGAAACTTACACCCGGAGACCCAGTTGACAAGGTTTTGCACTTAGATGTAGCGAATGTTTCGAGTGATCAAATTGAAGCTACGAAAGAGCGATTAGGGCTTAATCAATCCCCGGTAATGCAATATTTTCAATGGTTAGGTCAAATAATACAATTGAACTTTGGTACCAGTTATCAAACTGGTGAACCTGTGATCAAGGAATTGATTTTCTATACACCTCCAACCTTAACGATTGCAATATTAACGATAGTTATCGTATTTCTAGTTGCCATTCCTTTGGGTATGTTAGCAGCTAAGCGTTATCATACTTGGGTAGATACATGGATAAGAATACTGACTTCATTTACAGTAAGTGTGCCTTCCTTCTTTTTAGGAACGATATTAATTTATATATTTGCACAACGATTAAATATACTTCCTTCATCAGGTTTAGATTCCATTGCTGGTTATATATTACCTGTCATTGCATTGAGTGTTGGAATGAGTGCATATTATGTAAGATTGATGCGTTCGACTTTAGTTGAATTGTATCAATCTAAAGAAGTTGAAGCGGCTAGATTAAGAGGGATGTCAGAACAATATATATTATGGAAAGATTTATTTAAGCCAGCTATTATTCCCGTGATTACTGTATTAGGAATGTCTGTTGGGAGTTTAATTGGTGGTACGGTAGTGATTGAAAATTTATTTGGTATACCGGGCCTAGGTCACTTTCTTGTGGATAGTATTAGAGCGAGGGACTATCCGGTAGTACAAGGTGCCGTTATCATGATTGGATGCTTTGTGGTGTTAGCCAATACGATTAGTGATTTGTTACTTTTATGGATCGATCCTAAACGTCGTTTTAATAAAATCAATGATACATTAAAACGCCACGGTCAGGATGGTGATATGGAATGAAAGACATGAATAAAAGCAGTTTTATCTTTTACGTGTTTGGTATATACGTATTGTTGCTCATCATTGCCCAATTTTTTATTTCAACAGATAGTGCTTTGGAGGTACATTTGAATCATACACTAGAGCTTCCTAGTAGTTCACATTGGCTAGGTACAGATGATTATGGTCGCGATTTACTAGCAAGAGTAATCATAGGTGCTAGATATACATTAATCATCAGTTTAATCACGTTGTTAATTACTGTAATAATCGGTGTACCATTGGGGCTTTTAGCAGGTTATAAAAAAGGCTTTGTTGATACTATAATTATGCGTGTTATTGACATAGGATTAAGTATTCCAGAATTTGTGTTAATGATTGCTATGGCAAGTTTTTTTAAACCTAGTATTTGGAATTTAGTGATAGCAATTACGGTTATAAAATGGATGACATACACGCGACTGACACGTTCGATTGTAAGTAGTGAAATAGGGAAACCATATATTCAAATGGCTAAACTATTTAATGTACCAACACATCGTATCATTTTTAAACATTTTTTCCCACAAGTGATGCCGTCTGTGATTGTTTTAATGACCGTAGACTTTGGGAAGATTATACTTTATATTTCTTCACTCTCATTTCTAGGTTTAGGTGCACAACCACCTTCACCAGAGTGGGGGGCAATGTTAAATGCAGGTAGAGATTATATCAGTTCATATCCTTTACTATTGGTTGTACCAGCATTTCTAATCACATTAACTATTTTATTGTTTAATTTAACTGGTGATGCATTGAGAGATAAACTTTTAAAAAGAAAGCGTGATGTAGATGGCTAATAGTAACCTTTTATCAATAGCGAACTTAACCATCACAGATAACAGCGGACAAAGACTCGTAGATCAACTTGATTTAGCATTACGAAAAAGTAAAGTGAATGTTTTGGTGGGTGAAAGCGGTTCTGGAAAAAGTTTAACTGCAAAAGCACTTGTGCAACAAGTTCCTAATATGCTAACCACACATTTTGATTCACTAGTTTACAAAGGGCAATCCATCACAGGTGTGCGTAATTTACTAGGAAAAGAAATTGGATTTATATCTCAGGATTATACACATAGTTTTAATGATCATACAAAATTAGGTAAGCAATTACTTGCGATTTATAAAATGCATTATAAGGTAGACAAGACAACGGCTAATAATTTTGTAAAACAAGCACTTAAGTGGGTGGATTTAGATCCAGAAACAGTGATGCCGCGTTATAGATTTAACTTGTCAGGAGGTCAACTTGCAAGGGTGCAAATCGCCAGTGTTTTAATGTTAAAGCCAAGTGTTATTATCGCTGATGAACCTACAGCATCATTAGATGCAATCACTGGTTATAATGTGATGCATTTAATCAAGCACTTAGCGGAAGTCCATAAGGTGACTTTATTGATGATTACACATAATTTATCTCATGTGCTCGATTTTAGTGACTGGATTAGTGTTATTCAACATGGTAAGGTCATAGACTTTAACCATGTACAAGCATTTAAAGATGGGAATGTAAAACCATATAGTCTTAAATTATTTGATGCGCGTAGTCAGTTAAGGAAGGATGGCATAAATGATTAAGTTGAAACAGGTTAACTTTGCTTATAAAAATGCGCCTATTTTAAAAAATATTAACTTAACTATATCTCCAAATGAAAAACTAGGTATTGTTGGTGAAAGCGGTTCTGGTAAGACGACTTTGGCCCATATCATGCTAGGATTATTAACTGATTACCAAGGTTATTATTCAACACAAGGATTAAGTATGCTTCCAATATTCCAACATGCATATGACAGCTTTAATCCCAAATTCAAAATACAAACCGCGCTTGAAGAGCCATTACGATATTACAAAGGTTCACAATCAACATCAGATATTCGCTCAAATCTTAAATATTTAATGTCATACATGCAGTTAGAAGAAGCATTATTACAAAAATTTCCAGACGAGTTAAGTGGTGGTCAGTTACAACGATTTAACACCATACGCACGTTAATGCTAGAACCTGATATGTTAATCTGTGATGAAATAACAGCGAGCTTAGATGTCATCGCTGAACAAAGAATGATAAAAGTTTTGAAAGATTACTGTGATCAAACAAACAACGGCATCATTATGATTTCTCATGATATCGCATTTTTAAATCAATTTGTTGAGCGTATTGTTGTTATGAAAGATGGAGAAATTGTCGATGATTTTATGATTACTGATTTATTTTCTGAAGATCGCCATCATTATACGAAAGCGCTACTTTCTCTATATTAAGCTGGGCAATAATTAAAGTACAATCAACAAATTTTTGTGGTTTGCTCAATATAAATGAAGTATAATATATAATTAAGCTCAGTTTAAATTGTAATTATATGAAAAGGGGATATTTAGAAATGAAAAAATTATTATTACCATTACTTGCACTTATTTTGGTATTAGCAGCATGTGGTAATCAATCAAATAATGAATCATCAAAAAGTAAGAAAGAAACAAAGACGTATGTTCAAGATTCAGGGGATAAAGTGAAAATTCCTAAAAAACCTAAACGCATTGTCGTACTGGGGGCTACTTATGCAGGTGGCTTAAAACAACTTGATGGGAACATAGTAGGTGTAGCTAACATCGTGAATGATAGCAAAGTGTTAAAAGATAAATTTAAAGATGTCAAAAAAGTAGACGCAGAGAATGTGGAAAGTGTCGCAAAATTAAAACCAGATTTAATTATTACTTACAATACAGATAAAAATTTAAAAAAATTAAATAAAGTTGCTCCTACAATTGCTTTTGATTATTTGAAACATGATTACAAAGAGCAACATCAAGAATTAGGGAAAATTATAGGTAAGGAAAAACAAGCGAATGCATGGATTGATAAGTGGGATAAAAAAACAAAAAATGATGGTAAAACAATAAAAGAAGCTATTGGTGAAAACACAACAGTTTCAATTATTAAAGATTTTGATAAAAAAGTGTATGCACTCGGTAAGACATACGGTCATGGTAGTGAAGTGTTGTATGATGCATTTGGCTTAAAAATGCCAGAGAATGTTGAAAAAGCTACTAAGAAAAATGATTTAGCTGATATCTCTGAAGAGGAAATTCCAGATATGGCGGGTGATTACGTGGTTACACCTGTCGCTAAAGGAACTAAATTATCTTTTGAAAATAAAGATCTATGGAAAAGTACCGAGGCTGTCAAAAATGGACATACAATTAAAGTAGACGAGGGTATTTATTGGCTAAATGATCCTTACTCTTTAGAATATGAACGTAAAGATTTGAAAGATCAATTATTGAAAAAGCAATAAATATAAACCGGATTAATTTTATAAATTAAAACCATTTTAGTTACTATTAACAGTTTAAACACTAATAGAATTGAACTTATTTTATTAGTAGTTGTTGTTAGTACACTAAAATGGTTTTTGTATTATGCTCAATGATAAATAATGTCCTAATTATATAGGGTTGATGAAAGCATATATAATTTTTAAAATGTTTTAAAATGAATGTAGGCAAATGGTTTAGAAAATAACAAAATGATTAGCTGTATATAGTAAGGGTTGTGAGTATCTAGTCTTTAACTCGATATTTTTATCCTTTAAACTAGAAAGAAAATGCTAAAATGTTGAGTATATTGAATGATATAGATTGCCAAATTTATTGTTGAAGCCAAGTATTTATATAGGTAGTGTTAGACAAAACCCAGAAGCTAGAATTAATATTTTTTGTACAACATCATTTAAAAATTAATTAATGAACTAAAGAAACTTTCAAATGTATGGTTAGTGGGGAGATATATCATGAAAAAAGAACAAAAAGTGGATAACTGGATTAAAATGACGAAATATATACATTATATTGAAGCGATGATCGAGAGGAAATTGAAAGAACAATACCATCTAAGTATTAAAGAGTTTTATGTATTATATGAAATTTATAAGTCAAAAAATAAAAAATACAAGATCAATGATTTGATAAAAGTGGTTGATTTAAGTCAAAGTGCGATGTCTAGACTTATTGTAAGGATGGAAAATACAGAGACTGCGCTTGTATATAGACAAGAGTGTGTAGAAGATCAACGAGCCATGTATATTTACTTAACTAGTAATGGAGAAAAAGTAACCCAAAAAGCACTTCATACTTACGACCAATTATTAAAGCAAGTGAATTTAAAGAGTATTAGAACACTAGCAAAAATGGATGATAGTGATTAATGTTTGTCGTATGAAATAAAAATTTTAAAACTTTACGCTATTGAAATGTAAAAATGATTAAGTCATGCGTTCTAATGTATTTTATGTTTTACTATAAGTGTGTAATACATTGAAAAATTTGAAAAGGGAGAGAATGCTGATGGAAATTAACGCTGCATGGCTCAATTTACCAGTACAAGATTTGGAAGCAAGTGAAAAATTTTATGATACGATTGGGTTTACAATCAAAAAACATAAAGACATGATGAATAAAATGCGAGGTATTCAAACGAAAGATGGCCAAATCATTATGCTGATAGAAAAAGAACAATTTGAAAATGTTTCTAGACTTTCATCTATAGGTAGTAATGAAGCATTAGTATCACTTTCAGTTTCAACAAAACCTGAAGTTGATACGTTGGTTTCATTGGTTGAACAGGCAGGTGGAAAAGTACTCGAAACAGGCACAGAACATGAAGGGTATTATGGGGCGTTATTTAGTGATATAGATGGCCATTTGTTCAATGTCATTGTAATGTAATGACTTACAAGACAATCTCATCTTTGAATGATTTGTACAGGAATGGAAGGTGTAACATTTGATAAAAGCAATAGCGGTAGATAAAGATGGTACTTTTTTTAAATCTGATAATACCTTTGATGAAGCTTATTTCAATAAAATTTTTAAGAGCATGATGGACAGGGATATGAAATTTATCATTGCTAGTGGAAACCAATATGCGCAATTGCGTTCGTTTTTTCCTGACAAAGATCAGCAGATAGCATATATAGCAGAAAATGGTGCAGTGACGTATCAAAATAACAAGTTAGAAGCGGCTGAATATTTTGATCAACAATTGGTTTTTGACGTTTTGAATTTGATCATTAATCATTATCATATTGAAGATATTGTGTTAAGTGGAGTTAAAACGGCTTATGTATTAGAAAGTGTGAGTAACGACTTTTTATCATTTTTATATAAATATTATTTTAATATAACAAAAGTTACAGACTTTAACACAATTAATCAAGATAAATTTGTTAAAATTGCGCTTAGAATTAAAGACCCACAATTTTTAGATGAAGTGATGAGAGGCTTGACTGAACAATACGGAGAAGAAATAAAGCCAGTGACGAGTGGAAATGATAGTCTGGATTTAATATTACCTAAAGTGAATAAAGGTGTGGCGATTAAAACACTTTTAGATAAATGGAAGATTCAATCTCATGAATTGATGGCTTTTGGAGATGCAAATAATGATATAGAAATGTTAGCTATGACGTCAAATAGTTATGCAATGGCTGAATGTAGTCCAGAAGTGGCTGAAGTCGCAAATTACAGAGCGCCATCTAATGATGAATCAGGTGTGTTGCAAGTCATTGAACGATATTTAAAACAAGCTAACAATATGACAAACTAAAACAACGACAAAAAACTCATTATTCCATTACGACATATCCTTACGAGAGATTTGTTAACAGAATAATGAGTTTTATTAATGGTGTAACATTATTTTATAATAAGTACAGGAATATTTGCGCTATTAGCGATTTTATGAGTAACATTACCTAGTACATTTTTTATGTCTGGTTTGGCACGTTTATTACTCATAACGACGATATCATAGTTGTTTTCTTCGATTTCATTTAATATTTCTTGTTTAATGTAGCCAGAACGAAACTTCACTTGGATTTTTAAGCCGAGTGATTCTAGTTTTTCTACAAAAGGTGATATCTCTTTGCCTTTTTCTTCAGCTAATTCTTCAAAATGTTTGCCATCATAGCGAACTGAGGTTTGTAAATCACCTTCAGGTATCACGTTGAAAATAGTGATTTTTGCATTATCAACACCAGTAGTTAAATTTTGTAATTCTTGGGGAACATTATTAAAAGAATTATCAAAGTCATATGCTAACAATATATTTTTATACATTTTAGCGCCTCCTTCAGTAATTATTTACCCTATATAATAAAAAATTATCATAATTTCACTATTAATATTTTACAATAAATAATTCGATTAGAAAAACTAAAATATTTTACACATCTAATCCTATGATATCACTGACATGATTATATCCATTGTTTTGCAAATATTGTACGAGTTGTTTGTTCATCTTTTTAGTTAATCCGGGGCCTTCAAATACGAGAGAACTATAAATTTGCACCAATGTTGCACCATGACGTAACATTTTGATGACATCATTCACTGTGGAAATACCGCCCGTTCCAATGATTAAAAACTGCCCCTGCGTTTCCCTATATGCTTGTGCAATAAGTTTTAAATTACGTTCGAATAAAGGTTTACCACTTAACCCACCAGTTTCTTTTTGATTAATGGAGTGTAACTGTTCACGTTTTTGCGTAGTGTTAGCTAAAATGATGCCATCAAACGTTTGTGTGATAGGTTTAAGCATTTGTGATAAACCTTCTGGACTAAGATCAGATGTTAATTTAATAAAAATAGGTACATCTAGTTCATGCTGGATTTTGTAATTTTGTATAGCAGAACATAATTGAGAAAATTCATTTTTATCATGAAAACTTTGTAAGTTTTCCGTGTTAGGCGAACTGATATTAACAGTGAAAAATGTAACGTCATTTTTAAATGTGTCGATGACTTTTATATAATCTTGATAACGTGATTCATATGGTGTTGTTTTATTTACACCTACATTTATACCAATAGGTGTATGGTAACTAAATTTTCTTAAGTTGCTCAATGCTTTGTTCATACCTAAATTGTTGAATCCCATACGATTGATCAGAGCATGGTCCTCTACTAAACGATACATGCGTGGTTTAGCATTGCCAGGTTGTGGTTTAGGTGTTATTCCGCCTAATTCTAAAGCACCAAAACCTACTTTATCTAATGCTTTAGGAACTTCACAAGATTTATCAAATCCTGCAGCTAATCCAATTGGGTTTTCAAAATGAATCCCTTTAATATTTTGCGATAATATCGGATGTTGATAATGAAATAATTTTTCAAGTATCGGCAACAATTTAGTATGCTTTTGTGGGATTTTAAGAGCATTTATCGTCATGCCATGCGCCTTTTCAGGGTCTAATTGAAATAATATAGGTTTAATTAACTTGTACATGTTGTCATCGCTCCATTTGTTTAAATTAGTAGTAGATGAAATGATTTGTCTTTAATAGACTAGCATTTTAGCATTCATATGCCTAGTGTAAATAAGTAATGTTAATACAACCTTCAAATTATTGGGGAAGACATTGATTTTGATTAAATTTTATATTAAACGGTAATAGTATAATTGTGTGATGGAATGATGGAGGGATAATATTATGAAAACACAATGGCAATCACAATTACCATTAGACAACATACGGTCTATCGTACCAGTAAGTGGTGGAGACGTTAACGAAGCATATAGAGTAGAAACATCTCAATCACCATATTTTTTATTAGTACAGCGTCAGAGAAGTAAAGATTTTTTTGCTGCAGAAGTCGCTGGGCTCAATTTGTTTGAGAAATCTGGCATCACTGCGCCAATCGTTATTGATAGTGGTGAAATCGATGGTGATGCCTATCTGTTGCTAAGCTTTTTAAATGAAGGAACACAAGGAAGCCAAGCCGAGCTTGGAGCCTTGGTGGCTAAAATGCATCAACAACAGCAGCCAGATGGTAAGTTTGGCTTTGATTTACCATATGAAGGTGGTGATGTATCGTTTAATAATAATTGGTCAGACAGTTGGATGACTATATTTGTTGAACGACGTTTAGATCATTTAAAAGATAGATTGGTAGATCAAGGTCTATGGATAGAGGATGATGTAAAAACTTATCATAAAGTGAGAGAAAAAATTGTAAGTTCATTAAGGGATCATACGAGTAAACCATCATTATTGCACGGTGATTTATGGGGTGGTAACTATATGTTCTTAGAAAATGGCCAACCTGCATTGTTTGATCCGGCGCCACTATATGGTGATAGAGAGTTTGATTTAGGTATAACCACTGTGTTCGGTGGTTTTACGCAAACTTTTTATGATGCTTATAATAAGCATTATCCTTTAAGTAAAGGTGCGAATCAGCGATTAGAATTTTATCGTTTATATTTATTAATGGTGCATTTATTAAAATTTGGAAGTATGTATGCAGGCAGTGTAGATCGCTCCATGGAAAACATATTAAATGGTTAAACATGATAAAGATGATTTTCTATTGTTATAAAGTGATGTGGCACATTGTATTCACGATGAATATACAATTTTTAAAAATGAAATAGACGTTAATAGTCATTTAGAATGATGAGATTAGTATAAAATTAAATATGATGAACTGAATCATTAGTATATTTCAATCTAATTGATACAAAGAAAACCCGTTAAGCATTTGCTGCTTGACGGGTTTCTTATTAATCTAAATTTAGCGTGCCCATTTCTTCACGCAATTTATAAACTTTATCAGGCGTAACATCTTCACCTAAAGGATCCACAACTTTTAAAGTGGAAAATGTGTTAACGACTTGGCCACGAATCATTTGAAGATATTCTTGTCTTAATACTTGCTGTTCTTGTTTTTCTTCTACAGTCAAAGGCTGTACTTTTTCTTTATTTGCTAATTGGTTAATTCTATCTAGTAGTTTCATAAATTTTGTCCTCCTGTAAATGTCGAGGTGGAAAGTGTGGGATTATTTCATTGCCGACCTCTGTTAATATATCTTTATAAGTTCTGTCGTTGGTTATAAACTGCAACATGATATGATTGGTTCCGATGCGTTCGTACGCTTTTAGGATGTTTAACAAAGTGTTTCTTCCTAAGCGATAACCACCTTTAACTGGTTTTACAAGTTCATTTGGATTCGCTGATAAATCAATGACTAAAGGATGCATAAATGGTTTGAATGTTTCATTTTGATGCCATTGCTGTAATAATGCCTTTTGTTGTTGGAATGGTTGAGGATAAAATAGCCACCCATCCAAATGCGTTTTTAACCAATCTATATGCTGTTTGGCGTATCCTGTTGCGAAAATTGGAATATGCTTATGCTTTGGTAATACTTGTAGGCCAGAATCTTCATACAGTTCAAATAAATGATTTGACGTTTGTGGTGATGATGATTGCCATAGTTCTTTTAAAGATGATACAGCTGATTGAAAATGTTGACTTAGCTCATTCGGATTGATTTTAAAAGTTGGAAATTCAAATTGCCGATCTCCAGTAGCAATCCCTAATAATAATCGCTCGTTTGATATTAAATCAAGAGAAGCAGATGCTTTAGCTATATGCACAGGATGACGTAATGTTGCAACAATACTAGATGTTCCGAGAGCGATTTTGGATGTGTTGGCAGCGATAAAAGTTAAAAATACAAACGGATCGTAGTTTGTCGTTACATTACCAAGATGCGGACTATATAAAGGACTATCTCGCACAAATAAGCTTGTGAATCCAAGTCTTTCAGCATATTGAACTAATGCTATTTGTTGATCAAACGGCAATGCGATATTTTCAGAATCGTCAAAGGGTAACATTAATCCTAAGGTTAAATGTTCCTGTTGAAAAGTTCGTTTGAAACCATTGTGTGTTTGAATTGTTGTCACGTCTATCCCTCCTCTTCAATCATGTTAAACAACGATTGTAAACTAAGAAACATCTGTTGTTTAGATTGATTATATGTCACGACTTATTATAATGCAAACAACATGTTTATAGATTCATTGTATAAACAACAACGTGAGCAATATGTTGTTTAAGTTATTTAGTTAATATCTCAATAATTGTTGAATTTGTGAATGAATATTAACGATTTATAAAATCATAATGAAACATTAATGATTATTGATTAAAATCTTAAAATTCTGTAAATTTAAAAAGTAATATCTTTTAAATAGGAGGTACTTTTGTTGAAAAATATTTTAGTTAGCATCGTTATAGGTGTTCTATTATTTTTATCAAGCGCTATCAATGATGAGACGCAAGCACAAACGCAAAATGGAACTTTGCCAGATTCACAACAGAGTAATGAACACAACCAAATAGGTACTGCCACGCCAAGGGTAATGCTACCAGGTGAAAATAGACATCAAATTAAAAATACTCGAACGAGTCATTACCAATCAATTGGCTACATAGAAAAAGGAGAAATGATTGCTACCGGTGTGGTTATTGGTAAAAATACAGTGCTGACGAATAAACATGTAGCGGATAACAATAATGCAAATCTGTCGTTTGCGCCCGCTGCTGAAAATGAAAATAGTTTTCCGTACGGTACTTTTAAGGCAAAAGAAGTGATAGCATATCCTGGTGATGCTGACTTAGTAGTTATTCATTTTAATAAAAACAGTAAAGGACAATCGGTTGGTGATGTTGTGACACCTGCCACTATTGGAGAATCTACCACTGTGTCGAGCAATGAGCCAATAACAGTTACTGGTTATCCAGGTGACAAACCTTTAGCAACGATGTGGGAAAGTTCCGGTAAAGTCAAAAGTAATAATGATAACATATTGACGTATAGTGCTAGCACATTTGGTGGGAATTCAGGCTCACCTGTCTTTAATGATAATAATGAACTAATCGGCCTACATTACGGGGGAGTGGAAGGAGAAAGCAATAATGCAGTGGCGATAACAGGTGAAGTATTAGAATTTATCAAGAAACACAATGTTTAAACAATTGTTGTACTCAAATATATTATCCCCCTCGTGAAATAAAGTTATGATAACTGATGGTTTAACGAGGGGGTGAATGTTTACAGAACAACTATTTTCATTGTCTAAACTCATTGTATGTGAACTATTTTTGTTTTGAAAGTTGTGATGTAATGAAAGGTAATGACTTGTTGATATACGTTTCAGCAGGCAATTTACTTGAATGAAACCAATGTTTGGCAATGCCGTATAACCCCCATGAAAGAAAACGTGCACTTGTAGCAAGCGTTTCTCTATCTATATCTTTGTGTTCATCAGACATTAATTTAAAAAAAATATCTTCTAATTCTTCTTTAATTCTTTTTTCGACAATTTCACCATATGCTTCACTGTTTAGACGGCACTCTTCGTGCGTATCTTGAATATAGCTAGTGATTGTAATAAAACATTGACACAATGCATTTTCATTTAATTCTGCAACCATACTGAGTGATTGATTTAAATTTTTTAAGATTGTTTCAGACAATGTATAATCCATAATGTCATATTTATCGTAAAAATGAGCATAAAAAGTAGCGCGATTGACAGTAGCACGTTCGGTGATATCTTTAACTGTAATCGATACTAACTTTTTTTCTTTTGCAATTTC
This sequence comes from Staphylococcus sp. GDY8P119P, assembly GCF_017892075.1. Lineage (NCBI taxonomy): Bacteria > Bacillati > Bacillota > Bacilli > Caryophanales > Staphylococcaceae > Staphylococcus > Staphylococcus sp. GDY8P119P. The sequence goes on from NZ_JAESKJ010000001.1 coordinate 148,051, forward strand.
ACGAAAAGCATCCATTAATAATTTCTTTGTTCTTATAATACGGGGATCTATATGAGTATGATTCAATTGATTACACCTCTATATTTGTTATTAGCATCAGACAAATTATCTTGCTTTACGCACAAGTTGTCAATAAACATAACTGACTATAACATTATTTTATTTCTATTTTACGATTATTTATTTTACTATTTAAAAAACAATAGATAATGATACCAAATGTGATGATCATAATACCAACGATACTCAATATATTTGGTAACGCTAAACCTAAAAGTAACATTTCACCAATTAATGTAAAAACGATTTCCATCGCTTGTGTTGCTTCAACTGCAGCTAACTTAGTTTGATTGTGTTTTACCATATTTGTAGCATAGAAGAATAATGTTGTTGCGATAATACCAGAGAAAATTGCAACTAAGAAAGTTTGCATGATTTGGTTTGAAGATGGCGGTCCTTGCCTAGCCAATCCAATGAGAAAGATGAGCAACCATAATGGTAAGGTGACTAAGGTCATACCATAAATCCGTTCAATCGTATTTAAGTCATTGCCAACAAGCACCATCATTTTACGATTGCCTAATGGATAACAAAATGCCGCAACGATTAACGGTAAAACCGATAATAAAAATATATGCAAGTCTATATTTGAAATGTGTGGTATTTGTACAATAATAACACCTAGAATCATAATGCTCGATGTAATTAACGGGCGCCATGCGATTCGTTCTCGCACTTTAATTGTAGCTGTATCATGTTGTATGTATGTGTAGAAAAAAGGAGCAGTGAGAAGGCCGCAAATAATAGTTAATTGCCATGTTGCAGAAATAAGCCAGCCCGGGCTATAATTTGATACAAAAGTTATAGGCACATAGAAAAAGACAAAGGCAAGAGAACTCCACAATAGCCACGCGAAAAAATGTTGTTTAATATGCAACAGAACAACATGATGGCGGGTTTTATGCTTCCCAATAACCATTATTAATAAAAACGGAAACATAAAAATAAAACGTAGTGACGCACTAAAAAGCCAACTTCCGCCGTCGTTAGACATTGCATGGTTTAATATGAATGTAATAGAAAAAAAGAAAGCAGCTAATATACCAATTAAAATTGCTCGCATTTAAGACCACCTCAAGTTGTTTAATGATACTAACTTACCAGTTTTTTTAATTACAGCAAACAAAATTCGTACAAATAAGATGATATTTTATAAAAATAAGTGAATTTTCGGAAAAATAAAAAGCGGATGCAATGGAAAAGTAGTATGATAGATTTAACAGTAGTATAAAAAGACAGAGCAATATAATTGAAAGCATGTTGCTGCGATTTAGGTAGTTGTGTTTAATAATAAAATATTAACTTCAAAATGATACTTAGATAAAGTTAGTACAATTTATATTTATATAAGAAGATTGGAGTGTGTTAAATGACTAAAAAAATAATCATGGATTGTGACCCAGGTCATGATGATGCGATAGCATTGATTCTTGCAGGTGCGAAACATAGCACGCTTGATATACTAGCAGTGACCACTGTAGCTGGAAATCAAGCAGTTGAAAAAAACACCAAAAATGCACTTAATGTATTAGAAGTTATGGGAAGACGAGATATCGAAGTATCAGTAGGTGCTTCACGTCCGCTCATAAAACCTGCTTCGTTTGCTTCTGAAATTCACGGAGATTCTGGATTAGATGGACCTAAATTACCAGAAGTACCATCGTTGAAACCAACACAATATCACGCTGCAGATGTAATCATTAAAACATTGAAACAAAGCTCTGACCCTGTAACAATTGTAGCAACGGGGCCGCTTACTAACGTTGCTACCGCATTAATTAAAGATCCTAGTATTGCTCAATACATTGATTCTATTACTATCATGGGAGGCGGTACTTTCGGAAATTGGACACCTACTGCTGAATTTAATATCTGGGTAGATGCAGAAGCTGCTACACGTGTATTTGAAAGTGGTATTAACATTAATGTTTTTGGGCTAGACGTGACACATCAAGTTTTAGCAACAGATGAAGTTATTCAAAGATTTAGTGCTATTGATAATAAAATATCCAAATTTGTTGTTGAACTACTAAAATTTTTCAAATCTACGTATAAAACGCATTTTAATATGGATGGCGGTCCTATTCATGATGCGTGTACAATTTTATACTTATTGCAGCCAGACTTATTTACCATGCAACAGACACATATCGACATAGAACATCAAAGTTCACTCACTTACGGTACAATGTCAGTCGACTTAAATAATGTTACAAACAAAGAAAAAAATGCATATTTTGCTACATCAGTAGATGTTGAACGCGTTTGGACTTTGATGGAACATATGTTAGAAAGTTATAATGTGTAATTTAAATGAATAGGTATTGCTTCATAAATTTTGAAGATATTAATATACATCACTTGTAAGAACGTGCGCGTTAGCATTTCTTAAATTTTATTAAAATAATAGAAAAGCATAGAGCTTAAATATTTGTCACTGAAAATAAACGTCGGTTTCTAGTAAAATAAATTAGAAATTGACGTTTATTTTACATTAATGGTATCAAGAGATTTCCATATCTGAATTCAATGGATATATGTTTACTAAAAGTGTTTTGATATTTTTGTGCCATTCATTTAGTACGAAAGTATGAGAAGATTTTAAGTTGAATAATTAGCAAAATATAGATGAAAGCATTTATTATGATATTAATATCATAATTTAAAAGGTGAATCAGATAGTGAAAAATACATTTAAAATGATACTATTATTAATTATTGTGTTAGTGCCGTTAATACTATTATTAACAAATATAGATACGGTACAACGATATATAAGAGAAAATTTAGTGCAACAAAATGATGGAAATAAAGATGAAAAAGAAACAGATAGAAGTATTTTTAATATTAGTAGAGAGACAGAATCTTTTGGTGATTATGAATATAATGACTTTGATGGTAAACACTATGGCATCGACTATGGTATAGCTAAAAACACACCAGTAACTGCCGCAACAGATGGTAAGGTAACTAGAACTTTTGAAAATGAGTTAGGTGGTAAGGTAGTGCAAATTAGGGAAGAAAATGGTGTATACCATCAATGGTATATGCATTTAAATGAATTTAAAGTGGAACCTGGAGACAAAGTTGAAGCTGGAAAAATCATCGCACTTTCTGGTAATACTGGTTCTCAAACTTCAGGACCGCATCTACATTTCCAAAGAATGAAAGGTGGCGTTGGCAACGATTATGCGGAAAACCCAAGAAAATTTATAGAATCATTGCCAAAAGGTGAAAAAAGTTTGTATAAGCAATAAATGTCTAGAAAATATTTTAGCCTATCACGGCACAATTTACCGAATAATGTAATGATAACAATGTGGTAGAACAAAATTATTTTATATAATTTTGTTCTACCATATTGAAGGCATAGTTAGGAACTATAAAATTAACTTATTAAGAAGTTGATTTATCTATAACTGAGTCAATAGAATCGTAATTTAATAAATTTCGATGAATTGCTTCCCACAAGTAAAATGCTCCATATGAAGCATATGGATGCCATTGTTTTGCACAGAGAGTGAGCTGTTTTTTTCTTTCTGCGGTTGAGGTTTGATATAGCCATTGTGCAGCTCTCTGTAAACCTACATCAAAAATGGGCAATATATTTTCGCGTTTTAATGTAAAAATTAAAAATATTTCTGATGTCCAACGACCAATCCCTTTGACCTGTGTTAAAACTTGTTTTACAGTTTTATCATCTAATTCATGTAAATTAGCAAAATCCAATTTATTTTGTTCTATATATGCAAGCAAATTTTGAATATAGTTGATTTTAGTTTTTGAAAGACCAATATGTTTCATTTGTGTTTCCTTCAAACTTAAAATCGATTCAAGGGTCCATTGATTGTGTATAGCATCTGAAAATTTTTGGAAAATTGCTGAAGCGGCAGTATTGGTAATTTGCTGTCCAATGATAGAACGAATTAACGATTTTAGCGGATTGGTACGTAGTGTTATTTCTATGTTTCCAATTTGCTTTATAAGTTTTGCAAGTGTCTCATCTTGATTCATAAGTGTTTGTACAGCCTGATCATTTATATCAATTTGCCACTGAGTCATCGTACTCACACCTTATTGTAATAATTGTTGCAACACAATTGCTTGGTTATGTTGCTCATCTTTTGCACCATATAGCAAAATGACATCTTGCTTACTGTTAGCAATAATATCTTGCAATTCATTAAAAGCTTCTTGTTGTTCCTCATTTTCACGTAATTCTTTCTCGTATTTTTCTTTAAATGCAGCATAAAGTTGAGGATCGTGATTAAACCATTTTCTTAACTCGGATGTAGGTGCAATATTTTTTAGCCAATAGTCTAAATTGGCCTGATCTTTTGATATACCTCTTGGCCAAACACGGTCTACAAGTACACGAACGCCTTCTTTAAGTGGTTTTTCATAAATGCGTTGTATTTGAATAGTCATAAAATACTCCTTTAATTTGAATTATTTCAATTATTTTTCTATAGCCTAAAATTTAATATTAAAAACATCAGAGGTCTCAGAGGTCATATATTCTACCTTAAAGGGTATAGATAAATATAATGCTGAAAAGGAGATTTTAACTATGACGAATTTTGATCAAGTACAACCACCCGAACAATTTAAATACCGTAGTAATGCAGTGCTTATTAAAAATTATTATGAATTCACTTGTGATAATCGAATATATTTCAGTCAAACAGCACACAAAGATTTAGCAAATCAACATTATAAGTTCGATATTGAAATTTTATCTGAAATAGACGATACCGGATTGGCATTAGATTTTAATGAAGTAGATAAAATATATAATCAAAAAATCGCAACTTATTTGGATGGTCAACTCGTTAATGAAACATTGCCATCAATGAATACAACTGCTGAAAATATAGCCTTTTGGATATGGGAACAATTTGAGCAACACTTGCCAGAGCAAAATACACTACAAAAGCTAGAATTTTTTGAGAATGCAACACAAGGTTTAGTATTGACGCGTGAATTCATGGACGAAAAATAAGGTATGTTAATAACACGGTTTCATCAATAATACGCATGTACTAGAGTATGATAAATTTTAGCGACAACAAGGTTTAATATCGTTTTGAATAGCAACCAAAGTATACGGATAGACAAGTTCATGCAATAGATATGAATGTCTGTCCGTATTTTGTGTGCAATTTTTGTGATTTGTAAGCATACTGTAGAGTTGGAAAATTTTGAGAATATACTTAACTACATTTTTAATTTGAAATGGAAAATTTTACATCAATAAATATTCTGAAAATTGCGATAATATGGTATATTTTATTTATCACAACATAGGAGGCACACAATGATCAAAGTAAGTCCGAAACAATTTATTAATAATGTATTATCTGGAGTAGCAATTGCAATTGTTGCTGGGCTCATACCTAATGCTATTTTAGGTGAGGTGTTTAAGCTTTTAGCGCCGAAACATGCCATTTTTGAATCTTTACTACAGGTTGTTTTAGGTATTCAATTTACAGTTCCACTATTGGTAGGTGCTTTGATTGCAATGCGCTTTAGTTTAACGCCTTTAGCGACCGCTGTAGTTGCTAGTTCAGCTTTTGTTGGCAGTGGTGTTGCGCAATTTAAAGATGGCGTATGGGTACTTGCTGGAGTAGGAGACTTAATTAATACAATGATTACAGCAGCAATTGCAGTATTTTTTATATTGGTAATTGGTGAACGTTTTGGTAGTCTCACATTGATTATTTTACCAACCATCGTTGGTGTAATTTCAGGTTTGATTGGTTTGACGTTATTACCATACATACAATTAATTACGACTGGTATCGGTAACTTAGTTAATACATTTACAGAATTACAACCTATCATCATGTCAATGCTTATTGCACTTGTCTTTAGTTTCATCATCATTTCACCAATTTCTACAGTGGCTACAGCATTAGCTATTGGTATTAGTGGTTTAGCAGCAGGTTCAGCCTCATTAGGTATCGTAGCATGTGAAGGAGTTCTTGTTGCAGGTACGATGAAAATAAATCGATCAGGTGTACCTATCACAATATTTTTAGGTGGTGTAAAAATGATGATTCCTAATATGGTTCGACATCCTATCATTTTATTACCTATCTTTACCAATGCGCTAATCACTGGTTTTTTTGGTGCATTGCTAGGTATTGCAGGTACCAAAGAATCTGCAGGTTTTGGTATCATTGGACTCGTTGGGCCAATCAGTGCATTTAGACATATGGAAGCGCCGTTACTACTTAATCTATTATATGTATTTATCGCTTTTTTTGTCGTTCCGTTTATGATAGGTTTCTTAATCCATATGTTCTATATGAAAGTTTTGAAATTATATAATAAGGAAGTATTTAAATTTTTAGCATAAAATAAGCAGATATATGCTTGATTAATGTAATATATTGAAAATACGTATAGTTAAAATGTAAGAGAAAACATTAAAAAAGGCCTCAAATCAAAGGTCTTTTTTAATTTTGTACAAAAAAATTTGCAAGTTTGACCCCAATATATAAAAAAGATATCGAAATATATTATTACAGTTATGTAACAAAACGGTTGTTTGTAATTTTTCAGACAATATAAAAAATGAAGTGGTTCAAGTGAAAATACTTTTTTTATGCCAGTATTCATAAATCGTATGAGCAATAATAATTATTTGAGAACGTTGTATAAAATGATTACAAAAGATTGCAATGTTACAAATCAGAATAATTTTTGTAAAGTTTTGTTATGTAAGTGTAATATGTTTGATAAAAATATGTGGTATATTAACTATGGTCAAAAAACAAAACATAAAATTTAAAGAATTTTAGCAAATACGACAAAAAAATTATCGAAAATATATTTTATTAGAAATTAAATTTGGAGGATTTATTTTATTATGAAAAAATCAATTTTAGCTTCATCATTAGCAGTAGCATTAGGCGTAACAGGATATGCAGCAGCATCTGACAACAATCAAGCTCACGCTTCAGAACAAAACATCGACAAAGCACATTTAGCAGAATTAGCATTAAATGATTCAGCTGAATTAAATCAAAAACCATTACACGCTGGTGCGTATAACTATAATTTTGTACTAGATGGTAACGAGTTTACTTTTACATCAGACGGTAATACATGGTCATGGGAATACCATGCAGTTGGTGCACAAGCTTCAACACCTAACACTACACAAGATGTAAGTTCAGAAGTTAGTGTTAATACAAATGAAAAATCTGCAAGTGAAGTACGTTCGCAACAATCATATGCTGCTCCAGCAGCAGTAGAAGCACCAAAAGCTTCAGCAACTACAAATGTTAGAACAGCACAAACAAGTGCAGCTACGCAAACATATAAAACAGCTCAAGCATCAGCAGCTTCAACTGGTGGATCAGTTAAAGCACAATTCTTAGCGGCTGGTGGATCAGAAGCTATGTGGAATTCAATTGTAATGCCTGAATCAAGTGGTAATCCAAATGCGGTTAACCCAGCAGGATATAGAGGTTTAGGCCAAACTAAAGAATCATGGGGTACTGGTTCAGTAGCAGATCAAACTAAAGGTATGTTAAACTATGCTAAACAACGTTACGGTTCTGAAGCAGCAGCATTAGAATTCCGTAAAAACCACGGTTGGTGGTAAAATCTATAACGCTGAACGAGTTCTATTTGGTGATATAGATAAAGAGTGACTCAAGCGAGTCACTCTTTTTTTATATTGACATGTTAGAATATTCTGATAAAATTAATATTAATTTAATTATAAAGTAACTTATCCAGAGAAGTGGAGGGACTTGACCCGTTGAAACTTCAGCAACAGACTTATCTATTATCATAAGTACTGTGCTACATTCAACAAGTAAAATACTTGATAGATAAGTGTCATGTGAGAGCTATATGTCACTTAAGGGGCATATAGTTTTTTATTTTAAGGAGGACTTTTAATGGTAATATCAGATCGATTATCACAAATTCCGGATAGTTACTTTGGCAAAACGATGGGGCGTAAAATAGAGCCTGGTCCTTTGCCATTGATTAATATGGCAGTAGGTATACCTGATGGTGCAACGCCTAAAGGTATTCTTGATTGTTACGCAGAAGCCATCTATAAACCAGAAAATCAAAAATATGTCGCTTTTCATGGGAAAGAAACATTTAAGCAAGCAATCGTGGATTTTTATAAAAGACAATATGAGGTTGAATTAGATAAGGATGAAGAAGTTTGTATCTTATATGGTACGAAAAACGGCTTAGTCGCTTTGCCTACATGCATCGTTAATCCAGGGGAAAATGTGCTGCTTCCTGATCCAGGTTATACAGATTATTTAGCAGGTGTATTATTGGCAGATGCTAAGCCACAACCACTTGTGTTAAAGCCACCTTATTATTTGCCACAATGGCATACGATAGATAAAGATGTCTTATTGAATACGCGCTTAGTTTATCTAACTTATCCAAATAATCCTACAGGTTCAGTTGCTACAAAAGATGTGTTTGATAAAGCAATTAAACAATTTCAAGGCACAAAAACTAAAATTGTTCATGATTTTGCCTACAGTGCATTTGGTTTTGATTATAAAAATCCAAGTATTTTACAATCAAAGGGTGCTAAAAACTTAGCAATAGAAGTTTTCTCTTTATCAAAAGGATATAATATGTCAGGTTTTAGAGTTGGTTTTGCTGTAGGAAACAAAGATATGATACAAGCATTGAAAAAATATCAAACACATACGCACGCTGGTATGTTTGGTGCACTGCAAGATGCGGCTACCTTTGCTTTAAATCACTATGATGATTTCCTCTTGAGTCAAAATGAAATATTTAAAGTTCGTAGAGATAAGTTCACTGCTAAATTGAATGCAGTGGGAATCCCTTTTGAACCGATGAATGGTGGCATATTTTTATGGTTGAAAACCCCTAAACATTATGATGGTGAAACATTTGAAACGTATTTATTAAAAGAAAAATCCATTTTGGTTGCGCCAGGTGTTCCATTTGGTGAACATGGGCGGCACTATGTACGTATTTCATTAGCAGTGGATGATGATAGCTTAATGGAAGCCGCAGAACGCATTCAATCATTAAAACATTTATATGAAGCAGATTAGGAGTGAAACGATTAATGAAAAGCATTAAACTTTTTGGTGTCAGAGAAGAAGATATCCCTTTTATTAATGAATGGTCAGAAAAAAATCAGGTTTTAGTAGATTTAGATAGTGACATTTTATCTTTGGAAACGGTAGATCGTGTCAAAGGTTTTGATGGGGTGTCATTGTCACAACAAATTGAATTAGATGAAACAGTATATAAAAAATTACATGATTATGGCATTAAGCAAATTGCTCAGAGAAGTGCTGGATTCGATAGTTACAATCTTGAGTTAGCTAAGAAATATGAACTAGTTATAACCAACGTACCTTCATATTCTCCAAATTCAATCGCTGAATATACCGTATCCCAAGCATTAAATTTAATTAGAAATTTTAATGATATACAAAATAAAACTGCAACATATGATTTTAGATGGCAACCAAGTATTTTGTCACGTTCTATAAAAGATTTAAAAGTTGCAGTTATTGGTACAGGTCGTATTGGTTCCATTGTTGGTAAAATTTTTGCAGAAGGTTTTGGTTCAGAAGTAGTAGCATATGATATTGAACCTCAAATTTCATGCGAAGCGTATTTGACATATCAGGAAAGCATGAGTGAAGCAATTAAAGACGCGGATATTGTCACTGTACATATCCCAGCGACAAAGGATAATACATATTTGTTTAATGAGACAGTATTTACAGAAATGAAAACTGGTGCCGTGTTTATTAATTGTGCGCGCGGTACGATTGTTGATACAAAAGCGCTTATAGATGCATTGAATAGTGGGAAATTAAAAGGAGCAGCATTAGACACTTATGAAGGTGAGAAAGGCTTATTCCCAAGTGATCAACGCAATACACAATTGGATGATGCAGTATTAGTTGAATTGATAGAGCGACAAGATGTCATTCTATCTCCACATATTGCTTTTTATACAGATGCAGCTGTGAAAAATCTTATTGTGGATGCGCTAGATGCAACATTAGAGGTAATATATACAGGGGATAGTAAACTTCGCGTTAATTAAATAGGTAATATAAAAACAGGGCTAAGACGTTTGATTTCGTCTCAGCCCTTATTTTATAAATGTACAGGTTATTTAGCATCATAGCCTTGATCTTCGATAGCATCTTTCATGCTTGTCATTGTAACTTTATTGTCGTCAAAATTGACTTCAACATTACCAGCCTCAAGGTTTACATCAGCTGTTGATACGCCATTTAGATTCGTCAGCGCAGATTCTACTGCATGCTTACAATGATCGCAGCTCATGCCATCAACTTTAATTGTTTCTGTTGCCATAAGAATCACCTCCTTAAATTAAGGATATTTATTATTAGTATTATTACAAAATTGAGTTATAATTTCATTCGTTTTAATCTAAGCGAATTGGTTACTACACTTACGGAGCTTAATGCCATAGCTGCGCCAGCTACCCATGGTGCAAGTAAACCTAAAGCGGCAATAGGGATACCGGCAACGTTATAGCCGAACGCCCAAAATAAGTTTTGTCTGATATTGCTTATCGTTGAATTACTAGCTTTGATTGCTTTAGGAATTAATAATAATTCTCCGCCTAAAATAGTGACATCCGCTGCTTCTATTGCTACTTCTGTACCTGTACCAATAGCAATACCAATATCGGCTTGAACTAATGCTGGTGCGTCATTAACGCCATCTCCAACCATAGCAACAATTTTATTATTATCTTGTAGTTCAGCGATTTTTGAAGCTTTTTCTTCTGGTAATACTTCTGAAATTACAGCGTCTATACCTACTTGTTTAGCAATCGCTTGTGCTGTTCGTGCATTATCTCCTGTAAGCATTGTTACGGAAATACCTAATTCGTGCAATTGTTGTATTGCTTCCTCGGCAGAGTCTTTGACTGTATCAGCGACTGCAATCACACCTTGCAGTGTTTGATTAATAGCAATGAGCATAGCTGTTTTACCTTCGTATTCATATTTAACTAAATTATCTTCATACATTGAAACATCTATATGCGCATCTTTCATGAATTTACGTGTGCCAACAAATACGTCTTGGTTATGAATCTTTGCTTGAATACCGTGTCCAGGTACGGCTTCAAAAGCAGATGTTTCTAATAAGTCGATGTTTTTTTCATTTGCATAATTGACGATTGCTTCAGCTAATGGGTGTTCAGAATCTTTTTCTGCGCTAGCTAATAGTTGTAGGGTTTCATTATTACCCTCAAAATCAGTCACAATTGGTTTACCGTTTGTGATTGTTCCTGTTTTATCTAGAACAACTGTATCGACTTGGTGCGTACGTTCTATGTGCTCGCCGCCTTTAAATAAAATACCATTTTCAGCAGCCTTACCAGTACCCACCATAATTGAAGTGGGTGTTGCGAGGCCCAATGCACATGGGCAAGCGATCACTAATACAGCGATTGCTGCTACAAGCGCAGGTTCAAATTGGCCCGTTTGAACAAAAGCAATCCAAATGATAAATGTGAGTATAGCAATGCCTACGACAATAGGAACAAAGTAACCAGAAATCGTATCAGCTAAACGTTGTATAGGCGCTTTTGAACCTTGAGCGTCTTCAACTACTTTAATAATAGAAGATAAAGCAGTGTCTTTTCCTACTTTTGTTGCTTCTATTGTAATCGTACCGTTTTTATTCATTGTTGATCCTATCACATTATGGTTTAATGTTTTTTCAACAGGGATAGATTCACCGGTTAACATAGATTCATCTATCGCAGTCATACCTTTAATTATTTGACCATCAACTGGTATTTTTTCTCCTGGTTTTACTTGTATATAATCTCCCACAACAACTTCACTGAGTGGCACCATCTGTGTTTTACCATTTCTGATTATACGTGCTTCTTTGGCTTGTAAGCTTAACAATTCACTTAAAGCATTGGTAGTTTGTGTTTTGGCACGGCTTTCTAAATATTTACCAAATAAGATAAGTGTTATTAATACGGCACTCGTTTCAAAATACAAATGAGGTGTATTATTTGTATTGCTCAACCATTTTATCATTTCATAAATACTGTAAAAGAATGCTGCGCTCGTACCTAAAGCAACTAATACGTCCATATTGGCTGAGCCATTTCGTAGATTTTTATAAGCGCCTACATAAAATTGCCAACCAATTATAAATTGAACAGGTGTAGCTAATATGAATTGAAACCAGGGATTCATTAAGAAACTCGGTAATGGTAGTCCGAATAAATGGACAAACATCGTCAATAATAAAGGTAAAGAAAGGATGGCTGAAATGATTAATTTGTTTCGTTTCCCTTTTAATTCCTGAGCTTTGCGTGAATTCTTTTCTGAAGGAGCTGCTTTGGTTTTTGCATCATAGCCGATGTTTTGTATTTTCTTTATCAATTCATCTATAGATGTCACTTCTGGATTATAATTTATCGTTGCATTTTCGGTTGTGAGATTGACGTTGGCTTGTTCAACACCGTCAGTGCGATTAAGAACTTTTTCAATACGATTTGAACATGCAGCGCAAGTCATACCGATGACATCTAAATCAGCTTTTTCAGTGACAACATCATAACCTGTATCTTTAATTTTTTGAGTTAAAGCATCGATTGAAGTATGATCTGAATTATATTCAATCGTTGCTTTCTCGGTTGTGACATTGACATTTGCTGTGACATCTTCCATTTTATTTAAATTCTTTTCGATACGGTTTGCACACGCGGCACAAGTCATGCCCGTAATGCCTAGTGTCGTTTTTTTGTTGTTACTCATCTCAGTGACTGCCTCCTTTTGTTTTATAGATTTATAACGAAACGCTATTTGTATGTCATCTGTTAAATTTAATATACCCCCTATAGGTATAAAAGTCAATGTGTTTGTTTGAAACAAAATAAGCTAACATCAGTATGTATGTAACAAGTGATGTTAGCTTATGATTTAAATCAAAGTTATATTAGATGTTGCTGCTGATTGACTTTGCTGAGTTCAGAAACAATTTTACGGCTGTCTTTATTAAGATGTTTTACATAAATCATATTATTTTTCTTTTTATAATTTTCTATTAAAGTATCTATTGCATTGACAGCTGAATCATCCCATAGATGTGCTTGGCTAAAATCGAGATAAATTGTTTGATCTCTTATTTCTAAATCTAATTGATTCATTAAAGAATCGATAGAGACAAAGAAAATTTGTCCTTTAACTTTATAATAGACGTGATGATTTTGTTCCTCATATTGGACAGAAACATTGGATATCTTTGTAGCAAAACATAATGCACTGATGATAACACCAACAATGACGCCAAGCGCTAGATTACTTGTGAACAAAACGATAACGACCGTTAATATCATCACAAATGCATCAGAACGTGGGGCTTTTTGAATAAATTTAAATGATCCCCAGTTAAATGTACCTACCGAAACCATCACCATGATGCCTGCTAAAATTGGCATTGGAATTTCAACAACCCAGTCACCAAAGACCATAATCAAGATAATTAAAAATACACCCGCTGTAAATGTGGAAAGTCGTGTGGTTGCACCTGAGCGCACATTAATAACCGACTGTCCAATCATAGCACAACCTCCCATTGCACCGAAAAAGCCTGTGATAAAGTTTGCGATACCTTGTCCACGAGCTTCTTGATTCTTGTTGCTATAACTATCGGTTGCCTGATCGACGATGCGTGAGGTTAATAAGCTTTCTACAAGACCTACGATTGCCATTGATATGGCATAGGGAAATATAATTTTAAAAGTCTCCATATTAAATGGTACATTTGGGATTATTAATTGCGGTAAGCTTTTTTTAATTTCGCCTAAATCTCCAACCGTTTTAACGTCTGCCCCGGTAACTAAATATGCGATTGTTAATACGACGATAGCAATTAATGGTGCAGGTATACGATTGAACACACGAGGTAATAAATAAATGATTAATAGTGTGATAATGACAAATAAGTATGTAGGCATGGAGATACCAAAGATATGTTTAAGTTGTGTCATAAATATCATTATAGCTAATGCGTTCACAAACCCAATCATTACAGAATTTGGAATAAATTTCATAAGTCTACCTATTTTCAACAACCCAAAGATGATTTGAATGATTCCCATTAAAATGGTGGCAGCAAGTAAATATTGAATACCATGATCTCGAACTAATGGCACAATAACTAAAGCAACAGCACCAGTAGCAGCTGATATCATTGCGGGTCTACCCCCAACTAATGAAATGACAACAGCGATGATAAATGAGGCATATAATCCAACCATTGGATCTACACCTGCAATGATAGAGAATGAGATTGCTTCAGGAATTAACGCAAGTGCTACAACAATACCTGCTAATATATTTGTACCTGGTGCAGTGAGCCATTCTTTCTTTAATTTATTTAGCATAAACTGTGCTCCTTTATTAAAAGTCAATTTTAATAGTATAGCACATAGCATAAAAAAAGTTTATAGTACTTTATGACAAAAAAATTTAAAAAAATATAATTTATTACGAAATAAACATGTGACAGTTTTGTAATTTGAAAATATGTATTTGTTAGTAAAATCAAACGAGAAAATAAAGTGAATTCGCTATGATAAAAATATAAATAAAAGTAAAGTGATTGAAGGAGTGTAACACATGTCTATTCTTAAAGTAGAAGGATTAACTAAAAATTATGGTAATAAACATAGAAAACAAGAAGTACTCAAAGGCATAGATTTTGCAATAGAAAAAGGTGAATTTGTGACGATTATGGGGCCATCAGGCTCTGGAAAAACGACATTGCTTAATGTGATTAGTTCCATAGATTATATAACGAGTGGTACTGTTGAAATTAATGGTCATCAAATTAATAAAATGAGTAATAAAGCATTAGCAGACTTTCGTAAAAAAGAAATAGGTTTTATTTTCCAAAATTATAGTGTGCTTAATACATTAACTGTTAAAGAAAATATAATGTTACCACTATCTATTCAAAAATTATCTAAACAAGAAAAAGAGGAAAATTATAACGAAGTCACGCAAGCATTAGGTATTAGTCAACTGGGCCATAAATATCCAAATGAGATATCTGGAGGACAACAACAACGTACTGCTGCGGCAAGGGCTTCAGTACACAAACCTGCTATTATTTTTGCAGATGAACCAACGGGTGCCTTAGATTCAAAAAGTGCACAAGACTTACTAAACCGTTTGGAAGAGTTAAATCAAAAGACGAATGCTACCATCGTAATGGTCACTCACGACCCCGTTGCAGCTAGTTATTCAAATCGTGTCATTATGCTAAAAGATGGTGATATACATTCAGAAATATATCAAGGTGAGGATAGTAATCAAGCATTTTATAAAAACATCATTCACATGCAAACTGCCTTAGGTGGTGTGGCAAATGAATTTTAATCAAATCGTTATCAAGAATTTAAGGAAAAACGTTAGACATTATGCCATGTATTTATTTTCCTTAATTGTCAGTATCGTTTTATATTTTAGTTTTGTAACTTTAAAATATACAAATAGTATTAATAATGAGCAATCATTAAAGACAATTCAAAAAGGTTCAGAAATTGGCGCAGTATTTTTATTCTTTATAATTGTTATATTTTTAATGTATGCAAACCAACTATTTATTAAGCGTAGAACGCGTGAATTTGCGCTGTATCAATTGATTGGTTTAACAAGAAACAACATCATGAGAATGTTAGTCATTGAGCAAGCGATGATGCTTTTATTAACTGGCGTTATCGGCATGATTATCGGCATATTTGGTTCGAAATTGCTGCTGATGATCGTGCTCAAAATATTAGACATCAATATGAGCGTATCATTATCGTTCCAATTGCCAGCAGTCATACAAACATTGATGCTTATTGTGGTGTCATTTGTACTCATACTCATACAAAGTTTTATCTTTTTACGTAAGCGTAGTATTTTAATGATGATGAATGACAATGCACGCACAGAAGCAACCAAATCTCAAATCACTGTGATCGAAGTGATCTTCGGTGTGTTAGGTATTGTGATGATTGGTGTAGGATATTATATCTCAACAGAAATGTTTGGTAAGTTTCTCAATATGGTTATCTATTCACCATTTATCATTTTATTTTTAACGGTGTTAGGGGCATATTTATTTTTCCGTAGTTCCGTTTCGCTTATATTTAAAACGTTAAAACGTTCAAAAAAAGGCAATGTGTCAATCACTGACGTTGTGTTTACATCATCTATCATGCACAGAATGAAGAAAAATGCATTATCATTAACAATCATTGCAACTATTTCAGCGGTAACCGTAACGGTATTATGTTTTGGTGCAATTAGTAAATCAACGATGGATGAAAATACAAAGTTAATGGCACCTCATGACTTAAATTTTAAAGATAGTAAACAAGCAAAACAATTTGAAAGTAAATTACAAAAAGCACACATTGAAGTAAAGAAAGACTATAAAGAAGTGACACGTGGCGATATATTAAATGATCAAGTATTTCAAAAATCAAATATGGGTAATATGAAAACCTTGTTTGTTACAAGCAATCAATACTTTAATGATAAAGCAGTTTCTGGAAATAAAGCTAAATTGATTAACTTAGCAGCTGGTTCTGGAATAGTAAAATATGATTTAAATAAAGAGATTCAGTTAAAAAATAGTCATACGGAAACATTCAAGGTGATTGGCGACAGTAATAAAGCGACATTTATGAGCGAAGTAAGTTATGGTGGTCCAGTATTATTAGTAAGCTCGGATAAATATGAGCAAATCAAGCAAGAAGGTAAAGAAACGAATAAACAATACGGTTATGATTTGAAACATCATACAGATTTGACAAAAGCAACGAAAATTGCACAATCTATTGAACCGAGTATCCAATCACAAGGTATGATAAAACAAGAAATGAATGAAAGTGTCGGCATTTTATTATTTGTCACTTCATTTTTAGGTTTGGCATTTTTAGTGGCAGCAGGATGTATTATTTATATTAAACAAATGGATGAGACTGAAGATGAAATCCCGAACTTTCGCATTTTAAGAAAAATTGGTTATACTCATCAGGATATGTTGAAAGGACTAGGGTTAAAAGTAATTTTCAACTTTGGCTTACCTTTAGTTGTGTCACTGATGCATGCTTACTTTGCAGCAAAAGCTTTTATGGGGATTTATAATGCGACAAGTATGACACCAGTTTATGTTGTCATGATAGTATATTCAATTGTGTATTGTATATTTGCAATTATGTCTTTTATACATTCAAGCCGAATTGTAAAACATTCAATTTAAAAAATAAAACATTCTATTAATAAGCTTAAATAAAATGCTGTGAATGAAGTTATAAGCATATAACATGATTCACAGCATTTTTAGTTTATGTATCGGGTTTTTTTAAATATGTTTGTCGTTGTCTATTCGTGGTATGTAGTACACGATACAATGATTACACATGGGGGTATAATGATGAATTTATTAGAATTTCATAAGCAAATTAAAGGTTATACACAAAATAAACAACCAGGTATTCAAAAAGAGATGAATCCACAGCCTATAACAGAGATGGAAGGTTATAAAAGCGGTGGCAAATTAACGGGCAAGGTTGCTCTGATTACTGGCGGTGATTCTGGCATTGGGTGTTCTGTAGCGATGCTATTTGCAAGAGAAGGTGCAAATGTTGCTATTGGCTATTATGATGAACATGAAGATGCTCAAAAAGTAGTGGATGATTTGAAAAGAATAGGTGTAAAAGCTAAAGCCTATGCACATGATTTAAAGGTAGTGTCAGACGCTCAAGCATTAATTGATAAAGTGGTTAAAGACTTTGGAGGTTTAAACATTTTAGTAAATAATGGTGGCGTTCAATTTCCGCAGGATAGTTTTCAAGAAATTACGCCAGAGCAAGTGAAAGAAACGTTTGAAACTAATATTTTTGGCATGATGTTTTTATCTCAAGCAACAGCGCCACATTTAGCAGACGGTGATGCCATTATCAATACTACAAGTGTAACAGCATATAGAGGATCAGCGCATCTTATTGATTATTCAGCAACCAAAGGGGCAATTGTAGCGTTTACAAGATCTTTAGCGACAAGTCTGATAGAACGGGGCGTACGTGTAAATGCTGTTGCACCTGGTCCGATATATACACCTTTAATACCTGCTACATTTTCAGAAGAAAAAGTAGCACATCAAGGTGGAGAAACGCCAATGGGGCGTCGAGGACAACCCGCAGAACTAGCACCGTCGTATGTATTTTTAGCGTCTTATGCAGATAGTTCTTACATTACAGGACAAGTCATTCATGTAAATGGCGGTGATTATATTACTTCTTAAGTATAGTGTGTAGCTTGATTATTATGGACTAACGAAATAACAACTTACTGCAACTGTGATAGTAAAACTTACTTTATAAAATTAGTAATGATTGTAGGGTGTGTCTTGTTTTAAAGTTAATTGAAATATTTGATTTAGCATTATCATTTTGTAGCTCTTAAGGGGATAGACTTTGATTATGCTTCTATATTAATTAGTAGTAAAAAACACTTTCATATCAATTCATGTAAAAGCATGAATTGAACGAAAGTGTTTTGTTATATTTTATAGCAATTGTAAAATCCTTTGAAAGATGAAAGTGCTTTTGCAATGTTTGTAAAGTTTTCTAAAGTTGAACGTGTATTGTTAATATGATATTTAACATAGATATGTTATTGATTTAGTTTTGAATTGAGAGATGCTAGCTTGCATGTACATCTATATCTAAAAAGTATGTTAATCATTTATAACCAAGGCATCAAGTTTGATGCATACGTTTTAAAATGCTAAAAGAAATCTGAAGGAATGAAATCATCGACATTGATATTTTTTAAAGAGTCAAAGTTAACATTTTCAATATTTTGTAGTATTTCTCCTTCTTTAAATTGTTGATAATAATTTGTAGTTTCTGCTACAATATCGTGATCTTGAAATGTTTTTACGACACCTAAGATTAAGAGGACTGCTATTGCACCTTTGATGATTGTTTTCATAAGTAATGACTCCTTTTAATGATAATACATATATTATAAATGAAAATTTAGTCTGTGACATGCGTCCAGAGTATTTACATACTATCGTACCTTAGTTGTATACGACGTGCTTATGAAAATATATGGTCATCAATTCTAATTAAAGTTTCAATTAGAGACCAAAAGCAATTGGTAACCAGAAATAAGCAAATAGTGATATGACAATAATGGTGAATATATTTAATATAAAACCAGCTTTTACCATATCTTTCATTTCTAATTCATCAGAACTAAATACCGCTGCATTTGGTGGTGTTGAAATGGGCAACATGAAAGCACATGTTGATGATACTGCTACAATACCCATAATAATGAAAGGGTCTTGGCTGATAGCTGCAGCAAATCCAATACTGATTGGCATTAACATATTTGATACGGCTGTATTAGACATCACTTCGGTAAGGAATAAAATGCCAGTCGTAAGCACGATAACAATTAAAATGAGTGGCAACGGTTTTACAACGCCTAGCATACCCCCAAACCACTTTGTTAAACCAGAGTCTTCAAAAGCAGCAGCTAACGAAAGACCGCCACCAAACAATAGTAATATACCCCAAGGGAGTTTACTCATATCATCCCAAACAAGTAAACCACCTTTGTGGGATTTAGCTGGAATTAAAAATAAAAGCACTGCACCTATCATTGCAATAACTGTATCTGATAAGTGGAGAGAAGATGGAAGCAGGCTACCACAAATCCATAATATACTGACAAATAGAAATACAATACCTGTTAATTTTTCTTCTAGACTCATAGGTCCTAAATCACGTAATGATTTTTTAGCAAAATCAGAAGATATTTGATCTGCATCTTCAATTTTAAAGAGCCATTTTGTCATTAACAAATATAATATGATAAGTAATATAATTGTTAATGGTAATGCAAAAATCATCCATTGTGCAAAAGAAACTGTTCTATTTAAGCTTGAAGAAGCGATTGCAGCAAAAACTGCATTTGGCACTGAGCCAATTAATGTTGCGAGACCACCTATAGAAGCGGAATAAGCGACCGTAAGTAATAAAGCTTTACTGAACTTATGTGCTGACTCAGGCTTTAAAAATTGTGCGTTTTGGATTTCATGTATTAAAGCCAATGCAATCGGTAACATCATTAAGGCTGTTGCAGCATTTGAAATCCACATCGATATAAATGCCGTTGCAATCATGGTACCTAAAATAATCCTATTGCTATTAGAACCCATCATAGCGATAATCGTCATAGCGATACGTTTATGTAAGTTCCATTTTTCAATTGCCAAGGCAATAATGAAGCCCCCCATATACATAAAGACGATCGGATCAGCATAAGCACTTGCAGCTACTTGTTCGTCTGTGCCTCCACTTAAAGGTAGTAGAATAAGTGGTATGAGTGAAGTAGCCGGAATAGGAATCGCTTCTGTAATCCACCACGTGGCGACAAAAAGTGTTACAGCAAGTACGGCCCTAGGAGCGTCATCTAGCCCAGTAATCTCAGGAATAAAATAAAAAGTAAGAAAAAGCAACGGTCCTAGTATCAAACCAATTTTTTGTTTCATAAAAATCCCCCTTGTTTGTACCCTTGCATTAGTAAGAATATCAAGTTGGAAAAGTAATGACAATTTATTTTTCAGAAAATTGTAAAAAAACAACTGTTTTATTGTTAGAATAAATTTAATCTTATGCATGCAAAATAAAGGGGAGTGATTTTATGGTTTTGGGTACACTAGTAGGAAAAGATGATACATGGGTATTATGGGCGATTATTATAGTTTGGGCCACAATAAGTATCTTTTTAGAACAACGATATCAATGGGCAAGTACGATTTCAGGAGCGATTATTGCATTGGTAGGAGCGATGTTACTTTCTAACTTTAAAGTTATCCCAACGAGTGCACCAGTTTATGATACCGTGTGGGATTATATTGTTCCTCTATCTATACCGTTGCTACTTTTTAGTTCAAATATATTAAAAATTTGGAAAGAAAGTCGGCGATTATTATTTATTTTTTTAATCGCGTCAATAGGGACCATGATAGGGACAACTGTAGCTTTTATTATATTAAATCATTCAGTACCTTATTTATCAAAAATAGGGGCAATGATGACTGGAAGTTACATTGGTGGGGGAGTGAATTTTGCGGCCTTAAGTTCCAAATTAAAAACGCCTGGAGAAATGGTTTCATCCACAGTTGTTGCAGATAATAGTGTCATGGCATTATATTTTCTGTTATTAATTGCTATACCATCCATTCCGTTTATAAAAAAACATTTTAAAACACATTATCATAGTGATCATACACCGGCAGCACAACAATCATTTTGGCAACCCAAAAAAATTCAATTATTAGATATCGCATTTTCAATCGCTGCAGCGATAGCAATCGTTGCAATCAGCTTTAAACTTTCTGAATTAATACAACATGTTGTACCTCAAAGTAATTTGCTCTTAACTATACTTGTGTCATTTTTTGGGGATTTCTATCTCTTACTTACAACTTTAACACTTGTCATCGTTGCAATTTGGGGAGACTTCTTTGAAAAATTAGCAGGTGCCTCTGAAATTGGAACATTCTTAATTTATATTTTCTTTGTTGTCATAGGTACACCAGCCTCGTTTGTTACGATTATAAAAACGGCACCGTTGTTATTTATTTTTGTTATGATAATTTTAATCTTTAACTTGGGTTTGAGCTTGTTGTTAGGAAAATTATTGAAATTCAACATTGAAGAGATATTACTTGCAAGTAATGCAACTGCTGGAGGTCCTACTACTGCAGCTGCATTAGCTATTGGTAAAGGTTGGACTGATTTAGTCGGACCTATATTAATTGTAGGTACATTAGGTTATGTGATTGGCAATTATGCAGGTACATTAATGTATCAATGGTTATCTTATATTGCATAGTGGTAAGACAATTATTTAGAAATATCATGACGCGATGATATAGTTAATCTGGTGAATTATTATAGATGAGTGAGGGATGTAATATGAGGGAAAAAGAAAAAATGTTAGCTGGACAATGGTATGACGCAAATTACGATGAAAATTTGGATAAAGAAAGAAATATAGCTAAAGACTTATGCTTTGAATTAAATCAAACGAAACCTAGCAATAAAGCAAAGCGTCAAACTATTTTGAAGACATTGTTACATGCTGAACCAAATAATTTGGAATTATTAAGTCCGTTTTATGTCGATTATGGTTATAACCTTTTTTTAGGTGAACAGGTGTTTATCAATCATGATTGTTATTTTATGGATGGTGGTAAAATTTTTGTGGGCAATCATGTGTTTATTGGACCAAAATGTGGTTTTTATACTGCGATACATCCATTAGCATATCAAGATAGAAATCAAGGATTGGAACAAGCGTTACCGATAAATATAGGAGATAACGTATGGATTGGCGCAAATGTCATAGTCTTACCTGGAGTAACAATAGGTAATGGCTCTGTAATTGGTGCGGGAAGTGTTGTATCTAAGGATATTCCTGAGAATGTAGTTGCAGTTGGTTCTCCGGCAAAACCAATAAAAACGATTGAAAACAACGCACCGACATGATGATATTAAATATTGAACTTTTTCGATAGGAGTTAGTGACATGATTCAACGTTTGCAACGGATCATGTTACGACTCTTTTTTATTTTTCAACAGGATAAATAAAATATTATTGCGTGAAATTTTAAAATAAATTAAATTTGTTTTAAAAAATGTTCCGCGGAGCTTAATTAGAAATTAATAAAATTGTTCGGAATATAATAAAAAATTATGTTAGAATATATAAATATGGAAATTGAAAAGTTTATATTTTGTGATTTTCAAATATTTTAATATTTATTTTTTGCAAGTAGCTTTGTCATCCATATTTAGAAAGGATTGAACGATTTATTGCACAAATTTATTGTGTGAGCAGTTCAAAGAAAGAGGAGAATGATTCATGGATATTTTAATAGGGACCTTGTTTTTAATCGTTGTACTAGTGTTATTTACATTATTTACATATCGTGCTCCTAATGGCATGCGTGCAATGGGAGCATTAGCTAATGCAGCGATAGCAACATTTTTAGTGGAAGCTTTTCATAAGTATGTTGGTGGAGATCTGTTTGGTATTAAATTTTTAGGAGATCTTGGTGATGCTGCTGGTGGACTTGGCGGTGTGGCAGCTGCAGGTTTGGTAGCTTTAGCAATCGGGGTTTCGCCTGTGTATGCTTTAGTGATTGCAGCAGCTTGTGGCGGTTTAGATTTAATACCAGGATTTGTTGCTGGTTATGCAATTGGTTATTTAATGAAGTTTGCAGAACATAAAGTGCCGGACGGCGTAGATTTAATAGTGGGTATTTTGATTATAGCGCCACTAGCAAGATTAGTAGCTACTGTAATTACGCCATTAGTAAATAATTCATTATTGAAAATTGGGGATATTATTCAAAGTTCCACAGAAATTAACCCGATTATTATGGGTCTTATACTTGGTGGCGTCATTACACTTGTTGGAACGGCACCATTAAGTTCCATGGCATTGACTGCATTATTAGGTTTAACTGGGATGCCAATGGCAATTGCAGCCATGGTTTCATTTGCATCATCTTTCATTAACGGTACGATGTTTAATAAACTTAAACTAGGAGATCGTAAATCTAGAATTGCAGTTTGTATTGAACCATTATCACAAGCAGATGTTGTGTCAGCCAATCCAGTACCCGTCTATACCGCTAACTTTATTGGTGGTGCTTTAGCAGGTGCGGTGATAGCATCATCAGGTATGATTAATGATGCGACAGGTACAGCTACCCCGCTCGCAGGTTTTCTTGTTATGTTCGGTTTCAATAACCCGATAAAAATAATTATTTATGGCGCCATTGTAGGTGTTATAGGTTTAATCGTAGGATATGTATGTTCAGTTTGGTTTAAAAATTATCCAGTCGTTTCGAAAGAAGAGATAGAAGCACGATAATGCTACGTTATAAGTAAATGATGTAAATGTTAATCTTAAAATAGTCAACCGTGTTTCATACTGATCATAAAAACCATTATAAAAATGAAAAGCAGCATATAGCAGCCATTTAGTATTTGTGGATGCTATCATGCTGCTTTTTAAATTTCCATCATTAAAATTAGTGTGTAAAAATGTGTATCATGTGAAATTAATCGCTTAACTGACTATCTGGGACGTCAGTGATAAACATATGTCCTGGTGCATGTGTAATCATCAATTCTGGTTTAGCATCTAACGCAACAGATTGAGGCGTAACACCACAGCCCCAAAATACTGGTACTTCATTTTCTTTAATCGTGACAGGTTCGCCAAAATCAGGATTTGTTATGTTTTCGATGCCAATTGTTGATGGATCTCCTATATGTATTGGCGTACCATGAACATTTTTAAAGTGTGTCGTAATTTCTGTTGCTTTTATAGCTTGTTGTATAGTCATCGGTCTCATACTAACAGTGATATTTCCTGAGAAATGGCCACTTGGTGCGGCTGGAATATTTGTTATATACATTGGAACATTATGTTCTTCTTCAATGTGACGTATTGGTAGACCCGCCTCCAACAAAGCATGCTCAAAAGTGAAGCTGCAGCCAATCAAAAAACTGACCATGTCATCATTAAATAAATGAGATATGTCAGTAGGAGATTCTACTAATTCGCCATAACGGTATACTTTATATTGTGCTACTTCATTTGTGATGTTAGCTTCTTTACCATAAGTAGGAAAAGAGGTTGAACCAATTTCTGAAACATCTAAAAGTGGGCATGTTTTTGGATTTCTGAAACAGAATTTTAAAAAATCATATGCATAAATAGAGGGTAATATGACTACATTAGCTTGGACATAACCTTTAGCCATTCCGCTTGTATGACCTGTAAGTTCATTTTTACTAATCATTTTTCTTAATATACTTGGGTGTTGGTTTTGTAAATTCATTAAGTGTTCATCCCCTTAAATTTAACGTCTTAGCTACATTTTAGCAAAAAGTAGCATATAAGTTGTATAAAATGTTCAGAATCTTTTGGAAAATATAAAAAGACATCGTATTGAAATTAAAGTACATTTGGATTTCAATACGATGTCCGTTTGTGATATTTAATACTCAATTAAACAATGGTAATTTATTGGGTCAGCTGGATGAGTTTAAACAGTATGATAGATTAATCATCTTTGTTTTTGGTATCTTTATCATGGTTTTTGCCATTATCGTTATGATTACTTGGTTCATTTTCTTCTATCGGGGAATCCTCATCGGTTTCTAAATGATTTGTTTCGCGTTCTTCTAGTGGTATAGAATAATCTTTATCATCATTGATGTAGGTCATTTTAAAGTGTTCTGTTGGTTCTCTTCTCAATGCACGCATTAAAGAAAAAATCATGAGTAATAAAATAATTGAAAATGGTAGACCTGTTACAACTGAGGCAGTTTGTAAACTCGTTAAACCACCTGCAATTGTCATAGAAACAGATATAGCACCAATTAATATGCCCCAAATAATTTTATGTTTGATTTTAGGATTAGCAATACCACCAGTTGCCATACCCGCAACAATATGTGTAGTAGAATCAGCACTTGTAATGATAAATATAAAGATAAGTGCGATTGCTAATGCACTTGTGATGTCAGCGATAGGAAATTTGGATAATAATTCAAAAAGAGCAACAGTATAATCCTTGTCGACAATATTAGCGATATTGTCGTTACCATTCAATGCTATTTTAACAGCTGTACCACCAAATCCAGCTATCCAAGTAAATGAAATTAAAGGTGGGATAATTAATACACCAATAACAAATTCTCTAATCGTTCTACCGCGAGAGACACGAGCTACGAAACCACCAATAAATGGTGACCAAGATATAACCCATGCCCAATAGAAAACAGTCCATTGTTGTATCCAACTGTTATCGCCTGTATATGGGCTGATGCGTAAACTATATTCAATGAAATGACGTAGATAATCACCGATTGCTAATGTATAAGATTCTAAAATAAATTTAAAATCACCAAAAATAAACATGAAGATAAGTAATATTGCGCCTAAGCCAATATTGATATTACTTAACCATTTTACACCTCTATTTAAACCAGTAATCGCTGATGTTAAAAAAATACCTACCATTAAAATAGTGATTGATATTTTGGTAACATTATTGTTAGGAACGTTAAAGACATGTTGTAGCCCACCACTAATTTGCATAATACCTAAACCAATAGATGTGGCAATCCCCATTACTGTAGCTATAATGGCTAATACATCTATCACATTTCGATATGGTCGTTTATAAGATTCACCAAATACAGGTTCCATCGCCGTTGAAATGAGACCATCACGTTTTTTTCTAAATTGGAAGTACGCCACTGTTAAACCGGCAATTGCGAAGATAGACCATTGAGAAATACCCCAATGAAAAAAAGTATAGCCCATAGCAACACGCGCTGATTCTGAAGAAGCGTCTGGCGTTTTTCCAGGAAATGGAGAATGTAAATAATGCGTTAATGGTTCTGCTACACCCCAAAATACAATGCCGACACCCAAACCTGCAGAAAAGAGCATCCCAATCCAAGACATCATAGAAAATTCAGGAGCTTCATTATCATCACCCAATTTAAAGCGACCATAACGTGAAATGGCTAACGCAATTAAAAATATATCTAAAATAAAAATAATTACTAAAAACAGCCATCCAAAACTATTTGCTATATAATCGTAGACTTGTTGTGCGTGATTACCAAAACTTTTAGGGAAAATACCTGCAATTAATGTAATAAGTACAATAATTGCAACAGATATCATATAAACAAGATTTCTATGTTTCTTCTTTCTGTCGTGTGCATTTTTGTCACTCATAATAGTGTTAAATCATCCCTTTGTTTTCATTTATATTAAGAAATTACCCTAATACAATGACACTATTCATTGAAAATGCTAGCGACTATTATAATATGGATGACGTTGCATGATTCATATTTTTATGGGTATAGAACATATGAAAAATTATAAATTGCAAAGGAGGTTGCATATGAAACGTACTTTGGAAAAAGTACTAATTTGGCTAGGAATTTTCATACAATTTGTACTGATTTTTTTAATGGCTATTGCTGCACCATTTTTAAACGATCGGAGTTTTAAACGTTCATTAATGGGTTCTTTTAAAAATCAAGATGCTATTAGCGATAATTTAACTCAAACAGAAACATCACAATTATTAGATAGTATTAGTCAATTATTTATCGTTGCTTTAGGCTTAGTTATTGTAACGACAATCTTAGCATTAATATTTGTTTTATTAATCAAGAAGATACCAAAAACTGCAGGTGTTGTATTTATATTACTTGCAATTGTCTGTGTGTTTACATTAAATATATTTACAGCATTGTTATGGCTAATTGCAGGCATCATACTGTTAGTTAAAAAACCACATAAACATAATAAAAGTCAAAAAAGTACATAAAAATTAAATATTGTTTGTTGACTTGATAAATGTCATTATTCAACGATGGTTGAATTGAATGGACGTTGTAACAATTTTAATGTGACATTATACGAATTAAACACTTTCTTTAAGTTCATAAATGTAAAAAAATTTAAAGAAAGTGTTTTTTGAAGTCACTTGAACGATATAAATCAAGCGCAATACAGTTTTTTAAAAGTAAAAGTTAGACATAAAATACGATTTATTTTTATAAAAGTTATTGTAAGCGATTGCATTTGTTGTGTGATACCTATACAATGAAAATAAGAATGGAATTTTTCCATTTTAGTTTTCTATTTACAAACTTACATGGGGGTAGAAAAAATGGTTGTCAACTATACAAATGAACCAGGCATTGACTTTACTGATAATAGCAATGTCGAATCATTCAAAGAAGCATTAAAGAAAGTTAAAGGTGAATTAAATCAAAAACTTCCGTTAGTGATTAATGGGGAGAAAATTTTTACTAAGGATACATTTCAGTCTATCAATCCTGCGAACACTTCTGAAGTTATTGCTGAAGTATCAAAAGCTACAACAAAAGAAGTAGATAAAGCTTTTGATGCAGCTAATGAAGCTTATAAATCTTGGAAACGTTGGACGCACAAAGATCGTGCTGAATTTTTAATTAGAGTTGCAGCTATTATTAGACGACGCAAAGAAGAAATATCAGCAGTGATGGTGTATGAAGCTGGTAAACCATGGGATGAAGCAGTTGGTGACGCAGCTGAAGGTATTGATTTTATCGAATATTATGCTAGATCAATGATGGAATTAGCAGACGGTAAACCAGTATTAGATAGAGAAGGCGAACACAATAAATATTTTTATAAACCAATTGGTACTGGGGTAACAATCCCACCATGGAACTTCCCATTTGCAATTATGGCGGGTACTACTTTAGCGCCAGTTGTTGCTGGTAATACAGTTCTTTTAAAACCTGCAGAAGATACCCCGTTAACAGCGTATAAATTAATGGAAGTATTAGAAGAAGCAGGTTTACCAAAAGGTGTTGTGAATTTTGTACCAGGTGATCCAAAAGAAATTGGCGATTATCTTGTTGATAGTGTTCATACGCACTTTGTTACGTTTACAGGTTCACGCGCAACAGGTACACGAATCTTTGAAAGAGCTGCAAAAGTTCAAGAAGGACAACAATTTTTAAAACGTGTTATCGCTGAGATGGGCGGTAAAGATGCGATTGTTGTTGACAAAGAGATCGATACAGACTTGGCAGCAGAATCTATTGTTTCATCAGCGTTTGGCTTCTCAGGTCAAAAATGTTCTGCTTGTTCACGTGCGATCGTTCATCAAGATGTATATGATGAAGTATTAGAAAAAGCAGTTAAACTTACACAAGATTTAACTTTAGGAAATACAGAAAATAACACTTCAATGGGACCAGTTATTAACCAAAAACAATTTGATAAAATTAAAAATTATATCGAAATTGGTAAAAAAGAAGGTAAGTTAGAACAAGGTGGCGGTACAGATGGTGCTACTGGTTACTTTGTTGAACCTACGATTTTCTCTGGACTTAAATCAAGCGATCAAATCATGCAAGAAGAAATCTTTGGGCCTGTTGTTGGTTTTGTAAAAGGAAAAGATTTTAATGAGTTATTAGAAATCGCTAATGACACAGATTATGGATTAACAGGTGCAGTTATTACTAATAATCGCGAAAACTGGATTGAAGCTGTTAAAGAATATGACGTTGGTAACTTATACCTAAACCGCGGTTGTACTGCAGCGGTTGTTGGTTATCATCCTTTTGGTGGTTTCAAAATGTCTGGTACAGATGCAAAAACAGGTAGCCCAGATTATCTATTACATTTCTTAGAACAAAAAGTTGTTTCAGAAATGTTTTAATTGTTAACAATCGGCTAGGATAACATTTCTAGTAAAATAAAGATTCTGGGATAAATCCCAGAAAAATAGCACTCAGATGATTTATTCAATTCATCTGAGTGCTTCTTTTTATTCATCATTAACTTGAATATTAATCATTTTATGAAAAAGTGCATCAATGGCTTCATACGACATATTACTATTATGTTCACGCATCCATTCCATAAAACCGTATAAAGTCGCACCGTAAACATAAAATACTAAATCTATTGGAACGCTTTGGTCAACCGTTATACGGTGTTCGTTTGCTTTAATATCATTTTGCAGTATACGGATAAAATGATTTTCAACTGTACGTTCAAATTCTTTATCGTCTTCTTGTTTATGCTTTATTTTACTAAAATCGTCAATGTGTGTGACGGATTGTTCCATGCTAGTAAAAGGGTTATTGATACGATCTTTAATATCTGTGGAAAAGTAATCTTGAGTTAAGTAAGTCATTAAATAAATAAGTAAATCGTATTTATCATAGAAATGCTTATAGAAGGTTGTACGATGAACTAACGCTTCATTGCAAATTTGATTAACAGAAATAGTTGAAAACGCATATTTTTCTAATAGTACATATAAGCTTTGAGATAATGCCCGTTTTGTTTTGATTACACGCAAATCTTTTTCATTCATTCTACAATTCTCCTAATCTGTAGTTTAAATATACGGAATTGGATATTTAGTTCTTTTTTAAATAGGGTAAATCATTATAAGATGTCAATAGAAATAATCTACAGTATATGTATAAACTATAACGTTGATTAATTAAGGAGGCAATAGTTTGGCGAAATTTTTATACAAATTAGGTTCATTTGTTGCAAAGCACAAATGGTGGAGTGTTGTTGCTTGGGTGATTATTCTTGCAGCAATTATTATACCGCTTACAATAAGTTCACCTAAGTTTGATAATGATATAACTATGAATGGATTACAGTCATTAGATACGAATGACAAAATAGAAGACGAATTTGGGCAAGACAGTGAGAAAGCTCAAATTAGAGCAGTCTTTAAAAGTGATTCAGATAATGGCATAGTGAAGCAAGATATGACTAAAGATATCAAAGATACATTGAAAGATATTAAAGATGATGATGGAGATATTAAAAATATCTCAGACCCTTATGACAATAAACAAATCAGTGAGGATAAATCGACAGCCATCGCTGATATTAATTATGATGTGTCTGCAACGTCATTAAAAGAAGATTCAAAAGATAAAGTGAAAGACCAAGTTGAAAAATTAGAAGATGAGCATAATGTACAAGTAGAACTGATGGGTACAGGTATGGAATCGACTGAAATTGGCGGTTCTTCTGAATTAATCGGAGTGATTGTCGCATTTGTTGTACTTCTAATTACGTTTGGATCGTTTATTGCAGCAGGTATGCCAATCATTAGTGCTTTACTTGGTTTAGGCACGGGTGTAGGTATCATATCGTTATTGACGTATGCATTTGATATTCCAAATGTTACTTTAACATTAGCGGTTATGATTGGTTTAGCAGTAGGTATCGATTATGCACTATTTATTTTATTTAGATATCGTCAAATTGTTAAAAGCGAACCAAATCATATTAAAGCAATAGGTTTAGCTGTAGGAACTGCAGGTAGTGCAGTCATCTTTGCAGGTGTTACAGTCATTATTGCTGTTTGTGGATTATCACTTGTTGGTATAGATTTCCTAGCCGTAATGGGCTTCGCTTCTGCAATTAGTGTATTTGTCGCAGTGATTAGTGCATTAACTTTATTACCAGCATTGATTAGTATTTTCCATAAGCAAATTCATCCTAAACAAACGAAAACTGAGTTTGAGGGAGATGTAGATACGAAATGGTCCAAATTTGTAGTTGGAAAACCACTTGCAGCAGTGCTTATTGGACTTATTATCTTAGTTGTAGCTGCTATACCGATTAATGATATGCGTTTAGGTATACCTGATGATGGTATGAAACCAGCGGATACAACTCAGAAAAAAGCATATGATATTGTATCTGATAAGTTTGGAGAAGGATATAATGGTCAAATTGCAATGCTTGTCAATGTGAAAGATCAAAATGATAATCCTGAAGCGTTGCAAAAAGATTTACAAAGTTTGAGTAAAGATATTAATGATATGGATAATGTGAAGATGGTTGCACCGCCACAATTGAGCAAAAGTAAAGATTATGCATTAGTAGCGGTAATTCCTGATAAAGGTCCAAATGCTAAATCTACTAATGATTTAGTTCATGATTTAAGAGATTATAATGATGACGCTAGAGACAAATATAATTTCAAAACCGAAGTATCTGGACAAAGTGTAATTAATATAGATATGTCGCAAAAATTAAATGAAGCTATTCCATTGTTTGCTGGCGTTATCGTAGCATTAGCGTTCGTACTATTAATGGTTGTCTTCCGTTCTATCATTATTCCACTAAAAGCAGTTCTAGGTTTCGTCCTTTCTTTAGTGGCAACATTAGGCTTTACGACTTTAATAATGCAAGAAGGATTTATGTCTGAACTGTTTGGCGTAGATACAACGGGACCATTACTAGCTTTCTTACCGGTTATTACAATTGGCTTGCTCTTTGGTCTGGCGATGGATTACGAAGTATTTCTTATGTCTCGTATTCATGAAGAGTACAGTAAAACAGGTAATAATGAGCACGCGATTAAAGTAGGTATTAAAGAAAGTGGTCCAGTCGTTGTTGCGGCAGCACTTATTATGTTCAGTGTGTTTATTGCATTCGTCTTCCAAGATGATGTAATGATTAAATCTATGGGATTATCACTTGCATTTGGTATATTGTTTGATGCATTTATCGTACGTTTATTATTGATTCCTGCGTTGACACAATTATTTGGAAAAGCGTCTTGGTATATGCCTGCATGGTTAAATAGAATATTACCTCACGTAGATATTGAAGGGCATGCTTTACAAGGCGAGATGCCTGCATCTAATTATGCACATATCAATCAGTCTGCTGGTAATGATAGTTATGATCGTACATTTAGCATCCGCAAACAACAAAACACATATAATGAAGAAAATAATACAATATCTGTGGATCAAAAAACGAAAATGTTATATAACGAAATTGCACAACAAACAACGCAACGTGCATTTTTATATGAAGCTTTAAAATCATATAAAAAAGATTTAGCACAGTCGCAAAATGAAAGTGAACAATCAACATCCTTCGCTACACACGAAGAGAATAAAAACGAAAGTACGCGTGGCCGTGAAGATGATGAAATTGTTAAGCTATTAGCACAACAAAGTGAAAACATTCGACATTTAAATGAACTAATTGAAAAAACAATTAATAAAAAGTAAAAATTCCGGGAATTAACACTGTTCTCAGAAAAATACTAATCCGTTGTGTACGGATTAGTATTTTTTTTATTTATAATATTCCTAGAGCTAAAGTTTTTTTAAAAGTCTGTTGGAGTATCGTTCGATTCTGTATCTACTTCACTTGAAGTGTTAAAGCATACCAGTTTAACACACTTTAACATCGTTTTAGCATATCCATAAATTAGCAAGATATATTAAGCACATAAATGACCATCAACAAAATCAGAGACTTTATTTGAAGATAGGTAGATTTTTGTCCAATTAACGACAAATTAAAATCAAAATAGCAAATACGCACTTATTTTATTAAAATATATTTTAATAAAGAGGTGTGTTATGGAAAAATTTTATGATATCGAATTTAATCCAAGCAATAATTCAGTATTTAATTTTAATGATGGTGTACGTATCGTTCTCGTATTAAAAAATAAATTAAAATTTGTCAGTGGGACTAGTATTCATAAATTTCAAGCAGGTGATGTTTTTATTATCAATCATCGAGAGCGTTATCGACTGATTGAGGAGGATGACACTTTATATACCGCTATTCATTTGAAAGCATCGTATTTAAAACAATATATCAGTGATTATAATGATAAAGTATATATTTTAAATTCCCAGACATTGCAAAACGTCATTTATCAACAAATTCTGAATGTTGTGGCTAAGATAGGTGTCGTCTATATTCGAAAAGGTAAATTTTATAGATTATATATGGAACAACTGTTAATTGACTTAATGTTTATGATTGTAAGATATTTACCAGCTTATGAAAATATAAATCATGAACATCATGTCAATGATCATCGTCTAGCATTTGTATGTAAATATATTGAAAGAAATTTCACCAAACCAATCACATTAAGTGAAGTAGCTGAAAAGGTGCATTTAAGTCACACATATTTGTCTAAATTATTTACAAAACATATGGGTATCGGTTTCAATCACTATGTTAACCATATTAGAATTGAACATTGTAAAAATGACTTAATACAAACAGATGATGCTATTACTCAAATTGCTTTTAAAAATGGCTTTAGTAACTCTAATATGCTGTTGAAATATTTTAAATTAGACACAGCATTAACGCCTTCGCAATATAGAAAAAAATATCAGGTAGAAGATATAGTGAGCACCGCCGAAAAAACCACTGAGTCAGAAAACTATCAAATGTATCTATACTATTTAAATTCTTATATACAACAAACGCTAGGTACTATGATCCAATCCCCCTATAATCAAAAAGTTATTGATATTACATTGAATTACGATCAAACACACGATTTATCAGATTATAACCATGTGATTCAAATTGGTAGTTTTGATACATTGCGCCTTCAAAGATACAGAAAACAACTGATAGAAGTGCAACAATTTTTAGGCTTGGATCATGTTTTGATTAAAGATCCTATTTTAAAAGGCTACATTGATCATAAAGTTATTGAAAGTGATGAACTTATTCCTACTATGCATCCTTATATGAAAGTAGATGAATGCTTAAGTTTTTTATTTGAACATCACATAGGTTTAGGAATTGAAATTGATCCTCCAACATTACCATCCCAATTTGTGGAATATACAAAAGAATTAAGATTTTTATTAGAGCATATTTATAATACTGTGCCGAATAGACAACAATTCAAATTAGTCATTTACTTGAAGGGCAAAAAAGCCAATATGCTATTAAAAATAATAATGTTATTTAAGGAATACTTTGAACATACTCAGATTATACTTAATACGGATATCACTGATATTAATGAAGTGACAACTGCCCAACAAATCTTGGATAGTTCCAGTGAAGATGTTGATAGTATAGCGTTTAGCGCAAACCAAAATGATATTATTAATTTCAAATCAATTGAAAGTCAACAGTATGATTTAGCTAAAAGACATATCATAGAACAGTATAATAAGATCACTGAACAATTTAATATAAAAGGAAAAGATGTTTCAATTGTCCTACTTAATTGGAACACTTTAACAGGTAATACAAGCCTTACAAATGGTGAATATTTTAGAGCAGGTATCATATTTGAGCAATTGATTGATATGAATCATCAAATTAACGCAATTGGGTATTGGCTCAATCACGAATTACACCATCAATATAATTCAAATGAGGTTACTTCTGAATTAAATGGTATTGATTTATATCATCAGTTTGATGGAAAAAGACCTGCATTTTTTACAAGTATGTTTTTTAAAAAATTATTTAATCAAGTACTTTTTAAAAATGAAGACTGTATGGTTGTAGGACAGAGTGATCATTTTCAAATCGTAATATGGGATGCAGAACATTACAATCCATATTATATGACGAATGAACAAACAGATTATTTAAGTCATAAAGAGTATCAGCTCAATATATTAAATGCTACTACTGGATCATATAAAATAAAGCATTTAACACTAGATAAAAATAATGGTGCGCTTTATCAAGTTTGGCAACAGTACAATACACAACATGGTATGGATATAGAAACAATTAATTATGTGAATAGAATCTCTTATCCTAAATTAGATGTCAGTGAAGTTGATGTCGTAGATACGATATCTTATCATTTGAAATTACAAACCAACGCCATACAGATAATTGAATTTAAAAAATACTTTTAATTATATTTATAGAGAAAAAATACAATATGATTCGCTGAGTAGTATGTTTGACGATAAAATGGTCATCAAATTTGTTTAATGTTAAATGCAAAATGACAAAAATAGCATAGTCCATTTTTGTCATTTAAAACCACAAATGCTATTTAGAAAATAATCGATACTAAAACCACAATTATTATATATTTTAGCAAAATATATCCGACTACTATATTTTATAGAGAGGATAGCAAGTATCATTTATTGATTTATTGAAAATGTCGAGAGATAAGTACATTTTCCAACTAAGCTAATCTTCCCTATTTGTCATTTTAAAAATATTTTAGGAGGATGAACAAATGACGCAACAGGGAAATACGAAGAGTTATCAAGGTGACAACAAATTAATATTAGGTATTGTATTAGGGGTTGTCACTTTTTGGTTATTTGCGCAATCTTTATTAAACGTAGTTCCTACGTTACAACAATCATTTGATAGTAATATTGGAACAATCAGTATTGCTGTTAGTATTACAGCATTATTCTCAGGGATGTTTGTTGTTGGTGCAGGAAGTCTAGCGGATAAAGTAGGACGTGTGAGAATAACATATTTTGGTTTATGGTTAAGTATCATTGGTTCTTTATTGATTATAATTAGTAATCTACCAATACTACTTATCATAGGAAGGGTAATTCAAGGTTTATCAGCAGCAGCAATCATGCCTTCAACTTTAGCAATTATGAAGACATATTTTGAAGGTAAAGATAGACAGCGTGCACTGAGTTATTGGTCGATTGGTTCATGGGGTGGCTCAGGTTTAGCATCCTTATTCGGTGGTATGGTTTCAACTTTTATTGGTTGGAGATGGATTTTTATTTTATCTATCATTGTTGCACTAATTGCAATGTTATTAATAAAAGGGACACCGGAAACGAAATCTGATAGTACAACAAACTTGAAATTTGACTTTACTGGGCTAATTCTTTTTGTAGTTATGATGTTAAGTATTAATGTCGTGATTACGCAAAGTGGTACATTTGGCATGCTTTCACCTATAATAATAGGATTGCTTATTGTATTTATTATCACAACTATAGCTTTTGTCATAGTTGAAAACAAAAAGCATAATCCATTAATTGATTTTAAATTATTTAAAAATAAAGCTTATACAGGCGCGACATTATCCAATTTCTTACTTAATGGTGTTGCAGGTGCCTTGCTGGTAGCCAATACATTCGTTCAAAAAGGTATAGGTTTCAACGCATTCCAAACAGGACTTTTATCGATTACATATTTGGTTACTGTATTGTTAATGATTAGAGTCGGTGAAAAAGTTTTACAAAAAGTGGGTGCTAAAAAACCGATGTTGTTAGGTACAACATTTAATATGATTGGTATTATTTTAATATCATTTACATTTTTGCCAAGCGCACTATATGTCGTAGTATGTATCATAGGTTATTTACTATATGGATTAGGTTTAGGTTTTTATGCGACACCTTCTACAGATATGGCGATATCTAATTCTCCTGAAGATAAAGTTGGTGTAGCATCGGGTATTTATAAAATGGCTTCCTCATTAGGTGGTGCGTTTGGTATAGCTTTATCAGGAGCATTATATGGCGTTGTTACAGAAGCTACAAATGTGAAATTTGGAGCGATGGCTGGTTTATGGCTAAATGTATTAATGGCATTGCTTTCATTCGTTATTATTCTTTTAGCTGTGCCATCATTTAAGAAACAAAATAAAGCATAATTCAATATTACAACGTTGTCATTTGAAAAGTATATAATGACATTAAGGTATCGTATATTTCATTGGAGGAATGATTATCATGAAACAACTGATTGAAAAATTGAAAGAAAAAGAAGCACGTATGATTGAGATACGTCGATACTTACATCAACACCCAGAACTATCATTTTGTGAAAAAGAAACACCTAAGTATATAGAGTCGTTTTATGAAGGTAAAGATTGTAAGGTTGAAACGAATGTAGGACCAAATGGTTTGAAAGTTATTATAGATAGCGGTAAACCAGGTAAGACAATCGCAATTCGTGCTGACTTCGATGCTTTACCAATTCAAGAAGACACCGGTCTAGCATTTTCTTCTAAAAATGATGGTGTGATGCACGCATGTGGGCATGATGCGCATACTGCATATATGTTGATTCTTGCAGAGACACTTATTGAAATGAAAGACCAATTTAATGGTAAAGTGGTTGTTATACATCAACCTGCCGAAGAAGTACCTCCTGGTGGTGCTCAGTCAATGATTAAAGATGGTGTTTTAGATGGTGTTGATCACGTACTAGGTGTTCACGTCATGAGTCATATGCCTGCAGGTAATATCTATTATCGAGAAGGAAATGTACAAACTGGGCGTGACTTCTTTAAGCTTAAAGTCAATGGTCAAGGCGGACATGGCTCTTCTCCACATACAGCAAATGATAGTATTGTAGCAGGTGCATATTTTGTAAATGCTTTACAGACCGTTGTTTCCAGACGCTTAAATCCATTTGAAACAGGTGTTGTTACCATAGGTTCATTTGATGGTAAAGGACAA
Organism: Staphylococcus sp. GDY8P119P; assembly: GCF_017892075.1. Taxonomy (NCBI): domain Bacteria; kingdom Bacillati; phylum Bacillota; class Bacilli; order Caryophanales; family Staphylococcaceae; genus Staphylococcus; species Staphylococcus sp. GDY8P119P. Next base: position 186,051 of record NZ_JAESKJ010000001.1, read on the forward strand.
TTCAATGTGATTAAAGATAGTGTTGAAATAGAAGGTGACGTACGTGCGTTAACAGATGATACTAAAAACACAATTAAAAAAGAAGTGACGCGTTTGTCAGATGGATTGGAAGCGATGTTTGGTGTCAAATGTGAATTAGACTACCATGATGATTACCCAGCATTGTACAATGATCCTGAGTTTACAAAATTTGTTGTAGACACAATAAAAGAAGCGGATACTGATGCCATTAAAAATGTTGAAAGATGTGAACCACAACCGCCTTCAGAAGATTTTGCTTACTATGCAAAAACAATTCCAGGCACATTTATTTATGCTGGTGCTGCACCAGAAAATGGTGAAATCCATCCCCACCATCATCCTAAATTTAATATCAGTGAAAGTTCAATGCGAGTTTCTGCAGAAGCAGTAGGACTAACAGTATTAAATTATCTTAAATAATACTATTACTTATGAAAGCTACCATACATTTCTATTGCAGTAGAATACATGATTTACGATAGTAGAATATTGATTAGTGTTATAAACCTAATTAATATTTATAAATAAAAAACAGGCGCATACGAGGTTTATTACTTGATAAACCAACCATACGTATACACCTGTTTTTTTGTTTTATAAATCACACGTTGATATAGGACAAAAATAAAATTACATTAAATAACTAATGAGGTTTTTCGTTAATTAAAAATTGATCATGATAACAAAAGGTTTAATATTAGGTCATTTAGTGTATATGTAAATTGAAAAAAAGAAAGGAATGATTACATTGAATGGCGAGAAAAAAATAAACGCCCTGTTAGAAGATTATCAAAAGCAATTAAAGAAATTATTTAAGTATGATAAAGCAAACGCACTGAGTTTTGATAATGAAAGTAGAAGTAAAGTCGCAGAACAAAAAGGTGTTTTTGTAATTTTTGAAAATAAAAAACCAATATTTGTTGGGCAAGCTGGTGGATTTATGACTGGCTTTAAATTTACACAAAAAGATTTATCTGACAAATTAGGCCAATTTAATTCAGCTTCAGACGCTGGTACTGCAAAATTTAGAAAAGCGTATTTAGCGCATCATGGTTTAGATGAAGCAGAAATGAAAAATATTAAGGCAAGTGAAAAAAATTTAAAGTTTCAATACATTAAGGTTAAAGATAATTTAGCTTTTATCAATATTTTAGAAATTTTAGCATTAGAATATGCTAAGAAAAATAAAATAAATTTATTTAATTTTGCTTAGTTAAAATCTATGTGTATTTGAACTGCTGAGAAAGTGGTGATTAAAATGAATATTGGAACATTTAAAATTCATTTTCAACAACATGATATTTTTGTGAAATTGCCCAAAGCATACGATGAAGCAAAAGAAAGTGGTTATTCACTTATATTAGTGCAAGATGGAGACGAGTTATTTAAAGATATTGAGCGAGATATGATATTGGTTGGAGTACAGTCCAACAATAGAAATCAGGATTATAGCCCATGGGAAACGGTTGTAGATGGGGTTCATTATAAAGGGGAAGCGGATGCTTATATTTTATGGATGACTAAGCATTTGCTTCCTTATTTAAGAAAATGTTTTAATATATCACAAAGAAACGAAGATATCTGTATAGCTGGCGCTTCACTAGGTGGATTACTTGCTTTGTATACATTATTTAAAAGTCCAGAAAATTTTGGCAGCTACATATTAATATCACCTTCTGTATGGTACCCAGGATTTGTACAGTTTATGAAACAACAAACCGTTATTAAAGATGACAAACAAATTTATTGGTATGTCGGAGCGCTCGAAGGACAACAACAATTTAGCGTTAAACAAGAGATGTTTGTTCGAACAGAATTCGCTGTAGATATATTAAGTGAATTACTGTTTTCTGACAAAGCAATATTTTATTATACTACTAATAGGAACGGTAAACACAATGTATTGTATTTTAAAAGCTATTTTGCTAAAGCAATTAAGAAATTATTTTGATATTGTCAATTTTAAGAAAAAATTAAGTATTTAGTTTAAATTATCAGAAAATTCATAATAATCTGCAGTCAATATCCCCCTTTTCAATAAAACAATGGTAATATTTTAGTTATATGTATTTTTATAAATTGTATTATCACTGATTGCAATTTTCAGATTTGTAAAATACATGAATGAATATATCGTTATTAACATTGAAATAGGGGATGTTTTTATGACAGTGAAAATAGAAAAAGTTTCAGGTAGTAAGTTATTAACTGGCATTGTTTTATCTATATTAACATACTGGTTATTTGCCCAAGCATTTTTAAATATTGGACCTAAAATACAAACTACTTTTGATGCGAGTCCGGATATCGTAAATATTTCAGTGAGTCTAACCTCATTTGTAACAGGTGTATTTATGGTAGTAGCTGGGAATATATCAGATAAATTTGGTAAAGTGAAATTGACGAGAATTGCTTTAGTGTTAAGTATTGTTGGTTCTTTGATGTTGATTGTTTCAGGAAATGTTGTAATGCTACTACTTGGTCGTATTGTACAGGGACTTTCTGCAGCGATTATCATGCCAGCCACAATTTCTATAGTGAATGATTTTTTTGACGGTGATGATAGACAAAAAGCACTCAGTTTTTGGTCAATCGGTGCATTTGGTGGTACTGGGTTATCTTCCTTTTTTGCAGGAGCACTGGCTACATTTATTTTTTGGCAGTCTATTTTTATATTATCGATCATATTATCAATTGTAGCTTTAGTTTTACTGCGCAAATTACCAGAAAGTCGTATTAATAAAGCAGAAACGAGCCCGTTTGATTATATCGGTTTAATCATTTTTATTATTATGATTGGTAGCATTAGTTTTGTCATCACGCAAGGCTATAAAATAGGTTGGTTAAATGCTGTAACAGTAATCTTATTTGTCATATTTTTAATTTGTATATACATATTTTTCAAAGTAGAACGTGTCAAAAAGGTGCCGTTTATCGATTTAGATTTATTTAAAAATAGGCCTTATATTGGTGCCGTTTTAGCTAACTTTTTATTGAATACCGGTGTAGGTGTGATTGCTTTATTAAATATGTACGTACAATCCGGCTTGAAATTAACAGCTTTCCAAGCAGGATTGTTAACTTTACCTTATTTAATTTCATTATTGCTAGTCATTCGCTTAGGTGAGAAGAGTATTAAAAGATTTGGTGCAAAACGCGCAATGATTATTGGCCCAATATTTACTGGCTTGGGTGTATTAATGTTCAGTTTGACATTTTTTGATACTACGCTTTATGTTGTTGTAGCGCTAATTGGTGCTATATGTTTTGGTGGCGGTACAGGATTATTTGCGACACCAGCTTTAAGTACGGCGGTTTCTACGACTCCACCTGAAAAAGTAGGTGTTGCTTCAGGGATTTTTAAAATGGGATCTACATTAGGCGGTGCATTCGGTATAGCAATTATGACTTCTATTTTTACTGGTATAATTCAAAGTGGTCATAGCATACACATTGCAGCGGGTGTAGGTTTTATCATGGGGACTTGTTTAGTATTATGTGGTGTATTAGCAAGTGCACTTGTTATACCAACACGGAAAGTGAGTCAGTGAAGGGTATTTCGTTTATTAATCGCTAGGTTGAGTCTGATATTATGATTCGTTCCACGCCTTTTTTTACTAAACATGTGAAATGGAGTGATTATGAGGAATATATATCATGACAAAATGTTGTTAATAAGTATAACTAATCTTGTTGCTACACAATGACTTAAAGCGCGATTACCGTGTTTTTCTATCATGACTTGTATCAACTGTATCTATTTTACATTAAAATATAAAAGGATTATGATAATCACAAAATATACTAGAAAGAAGTGGTATGATGCACTATAAAACATATTATGAGTCACCGATTGGTCGGATTGCACTTACGTCAGATGGTGAAGCAATTACAGGCTTGTGGTTACCGAAACACGATGATTTCGAATCAAATTATGACGAGGCATTAACAGAAGCGGAATTACCAGTTTTTGAAAAAGTTATTAGTTGGCTCGATAAATATTTTTCAGGAAATAACCCGAAAATTGATTTTGCACTGAAACCTATAGGAACCGAATTTAGAGAGCAAGTTTGGGATGTTTTATTGAAAATACCATATGGAGAGACTGTTACTTATGGTGAAATTGCGAAAGAAATAGGTATTAAAAGAAATAAGCCAAATATGTCTTCACAAGCAGTTGGTGGTGCGGTTGGTACAAATCCGATTTCTATTATAATTCCATGTCATAGAGTCGTTGGAAAAAACGGCAGTCTTACTGGATACGGTGGTGGCATTGATACAAAAATAGAGTTGTTGAAATTGGAAAAAGTAGATATGCAACCGCTTTACAGACCAAAATATAGTACGAAACCTTAAGCGTAAATCTGCGCATGACTGAAAATTATTGTAAATAAATATTATTATTTTATACATTTTGTATTTTTTATCAATAAAATTTTCTGAAAATATAAAGTTGTTTCTCTTGCTCAGTGTGTTATCCTATAAAACGTCTTTTTTATTATTATTAGAGGGGTGGAAAATTTGGATAATACAAAAAAGTCGTTTTCTAGTGTGTTTATTTATTCAGCACTAGTCGTAGGCTTATTAGTAGTTATTGGAGCTATTTTTCCAGCTAAATTTGGGGAAATTACCGGTGTTATTTCTTCTTGGGTGACAAAAACGTTTGGTTGGTATTATATGTTACTTTATACAGTAATTTTAGGTTTTTGTGTATTTTTAGTATTCAGTCCTATTGGAAAATTGAAATTAGGCAAACCGACAGATAAACCAGAATTTCATACAGTATCTTGGTTAGCGATGTTATTCAGTGCAGGTATGGGCATAGGTTTGGTGTTTTATGGTTCTTCAGAACCGATATCACATTATTTAGCACCGCCAACAGCAGATCCTGAAACGAAAGAAGCGATGGCACAAGCCTTTAGGTCTTCATTTATTGATTATGGATTTCATCCTTGGGCAGTTTATGGCGTAGTGGCATTAGGTTTGGCATATTCTCAATTTCGTAAAGGAGAAAATGGCTTAATTTCTAGAACGCTAAGACCAGTGTTGGGCGATAAAGTAGATGGCCCAATTGGTGTCATTGTTGATGTTTTAGCGGTATTTGCAACTATTATTGGTGTTGCGGTTTCTTTAGGTGTAGGGGCAATACAGATAAACGGTGGTTTAAATTATTTATTTGGTGTGCCGAATAACTCTGTTGTTCAAGGAATTATTATTGCTGTAGTTACCGTATTATTTTTATATAGTGCATGGAGTGGCTTGAGTAAAGGTATCCAATATTTAAGTAATTTAAATATGTTTTTAGCAGCATTGTTGCTTATTGTTATCTTTATTGTAGGACCAACCGTATTGATATTAAATATGATGACAAGCGGTACTGGTGATTACCTTAATTCACTGATTTTTAATAGTTTAGATGTAGCACCATTAAATGAACAAAAAGCTGAGTGGTTGAAAAGTTGGACGATTTATTATTGGGGCTGGTGGATGAGTTGGAGTCCATTCGTGGGTATATTTATTGCGAGAATCTCAAAAGGTCGTAGTATTCGCGAATTTGTAATTGCCGTATTAGGCGTACCCGTTGTGATTAGTATTATTTGGTTTAGTGCTTTTGGTGTAACTGGCATAGATGTTGGACAAGCTCATAGCGAGATATTTAAAATGCCACCAGAAACGCAATTGTTCGGTATTTTTAATGAGTTACCATTTGGTTTTGTATTATCAATTATTGCGTTAGCATTAATTGCTTCATTCTTTATCACTTCTGCAGACTCTGCAACCTTTGTTCTAGGTATGCAAACTGCATATGGTACTTTGAATCCTTCAGGATTTATCAAAATTGTATGGGGACTTGCATTAGCAGCTATCGCTTACGTATTATTATTAGCTGGTGGTGATACTGGACTAGATGCATTACAATCAGCGGCAATTATTTCTGCTTTACCGTTTAGTTTTGTCGTTATATTAATGATGATTTCCTTATATAAAGATGGAAATGAAGAGCGTAAATATTTAGGGTTATCGTTACAACCCAAAAGAGAGATTGAAACACAAGATTTAAACGAAACAAATCGTGATTAATTCTTATAGGAAATTTCAACATAGTGACTTTAATATGATAAAAGAGGATGCCTTTATGTAAGTGATGTAAAAGGCATCCTCTTTCTTTTATATAAAAAGACCCGTAAGTGAATATTAAAAATTCATTTACGGGTTTATAAATAATCTTTGATGTTAGATAAAGTTATTCAGATATAGTCCTTTTTATGTCATTAATCATTCTGAATAAAGTGAGATAAGATTAAGTGAATTGAAACTTAATTTAATGTATTATAATTACGAATATGATCATTGATACTTTCGAGATAGAAAATACCTTTTGTTTCATTTGCTAGCTCAACATCATGGTCAAATTCAAGGTTGTCGAAACGTTTGAAAAATGTTTCATATGTGTCAACAGAGATTTCTGTACGATGATTTAATAGATTTTTATGTTTTTCTATATCAAGCGCATTTTGATAACCTTCTACTAATTTACCGCTAAAGAATTCACCGACAGAGCCTGAACCATAGCTGAATAGACCAATTGTATCACCAGCGTTTAATTCGGTATGTGTTTCTAATAATGAAATCAAGCTTAAGTACAATGACCCAGTATAAATATTACCTACATAACGGTTGTAATAAGTTGCCGCGTCATATCCAGAAGTTAAACGTTCTTTAGTTTCTGTGTTGATATCTTCAGTTAAGATAGAATCAAGTGCTTTTTTACCCATTTTAGTAAATGGCACGTGGAAACATAATGATTTAAATGTATCTAGTGTAGTATTATATCTACGTGCATATTCATTCCAACTTTCTTGAAATGAGTGGATATAGGCATCTTTTGATAATGCACCATCCACAAGTGGATACGGTTGTCCACTTGGACGCCAAAAATCGTATACATCTTCTGTAAATGCAACTGCGTCATCATTTAGTTCAAGAATACGTGGGTTTTGTGTTATCATCATAGCAACTGCACCTGCACCTTGCGTTGGCTCACCGCCAGATTCTAGGCCGTAGCGCGCAGTGTCACTAGCAATAACTAAAACTTTTTCATTGGGACGGCTAGCGATATAATCTTTCGCTAATTGAATTGCAGGCGTGGCAGCGTAGCAAGCTTCTTTCATTTCAATACAACGTGCGAATGGTTGAATACCTAAAAGATTATGTATTTGAACTGCAGATGCTTTAGCAGAATCTATAGCAGATTCAGTTGCAACAATAACCATGCTAATTTGTTTTTTATCATCTTCAGAGATGATTTCTTTGGCAGCATTGGTACCCATAGATACAATATCTTGGCTTATTGGGCTGACTGCCATTTCATTTTGCCCAATACCAATAAGAAATTTATTTGGGTCAACTTGACGAGATTCGGCAAGTTTAGCCATGTCTACATAAAAATTTGGAACATAAAAATTGATTTGATCAATACCAACTGTCATAAAGTGTATCGACACCTTTCTTTAATAAATAAGCAATTGTATCATATCAAATCACATGTATAAAATACAATGATTTACCACATGTTCAGAAGGAGAATAATAATGAAAAAAATAGCAATCGTAAGTGCCAAGCGGACACCTATAGGAAAGTTCAGAGGAAAATTAAGTAATTATACTGCAGTAGAATTAGGTACAAAATCGTTAGAAGCTGCAATGTCAGCAATTAATCTCAAACCTGAAATGATAGAGCAGGTCATTTATGGCAATGTACTTCAAGCTGGAAATGGTCAAAATCCTGCGCGACAAGTTAGTATCAACGCAGGTGTACCTAATACTACACCTGCGATGACTATTAATGAAGTCTGTGGTTCAGGATTGAAATCGATTATATTAGGCAAACAACAAATTCAATTAGGTGAAGCAAAAGTAGTAGCAGTAGGAGGCATTGAAAGTATGACCAATGCTCCCCAAATATTACTTAATGAAGATGCAGCGCCAGTAGAAAGTTTTATGCATGACGGTTTAACTGATGCATTTCTAAATGTACCAATGGGCATTACTGCAGAGAAAATAGCAGAAAAATATAATGTTACACGAGCACAACAAGATGAATTTGCGAATGACTCACAACATAAAGCGGCACAAGCTTCCAGCTCAGGTAAATTTGATAATGAAATTGTTCCCTTAACAGATAGTGAAGGCCAATTAATGACAGCAGATGAAGGTATTCGTGGAAATAGCAGTGTTGAAAAATTAAGCACATTAAAAACAATATTTAAAGAAGATGGTACTGTCACAGGTGGAAATGCTTCAAGTATCAACGATGGCGCATCAACAATTATTTTGATGGATGTAGATTATGCAAAACAAGAAGGATTTGAAATTATTGCAACATTAGGTGAACACGCGGAAATTGGCTGTGATCCTGCCTATATGGGGTACGCACCGTACCATGCAGTGACGGAATTATTAGCAAAAGCTAAGAAAGATATAAATGATATTGAAGTTGTAGAAATGACAGAAGCATTTGCTGCTCAAAGTATACCGGTTAAAAATAATTTGGGGATACATCCTGATAAGCTTAACTTATACGGTGGTGCTATTGCTATAGGTCATCCTATAGGTGCGAGTGGAACGCGGTTGGTGACAACTTTAGTGAATATCTTATCGCAAGAAAATAAACAAAATGGTATTGCAACTGCATGTATTGGTGGCGGTTTAGGTATTGCATTATATGTAGAAAAGGGGGATGCATGATGTTACCATTAGGCAAAGATTTTCGTCATTTATCACGTGAAGAAAAGTTAAACTGTCTAGTCGAATATGGTTGGTTGAATAAAGAAAATCAGGATATGTTATTAACACATCCTTTAATTCCAGAAGAAATAGCTAACAGTTTAATTGAAAATGTGATCGGTCAAGGTGCATTACCTGTCGGATTACTACCTGAAATTATTGTAGATGACAAATCATATGTTGTTCCAATGATGGTTGAAGAACCTTCTGTTGTTGCAGCTGCAAGCTATGGTGCAAAATTAGTTAATGAAACAGGAGGTTTTCATGTCATCGCTAGTGAGCGGTTAATGATTGGACAAATTGTTTTTGATAACGTAAAGGATACCCAACGCTTATCTCAAAATATTAAAAATCTTGAACCAAAAATTAAGCAAATTGCAGATGAGTCTTATCCCAGTATTATTAAAAGAGGTGGCGGTTATCGTCGAGTTGAAATAGATACTTTTCCTGAAGCACAGTTCGTATCACTCAAAGTATTTGTAGATACGAAAGATGCAATGGGCGCTAACATGTTAAATACAATATTAGAGGGGATTTCTGCATATTTAAAAACAGAAATTGAAGATGTAGATATATTGATGAGTATTCTTTCTAACCATGCCACTGCTTCTGTGGTTAAAGTACAAGGCGAGATAGATGTCCAATCACTATCGAAAGATGGACGTGACGGGGCCAAAGTAGCACATAGAATGGAAAGGGCATCTGTGTTAGCGCAAGTAGATATTCATCGTGCAGCAACACATAACAAAGGTGTTATGAATGGTATTCACGCAGTTGTCTTAGCTACAGGTAATGATACACGCGGCGCCGAAGCCAGTGCTCATGCTTATGCGAGTAAAGATGGACAGTATCGAGGCATAGCTACTTGGCAATATGATGCATCACGTCAAAAATTAGTTGGTACGATTGAGGTTCCAATGACATTGGCAACAGTTGGTGGAGGGACACGTGTATTACCTATTGCACGTGCTGCCTTAGATTTAATGAAAGTTGACTCGGCACAAGAACTTGGTCATGTTGTAGCTGCAGTTGGTTTAGCTCAGAACTTCGCTGCATGTCGTGCACTTGTTTCAGAAGGTATTCAAAAAGGTCATATGAGTTTACAATATAAATCATTAGCAATTGTCGTAGGTGCTCAAGGTGACGAAATTACGAAAGTCGCTGAATTGTTAAAAGAAAAGCCGAGCGCAAATGCGGCTATGGCAGAACAAATTCTCAATCAAATGAGAGAAGCACATTAGTAATTAAATGATGTTTTTATAATAGGTGTAATCGTGTCTTTAAAACATTTTATATGAAAGGCGGAGTGATGATACATTGTTTTCATTACTCCGTCTTTTTGTACAATCAATCATTATGAATTAAACTATAAATATTTTATTTTGGGATTTGAGTTCAATATAATATAAATGAAAAGATTAAAAGAAATGAGGGAATATGATGGGCAATAATATACCGGCATTATCATATGATCACACGAATCATTCTGTGGTGCCACTTTTAGCATCGGAACAAAGCCTACAAACAATTACTGCAGAACCGTGGCTGGAAATTTCAGATGAAGGATTACAATTAGAAGGGTTATGCTTTAATAGAAATGGAGATTTAACACTTTGTGAAGTATTTGGTGGAACTATCTTTCACGTGACTTTACCAGACAAAAAAGTCACTCAGTTTTTTAAATCACATAAAGAAAATCCTGCAGCTGTTAAAATCCATAAAGATGGAAGACTATTTATTTGTTATTTGGGTGATTTCGAACGTTCGGGTGGCGTGTTTGCGGTTAATGCTGAAGGAAAAGCAGAAGAAACGATTGTGTCAGACATTGATACAGAATACTGTGTGGACGATTTAGTGTTTGATAGTAAAGGTGGATTTTATTTCACTGATTTTAGAGGATACTCTACAAATCCTAAAGGTGGTGTATATTATGTTGCGCCAGATTATAAATCCATAACGCCTGTGATTCAAAATTTAGCAGTTGCTAATGGCATAGCTTTAAGTACTGACGAAAAAACACTATGGGTAACTGAAACAAATGCGAATCGATTACATCGCATTGATTTACTAGAAGATGGCGTGACCATTGCACCATTTGGCGCTTCTATACCTTATCATTTTACTGGCCATGAAGGGCCAGATTCATGTTGTATAGACAGTGATGATAATTTATATGTTGCAATGTACGGACAAGGCAGAGTGTTAGTGTTTAATAAAAAAGGTTATCCTATTGGACAAATTTTAATACCAGGACGCGATCAAGGGCATATGCTTCGTTCAACACATCCTGCATTTATTCCAGGTACGGATCAATTAGTGATTTGTGCCAATGATATTGAACAAGGTGGCGGTTCTTGGATTTATACAGCAAAGGGATTTGCAAAAGGTCATCATAGCTACCAGTTTCATTAAAGTAAGATAAAAAAGCGTTTTAAGTCATTGAGTGGGACAGGAATCTCGATTTCTTAAAAAGGTTTCGTCATCTCATCGCGACAAGAACAACAAGCATTAAACAAAGCATAAAGTGATTAACTGAGCTAAAGTACATGTTTAACTCCTACTAACTTAATGACTGACAATATGAAAGTCTGGGACGAATCAACGTCGTCCCAGGCTTTTTCAGTATACACTATCTTTGTTAGTAGTTTTTATATATTAATTATGTAGAAATCATAGCATTAAATTGTTAATTGAAGTTTATAAACACGATCGTAAGGCGAGGTGCTTTGTTAATTTTAAGTATAACAATAAATTAATTGAGATAAAATTCATTAAAAATTTATAAATACACTATTGAAAGCGCATACATTTTTAAGTATGATATAAATTAACAAAGGTAGGTGTTTGCTATTTTAAAGTCAAAAGATAAGCATAATGATGAAAAACAGGATTTAAAGAAGCCGTTAGGAGTTACGTCGGCAGTTGTTACATTGTCAATTATGATTATTACTATGTTAATAACTGTGGCGGTATTAGAAAAAGAACCTCATATACCATTAATGATAGGTACTGCGGTAGCGATTATTGTGACAATGCTACATGGTTATGAATTTAGTGAAGTAGAAGAAATGATGTACAAGGGTATACGGCATGCGTTGCCAGCGATTGTTATTATTATACTTGTAGGTTTAGTTATTGGTTCATGGATTGGTAGTGGTGTTGTAGCAACGATGATATATTATGGACTACAATTAATAGATCCGCGGTATTTTTTAGCAGTTGTAGTTATATTATGTGGTGTCGTAGCGTTAGCGATTGGAAGTAGTTGGTCTACAATGGCGACTGTTGGTGTAGCTTCAATGGGGATTGGAGTTAGTATGGGGATTTCTCCTGGTATGGTTGCTGGTGCAGTCATTTGTGGTGCTTATTTTGGGGATAAGATGAGCCCATTATCGGATACAACAAATCTTGCTTCAGGCTTATCTGGCGTTGAATTATTTGAACATATTAAGCATATGTTCTATACAACTATTCCGGCAGTAATTATTGCATTAATTGCATTTTTCTTTATTGGTATGCAGTATGGCAATAAAAATTTTGATACGAAACGCATCGATGCAATTCTTAGCACTATGCAAGATAATTTTGTAATTTCACCATGGTTGCTGTTAGTACCTTTAGTAGTTATTGTATTGGTCACGTTCAAAGTCCCAGCGATACCAGCCATTTGCGTCGGTATTATATTTGGTTTTTTTGCTCAAATTTTTGTGCAAGGTGGAACAATAACAGAAGCGCTGACAGCTTTGCAAACAGGATATACGATTGAATCAGGTAATAAACTTGTAGATGAATTATTTAATCGAGGCGGATTAGAATCAATGTTTTATACGATTTCATTGACCTTAGTAGCGATGACTTTTGGTGGTGTGCTGGAATACTCAGGCATGTTATCTGCATTGATTTCAGTGATTTTAAAAGTAGCGAGAACAACTGGTTCATTGATTGCATCAGTCATTGTTTCTTGTATTGGTACTAATTTTACATGTTCAGAACAATACATATCTATCATTGTACCTTCTAGAATGTATGCGAGTGCTTTTAAAGACAAGGGTTTACATCCTAAAAACTTATCTAGGGCATTAGAAGATGGTGGAACGTTGACGTCAGTATTCGTTCCTTGGAACACGTGTGGCGTATTTATTGCATCAACGCTAGGCGTATCGGTAATGGAATATGCACCATTTGCTATTGTGAATTACACTGTGCCTATAATTTCAGTCATTTTTGGCTACATTGGGTTTAAAATAATTAAATTAAAAGATTCAGATAAGGCGCATACAGATAATACTAACTTAGCTTAATTTTTTGAATTTTATAAAAATTAACCATTTAATCTAAACAGAGGAGAAAACAAGTGAAACTTACTTGTTTTCTCCTTTTATAGTGAAATTTAGCACAAAAATTTGATCACTCAAGTTACTTTGGCTTGTCAACGTACTAATCATGCTAATGTTCCAAATGATGAATTGATTTAAAAGATTGAAAAAAAGATATTTAACCGTATACTAGGATATACAAATTGAAGTTTAATATAGAGGAGCATATATATGGATATTAAACATATGAAGTATTTTGTGGAAGTCGTAAATCAACATGGTATGACAAATGCATCTAAATCATTATATATCGCCCAACCAACAATAAGTAAAGCGATTAAAGACATTGAAAAAGAATTGGATATGCCACTGTTTGATCGAAGCAAACGCCAACTTGTACTAACAGATGCTGGCTCAGTTTTTTATCATAAAAGTAAAGAAATCCTATCTTTATACAAAGATTTACCTAAAGAAATTAATAGTCTACTAGGTTTAGAAACAGGTCATATTAGTATTGGTTTGTCTGCAGTCATGAATATGAATAAATTTATACATATTTTAGGTGAATTCCATCAACAATATCCTAATGTAACTTATAATTTAGTGGAAAATGGTGGCAAAATGATTGAACATCAATTAATTAATGATGAAATTGACATCGGTATTACAACTTTACCAGTAGACCAGTCTATTTTCCATTCGTTGCCGTTATATCAAGAAGAGTTGAAATTAGTTTTGAATAAAGAACATCGTCTTGCGCAATATCAACAAGTGAAAATGAGCATGTTAAAAGACGAAGACTTTATCCTTTTTAATGAAGATTTTTACTTGAATGATAAAATTATTGAAGCAGCAAAGAATGCCGGTTATATACCTAATACAATATCTAAGATTTCACAATGGAACTTTATTGAAAATCTGTTAAATGCTCATCTAGGTGTCAGTATTTTACCGGAAAACATCGTAGGTTTATTAGACAGTGACTTTAAAAATATAACACTTGAAGATCCAGGCATGAGTTGGGAATTAGGTGTGATATGGAAACGAGATAAATATTTAAGTTATGCAACCAGACAGTGGATAGATTTTATGAAGCAACGTTTATAAAAGAAGTAGATAGGCGCTACGTACTTATCTAAGGGTATGAGCAACATTTGAATAGAATGATTAGCTCAATAATGCGTTAATAATCGTGTAAATGTTAATCATGATGTTAAATAATCCGTATATTTGTGGGAGTAGTTTGGGAATCAAAAGAATGTTTTGTTTTCAAACCTATTCCCGCTATTTTTTAGCTGTAAAAAACGATACTTAAAAAGTCATTTGAAAAGATACATCGAAAAATAGTCGATCTAATTAATAGGTTATAGCTATTTGGAATATGTAAAATCGCTTTCATAGAAAATAGTAATAGGTATTATGAAAAAACAATATTTTTATTATATTTAATGGCGCGTTATACTTAGTCATGTAATCAACAAAGTAGTTAAAAGTCAGCAGTTCAAAAGTATTAAAAAGGGTGATGAGTATTGCAGGTAGCGCTAAAGATTGTCAAAATTATGTTTCAAGCATTAATTATTATGGGTATTACTTTTATTGGTAATAAAATTCAAATGATTTTTGATATTCCGATTGCAGGCAGTATTGTTGGATTAATTTTATTTTTCTTATTACTGCAATTTAAAATTATTCCGACAAAATGGGTAGAAGAAGGCTCTAAATTTTTCTTAGCTACCATGGTATTTTTCTTTGTTCCATCTGTCGTAGGTATTATGGATGTCGCTAGTATGATTAATATTAATTTTGTTTTATTCTTTATCATGATTGTTCTAGGCACATGTTGTGTTGCTTTAATTTCAGGTTTTATTGCTGAAAAAATGGTTAAAGCTGAACAATACGGGAATGGTCAAGATTAGATGGTACTTCTAAAAGCATTGTTAATGATACTATTGACAGTTTGTATGTACGTTGGAGCAAAAAAATTACAATTTCAATACCGGAGCCCATTTTTAAACCCTGCCCTTATATCATCGATTGGAATTATCGTTGTATTATTATTATTTAACTTAGATTATCAACAGTACATGGTCGGTGGTAAGTGGATACACCAACTATTAAATTGTACAGTTGTAACATTAGCATATCCACTATATCAAAATCGTCATAAAATATTAGCTAATGGTAAAATTATATTTAGCAGTGTAATTACAGCAGTAATTTTGAACTTTGCATTTGTTTATGTCATATTAAAAATGTTTGGTTATTCAAAAGAAGTTATTGTTACGATGTTGCCAAGATCAATTACAGCTGCAGTAGGTATTCAAGTATCTCACCAAATGGGTGGTGTTGATGCCATAGCAGTGTTATTTATCGTTGCAACTGGTTTAATCGGGAGCATTTTAGGTGCATATTTGATTAAGTTCGGAAGATTTAAAACTTCTATTGCAAAAGGCCTAACTTTTGGTAATGCATCACATGCTTTTGGTACAGCTCAAGCACTTGATATTGATTTAGAAGCAGGCGCGTTTAGTTCAATTGGAATGATTTTGACAGCATTATTAAGTTCAATCGTCCTCCCGATACTCATAATCTTTTTATATTAAGCAATCGTGTTAAAGCACAGTATTAACTATTTTAAGGGATAATAAATAAATCGTTAAAATTTGGAAGGAGCAATTTTTACAATGGCAAAAATTAAAGCAAATGAAGCATTAGTAAAAGCATTACAAGCTTGGGAAATAGATCATTTATATGGTATTCCAGGAGATTCTATAGATGCAGTAGTAGATAGTTTAAGAACTGAAAGAGATAATATTGAATTTGTTCATGTGCGTCATGAAGAAGTAGCAAGTTTAGCAGCTGCCAGTCATACAAAATTAACTGGTAAAATTGGTGTTGCATTAAGTATCGGTGGACCAGGTGTCGTTCATTTACTTAATGGTATGTATGATGCCAAAATGGACAATGTGCCTCAACTTATTTTAGCAGGACAAACAGATAGTACAGCACTAGGAACAAAAGCATTCCAAGAAACAGATATCAGTAAAATGGTAGACGATGTGGCAGTCTATAATCGTCAAATCTCTGAAAATGATAAAGATATATTTGGTATTGTTAATGAAGCTATTCGTACAGCTTATGAGAAAAAAGGTGTTGCAGTTTTAATTCTGCCAAATAACCTATTGACAAACAAAGTGAAAGATACAACAAATACACCAGTGGACACTGCGCCACCAGCACGTATTGCACCAAAACCACGTAGCATCAAAAAAGCTACTAAGTTGATCAACAAAAGTAAACGTCCAGTTATGATTATTGGTACTGGTGCTAAACATGCTAAAGATGAAGTGAAAGAATTTATTGAAGCGGTTAAAATTCCTTCAATCATTACTTTACCAGCAAAAGGTATCTTAGCTGATGCACACCCATATAATTTAGGTAACTTAGGTAAAATTGGTACTAAAGTATCTTATCAAACGATTCAAGATGCTGATTTACTAATAATGGTAGGTACAAACTATCCTTATGTTGACTATTTACCTAAGAAAAATATCAAAGCAATTCAAATCGATACAAATCCAGAAAATATTGGACATCGTTTTGACGTAAATGCTGGTATTATTGGTGATAGTAAATTAGCATTGCAACAATTAACAGATAGTGCTAAACATGTGAAAAATCGTGACTTCTTAAATAAAACATTAGAAAGAAAAGCGACTTGGGATTCTTGGATGGATAAAGATAAAGCAGATGAAAGTTCACCAATTCGTCCAGAACGTCTAATGGATGCAATCAACCAAGTAAAAACAGATGACGCGATTTTCTCAATCGATGTCGGTACATCTACTGTTTGGTCAACACGTTATTTAGATCTAACAGTGAATAATAAGTTTATCGTTTCTAGTTGGTTAGGTACGATGGGCTGTGCGCTACCAGGTGCATTGGCAGCAAAACGTGCTTATCCTAATCGTCAAGTAGTTGGTATAGCAGGCGACGGTGCATTTGAAATGGTAATGCAAGACTTTGCAACAGCAGTTCAATATGATTTACCAATGACTATATTTGTTTTAAACAACCAAGAATTATCATTTATTAAATATGAACAACAAGCTGCTGGAGAGTTAGAATATGCAATTAACTTCACTGACATAGACTTAGCGCAATTTGCTGAAAGTTGTGGTGGTGTTGGTTATACACTTAAAGATCCAAATAGAATTGATGAAGTCGTAGAAGAAGCAATGGCTCAAGATAGACCAACAATTGTCAACGTTTATGTTGATCCAAATGCTGCACCATTACCTGGTAAAATTGTAAAAGATGAAGCTATTAACTATGGTAAATGGGCATACAGATCTATTACAGAAGATAAAAAATTAGATTTAGATGAAATTCCACCAATGTCAACAGCTGTCAAACGTTTCTTCTAAATCATTATAAATAAAAGATTCAGAGACTTTAATTTCTCAGACTAAGATTAAACGCCAATTCCTATTGAAATATGATAGGAATTGGCGTTTTTTGCTTTGTAAAGTTTTGTATCAAGTTGCGGCCGGATTCTAATAAATACAAAGTGATTTTGTAGCGTGCTGACGCCTAGGGAAAAGATATGAGTGAGAGACTACAGGCTCGAATCATATTCCCAGGCAAGCATGCACGGACAAAATCACAATATTTTAATTATCAAGAGATTAATAATACACTTTTTAAAACTTTTTCAAAAAGATGATTTGATGATTTAATTTAAGATATTTAAAAATAGATTGAAAATTCAGCATAATATCTATAAAGTGTATTATTATAATAGTTATTTATTAAATTGATTTATCAGGTCAGTTTTAAGTCACAGTATTTTTCAATTAAAAACAATTTAATGGGGGATATTTAAAATGTTCAAATCAATTTTCAAAAGGATAACATTTAAAACGCCGCATACATATGCATTGTTGTTATTTATCATTGTTGTAGCAAGTCTCCTCACATATTTAATACCAGCAGGGGAATATGCACGTGAAAAAAAAGACGGACAAACATTGGTTATATCAGGTTCATATCAAGAAGTATCACAACATGGCGTTTCGTTTTTTGATATATTTCGGGCGATTCCGGAAGGGTTATTGAGTGGAGGAGAAATTGTATTTTACATTTTCTTAGTAGGTGGCGCATTCGGTATTGTCCATAAAACAGGAGCCTTTGAAAATGGTGTGAATAAAGCTATGAGCACATTAGGTTCTTATAAAGTATTGATGATTCCATTGACTATGACGATATTTTCTATATTAGGATTTTCAATTGGATTAGCAGAAGAAACAATTATCTTTGTTCCTATTGGGATTATTATAGCGAGAACATTAGGATATGATGCGTTGACAGGAGCGGCAATGGTTATACTTGGAGCAGCAAGTGGTTTTATTGGTGGTATGTTAAATCCATTTACTGTTGGTGTCGCGCAATCTGTAGCGGAGTTGCCACTATTTTCAGGATGGGGACTGCGTTCGATTATTTATATTTTTATTTTATTGGCAGCTATAACAACAGTAATGATATATGCGCGTAAAGTGAAACAAGATATGTCGAAAAGTATTGTTTACGAACTGGAACAAGCTGAAGGACAGTCAACGGCAACGATGGATACACCACGCTTTACAAAGCGACAAAAAGTAGGTTTATTACTCATTGTTGCAGCGATTATATTAAATGTGTTTGGTATTTTTAATTATGGTTGGTCCTTTAACGAAATGAGTGCTAATTTCTTATTAGCAGGTTTACTTGCAGGTGTCATTGGTGGATTGGGCATCAATGGGACTTTTGAAGCTATGATAGAAGGTATGAAAGATATTTTATTTGGCGCAATGATTGTTGGTTTTGCTAAAGGTATTATTGTTATTTTAGAAGATGGGCAGGTAATAGATACTATCGTCCATGGTATGACTACCTTGCTTACAGATGTCCCTTCGTCGGCAGTAATTATCGCGATGTTTATCTTACAATTCTTTTTAAATTTCTTTATACCATCAGGTTCTGGACAAGCATTAACTACTATGCCACTCATGGTGCCAATTTCCGACTTGTTACATATCAATAGACAAATTACTGTACTTGCATTCCAATATGGTGATTCAATCAGTAACGTCTTATTTCCAACTTCTGCAATTTTAATGGGTGCTTTAGCTGTCGGAAAGATATCCTATACACAGTGGCTTAAATTTGCTTGGAAATTAATTTTAGTGTGGGTCATTATATGTTGCATTGGTATGTCAATAGCCCTGATGATAGGTTATTAATCAATATGGATTAAGTTATACAATTAAGTTGAAATTTATGTTGTTAGGCGTAGTATCTGATATTAAAGTATGAATTGAATATTGGATATACGCCTATTTTTATATTATTAATTATTAAAATGTTGAAATATTCAGAAATTACAAATAAGATATGAGATAAGACACTAGTAAAGAAGGTGAGGCAATGCAATATAGACCATTTATAGAAATACTGCCAAAAATTACATTGAGACCGCCAGATCTTAAAATGGCCGAGGCATTATTTGAAACCATTCAAGAAAATTTCGCGCATTTATCTCGATTTTTAGATTTTATTACAGAGGATCTCACTGTAGATGCAGAAAAATCATATTTAAAAATGATGATACAACATCAAGCTGAAAGTAAAGGTCAATTATTTCTAATCTATTACGAAGATAAACTGATTGGCACAATAGATTTACATAAAATAGATTTAAAAAACAGCAAAGCAGAAATAGGTTACTGGCTGGCGAAAGGCTATACAGGTAAACGAATTGCGACAGAAAGTGTTGCATTTATATGTGGCTATGCATTTAAAATTTTAGGACTGAATAAACTCACGATTATTGCTGATGTGCGAAATATTGCTAGCAATAAAGTTGCTGAAAATGCAGGTTTTCATTTTGTCGCAACTGACGTTCAAGACATGAATGATGGTGAAAATTTTCAAGATATGAATCGCTATATTTTATTAAGAGATCATTATGATTTGGCAGAAAATAATTAAACGTAAGATTGATTGTCTATATCAAGCATGCTTAATTGTATCTGGTGTATCCAATACTCAAGCAATTGTTAAATGATTGAAATGACCCATATTTACTTTGGCAATACGCTGACAAAAAGATGATAAAAAGGGGGTTACGGACTTGATGGCTAGAGGCATTAATCATATTGGTTTAACTGTACCTGATATTGAAATAGCAACAGCTTTCTTCAAGGAAGGTTTAGGTGGTCGTATTGCTTATGATAGCCAAACTAAAATGGATGAACCTAGAGGAGGTCAATTTGTTGAACATGTATTAGGATTGGAGAATGGCGCTGAAATTGTAAAAAAAAGAATGATGGTGTTTAATGATGGTCCTAATATAGAGATGTTTGAATTTGTACAAGCCAACCAAAAAAGCGCCGTAAATTTACAAGATATTGGTTATACACATATTTCGTTTTACGTGGATGACTTTGAAACATCGCTTAATAAAATTAAACAAGCTGGGGGACGACCTATCTCTGAACCTCATAGTAATACAAAATATGAAGATACAGATGGTAATCGTACTGTATATGTGAAAACACCATGGGGAAGTTTGATTGAATTACAAACAATACCAAATGGTTATTACTATCCTAAAGATAGCGAGGCAAGCGTATTTATTCCAGACGTGTAAAAAATATTGACACAGGAGGTCAAAAGTAATGATAAGCAAAAAATTAGATGTCGCCAACTTACCCACACCTATTCATAAGTTAGAGCACTTAAGTCAACGTTTAGGCAAAGAAATTTATATTAAAAGAGATGATTATACTGGCACAGAAATATCAGGGAATAAAGTAAGAAAGTTAGAGTATACGATACAATATGTAATTGATCATGGATATGATACGATTATTACAACCGGTGCAATCACATCTAATCATGCTAGAGCAACAGCAGCACTATGTGCAAAGTATCAAATTGAATGTCATCTCGTACTAAAAGGCACCATGAAAGCTTTTGAAGGTAATTTATTTTTAGACGCTATGTTTGGCGCACATATACATGTGATCGACGACAATCAGTCTAGAGAAATAGCGATGACTCAATTGAGACATACACTAGAAGGCAAAAATAAAACACCTTTTATGATACCAACGGGTGCATCAGATTGGATAGGCACGCATGGTTATATCAATGCCTTTGAAGAAATTTTAAGACAAGAAGCCGAATTAGGTTGTCATTTTGACTCTATTAATGTCGCCGTAGGTTCAGGTGGCACATATGCAGGTTTATGGTTTGGTAAGCACAGTGATAAAATTGATACTAAGATAATTGGCTATGCAGTCAATGAAAGTGCAGAGGCCTTTAAAAATAAAGTGCAAACAATCATTAATCATTTAGATGAAAGCATAGACACATTCGATACAATCACCATTAACGACAATTATATTGGATTAGGTTATGCGCAAGCAACAGATGAAGAATTAGCATTTTATATTGACATTGCACAACTAGAAGGTATTGTATTAGACCCAACTTATACAGGGAAAGCTTTTAGAGGTATGGTTAAAGAAATTCAAGCAGGAAAATATGATGATCAACAAGCAATTTTGTTTATTCATACGGGTGGTTTACAAGGTTATACAGAAGAAACAAGAACACGTATTCAACAATTGCTGCCACATTTCGATAATAATTTATAATAAATTGAGATTGAGGATTATGATAACTTTTTGTAGTCTAAAGCAAATAAATTGCTAAAAAGACTGTATATAGTGCATAATATTAAACACTTTATAATTAAGGAGGGTGTTCTAAATGACGCAAACATTAACTTCTATGGATGAATATCATTCATTTATTAACAAATATCCGCTCGTAGTCGTTCACGTAATGAGAGAAAATTGTAGTGTTTGTCACGCGGTATTGCCACAAATTGAAGACTTGATGCGCGAATATCCAGACATACCGTTAGGCGTGATTAATCAAAGTAATGTAGAAGCAATTGCTGGTGAATTATCAATATTTACTGTACCAGTTGATTTAATCTTTCTCAACGGTAAAGAAATGCATCGCCAAGGCAGATTTATTGATATGCAACAGTTAGAACACCAATTATCCATGATGCATGAAAGTTTAAAATCATAAGTGAAAGTGAAATAGATAAAAATTGTATATTATAAGTGCTTAGACATCCTGTTGTTAGTGTATTAACATAAAAGTAATACTAATAATAGGATGTTTCAATTTAAAAGGATTATATTTAAAAATAAATTGCCTAAAATAAAAAAGAGGTAAATTAAAACACAAGTATCATATATAATAAAAATAATGTATGATAAGATTAATCTATTGAATTGAGGAGGAGTATTTATGCGCATAGAAAGAATATGTCCGAATGAAGCTGAAGCGCTGTATACTTGCATGAAAAAGATTGATCAAGAGACACAATACATGCTTTATTTACCTGATGAAAGAAGTTTTAATAAAGATAGCCTGGTTGATGATATTAAACATAATTTTTATATTGGTGTTAAAACAGATGAAAATGATATCTTAGGATATTTATCTGTCCATATTAGTAGGTTAGCTAAAATTAAACATATCGGTTACATCGTGACAGGCGTGTTAAATGAACAACATCATCAAGGATTAGCTACAAAGATGTTTCAAGAAACAATAAAGTGGGCAGAGCGGAAAGGGTTAAGAAGACTTGAATTAACAGTCATTACAACCAATACTCCGGCAGTTAAATTTTATGAAAAATTAGGCTTTAAAATTGAAGGTATTAAACATGAATCTATTTATATGGATCATCATTTTTATGATGAACTATATATGTCAATGATGATAAATCAATCATTTTCAATAGATTCAGCTATACTCGAACGTTAACTTAATATAAGTTATCAATACATATTAATATTTTGAGTGACCTATCTAATAATTGAGCTTAATCTTCTAGTCATAAATCAATCGTTTATTGGAGGTAGTATAAGATGCTAAAAAAAATATTAACCTTTGCAAGTGTTAGCGTGATAGCTTCATACTTATTTGCCAAGCTTATAGAAAAACGTAGTTATCAAAGCTTTTTGTATGAAATAATGATTAGAGCGACAAAGATGAAACAGCCATTTGAAAAGAAAATAAACGCACAAAAAGCGCTTGCGTCTGTAAAAGCACAAACGCAAGGCGAGTATGCAGGCACGGATTATAACTTTGACAATGCCGTTTATACTAAAAAATTGCACGATATAACCAATTATGTTGTGAATGATAGAGAAGATCATCAACAAAAAGTAGTGATATACATTCATGGTGGTGCATGGTTCCAAGATCCGCTGTCATATCATTTCGAATATATAGATATGTTGGCAACAGCATTTGACGCAAAAGTAATCATGCCAATATATCCAAAAATTCCACACGCAACTTATAAGGAAACTTTCGAATTACTAGAAGAAATTTATAGATATGAATTAGATCAAAAGATGAGTTCTGAGCGTATTGTTATTATGGGCGATTCGGCTGGAGGTCAAATAGCATTATCTTTCGCACAATATTTGAGAACGTTGGACTTACCACAGCCAAGTGATATTGTGATGATTTCACCTGTGCTGGATGGTACATTTAGTCATCCAGAAATTCATAGCTATGAAAAAATTGATCCTATGTTAGGTGTTGCAGGAAGCAAATATTTAATTAGCTTATGGGCTGACAAACTGTCATTAACGGATTGGAGAGTATCGCCAATATATGGAACATTCAATGGATTAGGAAGAATGACTATTTCAATAGGTACCAAAGAAACACTTTATCCAGATGCTGTTAAGCTATCGCGAATGTTAAATGCTCAAGGTATTCACCATAACTTTATCCCAGGATACCAACTATTTCATATTCATCCTATTTTCCCAATTCCTGAAAGAGCACAATTTATCAAAAAGTTAAAAAAGATTATAGACTAACATAATCACATATTAACACGGTAAACATTTTGGGTTGATATGATAAAACACCACGATGAGGTTTGAATTCATTGAATATATATTTAGAGGTTTTTCAACAATTTCATTCACATGTCTTTGATATATTATTTGTAGGAATAAGTACTGAAGTTTCCATTGGTAGTGTATGTTGAGCCATGTTATAACCATTATACATAAGTTACCTTGATAATTTAGTATAGTTAGTGTTTATTAAATTATCAAAGTGACTTGTTTTTAAGTGTTTTAATGTAAAATTACATATTGATGCGTTGTATTTTAGCGAGATGCTTGAGGGAACAGGATAAGTTGAAGACGACAGGCTGAAGCTGTCCCCATAAAAGAGCGAGCCAATAATACGAAGTATTGAGTAACAAAAAAGCACGCAGATGAATTGATTTAAATCATTTGCGTGTTTTTTTCTAGGATTTATGTACCAAATTCTATTATGTTTTTATAAGATTATATCAAAAGCGTAATGATGGCCGATTTATAATCATGCTTATTTTGAGTTATTTAAATAAGTAGAGAAGAAATCTGTAAATAAATCAACAAATGTTAGATATACATCTTTTTCCACATGCTCATCTACTTGGTGTGCTTGGTTAACAGCACCGGGACCATACATAATAAATGAAAAGTTTTCATCTTTGTCTACCAGTAAATCAGACGCGTCGGTAACACCAGGTGAAGCTTCAGTTGGTAATGTAGTATTTAAATATTTTTCTCCCATTTCAACAGCAAGTTCAGTCAATTTATTTTCTCCTGTAGTATAAACAGGTGGTCTAGACATGTATGTGTCAATATCAATATCCGTTTGTTCAGTTTCGACTTGCTTTAATATTTCACTGAAATATGAGATGAATTGTTCGTTATCATGCTCAGGAATTGTACGAATATTAAATTCAGATTCAGCATGTTCTGGAATTGAATTTACCTGGTTACCACCGTTGAAAATTGTGGCATTCATAATTGCATTGCCTAACAAATCATTGCTTTTAGTGAATTTTTCAAAGCCTTCATCAGCTTTATAAACAAATTTTACTAATGGTGAAATTGCATTGAAACCTAGCTGTGGCATAGAACTATGTGAAGCTTTACCACGGGAAGTGACACGAATGTCCATAGAGCCTTTGTGTGCATAGATAATTCGATCTTGAGAAGGCTCAGCAATCACAAGTGCATCGACATCATTCATGTATCCTTTATCTTGAAAAGTTTTTGCACCTTCACCTACAATTTCTTCACCAGCAGTTGCCAATAAACGAATTTTCCCATGTTGTAATAAGTTTTGATCATGAATATCTATCATACTGATGACTAATGCTGCTAAACCTGATTTCATATCAGCTGAACCACGACCATACAGTTTGCCATCAACTTCAGTAAGTTTGAATGGACCATATGTCCATTTACTTTCATCACCAGCAGAAACAACATCCATATGACCAGAAATGCCCAATATTGGGCCATCTTTACCGATTTCAGCCACTAAGTTTGCACGACTGTCGTTAATTTTAATGATGTCGGAATTTATGTCATGTTCTGCTAATAACTTTTGCAGATATTCACAAACTTCGATTTCATTGTTATTAACGGATTTAATGCTAATCAAGTCTTCTAAGATTTGAATTTTCTCTTGATCAGTAAACTTACTCATAATAAAAACCCCATTTCAGATATAATAAGAAAACTAACACCATAATTATATCTGAAAATTCAGACTGTTTGAAATTAAACCCCTCGTAAAAAGGCATAATAATGAGAATTTGAACAAATTGTCAAAAATAAGTTACAAAAATTAAACATGGTTTTTAGATGCGTCATTATCTAAAGACCATGTTTTTATCGTTTTATATTGGTTGATTGTTGGTTGACCTATGTGTTTAGATTGCAAATGTTTAGGGGTAGAACGATTTTCTTGTGTAGATGAAGTAGATGGTTCGGAAGATTTTGTGGTGTTGTTAGTCTCATCTACATTTTCAATATGTCTCGTATTATCTGTATCAAGTACTGCACCACGCATATCATTGCCTTGGAAACTGCCTACTAAAATCATGATTAAATAACCACAAGTTATAAGTGCAACAATAATGAGATAGAGTGAAACAGTTAACTTTACAGGTTTGCTCATGTCCATCCTCCTAGAATATCTTTAATTCCTTTCACCCTTAAGATAACATTCGAATTTTAATAATGTGTAAATTTCAAGTAAATATTATATTTCGTATTTTTAACTTTAATTAGTAATTGATGAAAAATTTTTATATTATTTTTTGCTTAAAATTTTTAACTGAAGAAAAAGCATTATCGTTGATATGAAAGTATTTAATATAATCTTTAATATAATTTTACATTAAATGTAAATGTGTATTTACATTCAATTAACAGTTAATTTATAGACTTTATATAAAATCAACAACTACGTGGTAGCATGTCATTATTGAAAGGTATAATGATTAGATTATAAATTTAAGGTCATTTTTGTAATGGTTTTTGGCTAAATTAATGATTTTAGCATGTAATTAATAAATACGCTGATGAAAAGAGGGACAGAGTTTGCTACTAATCATAATTTGTGTAGGCGTTATTCTATGGTTAGGAATTGTCGAGAAAAGAAGACATTCTGACAGATTAGAAAAGATTCCTATACGTATTAATATAAATGGTATTAGAGGTAAATCAACGATTACACGCTTGATTTACAGTATTTTGCGGGAAGATAAATACCGCGTGATTGGTAAAACAACTGGTACAGATGCACGTATGATGTACTGGTTTACACCAAGAGAATATCCAGTATATAGGAAACCTCAGGGTGCAAATATCGGCGAACAGAGAGATATCGTCAGAAAAGTTGTGAAACAAAGAGCTAACGCATTAGTCAATGAGTGTATGGCAGTTAATCCAGACTATCAAATTACATTCCAAAAGGATTTAGTGAAAGCGAACATTGGTGTCATTGTTAATGTGATGGAAGACCATATGGATGTGTTAGGGCCAACTTTAGACGAAGTTGCTCAAGCATTTACAGCAA
Source organism: Staphylococcus sp. GDY8P119P (assembly GCF_017892075.1). NCBI lineage: Bacteria > Bacillati > Bacillota > Bacilli > Caryophanales > Staphylococcaceae > Staphylococcus > Staphylococcus sp. GDY8P119P. The sequence goes on from NZ_JAESKJ010000001.1 coordinate 213,196, forward strand.
CGATTCCATATAAAGGACATCTCGTGGTAATGAAGGATGACTATACTAAATTTTTTGCTAAAGTAGCTAAACGGCGTAAAACAAAATTAATTGTAGTCGATAAAGAAGAAGTACCAGAATCATATCTACGAGAATTTGGATATATTGTCTTTCCGGATAATGTAGCAATTGCAATGGGAGTTGCTGAAGCATTAGGCATCGACAGAGACACTGCCTTAAGAGGTATGTTAAACGCACCACCAGATGTAGGTGCTGTTGAAGTTAAATACTTTAATGCAAACAATACAACGAATGTCTATGTGAATGCCTTTGCAGCAAATGAGCCACAATCTACTAAAGCAATTTTAAATAAAGTAGAATCATATAATTACCCATATCAAAGAATTGTTATAATCTTAAATTGTCGCTCAGATAGGGTAGATAGAACCCGACAATTTGTAGAAAATTTCATAAAAGATGTACCGTTCGATACATTAATTTGTACTGGAAAAAGTACCCAAATGGTATCGGAAGTGATGAGAGAATTACCCGATAAAAAATATTTGAATTTTGAAGGTAAAAATATAAGTGAAGTTGAACGTGCGCTTTATGCAGAATCACATAATGCTTTGATATTCTGTGTTGGTAATATTCATGGACCAGGAAAAGAAATCGCACAATATATAGAAGGGATACATTAATATGATAGGTTCAGAGTTATATTTTTCATTATTCGTGGGGATTGTTTTAAGCCTCATATTTGCCGAAAAATTCGGCATTAGTCCTGCTGGATTAGTTGTTCCAGGATATCTAGCGCTGATTTTCGATCAACCAATCATGCTGCTATCTGTACTAATCATTAGTTGCATTACATATTTTATTGTGAACCATGGTATTAGCCGCTTTGTTATTCTTTATGGGCGTAGGAAATTTGCTGCAATGATATTAACTGGAATGGTTTTAAAATTTATATTTGATCTAATTTATCCATTAACGCCATTTGAGATGGTAGAAATGTCCGGTATTGGTGTTGTAATACCAGGTATCATCGCAAATACTATACAAAAACAAGGTGTCGTAATAACTTTATCTACGTGTATGTTATTAACATGTATTACATACATTGTCTTATTCTTTTATAGCTTTATTAATTAGTAAGGAGCAGATATATGAAGCAATCTAAACGATTTTCTATCGATGAGCGTGTTTTGAAGTGGACAAAGCGCCATAAAAGAAGGAATTCCATATATACCGGCTTGATATTAATTATAGCGATCATTTTGTTAGTATTTGTATTAAAGCAACAGGATTTTGAACCTGTTAAAGCTATGAATAAAGGAAAAGATGAAATTAAGCTAACATATCTAGGTAATGTGGAATTAAACAATCATACAAGAAAAAACAATATTAATGATACTTTTAGTGCTGTCGAAAACATGTTAAAAGATAGTGATTATTCTACAGCAAGCTTGAATTTAACCAAGTTTTCAGATGATAGAAAAACAAATATTAATAAAAATTTAGAAAATGTAATGTTTTTAAAAAGCTTAAATATTAAAAGTTTAAATATTATAAATCAAGTTACTGATAACATTACAGCAAGAGATTTTAGTAAAGCTGTTGAGGCACAAAATGGATATAATTTTTTAACTGGTAATGGTTCTAATCCTATCAACAGTAAAACAGTACAACAAACAGTAAAAGGTAAAAAAGTAGCTAATGTTTCCTTTACAGACGTTGAGTCTGATTACACAGATCCTTTAAAAAACACTACATCCATTAGCTTGGAACCTAATATTTATGTTCCATTAATAAAAAAATTGAAAGAAAAAAATGATTATGTAGTCGTTAATGTGGACTGGGGTATAACCGATGAAAGGTCAGTAACAACAAGGCAAAAACAGTATGCACACTCACTCGTAGATGCAGGTGCTGATGTCATCGTCGGACATAACACAGTTGTTCAGGAAATTGAAAATTATAAAGATGCCAGCATTTTTTATAGTTTAGGTAATGTAACTTCAGAAGGTTTTTTATCAAAAAATAAGCAAGGTTTAGCTGTCCAACAGAATTGGAACGGTAAAAATTCTAAATTCATGATTACACCTATCAAATCAGTGGGCGGTAAATTGACTAAATCTACACCTAACAAAATTGAAGAAACAAAATTATTAAATAATATTAAAGGTGACAATATAAATCTTAAAAAAGAGAATGGAGGTTATACGTATGAACATTAAAGATCATTGGGTAAGTATTACAATAATTGCAGTTGTGTTGATAATATTCTTACTAATTGTATTCGCTAGAGCGAACGAAGGTTTAGACCGTTATGAACAAAATGAACTTAAATCTTCACACCATCAATATTTATCTAAAGGAGCTTAGCTATGAGTATTTATAATAAAAAAACGCTCATCGTAATATTACTCCTTACTATTATCATATCCTTTGCATTTTATATGATTACAAAAAAGGATAATTATGATAAAGATGATTTATATGAAAATAAAATTGCGGATCATCAACAAGACATATCGGATAAAAATTACGGTGTAGCTTCAAATAATCCGATTGCTACACGTGTTGGAGAAAAAATATTGAAAGATGGTGGTAACGCAGTTGACGCGTCAATTGGAGTGTCATATGCCCTTGCTGTCACTGAACCACACTCTTCTGGCCTAGGCGGCGGAGGTGCGATGCTGGCTTACGATGGTCAAGAAAATGTTGCACCAAAACAATGGCAGTATAAAGATATTTCTTCTTTTAATTACAAGCAAAAAGATAAAATTGGTGTTCCAGGTTTCGTTCGAGGTCTTGAAGACGCTCATAAAGAGGCAGGAAAAATGGATAGAAAGAAAATCATGAACTATGTTATTCCTTTAGCTGAAGAAGGCTTTGAAGTTGATTCAGAATTAGAAAGAAGTTTGAAACTATATGGTTCAGATGTAGATAGAGATTCACCTTTCTTTGAAGGAGAGCAAACCAAAAGAGAAGGTGATGTCATTAAGCAACCAGCTTTAGCTAAAACATTAAAAGGGATTAGAGATAACGGGCCTAATTATTTCTACGATAAAGTTGGTAAAAGTATCACTAAGCAAACGGATGACAAACTGACAGAAAAAGATTTCCAAAGTTATAAAACAGAGAAAAAAGAGCCAGTAAGTACAGACTATTTAAATAATAAAGTTTATGCTGCATCTAATCCTTTAGGAGGATCACTGATGCTACAAGGTTTAGAAATTGATGAAGCTACTAATAATCAAGCAGCTCAAGGTGATCGTTTGGATTATATCACGGGTATTTTAAAATCTAGAGACTTGATGTATCGAAATAGGGATATTGTAAATGGGCAAGATGAAGACTATGATGAATATCTTTCCCAAGATTACCTGTTAGGTAGATTAAATGAAATTAATTTTGAAAGTAATTTCAATACAAATAACATCGATAATACGAGCACAACACACTTTGTGGTTGTTGATAAAGATGGACAGTTGACAAGTACAACGAATACGTTAGCAAGCTTCTTTGGTTCAGGGGAGTATGTAAAAGAAGGATTCTATATGAATAATTCATTAAGTAACTTCTCTTCTAATCCATCTAGTCCAAACTATGGTGCTAAGCATAAGCAACCACGCTCATTTACTTCACCGAGCATCGTAGTTGGACCTGATTATTACATGGGTATAGGAACGCCAGGTGGTAACAAAATTCCTACTACGCTCAATGAGGTTATTATTGATTACTTACGTAGCGATGGCACACTACAAGAATCTATTGATAAACCACGTTTTTATAACGATGGAGGAAAAATCTTTTACGAAAATGCTACAGACCAGCAAGATATAGACATTTTCAAAAGTTTAGGATTTGAAATTGAAGAAAAACGTAATGACCCTAACTTTGGTAGTGTACAAGCTGCACTATATAATAAAAATGATAAAACAGTAGAAATCGGTCATGATGTGGGTAACAGGTAGATTTTTTTAAAAAATGTATAAAAAAAGTCCAAGGCATCAAATGATGTCTTGGACTTTTTTATTGAGTTTTAATTTCTATCATTCATGTACTGTGCTTATTTGAGAAATTATTATATAACGTACGCGCAAAGATAATAACTACAACAATTGCACCTATGTAACCTACAAATGGGTATATAATGGAAACTAATTCTCCAAAAGGTAAAGTACCACAAATAATAAAAATAACACCTAACACAACTGTAACAGGCACGCTAAGTTTTGCTGGAAAAATTTTCATAAATTCATGTTTAACTAACCAATACATTGGTGCAGTTGTAGAATAAATGCCTAATAAAATACATACTGAAAATATAAATGCTATCAATGGCGCAATCGTATTACCTAAATAAAGTACAGGAACCTCTAATTCAAATACATGATCAGAATGCACTAATAGTGCAATAATCATTACAACCACAGTTAACATCAACACAGAGCCACCAACAATACCTGTAATGCCTGCTTCTTTTCTACTATTAGATTGTTGACCAAGCTGTGAAAAGAAAATACTTCCTGCTAAGATGTTATAACAGAAAAATAAACCGCCAGCTTGCCACCAATGTGTTGTTGGTTGTAAATTTTTAGCGCTTTCTGGTAAATAGAGCATATTAGATAAATTACCGATATTTGAGAAAAAGACAATTAGACAAATACCTATTGTCAAGATGACGATAATCGGACCTACAGTACCAATAATATCAACCAATTTTTTTAAACCTAAAATCACTGTAATCATTGCAATAATGCCCATACCTAGTACACCAACTAGATTGGGAAGATGGAATTGCTCTGCAACTACAGCTCCTGTACCAGCAATCATGATGACAACAATGCTAAAAATAAAAATAATTGTAAAGTATTCAATCATTGTTCCCAGGATATTGCCACAATAATACTTAAATATTCTGCCAGGTTGTTTTAATTGAAGATCAAATCCCTTCATCATTAAAGTTGAACCAAGTAAACAGAACAATAATGCGCTAACTAAAGCTCCGAATATACCATATATGCCAAAGGAAGCAAAAAATTGCATCACTTCTTGTCCTGTTGCAAAACCAGATCCTATGAGATAAGCGATGTAAGCACCGCTAAGTTTTATAATATTTGTGAGTTTAATTTGTTGTTGCATCATTGATTCCCCCAATTTTACCAACCTTGACCAGCAATGTCGTAATTATCTAATTTTCCAGATGCTAAATCTTCAATTGCAGATTCTAAGACATTTAATGCCGTATCAAGTTGGTTATACGTTATGACTAATGGAGGTTGGAAACGGAGTACGTTTCCAGCTACTGCAATAATCACAACGCCATTATCAAAACAGCGATTACAAACTTTTAATGCCGCTTCCGCATCACGTGTTTTACTGTCTTTATCAGCAACGATATCAATACCAATCGACAATCCTTTGCCTCTGACGTCCCCAACTGCTTCGAATCGTTCGATCCACGTATCCATGCGTTTGCGTACATATTCACCTTTTTCTGTACTCGCTTGAAGTAAATGTTCATCCTCAATCATACCAATTGTAGCCAAGGCCGCTTCACAGCTTACTGGGTTAGCTCCTGTTGTAAACAAATGTGCTGGCGCTTCTAATGTGTCCATGATTTCAGCACGTCCTATAATTGCAGACATAGGTAGTCCACCTGCTAATGATTTTCCAAAGGTAATCAAATCCGGTTCAATATGATAATGTGAAACTGAACTCCATTCGCCAGTTCGACCAAGACCTTGTTGGATATCATCCACTGCTAATAAAATGCCATGTGTCTTGCATAAATCTTGTAAAGCTTCAAAGTAGCCATCTATTGGCTCTAATAATCCCCCGTCACCTTGTATTGTTTCAATAACGATACAAGCTACTTCATCAGCAGGTACATACTTTTCAAACATTTCTTTAAGTGGCGCGAGGTATTCATCAACGGTGTTAGCGTTTGGACTACCAAACATGCCTCTGTAGCTATCAGGGAATGGAATATGATAAAAGCCTGGCAACATTGGACCATATTTTTTTCTCATGTTTAGACTTATTGCGGACATCGATAATGACCCATAAGTTGATCCGTGGTAAGCATTCACGAAACTGATGATATAAGGTCTTCCTGTATATGCTCTTGCAAGTTTTACGATACCGTCATTTGCATCTGAACCAGAAAGTCCGAAAAGAACACGTTTTTCGTAGTTTCCTGGTGCGATTTCACAGAGTTTCTTAGCAAGTTTAACTAAAGGCTCATGATACATATAAGCAGGCGTATAGTGTATGAATTTATCTACTTGTGATTTAATAGCATCTGACACTGGTTGGGGTGCATGCCCTACATTTTGTGAGCTAGCACTAGCAAGTAAATCGATATATGTATTGCCGTCCATATCAACAAGTGTTGCACCATAACCATGAGAAATAGCTAATGGATAATATTTTATTCGTCCTGGTTTAGCAAAATACTGACTATCTTCATTGATTAATTGAGTGGCTTTTTCCATTCTGTCCATAAATATCATTCCTCCCATGTATTACTCAATATAAATTGGTTTAAAAGTTATACAAATTCAATTCGCACCTTTAACTTCATATCCCGTTTTTTAAAGAGTGAGGTGTTATTAAATATGTTTTATATAATTTCATTAATATTCTTAAATATAATGAAATGGTGATACGTATGAATATACTAAGAAAATTCGGAATTGTAAATATATTCTGAAAATTTAAAGTTGAATAACACTTAAAATTTGTAATATGACACATATAATCTTTCGTAATGCGTTGTATGAAGACAAAATATGCATTTATTAAAATTTTATAGAAATGATGTATTGATAATTGAGCAAAACATAGGGAAGATGAAATATATAAAACGATGAAATGGATAGTTAGGTTTTGAGAAGTTTTTCGTTTATAATATAAATGATATGAGCGATACAATTCGATGTAATTGATAATTGTTTTCAATTATAGTATCTTGAGTCTACACTAATGTTATAGCATAGTTATGTTTACTTGTATTAATAATATTTATCGTTATATGTAAAGAGGGAGTTTTAGATGAACAATAGTAAGATAGAAGTTAAAGATTTAATAAATATAGGACTCTTTACGGCTATATATTTTATTTTTATAGCACCTCCTGGCATTTTAGGTATTATACCTATATTCATGTTATTGCTTCCTGCAATGGTTGGTTTAGTAGGTGGCATACCTATTATATTACTAATATCAAAAGTTCAAAAATTTGGTGCATTGACAATATGCGGAACGATTGTAAGTCTTATTTTAGCTATTATGGGACATCCATGGATTGCGTTGGTATTTAGTATTCCTGTGATATTATTAGCTGATGGCTTAATGGCTATGAAACGTTATAAAAGTTGGAAACACAATTGTTTAGGGTACATTCTCTTTTCCTTTTGGCCCATTGGTACATTTATACCATTTTACTTTATGAGAAATTCATATTTATCCTTTATTCAAGAAAAATACGGTATTGAATATGAGCAAACGGTCGCCACTTTATTTTCTGTAGAAATGATACCAGTTATTATTATTACTACAATCATTGGTGCATGGATCGGCGTTTATATAGCAAAATTAATTTTAAAAAAACATTTCAAACGTACAGGTATGATTTAACATGTATAGTCAAACGATCCCACAAAGCCACTTACTAAATTTAGATCCTAGAATTAAAATTGCGCTTATCTTGATGATATCACTCGTTGCATTAACAGGCGGCGTTACAGGTGTTGAAGTGTATTTAAGGGCAGTAATCATACTTGTGCCAGCATTATTATTATTATGTATTAAAAAATATACTATAGGGCTAGTCATCTTGATATTAACTGTGATGGCGTGGTATGGAGAAGCGTTTGTAACGATTGATGGTAACCAAGTTGCTACATTGTTAATTTTTGTACCGGCAGGCATCATAACACGTTTTTTACCATCCCTCGCAATGGGCTATTATATATTTAAAACCACACAAATTGAAGTGCTAATAACAGGTTTAGAACGAATGAAATTGTCTAGAAAAATCACGATTCCAATTGCCGTTATGTTTAGGTTTTTACCGACAATTAGAGAAGAATCGGCTGCTATAAAGGATGCTATGAAGATGAGAGGTATATCTTTGAAAATTGCTTTTATACATCCAATACAATATGTTGAATATCGAGTTGTTCCATTACTAAACAGTGTTGTGAAAATTGGTAACGAATTAACTATTGCTTCAATTACACGTGGGTTGAATTTAACGCATAGACGTACATCAATCATTTCGCTTAAAATACGTTGGTTAGATTGGTTGTTGTTAGTGTTAATACTGTTCCTTTGTATCATTTATTATGTAATGTGAGGGTAGGATATGATTCAATTTAAAGACGTATCTTTTAAATACGATGAAAGCAAAAGTAAAATATTAAATAATATTAACCTTACTATTGATGATGGTGAGGTTATTTGTTTAACAGGAACTTCAGGTTGTGGAAAAACAACTTTAACAAGGTTGCTAAATGGTATTATTCCTAATTTTTATAAAGGACAGATAGAAGGTCAAATTTTAATAAATCATAAAGATGCACAGCAACAAGATGTTTATAAGTTAACACAGCAAAGTGGTTCAGTTTTCCAAAATCCAAGATCACAATTTTTTTGTTTGAATACGACTAGTGAACTGGCATTTGAACTTGAAAATTATGGTGTATCAGCTAGTCGGATTATGACACGAATCAAAGAAACCGCTGAACAGTTTAATTTTAAACACCTTTTAGATAGGGATATATTTAATTTGTCTGGCGGTGAAAAACAATTGCTAGCTTGCAGTGCTATTCAAGTATATGGTCACGAATTGATTATTTTGGACGAGCCATCGTCAAATTTAGATTTTAATACAATGTTAAAGTTACAACAAATGATCAAAACTTGGAAAGCGGAAGGAAAAACAATTATTATTGCTGAACATCGATTACACTATTTAACTAAAATAGCTGACCGTTTTATGATAATGAATGACGGAAAAATAAGTGCAATTTATAAAAATGAACAATTTAATAAGTTATCAAATAAACAATTAGCAAAGCTAGGATTAAGAGCTATTCATTTAGAACAATTGCAAGTAAAAACTAAAGTGAATAATAAAGTGGGGTACTTAAGTTTACAAAATTACTATTTTAGATATAAGAGAAGGCAAAAATTAGCTTTAGATATAGATGATATCAGTATCAGTAAGGGAAAAGTGACAGCGATTATTGGCCATAATGGTTCAGGTAAATCAACATTTGCGCGCTGTCTAACTGGAGTCGAGAAAAAATTTAAAGGGACTATTAATACTGGAGAAAAGTGGGTAACACCACAACAAAGTCTTGCAGAAGCTTATTTGGTATTTCAAGATGTTAACAATCAATTATTTGCTGAAAGTGTGGAAGAAGAACTGAGGTTAAGTAATCCAACTTTAAATGATGAGACAATTAAGCGGTGTTTGCAAAACTATAGTATTTCTGAACATCTAGACAGACATCCTTTGTCACTATCTGGAGGTGAGAAGCAGCGTTTAGCTATTGCTAGTGCAGTAGAAACGAAAAGGGATATATTGATTTTTGATGAACCTTCTAGCGGTTTAGATGGTCACCATATGCGGGAAATGAGTACAATTATTAACCAATTGGCAAATGAAGGACACACAGTATTAGTTATAACTCATGATTATGAAATGTTACTCGCTTGTGCAGATGAAGTGCTTCATTTAGAAAAAGGAAAAGTAAAAAAGCAATATGAAATTAACAACGATACAATTGAATATTTACAATCATTTTTTAATATCATTTGAAAAATACAAGATGTAAATAATTAAACGAGATAGATATTATTGATATCTATCTCGTTTGTCATGTTTTTAATGTATTTTTGATAAATCAAGAATTAATCGGAAACATGATATATTTTATTTCTGATTTTGTAACTGTAATAGTTAGTAAATTATGATAACTATGCATCGTTAACTTAGAAAGTGGAGTATTAGCCTTGTTGATTTGTTCGAGAATTTTGGAATCAATAGCGCTTAAGTCCAGGTTATTTGGGATCAAATGTGAAATGATACCGTGATTTTCGTTAAGCACTCGTGTGTAAACTGGAAAATCAGTGATGTAATTATGAACGATATTTGCAATTAGGTCAGATGTTGGTGTTGAATAGTTTAAACTATTAAATAATAGCATGTGAAAATGATGTTTAGATTTACCAATTAAACCATAAGGGAATTTAGCGATATGCAAATTTAAAAAAGGTTTTAATAAACTGAAAACGTGAACGATTGGCATGGTACTACAATTATGATTAATCAGCATAAATTGTTCATCATCTTCAGAAAAATATGGAAATGCAAAGCCACCAATTAATGTTTGAAAATCAATTAGCAAATGCATCAGTAAGATATGTGGTGAAATGGACATATCTTTATAATAATGTTTTAAATTGGAATGTGTGAGATTATTAAAAACCACTTTTTTGGCAATAGTTGGATGTAATTGGTTTAAAAATAACATAATGGTCTGATGGGTATCAAAAGCATTATCAGTGTTGAACCAGTTTCTTGATATAATGTTTTTTAGTAAATACCAATCTGTATCAATGAAATAAAAATCAGCATTTAATGAACTAATATTTTTTTGAAATCTTGAAAAGTTTCCACTGTTTTCCAAGATATGTCCAACATTAACCGCACATTTTATAGTGGGGAACTGTTGTTTAAAGTTATCAATTAATCTTTGGTCATTTTTAAATGTTTTATGGTTTGTTTCAATAAGTAAACTAACATTTGAAATATGTTCATTAAGCAGCGTTAATGAAGTCAATAGTTTTATAATTTGGTAATCAATTGATTGTGAAAAGGATGGATTATCAACTTTCAAAGTTATTTCAAAACCTTTGATAAGCAATTGTTTGATTGCTGCAAATACATTGTGATGGTCTAATTTGTTTAAATCATCGAAATTAGTGTGAAGTAAAATTAAATTTGGTTTTGAAATTAGCGATAGCATATTAATTGAAAAAGTAGATTGATTAAATGAGATTAACTTATGTAAATCATTAAACGTGATAAAAGTACGTGTCATATTAAATTTCTGAGTATACTTCAGTTTATTCAAGACGATTTGATTAGACGAAATATGTTGATTATGAGAAAAATTATATAATTTGTTGATAGTCTTGCTTAAGTTGGGAGTGCTTAACGAAACTTGGTATAGTGAATTTAAATCATTTTTTCTGAATTGATGAATATAGAATTTTGGCGGCATCTTTATATAGAATTTGAAATTTTTAGAATATGTACTAACATTAGTGAAACTATATTTTAATGCGACGTCGTAAATGCTTTGTTCTTTCTCTAATAAATCAAATAAAGATAATGCAATTTTAAGAGAACTTGTATATTGTTTGAAGTTCATATTTAATATTTTGGAAAATAAAATAGATATATATGATTGTGATATATAAAAAGCATTAGATACTTGTTTTGTAGTTAAAGGTTCATTGATGTGTTTATGTATGTATTGAGTCAAACGTTGAACCAGAGGGTGTTTAGTATACAAAATAGGTAGATATTGATCGTCTAAATCAACTTTTGCTTCTTTAAGTAAAAACTCAATAATATTAGATATATAAAGATGCATACATTTTCTATTTTGAGTATGATTCTGTAATTTTTGCAAAACTAAGTTTCGAAATTGCTCTATATATTTAATTTGTTTGATATCAAACAAAGCATTAGCGATGGATTTATCTTTTTCTATAAATAAAGGTAATGGAATCTTAAGTTCTATTAAATTATCAATATCGATATATTGATAAAGGTCTGCATTATTGATTATACAAGCGTGATCAATAGTTATCATCGATCCATTTAAATTTATTTTACATGATTTATTTATAGGAATTAAAATAATAATTTCATTTATGCATCTTGCCAACTCAGTCATATAATGATTTTTTATTGATAGAGAGCTTATCACAAAGATCACCTTTACTTTATTTTGTTACACTCACAATTAAATGATTAACGTTATTGTACAACTGACACAGACAAAATAGTTAGGTTACAAATAAAGTTTGTTAAAATGATATTAAGAATTAATAATTCGTATTTTGGATATGAGTATAGATAGAAAAATCACTATTTTGGAAAATAAAATGCCTTTTGAAGTAATAAAATGATAGGTTTCTATTTAATTTACTTGAAAAAGAAAAAATCTCAATACTTATGATAGCGCTTGCATTTATTGTGGTGAATATATATAATGAATCTAGCTGACATGAATAAGTCGAAGCAAATAACTTAAACGTTTAAGGTGAGTGGCATGGAAAAAAATAAACCTACACTTCATGATGTAGCAAAAGTTGCTGGGGTATCAATTGCGACCGTTTCCAATGTATTGAATAACAAAAGTACTGAATTAGGTAAAAAGACGAGGCAGAAAGTATTAGATGCAATTGATAAATTGCATTATGAACCGAATCAATTTGCAAGAAGTTTAAAAACAGGGCAGTCTAATTTAATTGTTTTTATTGTACCTGATCAAAATCCTTTTTTTACTGAGATACTGACAGAATTAAACAACGAATGTCAAAAACATCAATTGCATGTAGCTGTTGTGTCGTCTGAGGAAAACGAGTTAAGACAACAAGCGTTGATAGAAACATTTATCGCGCAAAATGTAAGCGCTATTATATTAGTTCCAGTGAAGTCTAAATTAAAATTTAAGAAAGAGTGGAGCCAAACACCTATCTTGACCATAGATAGGAAAGTAGATGGTACATATTTACCTTCTATAAGCGTGGATAACAAGAAAGCAGCGTTTGATGCAACTCAGAGAATTATTGATAGTACCTGTAAAAATATAGGGTTACTGTTAGCGAATCCTGATATAAGCACAACGTCAGAACGGAAATCTGGATATGAACATGCGTTGAAAAAAAATAATATTAAGTTAGATGAGCAACTCATTTATTATAGCAATCAGCAATTGGGTACGGATGCACAAATTGACAGTGGGTATCATGCGACTAAATCATTAATTAACAAACAGGTTCAAGCTGTTGTGGCAACTAATCATTTATTGTTATTAGGTGCTTTACAAGCAATAAAAGAAAGTGGCAAAAAAATTTCTCAAGATATGATTATCATTGGTTTTGATGATAGTTACTGGAATGAAATTTATACTCCAAAATTATCTGTCATTTCACAACCTACAAAAGAGATAGGTCGTGTCGCAGGCGAAATGATCAATCATCTAATTCAAGGGGAAAATGTCTCTTCGATTGAACTAAATACAAAACTAATCATACGTGAATCTTGTTCATTTATAAAAGATAAGTCATTATGATAAAAACTAAAATGTATTCCAAGTCTGATACTTGTTGATTGTTGTTATGATTATATACATTGGAGTAGATATTGTATTATGAATTGTTTAAACAAGACGGGTTTTTGAAATCATTTGATTTTAATCCCGTTAACTTAATCGCTAAAACTTAAACGTTTAAGTTTATTTTAGTTATATTTTTAAATAAGGGGGAAATATTTTGAATAACATTACAATTTCTAAAGATAGTCCAAAAACATGGATGGGAATCCCGAAAATTATTTTTATTGCACTTATAGCTATATTTATTTTTATGACAGGAGATGGGATTGAACAGGCATTTTTATCAAAAAATATTGTTGATATCGGTTTTTCTAGTGGTCAAGCTTCCTTAGTGTTTACTGTATATGGCGTGATGGTAGTTGTGGGTTCTTGGTTAGCGGCTGTTTTATCTGATGTTTACGGTCCTAGGAAAATAATGGCTTTAGGAACAATAATATGGTTAATTTTCCACGTGCTTTTTTTAGTGTTTGGAATAGGAATGGAAAATTTGCCTATGATGTTAGTGTTATATGGTATTAGAGGATTAGGTTATCCTTTGTTTTTGTATGGTTTCTTAGTATGGGTAACCTATATCACTGATAAAGCAAGATTAGCCACAGCAATTGGTTGGTTTTGGGCAATGTTCTCAGTTGGAATGGGGGTAATTGGTACTTATTTACCTAGTTTCACTATTCCATTTATAGGTTTTAATGGAACACTATGGATGTCATTAATATGGATTTTTATAGGAGGTTTAATTGCATTTATCGTTGTAGGAAACCGGGATGTAAAGCCGAATATAACGCTTTCGGTTAAACAAAGATATACTAAAGTATTAAAAGATATCGGCGTAGTTTATAAGAATCCAGAAATTATTAAAGTCTTTATCGTACGCATCATTAATCAATTGTCTTTGTTTGGGCTAGTTATTATCTTTCCAGTATTATTCACGGAAACTATTGGATTTTCAATGCAACAATGGTTATGGACATGGGGAACAATGCATGTGACGTGTATCGTTGGTGATGTAGTTTGGGGTATTATTGCTGATAAAATTGGTTGGAAACGTCAAGTGATGTTATTTGGTTGTATCGGTTGTGGCATCACGACATTATTATTTTATTATTTACCAATACTTAGTGGTGATGTGTTTGCAATTGCAATTTTATGTGCAGTATTATTCGGTATTACACAATCAGCATTTGTACCTATTTTTGCAATTTTTACAGCTTTAGAGCCTGATCATATTGGTGCTACACTTTCTTCACATAATCTTGCTGCTGGATTGAGTAATTTTATTGCACCATTAATTGCCACGCTTATATTACCTTTATTCAACGAAGTTGGCGTCGTATGGGCTTTTGCCATTTGCTATTTCGTAGGTGCAGCAATCACTTATTATATTAAAGTTCATCAACCAGGCATTGGGGACGATAAAGTTGAAGCATTAAATGCACAAATTGAAAATTATTAAGAAAGGAAGATGTAAATTGGAACAGGTTGTACTTGGTATAGACATAGGTACGAGTTCAGTTAAAATTATTGCTGTGAATAAAAGCGGTCATGTTATTGAACAATCAAGTATTCCTTTGAAATTGAGTCAGCCATATATTGGCTACAGTGAACAAGATCCTGAATCATGGGTGGAGGCAGTAAAAGAAGGTATAAAAAAGTTAATAAATACAGAGACAATGACAAATAAACGTATTAGCGCCCTTTCGTTTTCTGGACAAATGCATGGTTTAGTACCACTGGATAAAACATACCAACCTATTAGAAATGCAATACTATGGAATGACACTAGAACTACTAAACAATGCGAGGAATTAGAAAACAAATTTGGGAAGACACTTTTAAATAATCCTATACTTGAAGGTTTTACATTACCTAAACTTTTATGGATGAAACAGAACGAACCAAATTATTGGCAACAATTAGAAGTGTTTTTGTTACCTAAAGATTATGTACGCTATCGACTAACAGGTCATATTGCTATGGAATATAGTGATGCAGCAGGTACGCTTCTTTTCAATCCAAAAACAAATGACTGGGAAAAAGAAATTGGGGACAAGTTGGAACTTGGTGATATATACCCACCGTTAGTACAGTCGCATAGTTATGTAGGTAATGTTACAGAAATAGTTAAAAAAGAACTAAACATTAAAGAAGATATTGCTGTTTTTGCTGGTGGTGCAGATAATGCATGTGGCGCTTTAGGTTCAGGTGTTATTAATGAAGGTCAAACGTTATGTAGTATAGGAACTTCAGGTGTGATTTTATCGTGTACTACAAATAATCAAGTAGATTATGGACATAACATTCACTTCTTTAAACATGCCATGCCTAATATGTCGTATGCAATGGGTGTCACATTAAGTGCAGGTCATAGTTTAAATTGGCTCAAAGAAAAGCTTTTTAAAGCATATTCATTTGATGAAATCTTGAATTTTGCTGAGAAATCTACTATTGGAGCAAATGGTTTGTTGTTTTCACCATACATTCAAGGTGAGCGAACACCACATGG
This sequence comes from Staphylococcus sp. GDY8P119P, assembly GCF_017892075.1. Taxonomy (NCBI): domain Bacteria; kingdom Bacillati; phylum Bacillota; class Bacilli; order Caryophanales; family Staphylococcaceae; genus Staphylococcus; species Staphylococcus sp. GDY8P119P. The sequence continues at coordinate 229,117 of NZ_JAESKJ010000001.1, forward strand.
TGATGCATATATTAGAGGAAGTTTCATTGGGATAAATAGTAATACAGAAGAAGCGGATTTTGCACGAGCTACAGTGGAAGGCATTACTTATTCACTATATGAATCCATTGTATATATGAGAGAAAACGGTAGGCATATTGATGAAATTATTTCGATTGGTGGTGGCGCTAGAAGTAGTTTTTGGTTACAAATGCAAGCAGATATTTTCAATACTCAGGTCACTGCATTGAAATATGAAGAAGGTCCAGGTGTAGGAGCAGCCATGTTAGCTGCATATGGATTAGGTTGGTTTAATACAATGCAAGCATGTGCTGAAACATTTATAGCGCTAGGAGAGACATATAAACCAAATATAGAAAATCATAAAAAATATAAACAGTATTTTGAAATTTATAAGAATATATACGCTCAGACAAAAACGATAACAGAAAACTTATTAAATATTAATTAACTATTAGGAGGAATTTAAAATGAATAATAATATTCCAGAAACTATGAACATTTCATTATTAAATAAACCATTTGAGATGGAACTTAAAGAAGTAGACGTTCCTAAATTAGGACCTACAGATGTTTTAGTAAAAGTGATGGCGGTAGGTGTTTGTGGATCGGATGTTCATTATTATGAACACGGTCGTGTAGGGGAATTTGTTGTTGAAAAACCATTGATTTTAGGACATGAATGTTCAGGGATCGTTGCTGATATCGGCTCAAAAGTAACACATTTTAAACCCGGGGATAGAGTTGCTATTGAACCTGGAGTTCCCTGTGGAGAGTGCGAATACTGTAAAGCTGGTAAATATAACTTATGTCCTGATGTTAAGTTTTTAGCTACGCCTCCTATTGATGGTGCTTTTAGTCAATATATAAGTCATCCTGAAGGATTTTTATTCCATATTCCTGATGCACTATCATATGAAGAAGCAACATTAAATGAACCATTTTCAGTTGGCGTACAAGCATGTAAACGTGCAAACGTTCAACCAGGTTCCACGGTAGTAATAATGGGTATGGGCCCAGTTGGTTTGATGGCTGTTGTAGCAGCAAAAGCTTTTGGTGCTACAAGAATTATAGTGTCAGATCTTGAACAAATAAGATTGGATGAGGCATTAGAACTTGGTGCAACACATGTTATAAATATTAAAGAAGAAGATGTTATTACCCGTATCAATGAAATAACAAATCATAACGGTGTAGATTATGCTTTTGAAACTGCAGGTAATCCAACAGCCTTACAAAATGCACTAGCGGTCTTGAACAATGGCGGAACTTTAGCAATAGTTGGCTTGCCACAACAAGAAAATATTGAGTTAAATATACCTTTTATCGCTAACCATGAAATTAATGTCGTAGGTATCTTTAGATATGCCAATACTTATCCAATGGGCCTTGAGATGTTATCTTCAACTGCAGCTAATTTAAATACAATGTTTACCGATTCATATGATTTGGAAGATGCACAAGAGGCAATGGAAAGAGCAAGAACCAATAAAAGCGGATCATTAAAAGTTATGGTTTATCCTAATGGGAAATTAAAGTAATAGTATTATAAGAAGATCTAAAATCACTGCCTGAAAGTGATTTTAGATCTCTTTTCAAATGAGCAACTTTAGCACATTTGTTGAGAATGCAGTGCGATACCATTAGTGTTAATGGGTGCATAAAGTTTAATTCTGGGAATGGAATATAACTATGATGATAGATGGCAATAAAAGCCTAGAGATATAGCACGAAACATTCTCTTAGAATATTATATATCTTAAAATGTATTGTTACAATATAAAATACAAAAAATTTAAAATAAATAAATGATATGCGTTATAAATAAAAAATAGGTGCTTATTTGTAGTTATATAAAATTAAGCTTTGAATTAATTGAAGAGCAATGATAATTACTTATTTTTTTGATAAAGTTCAAATGCTTTGTACAGAAATATTAGGGAAGATACAATTAAAAATAAAGTGAATAATCCGTTAAAAATAGGATTGCTGAAAAATTGGAAAATAGTAACTGAACTTAATGATTCTAAAAATACTGAACCGGTTGTTTTTATTTGTAAGAAGTCAAAAGAAAGTAAAATCAAAGTAATCATCAACATGTAACCTGCGGCGATAAAAAAGAGGTTTAGTAAATCTAATAGAAACATCCTTCTCATAACAACCAGCCTCCCTTCTTACTGTTCTATAACCGATTTGTAGTATAATAAAGCTATATTTAAAGAAATTTACAAAAAATTAATAAACGATAGAGTGAATATCTTTTCAATTGTCCTTATCAATTTACATAAAAATAAAAATGATAATAAACTGTTTGACTTTGTTGAAATGTGATAAAGAATAAGTAAATGTGTGTTTTGAATAGGAGGTTTAAAATGTATAAAGCAATTATTTTTGATGTTTATGGAACACTTTTTGACATGTCCTCTTTAAAAAAAGGTATGACGCAATTTGATGATGAACAAGCAACATCAATTTCAAAGCTGTGGAGAAAAACGCAATTAAATCACATGTTTTTAAAACAAATTATGCAAAGATATATTTCCTTTGATGAGTTAACGAAAGAAGCTTTACGTTATACAATGGATGAACACAAAATACAATATGATCGTGAAGATATAAACAGGTTGTTTGATGCTTTTTTAAATTTAGAGTATTTTTACGAAGTACCTAAAATACTCGCGCAACTTAATAATATGAATATCGATGTTGGTATACTATCTAATGGAAATGATAACATGCTTAGACCATTGATTGATAATTCTGAGTTAGGGGAAAATATTAATACAGTTATGAGCGTTAATGAAATTAAACAATATAAACCCAGCCCTGCAAGTTATGCATTGATTTTGAAATATCATCATCTGAAAAGAGAAGAGATATTATTTGTTTCTTCTAATTCTTGGGATGTAACGGGAGCAACCAATTTCGGTTTTGATACAGCTTGGGTGAATAGACAAAATGGACATTTTGATTATAATGGACAAAATCCTACAATAACAGTTAACAATTTAAATGAATTAATTAATTGGTTAGAGATGAATAAATAAACATTTAAGATTGTCCAGAGAGTATTTACAGTCATTAAAAGTGAAAAATCATCATAGTAATTTGAATGAAAAAAATGGATGTCAGTTTTGAATGTTTATACTATTTACTCTAGTTAAATATGTGATGGTAAAATTGAAAATGTTAAATACAAAATGGCTAATCCACTTCGTATGGATTAGCCATTTATAGAGTACGCAGTTTCTGTATTAAGCTTTGTTTAGTGATTGTAAGCGTGTTATATCACGTGCTTAGTGATTTTATTTAGCCGTATTTAAATATTGTGGTAATAACTGGCTATATAAATCTATAAAAGTTAGATAAGCATCTTTATAAACATATTCATCAACTTGATGTGCTTGTCCAGTCTCACCTGGGCCATACATTACAAATGAGAAACTTTCATCTTTATCTTTCATTAAATATGATGCATCTGTAGTTGCAGTAGAAGAAGTCACATCCAGATTTCTATCAAAATAGGAATCACCTAAAGATTTAGCTAATTTTAAGAATGTATTATCTCCCTTAGTATATACAGGATCGCGGTTTACATAAGGGTTAACAGTTATATCAGCGTCACTTTCTTGGTTAACTTGATCTTTTATACTGTTAAATAACGCCTCAAATTTATTATTATCATAATCTGGTATGGTACGCATGTTAAACAGTGACTCAGCATACGCTGGTATAGAATTGACTTGGTCACCACCGGATATGATTGTTGAATTCATTGTTGGCGTACCGAGCAACTCACTTTTAATATCAACTTTGTTATACGCTTTATTTAAATAATGAATAAAATCGACCAATGGATTAATCGCATTATAACCTAATTCAGGCATTGAGCTGTGTGAAGATTTACCTTTGGATATCACTTGAATATCCATGGTACCTTTATGTGTATAAACAATGCCATCTTGTGAAGGCTCTGCGATTAATAGGGCTTCGACGTCATCCATATAGCCTTTTTCATGTAATAATGCAGCGCCGTCACTCGTTACTTCTTCTCCTGCAGTCGCCATAAATCTGATAGTACTTTGATTTAATGTACCTGCTTCTTTAATTTCTATTAAACTAATTGCTAAAGCGGCTAGTCCTGATTTCATATCTGCAGAACCACGTCCGTGTAATCTTCCTTGATTATCTTCTGTAAGCTTAAATGGATCATAATTCCATAAATTTTCATCACCTGTAGTGACAACGTCCATATGCCCTGAAATACCAACCACAGGTTTTCCGTTACCAATTTCTGCAACTAAGTTAGCTCTTGTGTTTTCGCCTTCCAGTTTTTCGATTTTGGTTTGAATTCCGAATTTATTAAATAAATCTTGTAAATAATGTGCGACATCAAGTTCTTTTTCGTTCACAGATTGAATTTCAACAATGTCAGACAATATCTTTACACGCTCATCATTAGAAAATACTGACATACAAACACTTCCTTTATATATATTGAATACTTTAGTATCTACCACATTATTAATTTTTAAAACTATAAAAGGATTAATGCAAAAAAAATATGCTTTGTTAGATAATGAGTTGTGCTATACTTATAATGAATGTTTTGATTTGGACAAAGGAGCATGCGTGACATGAAAAAATGGGGAAGTAGACTTGTAACATTAATTGGTGTGGCACTCATTATAATAGCAATTTATTTATTTATGAAACCAAAGATTGATAATTATTTTACTCAAAAAGACAATGAAAATAAAATAGAACATTATGACCAACAATCTAAAACTTCTGAAAAAAAGAAAGTAGAAATACCTAAAGATAAGACAAAGATGGCAGGTTATTTATCAATTCCTGATGCAGATATTAAAACACCTGTTTATCCCGGTCCGGCCACGCCGAAACAATTAGATAGAGGCGTAAGTTTTGTGGAATCAAACGAATCATTAGAGGATCAAAATATCGCAATTGCAGGTCATACATTAACGGGTCATTCGGATTATCAATTTTCTAGGTTACCTGAAACGAAAAAGGGAAGCAAAGTTTATTTTAAAGTTGGAGATGATCGAAGAACGTATCAGATTACTAAAATTTATGATGTAAAACCAGATGAAGTTGAAGTGTTGGACGAACAAGCATCGAATAAGAAGCAACTAACATTAATTACATGTGATAATTACAATGAACAAACAGGTGAGTGGGAAGATAGAAAAATATTTATTGCCGAAGCACTATAACATGCACCGCTAAATAAAAGTCATATAAAAAGTCCGTATTCATTAACCAAGTAAAACATGAGTTTGAATACGGGCTTTTTTAAATGTTAATTTTCAATTGCTTGAATAAATCTTTTGGTGATTTCTTTAGGACGTGTAATCGCACCTCCGACGACTGTACAATGAACATTTAAGGCTGTAACTTGTTTAAACATTTCAGGTGTGATGACATTTCCTTCAGCTATAACTTTTGCATGAACATGTGAAATCACATCTTTTAAAAATTTGAAGTTATCTTCATACAATATATGTCCTTTAGTATAAGCAGTATAGCCTCGAAGGGTCGTTCCTATGTAATCAAAACCTAATTTATCAGCATATTGTGCTTCTTCAAGTGTAGAGATATCAGCCATAATTTCTATATTTGGTGCTTGCTGACGTATATAAGAAACAAGTTCTTGTAATGATTCTTCAGGACGTTCCTGCTTTGTAGCATCTAAGGCAATAACTTCACATTTACTTTCTAGTAATTCATCGACTTCTTTACGTGTTGCGGTTATAAAAACATCGGAATTTGCATAGTCTCTTTTGACAATACCGATGATAGGTAAATTCACCTCTTGTTTTATCGCTATAATGTCTTCTTTAGAGTTTGCTCTAATGCCAACAGCACCACCTTCATATGCAGCTAAAGCCATTTTTGACATGATAAAAGATGAATGTAACGGCTCATTTTCCAAGGCTTGACATGAGACAATTAATCCTTGTGGTAACATAATAATACACTCCGTAACTTTAGTAGATTTAATAAAATACTTTATTATCTAATAGATTTATATTTTTAATATAACACCAAGAAAATAATAATCAATATATTTCGTTGTTATGAAAAATATTTTCATTTATACTATAGCTATGATCGGGATGGGAGGATAGATAATATGAAATTTGAAAATCGCGTGCAACGTTACCATCATTTATTTACTAAAACAGATAAACAAATCGTAGCGTATATTCAAAACAATGACTTTGACGACACATTTTCAACAATTAATTCATTAGCATATGCGATTGGTACTTCGCCTGCAACGATTACAAGATTTAGTAATAAATTAGATTATGAGAACTTTCAAGATTTGAAATTTAATTTACAGCAAGAAATGTCGGAAAGAGTAATAGAAAATAGTCCTTTAATTCAACGTATTCATAAATATCATCAAAATATTATTCAGCAAACAGGAGAATTTATTTCTGATGAAAAAATTCAAAGCTTTGTTAACCAAATTATTCGAAGTAGACAAATCATTTATGCAGGTCTTGGTAGTTCTGGATTATCAGCTACAGAATTTTACTATCGTATGATGAGAATGGGTTTGAAAGGGAATGTGTCTACAGATGCTCATCAAATGAAAATATTTGCTTCTTTGTTATCAGCATCAGATACATTTGTAGCGATTTCAAATAGTGGTGAAACTACAGAGCTTATAGCTGCAGCCAAAGTAGCACATGAACGTGGGGCTTATGTCGTAGTTATAACGAATTATGAAGGAAGTCCAATTACTGAGTGTGCAGATTTAGTGCTCATAACAACTGATCAATCTAGAAATAAAGACACACAATTTATTAATACTCAAATAGCAACATTGTTTTTAATAGATATTGTCAGTTACTTATTATTAGATGATACATATATGCATAATGTATATCAACATACGAAAAAAGTAGTGTTAAATGAATAGAGTCATTGTGAACGTAAACACGTAAATAAATGTTACGAGGTTCGTTAGGCATATAAGTATCCTTGATTAAAACAAAAGCGCCAAATTCTATTGAGATTATATAGAATTTGGCGCTTTTGTAGTCCATGGACATTAATATGGTGGATATATTTCAAAGTATGAAGAAACAAGTAAGTGCTGTGCTCGCTTAATTGTGTTTATTTATGACCGCTTTCTTCGTGTGCAACAGTAAATACCTGCATAAACGAAAAATTGGCTTAATATCAATATTTCTTTGATAGTAGGATTTTTGATGATTTTGGTACATAAAGGACGTAATTTTCATGGCTATAACAGCATAACGTCGTCAATAGCTGTTTTAAAATTTAGAGACTGCGCCATAAAGTGCAGCATGATTCTGTGTACGCGTTGTTTGTATATGAGCATGACCGTATTGCTCAGGTAAGTAATGTTCGACTTTAGGTACGATGTATTTTAATAAATTTTGTCCTTGTGAAGAAACACCGCCACCGATCAGAATTAAACCGGGATCATAAATAATCTGTATTTGAGCGATACCTTCTGCGATTGAATCACTCCATTGATTGAGTATAGATAATGCAAGATTATCTTGTTGATCTGCGAGTTCAAATAATTTTGGTACATTGTCTTGATAAATAAATCCTTTTTCTAACATGAGTGTTTTTAAGGCAGTTGTTGAGGCACGTTGTTCAAATGTTTTGTTTGTTTGTCTATCAAAAAGTAAATAACCAATTTCATTAGCACGATTTCGTTCCCCGTTGTATAGTTGGGAATATTTATTATAAAAAGCGCCCCCAATTCCTGTACCTAGTGTTAAGCAAAAAATATTTTGTGCGCTGTAATCATGGAAAACCAATTCCCCTAACAAAGCTGCATTGACATCGTTAAATACGTTCACCTGAGCATTTAATGGTTTAAGCAAACACTTGAAGTCAGTATTTACGTAATTGGGTATGGTTGGACCAGCGTATTCAACTATGCCACGGCGTTCGTCTATAACGCCTGCGCTAGAAATGCCGACATAAAGTGGGGATATTTGATAAGATTTTTGAAACGTCATTACAATGTTATAAATTTTATCCTTAATAAATGTATCTATGTTGTTAGGGGTAGGTGTTTTGATATATTCTATAAAATTTAATGATTGATCAACTACAGCTGCTTTAATTTCTGTCCCTCCAATATCAATAGCAATCTTATATGGATGCATATACAAATCCTCCTTAATTTTTAAAAGAAAATCGATATTGAAAAAATTTTCACTTATATTGTTTCAAAATGATGTATTTTTTCAAAATTCTATTGCCACACTCTATGATAGCGTTTACAATTTGAACTGTAAATAGAATAAATAAAAGATATTTTTTAAAGCATTATACAGTTATATAAATGATTTTGAATAATAACTTAAATATATAGATGGAGGGTTATACGATGGAAGAGAATTTAAAAGGTTTATATGCAGCATTATTAGTACCATTTGATGAAGATGGTCAGGTTAAAGAGAAAGGATTGGCGCAAATTGCTCAAAATGCCATTGAAACTGAAGGCTTAGATGGACTTTATGTTAACGGCAGTTCAGGTGAAAACTTCTTATTAAATAAAGAACAAAAGAAACAAGTTTTTAAAGTTGCGAAAGAGGCGGTTAATGAAAATGTAAAATTGATTGCTCAAGTTGGGTCGTTAGATTTAAACGAAGCAATAGAGTTAGGTAAATATGCAACTGAATTAGGATATGATGCGATTTCAGCAGTTACACCGTTCTATTATCCATTTTCATTTGAAGAAATCAAAGATTACTATTTTGAATTAATTGAAGCGACACAAAATAATTTAATTATTTATGCAATTCCAGACTTAACTGGCGTTAACATTTCTATAGAACAATTTGGTGAATTATTTAATCATGAAAAAGTGGTTGGCGTAAAATATACAGCTCCTAATTTTTTCCTATTAGAACGTATTCGAAAAGCGTATCCAGATAAATTAATACTTTCAGGTTTTGATGAAATGTTAGTGCAAGCAGCTATTTCTGGTGTGGATGGCGCAATTGGGTCTACTTATAACGTGAATGGTAGACGCGCAAGACAAATTTTTGAAAAAGCTAAAAGCGGTCAAATTGATGAAGCATATCAAATTCAGCATGATACTAACGACATAATTGAAAATGTGTTGTCTATGGGCATTTATTCTACATTAAAAGAAATTTTAGCGACACGTGGCATTGACGGAGGTTTACCGAAACGCCCATTTAAACCATTCAATGAAAATAACAGAGCTAAATTAGAAACATTAATTAACAAATACGATTTGTAGGTTACCGTATAAGGGGATGAATTAAATGGAACAAGTTGGTTTTGGTACATGGAACTGGATAGCAGTAGTTATTTACCTTTTAGTTATGCTTTTAGTCGGAGCATATTTTACCAAACGCGCAAGCCAAAGTACAGATAGTTTCTTTACGGCTAGTGGTCGTTTGCCTTCATGGGCAGTGGGTTTCTCTATCTATGCAACGACTTTGAGTGCGATTACTTTTATGTCTACGCCAGAAAAAGCATTTTTAACAGACTGGTCATATATTGCAGGTAATATTGCGATTGTAGCAATTATTCCTTTACTTATTTACTTTTATGTACCATTTTTTAAAAAATTAAAAGTGACATCTGCGTATGAATATTTAGAGGCACGTTTTGGACCTAGTATTCGTGTTATTGGTTCATTACTATTTGTATTATTCCATATTGGGAGAGTAGCCATTGTCATTTATTTACCTACATTAGCGATTACATCTGTGTCAGATATGAACCCGTATGTTGTGGCAAGTTTGGTTGGTATCTTATGTATTCTTTATACATTTCTTGGAGGTTTCGAAGGTGTAGTATGGAGTGATTTCATTCAAGGTGTCATTCTATTAGGTGGGGCAGCAGCAATTATTATTTTAGGTGTCGTCCACATTCAAGGGGGAATGGGCACCGTTGTCAGTGATGCACTGGAACATAATAAAATCATTAGTGCTGATAACTGGAAATTTAATACTGCCGCGGCAGCAATTCCTATCATCTTTTTAGGAAACATTTTTAATAACTTGCATCAATACACAGCAAGTCAAGATGTGGTACAACGTTATCAAGCGTCAGATTCTATATCAGAAACAAAAAAGTCTTTATGGACGAACGGGTTATTAGCTTTAATATCAGCGCCCTTATTCTATGGTATGGGAACAATGATGTACTCATTTTATAGTCATGAAAGTGCATTGCCTAAAGATTTTAATACTTCATCTGTAGTACCATACTTTATACTTACTGAAATGCCACCATTTGTTGCTGGATTATTGATAGCGGCAATATTTGCAGCGGCACAATCAACCATTTCTTCAAGTTTAAATTCAATTTCAGCTTGTATTTCTGTTGATATTAAGCACAGATTCTTCGGCAAGAAAAATGAAAAAAGCGAAGTAGGATTTGCGAGATGGATGATTATTCTTTCAGGTTTATTTGGATTCGGCATGTCTATTTATCTAATTGCAGCAGATTCTAATGACCTTTGGGATCTTTTCTTGTTAATTACTGGATTAGTTGGTGTGCCATTGGCTGGTGTGTTTGCGGTTGGTATATTCACACGGCGTACGAATACATTCGGTGTGCTGATGGGATTAATTTTTGGAATTATTTTTGCTTATATCTTTAATGGTATGGGTGGCGGTAATTCACCATTCTATGTATCAATTATTTCGTTTATAGTAGCCTTTGTTTTCTCTTATATCATAAGTATTATTGTGCCAGGCAAACAAAAAGACATTACTGGTTTAACCATCTATGATATTAAAGAAAAATCTAATTATGTCTCTATTGTCCGTATGAAAGAAGACAATCAAGAAGTCTAAAGCTTTATGTAGTTAGGTATAATAAATGATGCGTTGAATAGTTATAAAACGATTTACTTCTGTTTATCTCAAACTATTTTTGAGAAAATGAATAAGTTATTAAAGGCAGGTAGAATGAAGCATATTGTGTATATGCGTTCTATTCTGCCTCTTTTTTTAATCTTTGAAAATCATGTTATTTACAGCATAAAATATGTGATTCATTTTAATTTCTTGAAAATTATGGATATAATAAATTACAGATATAAGCAGAGTATTCGAGGGGATGATAAGTATGATAAAAGCAATCGCAGTAGATATGGATGGTACATTTTTGGATTCAAAAAAACAATATGATCAAGAAAGGTTTAATCGTATCTTTCAACAATTAAAAAATGAAAATATTAAATTTATAGCAGCAAGTGGTAATCAATACGCAAAATTAAAATCTATTTTTGGAGATAAAGCTATGTTTTTTGTTGCGGAAAACGGTGCGGTTATTTATGAAGACAATACGTTGTATGATTATCAAGCATTTGAAAAAGATGTTTTCCATAATATTGTTAATTACTTAAACATCACGCGTGGTATCAATGAAATAATTGTTTGTGGCGTAAAAAGTGCTTACATATTAAAGAATAATGGACAATCATTTAAAAAAGATGCACATTTTTATTACCGACAATTAAAAGAAATAGCATCCTTGCAAAATTTACCAGAAGACGAATATGTAAAAATAGCCTTAAATATAGATAGAACAACACATCCAACACTTGATGAAGATTTGTCAAATCGCTTTTCACAAGATTTATCACTTGTATCGAGTGGTCGAGATAGTATCGATATCATTCTACCTGGTATGACCAAAGGCAATGCGTTAGCAAGATTATTAAAAAAATGGGGACTAACGGAAGATGAACTCATGGCTTTTGGAGATGCAAATAATGACTTAGATATGCTGCAATTAGCAACACATAGTTATGTAATGGAAAATTGTGAAGATGAAACCTTATTCGAAATTGCAAAGTATGTAGCACCGTCAAATGATAAACAAGGTGTTTTATCAATTATTGAAGATAAAGTACTAAAATGAAAAATTAATATTTAAAATTTTGGCAGTATTACGCTTAAACATATTACTTTCATCCGTCTAACAACCTATCTTATACTAAAAAATATAAGCTACAAATGGAAAGGAAGGCAAACAAGAAATGAATGATATGCAACAGACAATTGTAAATGCGTTTAATTTTAGACATGCAACAAAAAGGTTTGATTCAGATAAAAAGATAAGTGAAAGTGAATTTAACACAATCTTAGAAGCGGGTAGATTGTCTCCAAGTTCTCTAGGATTAGAACCGTGGAAATTTATCGTAGTACAAAATGCTGAAATTAGAAATAAGTTAAAAGAAATAAGTTGGGGTGCAAAAGGGCAGTTAGAGACAGCAAGCCACTTTGTAATTTTATTAGCGCGAAAAAACGTAACTTCTAAATCACCATTTGTACAACATATGATTCGAGACATTAAACAATATAGCGAAGACAGTATACCTGCTACAGAAGAAAAATTTGATAATTTCCAAACAAGTTTCCATATTAATGATAGTGCGCAGACATTGTTGGAGTGGGCTAAAAAACAAACATATATTGCACTAGGTAATATGATGACGAGTGCAGCATTATTAAATATTGATTCTTGCCCTATGGAAGGATTTGATTTAGATGCTGTTACGCAATTTTTAAGTGATGAAGGTTTGATGGATGAAGCGCATTTTGCACCATCTGTAATGGTTGCATTTGGTTATAGAGAAAACGCAGCAAAAGAAAAAGTACGTCAACCTCAATCACATGTAGTAGAGTGGGTTGAATAATAAGCGTTACGAGGACTCAAATATTTAAAATTCATAAAAAAGAAAGCCAATTCATTCATACAATGTATTGAATTATAAACGTCAATTTCTGTTGTCATTACAGAAATTGACGTTTTCTTTGTTTTATGAACTTTAAAAGTGAGTTGGATTATTATACTGATGGCGTATGATGTCACTGTTTTTAAGTTTTATCAGCAATTAATGATATATTATTGTGTAATCTAATACTTAAACCATCTATAAAAAAAGTTTCTTCAGTATCGATACTTGGTTTATAAATATCGATATGGGCTAATCCATAGCTTGTATCATTTTCAACTCTAGGTAAGCGTGATTGCCAAGTATTTACTGCAATATGGTGATGATAATATTTAGATGACATAAAAAGAGCTTGCGGGAAGTTAGAAATATGCTGGAGACCTAGTTGCTCAATGTAAAAATGTTGAGCGATGGTTAAGTCGGATGTTTTCAAATGCAAATGTCCAATCTTCGCATTATTTGGCATTTCATCCCAGCCCATCTTTGTTCTTTGATTAAGTAAATCATTCGTATCTACTTGTAACGTATCCATTTTCACTTTATCATTTTCCCACAACCATACAGACTTAGGTCTGTCGAAATAAACTTCAATGCCATTCCCTTCTGGATCATTAAGGTATAAAGCTTCACTTACTAGATGATCTCCACCACCAACCGGAATGTTTGATTGCGAAATATGAAATAAGAAATTAGCTAAGTCTTTGCGGTCGGGCAGTAGAAATGCTACGTGAAATAGTCCTGCTTCACTTAAAGAAGGCTGACGTCCCTCTGGTATTTCACATAACGTAATTGTATGGCCGCTCAAACCTACTTGCAAAACTGCAGAAGTATCATTTGTTGATACCACTTTAAGTCCTAGAATATGTGAATAAAAATTCAACATCGTTTGTAAATTTTTAATGTTTAAGGTGATATTTGTTACTTGAATTGCTGATTTATCGTGAAAAGTCATCGCCTTGCTCCTTTATATTCGGTTATGAGTTATAGATACAAATTAATATAAAAAGTATACCAAGTCAATTTAAGTGTCTCATGACGTAGAATTACATAAAGTTTAATATCACTTCTATATTTACATTTAACAACATATGGTAATATGTGAACATGGACAATTTGGAGGATGGAGTGGGGTGAGCGTATGCAAGTTTTTTGGAAATTGGGATGGTTTTTCAAACAACATAAAGGCAGTTATCTTATTGGATTGAGTACATTATTTTTAATTGCTTTAATTGAAATTTTACCTCCACAGATTATAGGTAAGACTATTGACGATATGGTGGGAAACAAATTAACGCCTAAACTATTAATGATTTATCTTTTGGTATTAGTATTGGTAGCAATTTTAACTTATGTATTAAGGTATATATGGAGATTATCAATATTTGGAACTAGTCAAAAGTTGGGGCAAATATTAAGAACATATTTATATAAAAAGTATACAGTTATGAGTGCTATCTTTTATCAAAATCGAAGAACTGGTGATTTAATGGCACATGCAACTAATGATATAAGAGCAGTGCAAAATGCCGCGGGTGCTGGAATATTGATGATTGCAGATTCTTTGATAACTGGTGGAACAGTGGTGATCACAATGGCTGTAACAGTAAGCTGGAAATTAACATTGATTGCAATGATACCACTACCTTTTATGGTATTGTTAACAAGTTTTTATGGATCGTTACTTAGTAAAGGATTTAAAAAAGCACAAGCAGCGTTTAGTAGATTGAACGATAAGACTCAAGAAAGTGTTGCTGGTATCAAAGTAACTAAGACATTCGGTTATGAAGCGAGTGACCAACAAGATTTTAAAGATTTAAGTGATGATGTAGTTGATAAAAATTTAAAAGTTTCGAAAATTGATGCATTATTTGATCCAACAATCACATTAGTGATAGGAATGAGTTACTTTTTATCAATCGTATTTGGTGCAAAATTGGTTTTTAATAATACAATCACACTTGGTCAACTGATTACGTTCACGACATATTTAGGGATGCTCGTTTGGCCATTATTAGCACTAGGACTATTTTTTAATATCGTTCAAAGGGCAAAGGCATCATATGAACGAATTGAAGAAATAGAAAATACCCCTAATGATATAGATACAGATTATAAACTTAACACTAGACCCGTTGGAAATATTGAGTTTAATATTAAGGAATTTAATTTCCCGGGTGGTTCGAAAGAAGGTATCTATAATGTACATTTTGAAGTTAGGGAGGGTACTACTGTGGGCATCGTTGGAAGAACTGGTTCAGGGAAAAGTACGCTGATTAGATTGCTACTTAGAGAGTATGATACAAAAGAAATGCATGAAATCACATATGGTGAGCATCCTATTCGAGATTATAATGTACAGCTTTTGAGAAATCAGTTTGGATATGTACCACAGGAACACTTTTTATTTTCAACTTCAATTCGTAATAATATTGCATTTAGTAATGAAAAAATAGGTGATAACCAAATATTTGCAGCAAGTCAAGCAAGTGATATTCATGAAGATATATTATCTTTTCCTGATCAATATCAAACAGTGGTAGGTGAAAGAGGCGTATCATTGTCAGGAGGACAAAAACAAAGAATTTCCATTGCGAGAGCGCTATTAATAGACCCAGAGGTATTAATACTTGATGATTCCCTTTCTGCAGTAGATGCCAAAACCGAAGAAGTGATACTAAGCAATTTAAAAAAACTAAGAAAAGGAAAAACTAATATTATTACTGCGCATCGGATGAGTGCTGTGAAACAAGCGGATGAAATTATTGTTATGGATAAAGGAACGATTGTGGAAAAGGGCACACATTCTACTTTGATGAATCAAAAAGGATGGTATTACGAAACATATCGAGCTCAAGCTTTACAACAAAAGCTCACGCGTAATTTAGATGACTTAACGAAAGGGGACGATACCAATGGCTGAGAAAGTTAATTTAACTGCAAAAGATCAAGCTCAGGCTTTGATTAGGTTATTTAAGTATACGACCCCTTATAAAGGAACTATTGCTTTAGCATTTTTAACGTTAACAATATCAACGATTGCAAGTATGTTGACGCCTTACTTAGTGAAAGTATTTATTGATGATTATCTTACGCCACGCGTTTTTCCCCAACAAGCAATGATATGGCTGATGATTATCTTTATTAGTATTCAAATAATAGGTGCAGTAACAATGTATTTAAGCCAATATCTTTTTCAATATCTTGCTTTTAAAGTGATCCAACAATTAAGAATTGACGCTTTTAATAAATTAGGTAAATTGGGAATGAAATATTTTGATAAGGTATCAGGTGGTAGTATAGTCTCTAGGTTAACGAATGACACTGAGACAATTGTTGATATGATTATAGGCGTATTTTCAACATTTCTTATAGCTTTTTTTATGATGATTTCTAGTTATATAATGATGTTTATTTTAGAGATGAGATTGGCTTTAATATCTTTAATATTTTTACCAGTTATTATATTTATTCTTGCGAGTTATCGTAAATACTCAGCTGTTTTATTTGCAAAATCTAGACAAAAATTGTCCGATTTAAATACAAAATTAGCAGAGTCTATAGAAGGCATGAAGATAATACAGGCGTTTAACCAAGAAAAAAGATTAAACAGTGAATTCAATCGTATTAATGATGAACATTATCAATATATGTTAAAAACTGTGAAACTTGATAGTTTATTATTGAGACCTGCAATAAGTTCTCTAGCTATTTTTGCGGTAGTTATGATTTTGGGATATTTTGGTATCATTAGCTTTACGACAGGTATTACGGCTGGCGTTGTATTTGCATTTGTTCAATATATGGAACGGTTTTTTGAACCAATTAATCAAGTGAGTCAAAATTTAAATATTTTGCAACAAGCTTTAGTTTCAGCGAGTAGGGTATTTACTTTAATTGATGATGACACATACGAACCTGAACAACAACCTGTACCATCGTACACAATTGAAGAAGGAAAGATTGAATTTAGAGAAGTCAGTTTTAGCTATGACGGAAAGACAGATGTATTAAAAAATATTAATTTTACCGTTAATCCTGGTGAAATGGTAGCTCTTGTTGGTCATACGGGTTCTGGGAAGAGTTCAATTATAAATTTGTTTATGCGTTTTTATGAATTTGAACGAGGGAGCATTAATGTGGATGGACATTCAATAAAAACAATCCCTAAACAAGAATTAAAACAGAAAATAGGGCTAGTGCTTCAAGACGCATTTATATTTTATGGTACGGTTGCATCAAATATTAAACTGTATCATCCAACGATGACATTTGAACAAGTAAAAGCTGCAGCAGAATTTGTACATGCGCATCATTTTATTGAAAAATTGTCAGGTCAGTATCAACATAGAGTTATTGAAAAAGGAAGCTCATTTTCAAGTGGCGAACGACAATTGATAGCATTTGCAAGAACAATTGCTACAAATCCTAAAATACTTATTTTAGATGAAGCGACAGCAAACATTGATTCTGAAACAGAGGAACAAATACAACAATCTTTGAATACAATGAGAAAGGGAAGAACCACTTTAGCCATTGCGCACAGACTTTCTACGATTCAGGATGCAGATAAAATACTTGTATTAAATCACGGAGAAATTGTAGAGCAAGGTACACATGAAACGCTGATTAAAAAAAATGGTATTTATTATAATATGTATGCATTACAAAATGGTTAAATTACCCATTTTTAAACAAAATCAATGAAGTATGGAAATTAACGTTATTACAAAATTTAAATGAAACTAAACAATCAAAAGCCAAAATAAAAGGGGTGCAGTCAAAGAACTATTGAGGTAGCTCTATATTTTATAATTATGGAAGTGCGTTCGTTATGTATTAGAATCGAATGTAGGTTTAAAGAATAAACAAAGCAAATGAGCCTGGGGGACTACTGATTCATCCCAGGCTCATTCAAAATGATGATTTAGTTTAAGATGTTTTATATCCAAATTTATTTTGGACTTTGAAAAGGTTGTAGACACCTAATTAATCTGCATATACATCTTGAAATTCTGGTTTTTTCTCAATAACTGACTTAGCAAAAGGGCATGTCGCGGAGACTTTTAAATTGTTATCACGTGCATAGTCAACTACTGATTTTACAAGTTGTGAACCTAAACCTTGACCACCAAGTTCATCTGGTACACCTGTATGGTCAATGATTATATGGTTGTCACCTTGAGATTGAAATGTAATCTCCGCTTGTGGATTATCTTCGTTATCGCCTACATAAAATTTATTTGTACCTTGTTTGATTTCCGCCATACTAACACCTCCATGTTATTAACATCATATATATTTAATATCACATTTTGCCTTAAGTTAAACAAATTTTAAAATTAAGCATATATTTCAAGCATAAATGATATTAGTAAAAATTGAAGAATAATAAAAAACCATTGAAAAAATGTGAAAATAAGTTTATAGTTTTAACGGAATAATTTCGATTTGGAGGGGCGTTTTTGAAAAAAATTATGTTACTTATTCTGACCTGTATATTCATCGTATTGTTAAGTGCATGCGGAAATATAAATTCTGAGAAAAAAGACGTCAGTTCGAACAATAGATTAAAAATATATACGACAGCCTTTGCATTCCAAAGTTTCACTAATCAGATTGGAGGCAAATATGTAGAAGTTGATTCGATTTATCCACCTGGTGCAGATATGCACTCTTTTGAACCGACACAAAAAGAAATGATTAATATCGCTAAAAGTGACTTGTTTATCTATTCGAATGAAGAAATGGATCCCGTTGCCAAGAAAATTGCAAGTTCAATTAAAAATAATAATTTGAAGTTACCTGTTGCTGCACACCTTGATCACCATGATTTAATTTCAAATCATGAAGCACATGACGATCATGACGAACATGAACATCATGAAACACATGAAAGTCATAATCATGGGGGGGAAGATCCACATGTATGGCTAGATCCGGTGTTAAATAAAAAATTTGCTAAGGTGATTAAAAATGATTTGATCGAGAAGGATCCTAAGCACAAAACGTATTACACGCGTAATTATAATCATTTGATAAAGGATATGAATGAAATTGATCATGAGATGAAGCGAATCACACAACATCCTAAACGTGATACAGCCATAATTTCTCATGACTCTATAGGTTATCTTGCAAATCGCTATCATTTTAAACAGCAAGGTGTTAGTGGCATGAATAATGAAGAACCTAGTCAACGTGAACTCATGAATATCGTTCAAAATATAAATAAAACTAAACAACCTTATGTATTATATGAACAAAATATAACATCTAAAGTTACAAATGTTATTCAAAAAGAATCTAATACAACCCCACTAAAATTTCATAATATGGCAACCTTATCAAAAGAAGATATAGAGGATAAGCAAATATCTTATCAATCTTTAATGAAAGAAAATATGAAGTCATTAAATAAAGCACTTAATGAGTAATTTTAATATAAAGATAAGAGGTTGAGACAAAAAATTTGTCTCAACCTCTTTTGATTTTGTGATAGAAAGTACCATCATCGTTTTTTAATATACATTTAGTCATTTCAACATGTTTTGTATTTTTCAATAATTAACATTTTTAATCATATCTGATGTAAGATACTGTTGTATTATAATATTCTTCAAGCCCACGAATACCATCAGCGCCTCCAATACCTGACTCTCTCCAACCAGCATGATATCCATTCACAACTTCTTCTGCTTCACAATTTGCATAAACCTCACCAAATTTAAGACGTTCAGTTGCTGTCATTACTTCTTTTAAATCTTCTGAAAATATATAAGATGATAAACCGGCATTTGTGTGATTGGCGTGTTCAATAGCTGCTTCAAAATCAGAATATTTAATTATAGGTAGTACAGGGCCGAAAATTTCTTCTTTAAAAGCTTCGTCGTCTGGACTAACTTGGTCTAAAATCGTTGGTTCATAAAAATAACCAGAACGATTTATGATGCTGCCACCTGTAATTAATTGAGCCCCATTTTGAATTGCCTTTTGAACTTTTTCATCTATGCTTGCTAATTGTTTTTGATTGATAATTGCACCGAAATCAGTTTGATCATCGAATGGATCGCCTACATTTAGAGTCTCCATTTTATCTTTTAGTTTATTAATGAAAGTTTCGTGAATATCATGATGAACAAAGATGCGTTCAGGACAAGTACATACTTGTCCTGCGTTATTAATTCTAGCAGCCACAATGTAATCAACTGCCTTATTTAAATTGGCATTTGGTGTCACTATTACAGGCGCATTACCGCCAAGTTCAAGGTTAACTTTTTTAACCGTTTGGGCACTTTTGGCATAAACGGATTTACCCGCGCGCATACTACCTGTGATTGATATTAATTGTATATCTGGATGTTCTGCTAATTGCGTACCTACAGTTTCTCCTTTACCAGGAACAATTTGAATAAGACCCGCAGGAATCGTTGATTGTCGGAACAATTCTGCAATTTTTAAAGTTACTAATGATGTTTCTTCACTAGGTTTTATTATTACAGAACAACCTGAGATTACAGCAGGAATGACCTTTCTCATTAATACCATGATGGGTGCATTCCATGGTACGATACCTGCTGTCACACCAATAGGTTTTTTAGTTAATTGTATCGTCTCATTTTCACGACTATTTTGAATCACTTCACCTTTGCTATTCATACTTTGACTTGTCATATAATCTATAAAGTGTATTGCCTTGTTTATTTCACCGATTGCTGAATTGAGTGTTTTACCTTGTTCTTGAACATATAATTTTGCAATTGTTTCTTTATGTTCTTCTAATAACGGAATTAGCATTTTTACATGGTCAGCACGTGTTGGTTGAGGGACCTTTTCCCATTCTAATTGTGCATGTTTAGATTTTTCCACAGCTGAATTTACTTCGTCTTTAGTCGCAAATGTAATTGTGTCTATGATTTCTTCTGTCGCAGGATTAATGACATTCATTGTGTCATTAGACTCACTTTCTACAAATTGGTTGTTTATAAATAATTTATTCATTACGACACCTCCACACTATGATATATACCACTTATTTGAGCAGAAGAAACGGTTTGAGAAATAATCATAAAACTTTGGTTTTGTTAAGTAATCGGATGTTAGTATATTTTTTATACTTAATGTGTTGACTTATGTTCAAAAGGGTATTATAATTTATCTCGAAATCGAAATAAATTGAAAGTTGGTGATGCAATGAATCGTACTAAAGAGTCATTGAATACCTTTATTGGTTTAAATCGAACCGTAGATCATTTAGAACAAATCGTTAGAAATGATATTCAACGTTATGGTTTGAATATAACGGAGTTTGCAGTTTTAGAGTTATTATATAATAAAGGTGATCAGCCGATACAACGTATTGGTGACAGAGTTTTAATTGCGAGTAGCAGTATCACTTATGTCGTTGATAAGTTAGAAGCAAAAGGATATGTAGTAAGAATTCGAAATATACAAGATAAGCGCGTAACGAATGCTTCAATTACAGAAGAAGGACATGCATTGATGAATGATATATTTCCAGAACATGCAGCTACGTTAGAATCAACTTTCTCAGTATTGTCAAACGAAGAATTAGCAACATTGCAACAAGCTTTAAAAAAATTAAGTGCTCAACCTATCAATAAGTCGTAGCACTTAAAAATTTTATTCAAAATTACTTCGAAATTGAGATAAATATAATGGAAAAAGGAGTTTTATTATGACAAACACTCAATTATTAGGAATACACCATGTAACAGCAATCACAGATGATGCTGAACGAAACTATAAATTTTTTACTGAAGTATTAGGAATGAGACTTGTGAAAAAGACTGTAAACCAAGATGATATATATACTTATCATACATTCTTTGCAGATGATGTTGGTTCTCCAGGTACAGATATGACATTTTTTGATTTTCCTAATGTTCCTCAAGGGCATTCTGGCACAAATTCAATTACACGTCCGTCATTTCGTGTGCCTGATAATGCAGCGTTAGCATATTATGAACAAAGATTTAATGAATATAATATTAAACATGAAGGCATTCAAACATTATTTGGTAAAAAGGTATTGCCTTTTGAAGAAGCAGATGGACAAAGTTATCAATTAATCTCAGATGAAAACAATAAAGGTGTGGCAGCTGGTCAACCATGGAAAGAAGGCCCAGTACCAACAGATAAAGCGATTTATGGTCTAGGTCCGATTGAAATAACTGTTAGTTATTTTGAAGACTTTAAAAAGATTTTAGAAGATATATTTGGTATGACAACAATTATAGAAGAAGAAAACGTTGCAGTATTAGAAGTAGGTGAAGGTGGTAATGGTGGCCAAGTCTTTTTAAGAAAAGATGCAACTGGACCAGAAGCAAGACAAGGTTATGGTGAAGTGCATCATGTTTCATTCAGATTAAAAGATCATGAGGCAATATCTAAATGGTTAGAAAAATATGAACAGTATGGTATTGGTAACTCAGGCTTAGTAGATAGATTTTATTTTGAAGCATTATATGCACGTATTGGTCATATTTTGATTGAAGTTTCTACAGATGGACCTGGATTTATGGGAGATGAACCATATGAAACATTGGGCGAAAGCCTTGCATTACCACCATTTTTAGAAGAAAAACGTGATTATATAGAATCAGAAGTGCGTCCATTTGATACAAGACGTTCACATTAAATTGTGAGATTGCTTAAATCTTAATATTAAAAAGTGAGAGGGTAGTTATTTTATGGAAGATATTAGTCATATTCATCATATTTCGGCGATTGTAGGTAATCCAGAAGAGAATATTCAATTTTATAGAGATATACTCAATTTAAAATTAATTAAGAAAACAGTGAATTTTGATGATCCTTCCACGTACCATCTATATTTTGCGAATGGCAATGTGGATAATGGAACAATATTGACATTTTTTAATTGGCCCAACAATTATAAAGGACGTATCGGTTCTGGTCAGGTTCAACGTATAGCATTTCGAGTGCCTAAAGGATCATTAGAAGATTGGGAAAAACATTTGCAATCACATGGGATAGAAACTGCGAGAACACAATTATTTAATAAAGCTACGGTCGAATTTTCAGATACACATGCGTTACCATTAGCACTTGTGGAAGCTGATGAAGCGCATACGTACGATAGTGGAGAAAATATTATAGGTTTTCATGGTGTTAGCATGCTATCAATTGAGCCATATCAAACAGTACGAACATTAAATGAGGATATGGGGTTAGAGCTAATAGATGAAAATAAGAGTCATATTCACCTTGAAACTAAAGGAGAATGGCGACACCATGTGATAGTTCAAAAAGAAGTTGCCGATGTGCGTGTACGATGGGGTGTTGGTGTCGTGCATCATATTGCCTGGTCAGTACCTAATGATGAGGAACACAAAGCTTGGCAAATGAAAATGAAAGACAAGGGCTATCATGTAACGGAAGTGAAAGATCGCAATTATTTTAATGCTATTTACATGAAAGAACGTGGTGGCATTATTTTTGAGTTTGCTACTGAAGGACCAGGATTTACGATAGATGAACGATTTGAAGACTTGGGTACACATCTTATGTTACCGCCACAATATGAGGAACAAAGAGAAGCATTATTGAAATTATTACCACCTATTCGAATATAAGTATATTAAAAAGGAGATGATAAATAATGGAACACATTTTTAAACAAGGTGATTTAAACGGTCCAACTTTTATTTTATTACACGGCACAGGTGGAGATGAACATGATCTTTTACCTTTAGCACAAGCATTAAATGCAAGTTATAATGTACTAAGTGTAAGAGGAGAAGTTTCGGAAAATGGTATGAATCGTTTCTTCAAGAGATATGGTGAAGGACAATATGATGTTGAAGATTTGAAATATAGAACAAACAATTTAATACGATTTTTAAAAGAAGCGGCTAAAACGTATCATTTTGATTTGACCCAAGCTATACCAGTAGGATTCTCTAATGGTTCTAATATTGCGATAAGCATGATGTTACACCCAGATATTTCATTTAACAAAGCACTACTTTACGCACCTTTATATCCTTTAGAGTCAGTAAATGACAAAGATTTATCCAATTCCAAGGTATTATTATCAATGGGTGAAAATGACCCTATCGTTTCTGTTCAGGATAGTCAACATGTGATTGATATCTTTAATCAAGCTGGCGCAACAGTTAAACAAATATGGGTGAATAGTCACGAGTTGACACGTGAAGGCATTATTGCGGGCCAATCATTATTAGAAGATGAATAAATAACAATTTAATTAGAATAATGATATGTAAGTGCTGCGATAGCAAAATAAAAAACCTCTAGACCAACTCAATATTATGATTGAATGATGATAATATTGAAACTCTCGTCTAGAGGTTTTTGTTATGATGAATGTGATTTATTAAAGATACCTTTCATTAATATAGGAATTAGCAAAATAAAACCAAAGAGTCCCATCAATGGAAATACTTTTCCAATTAACTCAATAAAACCGACAAACGTAGTAGCAAATGTAATAATTGCAATAATTATAATTAAAATATAATAATTTTGTTTATATGGTTCTGTGAAACGAGAGGCAAATGCATACATTAATCCCACAACTGTATTATAAATCACTAATACCATGATAATGGCCATAAAATGACCAATCACAGGTGAAATTTGTTTTGCCAATAATAGTGACGGTAACGCTACATTTGTTATTTTTGTAAATTCTGTGACCATACCAAGATTTAACATTAATAATAAAAACGTTATGACCATGCCACCTAAAATACCACCTAAATATGTTGCCTTTTCAGATTTTATACGTCCCCCCATTACAGAAAGAAAACTAAACGCAGCTGCAATTTGCAAACTGCCATAATTAATTGCATCAAACCACCACCATTTATCTGTACGTGTGCCACTATTGGCATATTGCGACGCTGAATCAAAGTCAAAACTTCCAGTAGTGAAATAATAAATAGCAATTATTGATACAATAATAATTAAAAATGGTGTAACCATACCTAAAACAGTGATTAAACGATCAAATTTTAAGCATAAAGTAGCCAAGATAATAATGACTAAAATCAAAGCGCTAATGACATAAGGTATACCAAAATTTTCATGAATCGTTGAAACGCCACCAGCTGTCATTATCATAGCTAATGCAAGTAAAAACAGTGTTAAAATCATATCAAAAATTGTCGCAATTGTTCGAGGTAGGTAAAACTTTATGGGCTCAGTATGGCTGTGTGAACGCAACCGGTAGCCTGTATTTAATACAAATACACCAGCTATGGTAATGATAAATCCGGTGATAATAACGCCTAAAACACTAAATTTACCATTGCTAGTAAAAAATTGGAAAATTTCTTGGCCCGTCGCAAAGCCGGCACCCACAACAACACCTACAAACGCAAAAGCAACGATGATACTTTCTTTTAAACTAGACATATAATTGGAATCCTTTCTTGCCATACATATGGTAATCATACTTATTTAATAAACATCACAATGATTTATTTTATCTTAAACGAAACGAGAAATAAATCATAAAGTTCATATCATATATACATTTGTATTTTTTGAGAGAACGGAACAGCTCTAAGGTTGAGTAAACAAATTGAAAATATTCATAAAGGCAGAACCTAAAAAAACTAGGCTGCATACCCATGGAATTTAGGGATTAACAGCCTAGAAAATGGTACTTTGATTAAGTTTACAATTTAAGAGAACGGCGTTTATAAATATTGTCGTTTTCTATATTTTTATGAAACAACGTAGCATTCGCCGCGTTGTTTTTTTGAACTTTTAGTCACTGAATACGGCATCATTTCATTATCATTTTATAAAGAAGTCATGGATAAAATTAGTTGACAAATCGGTCATGCATCAATACTTTTAACACATCAATTTTTTCTTGTATATCTTTACCAGTATTAGTATCACGTATTTTTTTACGTTTTAACTCTTTGTCTACCACGCGTCTTATAGAAAGCTCGTCAGCCCCATTGAGCAAGACATGTTTTTTAGAATTAAAGTGTTGGTGTGCTACAAGCTGCATTCCAAAAGAATTATAGAGTAAAGTATAGCCAGCAATACCAGTTGTAGATTGGTAGGCTTTTGAAAATCCACCGTCGATGACAATCATTTTACCATTTGCTTTGATTGGGTTTTCGCCGTCAATTTCTTTAACTGGTGTATGGCCATTGATTATATGTCCTTCTTCTGGATCTAAACCGAAATCTTTTAACATTTTTTTGCACATATTTACGTCTTCACGTAAATAATAATAAGGGTTTTTAGTTTCTTTATGTGCTGATTTATCATTAATAAAATAACGTTCAAATGTTGTCATTGCTCTTTTTCCAAATAAGGACGAATACTTACCTGTCCATAGATACCAAACGAGATCAGTTGCTAAATCATCATGTATGTCTTTATGGTCAAATGCCTCTCTTACAAAGTATTCGAAATGGTCAAGCAAATCTCTACCATAGCATTTTTCACCATCAATAACCATAGATTCCATTTCTCCATTTTCATCCACAGGTATACAACCATGAATTAGCAGATTGCCATTATAAGGAAGGTAAAGTTTCCCTTTTTGCATTAAAAATGTCATGTGACGTTTTAATTTTTCAGATTGTTGCACTGATAATAATAATTTTTCTATTACTTCGTGTTCATCTTCAGTTAATGCGTTAGGGTTGCTTGGATCAATTGTTTGGAAACAAGTATGTTCTAAAGCATAAGTTTTACCATAAAGTGTGGCTGTATGATTTTCATAGTCGATGCTTTCCAACACTAATCGTTCTTCCATTTCAAAGTTAGGTCTACGCTTAATGATAGGTGCTTCTAGTTTAAATTGGATGATTGCGATTGCTTGGTGAATTTTAGTGATTTGTTCTATTTCGGATTGAGACAGTCCTTCAGCATTTTTAGGTTTGAAAGCAGGATTGTCACCTGAATAGTATTTTTCAGCAAGTGTTAATAATGGACGTAAATTAATACCATAAGCATCTTCAATAATGTCTAAGTTATCATAACGCGCACAAATTCTGAGTAAATTTGCTAAGCACACTTTAGAACCAGCATAGGCACCAATCCACAAGACATCATGATTTCCCCATTGTACATCAACAGAAGGATAGTCAATTAAGGTGTCCATGATTTTATCAGGTTCTGGACCACGATCATAAATATCACCTACAACGTGTAAATGGTTCACCACGAGATGTTGAATTGTAAAGGACAGACCGATAATCAGATCATCTGATTGTTCGAGTTCAATAATTTGATTCATTAGTGTCTGATAATATGAATGTTTATTATTATATTTATTACTTTTATATAACAGCTCTTCTATTATAAAAATATAATTTTTAGGTAAAGTTTTGCGTAATTTTGTTCGTGTATATTTAGAAGAAGCATAAGTGACTAATTTGATAAGACGATTAATCGTTGTGATATACCATTCATCTAAGCGCTCTTTTGAGGTGAAACTATTTTTAATTAATTTTAATTTTTCTTCTGGATAATATACAAGTGCCGAAAATTCATTTATTTCTTGGCGTGTCAAAGTATCTTGAAATATATCACTGATTTTAGAACGAACATTTCCTGAACCGTTTCTTAAT
Source organism: Staphylococcus sp. GDY8P119P (assembly GCF_017892075.1). Taxonomy (NCBI): domain Bacteria; kingdom Bacillati; phylum Bacillota; class Bacilli; order Caryophanales; family Staphylococcaceae; genus Staphylococcus; species Staphylococcus sp. GDY8P119P. The sequence continues at coordinate 256,477 of NZ_JAESKJ010000001.1, forward strand.
ACATGTTGAAATGCATGGAATTCTCCATGTAGGTCACTGACGAAATGTTCCGTACCTTTTGGAAGTTCTAAAATAGACTCAAGATTTATAATTTCAGTTGCTAATTCCTCTCTGTTATTAAATTGTTGAGATAATAAATCTAAATATTTTTCTTTTACACTTTTTTCTGTTGCATCATGCATTATTTATGTCACTCCAATTAGGTAGTTTTGTTACTCATTCTATTTAATAAAACGTTTCCATTGTATGTGTAATATTGTAGCATTATTTTTGGGGTGAGTGTCTAGTATTGATTACATTATTTATACTATCTTTTAATTAATGGGAATGGCTTCATTTTTTTGTCAAAAAAGCGGTAAAATTGTTAAAAATAACGATGTTACTCAAATAAGCAAATTCTCATATAAATGTAAATATTGTAGGAAACATACATTTTTTTGAATTAGAAAAATAAGTATTTAACCCTATAATTGTAAATATACACATATTATTTAAAACGATAAAAATAGCTTTATAACAATTGTTTTGAGCGTATTGAAGGTGATTTGGAATGTATTTGCAAAAAATATTTTTTAAATAGCGGTTTAAAAATTTTTAAACTTTTGTATAATAAGTGCATGTAACAAAATTATACAAAGGGAGTTTATTTTATGTTTACTTTGGGAGCATCGTTATCGAGTCAAGTAAATCCAAACTGGCAGACATATATTATGCTTGGTGCGTATTTTGTTGTGCTATTAGTCATTGGATATTACGGCTATAAGCAAGCGACAGGTAATATCAGTGAGTATATGTTAGGTGGTAGAAACATAGGACCTTATGTTACAGCATTATCTGCTGGAGCATCAGATATGAGTGGTTGGATGATTATGGGATTGCCCGGTGAAGTTTATACGACAGGGTTATCAGCTGCATGGTTGGCAATCGGTCTGACTATTGGTGCATACATAAATTATCTCGTTGTAGCCCCACGATTACGTGTGTATACAGAAAAAGCTGGAGATGCAATAACATTACCTGATTTCTTTAGAAATCGTTTAGATGATCAATCAAATGTGATTAAAATTATATCAGGTGGTATTATTGTCGTGTTCTTTACACTGTATACTCATTCTGGAATGGTTGCAGGTGGTAAATTATTTGATAGTGCTTTTGGTTTAAACTACCATTTTGGATTATTATTAGTTGCTATTATTGTAATTGCGTATACTTTCTTCGGCGGATATTTAGCCGTGTCGTTAACGGACTTTTTCCAAGGGGTAATCATGTTAATTGCTATGGTCATGGTACCAATAGTAGCGATGATGCAATTAAGTGGATTGGATACTTTATCGCAAGCGGCAGATTTGAAACCGACAAACCTTGATTTATTTAAAGGTACAACGGTTATTGGTATCATATCATTCTTTGCTTGGGGCTTAGGTTATTTTGGACAACCACATATTATTGTGCGTTTTATGTCTATTAAATCAGTGAAACAATTACCGACAGCAAGACGTTTTGGTATAGGTTGGATGGCAATTAGCTTACTGGGGGCAGTTGGTGTAGGTCTTGTAGGTATTACATTTGTCAATCGTGGTGGTGTAACACTTGAGGATCCAGAAACACTGTTTATATTAATGGGTCAAATATTGTTCCATCCACTTGTGGGCGGTTTCTTACTTGCAGCTATTTTAGCAGCGATTATGAGTACGATTTCGTCACAACTATTGGTGACATCAAGTTCATTAACTGAAGATTTTTATAAATTGTTCCGTGGTGAGGAAGCAGCAAAAAAACATGAAAAGGAATTTGTTTTTGTGGGACGTATGTCAGTTGTTTTAGTTGCAATTGTTTCAATTATCATTGCATGGTCACCTAATGATACAATTTTAAATCTTGTAGGTAACGCTTGGGCAGGTTTTGGTGCTGCATTTGGACCACTTGTATTAATGAGTTTATATTGGAAAGGTTTAAGTCGTACTGGTGCAGTCAGCGGAATGATTTCAGGTGCAATTGTTGTAATTGTTTGGATTGCTTTTGTTAAACCATTAGGTGAAATTAATGATTTCTTTAATTTGTATGAGATTGTTCCAGGATTTTTAACAAGTTTAATTGTTACCATTTTAGTTAGTAAAATGACGAAGAAACCTCAAATTGATGTAGAAGGCGATTTAGAAGAAGTTCGTCAAATAGTAAAAGGTAATAAGTAATCATTATCATAGTAGTTTGATAAAGGGGTAGTATTTTGATTATATAAATATTAAAAGCGCACATAAGTAATAGAAAATTTTCTGCTCAAAATTTTAGGGAGAAATTAAAAATCGTGAAAGACTAACTTCAAAGGGGGAAGTTAGTCTTTTTTTATAAAAAAATCAGACAAAAACCCTACGGATTTTGTCTGATTGCTAAGATAGATATCAGTTATACGAGCAAATGACGTAACAAGTTTTAAACTAAAGCAAAGCGTGCACTTATTGATGTGTGCGATTCTTTTTGTAGATACGAATAAAGAGATATACGACAGCTATAGCGATGATGACATACATAATATATGAATAAGTGTGTAAGCCATTCATTAACGTATCAAAACTGTTGCTCAACATGCTACCTAAGAAGATGAGTGCAATGTTCCAAATTGTAGTACCTATTAACGAAAGAATAGTAAATAATACAATATTCATTCTATTAATGCCTGCTGGTATGGTGATTAATACGCGTAAAACAGGAATAAAGCGACAAAGAAAGACTGCAATAGCACCGTATTTTTTAAACCATTCATTAGCGCGAGCAATATCTTTTCCTTTGAGTTTGATCCATTTTCCATATTTATCAACAAAACGATATAAACGTGCTTCAGAGACGATACTACTGATGTAATAAAGTATGATTAAACCGATTAACGATGAAATGGTAGATATGATAAAAAGTAAAGGTATGGATAAATCAGATTTAACTGTCATCAGTCCTGCAAATGTCAAAATAATTTCAGATGGAATAAAAGGTAATATATTTTCTAATAGGATTAATATTGCAATAGCAGTATAACCCCATGAATTTATAAAGTTTGTCAGTATTTGTTCCATGGCGATAAGTGTCGCTCCTTTTCTTAATCAAACATGATGGTATTTTTTAATTACTTCTGTATTATAATCTAAATTAATGTGTAATGCATATTTAAGGTGATATAAAGATAATTAATAAATTTGTTGCCTTGAAATTTCAATGCACTGAGGGATTTAAGAAAAACTTATTTCAACTAATATTATAGTGAAGATTTAGGTTTTTAAAGAACTGGTGTTAATACCTGTCACATAAACTGTGTACGCTGTTCATAAGAATGAATAAGGTATTATCATAAAATGAAAAAAGTAGTTGTAAGCGATTTCATATTGTGGTAATATCTAGGCACACAATAGGTCATATGATGACTAGTGAAATAGGGAGAGAGTGTGGGTAAAAAAATGGAACAAAAAAGAACAAATATAAGATGGTATTTTGCTATTGCGTTTTTCATTATAGGTGTAATTGCTTATATGGATAGATCAAATATTTCCATTATTGCAGGACCTATGATGGAAGATTTACATTTGACGAAAACACAGTTTGGTTTATTAGCATCATTTTTCTCGTTAGGGTATGCGTTGATGCAAGTACCTTCAGGTTTTTTGGCAGAAAAATTTGGCTCTAAAAAAATGTTAACAATTGCGCTCGTATGGTGGAGTGCTTTCACGATTTTAACTGGTGTTGTTAAAAATCATGGTTTATTATATGCTGTACGTTTTTTATTTGGTATAGGTGAGGCACCTATGTATCCTTCGAATGCAGTGTTTAACTCATTTTGGTTTGCTAAAGGTGAAAAAGGACGTGCTTCGAGTGCATTGTTAGCGGGTTCATATTTTGGACCAGTGATTGCACCTGTAGTTACGATTGCTATCGTTAATATGTTTGGATGGCAAGCTGTATTTTATATTTTTGGTGCTATTGGTATTGTCATTGCATTATTATGGATTATTATTTCAAAAGATTTACCGGAACAACATAAAATGGTAAATGAAGCAGAAAAAAAATATATTATGGAAAACCGTGATATCATAAAAACTGAAAAAAGTAACGCGCCGTGGAATATCTTCTTAAGAAGATTTAGCTTTTATGCATTGGCTGCACAATATTTTGTTGTACAATTTGTTGTGTCACTATTCTTAATATGGTTACCTACATATCTAACGGAACAATATAATGTCAAATTAACCGACCCTGATATGGCTTGGGCAGCAGGTGCACCATGGATTGCTATGTTCTTATTAATATTATGTGGCGGTGCAATCTCTGATAAGCTATTACAAAATGGAAAATCAAGATTTGTTGCGAGAGCGTCCATTGCAATCATCGGTTTTGTGGTATTTTGTATCTCATTATTCATGTCAATTCAAACAAACAATTTAGTAGCAAATGTGCTGTGGTTGTCATTATGTTTAGGCGGAATAGGAATTGCTACAGGAATGAGTTGGGCGGCAGCTACAGATTTAGGACGTAATTTTTCTGGTTCAGTATCTGGCTGGATGAATTTATGGGGCAATATCGGTGCATTGCTGAGTCCTTTATTAGCAGGTATGATGGTTGATATTGTTGGTTGGACAGTGACATTAGAATTAGTTATTATCCCAGTCGTGTTTGCAATAATTATGTGGTTTTTTGTTAAACCGGATCAACCGTTAATCATTGAAAAAGAAGAACTTTAATACTCTTTTAAACAAACTTTGCAAGAGCGATTATCTCAGGAGGTTATATATGATTTTAGTAACTGCAGTAATGAAGATTAAATCAGAACATAGAGAAAATTATTTAGCAGAGGTTGAACGCTTAGTCATTGCAGCAAATCAAGAAGCAGGTGCATTATATTATGCGCACTTTGAAAATACAAATGAACCTCAAACTTTTGCTTTTATAGAAAAATATAAAGATCAAGCTGCATTAGAAGCACATAATCAATCTGAACATTTTCAAACATTTTTTAAAGAAATAGAAACTTATTTACTTGAAGCGCCTAAAATAGAAGTTGCTACAATTAAATAATTAATAACATAAGCGTATAGAAGATAAACATCTATGATTATCGCATAAGCGCCCGTTTCAAATTCAATTGAATAGAAACGGGCGCTTTCATTTTTTTGAAATATTGAAGCGTATTAACTGAACATTTTCCTATGATGGATGCCATCTTGGTAAAACGAAGTTGACGTTTATTTATAGCTTGAATCGATATTTATAGCTTGAATCGATATTTATAGCTTGAATCGATATTTATAGCTTGAATCGATATTTATAAATGAAATCAAAGTGTGTTTTATCATAGTTTTAAAGTAAAGCATATAAGGTTGATATCGAGAAATATTCATGTTTCATTAATGTTTTGTGAGCACAAAGTTATTGGAAAACACAATTATATTGTATAATAATATGTTGTGAATTATTGTGAATAGTGAAATTCTTTAAAAAAGATACTGATATAAGGAGAGAAAATATCATGCTATATCAACATGGCACGCTCGGTACATTGATGGCTGGATTATTAGATGGCACTATGGAAATGAATGAAATTTTAAAACATGGTGATTTAGGTATCGGTACGTTAACAGGATCAGACGGTGAAGTTATTATATTAGACGGCATCGCTTATCATGCTGATGCACATGGTAATTTCAAACAGCTAGAGGGTAGTGAAATGACACCTTTTTCTACGGTCACACCATTTCAACCGGATGTTAGTTTTGAAGTGAGACATATTACTGATTCTGAATATGTATTAAATCAAACTAAAAGCTACGCTGCCAGTGAAAACTTATTTTTTGCGGTTAAAATATCTGGGAAATTTGAAAATGTACATGTTAGAATGATGCCAAAACAAGAAAAACCGTATACTAAACTAATTGAATCGGCTAAACAACAACCAGAGTTTCATTATGATCAAATTGAAGGTACGATCGTTGGTTTTTATGCACCAACACTTTTTCATGGCATAGCTGCCGGAGGTTTCCATTTACATTTTGTAGATAGAGATAAAACAATAGGTGGACATGTATTGGATTTTGAAATGAATCATGGCGATGTAGAAATAAGTAATATTGAAACACTTGAACAACATTTCCCAGTAAATAACGCGACATTTTTAGAATCTGATATTGATTATTCAACAGTGCACGAAGACATCAAACAATCAGAATAAAATTACTCGTTAAAGTAGAATATAGTAATGATTAAACATATTCATTATAACGATTTGTAGGAAATGCCCTAGCAGAAACCAATAAAAGTGTTAAAATAGTTTAGTAATCGTTAATTAAAATGTATCTGATTTCTCAACCAAAATTTGTGAAATGAACTATTTTACAATGTACTTCCCCAGTTGTAGATTTATGTATTTGATAAAGTGAGCTGAAGGATAAATTAAATATCTTTAATATTGTATAAAAGCAAAGTATTTATATTTAAAGCTATGTATAACAAGTTTTTCACAAAACAAAATGACCTTAACGGGGACGGGACTATGAGATCGAAATATAAATTTTAGATTTCTAACCCGTCTTTTTTATGTTTTCCATCAAATCAGATGAAATATCATTGTTAAAATAAAATAAAAAGGAGAGGTGAATCGCCATTGATTAAATATTTAAAGTCACTCACAAAATTTAATGCTATGAAAATCGATGTTGCTAAAGGTATTAGACAAGCGATACTAATGTTTTTACCATTAATGATTGGTTATTTAGTCGATTATTTTTCAATCGGTCTATTAATTTCAACAGGTACGTTAGCACACATTTATGTGTTTGGCGGTACGGCAAAGTCTAAACTTCGTACAGTATTTTTTACTTCAATAGTATTTGCATTATCAATGATGTTAGGCACGTTGACCGTCAATCAACCCATCATATTTGGTATTTTATTATTGATTGTAGCAGTAATACCGTATTATGTATTTAGTTCATTAAACATTCCTGGACCATCATCAACTTTTTTTATTGTGGCATTCAGTTTGCCAATTAATTTACCAGTTGCTCCAGATGAAGCATTAATAAGAGGTGTTTCAGTATTTATCGGAGGTTTATTAGCAACATTTGTAGTAATCGTGGTGATTTTACTGTCAAAAGAATCAGCTGAAGTTAAATCAATTAAAAATGATTATAATATTATAAAACAATTAGTTTATAATTTTGATGATCCAAAAGCATTTTCAAAAGCATCCCGATTTGCAGTGACTGCTTTTAGAAATACTGATAACCAACTCATCACTGCAAGTTCTGCCAAATCTCAAAAGTCACCACAATTCCAACGTTTAATATTGCTACATAATATTGCACAAGGTATACATTCAGAATTACTGGAATTAAATGAAAAAAATGTACGGCCTTTACCTCAAGATATTAAATTGATGGTAGACTACGTAATCAATTTAGTATATACGCAAGGTAAGACAAATAAAACATGGACACGCCAAGTTGATATTGATGAAGCTTATCAAAAACTTGTAGATAATATATTCAAAGTTGATGCCATAATGAATGCAAATGATGCACAACTGGAACACGAAGTGGATATACGTGTACCTATTTATGGTCATCGATTAGTTACGAATTTGACAATAGATTCATTTGTCTTTAGAAATACTATACGCTATATCGTTATTATGGCAATTGCGATTTTTATCGCATTGATGTTTGATTTTGACAAAGCATATTGGATTCCACTTAGTACGCATACAGTATTATTAGGTTCAACTACATTACACAGTTTTGAACGTGCTGGATCAAGAGGTATCGGTACGATTATAGGTGTACTTGTACTGTCATTAATACTATTGTCTACACCACCTGTACCTATCGCTATATTACTCCTTGCGGTTGCAGCAGGCATAACAGAAATATTCGTTGGAGCAAATTATTCATTTGCAGTTATATTTATCACAATCCAAGTTATATTATTAAATGGTTTAGCATCGAACCATCTCTCGATTTTAATAGCACTTCCACGAATTATTGATGTGATTGTTGGTATTATTATTGCTGTTGTTTCTTTACTGATCATAGGTAGAAAGACTGCTTCTTCAATGTTACCAGGCACGCTTGCTACAGTAGCTCGTAATGAAGCAGTGTTATTCCATTATTTATTTTCAAGCAACAAATACTCATCGAGAGAGCGAGATAAAAAAGAAATGTTGCATTTAAGTGTTCAACTAAACAATATGAAACAAATATATAATAGTGCGAATGGTGAAGTATTTAGTAATAAAAGGGTTATACAATACTATTATCCTAGTATATATGCACTAGAAGAAATCAGTTTTATGCTGACGAGGGCATTAAGTAATGAAAAACGTTACCATATTAATGATGAAACCATGGGAGAGTATTTGTTAGTATTTGAAAACATTGCTAAACATTTTGAAATCGGTTCTAATATCAATGTTCAAGAAATGGCAACTTTACCACAATACATGCACATTAGAACTTCTTTAATGAGTATTCAACATAATTGTCAAAATGCAAGACAAGCAAATAAATCACCTCATGAATAATGCAAAACAAGCCAATGTTACGGTAGTTAATATCCGATGACATTGGCTTGTTTTATATTTAAAATTTAATGAAGTGTTTTGTGAAGTCTTTACAAATATGGAAAAATAACAATGCTCTAATAAGCATTGCTACTTTCCGATATCTAGTTGGAATCTTGTTGTTTTCTAGCTTTTTCTTCTTCTTCTTGTCTTTTTTCCTTTATATCTTCTTGTGCTTTTCTTTGTTGTTGTTCTTGTTGTTGTTGTTCTTTATGCAATTGCTTGTATCGCTGTTTTTGTCTATATCCGTAAGTACTTTCAAGTATGAGTGCTTCATTATTTAGACCAACACCTATTGCACCAGCTACAGTCGAAATTGATGCAGCAAACCAAGCTAAGTTTATGTAAGTTGTTAAACCTGCAGATGTTTTTAATTGTAATGCTTGACCTAAATAATCTGAGGGGAGCACAATTAAACTTGCAATCAAAAAGAGTGAGAACAAAATAAAGTAATAAATAATAACTGAAACAGTTAAAGTCATCGTTGTAGTTAAGTTGTATAAGGTAGTGATTTGCTTATTCGTGCTCTCTTTTTTTGATTCCCATAAATTATGTGCAATGATCATCCAAATCATCATACCGAAAATTGCTACAAGCATCATTAATAACAAGCGCCACTCAGAATATACAAAGCTTAAATTCCACATTGTCGTAAAAATGATTCCAAAGGCACCTGTAGTGAAGGCGATTGCCACAACATTACTTAAGCTTTTTAACATGTTAAATGGGTTGTTTGCAAATGTCATACCACTAACAAGACGAAAAATACCTTTAGACTTGGACGATACGTAATATTGCGTATGTTGTGAGGTAGTATTTTCAAAGTAAACAGTTCGTGATTGTAAATTTGATAAAGGAAACTGCGCATTCATCAATGACATAGCGTCATGATTATTGTTAATTTTTTCAGAATGCTTAAATTCATTTATTGCCTTTAGAATAGCCAATATAGAGTTTTGAATTCTTTTTTTGATTGGACGCCATCCATAAGCAGGGATAGAAATTAAACTAGCACCATTTTGTCTATTGATATCAATGGCAACTACTTTTTGTTGTTCAATCATCGGTAGGTCAGTGAGTCCAATTGTAAAATGCCATTGATTATGCTCTTGATAATCAGCAATTTTACTGAAAATTTGTTGGACGCTTTCTGCTGAACCAGTCAAAGGATCAATAATTGTATCGATTTCCCATTTAACTGAATGCTCATATTGCTCACTAAGGATGTGGGGCAAATCAATTTCAAGATTACGCGCTACTTTTTCAGTGACGCCCGGTGCAGCAATAATACCTATTTTAGCCGTTGTTGTGTTCATTTAATCCCTCCTCATGATGTGATTGTTTTTCGCCCTTGTAGTAATCAGCTTTTGCATATGCGCTAGAGCTATCTTCATCTTCTTGTTCCAGTGATTTAGATCTATAGTATTGTCTAAAAGAATACGTCACACGTTTAATTTTTTCAGCATTTTCAACAGTGGATCCCATAGCGCCAGCGAGTATACCTAATGACGTAATAAACCAAATTAAGTTAATATAATTTAAAATAGTTGGATGCTCACTGTTTAATGATGTCCAATTTGAAAACAACTCGGGAGGTACAAATAATACTGTACTTAGAGATAACAAGATATATAGTACTATAAAATTTAAAAAGGTGATGGTCAATAAGGTTGTGAAGGTCGTGATGTTATAAATAAAGCGATAAAGTTTTTGTGTATTAGCGCTAGGTCTTTCCCATAATTTATAAGAATAAATTAGCCAACCAACCATGCCTAATACAGATAGTAACATCAGTAAAATATACCGCCAATAACTATAATCAAGACTGATATCCCAAGGTGTAGAAAATATTGCTATATAAGTTCCTGTGGCAAATGAAACAGATATGATTTTTTTAAAATCAAAAATGGCAGACCAAGGTTCATTGGCAAAAGTCATGCCACAAATCAAATGAAGCCAACCTAAAAATGTAGATTTGGCAATGATACGGGATCTATAATTTTCATTATTATCCTTAGGTATGACTTCTTTAAATTGAGTCAATTTAAAATGCTTAAAGTTTAAAGTGTTTTTGTTTCTACCAGAAGAATGTAAATATTCAATAATAAATATTAAGCACTGTCTTAATTTCTCTTTTAACTTAAAGTTTCCCAACGCTGGTAATGATAAAAGTGCTGTTTTAGTATCGAAATCAATATCACATAATGCACTTTTATTTTTAGAAAAATTAGGTAAATCCGTAATACAAATTGTATAATCCCAATTTTTTTGTTGTTTCATATTGGATGCAATATCCAAAACTTTATCCATATGTTCCGCAGTCCCAATCATAGATGCAACGTGTATTTCAAATTGCCATTCCACGCCATTATCTACATGTTTTGTGAAATCTTTTGGGAGCTCTGAATAAATTTTGTTGATTAATTTATGAGGCATGTCAGGAGAAGGGATTAAGCCAATGGATAGATTCATGTTAGTTAAACCTCCTTTTATTTAACACTGATTCTTACTCATCATTCCCTTTCAATTAATGAACAAATCATAGTTGTCTTAAATATTTATATCACTTTTAATGCATTTATTTAGTTTGTTAAAGGAAAAAAGAGGTAAAAGAGAATTAATATAAGTTTGAATATGGAGGTTTTATCACATGCCTTGGACGATGGAAGATTATCCACAAAGTTGGAAAAATATGGAAAACTTGGAAAGAAAAAAAGCAATAGACATTGGAAATGCAATGCTTAAAGATGGATATCAAGAGGACAATGCGATTCCAATCGCTACGAAACAAGCTGAAGATTGGTACAAAAATGCGACTGAAGATGAATTGAAAGCGTTGAAAAATAAAAAAATCACTGTGCATGAACGTGATCAATCTGTAAATCCACAATTAAATCATAAAGATGTTCATGTCTATTATGAGAATAGTGAGTGGAAAATAAAGTCTGATGGTGCGAAACAAGCTACGGATAGCTTCGATAAAAAGGCAGATGCTATGAAGCGAGCACGTAACATTGCAGATAATAGAAGGACTCAGATTATTGAACATAAAATGAACGAATAGTGTGAAAAAACGTGAAGGCGAAGCTGAAAATGTATTTGATTTAGTAGAATAGAGACTTTTGTATGTATAAGTGAAAAAAACAAAACATGTCAATTGAAGTAGTTGGCTTTAGAACAAACAATAGGCAGCTATGGATTTTTATGAGCTCAAACAGCCGAAACTGAAAAATGCCCTTTCACATATCAAGTAATCTCTGACTCGAACCATTCATTGATAAATATTCACTGTATTGTTTCAAGTAGTCTTTAAATTTAGCTATAATGTTTGGAAAGAGATGAATTATTGGAGGTACGATTTATGTACATTGAACGTAAACCAACGTTGAATATGGATGATTTGAAAGAAGAATTTAAAGAGAGTTTATCATATATAAATAATTATGAAGAAGCATTTGAAATGGTCATTGATTTTGTTGCTTTAGAGCAATTATATTCATCCGCACTAAAAGAAATTAGCACTAAACTTGATATTTTAGACGATCATTTTCAACAATTGTATAAACATAATCCGATCCATCACATGGAACGTCGTGTTAAGGAAATGAGAAGTCTGATTAAAAAATTAGATCGAAAAGGATATCAAATCAACACAGCGTCAGCGAAAGCATATATTTATGATATTGCAGGTATAAGAGTTGTTTGTAATTATATAGATGATATTTATGTTATTGAAGAATTATTGTTAAAACAGGCGGATGTTCAGTTATTAAAACGAAAAGATTATATTATGAATCCAAAAGATAACGGTTATAGAAGTTTGCATATTGTAGTGTCAATACCGGTGTTTTTAGCGAATTCTGTAGAAAAAGTACCAGTAGAAATTCAAATTAGAACAATAGGTATGGATATGTGGGCGAGTTTAGAACATAAAATACGTTACAAAAATAATAAAAATACAGAGGATTATAGAGAAATTTTAAAACAATGTGCCAATGAAATTACAACTGTTGAAAGTAAAATGCAAAATATTCATTCCGAAATTTTTGAGAATTAGAGTCTTAAACAAATATTATGCACTAAAAACGAATGTTACACTTGCTCGTTACGTTAGGTCACCATGTATGATTAACGTCAAGGAGGTTATTTTATGACACTATATCAAACAGGAGAACTAGCAAAGCAATGCAATGTAACAGTAAGAACGATTCAGTATTATGATAAAAAAGGACTCTTACAATCGATGCCATCATCAAGTAATGGTAGACGATTATTTGACGAACAAAGCAAAGTAAATTTAGAAATTATCTTAATATTGAAATCGATAGGTTTTTCATTGAAAGACATAAAAATATTACTAACAGACGACAAAAAGTTACAAGCAGTAAAAGTTATGTTACATCAAAAGAAAACTGAAATTAATGAAGAAATTGAAAAATTGAAACTTACTGCTTATCAAATGAAACAACTGGAAAGCAGTATCAGTGAAGATGCGCAAGCACCTATTGAAAAATTGATTAACACACATAAATATGTCATTCAAAATCAGCGTGGCATGACGTTATACATGCCACTGCTATATAAGCTGAGTCCCGCGATCATAATACAATATACATCTATCATCGCTAGCGTATTATTAAAAAAATGGATGCCTTTTTTATCAACATTACCTATTCTAGTAATTTATGCTGGCATTATGACAAAAGCGATATATCAACGTGTGAGTTATTTATGTCCGAATTGTCAACAAATATTTAAACCTAAATTGTCGACGTGGATGTTTGCTGCACATACACCTAAAACTAGAAAATTACAATGCCCGCATTGTTACCAAACACATCATTGTGTAACAACGTTAAAAACAGGAAGTCATTAAAATGAAAAAATCGGTATGTCGAGTGAAAACTTGATATGCCGATTTTTTATGGAATTTGGAGATGCTCCGTATAATTGCAAGCGCTTGCAATTATACGGAATGTATATTACTATACTTGTATACAAGTATATCGATTGAGTGGAGAGGTGAAGTCGCTTGGAATATATTTATCCAGAACAATGGCTTGAAGGTGTTTCTAAAGGTGAAATGATTGCTTCGGAAATACGTTTAAGAATTGTTGATGGCATGATTACACCAGACACATTGTTAACTGAAAACCAAATTGCCAATGAATTTAATGTGAGTCGTTCTCCAGTAAGAGATGCATTTAAATTATTAAAGCAAGATCAGTTAATTCATTTAGAACGAATGGGTGCCTACGTTTTACCTTTTAATGATAATGAAAAAAAAGAACTGTATGATTTAAGAATTATGCTAGAATCATTTGCTTTTAATAAGATAAAAAAAGATAATCATGAGCAAATTGTTAAAGAAATGCGGAAACAACTAGAAATGATGAGAGTTGCTGTGAAATTTGAAGACGCAGAGGCATTTACAGAACACGATATGAAATTTCATGAAGTGACGATATTAGCTTCTAAACATCAGTATCTAAAAACATTTTGGAACAATTTGAAGCCAGTGATGGAAGCGCTTATCTTGTTATCCATGCGCAAACGTATGACTGAAAATCCGGTTGATTTTGAACGAATTCATCATAATCATGAAGTGTTTATCGATGCGGTTGCAAAGCAAAGTGCAACAAAACTAAGAGAAGCATTTCATTTGAATTTTGATGATGTTGGCGAAGATATAGATAGTTTTTGGATGAAAGAGTAATTGTGAAACAAGAGGTACAATAGGAGGAAAAACTATGAAATACATGATAGGTGTTGATATAGGTACGACAAGTACAAAAGCAGTGCTTTATGATGAAAAAGGGCAGTTTATTATGAAACATAATATTGGCTATCCTTTGCATACACCAAATGTGGAGGTGTCAGAAGAAAATCCTGATGAGTTATTTGATGCAGTATTGATGACGATTAAATATGTTATGAGGGAAGCCAATGTTCATAAAAATGATTTGAAATTAATTTCATTTAGTGCTCAAATGCATAGTTTGATTGCAATGAATGCAAGTCATCAACGATTAACTGAGAATTTGACTTGGGCAGATAATCGTGCGACAAAATATGCAGAAATGATTAAAGACAAATATGACGGTGACGCGATATACAGTAGAACAGGTACGCCTATCCATCCAATGTCACCTCTATCTAAAATATTTTGGATGAAACACGAACAACAAGAAATATATAATCAAACAGCGATGTTTGCAGACATTAAGACATATATTTTTTATCAGTTATTTGAAACCTATGTGATTGATCAATCGATGGCTTCATCTACTGGCATGTTTAACTTAGAGAATTTAGATTGGGATCAAGAAGCATTAGCGTTGTTAGGCATTCGTAAATCTCAATTGCCTGAAATAGTACCGACAACACATATATTAAAAGGAATGAAACGTCGTTACGCAACATTAATGGGTATTGACGAAAATACGCCAATTGTTGTAGGTGCTAGTGATGGCGTATTGTCAAATTTAGGCGTAAATGCGTTTAAAAAAGGTGAAGTTGCTGTAACCATTGGAACTTCTGGCGCCATAAGAACAGTAATAGATAAACCACGAACAGATTATAAAGGTAGAATTTTCTGTTATGTTTTGACGGAAGATCATTATGTCATTGGAGGACCAGTGAATAATGGAGGCGTGGTATTACGATGGCTACGTGACGAATTATTGGCGAGTGAAGTGGAAACAGCAAAACGTTTAGGCGTTGACCCATATGATGTACTGACTAAAATTGCTAATCGTGTTAAACCGGGCGCAGATGGGTTGATATTCCATCCATATTTAGCAGGTGAACGTGCACCATTGTGGAATGCAGATGCACGAGGTTCATTCTTTGGCTTAACGCTAGCTCACAAGAAAGAACATATGATTCGAGCAGCGTTAGAAGGCGTTCTTTATAACCTTTATACAGTTTATTTAGCATTAGTCGAAGTAATGAATGAAACACCGTCCACGATAAAAGCAACGGGAGGGTTTGCTAAAAGTGAAGTGTGGCGTCAAATGATGGCAGATATCTTTGATACGAATTTAATCGTCCCAGAGAGTTATGAAAGCTCATGTTTAGGCGCTTGTGTACTTGGCATGAAGGCACTTGGTGAAATTGAAGATTTTTCTATTATTGAAGAAATGGTGGGTACAACAAATCATCATCGTCCAAATCAAGATAATGTGAATGTTTATCAAAAACTTATTTCAATTTTCATCAATTTAAGTCGCTCATTAGAAGAACGCTATGCTGAAATCGCTACGTTTCAGCGTGAACATGTGGTTGAAGATAAATCGTAGATACGATTTATTGGTACAAACTGAGTGAATGATAAGCTATAAATAAAAATATGTAAATTCCATTTAAGGCTATCATTTCATTCAGTTTAAAAAATTTAAAATTTTAAACATTTAAGTAAGCGTTATCATTGAGAGGGCAAGCCCTTTTGATATTATGAACGATTATGTTAAGTGTTAAAGGGGAGAACAATTATGTTTGAAACAATTTGGCCATTAATTACAGTGGTTATAGGTATCGTTGTATTATTATCATTAATCATTTTCTTGAAGTTAAATACATTTATATCATTAATTATTACATCTATTATCACTGCTATTTTACTCGGAATGCCGTTAGATAAAATTATAGAAACCATTGAAAATGGTATGGGAAGTACTTTAGGTCATATTGCTCTAATTTTTGGTTTAGGTGCGATTTTAGGTAAACTATTGGCTGATGGTGGTGGTGCTACACGTATTGCCGATACATTGATTAAAAAGTTTGGACACAAACACGTACAATGGGCAATGTTGATTGCAGCCTTTATTGTAGGTATAGCGCTATTCTTTGAAGTAGGATTAGTACTATTAATACCATTAGTATTTACAATTGCAAAACGCGCGAATGTATCACAATTAAAACTTGGACTTCCTATGGTTGTAGCACTATCTGTGACACATGGATTCTTACCACCACATCCGGGACCAGTTGTAATTGCTAAAGAACTACAAGCTAATTTAGGTCATGTGTTACTTTACGGTATAATTATAGCAATACCTGTTACCATTATTGCAGGGCCATTATTTAATAAAGTGGCACAAAAAATTACGCCAACTGCTTATCAACGCGAAGGTGATATCTCAGCTTTAGGTGCGCAAAAAGAATTTTCAGAGTCTGAAATGCCTGGATTTGGTATCAGTTTACTAACAGCAATTTCACCAGTTATTCTTATGTTACTTTCTACAATTGTTCAGTTAGTGACGGGTAATGAAGAAGCGACAAATGGCTTTGAATCCTTCATTTACTTTATAGGTACTGCTGGTACAGCGATGTTAATTGCCGTTTTGTTTGCAATTATAACAATGGGTGTCAGACAAGGTAGAAAAAATGCTGAAATCATGGATTCTGTATCAAACGCAATCTATCCTATTGGAATGATGATTTTAATTATAGGCGGCGGTGGTACTTTCAAACAGGTACTGATAGATGGTGGTGTTGGTGACACAATAGCTAAAATGTTTGAAGGTACTGAAATGTCTCCTATATTACTAGCATGGGTAGTTGCAGCCGTTTTAAGAATTGCTTTAGGCTCATCTACAGTAGCCGCAATTTCATCAACAGGCATTGTATTGCCATTACTACAATCATCGGACGTGAATGTTGCATTAGTAGTATTAGCAATTGGCGCAGGTAGTGTTATCTTATCTCATGTGAATGACGCAGGCTTTTGGATGTTTAAAGAATATTTTGGTTTAACTGTTAAAGAAACGTTTCTAACTTGGTCATTACTTGAAACGGTTATTTCTGTTTCAGGACTAGTTTTTATTTTTATATTAAGTATCTTTGTATAATAAAATCACATAAAAACACATATAAATGGGTGTGTGTTACGAAATAGAGTCTGGAACATAAAGTTCTTGAACAAGTGAAAAAAGGCAATTTCTATTGAAATCATATAGAAATTGCCTTTTTCAATATTATTTTAATTATAGTTAGGTCATTGATTTACTACTTGGGTTAATATAGGTCCTTATTTTTAAAAATATTTTAATGTGAATTTAGACATAAATAAGTCGTAGTATTGATGAGTAACAATGAATCACACAGATGGACTGAATTAAATCATCTTCATGTTATTTTTCTAGGGTTTATGTTCCAAATGCTATATTGCATGAATTGCTTAGTCTTTTAAGTATTTCAACATAAATTATGGATAAAATGATAAAATTGAGTAATCGTAGAAATTTTAAGTAGTTTAGATGCCAAATATACAATAATCATAGTTATTATAATTGAAATTTTATTTAAGTTGTATATAGTAGACTCAATAAGGGGGTAACATGATGAAAAGAATATTACTGATTGCTAGTGCTTTTATCGGTGTCATCGTTGGTGCTGGATTTGCTTCTGGACAAGAAGTGCTGCAATATTTTACTAGTTTTGGTATTTTGGGCACTTTGGGTGCTATCATTACCACAGCGTTGTTTGCTTATGTTGGGATGATGCTTGTTTGGTTAGGGAGTAAGTTTGATACAGATTCACATAAAGTCGTTATACATAATATTACTGGAAAATCATTATTTGGAAAATTATTGGGATGGATTATTGATTTAGTCATTATCTTTACTTTGTTTGGTGTCGGTGTAGTGATGATTGCAGGTGCTGGGTCAAACTTAAATCAACAATTTGGGGTACCATCGCTCGTTGGTACATTATTAATGACTGTATTAATCATTCTTGCAGGAATGTTAAAGGTAGAAGGTGTAGTTAAAGTTATTGGCAATATTACGCCGTTTTTAATTATTTTTATATTAATTATTTCGATTTATAGTTTCTTAACTACAAATGTACCATTTTCTGAATTAAATACAATTTCAGATGCGAAACCTTCGACATTACCTAATTGGTTTGTTGCAGGTATTAATTATGCTTCATTTAATACAGCAGTAGGTGCTTCAATGGCTATTGTAATGGGTGGAGCAGAAAAAAATTCAAAAGTAGCAGCAATTGGAGGCTTAGTAGGTGGCTTGATATTGGGTGCTATGATTGTCTTAAGTCATTTAGCAATTTTTACACAAATCAATATTGTCGGTAATATGGAAATGCCTATGTTAGGTATTGTGAACCATATATCACCAATTCTAGGTATCATTATGGCAATCGTGATATTTGGTATGATTTTCAATACAGGACTAGGTATGTTTTATGCATTTGCAACACGTTTCACTGTTGTAGATTCTATACGTTTTAAGATATTTTATACTATTACAATCCTTGTAGGACTTTGCTTAAGTTTTGTCGGATTTACGGATCTAGTAGCAATCTTCTATCCATTAATCGGTTATTTAGGTTTGGTGCTTATCTTTGTCTTATTCTATGCGCCGTTTAAATTAAAATTTGGTAAGAAACAATAGACACAGAGTGATCAATAGCCTTACATGACTAAATATATAAAATACTAAAAATAAATTAAATATTTTTTATTCATTTGATACTCTATTCCTTAATATTTAGATATAATAAAAATATAAGGAATGGGGTGTTTTTTTATGAAAAATGAAACGCTAGAAATATTGCAAATGCATGCTATACAATTGTTGGGTATTCAGTTAGAAGGTTATGATATGGACAACATAAATGCAATTAGTAACCATATTAAGACACCTTTTATGAATACTACCAAAAAACAATATAGAAATGAGTTGAAACATTTTATTGTGCATATGCAAAGTAATAAAATTTATCACTATAAAAATAGTTTTAATGTTAGCTTTTTGATTTTTAAATTTAAAAAATATAGAAAAATATATATTATTGGACCTTATATGGATAAACGACCCAATGAGCGCCAATGTAATGAAATGTTACTTAATTTAAATATTAAAATTTCTAAGCTTCCTACACTGAAACAATATCTACTTAAAATACCAATATGTCATCATGTTAAAGCACAAAAAATGTGTCGTTTAGCAATTCGTTTTTTGAAGAAAAGAAATATTGTCTATGAAACGGTAGAAATTGACTTCAGTTTTCATGCAAATGAAACATTTTTAGCTGATTCTAAGCTTCAAAGTGATTACACATTACAAGAAATAGAATATAGATATAATTTAGAAAATCAATTGTTGACTGCAGTAGAAAACGGAAATGTCGAAGAAGCATTAACGATTTTAAAAAAGATGAGTTTGTCTGTGACTGGTTTACGACGAGTGAAGGATGATCTATCAAATGAACAATATAAAGCATATTTGATCAATACTTTATGCCGTAAAGCTGGTGAAAAAGCGGGTGTAAGTCTTATACATATCGATGAAATATCCGCTCGATATGCTGCAATGATTGATCGGACATTGGATGTAGAAGTATTGGAAGAATTAACGTATGCAATTGTAAAGGAATATGCAGAAAGGGCTATGAAAATTAAAGCGAATGCCTTTAGCCCTAAAGTAAGTAAAGTGATTCAATATATTGAAAGAAACTTAGATAGTAATTTAACTTTAGAAGAATTAGCGAATTATGTAAATTTGGCACCTAGTTATCTATCAAGAATTTTTAATCAGGAATGTCATCAATCTTTATCACAATTTATTACAGCACTAAGAATAAAAAAAGGGCGTGACTTAATAGCGCGGACAAAAATGACTGTTGCCGAAGTGGCAAAATATGTTGGTTTTAAGGAACAAAGTTATTTCGCACAATGTTTTAAAAAGCAATATGGCAAGACACCATTGAAATATCGGACGGAACATAAAGAATTTTATTAGTAGATATAATGAAAAATCAGAAAATTAAATATTCAATAAAAAAATTGTAAAAAAAATTAGGAAAATATCAAAAAAATCATAATTATCTCTGAAAATAATTAAAATAGCACCAATTCACATTAAACTTAGAGCTAATTTAATATTTTCCGCGCAATTGTATGTAATAAAGTATAGTATCAATTTGGATTGGCGTTATTACAGACTTTAGCAATAGTTGAAAAAAAATAGCATAGATGGATAAGTAAGACACAATTTTAACAACGTTGTTATTTTTTATTGACTGTTGTCATTATAAAAATATAATAAAAGTAAGAGCTCTATCAAAAAGTGTTAAGGGTGTATGCACGTGAAAATAATAAGCGTATCTATTCTAGAGGGTTAAAAATTTTTTATGTACGTAAGAAAACGCTTTCAATTCTATGGGGAAAGTTATGATTGATGGCCACATTCAATAAAACAGACTATGAAACTGCAAAGATGAGGTGCACAAATGTTGTTTCGATAGTGGAAAGAGGTAATCCTTATGGTTACAGCCAGATTAAAACCGGCAAATAAGAAATTGAAAAAATTTAACGAAATTGAATCACCGAAATTAAAATTCAAAGAAAAACTAGCTTATGGATTTGGGGATTTAGGTAACGGATTAATGTTTGATATGGGGCAAATTTATTTACTGCTTTTTTATACAGATATTTTGGGAATTCCGTCTGCCGTTGGTGGTCTCGTATTTTTAGTTGCTAAATTTTTCGATGCATTTGTAGACACGGGTGTAGGAACTCTTGTCGATAATCAGAAGAATTTTTCAAAGCGAGGAAAATTTAGACCATTTATTTTATATGGGAGCGTTCCATTAGCAATATTGACTGTTTTAACTTTTATTTCTCCTGATATCAGTGAAACAGGTAAAATTATATGGGCATTTGGAACATATTTACTATTCAATGCTGCTTATTCTGTCGTGAATATACCTTATGGTTCATTGTCTGCCTCAATGACGATTAATGCGGATGATCGAACACAATTATCAGTGTTTCGTAATTTAGGGTCACAAGGTGCCATGTTTATTTCAGGCATTGTTATTATTCCGTTAGTAAGTCTATTTCCGAATCATGCGATTGGTTATCCGATTGCAGTAGGAATACTTGCAATTGCAGGTGTCACACTACATATGTTGTGTTATAAGGGGGTTAAAGAGCGTCATACAATTGAACGTCCGCAAGTAAAAGGTTTAGGGCGTAAAGCGTTTTTTAATTTACTGAAAAATAGACCATTTATAATTCTAGCAATTTATACATTGTTAACGATTACTGCTTTATTTTTACAACAAGGTGCGCAACTATATTATTACAAAAATGTACTTGGTTTTGATAATTTAATAGGAATTGTAAGTACATTGAATTTTATTGTTTTAATACCAGCATTATTCCTAACTACTTTCTTAAGTAAAAAAGTAGGTAAAAAAATGACAGCAGTCATAGGCGTAAGTGGTTTTATTATTTTCCAAATTGTGAACTTTTCGTTATTTTCAGAGCAAATTGTACTTTTCTTAATATTTAACACGATTGCACAATTATTCTTAGTTATTCCAAATACGGTGACATGGGCGTTTATAGCTGATGTTGTAGAATACGGACAATGGCAATCAGGACTTAGATCTGAAGGTATTATTTATGCAAGTTATAGTTTTACTAGAAAAATTTCACAAGGCTTAGCAGGTTTTATACCAGGTATGGCATTAACAATTATTGGTTATGTACCTAATACGGCACAAACGCCTGATACAATATTCGGTTTAAAAATATTATTCTTTGTGGTACCCGCGGTCATTTGTTTAGTTGCAGTGATACTTTTCTTCATTGCATACCCATTAACAGATCAGAAACATAAACAAATTGTTAAAGAACTAGCACTTAGAGAGGAATTATAACTATTTTGTATTTAATTTTATGAGAGGAGCATTTATATGCTATATCCAGTAACAAATGAACAGAGAAGTATCATAGACTTAAATGGTGTTTGGCAGTTTAAATTAGAAGAGAACTATGATCAAATAGATGTAACGAAACCTTTGGACACTGATTTAGTTATGGCAGTACCTGGTTCATATAATGATCAAGGCGTGACTGCAAACATACGTAATCATGTAGGAAACGTTTGGTATGAAAGAATGTTTACGATACCTAACGTACTATCAGATGAACGTATTGTGTTGAGATTTGGTTCAGCTACACATAAAGCAACTGTTTATATCGATGGTCAAGAAGTCACATCACATCAAGGAGGATTTCTACCATTTGAAGTGGAATTAAATCAAAAATTCTCTACAGGAAAACATCGTTTAACGGTTTGTGTAAATAATATATTAGACGAAACGACTTTACCTGTTGGTAATTATAGCGAAACCACAGACAAAGATGGTAATTTGATTAAAAGAAATAAACCTAATTTTGACTTTTTCAATTATGCTGGTTTGCATAGACCCGTTAAAATTTATACAACACCACAAACATTTATAAAAGATATTGAAATTGTTCCAGAAGTTAAAAATAATGTGGCAGATATAAATTATAATGTTTCCATCAATGAACCAGTGGATGATATCTTAATTAAATTGATAGATGAAGCGGGAAAGGTTGTAGCAGAAACGACTGGTGCACAGGGTTCTATCAAGGTTGAACAGCCGCATTTATGGCAACCTTTGAATGCTTACTTATATCATTTAGAAGTAACGTTAGTAGATAATAACCAAGCTGTAGATAGTTATACTGAGCGTTTTGGTATACGATCTGTGGAAGTAAAACAGGGGCAATTTTTAATCAATGATCAACCGTTTTATTTTAAAGGATTTGGTAAGCATGAAGATACCTATTATAATGGCCGAGGATTAAATGAAGTAACAAACGTTATGGATTTCAATCTGATTAAATGGATTGGCGGTAACTCATTTAGAACGTCACACTATCCTTATTCTGAAGAAATGATGCGATTGGCAGATGAACAAGGTATTGTTGTCATAGATGAAACAACTGCTGTCGGCGTGCATTTAAACTTTAGCACTGTATTATATGGTGTGTCTACAAGAGATACATTTAAAGAAATTGGAACGAAAAAAGCACACGAATCTGTTATCAAAGATTTGATTGATAGAGATAAAAACCATGCATGTGTAGTAATGTGGTCAATAGCTAATGAACCAGCTTCAACTGAAGAAGGCGCAAAAGAATATTTTGAGCCCTTGGTCAACTTAGCACGTTCTTGCGATCCACAAAACAGACCTGTAACAATCGTAACCATTTTAATGTCACAGCCGGATAATTGCCAAGTTCAAGATTTAGTAGATGTATTATGTCTGAACAGATATTACGGATGGTATACACAAACAGGCGATTTGGAAGCTGCTAAAGAAGCTTTAAGAACTGAGTTAGATGGTTGGAGTGAAAAACAACCGCATAAGCCAATTATGTTTACAGAATATGGTGCGGACACAGTAGCAGGATTACATTCACTAAATGATGAATTATTTACGGAAGAGTACCAAATTCGTTATTATGAAGCAAATCATGAAGTCATTGATCAATATCCACAATTTATTGGTGAACATACATGGAATTTTGCAGATTTTGAAACATCTGCAGATATTATCCGTGTCCAAGGAAACAAAAAAGGAATATTCACGCGTGAACGTCGCCCTAAAGCAGTTGCACATTATTTCAAGAAACGTTGGGAAAACATACCTAACTTTGGCTATAAATCATAAACAACTAAATACAATTATAAGTATATTCACCCTGAAGCCTATAACAAGCTTTAGGGTTATTTTGGTTTTATAGAAAAAGGGGTATCAAATTGAATAATATGATTTAGCGGCATTATATATAATAAAATGTATTTTGTATGTTTAGTAAGTTCTAGTATAAATTAGTTTGTTTAGCTTTATGATCGTTATAAAAGGAGACAAAAGAGTACTGTGTTGACGCTGTAGATAATGAAATACGTGAATGTGTACAGTTCGAACAAACATACTCTAGCTATACCCATACGAAAGTATTTCGATATAAAAAGGACTAATCTCATTTTAATGTGAGAGATTAGTCCTTAATTTAAGCATAGGTATTATATCCTAAGCATGATATTATAACTCGCTTTTTTATAATTTTGCTTGCCATTTTTCTGTCCATACTAAGTCATTATATTGACCTTTAAATTCACTTTCTCCCATGATCTTATCAATGGTTTGTTTAATATTTTCTCTGTTGGAATGATAAGCGTTTATATAAGCTTTAACCATTGTTGCATCATGCAGGTGAGTCGTGAAATTGGTAGAAATAAACACGGTTGGTACTTCATGTACATACCACGGTATTTCATTGCTCATGGCTGTACCCCATTTAATGCGATAGTTATTTTCAGCAGCATAGCCGATAATATTTGCAAATACTAACGCAGCGTCTACTTTTTCACGATATTCTAATGTTTTACCTTTAATACGTGTTGAACCATCATTTAATGTCACATTAAATCCACGAGATTCGAGTTCTTTTATAATATCATCTGTGACGTTATTCGCTGATTTATAGATGCCATCTTTTTCGCCTTCGATCACATAAAGCATAATATTTTTATGTGTTTCAGGTCGGATAGGTAATTGATTTAAAGTGTTTTTTACAAGTGTTATGCCTAAATCAGCTGCTTCTGCGCGCATTTCTAAATGTTCTGTACAACCGATAATATCTAATGCTTCTTGAGGTTGAATGATTGAACCGTCTTCTTGTTTCATGTGAAGATTGAGTTGTGCTTTTAAACCTAAGATAC
Organism: Staphylococcus sp. GDY8P119P; assembly: GCF_017892075.1. Classification (NCBI taxonomy): domain Bacteria; kingdom Bacillati; phylum Bacillota; class Bacilli; order Caryophanales; family Staphylococcaceae; genus Staphylococcus; species Staphylococcus sp. GDY8P119P. Next base: position 281,647 of record NZ_JAESKJ010000001.1, read on the forward strand.
GTCTTACGGCATCATTTAATCTCTCTTCTGTGATGACCCCGTTTTTATAACCATTGAGCATAAATTGGTAATCTTCTTCCAAATCATTGAAGAACAAGAACATATCACAACCAGCTGCAATGGCTAATGGAACATAATCTTCGCGACGCATAGAAGCAGTCATACCTAACATATGGCTAGCATCAGTAACGACTAAACCATTAAATTTCATATCATCTTTTAGTAAATCAGTAATTAGTTCAGAAGAAAGAGTTGCAGGTAAAATGTCTTTATCTTCGAGACTTGGATTTAATTTTTTTGAATAAGCAGGTTGTGCAATATGTCCTGCCATTATCATCTGTACACCGCGATCAATGTGATGTTGATAAACTTTTCGGAAGCTGTCGTCCCATTCATCGGTAGATAGTTCATTTACTCCAAGCACCAAGTGCTGGTCACGCTCTTCCGTACCGTCTCCAGGGAAGTGTTTGATACATGTAATCATATCGCGTTCAGCATTAAAGCCGTCAATAAATGCACTTGAATATTTAATAACTGTTTCAGCATCTGTGCCATATGCACGTGTATTAACGATTGTATTGCGCCAATTCTTAAGTATGTCTACACAGGGATCGAAATTAATGTGTACACCAAGTGCTGAGGATTCACGTGCTGAAACGAGACCAGCATTATATGAAACTTTTGTATCTTGGGCAGCTTCACATTGAGCAGCACTTGCGATATATGTACCATCTTTACATGCACCATTTCCTCCTGAATCACAGTTTGCTGCTACAAGTACTGGAACTTTCGTATGCCTTTGTAAATCATTGAGTAAGTTTTGAACTTCTTCTTTGTTTCCACCTTCATATCGAGCGCCACCAATGTGATAACGTTCAAGTATATCTTTATTAGTTAAGTCTGCGTCAAAAAATTTTTTGCCACCTTCTAAAGAAAATAAGTTAAAAAATAATTGACCAATTTTTTCTTCGTCTGTTAATGTACCAAGTGTTTCTTCTACCCATGCTATTTGATTGTCATTTAAATGATAGGGTGATGCTGTCAAATCTACTTTAACCATAGTGTTAGTTCTCTCCTTCAAAATTATTAAAAAATATTTGTTTTAAAGTGTCATGTGTGTATTGGTTGAAATGACCATCTTTAAACAATTTTAAATATTTATTGTTAAAGTCTAGCCACGATTGATCTTCATGACCTGCTAGTATTGGATAAAAGTACATACCATGAGATTCTGCTGCTTCTAAGTCTCCTTTGGCATCTCCTAACATGATGATGTCTTCTAAGTTGTAATATTGTTTTAAGTGCGCTAAACAGTGCTCTTTTGTACCTGCTTCTTGTGCAAACATGCCACTTAAATAGTCTGTTAATTTGTATGTTTCCCACTCATATTCTACTGCCGCTAAATTTGCTGATGACACAATTGCGATATCGGCAAAAGTTGAAGCATTTTGTAGAGACGTTTGTACGTTTTTAAATGGTCCAATACTTGGTAAGGTTTTGATAATTGCATTAACACGGTGGGACCATGATAATGCTTTTTGTAATCCATTTTGTTGCGGATTGTTTGATATAGCTTTTTCGAGTGCTGGATTAGAGAAAGCATCTGTTGTTTGCACCCACTGCTTAATATGCTCGTATCCCTCAATATGAATCCCTTGTTCAACAAGTTCACTTAACATGCGTTCTAATCCTTTAAAGCGATTAATACCTCTAGTGATTTCATATAAATTTATATCATTCCAGCGCTTTAATAGTTTGGACTCTATATTTTCTAAATCCCATTCTTCAACAATAGCTGGTCCAAATGCCCGCTCATGCTTGATAGTCATAGAATCGATGGCACATCCGTCAGAATCAACACAAATTAATTTTTTAAACCTAGGTTTGTAATGTGATAAAGAATCAATCATTTAATCTGTTCCTCTCAAGTTAAAATATGTGCTTTATCATATACCATTGCCTTACTTTTAAAATACTATTGGAAGCAAAACTCAAGGATATAATAAAGCGCTTTCTTTATAATATTAAAGTTAGCATTCATAATAGAAAAAAACTAGCGCATTTCGTGTAACTTTGTGAGTATAATCACAAAGTAGATGTTTTATGTCATTTTATTACTAAAATAGTTATTTTATTAATAAAAATATTGGCTATTTGAGAGAAGTACGTGATCAAAGGTGCGTACATTTTATTTTTGATCTATCTCATCTATGGCATCCATTTTGTAAATAAAACATCAATATGCTACATAGATACTAATGATTGCTCAAATTGTTAACAAAATATAATGAATCTTACTATGAAAGGGTTACGTAGTCATCGATTGACGAAAAGTAGATAAAAATTACAATGAAATAAAATGGATTGGAAAGGACAGACGCTAATGGATAAATTGCTGACTTTGGAACAATTACACCGAAACTACTTGGTAGGAGTAGTTAAGGGATCTACTTGTGATGATGCTATATTGAAAAGTGAAAAAATGATTGAGGGTGGTATGAAAAATATTGAAATAACATCTAACACGCCCTATGCAGAATTGGCCATAAAAGCGTTAACCCAAAAATTTGGTAAATCAATTATCATTGGTGCAGGTTCAGTTCAAAATGTTGTAACCGCACGTGTAGCGATTATAAATGGTGCTCGCTATATAGCAACGTCGCATTTAGACGTTCAAATAGCGCATATTTGTAATGTATACCAAATACCTTACATGCCAAGATGTGGTTCGAAAGATGAAGTAACTAAAGCGATACAGTATGAAGTACCAGTGATTAAGTTGTATCCTGCAAATATATTAGGTGTACCTTTTTTGAAAAATATTCGTGAAATCTTCCCCAATATACATATGATACCTTATGGCGGCATGTCATTAGAAAATATGGAGCAGTGGTACAAAAGTGGTGCCTATGCTATCGGTATTGGTAATGCATTAACTAAAGGGACACAAAAAAACCACTTAGATATGATTATTCATCAAACACATGCATTTGTAGAAAAATTAAATTCAGTGCGTTTGAGCTAAATGATTAGCTAAAATATGACAGCAATTTATCTAATGGTATAACTAACGCTTCGTGATTAAGCGCAATATTAACGAAATAGGTACTATAAATGGAATTTTATCGTTAACCTATGATGCGTATTTTTAAAATCAATCATTTTTAAAATTAAACAATTTGTCAATTTAAAAATGTGTGAAATATATTAAAAAGGACTAAAAGTGATTATTTTGTGAAATTAATCACAAAACACTTTAAATTCTTAACGTTATCGATTATGATAAGGGTGTAGAAGATAACAATGCCTAACGAAAGAAAAAATACGGAGTGATTATTAAATGAGAAAAGTAATTGAAGAAGTCATTTTTTCAAATGAAAGCAGTTATGATATATACACACATACTGGTGTGAATCAAGGCATTATTAATGACATTAAAGATGGATACAGAAGTATTGATTATATAGCTTATATTGATGCAGAAAAATTATACAACTATGGATTAGAAAAAAAGCTACTAGTAAGTAATTAATACACTGTATTCATCTAGTAGCATTGAAGTTTATACACATATACTTCATCGTATCTTGTGTGTAAAACTTCATGAATATTATTCTCCCTAGTATCACCTTTCATGATTTATTTAGAGCCCTTACAAAGTGGAAAAGCCTATGTTACTGTTCATCCAGTAACGTAGGCTTTTCTCATCATGATTAAACATAAGATTTAAAGTTATGTTTGATTTCATTATAGTTATAAATAGAATTATACATACGCATGCGAATGTGATCTTGTGAAGCATATGAAATACGCAATACATTACTTTGGGTGACATATTTTCTGAATTCACGTTCATATTGCTGGCGCTGGTTAAGCGATAGTCCAAGCCACTCTTCTTCATTAAACAATTGTTCAAAACGAAAGTCGAAACTTGTACTATCAATATTATTTCTTAGTTCTTTTATTCTTTCAGTGAAGTTCATGGATCATCCTCCTAATTTATTTAAAGATAAGTGAGTTATGTATGATATACCCACTTTATAATGATTTAGTGTATATGACAAGTACACATGCTTATGAGCTAACTCATTGTTTCAAGGGGGAGGGCACATGGTACAATCTTTGAGGACAGGGTATAAAATATAAAATACGTTTGATGAAAGGAAGATTCGATGGTTAAATTAGAGAACAAGGTTGCAATCATCACTGGTGCTAGTAGTGGCATTGGTGCTAGCATAGCAGAGGTGCTATCAAGTCACGGTATACAATTACTATTAACTGGTCGTAATGAAACAAAGCTGAAAGATGTTGTGAATCGTATTCGTTCAAACGAACATCATGCACAGGTTGAATATTTAATAGTGGATGTGACACAGCAACAAGAAGTTGAACGTTTAATAGCATATGCAAAAGAACAATTCGGTCGCTTGGATATACTTGTAAATAGTGCGGGTCAAATGATGTCTTCTGCTGTAACGGACGGTAATGTAAAGGCTTGGGAATCAATGATTGATACAAATGTGAAAGGGACACTATATGGCATTAATGCAGTTATACCAACATTTTTAGCTCAATCTAGTGGCCATATTATTAACATTGCTTCTATCTCAGGTTTTGAAGTGACGAAAATGAGTACAATATATAGTGCAACGAAAGCTGCAGTGCACACGATTACGCAAGGATTGGAAAAAGAGCTGGCTAAAACTGGCGTTCGAGTGACAAGCATATCGCCAGGTATGGTAGATACGCCTTTAAGTGGCCAGACAGATTGGGGAGAACGTAAAAAGCTAGAACCCAAAGATATTGCTGAAGCGGTAGTTTATGCATTACAACAACCTTCACATGTAAATGTAAATGAAATTACTGTCAGACCAGTCTAATATATATTTTTAATGTTACGACGTTGAGTCAGTTAATAGTAAAGTGATAATATAATGTGAAAGTAGGTAGGGCATGGAGTTTAGATGTCTTAAGAAAAGCGATGTAGAAGCATATCGCTCATTGCGCTTACAGTCTCTACAAACTGATCCTACAGGTTTTGCTTCAACTTATCAACGTGAGCTTCATTTACCAATTGAACGTTTTGAAGAGAGGATAGGGTCGAACGAAAGACATTTTACAATGGGTGTATTTGACGATGGAAAATTAATCGGTTATGCAACTTTTTATCGAGAAATATTAGAAAAAGTGATGCACAGAGGTAATTTAGTCGGTGTATATTGTGATCCACAATATAGAAAACAAGGATTTACTCAACAACTAATTCAAAAAATGATAGATATTGTCACTGAACAAGGTGTGGTTAAAACTATAGGTTTATCGGTTCTTACGGAAAACCAAAGTGCTATTAAATTATATGAAAAATTAGGATTTCAGAAATATGGCATTGAACCAAAGGCACTTTATGATGGCAAACGGTATTATGATGAAGATTTGATGGTGTTATTTGTATAAAAAATTAATAAATTCAAAACTATAGGCTAAAACAGTTATGATCTGTTTTAGCCTATAGTTTGATATATGAGTATATATTAGTGAAATTAACTGATTATGAAAAATCATGAAGCAATCAGTAAATCGAATTTACCAATTTTTTATATCTGATCTTTCTCCTTTAAAGTTATTGGAAACTTGATGACGTTTTGACAAAGTTTTCTCAATATCTTCAAATTTGATGTTCAATGCATGTAAAAGTACAAAAAGATGATACATTAAATCAGCAGTTTCATTTGTTACTTCTTCTTGATTAGATTTCATAGCACCGATTACGACTTCAAAAGCTTCTTCACCAAACTTCTTCGTGATTTTTTCTAAACCTTCATTCAATAAATATTGTGTGTATGAATTTTCTTTATTAGAGTTAGCGCTTGAAGATACAGTGTCTTCGAGCTGTTGTACATAGAAAGGAACCGTTGTATTGAAACAACTCTGGCTCCCAGTATGACAAGTTGGTCCATTGGGAATTACATCTATCAATAAGGTGTCTTGATCACAGTCTAGGTGTACATTTTGAACGACTTGGGTGTGACCAGAAGTTTCTCCTTTGGTCCATAAGCGGTCTTTAGAACGTGAATAAAAACAAACCTTCCCCTCAGCTAACGTTTTGTTGTATGCATCTTCATTCATATAACCAAGCATAAGCACTTGTTTTGTCTGAACATCTTGTAGTATGGCAGGAATAAGCCCTTTACTAAAATCAGGTTGTTGTGTCATCTTATTGGAATACCTCCTTGAGCCATTGATTGTTTAATTTCATTTACTGTGGTTTCTTTGTCATGCAGTATGCTAGCAGCTAATCCTGCCGAGACATTTGTTTGTTTGAATAAATCTACAAAATGCTCTGGATTGCCGCCACCACCAGAAGCAATAATAGGGATGTGCACAAGTTGTTCAATCTCATGTAAATGGTTAACATCAAAGCCTTGTTTCATCCCATCGTGTGTCATGCTTGTTATTAATAATTCGCCAGCGCCAAGCGCCTCCACTTCTTGAACCCAGTCATAGACACGTTTATCTGTACGTTTCTTTCCGCCATGTGTATAGCAAAAATAATCATTTAACTCTGTATCAAAGTTACTATCTATAGCGATACAAATACATTGGCTTCCAAATTTTTCACTGGCTTCTTGGATAAAAGCAGGGTGCTTTAATGCGCTAGAGTTTAGAGATACCTTGTCAGCACCATGATTTAGCAACTGGGAAATGTCATCAATTGTGGAAATGCCGCCTCCTACTGTAAGTGGAATGAATAGTTTTTCAGCAGTTTCTTCAATAACATCTAACATAAGCCCATGGCCAGCTTCAGTTCGAGAGATATCTAAAAAGACTAATTCATCTGCACCTTGCTCGTTGTAATAAAGTGCATAATCCACAGGATTTCCAAGGTCACGTAGCCCTTTAAATTGTATGCCTTTGACAACGCGGCCATCTTTCACATCTAGGCAGGGGATAATTCTTTTTTTAATCATGATAATCCCTCCCAAAATGCATGGTTGTGTGCAGCTTTACCAACGATTGCTGCATGAACACCAAATTTTTCTAATTGTTCTAAGTCTTGTTGATGACGAATACCACCAGAAGCAATGACAGGTTTTTGTGTTGCTTTGACAAGCTGTGCTGTTATTTCAAAGTTTGGGCCAGCCATGCGACCATCTTTAGAAATATCCGTATAGATGATACCTCCCAATGGTAGCGATTCGATTTGCTGAACCAAATCGAATAAGTCTAGATGTGCATCTTGTTCCCAGCCGTTTATTTTTATTTCGCGCTGATATGCATCTACTGATAGATAGAGTTTGTACGGATATTGATGAGACATTTTGGCTAACCATTCAGTATCTTGAATGCCTTTTGTTCCAATAATACAATAGTCTATACCGTCAGCAAAATAAGCTTTGATTGTTTCATAACTACGTATACCGCCACCAACTTCCATAGGTTTATTGGTCAGGCTTCTTAATTGTTTGATGTAGTCCTGTTCAATAGATGTTTGCTGCTTGGCACCGATTAAATCTACAATATGAATACGATCTACACAGTCGAACTTTTCATAAAAAACGACGCTATCTTCGGCACTGCGCGTCATTTTTTCTTCTGAATCATATTTTCCTTCAGTCAGTCTCACACTTGTTGCATTAATTAAATCAATAGCTGGCCAAATATTGATCATTATAAGAAACCACCTTTCAGAGCTTGATTAAGTATCGCTAAACCATCTTCACCACTTTTTTCAGGATGGAATTGGATACCTATAAAATTTTTATATTGAACAATTGCAGGAATCAACGTGCCATAGTCTGCATAAGCAACAACATGATCTGACATTTCAGCTTGATAGGAATGTACAAAATATACATCTTGCGTTAATGTTGTATAATTGCTGATTAAATTATTCCACCCTAAATGCGGTACCGGATAAGGTGTTTGAATAGGTATGATATTTCCTGGGAAAAGTTGTAATCCTTCTACATCACCTTCTGCGCTGTGTTCATAAAGCAATTGCATACCTAGACAAATACCGATGATCGGTTTATGTGATATATTTTGTAAAATAGACTTTAATCCCCGTTTTTCAATCGCTTGCATAGCATCTTTAAAATGACCTACACCGGGTAATATAAGGGTATCTGCTGCCTCAATATCCTCTACACGATCTGTTAAAATTGCATTAAAACCTAAACGATTAAGCGCACGTTGTATGTTTTTAATATTTCCTAAACCATAGTCAATCACTGCAATCATTCAATCACACCCTTAGAAGAAGGAGTGATATTAGCGTCATTTGAGACTAATGCATCTTTAAGCGCACGAGCAAAAGATTTAAATATACTTTCTATTTCATGGTGTGTGTTTCCACCGCGAATTAAGTCAATATGCGTTGTTAGACGTGAGTTGATAACAAGTGCTCTGAAAAATTCCTCAACGAGTTCAGTATCAAATGTACCTACTTTTTCTTTACTGAATTGAGCATTAAAAGATAAATAAGGTCGTCCACTAATATCTACGACTGTACGCGCAAGTGTTTCATCCATGGGTATGTAACTAACCCCGTAACGTTGAAAATATTTACGTTCCTTTACCATCGATAACAGTAACTGTCCAAGAACAATACCAATATCTTCTGTCACATGATGATCATCGACTTGAACATCTCCATTTGCTTCTATAGATAAGGATAATTGGCTGTGAAAAGTAAAGAGTGTCAACATATGATCCAAAAACCCAACGCCTGTATGAATATTACTTTCACGGTGGTCATCAGCCAGAGAAATGCTTAATTGTGTTTCTGCTGTATTACGTGTTTTATTTAGTATCATATTGCGACCTCCAATTTTTAATAAGTATAAATAATTGATCTAATTGTTCATCTGTAGCAATAGAGTATCGTACATAGTCAGACATTTCTGGTTCATCGTATAATCTTGGAAGGAATCCATTGTCTTTAATATAAGCACCTAAACTTTGCGCAGCTTCTCCTTTGGTTAATACGAAATTTGTAGCAGAAGGGAAGACTACCATGACATCGTCAACAAGTTCATGAAACATATCTTTTAATTTGCGGGCAAGCTGTCGTTGTTGCTTTATAAACGCGCGAGTCATTGTTTGATTTTCAAACATATAAATCGCGATATGAAGCGTAATTGTATTCAAAGGATACGGATGCTCAATGCTTTGGATGAGTTTGATGGTATCATTAGTACCGATGAGCACACCTAGTCTTAAGCCAGCGATACCAAACGCTTTCGAGAGCGTACGCATTTGAATAACATGAGGTTGCATCTTAATATCATAAGATTCACCAAAATCTAAGTAAGCTTCATCAATGATAAAGTAACCACCCAATGTTTGCATCTTATCTGCAATAGCCATTAAAAATGTCGTACTATATTGTAAGCCAGATGGATTATGTGGATTACTCATAATAAAGAATGCAGGCTGTACTTCATCAATTCGTTTTAAAATCATTTCTAAATCAAATGTTAAATCTGAATTTGCTGGTACAAATTCAATAGGTCGAGCTACCTGATTAGCATAAGCTTGATACATGAAAAAGTCAGGATCTAAGGTCAATGCCGGTCCTTCTGGCATGATTAACATTAATTTTTGAATGAGCTCATCAGAACCATTACCTGCTATGACTTGATCAGGAGAAATATTATGAAAAGCTGCATAAGCTCGTTTGAAGCGCTCATACTCATCATCAGGATAAAAGTTAAATGCTGCCTGTTGAATAATTGTTGCAAGTTGTTCATTAGATAATGGTTTAAGTGGACTTTCATTTTTATTAATTCTAATCATTGTGTGGCTCCTTTGTTGTTCGAATTTCTATGGATTGTTCGTGATTATACAAGTGTTCAATATGTGCTAATTTACGTGCGGATTGTTCAATGTTTTTAAATGTTTGTTGTGATAAATCTATGACAGAATGTCTCGTTAAGAAATCATTCACAGATAGACCATTGGTAAAACGAGCAGTCTGATTTGTAGGTAGTACATGGCTTGGGCCAGCAATATAATCTCCGATAACTTCTGGAGAATAATGTCCTAAGAAGAGTGCACCTACATATTTCACATGGTTGATATAGTCATGTGGACATTGTGTTTGTATAGATGCATGTTCCGGTGCAATTTGATTCATCAAATCGCAAGCTTCAGTAAAGTTTTCTACTGAAATTAAGAAGTGATTGTGTTTTAAACTGGCTTCAACAATAGGTTGCCGTTTGATTTGTCTTAGAGTTTTTTGAATATTATTTTCTAATTGTTGTAATAAGTTTTTATCTTCGCTGATGACAAATGTTCTAACGAGTTCATCATGTTCTGCTTGAGCAAATACATCATAAGTAATGGCATTTATGTCAGCCGATCGATCAATGATTAGTGCAATTTCACTTGGACCAGCAATCTGATCAATGCCAACTTGCCCATATAAATATTTTTTGGCATAGGCAACATATTGATTTCCAGGTCCAACAATTTTATCCACTTTAGGAATTGTCTCAGTACCATACGCAAGAGCAGCAATACTCTGTGCGCCACCAACTTGGTAAACTTGATCAACACCAGCAATATAACAGGCAGCAAGTACAATATCAGGTATACCTTCAATTTGTGGTGGAGTAACGACGACGATATTTTTAACACCAGCAACTTTAGCAAGTGTTACAGTCATTAACACGGTGGAGGGATAGCTAGCTTTACCACCTGGGACATAGACACCGACACGCTCTAACGGGTGATATATTTCGTAACATTCTGAATTATCCTGCTGATGCTCTTGTTTAATAGACATTTGATATGCCTTAATTCTGTCATGACTTTGTTCAAGAGCTTCCCGTATAGATGAGTCAATGCGTTGATAAGCAGTAAATAAGTCTTCCTTAGAAACTGATAATTGTGATGTTTCTACTTTGTCTAGTTTTAGATTGTATTCCTTTAAGGCGTCGTCCCCTCGAAATTTCACTTGATCACAAATTTCTTTTACGATTGGATATAAATCTTCGTTTAGTTCAGATTGGTTCAGGTAGTTATTCATAAATGTTTCTTTATTTGTAATCAATGAGCGTCACCTCCAAAGTTTTAATTAAATCATCAATTTCAGTTGATTTTTTAAAATATGATGCCTTATTTGTAATGAGTTTAGCATTGATGTTTTTAATCTTTTCTTTTTCAACTAAGCCATTTGACTTTAAAGTAGTACCAGTTTGAACAATATCAACAATGCCATCTACCATATCTACCAAACATGCCAATTCAATTGAACCTGATAGTTTTACAAGCTCAACATCTAAACCTTGTGCTTCAAAATATTGACGTGCTGTTTGGGTATATGAAGTAGCTACTTTTTTAAATTGATAAGCTTCTGGTTTAGCAGCAAGTGAAAAGTGACATTCGCCAAAAGGTAAATCCAGTAAGTTGTTAATAAAATAATTACCTTCTTCTAAAATATCGCTGCCGACGATGCCAATATCTGCAACGCCTTGTTCAACATATATCGGTACATCACTACCCTTGACTAAAATAAATTGTATATCATTAACTGTTATAAGTAATTGACGCTCTCTTTGTTCAAGTGCATATGCTATTTCAGTTTCTCTTATTTCATTTAAATACTTTATAAAACTTTTAAGTAATCTACCTTTTGCCAATGCGACAGTAAGCATGATTTTCACTCCTTGTTTATAGTATAAAACCTAGTCCAAAGCCTTCTAATTTCCCTTTATAAAATCCACCAGTGAGACGCTGAGTTTTATTATTTTTTAAATGACATTTCATGAATGATCCTTTGTAATAAGAACGTGGTGGTCTAGGGGTTATATCAAGATGAATTTCAGTAATATTTTGTGATTTAAACCATTGTTCCCACCGATGTAAAGACTGGATGGTGCGATGGTCATGTGGAAATAGTTGTGTTAATAAATCAAGTTGTTCAGTTGTTTTTGTAGTGAGCAACTGTACCACAGGATGCGCAAGACCTAACTGTGCAGTTAACTCTGAAATATTTCGCTCTTGTATAAGATTTAATATCGATTGGCTTTGTTCGCTAGCTGCTAATAATAAATCGATTAATTGATAATGTCCTAAAATGACAAAGTCGATATCATCATTCAACGTATATTTAATAAAGTTATAAAACGTTTTAAAATCGTTTTGCATATCTGTAACAGTTGGGTTGTAATGTTCTATACCTAATTGAGTGTAAACTTCATTATTTCTGACTATTGGACCACTATAAGCTAAACGTTGTTGTTCAGGTTGATAATTACTGTAGTAACGCAATAATTGGTCAGTGAAATCATTGCGCAAAGCAAAAATATGATGGTCATGTTGCCAAAAGCTACGCTCTGTCATTTGTTGTAAATCATCAGGCGTAAGTGATTGCCAGGATAATGATTCTATAAAACTAAAATCAACAAGTTTAAAATCCGCTTGTTGAAAATGTTTTAAAAATGATAATTCATATTCTTTGTTATTAATAAGTGCTTTCGTATCCATAGTATAATGACCATCCTTTATTAAATACTTTGTTTCTCTACCGAACTAAAGTGAATTGATAAAACATACTTTAACACAGTTGATTTTAGAATTCAATAAATATTCAGAAAATATTCTTAGCAACGTGACTTTAGACGCTTTTATCTATATTTATATAAAAAAATAAAACCTAAAATATTGTTTTAGGTTTTAGAGTGAAAGTAAGTGTGACGATACCACTTCGAACATATTATATTTATTATAAATTTTAACCAAGCCTAATGCCATCATTGAAAAAGAAGCAAGGTTATTATATATGCGTTTTTTAGATAAGGTATCGAGCAAAACATAAAGTGGGGTGTATACTTAAAGTTAAATGTTTGTTGTCAGGTATGTTTCTAAATCGTTGACGTTTATGATTGTTTGCCTTGAGCCACATATTTTAACATTTCTTCCTTAGGTACCATATTACCGCCAGTTGCCCATACAATATGATTGGCATTAGATAAATTAAAATGAGTTTTGTCGGTATGTTTCAACACTGCTTTTAAACCTGCAAACCCTGATGCTGCAGAGGGTTCAACAAATATACGTTCCTTTTGACTAAGCAAATATAAATATCGGTACATTTGTTGATCTTCTACAGTAAAAGCACCATATAATAATGAATTCATTATATGACCAACGAGTTTTGAAGGTCTGGCAACAGCAAGACCATCTGCATCAGTACGGCCGTCTAATCCAATATCTGTTACAGCTATTTGGTTGTGCAGTTGTGTCATCATTCCTAATGTCATGCATGGTGCATGTGTAGGTTCAGCAAAAAGACAATACACATGATCGCCAAATACTTGATTTAATCCAAAGGCAACACCACCTGGACCTCCACCAACACCACAAGGCAGATAAACAAAAAGGGGATGTTGTGCATCTACTTGTATACCTTCATTGCTAAGTTGTGTTTTTAACCGTAAAGCAGCAACTGTATAACCTAAGAAAAGATCAGCAGAACCTTCATCGTCTATGAAATGACAAGTAGGGTCGTTTTCTGCAGCCTTCCGTCCTTCAGCAACTGCATATTGATAATCAGATTGGTGCTCAACAACTTTCACACCGCGTGACCGAAGTAAGTCCTTTTTCCATTGGCGCGCGTCACTAGACATATGTACAATAACTTGAAAGCCTAATTGTGCACTTATGATGCCAATACTTAAACCTAGGTTACCAGTTGAACCGACAGCAACGGTATATTTACGAAAGCACGCTTTATATTTTGATTCGGATAAAATTTTGTAATCATCTGTATATTTTAAACCACATTCCTTTATAGCGATAGATTCAGCTAGTTTTAGAACTTCATATATACCACCTCTTGCCTTTATAGAGCCTGAAATAGCAAGATGACTATCGCATTTAAGCCATAATTTACCACTTTGCTCAAGGTGTTCAGAGTCAACTAATGCTTGTTGCATAAAAGGGATTGCTTTTAGTGGGGATTCAATCAGACCATGGTCTTTTTCAGTTTTAGGAAAAACATTACGTATATAACTGCTAAAACGTTCTAACCTTGCTGCAGCATCTTCTATATCATCTAATGAAAAAGGAAATGTTTCATCATTACGAAAATTTGGATTTTTCCAAAATATCGGTTTATATTGTTGCATGTCATTGACTAAAGGAAATTTACTTTTTAATTTTTCAACATTTATCATAAGTGACACCTCATAAAAGTTAATAGTATTTAGTGTTTATTATAGCAAAATTAGATACATAAGATGTTATATAACTGATATTTCAAAATGCTATAAGTTGAGAATGAGATGAATTTTTTTGTTTAAGTAAGAGGATATCATACGAAACCGATAAAGATGATTTCGCTATAAGGATTACCTGAGCTTTAGCTCATGCATAAGAACCACTAACCCAACAAGTTGGGAAGTGAAAAAGTTTACTTTCTCTCTGCTGTTCGAAAGTATAAGAACCACTAACCCAACAAGTTGGGAAGTGAATAAGTTTACTTTCTCTCTGTCGTTCGNNTAAGTTTACTTTCTCTCTGCCGTTCGAAAGCATAAGAACCACTAACCCAACAAGTTGGGAAGTGAATAAGTTTACTTTCTCTCTGCCGTTCGAAAGCATAAGAACCACTAACCCAACAAGTTGGGAAGTGAATAAGTTTACTTTCTCTCTGTCGTTCGAAAGCATAAGAACCACTAACCCAACAAGTTGGGAAGTGAATAATTTTAAGCATAAGAACCACTAACCCAACAAGTTGGGAAGTGGTTCTTTATCATCGTTTAAACGTATCTTTTAGTTTAGAAAACCATCGATTTTTATGTTGTATGGGAACTTCTTGTGGCAGGGTAGAAGCTTCTTTTAATTTTTGGCCAAATGTCATCGCTTCTTTCATTAAATAAGCCTGTGAATTTAATGGTGATAAATTATTATGAATATAATGATAATAACCTTGTTCGTCCTGATATCGACCTTTTTGGTTATCTGATAATTGTAAATTCATATAATCTAATAAGCGTTTAGCAATTTTTTTATCTTCGACAGGGAACAATATTTCTACACGCTTAATCATATTACGTGTCATTGCATCTGCTGAAGAGAGGTAAATTTTTTCATCACCGTTATTATGGAAGTAATAGATACGAGAGTGTTCAAGGAAACGACCAACGATACTTACTACTTCAATATTATCGCTGACATCTGGGATGCCTGGTTTTAAACAACAAATACCGCGAATAATTAATTTAACTTTGACACCAGCACGAGAAGCTTCAAATAATTTAAGAATAATATCTTTATCTGTTAATGAATTCATCTTCATCATAATTTTTCCATTACCGTTTTCACGATGTGATTTGATTTCTTTGTCTATTCGAGCTAAGAATACATCACGTATGTCGTATGGAGCTACAATGAGTTTATTATATTCTGGTTTCAATGTATATCCACTGAGGTAGTTAAAGAAGTTAATAGCATCTTCTGCTATTTCTTGATTTGTTGTGATAATGCCCATATCTGTATAGAGCTTAGCTGTTTTATCGTTGTAGTTTCCAGTACCTAAATGTACGAAAGATGTGAGTTTGTTATTGTTGCGTTTGACCACAAGCGAAATTTTACTATGCGTTTTCAAATATGTCATACCATAAATAACATGACAGCCTGCATCTTCTAACATTCTTGCCCAGTGAACATTATTTTCTTCATCAAAACGTGCTTTTAATTCAACGAGCACAGTTACTTGTTTACCATTTTCTGCAGCTGTTTTCAAACTATTAATGATTGGTGAATCTTTACTTACACGATATAATGTTTGTTTAATAGCAATCGTGTTCGGATCATTTGCAGCATCACGAATGAAATCTACAATTGGTTCAAAGGATTCATAGGGATGATGAAAGAAAATATCACGTTTTAATGATAAATCAAAAATGTCTTCATTACCCAAAGATTGAGGTGGTTGTGGTAGATATTTATTATATGTTAAATGTTTTAAACTATTAGATAAATGGTCTACAAGATCGAAAAGCAGTGTTAAATCTAATGGACCGTCTACAAAATAGACATCATTATCATGAACTTCCAACTGATTGATAATCCAAACAACGTCTTCATAAGTTGCTTGTCTTCCGTCTATCTCTAAACGTACTGCTGTTCCGCGTTTACGCTCTTTTAAGAAGCGTTCTATTTCAATTAACAAATCTTCGGCACCATCTTCATGGATGGTTAGATCGGCATTACGTGTAATTCTAAAGGTGAAGGTATTTAACACTTCATAGCCAGTGAATAACTCATTAATATAATAAGTGATAATATCTTCTAACATTATAACGTATTGAGTTTGACCTTGATTTAATGTATAAAATCTTGGAATTAATGATGGTATTTGTACAATAGCCGAATTAATTGCATCATCGGTATCAATATCTACAAATATATTCAAGCTTTTATTGTTTAATTTTGGGAAAGGATGATAAGCATCGATACCTAATGGTGTTAATGTAGGTAAGATACCTGTTTTAAATTCACGTTCTAACTGTGGTAATAAAGACTCTGGTAAAGATTCAGGTTTTGTTACTTCCACACGATGTTGTTTTAACAGTTCTACTAATTCGTTATAACGTGCATACTGTAAATCTACATATTTTTTATTTTTTATTTTTATTTGCTCAAGTTGTTCTTTAGGTGTGAGTTGTGCTTTGTTCTCAGGTTTATCATAGCCCATTTTAACTTGATCTTGTAATCCGGCCACACGCACCATAAAGAATTCATCCAAGTTAGAGCTAAATATAGAAATAAATTTTAATTGTTCCAATAAAGGATTGTTTTTATCTTCAGCTTCTTGTAATACGCGATAATTAAAATCTAACCAACTGAGCTCTCTATTATTATAATATTGTGGTAAATTTAAATCTCTCTCTCCCAATTTCTTTTGCATAATTCTAATTCCACCTTATTGTAGTCTTGTTAACATATTTTGCTACGTACAATTTATCATATGAATTTTAAGATTTTGTAAAGATGATAGAAAGATTTTCTTTTAAAATTTTCTCGATATGCTTTTTTTGTCTAAGTGATTGATATTCTTCAGCAATCGGTTCACCAATATAATGGACATACAAAGTATAAGCACCATCTTCTTCTTGTAATGCCACACGTTCCACTGGGCTAGTATGTGATATATTTAGGGCATTTACAAATTTAATAATACCGCCTAAAAATTGAATATAATCCAACTCTTTGCCACGTAGCCATGCGGTCTCTTGGCTATAAAATTTTAAAAGAGATTTATTTTTAAAACTTGCTAACATTGCAAGTTTGACGCGATCTTCATGTGGAAAACCATCAATCATTGAATTCGCTATAATATAATACGTATGTGGTGAACTAGAATCTGCGTCAATAAATCTTCCTAAATAATATAAATATGCACCTTCCGCAAAAAGTTCTTGCTCTTTTTTAGTAACTTGAATTTTATCTAAGTCAATCAGTTGTGATAACAATGATTGAGCCAATTTAACGCGTTGTTTTGCACTAGATTCTTCGATGCTATATTCATTAGCTAAATGATATAATGCATCTTTTCTAATATTTTCTTTTTTAAATTCTTGTGGGTGACGTTCGGATATCAACTTCATTATATAGCCCTCACGTAGCCCTTTGCGTGAGAAAGTGAAGTGGGTTGCATTGATTTGTTCGAATAAAGTTTTGAATACGGATACTGCTGGTAATATGATGTCTATACGGTCTCTGCTTAATCCATCAATATCTTTTAAGTCATCACGTGAACTCTTTTTAATTATTTTATATACCTCATCCATATCTTCTTCAGTCATTGAGTAGTTATGAACACCACCAATGGGATAAGAATGTTCTGACTGATGAATGCGTGCTACGTTACGAGCCGATCCACCAATACCGACTAAAGCAATTTTTTGGTCTTGTAACCATGGTAGCTGTTCGAATTGCTTAGCTATAAATTTTTCCATTGCTTTAATTGCAGATTTATCATTATGATCTTTATCTTCGAAGAATTTTCGTTTTAATGTTACAACGCCAAATGGGAAACTATGCGCTTCAATGATCGTTTTATCTTTGAATAAAGTGACTTCTGTAGAACCACCACCAATATCGATAGAAACACCATCTTCTACATCTGTAGTATGAGTGATGGCATAAAAACCATAAAAAGCTTCTTCTTGATCAGGAATGATTTTGATGCTGATGTCAAGTTCGTTTTTAATGTGTTTGATAATTTCATTTTGATTGGTAGATTGTCTAATAGCAGCTGTCGCAACAGGATGTAATTCGTTTACTTCAAATTTATTAGCGACGCTTTTAAAGCTGTGTAATGTTGTTGTCAACACATCGATACCATCTTGGTTCATCTTTAAATCATCGGTTAAATATTGACTTAAGCGTGCGGGCGTTTTAATATTTAAAATTTCATTTAATCCTGTTTTAGTATCGAATTCAAAAATAACTAACCTTATTGTATTTGATCCGATGTCTACTAATCCTATGCGTTCCATAATCTCCTCCTGTATATATGAGGTAAATAGTTGTTTATAAATTTATTTACCCACTTTTCTCTTTAATATTACAATAAATAGCATGATTTGTGATACATCAATTGAATATTGTTCAATTCATGGTAATGATTTTTATATAGTTTGAAATTTAATATTGTTTTTGACTTATTCATTGATGTGTAAAGGGCCTCCAGGGCCTAATGGCCAGCCAAGTAAGTACCATATAATCATGAATATGGGCCATACAATACTTAGAATAATGGTATAAGGCATTAAACTAGATAACAGTGAGCCTAATTTCATGTGTTTATCATATTTTTGAGCATAAGATAAAAGTAATGGCAAATAAGGCATCATTGGCGTAATTGGGTTACTAATTGAATCTCCAATTCTATACAACATTTGTGTGAATGCAGGATGAAATCCTACAATTATCAGCATTGGAATAAATATTGGAGCAAGAATTCCCCATTTAGCAGATGCACTACCGATTAATAAGTTAATGAGCGCACCTAAAAAAATCACTCCTAAAATAAGGACGATACCGTTTTGATCTTGAAGTACTTCAGCACCTTGTACTGCTACAATCACACCTAAATTACTCCATTCTAAAAATGCCAGTAATTGTGCTGCAAAAAAGACAATAACAATAAAAGACCCCATAGAAGCCATAGAATCAGCAAGCATTTTACCTAAATCTTTAGAATTTTTAAATTCCTTCATTAACATGCCGTACACCAAACCAGGCACCAAAAAAATAAGTAAAATAATTAAACCAACCCCATTAATAATAGGAGAATCATTCAATAAACTGCCAGTTTTGGCATTACGTAAGAAACTATTTTGTGGTATTGCCATAATGATAAGTAAAATAAGTGTAGTGAAAAAGCTTATATTTGCCCAAAACACAGCCTTACTTTCTTTAAGTGTTAATCCTTTATTAGTATCATCCACTTTAATATTAGACTGTGTATCGTCATATGAGCCTAAACGGGGGATGACAAAACGCATTGTAACCCAATAAATTGTTGGCAATAATACAACAACACTAGCTGCAATAAAGTACCAATTCATCGCTACATTAACTGCAATTTTATCAGAAACAATCTTTGTTGCTGGTTCTGTAAAGGCATAAAGCAATGCATCTGACATTCCTATCATGACATTCGCAGAAAAACCACCAAGTGCTGATGCGTAAGCCATCGCTAACCCGGCAATAGGGTGATAGCCTAATTTTATGAAGACCATCGCTGTTAACGGTGGTAAAACAATCGTTGCAGCATCTCCTGCAGAATTGCCAATAATACCTATAAGTATTATTACAGGCACAATGATTTGCTTGGGTGCTTTATGAACAATTTGTACCATTAATTTATCAAAATAACCTGTTTTCTCAGCAATACCTACCCCAAGCATCACTGATAATACTAAACCGAGTGCAGGGAACTCAGAAAAGTTTTTGATTGCATCATTCAAAATCATAGCAATACCATCTTTGCTTAAAATATTTTTGATGCCAATGGTATTACCTGTTCCAGGATGTTTTACTGTGACATGAAAAAGTGAAACAACCCATGTAATGATTGCGAGCCCAAGACACATTAGAAAAAACAATATACTTGGATCAGGTAATCTATTACCAATTTTTTCTACAATATTCAGAAATTTATTTATAATTGTCGATTTTTCTCTCGTATTTGACCCCATTATTATTACCTCCCCAATAAGTTATCGAAATTATAACAAACTCATTTTGAAATGAGTATGATAAATTTTATGTTTCCAAGCAAAAGGCATCTATGAATGCTTTATACAAAGGTTTTAAAATTGATTTAAAAAGGAAATGTATTACAGATAAATTAATATTGAACAGTAGGGAAATGAAAGGGGAAGTTCATAGATGAGACGATTAGAAAATAAGATTGCTGTGGTAACAGGCGCTAGTACTGGCATAGGATCTGCTTCTGCACAAATATTGGCAAAAGAAGGGGCACATGTTTTAGCGATTGATATTTCTGCATCTGTACATGATACAGTAAAAGTAATTAACCAGGGCGGTAATAAAGCTTCAGGATATAATGTAGATGTATCAGATGCACATGCAGTAGAACGGCTTGCGCAATCTATTAAAGAAGATTATGATCATATTGATATTTTATGTAATAATGCTGGTATTGATAATGCCGCTGGACGTATTCATGAATTTCCAATCGATGTGTTTGATAGAATTATGAATGTTGATTTAAGAGGTACATTTTTGATGACTAAATTCTTTTTACCACTAATGATGTCAAATGGTGGCTCTATCATCAATATGGCGTCATTTTCTGGAAATGCTGCAGATTTAAATCGTTCAGCATATAATGCTGCAAAAGCAGGTATCATCAATTTCACTCGATCAACAGCGATAGAATATGGACGTGAGCATATCAGAGCGAATGCAGTCGCACCAGGTACGATAGAAACACCACTTGTAGATAAATTAACAGGTACTAAAGAAGATGAACAAGGAAAAATATTTAGAGAAAATCAGAAGTGGGTTACGCCTTTAGGTCGTTTGGGCACACCTGATGAAGTAGGTAAACTCATTGCTTTCTTGGCTTCTGATGACAGTTCTTTTATAACTGGTGAAACCATTACAATTGATGGTGGTGTGACGGCATATACTTGGCCAGGAGAAATGTTGAGTGATGCGCGTTGGAAAGATTCTACAGAATAATTTAGAGTGAAAGTGATATTATTTGAGTTTAATAGTTATTAAGAAGCACCAAAAAGCCGTAAACATTAGTGGTAGCACTTTGTTTACGGCTTTATTTTTTATAGGTTTGAGTGGTTTACCAAATGATGTTATCTACGGCATCGTCGTTTAAAGATTTAACGATTTCAGTGACTAAGGCAACCGAATTTTTATAGTCATCTGTATGCAATACAGAGACGTTTGAATGCATATAACGTAGAGCGACACCAATAGAGACCGTAGGCACACCTTCATTGGCAACATGAATACTTCCAGCATCAGTACCGCCACCAGGTGTAGAATCTAACTGGATATCTATATTATGTGCTTTAGCTATTTTTTTAATATGGTTTGTAAAACCAACATGACCTATGTTTGAAGCGTCCATAATAATGACTACAGGTCCTTGTCCAATAGCTGTCTCGCTAGTTTGGCCAGACATGCCTGGTGTATCATAGGCAACAGCTACATCGACAGCAAGAGCTAAGTCAGGTTTAATCTTATTAGCTGCAACTTTAGCGCCACGAAGACCTACTTCTTCTTGTACGTTAGCGCCTGAAACTAAATTAATATCAATGGATTCTTGTTTAAGGTTGTTTAAAACGTCTACAGCAAGGGCGCAACCATAACGATTATCAAAAGCTTTGGCAGTTAAATACTTGCTATTAGCTAGTGTTTCAAACTCACTGTATGGTGTGATCATATTGCCAATTTCAATGCCGAATTGTTCAGCTTCTTTTTTACTTTTAACTCCAATATCAATGAACATATCTTTTATTTCTACATTTTTTTTACGTTCTTCGGGTGATAAAGCATGTGGTGGTTTGGAGCCAATAATACCTCTGATTTTCTTGCCTTCATCAGTTGTGACAGTTACTTTTTGAGATAACATCACTTGGTTCCACCAACCACCAATAGGTGTGAATTTTAAAAATCCATCTTTATCAATTTTAGTAACTACAAAACCAATTTCATCTAAATGACCTGCCACCATTAATGTCTTATTACCAGTAGAGGTCGTTTTTTTACCGAAAATACCTCCCAGATTATCTTCAATAATTTCATCACTTACTGGCGTCAAATAATCACACATAAGTGTTTTTACTGCTTTTTCATGACCTGCAATACCGTCAACATTTGTTAATGATTCTAGTAATTTTATTGAATTGTTCATGTTATACCCCCTAATCAAATATTTATATTCATTTTATCATGAACTTCGATATAAGCTAATTGTTTGAGCTTTGTGTTATTAATTTAATTTACATAACATTAGATGAAGTTTACGTTGCACGCTATTGTAAGGCTAAACGTGTGCATTCAATACCTGTCCATGATTCAATATAATTATAAACAAAGTGGAGGGATAGACGATGACAGAAATTAATTATTTAACAATAGGCTCAGAATCAGCACCGATTAAAGTTGAATCTTTTATCAATTTAGCTTGTCCATACTGTAAAAACTTCTTTTTCGCTGCAGACACTGTATTAAAGCCATTCATTGATCAAGGGAAGGTTCAACATACAATTAAACATTTTGATAAAACGAAGCAAGGCTTATTAAAAGGAACAATAGCAAATATATATTTAAACTATCAACGACCTGAAGAAACCTTAGATATTATTCGTGAGTTATACCAAACACAAGCTCAATGGAAAGTAAGTTTTTCGACAATTGAAGCCAAAATGGAAGAAGAATATAATCTTACACCTCATAAAGAAGCTGACGATCGTTCGTTAGCGATTCATGAAGAAGCATTTGAAAGAGGAATTAAAGGCATTCCGACCGTTTTTATTAATGGTAATTTATTTGAATTCAATCCATTGGAAGATCAACAAGAAACGATAGAATCTAAGCTAACAAAGCAATTGAATCACTTTGTATGATAATGAACCATCGGACTTAAATATCTATTTGCAAAATAAATACGTCTGGACATCAGTGATTCGTCCCAGACGTATGCTTATCTTATCCTTCGAAATGTTGTTGAAGCTTATTTTTAACAAAGGTGTTTGTTTTAATCTTTGAAGTTAATTATGATTTAGTAAGTTTAATTTATAATCATGTATGGATTGAATGTTACCGTCTTTCTTTTTGATAATGATGTGTTCTTTCGATATCTGAGTTGGGGAAGTTACACCTACAGCGGCAGCAATGTTAAATAAGCCTTCATGTAAGCTGGTTACAAAATTAGTGACGCGGTATTTTTTTTCATCTATAATTAATCCCTTTTCACGTTTTGGATCTGTTGTTGCAACACCTACAGGACATGTGTTCATATGACACTGCCTACTCATAATACATCCGACACTAATCATCATACCTCTTGCAACGTTGACTAAATCAGCACCTAGACCTAATGCAATCGCAATTTTATCAGGTGTTACAAGTTTCCCTGAAGCAAATACTTTAATTCGATTGCGTATACCATACTTTTCGAGTACACCTGTTAAGATTGGTAAAGCAGTGAATAAAGGTAAACCTATGCCATCTTGCAATTCTTGAAATGTTGCACCAGTGCCTCCTTCGCCGCCGTCAATAGTAATAAAATTCGGAAACTGATTTGTTTCAATCATTGTTTGTGCGAGCGCTTCTACTTCTGATACTTTGCTGATTACAATTTTAAAACCAACAGGTTTTTGACCTACTTTTTGTAATTGTGTAACCCAGTCTAATAAATCGGTTGGATTATCTATAGATTCAAAACGGTTAGGGGAATTAATCGTCCTCCAAGGTTCAACATTACGAATATCAGCAATTTCTTGTGTGACTTTATTACCTTGCATATGGCCGCCTCTTGTTTTTGCACCTTGTGCTAACTTGATTTCAAAAGCTTTGACCGTATCTTCATTTGCTAAACTTTGGAAAGCATTCATATCAAATTCTCCCGATTTATCTCGTACGCCAAATAAACCTGGACCTATTTGAAAGATGATATCTGCATCGCCCGATAAATGGTGTTTTGATAAACCGCCTTCACCTGTATTCATCCAAGTTCCAGCTTGTCCTAATCCTTTGGATAGCGCCGTGATTGCATGACTTCCTAATGCGCCATAACTCATTCCTGATTGACCAACAAGCCTTTTAAGTTTGAACGGATGTTTCAGTTCAGGACCTAAAATAATGGCATCTTCATCTGTTAAATAAAATGGATCTATCTCTGCTTTTGTGCGATGTTCGTCACGATTAAAGAGTCGTTCATTATCAATTGTATAAATAAATGATGAAATCAACGGTGATTGATTAATATGTAATTCTTTAGATTGCAACGGAAACATCGTATTTTGAATGTAAAACCCATCTTCATAATCCTTTTGTGTACCAAAACTAGTCATTCTTGAATTATATTTACCAGCTAATACAATATTGGTGTAATCATTACGAGAAAAAGGTTTGCCTTTGGTATCTGCTAAAAATAAATATTGGCGTAATTCTGGACCTATTTTTTCACCAAAATATCGAATACGTGCAAGTAATGGATAATTGCGTAAAACGCTATGTTGCTTTTGTCGTTTATCCTTAAAAAGCAATACAGCCCCTAAAACAAGTACGCTTATTAAACAAACGACAATGATTACGTTGACGATAAACTGTAAAATAGTCAAAATAGTCATGTAACATTCCCCCCTTAATATAGTTATATAATACAATAAATTATGCAATTTACAATGTGTTCCACTGTAAAGGGGTAGAATGGTTAATTGTAATTTTCAAATAGAAAAGTAAATCAACTTATAATAATGATAAAATATTGTGTTATATTATTGTTAAACAGCTACAAGGAAGGTGACATATGACTGACAAATCATCAGCAACGCCATTAACCAAAAAGCATATATGGGAGCATCAGAAAATTGTTAAAAAAGACTTTTGGTTAATCCCTATATACATCATTGCTAATTATCTTATACCACTTATATTAACGCTGATATTAATCGTATCATATGACATTTTTAATATTGGTAGTAAGTATCGTTTAAGTGATATGAATATACTGATTTTTGGTGGTGTTATTGCTGAAATATGTATCATCTTAAGTTTTTATGGCATGCATACTAAAGATAATATTACAGCAATTGCGATCAACAGGTTAAAATCAGTTCGTAAATATATTTTGCTTATTTTTATAGCATACATATCTACGCTCTTGTTGAATAATTTATATGATTGGCTTATGACTTTTTTACCGAAGTCATTACAATATCATGAAACACAGAATCAATTGATTTTAGAAGCACTATTTCAAGACAATTGGATGCTCCCATTTTTATTTTTAGATATTGTTATTTTGACGCCGATTATTGAAGAGTTATTATTTAGGCATCTCATCATTCATGAATTAGGTAAAAAAATTACATATGCTGCTGCAAGTGTATTATCAGTTATATTATTTGCTGGTATTCATGTATTAGGGGCTACATCCCCATTTGAAATCGGAAGCTATATTTTTATTGCGATTGGTCTAGTATTTGTATATTTGAAAAGTGGGAAAAACCTAGCAGTATCCATATCACTGCATGCTTTTAATAATTTAATATCTTTTATTGCGATTGTATTTTTAAAATAATGTTTACGTGTGATATTTAATGTTGTGTTTTGAATAAAACGATTGAATGCTAAAATGACAGGAAATCAAACAGTCGTAATAGGGTATAAACTATATATGACCTAGGAGGTTCAAAATGTTAGAGCTTAGAAATGTTTCATACCAGGTGGATAACCGACAAATTATCAATAACATTAATTTGAAAATCGAAGCAGGAGAAACGATTGCGATTGTTGGGCCTTCAGGAAGTGGCAAAAGTACTTTGTTACGCTTAATGAATAATTTGATAAGTCCTACAGAAGGGGAATTATATTTTAATAATCAAGTATATGAAGATATTAGTCCAGAAAAGTTAAGAATGGAAATTAGTTATTTATTACAAGAAAGCGATTTGTTTGAAAGTACTATTGGTGATAACTTAGCTTTCCCCGCTCAAATTAGAAATGATAAGTTTAATCGTAAAAGAGCTAAAGCACTTTTGAAGTCGGTAGGGTTAGGTCATTATAACTTTGATACAAGCGTAAACCATCTTTCTGGTGGGGAGCGGCAACGTGTTACGATTGCGAGACAGCTAATGTATAAACCCAAAGTATTATTATTAGACGAAGCAACAAGTGCTTTAGACGTACATAACAGTGAAAAAATTGAATCTTTAATCTTTAAGCTTGCAGAGGAAGGTACAACAATTTTATGGATTACACATAGTAACGATCAAAGTATGAGACATTTCCAAAAGCGCATTAGAATTGTGGATGGACAAATTGAGAAGGAGGAGGAATTATGATGAGTACCACTGCTTTAGTACTTACTGCGACACTCCTACTTTTTCCAATCATCGTGTCATATAAAGAAAAATTACACATAATTAAAGATTTACTCGTTGCAACTTTAAGAGCAGTTGTTCAATTGGTGATTTTAGGTTATTTACTTCATTTTATATTTGATGTAAACCAAACATGGTTGTTGCTCTTGTTTGTATTGATCATCATTATTAATGCATCGTGGAACACGATCAGTAGAGCTTCACCTGTGATGCATCATGTATTTTGGATTTCTTTTATTGCCATATTTATAGGTGTAGCGCTACCATTAGTCGGTATTGTGATCACTGGCGCAATTGAATTCAAACCTAATGAAGTAATTCCAATTGCAGGCATGCTTGGAAGTAATGGTTTGATTGCTATTAATCTTGCGTATCAAAATTTAGATCGTGAATTCGTTAAAGAAATGAGTCAAATCGAAGCCAAATTGGCATTAGGTGCTAATCCAAAACTATCTTCCAAAGGAACGATCCGTGAAAGTATCAAAACGGCAATTGTGCCAACGATAGATTCAGTGAAAACGTATGGTATTGTTTCGATTCCTGGTATGATGACAGGGTTGATTATCGGTGGTGTAGATCCATTGGAAGCTGTTAAATTTCAACTTTTAGTAGTATTTATTCATACAACAGCGACAATTATGTCAGCGTTGATTGCAACATACTTGAGTTATCGTCAATTCTTTAATGAACGAGACCAATTAATTGCGCGACATATCCCCAAAGACAATCGTTAAAAGTTTTTGATGTATATTTGTTATAATAAACATGATGACAATTACTAAAATCAAATCTATTTGATGAGAAATTTTAAATTTAGATGAGCAGGAAACGTCCAGAAGTATCAAAATGGTTATTGATATTTCTTGCGTTTCCTGTTTTTTGAAATGAATTTAATAGCATGTATTGCTAAGTATTCATATATATTGACGAATGGTTTATAATGTAGCAGTTATAGAATTTTTCAAATCAGATTAAAGAGAGGAGGATATTTATGTCAGTTATGCGCATATTTACCTTTATATTAAGTATATTTATTGTAGGAATGGTTGAAATGATGGTTGCTGGTATTATGAACTTGATGAGTAGTGATTTACATGTTTCTGAAGCAATCATTGGACAATTAGTTACCTTATATGCCATTACTTTTGCAGTAGCAGGACCTATTTTAGTAAAGCTAACGAATCGTTTTTCACCACGAATGGTTTTATTGTGGGCACTGTTAACATTTGTTGTAGGCAATATCATTATTGCGATTGCGCCTAATTTTTCTATTTTAGTGATTGGACGTATCTTATCATCTGCAGCTGCAGCATTAATTGTGGTTAAAATATTAGCTTTAACTGCGTTATTAACTGCGCCACAACACCGAGGGAAAATGATTGGTATTGTGTATTCCGGCTTTAGTGGGGCAAATGTTTTTGGTGTGCCAATCGGGACAGTCATTGGTGATTTAGTCGGTTGGAGATATACGTTTTTATTTATTGTGGTTATTAGTTTATTCGTTGGTATTCTAATGTATATATATGTACCGAAGCTAAGTGATCATCTATCGTCAAACACTGACACAGAGACAAGTTCAAATCGTTCAAACGCTTATTCCAAAGTGTTAAGACCCGCTGAAGTTACAAAATATTTAGGTATCACGTTTTTATTATTAGTAGCCAACTCGGTGACGTTTATTTATATTAATCCGTTAATCCTTTCCGGTGGGCATCAACTATCCTTTGTGTCTATTGCATTATTAATCAATGGTATTGCAGGTGTAATCGGAACATCAATGGGTGGCTTTTTATCAGATAGACTTACGAGCAAACGCTGGTTGGTTATTGCGACAGCCGTATTTATTGTTATGATGCTTATTCTTAATATGTTTTTACCAGGTACAGGTTTATTACTCATGATTATTTTCATTTGGAATATCATGCAATGGAGTACGAATCCAGCTGTGCAAAGTGGCATTATAGAACATGTTGAGGGTGATACGAGCCAAGTGATGAGCTGGAATATGTCTAGTTTAAACGCAGGTATCGGTATCGGCGGTATTGTAGGTGGATTAGTAGTATCGAACTTAAATGTCTACGCAACGACTTATTTTTCAGCTGCAATTGCGTTTGTAGCATTTATTTTAGTGATTAGCCTTAAAAATGTCGCTAAATACAATAAAGCATCATGATTTGAGCATGGGTTAATGGTAATATAAGACTGCAAAATTTAATTATATATAAATAAAACAGGGCGTGGAACATTGAAATGTAATTTCAGTTCGACACCCTGTTTTTTAAATTTTTGTGCAAATGTTTTTACTAAAGTCACACAGTTTAGAACTTAAAATGTAACGACTCCGATTAACATAGCGATAATTAACATGACGATGGCAAAACCCCATATCCAAAAGAACGCATACTTTATATATGTTCCCATATTTGCTTCTGCAAGCCCTATTGCTAACCATAATGCAGGTGAAAATGGACTGACAAACGTACCGATAATATTTCCAATTAACATTGCATATGCTGTTGACACAGATGACACACCAAACTGACCGGCTGTCTGTTCAACAATAGGTAAGATTGCGAAATAATAAGCATCCGTACTCGTTAATAAATCTAGTGGTACACCGAAAATACCGACAATAATGTGTAAGTATGGCCCTACGGCATTCGGTATAATGTGGATGAAGCTTACTGCTATTGCCTCAAGCATACCAGTTTCATTAAGTACACCTAAAAACATACCCGCTGCAATAATCACGGCAGCCATCATAAGTGCATTTGGCGCATGAGCCTTAAGCCTACTCATTTGTTCGTCTACATTTGGGAAGTTAATAATTAAAGCAATCGCAACACCAATCATAAATGCAAATTCAGGCGGAGCGATATTAGCTAGCATTACTACGATGATAGCGAGCGTAAGTATCACGTTAATCCAATTAATCCAAGGTTTCGTAACGGCAACACCACGAATTGGAAATTTAATATCTTGATCTTGTTCGTATATTTCAACCAATTTATGTATATCCACATCTTGTGTATTAGTTACTTCTCCCGAATTGATTTTACGTTGTATAATTGCTTTTTCTCGAAAACCTAAAAATACAGCGAATAGTAAAACTAAAATAAAACCGATAATCTGAACAGGTATAACACCATACCATAATTCATTGACATTCTTAAAATGAATTACTGAAGCTGTACGAGCCATAGGACCACCCCAAGGCACCATGTTCATAATCGATGCACTCAGTCCGAGTAACAAAAGTAGTAGATACCGATTCATATTTAGTGCTTTATACAACGGTAATAATGCTGGTATTGATAATAAAAATGTTGTGGCTCCAGCACCATCGAGTTGCGCGAATATTCCGATAAGTGCAGTTACAATACAAACA
This sequence comes from Staphylococcus sp. GDY8P119P, assembly GCF_017892075.1. NCBI lineage: Bacteria > Bacillati > Bacillota > Bacilli > Caryophanales > Staphylococcaceae > Staphylococcus > Staphylococcus sp. GDY8P119P. The sequence goes on from NZ_JAESKJ010000001.1 coordinate 311,656, forward strand.
ACTACAACATTACCTCTAGTAAGTAAAATCAAACGCTTTACCAATGGTTTAAATAAGCCAGCGTCACTCATGATGCCGAAGAAAATAATTGCAAAAATAAACATGATGACGACGTTAATGACTTGATCTAAACCACTATTAAAGAATTTTACTAAATCGCCTATATTGTAACCTAATATGAGTGCCCCTACACTCGGTATTAAAATCATGCCTACAACTGGACTAATACGTTTAGCAATTAGTAAACCAACAATGGAAATAATAATAATTAGCCCCATAATTGTTAGCCAAACACTCTCTTGTTGCATAAAATATCCCCTCCAAATATTAAAGCGCTTACAAAAAACTGAACAATGATTGTTCACACTTCTAAAAAGTGATTATTTATAAGTGTAACAGAGAAAAGCGAAGTGTATCAGTAATATATATAAATACTTATATAATTTTACTTATATTAAATTATAAGTAAAACAAATGTATTTTTGAATTGTATTAGTATGACAATATATAGGTTTTGTATCAGAGTAGTGTGAAGAAGATCAATAAAGGATTATCTAAATTGAGCACATTTAAAAATGGTTTGAAGAAATATTTTGAATTATTAAAGATATAAATAAGTATTATATTCTTAGAAAATAAGACGTTAACATGATATAAAAGATAGTATGGATTAAATGTATATATTTATAGTAAAATTAAAATAAAAGGCGGTTTTTTATGAGTGAATCAATTAAAAACGATAAAGTAGATGCGTTTATTGAACGCTTAGATCAATGGCAAGATGCTTTTAAAGTATTAAGAAATATAATCAATCAAACAGAATTAACAGAAGATTATAAATGGATGCATCCTTGTTATACTTTGGACAATAAAAATGTTGTCATCATTCAAGATTTTAAACATTATTGTGCATTGTTATTTGAAAAAGGTGCCATTATGAAAGATCCATATCATACTTTAATTCAACAAACGAAAAATGTTCAAGCTGCTCGCCAGTTGAGATTTGAAAGTTTAGACGAAATAGAACAACGTAAAGACGAAATTGCTTGGTATGTAGAAGAAGCCATTAGAGTAGAAAAGTCGGGTGAAAAAGTACCGATGAAAACGACAGAAGAATTCGATATGCCTGAGGAATTGAAAAATAAATTAGAAGCTTCGTCAGAGTTAAAAGAAGCATTTAATAATTTAACGCCTGGAAGACAACGTCAATATATGTATTATATAGGTCAAGCTAAACGTGCTTCAACAAGGGAAAATAGAGTTGAAAAGTATATCAATCATATCCTAGAAGGTAAAGGCATGAATGATAAGTAACCAATTAAGCTATAGCATGACTTAAGTCTTCAATGACAAAAAAGTGTTCGTGGTTGTCAAAATTTTTTAATCGTATTTTAGTTGAACCAAACCATCGTATTTATTTAAAAATAGATAACGCGTCGTTTATAAAATCTAGATTAATCTTGCAACTTTGTCATTTATCGTTTATAGTTTGCTCAAATATAAATATAGTAGATGAATCAAGTAATATTTTGTAAGAGAAGGTGTAGATATGGCAAGAGTGTCTAAACGTATTCAACTATTAGAAGCAGCAGCGGCTATCGTAAATGAGCAAGGTAGTGAGTATTTAACACTTGATGCAGTTGCTAAAAAAGCAGGTGTTAGTAAAGGTGGTTTACTGTATCATTTTAAAAATAAATTCGCATTGATACAAGGACTTGTGGATCATGCAGATGAGTTGTATCGAAATAATGTGAATGAACATGTTAAAAATGAGACACAAGAAGTTGGCAAATTATTGCGTGCATTTATTGAAGCTACTAGAGAACACCGTTCAGAAAATGCATCAATTACTTCTGGTATGCTGGCTGCACAGGGTATTAATAGTAATTTATTATTACCACTACAAGATACCTATAAAGATTGGCAAGAAAAAATTGAAAAAGATGGCATTGATAAAGTCGATGCAACAATCATACGTTTAGCAGTGGACGGCTTATGGTTATCGGAAATATTTGGACTAGACGCACTTGATGAAACAATGAGAGCAAAAGTTTTAGAACGACTAACATCTTATACAGAAAACAAACAAATCGAATTAAAAGATGCATGAAAAAGTTGAAATTATAAAAAAATAATAAAATTTTCGATTCGTTGAAAGTATTGATGCTATAGGGATAAGTGATGACAAACCATCACTTATCCCTTTTTTTAGCTGTAGCAAGGGTTGAAACTAAACCGTCCGGTTGGTACACTATCAACTGTGATCAAAACTCTGTTGGAGGTTTATATATGAAAAAAGTTATGCTAACAGCAGCTTTAACAGGTGCTGGAGATACTGTAGAAAAAAATAAAAGTGTTCCTGTAACACCTCAGGAAATTGCAGATTCAGCAATTAAATGTGCGAAAGCAGGGGCTACTGTTGCACACATTCATGCACGTGACCCAGAAACAGGCGGCATAAGCCATGATGTTGAATTTTTTAAAGAAGCAGTAAGATTAATAAGAGAAGCTGATGAAGATATTATTATTAATATTACTTCAGGTGGTGGCGGAGATTTTATCCCTAACCTAGAAGATCCATATACAGCAGGTGAAGGTTCAGATATGCAAACACCTGAAGAAAGACATGAAGCGATTGGCGCATTATTACCAGAAATGTGCACACTTGATTGTGGTAGTGTGAATATGGGTGACGCTGTTTACTTAAGCCCAGCTGATTGGTTAAGAAAACAAGCACAATTAGTAAAAGATGCAGGTGTAAAACCTGAATTAGAATGCTTTGATAGTGGGCATATTTCATTTGCAAAACAATTAATTAATGAAGGTCTCATTGAAGGCGAACCCATGTTCCAATTCTGTCTAGGTATTCCATGGGGTGCTGAAAACGATGCAGAGACAATTGAATATTTTAAAACACGTATTCCTGAAAATGCACATTGGTCAGCTTTTGGTATTGGGAGAATGCAACTACCTACTGTAGAAGAAGCGGCGAAACGTGGTGGAAATGTCCGCGTAGGTTTAGAAGATAACTTGTATTTATCAAAAGGTGTTAAAGCTTCAAATGAACAACTAGTTGAACGTGCAGTTGAAATACTAAAAACATTAGATATAGAGCCAATGACACCGGCTGAAGCGCGTGAGCAATACCAACTTAGAGATCCTAAAGGAGGCAAATAATGAAATTTGCAGTTGTAGGTACGGGCGTTATAGGTAGTGGTTGGATTACGCGTATTTTAGCGCATGGTCACGAAGTAATTGCGACAGATCCCAGTGAAGGTGCTTATGAAAGCATGTTAAAACAAGTGAAACAAAACTGGCCATATGCTGAGCAACAAGGTTTAGCAGAGGGGGCGTCTTTAGAGAATTTATCGTTTACGGTAAGCTTAGAAGAGGCTGTTAAAGATGCAGATCATATTCAAGAAAATGTTCCAGAAATTGAAGAACTAAAAGCACAGGTATTATCTGAAATCGATACCTATGCACGTCAGGATGCCATTATTGGTTCTAGTACTTCTGGCATTATGCCTTCAGAATTACAACAGAATTTAAAACATCCTGAACGTTTGGTTGTTGCACATCCGTTTCACCCAGTATACATTTTGCCATTAGTTGAAATTGTACCTGGTAAAGAAACAACTGAAGCTGTCACAGTAGAAGCAGAAAAAGTGTACGAAAGCATTGGTATGGATGTGCTACATGTCAGACATGAAATTGAAGGACACATCGCAGATAGATTGATGGAGGCACTATGGCGAGAATCATTACACATTGTTAATGAAGGAATAGCAACTACTGAAGAAGTAGATAAAGCATTTACCCATGCAGCAGGTTTACGTTATGCACAGTATGGACCATTTATGACATTCCATCTTGCTGGAGGAGAAGGCGGCATGCGTCATATGTTGAAACAATTTGGTCCAGCACTGAAGAAACCATGGACAAAATTAATTGCGCCTGAACTAACTCAGGATTTATATGATAATGTGGTAAATGGTTGTGAAACGGCTTCACAAGGGCAAACGATGTCAGAATTAGACCAAAAGCGTAATGAATTCTTAGTTAAAGTGAAAGAATTAGCTGAAGCATATTGGCCAGAAGACACTGCATCAATGAAAAAGGGTATTAAATAATTGGAGGTTCATATGACTCAATTTCAATATCAAACCACTGTTAAAGATATTTGGGTCGATCATAATCAGCACATGAATGACGCTGAATATAATCGAGTATTTAGTGATGCCACAGATGCATGGTTGGCATCACTAGGCTTAGATGTGAATACAATTAAAAAATTGAATTATACAGTGTTCACTTTAGAAAATCATGTAGTGTATTTAAAAGAAATAAGCGTAGCTGAGCTTATTACTGTGAACGTAAGTCTATATGATTATGATGCCAAACGTTTACATGTTTTTATGACTTTAGTAGATGCTCAAAATAACCGTTGTGCAACATATGAAGTAATGCTTATGGGCATGGACACTACAATAGGCAGACCTGCAGCTTTCCCTGAACAAATAAAAAATGCTATAGATGATTATGCTAAAGTTGGAACAATTCATGAAGCGCCAAAAGAATTAGGTCGACTGATTGGCATAAAACGAAAATAATATTTTTGAAACATTGTTTTGAGCTATTGAATTGATAATTAATTTCAATAGTTTAATTAACAAAACTTAAGGTTATAAATTGTTTATTTTCATTTGTTGAGTTATCTTAATAGATATAGGATGAAAAAAATTAGTCAAAATTGATATTTTTGACCAACACATGAATAAAGTAGGGCTAGTTGTGCTACATGTTTTTACTTATTTTCGGATTTGTATAACATACACAGTTAGCCCTATATTTATAAATGAAATGTTAAATGAAAATACAAATATAGAAAGGAATTAACACATGTTAAGTATAAAAAACTTATCTAAAGTCTATGGTGGCACAAAAAAAGCTGTAGATAATATATCATTGGAAATCGAATCTGGTGAATTTATAGCGTTTATCGGTACGAGTGGGAGTGGGAAGACTACTGCTTTAAGAATGATAAATAGAATGATAGAGGCTACAGAAGGCGAAATTGCAATCAATGGTAAAAATGTGCGCAAAATGAACGCCGTTGAATTACGTAGAAAAATTGGTTATGTGATTCAGCAAATTGGTCTAATGCCTCATATGACCATTAAAGAGAATATAGTCTTAGTACCTAAATTATTAAAATGGTCTGATGAAAAGAAAGAAAAAAAAGCTAAAGAATTGATAAAATTAGTAGATTTACCAGAAGAATACTTAGATAGATATCCTTCACAATTGTCTGGAGGACAGCAACAACGTATTGGTGTTGTGCGTGCTTTAGCAGCTGAACAAGATGTTATTTTAATGGATGAGCCATTCGGTGCGTTAGATCCAATTACGAGAGATACATTACAGGATTTGGTTAAAGAACTGCAACAAAAATTAGGTAAAACATTTATTTTTGTCACACATGATATGGATGAAGCGATTAAATTGGCAGATAAAATTTGTATTATGTCTGAAGGAAAAGTCGTTCAATATGATACACCAGATAATATTTTACGACATCCTGCAAACGATTTCGTACGTGACTTTATCGGTCAAAATAGATTGATTCAAGATAGACCTAATATGAGAACCGTCAAAGATGCAATGATCCGACCAGTAACTGTACATGCAGATAGTTCATTAAATGAAGCGGTTAAGGTTATGAGAGATCGACGTGTCGATACATTATTTGTCGTAGGTAATAATGATAGATTACTTGGATATTTAGATATAGAAGATATTAACCAAGGTTTACGAGCTCATAAAGAACTCATTGACACAATGCAACGTGATATATACAGAGTAAGAGTAGATAGTAAATTGCAAGATACGGTGCGTACGATATTAAAACGAAATGTAAGAAATGTACCAGTTGTAGATAGTGATGAAGAGACATTGATTGGACTAGTTACAAGAGCAAACTTAGTTGACATCGTTTACGATAGTATTTGGGGCGAGTTAGACGAAGATGTTAGTGCACAAAAAAATGCTATTGTTGAGCCCGATAATGTAGGAGCTGATAAGTAATGAAAGATTTTGTAGAGCAGTATGGTGGTCAACTGATATCAAAAACCGTTGAACATTTCTATATCTCAATCATCGCTTTGTTAATTGCTATCGTCATCGCTGTACCATTGGGTATTTTATTATCAAAAATGAAAAGAACATCTAATATTGTGCTAACTATTGCTGGTGTGTTACAAACGATACCAACATTAGCAGTGTTAGCAGTCATGATTCCAATCTTTGGTGTGGGTAAATTACCTGCAATTGTAGCTTTATTTATTTATGTATTATTGCCAATCTTAAACAATACTGTATTAGGTGTGCAAAACATAGATGATAACATTAAAGAAGCAGGCACAAGTATGGGTATGACACGTTTTCAATTAATGAAAGATGTGGAACTACCGTTAGCCTTACCGCTTATACTAGGAGGTATTCGTTTGTCTTCTGTTTACGTAATTAGTTGGGCAACTTTAGCCAGTTATGTAGGCGCAGGTGGTTTAGGTGATTTTGTATTTAATGGATTAAACTTGTATGACCCATTAATGATTGTAAGTGCAGCAGTATTAGTGACTGCGTTAGCATTGATCGTAGATTTCCTACTGTCACTAGTAGAAAGATGGGCTGTACCTAAGGGATTAAAAGTATCCAGATAATTTAAGGAGGACATTATGAAGAAATTGAAACAATATTGTATTGTGCTTGTGTTGTGTCTGACGGCCTTATCTGGATGTAGTTTACCAGGATTAGGTAGCAACAGTTCAGAACAAGATATTAAAATCACAGCACTTGCAACAAGTGAATCACAAATTATGTCTCATATGTTGAGACTGTTAATAGAACACGATACAAATGGTGAAATTAAACCCACTTTAATTAATAATTTAGGATCAAGTACCATTCAACACAATGCGTTAGTAAATGGTGACGCGAATATGTCAGGTGCTAGATATAATGGTACTGATTTAACTGGTGCCTTAAATGAAGATCCAATTAAAGATCCTAAAAAAGCTATGGAAGCAACTCAAGATGGTTTCCAAAAAAAATTCGACCAAACCTTCTTTAACTCTTACGGTTTTGCTAACACATACGCATTTATGGTCACTAAGGAAACAGCAGAAAAATATAATTTAGAAACTGTATCTGATTTGAAAAAGCATCCTGAACTTAAACTCGGTGTAGATAGTTCTTGGTTAAACCGTGAAGGTGACGGTTATCCTGGATTTACAAAAGAATATGGGTTTAAATTTGATACTATCAGACCAATGCAAATTGGTTTAGTATATGATGCATTAAACTCTAATAATTTAGATGTAGCTGTAGGTTATTCAACAGATGGACGTATTGCAGCGTATGACTTAAAAGTTTTAAAGGATGATAAACAATTTTTCCCACCATATGATGCAAGTGCGGTTGCTACGAATGAATTGTTAGATAAACATCCAGAGTTAAAACCAATCATCAATAAACTAGACAAAAAAGTTTCGACATCTGAAATGCAAAAACTTAATTATCAAGCAGATGGTGAAGGACAAGAACCAGCAGTCGTTGCTGAGAACTTCTTAAAAAAACATAATTATTTTGAAAATGATAAGAAAGGTGGTCAAAACTAATGGAAGGTAATTTATTACAACAATTAGTAGAATATTATTCAGTCAACTATGGCTACCTTTGGGATTTATTTTTAAAACATTTATTAATGTCTGTTTACGGTGTACTCTTTGCATCTATTGTTGGTATTCCAATTGGTATCATAATTGCAAGATATAGTAAGTTTTCTGGTGTTATTATTACTATCGCGAATATTATTCAAACCGTTCCGGTTATTGCAATGTTAGCGATACTCATGCTTGTCATGGGATTAGGTACTACTACAGTCGTGGTAACAGTATTTTTATATGCGCTATTACCGATTATAAAAAATACTTATACAGGTATAATGGGTGTTGATGCGAATATTAAAGATGCTGGTAAAGGTATGGGTATGACACGAAATCAAGTATTAAGAATGATTGAGTTACCTTTATCACTCTCAGTCATATTAGGTGGATTAAGAATTGCACTGGTTGTTGCAATTGGTGTTGTAGCAGTTGGTTCATTTATTGGTGCACCTACATTAGGTGACATCGTTATCCGAGGAACAAACGCTACAGATGGTACAACGTTTATCTTAGCTGGTGCGATACCAATCGCATTAATCGCTATTATTATAGATGTCGGTTTAAGATTATTGGAGAAACGTTTAGATCCTGCACATAAAGCAGAAAAAAGAGGTAAAACTAAGCCGCAAAGTATTAATGAATAGAAGGTCGTGAAATCATTGGCACTATTATCTATTAATTACAATTCAAAGACAATAGGTATGCATCATCATTTTATGGTAATTCTTCCAGAGGATGAAAGTTATTTCAAAAAAGGTACACAGCCTAAACCACTAAAAACACTATTATTACTGCATGGTTTGTCTAGTGATGAAACTTCGTATATGCGTTACACAAATATAGAGCGCTATGCGAATGAGCATCAACTTGCAGTTATTATGCCTAATGCAGATCACAGTGGTTATAGTAATATGGTTTTTGGTCATAAGTATTATGATTATGTGCTAGAAGTACTTGATTATGCACATCAAATTTTACCTTTGTCACAAAAGAGAGAAGATAATTTTATCGCTGGTCATTCCATGGGAGGTTACGGAACAATCAAGTTTGCATTAGCTGAGGGACATCGATTTGCAAAGGCTTGTCCCTTATCGGCAGTATATGATGCTCAGACGTTCATGGATTATGATTGGTACGATTATTCTGGAGAAGCAATTGCAGGTGTTTCAAAAAATGCTACAGGTAATGACTTAGACCCATATTATTTAGTTGACCAGGCAATTCAACAAGGTAAAGAGATACCAGATTTATTAATTATGTGTGGTACAGAAGATGCACTACATGAAGATAATAAAAAATTTATTAAATATCTAGATGAAAAGCAAATTTCATATTGTTTTGAGGATGGGCCAGGTGAGCATGACTATGCTTATTGGGACTATGCTATCAAACGTGCTATAGACTGGTTAGTAAAAGGGTAATATATGGTGACTCATATCACTGAGTAACGTTTAAAGTCGAGACGACGAAATCAATTTAAATACAAAATGGCTAATCCACTTGATGATGATAGGGATTAGCCATTTATTTTTATATTAGACGATCATTTTATATCATTGTCGAATTTTTGATGTCGTCATTATGTTTCGATGATTTTGATTTTCCATCTATACTCGTTTACTAAACTGTAGTGCGGTATTCTTCTTCTAATTTTCCTAAATGTCTCAATGTAGGTGTAAGTGCAGCGAAAAAGAAACCTTCTTTCAATTTACGAGCTTGTGGCGCACGTGGAGAATATGCTCTAGAACCACCGTTTACCATCGAAGCTTGATTTACTTCTAATAATAGGTAACCAGCTTCTTTTTTAATTTTGATCAGTTCAGCAAAATTATCGTCTAAATCATCGTTTTCAATAATATGATAAAACGCGTTTTTAAGCTGTTTATATTGGTTTTCATACGCATTGATATCGAATTCTAAGTATTTATTGATGCCATTTTGTGCGTCAGAAAATTTATGAATTAAATCTAACGAAGCTCTGATTGAACCGAGCGCTATAGGAATTTGTAAAGCTACAAATTGTGGTCGAATGGCAGAAGCAAAACTTTTTGCTTCTTTTGTTATAATTTGTGATTCAGGAATCTCTACGTTTTTCATTTCAATAGCAAATGTAGCCGACCCATTGACACCTAAGAAATTTGATTTTTCATCTAAAGTTATACCTTTTTGATTCGCTTTTACAATAAACATCACTAACTCATCTGTATCATTTGCTTTAGAAATTGCTCCAAAATAATGATCACACGCAATATTACTTATTGCAGGTAATTTGCCATTAATAATTAATGTGTTGTCATTATAATGATGTGTTAAATTGAATGATTCTAAATCGTTAAAAGATTTCATAGGGTTAGATAAACCTGTTGCTCCTAAAATTTCTCCATTTAACAACTGTTGCTGTAAAGTTTTATTTAAATGTGGTTGATTTGCGTGTTGTAAATAAGTTGAAAATGCTAATTGACACCATAGACAAAAACCTGTAGTTAAGCAGGATTTTGAGACTTCTTCAATGACTTCTAGATTATTTTTTAAGTCATTTTCAGAAAAATAGCCATCTCTAAATAAGCCTTGAATGAATGGTCGTGGGTAATAACTCCCTTCATCAATTTCAATAACATAGGGATCTAATTCTGTTTCAATACGTTTTTGTAAAGTCATATAAATTACTCCTTTATTCTCCAAATCTGATTAAAATTAATTTTTCTAAATAACTAATTATTCTATCTATCAAAAATCCAAAGAGTCCAATAAAGAAGATCGCTGATAATACATCTTCTAAATTTAACATATTACGCGCATCTACGATTAAAAATCCTAGTCCAGATTGGGCTCCAATCATTTCACCTGAAACTAAGAAAATCCAACTTGTTCCCACTGCCATGTGAATACCAGCCATAATATGTTTAAATGAAGCAGGGAATAAGATGTTACGATATAACGTCCAACCACTTAAATTCATATTTGACGCAATTTTTAAGTATTGTGGCTCAACATTCCTAACGCCTTTAATCGTACTAAATACAATCGGGAAAAAAGCAGCGATAAAGATGATAGCCATTGCTGGTAAACTGCCAATACCAAACCATAAAACAACAAATGGCGACCAAGCTATAGGTGAAATAGGTCGTATAAGTTGAAATAACGGTTCTATTGCAGTGTGCAATAAGGTGCTTCGACCTAAAATAAAACCTGTTGGGACACCAATTAAAATTGCGATACTAAATCCAATAAAAAATCGAAATAAACTGATGCCCAGATGGGTAAATATTTCCCCGGTAATAATAAAATGCCAAATACTCTGAGCTACTAGGATAGGACCTGGGAGTAATATCGGTTTATAATCTCCAATCCAAATGACACATTGCCAAATAAATAAGAAAAGTATGAATGTTAGTATAGGTAAAGTTTGCTTTTTAATTAAATTACCTGACATGCTGCTTATGCCTCCTTATACAGTGTTGGATCAACGAATGATTTATAAGATGGTGTTTCGAAAAGTTGATGTTGGTTAATCAACTGTGTAATTTTTTGATAACCATCTTCATTAATTGATAAATTGCCATATGATGTCCATTCTGCAGATTGTTCCAATACTTTTCGATCTTGTTTAAAGTGCTTAGACATAATATCAACACTTTGTGATTTATCATTCATTCGATATCCAGCTTTTTTATAATCAGATATAAAACTTTGAGCAACATGTTTTTGATCTTTTATTAAGTCAGTTCTAAGTACTAAAGCACAACAGTATGCATCGGGAATCACTTCATTACCATGTTTTAAAGTTTTTCCTTTGCCTAACTTTTCTCCTAATGCGCCAAAAGGTTCGGCCACAGAATATCCAGAAATTCTATGTTCATTTAGGGCAGCTGGCATTTCTGCTGGAGCCATTTCATGATAACTGAATGTTTGAGCATTCAAATTTAATTGTTTTCTCATTTCTTCCAATAATAAGTAGTGCGTTGAATAACGATGAGGGATGGCAAATCGATATTGATGCTCATTATTAAAATTGTTTACCGTTTCACCTTTTTGTCCCATAATGACGTTACCTTCGTGGTGTCCTAGCGCAACTGCTTTAATATCAGCACCCTTTTGTTTAGATTTCATAGCTAATTCTATTAAGGTTGATGCGCCATCAATTCTCCCACTATTTAATGCATCCATAAGATCTGGCCAATTATTAAACTTAATTAATTTTAATTTATAACCATTATGTTTAGCTTGTGCTTTTACTTTTTGAGTCATCATTAAGTTAGCAGAATGTGTAATTGGCAAATAACCAATTTTTAAAGTCTTTTGCGGTTGATTATGTTGATTATTCTTCTGTATAGATTGATTATTACATGCACTTAGTATAAGGATCATAATTATTGGAAAGATGATTATTTTTTTCAATAGTTACAACTCCTTATATGTAATATTCAGGTTCTGCTTGATGGTGGTTTAATGCGAATTTTTCCATAATATTATTTCTTAAAGTTAATAAATAACTATCATTTCTATTTCTCGGATGTGATTGTTCAATTGAATATTGGCTTATAATATTACAGCCATCGCCGAGTAAGATAATGTGATCAGAAAGGTAAATGGCTTCATCAATGTCATGCGTAACTAATATAATCGTAGCTGTAGATTGTTTTTGGAGTTGTACAAGTTGATCTTGTAATTTATAACGTGTAAAAGCATCCAGTGCGCCTAATGGTTCATCCATCAATATGACTTTGGGTTGATGGACTTGTGCACGGCAAAGTGCTACGCGTTGTTTCATTCCTCCAGATAATTGCTCTGGAAACGTCTTTCCTTTATGATCTAAATCAACATATTTTAAATAATTATTGATTTCATCATCACTCATTTCGCGATTTAATCCTAAACGAATGTTGTCATTAATGTTTTTCCACGGCAGTAAATTATGATGCTGAAAAATCATTAAACAATCAGGTGATGGATTTTGTTTTAATTGATCTTCAATTTTAACAGTACCTGACGAAGGTGTTAAAAATCCGCCTATAATGTTTAACATGGTAGACTTTCCACAACCACTTTTACCTAGAAAAGTAACTATTTTACCTTTTTCAATATTTAAATTAAAATCATCGATAACACGATGGTCTCCAAATTGATGTTGGATGTGATTAATGCGAATCATGGCAACACCTCTATTATTCCTATCTAATTAATATGTTTTTTGATGAAAAAAAAGCGGCAGAAATCTAAAATGTATCATTTGATTTCATATTGCCGCTCCTTGAATAGTGTTTAGGTTATTTATAAGTTTACCCCAATTTTTAGCTTAAATAAGATTGTTAGCTAGCAATGGTGTGACGAGTATGATACATACTTATAAATAACTTTTGCTAACTAAACCTGTGGAATTATAAATATAAAGAGAAAGTTTAGTTATAATTTTTCAATATCATCAATAGGCGTATCTACAGCTTTTCTTGCACGACGAACGGCGTCTTCATCAGGTGCATCATATAAGCAGATACATTTTGACATATCTTCACATACATAAGTACGTTGGAATTGAACTTCAGGGACTTCTTCATAGTGGACAGAATTTTTCTTTTTACGCGCTAAATATTGATCCATTGTGATACCTTCTGGGATGTTCCACGTAACAAGATAATCAACGTGTGCATCACCTTTTTTAACTTCTTCTAAGTCTTTACCTACTAAACGTACTTCTTTAACTAAATTAATGTTGATAGATGCATCTTCAAGAAATTGTTTAGCTTCTGTATCACTGTTCGCTTCTACAATAAAATAGCCATGTGTTAAATCTTCTGTTGCTTGTACTTCAATTAATGTTGGTACTTCACCAGTAGTGAGTTTTGCTGCTTTATCTTCTAAGTCTTTTTTAGACTTTGCGAAATCAAGATTATTTGCTTCGAGTAAATATAATGTCATTTAATAGAACCTCCAATGTTTATAATAAATGAATAGTACTATAATTCTTATCAAAATACAAGGATATAAAAGGATGTTATTTTAATTTTCTGATAATTGTTAAAAATTATATTCTATGTAAAGTAAAATCTTTCGGGAAACATGTAACGTTAATTTTTAAAAAATTTCAAAACGTATATAAAATGATATAAACATTTATATTTAATTAAACTGTATTAAATATAAGAAAAAACTGGGGGAGAAAATTTTAGGTTTCATAAAACTAAAGAAAACGTCAACTTCTATATTTATCATAGAAATTGACGCTTAAGCTTGAGCAAGCATTGTTTATGTTCTAACTTTTTATCGTTGTGATTTTAGATATTATAGTAAGACTGTTGCTAAAATTGGTGCAACAACGACTACGATTACACCTACGATTACTAGTGAAATAGAGGCCATTGAAGCTTCTGTCTCACCAAATTCTTGTGCAGATGACACTCCTAATGAATGGCCACTTGTACCAAGTGCGAGCCCACGAGCAATAGGGTTTGTAATGTTAAATAATTTAATGAGTTTGGAACCTAAAGCATAAATAATGACACCATTTAAGATTACTGCCAATGATGTTAGTTCTTTAATACCACCAATATCGGCTGATACTGGTAAAGCAATGGCAGTGGTAGCACCTTGTGGTAACATAGATGCAATGATTTCATTTGAAAATTGGAAAGCACTTGCAATGAAATAGATAAATACCAAAGCAGCTGTCGTTCCGAAAGCAATACCACCAAGGATCTGTTTCCAATATTTCTTAAGCACGTCACGTCTTTTATATAACGGAATCGCAAAACAGATAGTTGCAGGTTCTAAAAAGAAATTGATGATGTCGCCACCGATTTTATAATTTGCATAATCTATACCTGTTAACTTTAGAAATGCTATACCGAAGACCATGCTGACAAATAATGGTGTAAATAAAAAGAAGCCATTCGTCTTCTTGAATAATATCGTTGCTACGATAAAAGGTATAATAGATAATAAAATTCCAAAATATGGTGTGTTAATGCCTAAATGTTCAATCATAATTTTTCCTCCGCTAACTGTTTAGGTTTTCTTTTCTTAGGTATAAATGATTTTGTAATTAACATTTGTGAGAAAAATCCTGTGCATAGTAATAATAAGATTGTAGAAATGATAATTAGCAATATAATCAAGATTGGACTTTGGCTTAATACGCCTAAAGAATTAATAACTGAAATACCTGCAGGTACAAATAAGAAACCAATATTATTTGTTAGCGTCGTACCCACTTTTTCAACTTCCCCAAGTTTAACAATCCCTGTACATAAAGCGATAAATAATAAGACTAGACCTATCACTGATGCTGGCATTGGAATAGGCATGAAACTTTCGATAATATTTGATAAAAGCATGATGATTGCCAGCACTAGTACTTGATGAAAAAAGTTATACGTTTTTGAATGACTAGGCTGCTTCTCAGCTTGTTTTTTGTTTGTTTCCATAATGTATTTCCTCCCGAATTAATCTTGAGTTAATTATAATATGAAAACGGTTGCTACTAGTCTTTTTAAAGGTGAATTACGAAACGTATATACTGAGTTGCATTAATTACGATGTGACATTCAAAGTAAGCCCATATTCTGCTTGAACGTTTTCATATATGAGCGACTGACTTGGAATTTTAATGCATTTGTCATCGTAAGTTGATAGGTATAGTTAAACCAATGTTCTATTGTTTGTATGTGTACTTTATTAACAAGCGTGGCACGGTGAATTCTCATAAACAAAGGATCCGCAATTTTTTTTTCGTAATGATTAAGTGGTTCAGTTGTATGATAATTTTCTTGTAAGGTGTTGATCGTAGTAATACCGTTATTAACAGAAATAGCAATAATATCTTCTAAATTAATGATATGAATACGCTCATCTACTTCAATAGGTAAAACCATTTGTGAGGTTGGCGTATTTTCTTTGTGTGCATCATTTTGATGCTGGCTGACATCATTTGCTTGTTTATAAGTATCGTGATCGAGCGCTGTTTCAACTTTATGGATGGCCTGTGCAATACGTTTTTGTTCGAATGGTTTTAAAATATAATCCGTCGCATCTAGCTCAAAAGCTTTAACGGCGAAAGTATCATGTGCCGTAGCAAAAATAATATGTGGTGGGTTTTGCATTTTTTTAATTTTATTTGCTAAATCGAGTCCACTCTCTTCCATTAAATTAATATCTAAAAAAATTACATCATAACGATCATAAAGTAAGAGTTCTAATGTTTCTGAAACATTTTCTGCTTCATTAATTACATCAAACGTACGAATTTCATTTAATAAGTAATGAAGTTCGTTACGCGCTAAAGGTTCATCATCTACAATAATTGCTTTCAATGTTTTTCGTCCTCTCTTATGAAAAATGGAATAGTATAACTTACGTTGGTACCTTCTTTGCCGGAATGAATATGCATTTTAGCTGTAATGCCAAATAAGCCTTCTAATCTGTGATTTAAATTCTCTAAGGCGCTACCTGTGCCTAAATCAGAATAAACACGTGTTTTACCTATATTATTAATTTTATCATCAGGGATTCCTGAACCATTATCTTCAACTGATATATATAATCCATCTGCTGTTTTATAAGCGGTTACGATAATACGATTGTTATATTTACGGTTTTTAAAGGCATGTTTGATGGCATTTTCTATAAGTATTTGTATTGCAAATGGTGGTACAAGTGCACCATAACATGAATCTTCAATATTGAATGAAACATCAAAACGATCTGGATAACGTGCTTGTTCAAGTGATAAATAAGCCTCAACTTGTTGCAATTCCTTTTCAAGTGAAATCGTATTGTTACGTGCACCTTGTAAATTTGAGCGGAAAAATTGGCTGAGCTGTAACAGTAACTTTCTTGCTTTTTCACTATCAATTCTGACTAAGGCAGAAATTGTGTTAATGGCATTGAAAAAGAAGTGCGGATTTACTTGTGCTTGTAGTGATTTGATTTCGGCATCTCTAACTAAAGCGCTTTGTGTTTCAGCTTGACCTAATTCAAGTTGACTAGAAAATATCTCTGCAAGACCAGATGCTAACTGTTTGTCGGAATGAGAAACATCGTGCCTATTAGTAAAATATAGTTTTAAAGTACCAATAACATCATTCTTGACTCTTAATGGAACGACAATGGCTGCTTCAAGCGGGCATTCAGGATGATTACAACCAATATCTTCCCTTGAATATGCTTCTTTTAAAGTACCTGCTTGTATTGCCTGTTTTGAAAGATTGGTAATGATTTGTTTTTGGGCAACATGATGATCACTTGCTGCACCTACATGCGTTAATATATCTTTACGATTAGTGATAGCGACTGCCGAAACACGCATAAGATCTAAAATAATGGTAGCTGCTTGTTTGGCAGAATGCTCATTTAATCCTGAGCGGAAAAATGGTAATGTTTCATTTGCTAGTTGTAAAACATCATGTGTTTGAATAGCACGTGTTTCTTCTTCTTGTTTGATTGTCGATAATATAATTGATAAAAAAATTGCTGTACCGATTGAGTTGATTGAAATCATAGGTAAAGCAATTAATTTAACTAGTGACCAAGCATGCTCCGTATTATCAGAAAAGATTAAGATACAAATCATTTGAATAACTTCTGTAGTACCTCCAATGATAGTACCTTTAACTATGGTAGGATACTGACGTGCACGCATTGCTCTATAACCAAAATAACCGGATACTAGCGCAATAAATATAGATGAAATCAGATAAATATAAGCATCAGCACCACCAATATAAACACGATAAATGCCTGAAATCATTGCGACAAAAATAGCGACGAATGGTCCTCCGATTAACCCTGAAACACCTATGGTAAGTACGCGCGTATTTGCGAGAGAAGCCTCAGGATCTAAGTGATTATAGACGCTACCATTAACGACTTCATTGCCATTGATTTGTATACCTGTGAAGTTTGAAATCATAGAGAAACACCCGAAAATGATGATGAGCTGCCATTGTGAACTTCGTTTATCTCTTTGATTCATCATTGTTTTAAAGTGATTAATATTCATTAATATATAAGCGATAATAATAATAAGACCTACACGTTCTAGTAATAAAATAAATAAATTTAACATCTCATACACCTTTATAGATAATTTGTCTATCTAGTATAATACATAATTTTGATTATGTATTAATTATTCTTATAGAAAAAATAAAATTTCTAAACGCTATCAATATATTTTGTGGAATAATTAAAAAGTTACTTAATACACTTTGCGTGCTCTTTTTTTAGCAATAAATTGAAGTAAATGTTATTTTTATCTTATTGACTTTTTTAAAAAATGTTTTGAATTTTAAAAAGTCATGTTTACCATGTAATCATTATTATAAGCAAGAGAAAATGTTTTGGAGCTGGACAAGTTAAATCATTAATAATGATTATGGTTGTTTTACGGGGATTTAGGAGGCAAAATAATATGGAATCAGAACAACCATTTGAAGGAGATAACAGACTTCTTTCAGGTATTTTTTTAAGCGTAATAACATTTTGGTTGTTTGCTCAATCGCTCGTTAATATCGTTCCTGCATTAGAAACATCTTTCACAACTAGTTATGGAACGATTAACGTAGCCGTAAGTTTAACCGCATTATTATGTGGTTTGTTTGTTGTAGGTACAGGAGGACTTGCAGATCGATATGGTAGGGTCAAAATGACTTATATCGGTTTGACTTTAAGCGTTCTTGGATCATTACTTATTATCATTCCAGGATTTGTCCCTTTGTTAGTACTTGGGAGAGCAATACAGGGGCTATCTGCAGCATGTATCATGCCTTCGACATTAGCAATTATAAATGAATACTATATTGGAAGAAGGCGACAACGTGCGTTAAGTTACTGGTCTATCGGTTCATGGGGTGGTACTGGAATTTGTTCGTTTTTTGGTGGCATCATGGCTACCTTTGTAGGATGGCGATCTATATTTATTATTTCAATAATAGTAGCTTTAGTGTCTATGTATTTAATCAAACACACGCCAGAAACGAAAGCCGTTCAAACCGAGGCATCAAAACGTGCCAAATTTGATTTTGTAGGGCTAATTATATTAATAGTTGCAATGCTGAGTGTCAATTTAATCATTACACAATCTTCAAATTATGGTTTCTTTTCACCGCTTATTTTGATGTTAATTGTGATATTCATCATTTCAATTATTGTATTTATATTATTTGAAAACAAAGTTAAAAACCCATTGATAGATTTTAAACTTTTTAAACATAAAGCATACAGTGGTGCTACAGTGTCAAACTTTTTACTAAATGCTGTAGCAGGGACGCTTATTGTTGCGAATACTTATTTTCAATCGGGATTACATTTCACCTCATTCCAATCTGGTATGATGACTATTACTTACTTAGTAGCTGTTTTAATCATGATTAGAGTCGGAGAAAAAATCCTACAGGAAATCGGTCCTAAAAAACCAATGCTTATAGGTGCAGGGCTTAATGCGATAGGGATTCTATTAATCTCGTTAACCTTTTTACCTACACCTGTTTATGTCATCAGTTGTGTGTTAGGTTACTTAATTTATGGTGTGGGCTTAGGTATGTATGCCACACCTTCAACAGATACAGCTGTTACTACTGCGCCAGAAGATAAGGTAGGTGTCGCGTCTGGTGTATATAAAATGGCATCTTCACTTGGTAACTCATTTGGTGTAGCTATTTCAGGGACAATATTTACGATTATGTCAGCTCGTGACAATATTCATGTTGGTGCCATGTATGGACTGTGGTTTAATGCTGCATTAGCAATCATTGCATTTGTATTTGTATGGTTATTAGTTCCGAAAAAGCAATTTAATAATTAGTTATGGTAATAAGATTTTTGAAGTAAATAACAAAATGAAATGCATCCTCTATGCTAGATTAAGCATCAAGCATAGAAGGGTGCATTTTTTAGAGTAGTATATATGAAAAAATTAGGATATAGACAAACCTCATATGCGTAAATTAGTTTGAAATGTACAGTAAAATTATTGGTTATCATTGGGAAATCATATTATAATTTAGTAAACGCTTACAAGGAGGTCTGGATTGATGCAAACTTTATGGCAAAATGAACAAGATCGTTTAACTTTACTAAAACAACTTGTAAATCACCAATCAATTACGAATACACAAGGAGAGAAAACATTCCCTAATCTGGTAAACCAATTGTTATTTCAACTTAAATATTTTAAGACCAATCCCAATCAAATTCAAAAAATACTAACGGATGATGATAAAGAAGCATTAATTGCTTTTTATCAGGGTTCCCAATCCGGTAAAACTATTGTACTTGTTAGTCATTATGATACGGTCGATGTGTCGGAATTTGGTTTAGCTCATGATTTAGCTTGTAATCCTGATAAATTAAAGCAGTATTTTTTAGAAAACCAAAATTATTTAGATAAAGGGGCTGTAGAAGACTTACTTAGTGAAGATTACTTATTTGGTCGTGGGATTATGGATATGAAAGCAGGTCTCATGTTGCATATGTCTTTAATTGAATTAGCATCCATTGAACAATGGGATATTAATTTGATTTTAGTTACGGTTCCAGACGAGGAAGTAAATTCTTCTGGTATGAGAAAAGCGGTAGAAAAATTAGCAGAATTAAAAGCTAACTACGATTTAGATATACAATTACATTTGAATAGTGAACCTACTTTTCAGCAAGCTACTTCAGATGAAAAACATTATATATATTCAGGATCAATTGGTAAAATCATGCCAGCAGTACTGTGCTATGGAAAGGAAACACATGTCGGTCAGCCTCTTGAAGGTTTGAGTGCTAACTTTATGATGAGTTATATTACACAAGCGGTAGAATATAACACACAGCTAAAAGAACATTTTGAAAATGAATCCACACCTGTACCTGTAACATTAATGATGAAAGATATTAAAGATACATATGATGTGCAAACGCCATACAAAACCATAGGATTATTTAACTTCTTTCTATTTAACAAAACACCTAAAGATGTTTTTAGAGAATTCATAAATACGGTCATCACTGCTGTTGAGCGTTGTGAATCGGATTGGCTATCTGTATTAGAAACAGAAGATTACCAATTCGATAAAAAAATTAATGTTCTGACATATGAGCAACTTAGGCAATATGCTGTTAAACAGTACGGTGAAGAAGCAATCACTAATCTTATAGATCAAACACTTCAAGAAACGTCAGAGTTACATTTACAGAATATTCATGTTGCAGATAAGCTGATGCAAATATGTAAGAATATAGCGCCAGCTGTAGTGACATTTTTTGCTTCACCTTATTATCCAGCTGTTAATGCTTCATCCGACAAGCACGTATCCTCAACTATAGAATTAGTGAAACATACACTAAATGAACAATTTCAGCGTAGTAGTGAACAAGTATATTATTTTAATGGCATCAGTGATACGAGTTATTTAAAGTTTGATGGAGATATGGAACAGATGGTTATATATGAGCAAAATACGCCAAATTTCAATCGTACATACACTATTCCTTTTGAATCAATGAAAGCCATCAGTGCACCTACATTATTGATAGGACCCATTGGCAAAGATGCTCATAAATTAAGTGAGCGTCTGCATAAGCAGAGCGCATTAATAGAATTACCTGTCGTGCTAGAAAAAGTAGTTAAGTCATATATTTAAACTAGATATGTAGCTAGTACTTGTTAGAAGGTGTGCGATTACGCTATTATGAATAATAAATGTTTAAATAACTTTAATTGAAAAATGGAGTGTCAAATATGATAGAGGCGTATAAAGATTTTTGGAAAAAATATATAGATTTTCAAAGTAAATCCAATAGATTAGAGTTCTGGACACCAGTGCTGATTCATATTGTTAGTGTATTTATTGTAGCTATTATTGGTGTTATTGCTTTTATTTCAGGTGCTTTTATTGTTGCTACAATCCTGTCAATATTGGTTGGGATTTTTGTTTTGGCAATGATTATACCAATGTTTGCTATTACATTGCGACGATTTTATGATGCAGGAAGAAGAAGAACTTCTGCCATCATTCTTATAGCTGTGTCTATTATTATGAACATTTCATTTGATTTGATTCAAATCAATAGCATAGCCATCTTACTTAATGTGATTGCATGGATATGTACGATTTTATTAATCATTGAAACATTGCTACCTTCTCGTAATGAATCGGATGCCACTTTAAAATGGCTATAGCATTTTAAATGCGAATGAAGATATGAGATAGCAAGTGTTTAGATGTATGAATTATGGCGAACTTTAATGTCGTAGTAGAGGAATAAGTATAATACACGCGTTTTAACAAAGATGTTCAAGTAATTTTCCAAAAATGAAAAATTAAAATTTATCGCTTATAAGCCGTTGTCATTAAAAGTCTGAAACATGTAAAAGATGTTTTGGACTTTTTTGTTTATGTTGTTAAGGTATAAAAATTATCTGAAAATTCATTGTATTAAAAAAAGTAAACCTTTAATATAAAAGAAGAAAGGTGGAGATAACATGGAATGGTTAAAATTGATTGGAATTTTAATTATAGTACTTGGTTTTTTATTCAAGATTGATACGATTGCTGTGATTTTAATCGCCGCTGTAGCGACGGGACTTGTATCAGGTTTAAATTTGTACGTTATTCTTGAAACATTAGGAAAAGCTTTTGTTGATAATCGTTTAGTTACACTTTTTATTTTAACATTACCTATGGTGGGGTTAATTGAGCGTTTTGGTTTAAAAAAGCAGGCCTCGAATATGATCGGTAAGGTGAATAAAGTTACGAGTGGGCGATTGATGACTATCTATTTATTCATTAGAGAATTAGCGGGTGTTGCATCAATACGTATCGGAGGACATCCACAGTTTGTACGTCCATTGATTAATCCAATGGTACAGGGTGCGTTAAGAACACGCTATCATTTGCAAGAACATGAAGTAGACGAAAAGGATATCGAAAAGATTAAAGCGCAGACTTCTGCGATGGAAAATTATGGTAATTTCTTCGGTCAAAATTTGTTTGTAGGGGCAGCAGGTGTATTGTTAATGGTTGGTACGTTTCAGTCTTTAGATATTAAAGTGAATGCCATTGATCTTGTATTAGCATCATTACCAATCGCTGTTATTGTCTTTTTTATTGTGTGGATAAATAATATTAGATTTGATAAATATTTAGATCGGAAATACGGTAAAAAGCAGGTGGAAAGACATGAGTGAGCATACATTAAATCAAATTTTAGAACTATTTTACATATTAATTGGTTTACAATTACTTTATACGGCATATCGCGTGTTAAAAGCATCAACAAATAGCAAAAAATATGGTACAGCTTTATTTTGGATTTTATTAGCTATTTTATTTATTGCCGGTCCTTATATACCTAACGTAATCAATGGCATATTTATCATAGTTATGGGAATATTAACGCTATGTAAACAAGTGGTTATTAAAAATATTATAGATGTCAACGAAGCACAGGGAAACGTGGGTTCACAAAAATATGGAAATAAATTATTTATCCCCGCTATTGTTTTAGCTATAGCTGCGATTATCGTTTCTAATTGGACACCATTAGGAGGAGCAATAGGTTTAGGTGTTTCTTCGATATTAGGGTTACTTGCTTCATATATTGTTATTAAGCCAAATGGTAAATATATACTTTACGACAGTGACCGTCTAACCCAACAAATTGGAACAGTTGGTATACTACCACAGTTCTTGGCTGCATTAGGCGTACTTTTTACAGTGAGTGGTGTGGGGGATGTTATTTCTAAAGGCATATCCTCTTTTTTACCAGAGGGCAATCATCTTATAGGTGCGGCAGCATATGTTATTGGCATGGTGCTTTTTACAATGTTAATGGGTAATGCATTTGCTGCATTTACCGTTATCACAGCAAGTATCGGTATTCCATTTGTTATCGCACAAGGTGGAGATCCTGTTATAGCTGGTGCACTGGCTATGACTGGTGGATTTTGTGGTACATTATTGACACCTATGGCAGCTAATTTTAATACTTTACCAGTTGCTTTATTAGAAATGAAACAAGAATTCGGCGTGATTAAAGCGCAAGCGCCCATTGCACTTATATTAATTTTGGTGCATATAGGATTAATGTATGTTTGGGCGTTTTAAAATGTAAAAAGTATAAATTAAAAAATGAAAAGGGGATGTTAATGATGAAAATATTAGTAACAGGGTTTGATCCTTTTGGTGGAGAAGAGATTAATCCAGCATTGGAAGCTGTTAAATTATTGCCAAATGAAATTGAAACACATCAGATTGATAAGATAGAAATACCTACAGTTTTTAATAAAAGCAAAGAAATTATAGTTAATAAATTAAAACAAGAACAATATGATGTTGTATTGGCAATTGGACAAGCAGGTGGAAGATTTGAATTGACGCCAGAACGTGTAGGTATAAACATTGATGATGCGCGTATACCTGATAATGAAGGTAACCAGCCGATAGATGAAGTTATTCAATCATCAGGCGATGCCGCATATTTTTCCAATTTACCAGTTAAACGTATGACAGAGGCGATTAAGTCTGCAGGGGTACCAGCGAGATTGTCTAATACAGCAGGTACTTTTGTATGTAATCATATTTTGTATCAACTTGGATTTTTACAAGCAACACAATTTCCAAATATTAAATTTGGATTTATACATGTGCCTTTTATTCCTCAACAAGTCACAGACAAACCTGAAAAACCATCCATGTCTATTCAAACGATTGCAGAAGGTTTGGAAGCTGCTCTCAAAGCGATTATAGAATCAGATGAGGACATTAAAATTGCTTTAGGTGAAACGCATTAAATTATTTTTAGAACATATATTAAAATAAAAAAGCAGTGACACATACTATGATGATAGCGGGTGTCATTGCTTTTTTTAGTGCGTAAAACAATGTAGTAATAAAGTCGTAACTTGTTATTTTAATAATCGTGTTCATTTCTTGAATAATTCATACGTACTTCATAATAAGTTTTTCCAAAATAAGTAGCTTGTTTATCATTGCTCAACTTAAATCCAACTTGCTCATAAAAATGAATTGCATTTTTATTTTCTTCAACTACCCATAGGGTTACATTGTCAGGATAAGATAATTCCAAGGCACGTTGTGTAAGTGCATAACCAATCATATGACGCTGATAATCTTCCAATAAATAAAGTGCGAAGATTTCACTCCAGTCGTCAGAAGAAGATGAGGATTCCGTTTTGCCATAAGATATGAAACCTACTACTTCGTTTTCGACGAGGGCAACTAATGTCGGAACATTGTGCAAATAAGACTTTCTGATAAATTGAGCTTTGTCTAGGTTTTCTAAGTAATTATTTTTAGATAAATGGTCATAAGTTTCCAACCAACTTTCATAGTGGACAAGTGCTTTACCATACTTATCTGCTTCAGTTAATGCTCTTATTGTAAACTCCATACATCTTCCCCCTTTGTTTATCAAATTGTAATTATTATAGCATCTAACGATGTGTAAAAGAAATTTTTGAATTCATTACAAGTAAATGAAAGAATTTTAAAATTCAATAAAGTAACATGACTCATTGTTTAGTCAATATTTGTTTAATTGAGGGAATCCGCAAGTTTTAAAGCTTCTTGTTTTGCTTGTTTACTGTAATATGAATGAGCAAAGTGCATTTGTAAAATTAAAAACAAACCACTAAATGTCCAATACAAACCAAGTGCTGCTGCAGAATGTAAAGATATGTAAGTTATAAAAATAGGTGATAGTATCATCATCACATAATATGTTTTGCGTTGATTTTTAGGGTAATGCATTGCATTTACAAGAGGTTGTATGAAATAAATAACAGCTGCAATTAAAGACATCCATAGATCAGGTTTTGTTAAATTGAACCATAAAAAATGAGGGAATTGATTTATTCCACCACTGCTAGGAAATTTAAGTGTCACGATTAAACCAAATAATATGGGCAACTGTATTAAAATTGGTAAACAACCGATAACGCTTTTTATTGGATTAATGTCATAACGCTTATAAGTGGTCATCAAATCTCTATTAGCTTCACGTTTTTCCTCCTGTGTTTGCGCATCTCTTACGCGTTGTTTGATGTTATCAATTTGCGGTTGTACTATCTTTGTTTTTTCTCTGATCAGATGCATGTTTTTAACTTGTATTAACATAAACGGCATTAAGATAAGGCGTATGGTCAGTACAATCATGATGATGGCTAACCCATAATTGTCGTTAAACAACTTTCCCAATCCATGCAAAAACATATCAATGGGTTTTACAAAAATAAAGTAAAACCAGCCACTTCTATCCTCTTGTTTTGAATAATCACAAGCAGTTAAAAGTAAAGGTAGCATCGTCATCATTAAGACAATCCAATTTTTCTTCATATGTTATTTCCTCCTGCTCGGGTTTTGAACAATGTAACTTTAACACAATTGCATACAATTTTTAAATATTATTTAAATAATTTCGAAAAACATTTTAATGAATGACTTACAGGTATGTTTGATATACAGAATGATTTGCTGAACGAAACTTATATGAATACAAGCGGAACATTTAAAGAATAAAGTGAAGTTGTGTCATAATGAAATTGTTAAACGAGTAGAGGAATGTGATAAATATGTTAATAGGCATGATTTCAGATTTACATATCGATAGACATAATAAACTAACGCCCAAAGATTATGAACAGGCATTAGTTACAGTAATTAAGCAACAAAAAATTGAATTATTACTTATCGCTGGAGATGTTTCAAATCATTATAAGTTAACGCAATCATTTGTGAAGGAAATCGAGATACAAACAATGATAAAAGTACTGTTTGTACCAGGAAATCATGATTTTTGGTCAACGGATACTGGGGCGACTTCTTCTGAAATCTTGGATACTTATATCAAAATGGATAATTGCTTAATAGATGATCCTTTTGTCATAAATGAAGCGTGGGCGATTGTAGGTAATACAGGTTGGTATGACTATACATATGCACACTCTAAATTCTCTTTGGAACACATTGCACGTAGGAAATATTATGGCGCTACTTGGCAAGATAAAGTGAAAATAGATTGGCAAATTGAAGACCAAAAATTATCAATGATAGCGGCCAAACAAGCGATGAAGGATATTGAAAAAGTAAAAGATAAAAAAATTATATTAATGACACACATCGTGACTCATCGTAAATTCGCAGTACCAATGCCACATAGAATATTTGATTATTTTAATGCATTTATAGGTACTTCGGATTTTGATGAAATTTATACCCAATATGATATTAGATATAGTATTATGGGCCATGTTCATTTTCGAAATGTTTTTGAAGAAAACAACGTGACATATATTTGTCCGTGTTTAGGCTATCAACGGGAATGGCGTACACCAGATATAGAACAGGAAATCAACCATGCGTTACACAAAATAGAAATTAATTAATCATTTTTGTAAATGAATGCTCATACGTCCAGGAGCATTATAACTGCTTTCTAATTTCTGTTTGTTAATTTTTATAATTTGATATTTATTCGGAAAAATAGCAGGTATAATAATTGATTTCCATAAATTAGACCATAATGGATCAATATAATAATAATGGTTATCGTCATAACCAATCAGCACGGTAACATGAATGTTTGATACCAATTGATGATGTGTATTATCAATTTTAAATGTTTTGCTAAAAGGCTTTTGACCTAAAACAGTGTGATAAATGATGACAGGTTGCCCTTTATCAATGACGTCACATAATGAAGCCAGTGATTTCCCAGTACTATTAACAATACGTTTATCATACGTTTGTAAATAGGGTGCTAAGGCTGTAGGGAAAATCGTTTGATGATAACCCCATTTTACCCATAAGTGATGACCTACATAGCCTTTATATGGATTATTGGCGTGTTTCGGCCAGTGTTTCATGATATGTGTTGCTGGTATTTTGTGATTATTGAATTGTAATATCATTGCACTTGCTATGCCTTCGCACCCCATAATCATAGGTATCGGGAACAATTGGCTAATTGGTTTAACGGCTAATATTTTTTTATTCATAGATAGAGACTCCTGTATCGAATATTAAAGATTTATTAACATTGATGATTGCTTTTATTATATATCTATATCGATTTAAGTGACTACAAAGATGCTTAAATCATAGTTAATATTAGATATATTTTAATGAAAATGGTTATAATGTGCGAAAGGGGTTGAAAACAATGGATTATAGAATAGAAACATTATCCGACATTCCAGTGCCAGTTGTAGGGGTAAAAAGAGCATATGCAACTGGACAAAAAGCACAAGAAAATATTTTTAAGTTTTGGATGGAATTTGAAGCAATGGGTTACAAAAATCACTTGATATCACAAAGTAATCAATACCTCGAAGGGTTATTAGGTGTTTGTCTTCCTAAAGAAAATGGCGAAATGCATTATTTAATAGGTGTGACAAATGAGGAAACGCAAAGTGATTGGGAACACGTAGAATTAGTAGAAGGCAGATACTTAGTATTTGATGCCAAAGGTCCAGTTCCAGAATCGATTAAACAAGCAATGCAAACCATTCATAGAAAAATCTTACATACTCTAGATTATGAATTGCGAAGCGCTCCTTTTTTTGAGTTGTATAAACCAGGTGAATTACATTCAAACGACTATATTACTGAAATTTGGTTTCCAATCAAATAATAGAATAGAAGTTTGAAATCAACGATGTTAGAAATATAAACACAATTGTGTCATGTAATCGTCCATTTCTATTTCAAGTCAAGTAGAATTGGACATTTATTGTGTTTATAGTATTTTATAGATTGGTATATTGAGCAAGCAAAAGAAAAGACGCCACTAAATGACATGTTGAAACATGAATTTAGCGGCGTCTATATTAATTTTTTAACCTAAGTTTTCCAAATTAATACATATGTTATTAAATTAATTGTGAATGTTGATAATGCTTTGAATGTATTTTTTAAGCTTTAATTCATGTTATATGCTTATTAATAAGAAACGACTTTAACCCAATTTCTAACCCAATGATTAGCACTGCAGTGATTAGTAAAATAATCGTATATGGTAAGATACTGTATTCACCTTGTAATCCTACTAATGGTGACATGATACCACCAAGTATAAATTGAAATAGACCTAGTAAACTGGAAGCATTACCACTGCCACCAGTACGCGCTTCCATTGCTAATGCAAAGCTTAAAGGTCCGATACCTGTTACAGGACACACATTTAAAAAGAATGCGATAATTAATACCCATAACGGCAAATGCAGTGTTAATGCCACAATAATAAGTACAACGCCAATTATTTGAACGATTGTTAGCATAATTAGCAAAAAGTAGCGATTTATATATGCCACAAGTAAGGCTGTAAGTTGACTCATAATAATAAGGCCAATGCCGTTAAAAGCAAACAAATAACTAAATTGCTGAGGCGTCATGTCATAAATTTTTTGTGTAATAAACGGTGCCGCAGATGAAAAACTAAATAACATTACGTACGTTAAGCCTTGTAAAATCATTGGAATAATAAATGCAGGCGTTTTTAACAAATGAGCAAAATCTTTAAAAATAACTTTAAAATTAAGTTTTGCTCGATTTGGTTGATGTGTTTCTTCTAAATGGCGGATCGACAAAAATAAAATAATAACACTTACGATTGCTAGAATTACAAATATTGCTTTCCAATTGGATATCGTTAGTGCGTATCCACCTATGATTGGCGCAATAATCGTAATGATACCATTAATTACAAGTAATGCTGCTAGTCCTTTAGCTAATGCTTTTCCTTCATGCTGGTCTCCCATAGTAGCTTTGGCAATTACTATCGCGCCTCCGCCAGTTAAACCTTGAACTAGTCGCAAAGTGAGTAAGACACCCATGGAAGCAGTGAAAACCGCCAGTAAAGAAGCGAGCGCATAGATTGAAATGATAAACAAAGCAACTTTTTTTCGTCCGTATGCATCAGACAAAGGTCCAAATATAAATTGGCCAATAGCAAGACCAATCATTGCAAATGATAAAGTAAGCTGTGCTTGAGATACAGATGTACTAAAGTCATGTTGCACATTCGGTAATGATGGCACATACATATCTATGGTTAAAGGGCCAAATGTAGTCATGATACCTAACACAATAATGACCATAATTGGCAGTTGACGATTTGAAATCTTGTCCATGTTTGAAACTCCTTTAAAATACTCTTTAATGTTTAATTATATACATGTTATCTCGTTTTGTAACTACTTATAAAAGTAATATATTAAATACCATGTATATTTAAAAACGAGCATATTAATTGAGCTCGTTGTAATTATTAATATAATACAAAACATACATTTATATGATAAAGTATTATACTAGATATAGCGCTTTAATAATATGTTTTTAATAGCAATTATTCAAAAAGACACGGAAATTTACTAAGGAGTAAAAAATGAATTTGACTAAAACACACTATGAAGTGATTAAATTTGTGATTGTAGGCGGTATGAATACTTTAAATTATTACATTGTCTATCTTTGTTTATTGAAGTTATTAGAAATGAATTATTTAGTTAGTCATATCAGTGGATTTATCATTAGTTTTGTTATTTCTTATTATTTAAATTGTTACTTTGTTTATAAAGTGACACCAACTTGGAGTAAATTCCTAAAGTTTCCATTAACTCAAGTTGTCAATATGGGCATGCAAACTTTATTATTGTACATTTTTGTACAATGGTTTGGTATATCATCTGTGATAGCACCTTTTGCAGGGCTTATCATTACGATACCTATAACATTTGTGCTCTCTAAATATATTTTGAGAGATTAGTTAAATGATTAATAGACCAACATTTTAAATATAGTTATTTTTATGAGATCAAGTTGCGGAATCAAAAATATGATTTGTTTCAAACTTGGTCTCTTATTTTTGCTCAATTTTATAATTAATATTAGGATTGGCTAAAAAAATAATTAGTTTATTTATATTAAATAATTTTTGAATAAAAATCGTTGTAAATATGTTTGTATTGAGTCATAATAAGTATTCAATCATACTGAAGGTGGAACGTAAGATGAGTCAAAAAGAAAAATTGGAAACAGCACAAAAAGGTGCCTTTTTAAGTTTAATCGTCTATATCATATTATCAGTGACTAAATTTATTGTAGGTTATTTATATGATTCTGCAGCTGTAAAAGCAGATAGTTTAAATAACATGACAGATATTATTGTTTCTTTGGCCGTAATTATTGGGTTGAAAATTTCTATTAAACCTGCAGACCAAAACCATCCATATGGACATTTGAAATCTGAAAATATATCATCATTACTCGTGTCATTTATTATAATGTTTGTAGGTATTCAAGTCATTATAGAGAATGTTCCTGAATTATTCACAAACGAACATCATACTCCTAATATTATAAATATTTATGTCAGTGTCATTAGTGGTTTGATTATGCTAGCTGTGTTTTATATTAATCAAAGAATTGCTAATCATACCCAAAGTAGTTCTCTGAATTCTGCAGCTAAGGACAATTTGTCGGATGCGTTAGTGAGTTTAGGAACTGCAATTGGTTTAGTATTTACACAATTTGGATTTCCAATCATTGATACGATATTAGCCATTATTTTAGGCTTACTTATAATATATACTGGTTTTGGTATCTTTAAAGAATCAATTTTTACATTAAGTGACGGTTTTAACGAGCAAGAATTAGAAGCTTATAAAAATTATGTGTTAGAAATTGAAGATGTAATAGAAGTACAAAATATTAAAGGTCGTTACCACGGTAGTAGTGTTTTTGTAGATGTAACGATTGTAGTAAAATCAGATTTGTCTTTAGAGGAAGCACATCACATTTGCGACAAAGTAGAACAACATATGCATAGCAAAGGCATTTCTTCAGTTTATGTGCATCCTGAGCCACAGTCAATACAGTAACTAAGATGTCGAGAAAGTAAATAATTTTGATTATTATCATGACTTATATTCATATTAAGTTAATAAACTACTAAAGGATAACCTGAATTAAGGTATTTAATGAATATTGATGTATAAACTGAAATTTTATTAGCTTATTTTATAGTAAAAAAAACGAGTGGAACAGAAATCTATTTTTATCAAAAAGATTTCACTGCTCCACCCTGGCAAGAATGACTAGAATTTTAAAAAAATATAGAGGAACACCTGAGATTCAGCCCATGCATAAGCCCCACTAACTCAATAAATTGAGAAGTGGGGCTTTATTTTTTTACATATTGAAGAAATGCATAAAATTCGTTTTACCACCAACCATTTGCAGCACGGAATTCAATTGCTGCATCAATTGAGCCATAACGTTCTTCAGCGTATTGAATCATACCTTTTGTTTGTTCAGTTACAGATCCAGTACCCCAAGCTTCCTTCGTTTGTCCTAAACCTCTATATCCTAATTCATTCACCGCATCTGGGTTACCGCTTGATTCTGGCATTACAATGTTATCCCAAAGTGCTTTTGTACCACCAGCAGCAATAAATTCACTATATACATCATTGTTTGCTTGAGTAGTTTCTGCAGCATCAGCTGTAGATGTATTTGAAGTTAAACCAACACCAGCAGTAGCGATTGTTACTGATGCGAATGAAGCTAATAATAATTTTTTCATTTGAAAAATCCTCCTAATAATTGTTTGTTTTAAATAATTTCAAATTGTATTTGTTAATCTGCATAGTTGTTTTAAAAATGCTTATTTTTGTCTGTCGTATTGCTCGGTTTATCAACGTTTACAACTATAACATCATTTTTTTATAGACAGGTTACAGTAAAATAAAAATAAAAAGTCATTTATGAATAAATGAATACAATCATTTCAAAATTAAGTGTAAATTGTTATAATTTTAATGTATGGCATGAGAAATTATAGATAAGTATTGTCGTAACAAGATTTATATCTGTATATCACTGTAATATTTTTGTAAAACGGGTGATAATATAATTTTATTCAATGGAAAGAAGGAATATTATGCCAAAACTAATTTTATGTAGACATGGACAAAGTGTATGGAATGCTGAGAATCTATTTACAGGTTGGGCTGATGTAGATTTATCAGAACAGGGAAGAACTGAGGCAGTAACGTCGGGAAAAAAATTAAAAGAACAGGGTATAGAGATTGATATCGCCTTTACGTCTTTATTACAACGCGCCATTAAAACTACATTTCACTTATTAGATGAATCTCAACAGTTATTTATTCCTGTTATTAAATCTTGGCGCTTAAATGAGCGTCATTATGGTGGATTGCAAGGTTTAAACAAAGATAAAGCAAGAGAAAAATTTGGAGAAGAACAAGTACATATATGGAGACGTTCATATGACATAGCACCACCTGAACAAAGTGAAGAACAAAGAAAAGACTATTTAAATGATAGAAAATATGAACATTTAGATAGAAGAGTTATGCCTGAATCAGAAAGTTTGAAAGACACTTTAATTAGGGTGATTCCTTATTGGAACGACCAAATTTCACAACAGTTATTAGATGGAAAAACTGTGCTTGTTTCTGCACATGGAAATTCATTACGTGCATTAATTAAGTATTTAGAAGATGTATCAGATGAAGATATTGTAGGATATGAAATTAAAACTGGAGCGCCTTTGATTTATGATTTAACAGATGATTTAAAAGTAATAAATAAATATTACTTATAGTTTTTCAATAAATGTAAGTAAAAAAAGACCTCATAAATAGATAATGAATCGTTTAAATAAAATAATGGCTGATCCTGAAGTATATAAATGTATATTTTCAGGAATCAAGCCACATTTTAGAAGTAATGCGACAAAACCAGAAACAAATTACCATTGGTTTTGAAGTGTTACTTCTATTTTTATTTATTGCGCTTATGTTGTTGGATAATTTTGCGTGCACGTTTCCGTGTTTTAATATTAGGACTATTTAAATTACGACGTGCTGTTTGTAAATCTAATTTCATAGTGAGGACCTCCTTTATCTATAGATATTATGTAAGAAAAAACCTGAAATGTAAATAGTAATTATTACGATTTATAACTATTTTTTAAATCTCTCAAAATAAAAGATTAAAATAAAACTAATATTTTAAGTATTTTTAATGATAAATTAAACTAAAATATGTATAATGCAGAAATGCGACTAAAAAGAGTTGATAAATTAATAGAAAATAGGAGTACAAAAATGGATCAAAAGACGAAAATTATAATGATTTTGATGATGTTGTGTGGTGGATTTTTTGGATTATTAAATGAAACCTTATTAACTACAGCATTACCAAGCATAATGAAAGATTTTAAAATAGATTACACACAAGTACAGTGGCTTACTACGGCCTTTTTATTGACCAATGGTGTAATAATCCCATTGTCAGCAATGATTATTCAAAGATACTCAACAAGAAAAGTATTTTTAACTGCAATATTTATCTTTTTTATCGGGACTTTAATTGCAGGATTTAGTCCAAACTTTTCTGTTTTATTAAGTGCAAGAATTGTTCAAGCACTTGGTTCTGGTATCATGATGCCACTGATGATGACGACGATTTTAGATGTATTTGAACCTCATGAAAGAGGTAAATATATGGGGACTTTTGGTTTAGTGATTGGTTTAGCTCCAGCAATTGGTCCGACACTGTCTGGTTATTTAGTAGAGTATTTAAATTGGCGTTCATTATTCCATGTCGTTGCTCCAATAGCTGCACTTACTTTCATTGGTGCACTTAAATTCGTCAAAAATGTTGGTACTAATCGAAAGACACGTATTGATATTTTATCAATAATCTTATCTGTGTTCGGCTTTGGTGGTTTGCTATACGGTACAAGTTCAATTTCTCGTGATGGCTGGAACGATCCAATTGTATTGACTACTGTAATTGGTGGCATTATTTTAGTTGCTGCTTTTATATTTCGTCAAACACGTTTGGAAAATCCACTGCTTGATTTTTCAGTATTCAAAGATAGTCAATTTGCCGTAGGTATTATCATAATGGCTTTTACCATGATTTCAATGATTGGTTCTGAAACAGTGTTACCGATGTTTGTGCAGAATATTATGAATGACTCAGCACTTCAATCAGGATTGATTTTATTACCTGGAGCTATCGTAATGGGGATTATGTCAGTGATTTCAGGTTTACTCTATGAAAAATATGGTGCTAAAATATTAGCATTCATTGGTATGTTTATTGTAGTTGTAACAACTTCTTATTTTGTAATCATGGATGAACATACTTCATCAGCGATATTAGCTACTGTATATGCTATTCGTATGATTGGTATCGCACTTGGTTTAATGCCATTAATGACACATACAATGAATCAATTAGCGCCAGAAATGAATGCCCATGGTTCATCGATGACAAATACTATACAACAAATATCTGCATCAATTGGTACAGCAGGTTTGATTACAATTATGAGTCAGGTTGCTAAAAACTACACACCAAATATGTCTGAGTTTAAAGATATGAGCCAAAAGCAAATGACAGCAGAAATTCAACATCAAGCATTGCTAAGTGGGTATCACGGTGCCTTTTGGTTTGCAGTCATTATATCAATTATTAGTTTAATAAGTGTGTTTATGTTGAAAAGCAAAAGACAACTTAAATTAGAAGAAAAGAATGCTGAATAATTAAATTTGCGACATCGTACTGCATTAAGCGAAATTGTCTTGTAAATGATATTAATATTATGATACTTTGATATCAATATAAATATTATGAATGGAGCGTATGGATTATAGAACACTCGATGCATTTAAATAATGAACCTTTTCAATTAATGAAAAACGAAGTCAAAACGATTGAAATTAGATTGAATGATGAAAAAAGACAAGAAATTAAAAGCGGCGATTATATTGTATTCCAAAATTTAATGAATGAAGAAACATTAACCGTCCAAGTTAAGGAAATTGTAGTGTTTTCTTCGTTTCAGTCACTGTTGAATCAATATACAAATGAAGAAGTTGGAGCGAAAGCAGATGATCAACTTTCTCAAAAATTAGCGGCTATATATCAAATTTATTCACAAACAGATGAACTTAATTACGGTGCATTAGCAATCAAAGTGGCACTAATATGATGAAAATGAAAATAATTGAGTTATAGCTAGGATAAAGTTGTACCATAGGTGAAAATTTAATTTTTTACGGTAAATATGACACTTTCGTTAAATTCATTTATGAATGAATTTTTCGGAAGTGTTTTTATATAAATATAAAAATAATGTTATAGTTCTAGCACATCAAAGATTTTCGTTGTAAGATAAAACTTATGGTTAAATAATATTAGATATGAGAAGTAATATTAGGAGTGTAAATATGAAAAAATTAATGACGATGGTGTTCATTTCAATAATCATTATAGCTGGGTGCAGTAGTGGGAAATATGCTGATGAGATTGACAAAGCAGTGCATCAACAGAAAAAACAACAAAAGATTTTAGCTGATAAGCAAAATGGCGATGTGGAATCTAAGTTTGAAAAAAAGAATGCGAATATCTATGTGTATGACAAAGGTAAATATGTGACTATTGCTTATAAACCGTTAAAAGATGATGATGAAGTTCATTTTTATACATATAAAATAACAGATGGTAAAGCACATTACTTAAAAAACTTTAATTCAAAATCATATTCACATGCACATGATGCGGATTATAAAGAAGAAAATATGAACTTAGAAGAATAAAACAAGATAAGAAGGTGTGTTTTTAACAAATGAAGAAATATTGGTTAAGTTTGTTATTAATGGCAGTAGTCATTTTTGTTTCCGCATGTTCGAATGACAATCAAAATGTACATCAAGATGACAAATATGGAAAAGGTGGAAAGATTAAAATTATTGAGTATGGTGATTTTAAGTGCCCATATTGTAAAAAAGTAGAAGAACATATTATGCCTAAATTAAAAAAAGAATATATTGATACGAAAAAAGTAGATTATCAATTTGTTAATATGGCATTTTTAGGAAAAGATTCAATTATAGGTTCAAGGGCAGGTCATGCAGTAAGGCAATATGCACCTAAACAATATTTAAAATTTCAAAAGTTAATGTTTAAGCAACAACCGAACTCAGAAAAAAAATGGATTACCGAACAACTCGTTGATCAACAAATAAATCAATTGGAAATTTCAAATGATAAAAAAGAAAAGATAAAAGCGAGTTATAAAACAAAAAATAGTAAATCATGGAAAGCAGCCGAACAAGATCATAAACAATATAAAGAAAACCATATTGAAACAGCACCTACAGTTTTTGTAGCAGGTAAAAAAGTAGAGGACCCGTATAAATATAAGAACTATAAAAAAATACTTGAAGAAAGTTAAATATTAAAATTTAGATTTAAACTTTAATATCAAAAGCCCGTTCCTGAACGTTTTATAAAACATTTAGGAACGGGCTTTTTTAGTTTATATGAAAAAGAAGGACTAACTTATTAAATCGAAACAATTACGAAAAAATCAAAATATGTATTGCATATCTCGAAAAGTACAGTTATAATTTTAAATCGTAATGATTACTATATGAGGAGGAATAAGAATGAAAAAGTCAATATACATACTGTCATTTGTCATTATATTAGCGATCATCGTTACTGCTTGTAGTGCTACAAAGTCTAACGAATCAAAAGATAATGACAAAATAAAAATTAATACTACTGTATTTCCATTAAAATCATTTGCCAATCAAATAGGTGGAAAGTATGTTTCAGTTAAATCTATTTATCCTACTGGTGCAGATTTACATACATATGAACCAACACAAAAAGATATTATGAATGCGAGTAAAGCAGATATGTTCCTGTATACAGGTGACGATTTGGATCCTATTGCTAAAAAAGTGGCAGCAACAATTAAAAAGGATGATAAAAAGGTATCGTTAGGAGATAAAATTGATAAAAGCGAATTATTAACTGATCAACACGAAGAAAAACATGAAGAAGAACATGGTCACCATCATGAACATGGACATCATCATGGCGGCTATGACCCTCATGTATGGTTAGACCCAAAATTTAATCAAGTCTTTGCAAAAGAGATCAAAGATAAATTAATAAAGCAAGACCCTAAACACAAATCTTATTATGAAAAGAACTATAATAAGTTGAAAGAAGATTTGATGGGCATAGATCAAAAAATGCAAAACATCACTGAAGATAAGCAAGGTAATACCGTATATATATCACATGAATCTATTGGTTATCTTTCAGAAAGATATGGATTTGTCCAAAAAGGTATACAAAACATGAATGCTGAAGATCCATCTCAAAAAGCATTAGCAAAAATTGTGAAAGAGATTAATGATTCAGGCGCAAAATACATTTTGTATGAAGCCAATGTTTCTAATAAAGTCACAGATACGATTCGCAAAGAAACAAAAGCAAAACCATTGAAGTTTAATAACATGGAGTCATTATCAAAAGAACAAGCAGAAGATAATAAACTGACATATCAATCCCTAATGGAAAAAAATATAAAACATCTTGATATGGCATTAAATGACAATGTTAAAACAGATGATGAACACGCACATAATAAACATGAAAAAGCAATTGCTGATGGCTACTTTAAGGATAGTCAAGTAAAAGATAGAGAATTAACTGATTATGAAGGAGAATGGCAATCAGTTTATCCGTTTTTAAAAGATGGCACGTTAGATGATGTCATGAAACACAAAGCAAAAGAAGATAATCAAATGACTGCAAAAGAATATAAAGCATATTACCAAAAAGGATATAAGACAAATATTAGTAATATAAATATTACGGAGGATACGATTACTTTTAAAAAAGACGGTAAGACCTTAACTGGCCAATACAAATACGATGGGAAAGATATTTTGAAATATGAAAAAGGTAATAGAGGTGTCAGATATTCATTTAAACGAGTAGGCAGCAATAAAGATTTACCAAAATATGTACAATTTAGCGATCATAATATTGCACCTAAAAAAGCAGAACATTTCCATATATTTATGGGAGATAATAAACAAAAAGTATTAAAAGAATTAGACAATTGGCCAACATATTACTCAAGTGAATTAACAAAAGCACAAATTAAAAAAGAAATGTTAGCACATTAAAGTCTAAATCAATGTGTGGATTTAAGTGAAATTAATTATTTATATAGATAATGAGTAAAATTTTGTTTTACGGGAATATTTTTCATAGAAACACAAATATGAGCATTTCTATTGATATATAAAATATACCTGATATAATAAATGTATCAATAGAAAGTTAATAATTTGGAGGTATGAATTTTTATGACAAAATTTAATTTTGATCCAGCACATTCAGTAGTAGAATTTTCAGTTAAACACCTGGTGATTTCAAATATAAAAGGTAGATTTAATGAATTCGAAGCTTCACTTGAAGGAGATTTAAATGATTTAAGTACAATTAAAGGTGGTTTAACAATCAAAGCAGATTCAATTGACACTCGCGTTGGTGATCGTGATAATCACTTAAAAAGTGGTGATTTCTTAGATGTTGAAAACTACCCTGAAATTAAATTTGATGTAACAAAAGTAGATGGAAATTCAGTTACTGGTAATTTAACAATTAAAGATGTAACTGAAGAAGAAACTTTTGAATTATCATATGAAGGTCAAAGTAAAAACCCATTAAATGGAGCTACAACAGCAGGATTCATCGCTAATGGCACAATTAACCGTGAAAAATATGGTGTGACATTTAACCAACCACTTGAAACTGGTGGCGTAATGATTGGTAAGGATATAAACTTCCAAGTAAGCCTTGAATTTGCATTAGAAGATTAATAACAAAAATTATAGTAAAAAGGTCCAAGACTGATGTTTGTCTTGGATCTTTTTTTTTATATAAAATTTAAAATCTTTTTATGCGGGTATAAAGTATTAAAAAGGGGGATTTCAGTGGCAACAATGTTACCTAAAATTGGTCGTCCAGCAACGAATGCGTTAGCTTCGATCGGTATAAATACTTTAGAAGAATTAGCAAAATATGAACGAACTACTATATTAGATACTCATGGCGTAGGACCTAAAGCAATCAGCATATTAGAAAATGCGTTAACAGAAGCAGGACTATCATTTAAAAATGAAGCGGCTTCAGAATTTCCATTTGAAATGGTTGGAGATTTAGGGTGTGATAATGCACCCAAACGGCGAATCATGTTAGATTTTCTAATTGGATCTGCATTAGCTGATAAGAATAAGTTATCACAAACAGTTGTGTCAAATTTCAAGTGGCAAGTGCCTGGTGCTTTTGAATTGAACAGTTTAGATGAATTTCACAATGAAATTGAAGCGCATAAAGTAGATATTAAAAGAATAGAAGTGACGCATAATTTAACACACGGAAAGTTTGGTGCAATGCATGGTACTCAGTTAAATAGTGATGGCACAGCAGTCTACTTTGCGGATTTTATTGAGTTTGAAAGCAATCGTAAAAATGCCAAAATTAAAACAGTGACATCTTATGTAATTATGAATGATGAATAAAAAGGAGCGTTTTAAGTGAGTATAGAAGTAAATGAAAATAAAATTATATTTAAAAGAGATTTTGAAGCAACTGCAGAAGAAATATTTGACGCATATACTGAGCAGTCTTTATTTGAACAATGGTTTCACCCTCAAGGTGCAACAACAAAAGTGTTCGAATTTAATATTGTGACTGGAGGTCAAGCGTTTTTTGCAATATATACTGATCAAGGTACAAGTTATACATTAACAAAGTATAATGAAGTCAAAGCACCTTATTTAATTGATTATAACGATTACTTTACTGATAAAGAAGGTAATATTGATAAAAATATGGCTAGTATGCGTAATGTCATTCAATTAGAACAGAAAGGTGAGAATTCAACACGTATTATATCCACTGCAGAACTACCAGATCCTAAATCAGCACAACAGTTACTTGATATGGGTGTAGAAGCGGGTATGAATAGCACATTTGATAATTTAGAAACACTTTTAAAAAATAAATAGTCATAGATATGTAAGAATTGAAACACTTGTACACTTTAGCTTTTAGTTATAATAAAAGTGAAAAGAGGTGAGTGTATTGAATAAACGTTATTTAAAAGTACTTGGGTTATATACGATAAGTACGCTTGTACCAGCTATGATGTTAAATGAAAAATGTTTAAGTAGCAGTACATTCAAATGGTTATTACGTACTTTAACAGGCTATGGTATTTTTGCTTATGGCCTACATATATTAACAAAATTTAAAAAATAACAGCAAGCAGCGCGATTAAGTTAGAGCTATCCACGCTCCAATATGAGCGCTAATTCGTTATGAACTGTCTCTAATATTTGGAGTGAAATAAAGACACTTTCGTTGAATTCACATTAAAAAGAATTTATACGGAGGTGTTTTTTTATGTAAAATAGAAGTACGTCTATTAAATTTGAATAAAAAATAATACAATGAATCTGTAAGTTTGAAATCTAAATATTTTAAAGGGGAAGGGTGTCGATGTTGATAGATAATAATAAAGCCATCAAAGATACATATATGTCAGGCGAAACAATTAAGAACATTAATAATCAAGTTCAAATGAAGGATGTAATGTTTGACCAAACACCTGGACGTTATGCATTAAAATCGATTATGTCTGGATTTTTGTTAGCCATTGTAACAGTTTTCATGCTTGCAATAAAAACACAATTTGATGGTGCAAATGAAGGACTCATTAACTTAATAGGCGCTATTTCATTCAGTTTAGCCTTAGTATTAATCGTACTAACACATTCAGAATTATTAACGAGTAATTTTATGTATTTAACAGTTGGATGGTATTATAAACTTATCGGTATGAACAAGGCTTTACTCATCATGTTAGTATGCTTCTTTTTTAATATTATTGGAGGTTTTGTATTATTTGGGTTAATGAAGTTTACGCCTATAATGACAACGGAAATGGTGACAAGTTTAACAACGCTTGTAGATGGAAAGACCATAGATACGACATGGTATGCCATTTTAGTAAAAGCCATTTTCTGTAATTTCTTCATAAATATTGGAATTTACGTATCAATTCAATTTAAAGATGGTTTATCTAAAGCTTTCTTCATAGCCTGTGGTGTTATTGTCTTTGTATTTATGGGTTATGAACACGTAGTATTTAATGCAGGTTTATATGCTGGTATGGTTTTTTATAATTTTGACGCTGTCGCATGGCTACACGTTTTAAAAAATATAGTCTTTGCTTTTATAGGTAATTATATTGGTGGAGGTATATTTGTTGGGCTGGTTTATGCTTATTTAAACGGTAAACGCGATAGTTTGCGCAGTTGATTTTAAGATAAAGTAGAAAGACAATGCGGTTTCTTTAATGAAATCGTATTGTCTTTTATTTTTTATCTATAAAACAAAAAAATTGACTCATTTATCAAGAAACCATATTGTATTACTGTAAATTAATGTTTGAGATTTAATAAAATGAAGCTTTAAGAGAAACGCTAAGGAGTGACAAAATGTCTGACTATAATATTAGAATTGCTGAAATAGATGATGCTGAAGCATTGCAAAAATTAATGCATGAAGCATTTACACCATTAAGAGAATTAGGAATTGATTGGCCATCTGTCAACGCTAGTGTTGAAATGGTCGAAAAAAATTTACAAACGGGTACGACTTTTGTCTTGGAAAATAACACGGAAATTATTTCAACGATAACTGTACGTTATCCTTGGGAGACAAAACGACGTATTTCTATTTATCCGTTTGTATGGTGGTTTGCTACAAAACCTTCGTATGATGGTCAAGGATTGGGCGGCAAGTTATTAAAATACGTTGAAGAAACCTTCCTTAGAGATACGCTTAAGGTACCAGCAGTGACATTGGGTACATCTGCACGCAAACATCCATGGCTATTAGATATATACAAAAGAAGAGGTTATGAAGTTTATGCGGAACATGAAAATGACGATGGTGATTTAGGCGTTATTATGAGAAAAGTATTAATTCCAGATCGTTTTGATGAAGAAGTATTAGGACAACCGCCATTTTAAGTGATGATATGTAGTAGGGGATTCCTTTAGGTTTTAGCTAAGGGAATTCCCTATTTTTATATTTTAGTAAAGAGGCAGGTACTGCAAACGGTATTGTTTCTATGATGGGCGGTTTGGGGGATTCTTCCCACCCATTGTTATTTCTTATGTCACAATAGTCACAGGTTCCAGTCATTTAGCGTTTTTTATTATTAGCGATATTTGGAATTATAGCATTAATAACAATGTCGAGAATGGTTAAAAATGTAAACTAAAACTATAAATTTCATAAAAAAAGCAACACTTCACTTTTATGAAGTGTTGCTTTTAATGTTTAATCAATTTGAATATTATAAGAAGACTCTTTTTTCTCTTTTTTAGGTAGCGTCACATTTAGCATGCCATTTTCGTAAGCAGCTTTAATGCCATTTTCATCAACATTATCAAATTGATATTGACGTTTTACATCACTAAAGCTACGTTCTTGATGAATCATGCGACCATTTTCATCTTCTTTATTATTTTCAAATGATTGTTTACCTTCTATTGTTAAAACATTATTTTCAAATTGAAGATTAATATTTTCTTTTTTCATACCTGGTAATTCTGCTTCTACTACGTAAGCATCTTCAAGTTCTTTGACATCTGTTTTAATGCTATTACTTCCTGGAAATTGATCGAAAAATTGACGTCCAAAGTCTCTGAATAAATCACTAGGATTTGCATCGAAAAATGAATTATCGAATGGTTTCATATTGAATGGCATAAAGCATCTCTCCTTATATAATAAATTTATTTTGTTACGATTTAATCAATATTAATTTGTTTTTTTGTATGGTTAATAGGTAACGTAACATTTAATATACCATCGTTTAGCATTGCTTTAATATTAGTTTCATCAACATTTTTAAATATAAATTGTCTACTTTGATTATTAAAATTGCGCTCTTTAATCAAGTAATTATCTTGGTTTTGAGTTGTTGTAGAAGTATTTGTAACACTGATTGTTAATGTCTTTTCATCAAATTGAATATCTATATCTTCTTTACTGTAACCTGGCAGTTCAGCCATGACTTGATATGCAGCACTTGATTCATATACATCTACTTTAAAATCATGATGCTCAGTTAATAAATTTTCTAGAATATCTGTAGAAAGATTTTGAGTGTTTTGCATCATTTTTCACCTCTCCTTTAACCTTATATTTATATTATAATACATTAGTCAAAGAAAGTCAAAGTCAAACTATGAGCGTTGATTATTCTAAATGTACGATCATATCAAAAATGGCGTATCAATGATTGTTAACATAAGTATAATTAGAAAAAATAAAAAAGAGGCAAGTTTAAGTTTAAAATAGCATAAATAAACTACACACTTTAAACGTTTCTTTGCCTCTTAATATATTAAATTTCTTTAGTGAAATGTTTATTCACAAAATTTTGTATTGTCTCTTTTAAGTGAACGGCTTCATCGATATCCATATCAAATTCACCAAAAACTTTTCTAGACACACCGGATAATGAATCTTGAACTTTTGCACCATGTTCGGTAAGTGCAATTTGTAAATTACGTTCATCATCAATCTCACGTGTTCTACTAACAAACCCTTTTTTTTCTAATTTTTTTAGTAATGGTGTTAGCGTACCTGAATCAAGATAAACGCGTTGTCCAAGTGTTTTGATGTTGATTTTTTCATTTTTTTTAATTGCGAGCATAACAATATAACCAGTATATGTTAAATC
Organism: Staphylococcus sp. GDY8P119P; assembly: GCF_017892075.1. NCBI lineage: Bacteria > Bacillati > Bacillota > Bacilli > Caryophanales > Staphylococcaceae > Staphylococcus > Staphylococcus sp. GDY8P119P. Next base: position 356,061 of record NZ_JAESKJ010000001.1, read on the forward strand.
ATACTCTTTTAAATATGAAGTATATTTTTTTATTATTTCTTTTGATGAAACATAAAATAGAAAGCACAGTTGTTCTTCTAAGTAACTTAATTTGTCCTCCATTTAATCACCCCTTTTGAAATTTAACCTTATTATGAACTACGTACATTGTCAAGGAACAGTTGTGTCTTTATTCATAATATTTTTATACTGTTGTGAAAGTGTTATTTGAGTTATTTTATTGATTTCATTCATATTAAAGTTAGGTGAAATTGTCCTGAACGGATTATTCAAAAAGTAATAAAGAATATATGTATATTTTATAATATATACAGTTATACATAAGCGAAAAATTAAGAACATTTTGTTACAAAAGGTAATAATACTTTATAATTTATTTGTTATCGTTCATAATATTAATATTATGAATTTTAATAAGTAGTCTAGGAATTTAAGAGTATGAGGATTAACAATGGAGTATGTATAATAATTGTTTTTACTTAAAAGGAGATAAATAATGAAGACGTTTTTGAAAATACTAGGACTATTAATTATTTCGTTAATTTTGGCTGTAATTTTTTTCTTTGGTTTAAGAACTTATCAAGGTCACAAAAATTTAGAGTTAGTTGATAACTATTTAGATGAAACTCATCTAACTGATAAAATCCAAACAGAGAAAACATTATATAGTGCTAAAAAAGGTTTGTATTATAAAGAAATTAAATTTAAAGATGATTCAGATCATACTTATGTCGTTCAACCGATTAGTACATATAAAGGTATATTGGTGCAAGGTTTTGATCCAGAAACTAAGAAAAATGTCAAAGGCGCAAAACATAATGCTTTTAAAGAAAAATATCAACCTAAAGATTAAAAGTTATTTTTAATGATGTTATTATTTTATAGATTAAAGCAAAACAGGATAAAGTTGGCTGGTACCGTATTTATTTATGGCATCAGCCATTTTTTATTAAATGCTTTTATCGTATAGATTACTTTAGTAAAAATTAAAAAACATAAGCATTTTGAGCACTATTCCAAGTGAAATGTATATAAAAATCATACCGATTTCTTATGTTACTCAAATAAAAAATAGACTAAAAGAGTAGTGGTTTTATTTGTGATTATATCATTATATCTAACTTTTAGTAAGCGATCATAGCGTGATATCATAGTCTTTAACGCCAATTTTGTATATTTGTCAAAATAATTATGTTACTTATATATATATAAAATGAGTAAAAATAAAAATTAAGTGTAATATCAACTCTTTTTGCCGAAAAAATTTATATCTATATAAAAATTATTTTGATATAATTAAGCAATGTCAGAAAAAGGGGAGAAACATCATGGCAATTATAAGAAGAATCAGTTTACCAATGCAAGTTATTATCGCTTTGGTATTAGGTGTTATCGTAGGCCTATTACTTTATGGGCACGATGAAATTGCAAATTACATTAAGCCTTTTGGCGATGTCTTCTTGAATTTAATAAAAATGATTGTAATTCCAGTTGTTTTTTGTTCACTAGCATTATCTATATCCAATGTAGGTGAATCTAAAACAGTGGGACGTTACGGTTTTAAAACAATTTTATATTTTGAAATTATAACAACAATAGCTATAGGACTAGGTATACTTTTTGCGAATATATTTAAACCAGGGAAAGGTTTAGATCCAGATAAATTACCCAAAGGTGATATTTCAACATATGAATCCTCGGCAAAAGCTGCCGAATCATCTACATATGGAAATCACTTTATTGATACAATTGTAAACATTGTGCCTCAAAATCTTTTCGAGGCATTGACTTCAGGTGAATTACTACCAATCATTTTCTTTGCAGTGTTTTTTGGTGTTGCATTATCAGCAATTGGTAAAAAAGCAGAACCTGTAAAAGCGGTTTTAAGTGGTTCATTAGAAGCTGTGTTTTGGATGATTAATAAAATATTGAAATTAGCACCTATTGGCGTATTCGCATTTATTTGTACGACAATTATGACTTTTGGTGCTTCAGCATTAATACCATTATTAAAATTACTATTAGTGGTTATCGGTGCAATGATATTCTTTATTATTGTTGTACTTGGTATCGTAGCTAGATTATGCGGTATTAGTATTTTCTCTATTATTAAAATACTAAAAAATGAACTAGTATTAGCATTTTCAACATCAAGTTCTGAATCTGTGTTACCAATAATAATGAAAAAAATGGAAAACTTTGGTTCTCCAAAAGATATTACTTCATTTGTAGTACCAATTGGATATACATTTAACCTTGATGGATCTGCATTATATCAATCAATAGCAGCCTTATTTGTTGCTCAGATGTATGGCATCGATATGTCCATCGGCCAACAAATCATGTTAATGGTTACTTTGATGGTTGCTTCAAAAGGTATGGCGGGCGTACCAGGAGTATCAATTGTAGTACTTATTACAACATTGACAACAATGGGATTACCAGCTGAAGGACTGGCATTGATTATCGGTGTCGATAGACTATTAGATATGGTACGAACTTGTGTAAATGTATTAGGTAACGCATTATCTACCATTGTTATTGCAAAATGGGAAAATGCTTATGACAAAGAGAAAGGTCAAGCCTATCTAAAATCGATATAAACTAAATTAAAATTCTGACATTTTGCACTGAATAGAAAATAAATCTATTCAGTGCTTTTTTGTTAATTACGGTTATATTATGTTAATTATAAAACAACAACAGTAGGATGTTTTTGAAAACAAGTGATGGGTTAAACAAAATTAATGTTATTTAAGGCACAAACAGCCCCATAAGCACTTCACTTCTAAGAAGTGCTTATGGGGCTGTTTTGTGACGCGGTTTTACTTATTTACATGCCTTTCATGTCCATATCGTGAATTTTCATCATTAGACCATGCGGAATGTCATCGTGATCAACGACTTCCATTTTACTATAAGTGTCTTCGTCCTCAGATTTAATAAGTTTTACAAAATCACCTTTTTTAGGATTAAATCCTGATTTAGAAGGTATTTTTACATTTTCCTCTACTTCATGGTCTTTTTCACTCACTACTTTATCAGCAGTTGTACTATTTTTCATGTAGCCGAAGTATGTCTCTTTTTGACCACCAGAAACCATCATAATAACTAAGACAATAGCTACAATCACCATTACTGCACTGATAATAATTGCAAACATTTTATTTTTCAAAATTAGATTCTCCTTTATATATCTTTACTTCAGTTATATCTGATATTTTAGCATAATGCAATTGAAGTATAAGCGATGACAAAACTTTTAAATTAAATTGTGCTAATATGTACTTATTTTTAAAGTTTCATGTCTATGCTACACTATTATTTATTTGTAGGTGATAAGCGAATGTATTTCACCTCATCTCGACCAATATCAAACTCAATAGGTGTGTGTGGATAGGTAGTGTGTCGTAATTCTGATTTCGGCATATTTGAACGTTCTATATTTTTTAACAGTGATTGTTCAATGAAAATATCATTAAATATAGGAGGTAAAGCATAATCTATAAAACCATGTTCTCTATTTAACGTACGTATAAATAAAATTAATTTTGAAATAATTGTTTGTTGTTTTAATATAAACTTTCGCTTGTTTAACGTTGTGTGCGTATTGGCATTGAATAATAGTAAATGTGTACATTGTTTATCTTTTGCAACTAAATAATTAGGTTGTATTAATATCGCTTTTCCATAAAATGGCTTTAAGAATTGCATTATATATACAATGGGTTCATATATGCCGTGATGATTCATTAATGCAACGTCATATATACATTTATTCATTAGTTCATAGCCAACAGCAGAACCATTTTTAATCAATTGTATTGTATGTTGCATAATTTCTGATATTCCTAAAGGCGCTTTTTGATTATATTGAGTGAAGTGATTTTTAGTAAGTTTTGAGTACACACATTTATTAGGTTGTAGCTTAGAAAGTGTGACGAATTTATTATAATAATCACTATAACTTGATACATTATCGAATTGATGGCTATGCCTTAATAACATTGTACGTAATTCGCTACGTTCTACATCAATAAAATTAAAGTCAAAATTAAATCTATGTAAGAGTGTAAAAGTGTGTTTAAGACTTTGAGTTTGGGTTAACACGCCTTCTACATTGATTGCTAATTTGATATTAATATTTAAACTTCTGACTTTAATGTACAATCTGTTTATATCATTTAACTTTAAGTATTCTGAATCAAATAGAATCATAAAGTTATACATATTACCATTAGCATGATATTTAGGTTTGAATATTAAAAATTGGGAAATCACTTGTTCTATTTTTTTATATTCTTCCATGGATTTAATTCTAATAACTACGCCTATACAGTTAGAAAAAATAGCATCGATAAAATTGACAATCCCATTTAAATTGAGTGAAGCTGATGCTAGATTGCTCACATTATTTATAAGTAAATAGCAGTTTGTAAGGTCACTAAAATTAAGTTTTTGATTTAAATTTGTTTGAATTATATCCATTAGATTATCAATATGAATAAAGATGGTAGGTTGTTTTGCCAAATCATTATACTTTAAGTGGTCTAAATTGATAATTTCGTTATCAAGTGATTGATTATGGTCATCTAAGTAGGCTTTGAAATAGTGTGAATATCCGCTAATATCAGTAGTTAATAACGTAATAGGATTATTGTGCAATATATTAAGCTTTTTTCTGTAAGCAAGCGGTGTTAACTTGAGATGATATTTGAATTGATGAGTATAGTTAGCATAATGATTGAAACCCATATTTTCAGAAATAAGATAAATGGTTTTGTTACTATTAATAAGTTCATTAAGAGAAAGCGCAATTTTTAAACTTACTACATAATGTTTAAAGCTAATACCTAAATATTTTTTAAATAAAATCGATATATATGAACTAGAAATAAAAAAAATTGAAGAAATTTCTTTGGACATGATATGTTGTGTAATGTGCTTTTGAATATAATCTGATATTTTATTTAAAAGTTCATTTTCAGAATGGATTGTCGGTATATAAACATAATCAGTTGATTTTTTAGTTTCTTGCTCTAAGGTAGAAATAAGCTCAGTTAATTGAGGTAATTCCATTGAATTCATAGTATTTAATTTTTCAATCATGTTTAGTATTAAATACTTCAAGTATTCTTGAGCATGCAATGCTTTTGCATCATAATAACAATTAAAAAATAATTGATTAAGCGGGATGATTTGTTGTATTGGTATTTTTAGTTCAACAAGTTGTTCTGCGTGAGTTATACAAAATAAATCACTATGATTGATGATAGCGATATTGTTTTCAACCGAAGTTTGTTTACCATTAATATTGATATTCAATTTACTATTTAATGAAAATAACAGTATGACTTGGTTGATACAACGTTGCGTGTCTGTAGTTAAAAAATCGTGGATACATAATGTGGCATGTTCCATTCTATCTAGCAACTCCTGATAACATATTGTTATATTGACTAAATTACATTATATAATAAATAGTTGTGAATATTAATATATTAAATATAACTATTTTCTTATTTCAAGCGCTAATTCAATCGATAAAATTAAATTGTGCACATCATTAACTTTAAAATAAATCAATTAAACGAACTAATGCTGCAAAAATTTAAATATTAAAGAAGGGAAATAATGGAGCATATATACTCAAATTATTATGAAATAGAAGAGAAAATCACTGAACGAAAAAAAGATATTTTAGGTGTCGTTCTACACGATGATGCCGAAAATTATTCTGCCAAAAATTACATTACATGGTTAAATAAGCGTATTGAAAAAAACGAATTAGAAAAAGGATGGGCGAGCGTCTACATCGACCAAGACACATGTTACTGGTTTCATCCAACACAATATACTGAATGGCACTGCGGAAATATATTTGCCAATACGCATTATATTGGTATCGAGAGATGTCAGTCTAAAATCAATGGTATATTAACAGATAGTGCATTTATGAAGGTAGAAGAGGTTAGCTTTTGGCTAGCAGCTGCAATTTTAAAGAAATATCAATTGCCTGTTAATAGAGAAACAGTAAGAATCCATAAAGAATTTTATGATACTGAGTGTCCAGCAAGATCGTGGTTAATTCATTTGGAACAAGCTTCAAGCACATTGGAAAACATGAATAGATTGAAAGATTATTTTATCTATAAAATAAAATATTATTACGATAATATTACTAAAGAAGATATTATGCCTTTAGGTTAAGGCCAGTATCAAATTAAAGTCAGCTAATATTCATTTTTACCATCAGCAAAAAATAGTTTGGATTATAGTATTTAAAAACGTCAATTCTAATCATATAGAAATTGACGTTTTTATTTTTGAAAATTAACCTGATGTGACAAGCTATTCTCAATATATAAATTTTAATAAAAAAGTGAAATAAATTTAAAAGGCATGTCTCCTAAGTTTTTGAGGAAACAAGCTTTTAGAATATTACAGAAAACCAAAGTACAAATTTCAAGATTCAGTACAATAACACATGATAGAATCTTTCATATTGAGCATAAGCTTTATATCTAGTTATTTTTAAATGTGTGTTTGCTCTATATCAAAACTTTTGCTTTCGCCATAGAAATGCGCCTACACATGAAACGATAATTAATGAAATAGCGATCACGATAACCCAAGAGACATAGCTATGTTCATTAATAGGTAATGGAACATTCATGCCGAAAAAGCTAAATACCAAAGTTGGTAATGTTAAAAAGACAGTAAATAATGTCAATGTTTTCATCGTATTATTCATTTCATTTGAAAGTAGTGATGCATATGAAGTTGTAATACTTTCTAATATATCCGTGTATAATCTTGTGGTCTCTAAAGCTTGATTATTTTCTATGACTAAATCTTCCAACAAATCTTCATCTTCTTCAAATCGTTTAATTGCAGGTAATCTGAAAAGTTTCTTTACTATCGTTTCATTACCTTTTAATGCTGCTAAGAAATAAACTAAACTCTTTTCAACTTCCATTAAATTATATAGTTGTTTGTTTGTAACATTATTTTTTAAATCACGTTCTATACGTAATCTCGTTTTATTTAATAATCTAAGGTTTCTATTATAATGATTCGCGATCGTTAATAATATATTGAGCGCGAATCGGCTATGAAAATGTAAATTTAAATTTTGATGGCTAAATTTTTCTAGAAATTCATTCTCCACATTACATACAGTAAATATTTTTTTATTACCAATAATAATACCTAGAGGAATTGTTATAAACGAGAGCACATTAAGATTTGTATCATTAACAACTGGCAAATCAAGGATTATGAGGGAATAGCCCGTTTCCTCATCGTATTCAACACGAGAACTTTCCTCAGTATCTAGAGGGTCTCTAATAAAATCTTCTGGTAAATGGTATAAATCTATTAAATGTTCTATTTCTTCCCAATTTGGGTCAACGACATTGATCCATGAAGCATCATAGTCTAAAGTTGATGTTATTATTTCTTGTGTTTGAGTATGTTTATAAGCAGTAATCACAATACAAATCTTCCCTTCATTAAATTCTTAATTATATTAGCGAAGATTAGAGCGGTTGACAAGTATCTTTCAATTTTAATTGTAATACTTATAAAAAGAATTAATTTAAGGATATTATAAGTATCATATTGTAAAATCTGCATGGTTAACGAATTTGGAAAGGTTTGCATGTATTGGTGAAATAAGATTACAGAAATGTTGAGAAAATACGATGTAATTTTAATGATAAATTAACATTAGCTTAACAAAAATTAGTTATACTTCACATAGTTTACAAATATTTTAAAGAGGTGTAACGATGGATTCTTCTGTAATGGAGATTATTTTTACCTTTATTGGTGGATTAGGTATTTTTCTATATGGTATTAAACAAATGGGAGACGGTTTACAAGCCGCAGCTGGTGATAGATTAAGAAGCATTTTAAATACTTTTACAAGTAACCCTTTAATGGGTGTCTTGGCTGGTATGATTGTAACGATATTAATTCAAAGTAGTTCGGGCACAACAGTAATTACTATAGGTCTTGTTAGTGCAGGCTTTATGACAATGCGTCAGGCAATTGGAGTAGTTATGGGAGCGAATATTGGTACTACAGTTACTGCATTTATTATAGGTATTGATATCGGTGAGTATTCGCTGCCAATTTTAGCAATTGGTGCATTTCTAATTTTCTTTATTCAAAAACGTAAAGTGAAAAATGTGGGTATGATTTTATTTGGTTTTGGTGCATTGTTCTATGGTTTAGAACTTATGAGTGGTGCAGTTAAACCATTAGCAAATTTAGACTCTTTTAAACAAATTATGTTAGATATGTCTTCGAATCCATTATATGGTGTGGTAGCAGGTACATTATTAACAGTAATTATCCAAAGTTCAAGTGCCACAATTGGTATTTTACAAGGATTCTTTGCCAATGATTTAATTAGTTTACACGGTGCACTTCCTGTACTTTTAGGCGATAATATTGGTACGACAATCACGGCAGTACTTGCCAGTTTAGCAGGCTCGTTGGCGGCAAAACGTGTGGCAGCTGTACATGTACTCTTCAATGTAATTGGCGCTATCATTTTCTTAATAATCATGCCTCTCTATCAATTAGTTATTGAATGGATGCAAGGGATTATGAATTTAAAGCCTGAAATGGTTATTGCATTTGCACACGGTACGTTCAATGTAACAAACACAATTATTCAATTGCCATTTATTTTCATCCTAGCATGGATAGTGACGAAGTTAGTACCAGGCGAAGACTTGAATGAAAAATATAAACCAAGAATGTTAGATAAAAATTTAATCAACAGAGCTCCTAACATCGCGTTACAAGAAGCTCAAGATGAAATTCAAAATATAGGTCATATGACTTTCGATATGTTTAGATATGCTAAGAACTATGATGATAAAACAGAAAAAGATATAATTCAGAAGCATGCAGCTGTGGAAAGTATGTATGACAATGTAAGACAATATTTAACAAAAATCTCTGAGAAGAAGATATCCAAACAAGATGCAGAAAGAATGTCTGTGTTATTCGATGTTAATCGAACGTTTATTAAAGTAGCAAGTTTAACAGAAGCTTATTTATTGGATTTAAAGAAAAAAGAAACAGAATCAATTCAAATATCTGCAAAAGCAGAACAAAGTATTGAAAGACTATATGACCATGTCGATGCGTCACTTGAAAAAACAATTGATATGTTTAACGTATATGACAGAGTTAAAAAAGATGAAATCGTTCGTTTGAGTAACGATTCGTATACATTAGAACATGATCTTAGGAAGAAACATATCAAGCGCTTAAGTTCTGGAGAATGTTCTTTAGAAGGTGGTTTGCTATATCTAGATATGATAGCTATCTTAGAGCGTATTGGTTACCATTCTAGAAACATTTCAGAATCTATGATTGATATAGATAATATTGAACATGAGGATGATGAAGTGGAACATACTTTGGGTTGGTCATATTAAAAAGTAATTTTTACCACAATGTATGCAAAATTTAATATCATATAATGAGGCAAGCCATAACAGGAATAAATTTTATGTTTAGTCTTATAAATTAGAGCGGAATAACATCACTTTATTAAAGGGTGATGTTACTCTGCTCTTTTTTATGAGAAAAGTGTACTTGGTTAACAATTTTCAATTTAAATGATAAATGGTATGTAAAAAATGGAGTACTCGAGATGGCAAAAGCAATCCCTCTCTTAATCCTTAGTAAAACGATAAGGATACTTGACAAAATGTTACCGTGAGCATAATATTGAAACTAATATAATTTTCAGAAATCGATTGGGGGATTGTTTATGTCATCTATTAGTATACTTGATCAAAGTCCGATAGATCATAATGAAGCAGTTAGCGACGGGATAAAGAGAACAGTTGAACTCGCTCAATTAGCAGAAAACCTGAATTATACAAGATATTTTGTTGCAGAGCATCATAATATACAAGAAGTCGTTGGTACGAGTCCTGAAATATTAGTTACACATCTATTAAACCAAACAAGTAGAATAAACATTGGTTCTGGTGGGGTTATGCTACAGCATTATAGTCCATTTAAAGTGATTGAGCAGTTTCATTTTATGAGCCAAATCGCTCCGGGAAGAGTAGATTTAGGTATAGGTAAAGCACCTGGTGGTTTTCCTCTAGCGACACAAGCATTGCAAGAAGATATCAAAAGTTCACCTACATCTTTCAATGATAAATTTCATCTATTAAATCAATTTAATAATGGAAACTTTCCTAAAGAAAATCCATATTCAAATTTAAAAACAACGATTCGTAATAAAGAGGTTGAAAAACCACATGTTTTTCTTTTAGGTGGCAGTGAACGATCAGCGCGTTTTGCAGCAGAAGAAAAAGTAGGATTTGTTTATGCATATTTTTTGAATTCGGATAATGAACTTTTACAAAAAGCCATTCGTACATACAAAGCATTTTACCCTGAGGGGAGAATAATTGTTGCCTTGGCTGCTGTTGTATCGAATAGCGAAGCGGAGTACGCATTAATTGAAGAAGGGCGTACAAACTATGTTTTACACTTTGATGACGGTCAAAAATTAACGGTATCAAGTGAACACCAAATTGATGATTTTAAAAAGCAAAGTTCAAGGACATTTGAAATTGAAGCACAACAAATAGAGGTATTTAATGGTACAGCTGAGTCCATAAAACAACAGATTCATGAATTAAATATAGATGATGAAGTTGATGAATTTATGTTTCATATGCCCGTTCAAAATCATTCATTACGATTAAAAACAGTAGAGCAATTAGCGCGTGTATATAAAAAATCGACTTTGAAAGCAGGGGTAAAATGACAAATAAAAAAATAGATTTTGGAATTATGTTGAACGGTCCTGGTAGTCATATGCATGCTTGGAAATCAAGTGAGGTTCCAAGTGATGCAAGTACAAATTTTGAATTTCAACTTGAAATTGCTCGCAAAGCAGAAAAAGCTGGCTTCAGTTTCGTTTTTGTAGCAGATGGATTATATATCAATGAAAAATCGATACCACATTTTTTAGATAGACATGAACCTTTAACATTTTTAGCAGCTCTTGCTCCTATAACGCAGCAAATTGGATTAGTTGGTACGATTTCAACTTCGTATAGTGAACCGTTCACAGTGGCCAGACAACTTTCAACAATTGATAACATTAGTAAAGGTCGTGCAGGCTGGAATGTGGTAACTTCGCCTTTAGCTGGGAGTGCTGACAATTATAGTAAAGGAGATCATCCAGAACATGATGTTCGATATGATATTGCTGAAGAACATATCCAAGTTGTACAAGGATTATGGGATTCGTACGAAGATGACGCGTTTACGTTCGATGTTGAAAATGGTGAATATGTTGATAAAAGTAAAATGCATACTTTAGATTACAAAGGTCAATATTTCCAAGTTAAAGGTCCTTTGAATGCAAGTCGGTCAGAACAAGGACAACCTGTTATATTCCAAGCAGGAGCTTCTCCTAAAGGACAGGCATATGCAGCTAAATATGCTGATGCCGTTTTTACACTTGGTGAGTCACTTGAAATTGCTAAAAGTAATTATGACAGTATTAAAAAACAAGCCCAAGCATTTGAGCGTAATCCCGACCATGTTAAAGTCTATCCAATGCTAGCACCAGTCATTGGAAAAGATAAAGCCGAAGTAGAGCGACGATTAAATGAACTTAAATCATTAGCAACAATTGAAGAGGCTTTAGACTACTTGGGAAGATATTATGATCACCATGACTTTACTCAATACGAATTAGATGCACCATTTCCAGAGTTAGGTGACGTAGGGAAAAATAGTTTTCGTGCAACTACTGATGCAATTGCTGAACGTGCGAAATCACAAAATTTAACGTTAAGAGAAGTTGCTCTAGAAGAAACTGTAAGACGTTCACCATTTACAGGCACTTATGAAGAAGTAGCAGCATTAATAATTGAATGGTTTGAACAAGGTGCAGCAGATGGCTTTATCTTTGGACCACATGTCTATGGTGAAATATATGATGAATTTTTAAGAGAAGTGTTACCTATATTAGAAACAAAAGGTTATTATTCGAAATCTTATGAAGGTAGTACATTACGTGATCATCTTGGTATTCCGTTTAAAGAAAATCGATATCGAAACACAAAAGTAGAGCATATCTAATTTAAATGATTTTTAAGGAGTGAAATAGAATGTCTGAATATAGTGCAACTTCACATCATTCGCAAACAGATGTTGAACAAGACCAATTAAAAATAAAAGAAAAAAGAAAATTTCAATTGCCACACGTGTTATTAATGATGTTGATGATGATGATGTTTGCATGTTTACTGACATATGTCATTCCAGCTGGTGAATTTGACACGACAAAAAGTGGTGAAATTGTACAAGGAACTTATCATGCTATTTCACAAAATCCAGTTAACCCGTTTTATGCAATTACCTTAATATTAAATGGGGGTATACAATCAGCTCAAACTGTAACTTTATTGCTATTTGTTGGTGGGGCAATTGGAGGTATGTTGCAATTGGACTCAGTGACAAAGTTAACTAATTATATGATATATAGATTTGAACACGCAGGTGCTTTACCACTCATTATAGGATTATTTTCTTTAATGGCGTTTATAGGGTTTTTTGTAGGTGGCGATCAGATGATTGTTTTTGTTACGCTCGGTGTCATTTTAGCGAATAGGTTAAAATTAGATCCAATTATTGCCCTTGGCATGACCTTCCTACCTTTGTATATGGCATTTTCAGTTTCTCCTTCAGGTATGGCTAAAATTGGTCAAATCGTTTATCCGGAAGTCACTTTATATTCAGGATATGGTGGGAGAGCAATTATGTACACAGTGTTTTTATTGGTCACTTTATTATATGTTATCTGGTATGCGAGAAGGGTTATTAAATCACCAAATAAAAGTTTGATGAATACTACATCTTGGCAACAAAATAATGTGCAAACAATAAATACAGAAATTGATTTGAAAGATAGAACAATTAATTGGAGAGATTTGGTTGTAGTAGGATTAGTGATTTTTACACCTATAGTATTAGCAATAGGTAACGGCATGTTAAGTTGGACTGAGAAATATGGAAATGGTGTATTCATTACTGTTTTTGGTATTAGTTTTGTGCTTGCTTACTTTATAAAAAGTAAACGGCCTAGTGAAATGGTGGATGGATTTCTAGCAGGAGCGAAACCAATGCTAGTGGTTGCTTTTGCTATTATCATGGCAAATACAATCAGCGTCATTCTAGAAAAAGGTAAGATTTTAAGTACGATTGTCAACGGATTAACGACACAACTTGATGGTTCGTCAGCTGGTGTCGTATCAATATTAATATTTTTAGTAGCAACAGTATTTAATTTTTTAGTACCATCTGGTTCAGGTTTAATGAGTGTCATGGTTCCAATATTACAACCAGTTACGTATACACTTGGTGTGAATGACCAAATACTGTTAACTTCACTATCTTTTGGCGGTGGATTAGGTAATTTAATTACGCCAACATTGGGTGCGACAGTAGGTGCGATTGCTATTGCGAAAGCTAATTTTAGTTCATGGTTTAAATTTATGGCACCATTGTTTTTAATTTGGGTCATCGTAGGTTCAATTGTGTTGTATATCTTCACTACTGTTGGATGGTCAGGTGGTATATAAAAAGATTGGATAATTATTTTAAGTAAAAAAAGCTGTATCAATTAGGTATTAAATTATTCTAATTGATACAGCTTTTTAAATTGTTAATTTTGAAATTAAACAACAGTTAACTTAAATGGCATGTTTTGTAGCCATTTTTTTTGGGGGGATTCATCAGTAATAACTTCAGTAATATCAGTGATTTTAGCAAATGATAAAGTAGATGAAATATCAAATTTACTGTGGTCTATCAGAGCAATTACTTTTTCACTTTCTTGAATCATCTGCTTTTTGAGTTGAACTTCAGGTAATGAAAAATCAGTCAAACCATTTTCTAAGGTAAAACCGTTTGCAGATAAAAAGAAATAATCAATATGATACATTTCTAAAATTTGTGAATCAATGTTTCCAGTAATTGCATTTGAATCTTGTGATACAAACCCTCCAACTACGAGCACTGTTAAGTTAGGATTTTCTTTTAAGAGTACTGCATTTTCCAATCCATTTGTAATAATCGTAAGTTCCATTGTTGTCTCAGATATTAATTTTGCAAGCTCATATGTAGTTGAACTTGCGTCGATGAGTATGCATTGTTGTGGTTCGATTTTATTTAACGCATGCTCACTTATTTTATGTTTTTCACGATGCTTTTGTGTTAAGCGGTAAGAAAAGTTTAACTTAGAAGTCATCGTATCATTAACTTTTGCTCCGCCATGTGTACGTGTAATCTTATTTTCACTTTCTAAAAGCCTTAAATCGCTCCGAACTGTTGCTTCTGTCACGCTTAAGTAATCTGAAAGTTGTTTTACAGTAGCTCTTTTATGTGACTTTATATAAGTATATATGTGCTCTCGTCGTTCATCTGCATACATTTTCATATGATTCGCAACCTCCTTATGTTCATAATTTAGTTTAACACAATTTTTTATAAAAATAACAAAACAAAAGAAAAACGAAAATAAACGAAAAAATATTTGAAAGAAATGAAAATATATATTAGAATTATAGGTATAAATGAAAGCGTTTTCTATTAAAAGAAGGGGTTGTTGAAAATGACGAATAAAAATTATCCAGACAAAATGAATGCAGTTGTAGCATATGCGCCAGGGGATTATAAATATGAAACAGTAGAGACGCCAACAATTGAGAATTCAAAAGAAATTATAGTGAAAGTTGAAGCATGTGGTATTTGTGCAGGAGATATTAAAGCGTATGGCGGAGCACCAAGTTTTTGGGGTGATGAAACGCAACCTTCTTATATTAAAGCACCGATGATACCGGGCCACGAATTTATTGCACGTATTGTTGAGAAAGGCGAAGATGTGACTGATTTTGAAATAGGTGATCGTGTCATTTCTGAACAAATTGTACCTTGTTGGGAATGTAGATTTTGTAAACGTGGAGAGTATTGGATGTGTGAAAAACACGATTTATACGGTTTCCAAAATAATGTCAATGGCGGTATGGCTGAATACATGAAATTCACTAAAGAAGCAATAAATTATAAAGTTCCTGAAGATCTACCTATAGAAAAAGCAATTCTAATTGAACCATATGCTTGTAGTTTACATGCAGTGCAACGTGCAAACATCAAATTAGGAGATTTCGTTGTATTATCTGGTGCTGGAACACTGGGGCTTGGCATGATAGGAGCTGCTAAAAAATCTGGCGCTGAAACTTTGGTTGTACTAGATATGAAAGATGATCGTTTAGAATTAGCGAAACAGTTTGGTGCAGACATTGTAATGAATCCAGCAAAAGTTGACATAGTAAAAGAAATTAAGGATATGACTGAGGGCTATGGTTGTGATACTTACATTGAAGCGACAGGACATCCTAAATCTGTTGAACAGGGTTTGAGTGCAATTAGAAAACTAGGAAGATTTGTCGAATTTTCTGTATTTGGGGATCCAGTAACTGTTGATTGGAGCATCATTTCTGATCGTAAAGAACTAGATTTAATGGGTAGTCATTTAGGACCTTACTGTTATCCGCTTGTGATAAATGGTATACAAAATGGTGATTATCCAACTGAAGGCGTAGTAACACATCAATTGCCACTGCAAGATTTTGAAGAAGGCTTTGAATTGATGAAAAAAGGAGATAAGTCATTGAAAATTGTGCTTGTACCTTAAAACAGCAAAGTGATAGATAACATAGATAGTTAAAAGGAGAGACTTTAAATGAAAAAAATGATTAATCATCCTGATGACGTTATAGAAGAATTAATGGCCGGATATTTAATTGCTTATCCTGAATATATTAGACGTTCAAACTTGCATCAAAGAGCATTAATTGGAAAAAAACGACACCCTAATCGTAAAGTGAGTGTTTTAATTGGTGGAGGATCAGGACATGAGCCAGCTTTTATCGGATATGTTGGTCAAGGTATGGCTGATGGTGTGGCAGTAGGTAATATTTTCGCTTCACCTTCACCAATTCCTATACAAGCTGTAACTAGAGAAATTCATGACGGCAATGGTGTGTTATATATTTATGGAAATTATGCAGGAGATTTAATGAATTTTGAAATGGCCAGTGAAATGACAGAAGTCGAAGATGATATTGAAACAGCAGTAGTAATAGGAAATGATGATGTTGCTTCAGCGAAGGAAATTGAAGAGAGACGTGGCATAGCAGGTGAATTACTGGTTTATAAAGCTGCAGGTGCTGCTGCTGATTTTGGCTATGATTTGAAGGAAGTACGTCGTATTGCACAACTGGCAAATGATTATACACGTTCGATGGGCATTGGGTTAAGTCCTTGTTATTTACCGCAAACAGGAAAACCAAGTTTTGATCTTGAAGATAACGAGATGGAAATTGGATTAGGACATCATGGTGAACCAGGTATTGAAAAAACAACGATTCGCACAGCAAAAGAAACCGTCCAAGTTATTATGAAAAACATTTTGAAAGAAGGTCTTTATCAATCAGATGATGAAGTGGTTGTGTTAGTAAATGGGTTGGGTGCAACCTCACAAATGGAATTATATATTATCAATAAAGAAGTTGATGCAATATTAAATGAAAAAAATATAAAGACGTACAAATCATATATTGGTAATTTTATTACATCAATGGAAATGGGTGGCTTCTCAGTAACATTGATGAAGGTGGATGAGACGTTAAAGTCATGTATAGATCATCCTGTCGATTGTCCAAATTTTAAAGAAGTCTAGGAGGAAATTGTAATGACATTAACAAGTGAAACATATAAATCATTCATCCTAGCATTAGCTGAGTTGTTTGAAGAACAAAAAGATAACCTATGTGAATTAGATAGAAAAATAGGTGATGGTGATCATGGTGTGACGATGAATATTGGTTATCAAGCTGTAAAAGGTACGATTCATAACGAGTTACAAGTACAAGATGATATTGCAAAAATCAGTGTTGCTGTTGGTAAAAGCTTTTTGGATGCAGTCGGGTCATCTGTAGGTCCTTTATATGCTTCAGGTTTTTTAAAGTCAGCAGTTGCAGTGAAAAATAAAACTGAATTAGATGATACAGATTTATATCAATTTTGGATTGCATTCAGTAAAGGAATTAAGGCAAGAGGTAAAGCTGAAATAGGTGATAAAACGATGATTGATACACTTGAACCATTCTATCTTTCATTAGAAACATCTAAATCTCAATCTATTAATTTCAAAGAAGCATTTGAGATTGCACTTTTAGAGGCTAAAAAAGGTATGGAAAGTACAAAGGATATTGTTTCAAATAAAGGCCGTTCTAAGCGATTAGGCTATCGTTCGCAAGGTCATGTAGATCCTGGCGCGATGTCAGCGTATCTGATGTTAAATACATTTAAATCATATGTATAAGTGAAGTGATAAGTATATAAGGAGGAGTTAGAATGAAAATAGCAATCGGTGCAGACCACAATGGTTACGACTTAAAAGAGGCAGTGAAAACGCATATAGAAACACTCGGCCATGAAGTAGAAGATTTTGGTTGTCATCATTGTGCAGAGACGGATTATCCAGATGTTGCTGCTAAAGTTGGTAAAAGCATCCAACAAGGAGATAATGAACGTGGTATTCTTATTTGTGGAACTGGCATCGGCGTTGCGATAACAGCCAACAAATTAAAAGGCATACGCGCCGCTTTGGCGCATGATTACTATTCTGCAGAGCGTGCACAGTTAAGTAACAATGCTCAAATACTAACTATGGGAGCACAAATTATTGGTATAGAAGTTGCTAAAAAAAATGTTGAAGCATACTTAAATGTAAGTTGGGAAGGCGGTTCTCAACGTAAAGTAGATAAAATTGTGAAAGTTGAACAAGATGAATTTTAATGCGTTATATTTATGTAAACCATATCATTCTTGAAGAATAAGAAGTTGAGGCCTAAAGCGCTTAATTAAAGCAAAGGACTAGTCCGTGTGAGAGACGACGGATTAGTCTTTTGCTATTTAAATTAAATTTATACATAATTTGTAACTTAGCATTTCTAATAAAAACAAATTTAGCATTAGTTTAATACTTATTTTTATAACAACACATTATAAATATTTTTAATGGTAACAAAACTAATCTTTTATTTCTAATTAATTGGAACAATAATATTTAATTTATAATTATTTGTCCAAAAAATGACAAAATGAAATTTATATTGTGAATATATATTTCATTTAATATCATTGATAATATAAACTTTTTGAAAAAGGGGGATGAAAGTGCAATTAACATTTAAAATTCATAAGTTTTCTTATGTTATATTTATAATTTCGTTGATCATTGGGATAGTTACTTTTTCTCAGCAAGTTTCAGCACATGCAACTTTAGAAAAAGTTACTCCAGCACAAAATAGTGTGGTTGAAAACGCGCCAAAAGAAATAACATTACAATTTAATGAACCAGTCCATTCAAAGTATTCAAGCATAAAGATTTATGATGACAATGGTTCTGAATTGACTGAAGTAAAACCAAGTACAACAGGTTCCTCTCAAACATTGACATTTCCTATTGAAAATTTAAATAAAGGTACGCACAGTATAAAATGGCATACAATGTCTGCAGATGGCCATGAGATCAATGATAGTTTTGAATTTTCAGTTGGAAAACAGACAGCAAATGGAATTGATACAGCACCACCGTTTTATGAAAAGGCAGATTTTTGGTTTGGGGTTACGCGCTTTATAATAGAAGGATTATTGATTACACTTACCGGCCTTTATTTTGTCAACCGCTTAGCTAAAAGACAAAGTTTACCTCATTTAAATTTTAAAACATACACGATGCCAACCATTTTGACGTTGGTCATGATTTCCGTTATCACAGTTTTAATTTATATGATGACTTTATCTTCTGATGTTGTGTCAGATGTGTTAAGTCTACAAAAAGCAACTTTATTGCAAACACCATTCATATTAACAATGATTGCAGTTATCATATTATTATTGCTTTTCACTTTGAAAAATATGGCTACAAGTTGGTATATATTCATTCCAAGTCTAATATTAATTGCGCTTAGTATGTCTGGACATGCTTGGTCTCAATCTGTACCAATATGGTCGATTTTTATCAGAGTGATCCATATTACTGGAATCTCATTTTGGTTAGGCGCTTTGATATACTTAGTGGTGATGGTATTGGGTAAAAAACAATTTGCAGTAAATCAAATGAGACCTTTTTTATTAAAAGTAAATATTAGCGCTGTCATGTTAATTGTCATATCAGGTGTCCTTATGTCAATTGACCAAACGAATGTCTTAACATTGTGGAAAAATATTCAAACGTGGAGCGTTTTATTACTTATTAAGATTCTGCTAACATTTGTGATGATGACGTTAGGATTTTATCAAACAACTAAAGCGCTTGGTAAGCATCGTCAGACAAATAGATTTGCATTAATCATAGAACTAAGCATAGGTATTTTACTCATATTAGCAGGTGTAATTATGAGTCAATTAAATATTCCAGGATAGGAGTTTAAAAGATGAAAAGACAATTTATTTTAGCTATCGCAGTTTGTTTTACTGTTTTAGTATTTTCCAAAAGTGCTCATGCACATGTGACTATGAATCCTGACACAAGTGAACCAGGTTCTTATGAAAAATATGATGTTAGAGTTCCAGTAGAAAAAGAAGCGAACACGACAAAAATAGAGTTGAAAGTACCCAAAGGTGTAAATGTTGTAGGTGTTGCACCACAGGAAACATTTGATCATAAATTAACTAAAGATGACGATGGTAATATTACCAAAATCACTTGGACAGCTAAAGATAAAGGTATTGGACCCAATGAATTTGTCGATTTACCTATTCAAGTAGCAAATCCTGATAAAGAAGGCGAATTTAAATGGGATGCTTATCAAACTTATGACGATGGAGAAACTGTAAAATGGAATGGTGATGAAGACGCAGAAAAACCATCACCTATGACTAAAGTATCCAAAAAAGCTGATGTTGATTCTGAAAATAATCAATCGGGCAATGATTCTATCGCTTTATGGATTGTATCTATCATAGCTATTATTTTAGCGCTCATAGCAATTTTTAAAAAGTCTCGTAAAGAAAGATAAAGCATAAGTGATTAAGCTAGTAATCAGATTTTGATTACTGGCTTTTTTGTGAAGTTTGGTGAATTGTCACTGTATTTTAATTAAATTTATTTTATAATAATTTTTAAGGAGGATTTTGAATGCGCAGAATATTATACGCTTTTTTAATTTATACAATCTTAGGATTGCTTAGTGGTTTTTATTATCGTGAATTAACACTTGCTTATGACTTTACAGGTGATACACAATTAGTAGTAGTACATACGCATACGTTAATATTAGGAATGTTTATGCATCTCATTTTATTACCAGTAACAAAAGTATTTAATTTGAGTAGTTATTATTTATTTAATTGGTTCTTTATTGTGTATAATATAGGTGTATTGGTAACGATTGGTATGATGTTTACGAAAGGCACTTACCAAGTGATGGGACTTAAAGTTCCAGAATCATTTGCTGGCTATGCAGGAATGGGGCATACAGTGATTACAGCTGGTTTTATTTTATTATTCTTCTTGCTTAAAAACGCCATTGTCAAAAAATCAGAAAAATAATTTCTCTAAATAGATTTTTAAAACAAATATAGCAATCATAGATATAGCAGACGATCGATACGAATTTGATCGTCTTTTTATTTTATTTTAAAGCCATTATACATATAAAGTAATTAATTATTAAAAAGTCACCCTTTTTAATTGATAAGCATTATCAATAATAGGATAATAGGTATTAATAAGTAGTACATGTAGGAGGATTATTATGGATGATGTAATCATTATCGGTGGTGGACCAGCCGGTTTGTTCGCGAGCTTTTATTCTGGATTAAGAGGGATGAATGTAAGAATTATTGATATTCAAGATAAGCTAGGAGGTAAAATGCACGTGTATCCTGAAAAGATTATTTGGGATATCGGGGGATTGGCACCCAAACCTTGCTATGAAATTATACAAGATACTGTTAATCAAGGACTACATTTTAATCCTAAAGTAAATTTAGAGGAACGTGTGATAGATATTAGGAAATTGGCTGAACGTCATTTTGAAGTAGAGACCAATAAAGGAAATATATATAAATCCAAATCTGTTATTATCGCCATTGGTGGTGGCATCATTAATCCAAAACAACTTGATATCAAGGGAGCAGAAAGATATCAATTAACAAATTTACATTATGTTGTGCAATCTTTAAAACATTTTAAAAACAAAAACGTATTGATTTCAGGTGCAGGTAATTCTGCTCTAGATTGGGCAAATGATTTAAGTGGCTATGCTAAAAGTGTGACATTAATTTATCGAAAAGCGGATATCAAGGGTTATGAAGCGATGAAAAATATTTTAGATGGATTGTCAGTAGAAAAGTTATCCAACACACATATCTATCAATTAATAGGAGACGTTACCCAGTCGCGTATAGAACAAGTGATATTGGAAAATATTGAAACAGGGGAACAAGAGGTACGTGCTTTTGACGAAGTCATCGTCAGTCATGGATTCGATAGAGAAAATACATTATTAGAACAATCTACAACTCAAGTTGATATGCATAGTGAATATAATATTAAAGGATTTGGTAACACTGCAACGAGTATTGAAGGTTTATACGCTTGTGGTGATATTATTTATCATGAAGCAAAAGCACACTTAATCGCGAGTGCTTTTAGCGACGCAGCAAACGCAGCTAATCTAGCAAAGCTTTATGTTGAACCAGAAGCGGCTCCTGAAGGTTATGTATCGAGTCATAATGATGCATTCAAAGAATCTAATAAAGTAGTGATGAAAAAATATTTATAAATCATGGTTTAGCAGTCTGGGGGATGAAAATACATGGTTAAAATAAAGTACGAAGCGCCAACAGTACAAAATTATAGAAATATGAGAAAAAAAGCTGGGTTAAGTGAAAAATCACAAAAGGCGGCAGAAAAAGGGATATCAAATGCATGCTTTGACATTACAATATATGATGATGACTTATTAATAGCGATGGGCAGAGTAATTGGAGATGGCGGTACTGCTTTTCAAATTATTGACATAGCAGTAGAACCACGTTATCAAGGACAGGGTTATGGTAAACAGGTTATGACTAATATTATGAAATATATATCATCTGTTGCAGAAGATGGTACTTATGTGAGTCTAATGGCAGATTATCCTGCAGATCAATTGTATGAACAATTCGGATTTACGACTACGGAACCTCATTCTTGTGGGATGTATATCAAATACTAAGTTTAAATATGTTGAAGAATGTTTAAATGCGAAGCAGTAGTTTTGAGATAGTTATCTACGAAACACACGTCCATTACTCTTTCATAAAGATAGAGTAATGGACGTGTATTATTTTGTGCTAATTGATATCATTTTTTAACGATAATACAACGCGTTCATATTCAGGGAGAATGATACCAAACCATCTTCTAGGAAGCTATACGGATTAATTTGCAAGATGCAAAGAGAGCTAATCCAGAACGGATTAGCTCTCTTATTTTGAGCATAGGTTTTATACCCTAAAAACTCACATTAATTTTGTTTTAGCAATGTAATGTTTATTTGGATTCTTTAACATTGACATCAGTTGCATTTGTTCTAGATCTTAAATCAGCTTCTATTTCTTCTAAACTACGTCCGCGTGTTTCTGGTAAGTATTTAATAACAAAGATTAAAGCACAGACACCGATAGCTGCAAAGATTAAGAAAACTTGTTCTACTGATAAAACATCAGTCAAAATAGGGAATAATTGCGCAACTAGTAAACTACCAATAGATAGTACTAAAGCAGCGATTCCTGTTGCAGCACCACGTGCGCGCATTGGGAATAATTCTGGTAACATAACCCAAAGTACTGGTCCCCAAGTAAAACCAAAGAAGATGATGAAAAGCGTTAGACAAGCAACCATAATCCATGCAGAAGATTGGATACCAATTGTCCAAACTAATATTGCCATGATTAATAGTGAAGCTACCATACCAATATTACCGATGACTAATAATCGCTTACGATCTATTTTATCAATAATCATAATTGCTACAATCGTAATAAGGACGTTTACGGTACCAATACCAACTGTGCCTAATATAGAAGTTGCATTTCCAAGACCAGCTTTACTAAATATCGTTGGTGCGTAATAAATAATAGCGTTAATACCTATAATTTGTTGTAATAAAGCAAATACACTACCAATGATCAATGTTGGTCTTAACCAAGGTGATTTTAATACATTCCAAGTGCTTTCAGAAATAGCATTTATTTCTTTCATATCAGCAATTTCTTTATCAATTTCGCTTTCTTTAAATGTTAATTTCATAACGTCACGAGCAGCTTTTTCACTTCTGTGTTCAAGTAGCCATCTAGGGCTTTCAGGCATAAATGCTACACCGATTAATAGAATGAGTGAAGGTAATACTGCTAAACCGAGCATCCATCTCCATCCTTCGATTGGAGTGAAAGCATAGTTAATTAAATATGAAGATAAAATACCAATTGTAATCATTAATTGGTTTAAGGAACTTAACGAACCACGTTGTTCGGTAGGTGCCATTTCAGATAAATATACTGGTACGATTGCTGTTGAGCCACCGACAGCTAATCCGATAACAAGTCTACCAATTACTAATACTGGCATTGATGGTGCTAAGGCTAAAATTAATGCACCGACAATATAAATAATAGCGATAATAAATACAACACGTCTACGACCTAATCTATCAGACATAGGTCCACTCGCACCGGAGCCGAAGATAGCGCCGACTAACATCGATGCAACGACAAGTCCTTCAGTAAAACTATTTAACGGTATGTCATCTTTTATAAATAACAGTGCACCTGATATAACCCCCATGTCATAACCATAGAGTAATCCTCCCAATGCACCAAGGAAAAAGATGAGCTTTTTATTCACTTTGATTCCCATATTAACCCTCCTGATAATATTCAATAATAATAAGTATACGCTTTCATATTTTGATTGTAAATGTTAAAGTATAATAAATTTATCTATTGATATATATTTATATGAATTGTAATATTTTTGTAGTTTAAATAAAAATGTATAGTTATATAAGTTGATATCAAATAAAACTCCGCACATCAATTTTTGTTTGATGTGCGGAGTTTTATAAAATCATCTTATGCGTCGAATTCGATAACAATTCTACCAGAATTATTATGTTGAAGCACTTCATCTATGCTGTTTTTAATATCTTTAAAGTTTATATTATGTTTTATATCATGTAATTGATCTGGTTTTAAATCTTTTGATAGACGACGCCAAATATGTTTCCGTTGTCTCATTTCTGTATATACAGAGTCAATACCTATAACGTTTACACCTCTTAATATGAAAGGAAAGACTGAACTATCGAATGTAGCGCCTCCTGTCATGCCAATGAGCGCAACGCTACCATTATAATTAAGTTGCTTAATGATTTGTGAAAAACTGTCACCACCAACTGGATCGATGACTGCTTGCCATGTGCGTTTACCTAAAGGTTTATTATCTTCTTTGTCAATTCTAGAAATAACATCTTTTGCACCTATGGTTTTAAGTGTTTCAGTAGCTTCAGTCTTACCTGTACTAGCGATCACATCATATCCAATGCCATTTAACATCATAATCGCTAATGTTCCTACACCACCTGTTGCACCTCTTACAAGCACTTGATCTTTTTCTACAGATAGTCCATTATGCTCTAATTTTTCAATTGCTAAACCAGCTGTGTAACCTGCTGTCCCATATATCATAGCTTCTTCAAGTGTGAGGTCTTTAGGTAAAGGTACAATCCATTCTTCTTTTACGCGAACATATTCACTAAAACCTCCGAAATGGTCTGTTCCTAAACCGTACCCTGTAACGATGACTTCATCTCCTGGTTCAAAAGCATGTGTGTCAGAGTGAGCTACCACACCTGCTAAATCGATGCCTGGCACCATTGGATAACTGTTAACAATTTTTGAATTGTCTAATGTAGCTAATGCATCTTTATAATTAATTCCAGAGTATTTCGTTTTAATCAACACTTCACCTTCTGGAAGATCATCTATTGTCATATCTTTAAATTCGCTTGTTACTTTGCCGTCTTGTTCATTGACCACAAAAGCTTTAAATGTTTTCGTCATTGCCTTATGGCACTCCCTTATGTATATATATTTATGAACAATTAAAAAACTAGAACTACTTTATCATGATATTGTGAATTTCACAATAAGTGTAAAAGCGCTGATTTAAAAGTAAGCGTTTTAATTTTAACCATCGTAAACTTTATGTCATTTGACTATACTTTAAGTTGTCAAAAAAATATATTAAGTCGTATAGTAACATATTTAACATTTTAGTATACTAATTGACAAGATGGTAAAAAGGGGGCATGCAGTATGACAGATAATATTGAATTGGTAAAACAATCGGAAGTACATCGGTTAAGAGAAATTTGTATTACAACATTTAAACATACATTCAAAGAAGGTGGATATACACAGGAAGATTTTGAAACCTATTTTAAACAGGCATATAATGTGGAAACGTTACAAGACGAATTGAATAATAAACATTCATTCACATATTTTTATCTCAGCAATAATGAAATTGTAGGTTATTTTAAATTAAATATAGACGATGCACAAACTGAGGCAATGGGTGAATCCTACTTAGAAATTCAAAGAATATACTTTTTACCTCAATCACAAGGTGGAGGAAAAGGGAAAAATGTTTTTGATTTTGCAATTAAAAAAGCACGCGAGCTGTATAAAACAAAAATTTGGTTAGGTGTATGGGAGTATAATGAAAAAGCATTGAATTTTTATAAAAAACAAGGCCTACGTATAACAGGTTCCCATGAATTTCATACTGGTAACGTGGTAGATACAGATTTAATTATGGAAAAAACCATATAGTAGCTTTTGTAAAAGTCATTTACCCTGTAATCTATTCAATTATCTTGGCGCATTGTATTCCTATTGCAAAAGCTAGATATTAAATTAAAGTTTCTATTTTTTAAGTTTTTGTAAAAATTATATTTATTTCAAAAAAAGTTTTGATAAAAGGTGTTTATTTTAATAATAATAGTGAATAACATAATAATTCTCATTTATCCTAATTGTTAAACACATTACATAATTTTAAGTTAGGCAATGGGAAGGACACAACTAAGGAGGCTTATTATATGAAGAAGTTATTAGCAGGTTTTCTTACACTTACATTAGCACTTGCTGCTTGTTCTAATGGTAGTGATGACAATGGTGGTAGTAAAGACGATAGTTCGAAAGACAAACAGTCTTCTGATGACAAATCAAAAGACTCAAAAGATTCTAAGAGCGATGACAAAAAGGACAATGATAGTTCCGATAAAGATTCAGATAGTAATTCGGACAACAAATCAGACAGTGATGCTGATAAAAATAGTTCTGACTCAGACTCTAGTTCTAACTCTGATGATAGCAGCAATTCTGGAAACAGTGACAATGCCAATGATAGTTCGACTAACGGTTCCAACGGCAGTGATAACAATAGCGATAATTCAAATAATGATAACAATTCAAGCAATGCGGATAGCAATGATAGTACAGCAAGTAATGCAAATAGTAATGCTGATCAAGCATCTAATAGTGCAGGTAATTCAAATGCGGGCAACACAGGTAACAGTGGTGCTTCTCAATATGTGGCACCTTATCAAGGTCAAAATGCAGTGCCAGTCGCACAAAACATTACTTCAGGTAGCACTGACGCACAAACAGCTTTACAGTCATTGCCTAATTTCCAAAACGCTTTAGACAATGCAACTGCTGAAGTCAATGCGTTAAATGGCCAATCAAATCCTTATAATGATTATGCTATTGAAGGAAGCGAAGGGAATTATAGCTATATCTTTAGCTTCCAAAACCAAGCACAAGCTGGTAGTTATTCAATTGTAACTGTTGACCAACAAGGAACTGTTAGAGTAGTTGATCCAGCTTACCAACAATAAAAGCATTATAAAATAACGTGATTTTTATACGTATTATAAAAAAGTGGCAAGTAGAAAGCATTAACTTCTAACTTGCCACTTTTTAATTTGGTAAAATTTTCTTTATGTGCGAATCGTTCGAGTATGATTCCTTTAAATGCATTTTATATTTAAATAAAAGCACCAAAGCCAATATTCATAATTTAAACTTTGAATTTTAAATTAGAATAACAAATTGTTGGTTGTATATGTGATGATTAGTTTAATTTATTGGAATTAATCGACTTTTGAATAATATGTGAAATCGTTTCAAAGGCATGGTTGTCTTTATTTATAAACGGATTAGCATGTATATCTTTCATTTGGTGACTGATTAAATCATTTAAGAGCGCTTTTGAATCACTATATCTAACTGTAGAAAGAGAATGCATAACATCTTCATAAACACCGCGTTCACTCACATATTTTTCATGGTCAGGCGTATATTGGCAGACAGTTTTATCAATCGTAAGTGCATCAAAAATAAGTGAAGAATAGTCTGTTAATACTGTATCTGATACTAACAATAAATCTTGAACTTCAATATGTGATGGCGCAATGATAGCATTTTCAGGTATATAGTTAGATTGGTCGTTGATATGTCCTTTAAAGATAACATTATATTTATTCAATAAGCCATCACTCATTGGTAACAAATCGGTTGCTTCATTTGCTGCTTTCCATGTAGGAACATAAAGTAATGTTTGTTTTTGAGGATCTAGTTTTAATTCTTTCTTTATAAATGAGATATATGGTTGATCAGATTGTTTATCTAACAGATATCTAATTCTCGGATACCCACAATTTAATAAGTGTGTGTGTTGTTGTGGAAACGCAGACTTGAAATGTTCCATAATGGCTCCGGAATCACTGATGAAGTAATCTTGTTGCAACCATTTATTATATTTGCGTGCACGATAATTATAGATATTGAGATTCTCATTAGGTTCATGACTATCTAAAAATAGTTTTTTAATAGGTGTGCCATGCCATAGTTGTATAATTGTACCATTTGGTTTGATATCATCAGGGATATCGTTTTCTAAAATAACCACACTTGCTGTTTCTATTAGATTTTTTGATTTCGCGTCATTTGGATCGATAAAATTAGGGCCATTTACATCATTCGTTATAAAAAATATAGGTAATTTAGAAAAGTACTTTGCAAAATGATTAAATAAATAGCGAGAATTACCTCGAAATCCATAATCAAAACCTAAAAAGACGATATGATTTTTAACTTTCGATTTATCTTTCTTATAAATATAACTGCTTTCATAATGTTTTTTTTCGTAATGACGATGAACTAAAGTATAAATCCAATGTGGAAGTTTGAATTTAGTATTTTTAAGCACTTTATCTGTAAATCGAATGTCGTCATGATTAGGCGCTAGTGTTTCACTATTTTTAAATGGTATCGAGTGTTTATGTTCAAAGGCTAATTTGTTTAAATTGAATTTAGTAGTGTTTAATGGCGTGAATGCTTGAATATAATCCCATATAGCACTACTGGTTGTAAAAGCATGTTTGAAATTGAAAACGACATGGCTATCTGTTGCTACATCATCTTGCAATAGTGATAATAATGCTAAGTCAAATATATTATTAATGGTATAATTGTTTATTATTTTTTGAGTGGTTTCTATATGGAAAATAATATTTGGAAAATGATTTAGATTATCCATCCAATCATTAAAAGTGATTTCGGGTTTACCAAAATATCGGCAATCATTTAAATATTGTTGATTGATTGTATAATCTGCAACGATAGTGACCGGTTTTAGTGTAACTGCGTCTAACATCGATTGATAAATTTCACTATTTTGATCTATATATACAAAGTGAGTATATCCTTGTGCTGTAGCTTTCTCAAGGTCCTTTACGAAAAGGTCCCACGTTGAAACTTCTATTTGCTTTATCATTTATAATCCCTCGATTTAAATATTATTATCCTTATTTTATCATTTAATACGTCATAGATAAAAGAAACTTCAATATTCATATTAGGATTGAAGAATTGCGTTTGAGATGATGTATATTCAATTGGAGTTTATTAGAAAAATAAAAAACTTTAATTTTAGGCTATTAATTTTTTGGAAATTATTGTATTTTACTTAAAGTAGATGTTATAATTTATGTGAAATAATTCACAAACGGAAGATGATTAATTAATTTAAGTATAGGAAGTGAGTATAAATGTTTGTAGAAAGTATTAACCCCTTTAACAATGTATTGTTATCCAGTATTGTAGCCGCTATCCCTATCATTTTATTTTTATTATGCTTAACCATTTTCAAAATGAAAGGGATATATGCGTCAATTACGACATTAGTAGTTACATTGATACTTGCAATAACGATATTCAAATTGCCTATGAATATCGCAACAGGTGCATCAATTGAAGGATTTTTCCAAGGCATCATTCCAATTGGTTATATTGTGATTATGGCAGTGCTGTTATATAAGGTTACAAATGAAACTGGGCAATTTGATAAGATTCAAGATAGTATTGCGAGTGTATCGCAAGATCATCGTATTCAATTATTGCTCATAGGTTTTGCGTTTAATGGATTTTTAGAAGGTGCAGCAGGTTTTGGTGTGCCGATTGCCATATGTGCCTTGTTATTAACTCAATTAGGCTTTAAACCTTTAGAAGCTGCAATGTTATGTTTAATTGCTAATGCTTCAGCTGGTGCATTTGGAGCAATTGGCTTGCCTGTAACAGTGATTGATACACTTGGTTTACCAAGTGATGTTACAGGATTTGCGGTTTCTCAAATGTCTGCTTTAACTTTATCGATTATGAATATGTTTATCCCATTTTTATTAGTATGGATTATTGACGGTTTTAAAGGTATTAAAGAAACGTTACCAGCAATCCTTATTGTTGGTGGAACTTTTACGATATTACAAGCTTTGATTACGGTGTTTATTGGACCAGAACTAGCTGATATTATCCCACCGTTAGTATCAATGTTAGCGTTAGCCTTATATTCTAAAAAACATCAGCCTAAAAATATATTTAGGTTGAAAGATAGTGGAGAACCTAAGTCTATTGTAAAACATAATTTTAAAACTTTAATATATGCATGGAGTCCATTTGTGATTTTAACAGCATTAGTTATGATTTGGAGTGCACCACAATTTAAAGCGTTGTTCTCACCTAATGGTGCGTTGAGCGCATTAGTATTTAATATTCAACTACCAGGTACGTATAGTGACATTGCTGACAAAGCAATTACATTACCACTCAATATCATTGGACAAACTGGTACAGCGATTTTATTAGTAATTTTAATAACTATATTAATGTCAAAACAAGTGAACATGCTTGATGCAACACGCTTATTAAAATTAACTTTTAAAGAATTATGGTTACCTATTATTACAATTTGTATTATTTTAATTATTTCTAAATTGATGACTTATGCAGGTTTAAGTAATGCTTTAGGTGAAGGTATTGCTAAAGCAGGATCAATCTTCCCGCTATTGTCACCTATCTTAGGTTGGATTGGCGTATTTTTAACTGGTTCTGTGACAAATAATAATACACTATTTGCTCCGATACAGTCAGCGGTAGCTAATAATATTGGTACAAGCGGTGCATTGCTTGTATCTGCAAATACAGTAGGTGGTGTAGCAGCGAAATTAATTTCACCACAATCCATTGCGATTGCAACTGCATCTGTACAACAAGTAGGTAAAGAATCAGAGTTATTAAAAATGACGTTACGCTATAGTTTTGCATTTATTATCTTTATATGTTTATGGACTTTCATGTTGAACTTTATCATTCATTAAAGCATCATCATGGTTATGGCTGTTAGTAAGATGCCTGTGATTATGGCATATTACAGATGATTAGGTTTATTGTAATAAAATATAAAGATCGAAATGAAAAAAGAAGCCGTTTGGCTTCTTTTTTTATTTCGATGCAATCATCATTTGAAAGTAATGGTAGACTGAATCTGATGAAAATAATTGGACGGTTTGATACCCATTTTCTATAATGGCTTGTTTATTAAATTCCTGATTGATAAGTCTGAGTAGTTTATTAGAAAGATCTTTTACATTTCCATGCGATACGAGGTATCCATTGACGTTATTTTGTATCAGAGCGTCTGGTCCTGCATTACCATCAAAACTAACCACGACATTACCTTGATTCATAGCTTCTAAAATTACCATTCCGAACCCTTCATTACGAGAAGGGACGACTGTAATATCACTTTTAGCTAATTTTTCGTTTAATTGCTGAGTTGAACCATAAAGTTTTACGATATCTGCTAGTTGGTGCTCTATGACTAATTGTTGTAAAAGCTCATGCTCTTTTCCGTCACCATAGATGTGTATTTGATATTTAAAACGTCTGACTTCTTGTTGAATAGGTATGATACTTTGAATTAATAGGTCGAACCCTTTTTCGTATTCTAGTCGTCCTGCGGCAGTAATGATTTTTTCTTTTGATATTGAGAGACGGGGCTCATTTAAAATGTTGGGTATGACATAAACAGGAGTTTGAACAAAAGATTCATATTTACTTTTATCACTTTCTGTTAGTGTGGTTATTTTGTCTAAATATTGATAAGCATCTAAGATTTCTTGTTGTAGGGCATCGTTATGTGCTTCAAAATTCATATGTTCCATACCTATTTTCTCTACATTTTGTGGACCATAGTGAGCAATTAATATATTAAAACTCGCACGTGTACCAATGAGCATATCAGTGGAAACATTGCGTATTGCTTGAATCATTTTCTTTTCTATATAATGTGAAAACTGATAAAGACCTGGTTCATATTGTGAAATTAATTTTGGTCTAGAAAACGGAGTGTATTTGCGGATTCTATTAAAAAATATAGCTTTAATATTTAAAAAATGTAACTGATAGTCTGTTAAAGCACGAACTTTAATAGATTTATGTAGTTTGAAATAAGGTTTAGAAGCCCCCTTGAAAACGGAAATGATTTCAACCTTATGACCTTTTTCGGCTAAAACATTAGCTAATTGAGAAATAGATTTAACAGTACCACCCATAGCATAAACATTATGCGTAAAAAAAGTGATAGATTTCATTGGAATACCTCCAAAAGTATAAGAATTAAATTAAAATTTATTATAGCATGAAATTTAAGAGAGTGATAAAGTAATGAATGTTATGTGTGACACAATGTAATTTGATTTTAAGTGTCTAATGTTAATTGCAATTTAAGTCGTCTCATAGCTATTATAGTTAACAGGTATTAACATAATTTGAGTAGAATTACTGAAAGCCCTTTTTTCATAGGACAATAACGTATATAATTAGAAGTGTGACAAAAGATTCTGCTATTTTTTTAACATTTAGTATAATTATAGTAGATTAAGATTTAAATTATTCACTATAGAAAACGCTTTATCATGGCTGTGATTTTCCTAGATAAAGATAACGTGTCTATAAACATATATAAAAGGGGGACTGTGTTTGTTATGAGTAAACAACATAGCAAAACAGATGTCATATTAATTGGCGGCGGTATCATGAGCGCAACACTAGGAACGTTATTAAAAGAACTTGCACCTGAGAAAGATATTAAAATGTTTGAAAGATTATCTACACCAGCAGAAGAAAGTTCAAATGCGTGGAATAATGCAGGAACAGGGCATTCTGCATTATGCGAATTAAATTATACAAACGAAAACAAAGATGGATCAATCGATATTTCTAAAGCTGTTAAAATTAATGAACAGTTTCAAATTACAAAGCAATTTTGGAATTATCTTGTTAAGCAAGGTCAATTATCAAAACCTGAAGCCTTTATTAAACCTGTGCCGCATATGAGTTTTGTACAGGGTGTACGCAATGTAGATTTTTTAAGAAGACGTGTAGAAAGATTAAATAAAAATATTTTATTTAGTAATATGGAAATTACAGATGACAAAGCGCAAATTTCTGAATGGGCACCGTTGATTATGGAAGGGCGTACATCTAATATACCAATGGCTATTACATATGATAAAACGGGGACAGATGTGAATTTTAGTGCGTTAACAAAAAAATTATTTTCAAATTTAGAAGATAAACATGTAGAACTTAATTACGAACATGAAGTAGAAAACCTAAGTCAACGTAAGGATGGCACTTGGGAAGTTAAAGTGAAAGATTTGAAAACGGATGAAGTGACAATAGTGGAAAGTGATTTTGTGTTTATTGGTGCCGGTGGTGCTAGTTTACCTTTATTACAAAAAACAGGTATCAAGGAATCTAAACATATTGGTGGATTCCCAGTAAGTGGTCTGTTCTTAGTATGTAGAGATGAGGCTATCACATCAAAACATCTTGCTAAAGTTTATGGAAAAGCAGCTGTTGGTGCGCCGCCAATGTCAGTACCACATTTAGATACACGCTATATTGATGGCAAACGTACATTATTGTTTGGGCCATTTGCTGGTTTTTCACCTAAATTTTTAAAGACTGGTTCAAATATGGATTTAATAAAATCAGTGAAACCAAACAACCTTATTACAATGCTATCGGCAGGAATTAAAGAAATGAACTTAACTAAATATTTAATTTCTCAACTCACATTATCAAATGAAGAGAGAATGGAAGATTTACGTCAATTTGTGCCAAATGCAAAAAGCGAAAACTGGGAAATTGTGGTTGCTGGACAACGTGTACAAGTCATTAAAGATACAGATAAAGGAAAAGGCACGTTACAATTTGGTACAGAAGTCATTACTTCCGAAGATGGTTCTTTAGCAGCATTGTTAGGTGCCTCTCCAGGTGCTTCAACTGCTGTTGACATCATGTTAGATGTACTTCAACGTTGTTATAAACAAGAATTTAACAATTGGGAAGAAAAAGTTAAAGAAATAGTGCCTTCATTCGGTATGAAATTATCGGAAAATGAAGCTCTATACACTCAAATTAATAAAGAAATAACTAAAAACTTAAAGATTAATTAATAGATATAGTACACTCATTTTAACAAATGAGAAGCTTGGGAGATAAATAGCCATAGTCAAAGTAAGAGCGCTAATCCACAAAGGATTAGCGCTTTTTTGTATTTAAAATCTCGAGGTTTTAATTGTCTATGTTTGCTAGAAAATATTGTAGCCTGTTATGAGCTTTAACTCATAAAATTCATAGGTATCAACTCACTTGTTACATTATTATTTATGGATGGTAACAGTGAATGTCGTACCTTCATATTTCGTACTTGCTACTTCAATTGTACCATTGTGTAATTCAAAAATTGCTTTCGCAATAGCTAAGCCTAAGCCATTGCTATTATCATGATTGCTTGCTTTATAGAAACGCTCAAATAGACGAGATTGGGTTTCTGGTGTCATGCCTTGACCATCATCAGTGATATTAAAATGAATTTGATCGGTATCATGTGTGAGTGTAATATCAATTGTACCCCCTTGTTCAGAATATTTGATCGCGTTCGTTATTAAGTTTTGAAAAGCTTGATTTAGTAAGCGCTCATTCCCAATTATAGATACATTAGCTAAATCAGACATAATGATTAAATCTTTTTGATTCGTCGCAAATTGTTCATGGCGTATAATCTGTTTAATCAGTTTATTAAGTTCGATGTTGTCAGTTAATTCTAGATGTTCGCCATTATCAATTTCTGATAATAATAAAAGTTCTTTGGTTAATTCACTGAGCTGTGTTGTAATTTGGTATATTTCATCGATATATTTTTCACGAGCTGTTGCGTCTTTAGCGAATTTTAATTGATCAAGTAAATGATGAATATGTGTTAATGGTGTTTTGATCTCATGTGAAACATTTTGAACAAAGTGCTGTCTCATGTCATCGACTTGTTTTAAAGAGAGTCTCATTTTATCAAATCGATATTGTAATGTGCCAAATTCATCATTACGTTTAATGTCTATCGGTACATCAAAATTGCCTTCCATTAACCTTTCAGTCGCTTGTTTTAACTGTTGTATCGGTTTAATAATCATATAAGTTGAAGAAATAACCCAAATGATTGAGATGACTAATAAGAGTGTAATTAATATGACTAAGAAAATTCTAAATTCACTAAAAGTTTTTCCGATGTCTGGTCTCATAA
The DNA here is from genome assembly GCF_017892075.1 of Staphylococcus sp. GDY8P119P. Taxonomy (NCBI): domain Bacteria; kingdom Bacillati; phylum Bacillota; class Bacilli; order Caryophanales; family Staphylococcaceae; genus Staphylococcus; species Staphylococcus sp. GDY8P119P. Next base: position 391,243 of record NZ_JAESKJ010000001.1, read on the forward strand.
AAACAGCATAATTTTGACCATTGGATTGAAATTGCACACCCACAGTATTTTGAGTAGTATTTTCAAAAAATCCAGTGATAAAAGGGTTGTAGGGCAAATTTCTTATCCCATGATAATCATGGCCATTTAACACAGATTTAATGTTTTTAGAGTCAACATTATCTTTTCTAAATGCAGTGCCATAATAAGCCTTTTTGCCATTTTCTGAGACGGTCATCACTTGATAATTCATTTGTCCAAGATGTTTGAAAAAGGGTTTTGGCATTTGTATCTTAGATTCTTTTTCATAGGAAATAGCATCTTTTAATGTTCTCATTATTTTTGCATCATTATTCTCTTTTAAATGATTGTGATAAATAATGTTAGTTAATAGAAAACTAAGCAATGCACTCGATAGTAAAATGACGACAGTATAAATAGCAATACGTGAATATAGTGATTTAAACATTGTCATCAACCTTGTATCCTAAGCCACGTACTGTATGAATCGTAATCGTAGCTCCTAACTTTGACAATCGCTTTCTCAAACGCTTAATGTGTACGTCAACGGTCCGTTCATCACCTTCATAGTCAAAGCCCCAAATTTTTTCAATCAAATCGTCACGGTTAAATACTTGTTTTGGATGTGAAGCAAGTAAGAATAAGAGTTGAAACTCTTTATTTGGTAAGTTCATTGATTTAGTAGAAGATTGAAGTTCTAAATAAGCTTGATTGAGCGTGAGATTTCCAACTTTCAATTCATTATTAGCATTTATATTATACCGTTTTAATACTGCTTTTATTCTAAAGATAAGCTCTTTTACTTCAAATGGCTTAGTAACATAATCGTCTGTACCAGTTAAATATGCTTGTTCCTTATCACTAAGTGCGTCTCTTGCTGTTAACATAATGACAGGCATTTCAAAATCTTCTTTTAAAACTTTACATAGTTCAAAACCACTCATGCCAGGCATCATTACATCGACGATAGCAATATCAACCTGATGTGTATCTAAATACGACAGTGCGTTTTCAGCACTTGATTGTGTCACAACATCTAGTCCTTCTCGTGAAATATAATTTGAAACATATTCTAAAATTTTACTGTCATCATCGACAATTAAACAAGTTGTCATGCTCAAAATCTCCTTAATCATTTTACAGACATTATATATGGAAAAATTTAACTTAACAAATAGGAAATAATTTAAAAAGTTAATCATAGTTCATATTGAGTTCATATAAAGACCTTAAACTTTAAATATAAGTTCTTGAAAGGGAGTGAAACACTATGAAATTGGCATGGCAAGAGATAAAATATTATAAATTTCGTTATATATTAATCATGTTAATTATATTGTTATTAGGTGTTATGGTTTTATTTATTAGTGGGTTGGCACAAGGTTTAGCAAGAGAAAATATTTCTATGTTAGATAATATGAAGTCAGAAAAATATGTGATGCAAAATAACAAAACACCACAAATCGAAAAATCAATTATTAAACCAGAACAGCAAGAGAAAATTGAAGATATTAGTGGACAGTCACCTTTAAAAATAGCATCTCAAACTTTGAAAATTGATAAAGATGAAGAAGATGTTGTTATGACGAATACAGTGAAAAATGAAAAACCAGAATTGTCAGAAGGACATTATCCTAAAAAAGACAATGAAGTTGCAATTAATAGTAAATTAACTGCAAGTGGGGTAGATGTTGGAGACAACATTAAAATTAAAGACGGTGAAACGTTAAAAGTATCAGGTATTTTGGATGACACAATGTATTCTCATAGTTCAGTGGTTATGATGAATAATAGTGGATTTGATAAATTGAATAAAAATGTAAGTACCGTTTATCCAATTCAAGATATGTCACAAAAACAGATAAATAAATTAGAAGATATTAATGGTATCGATGTATTTACGGAAGACGATATCACAAGTGAAATACCGAGTTATCAAGCAGAACAAGCACCACTTAATATGATGATAGTTAGCTTGTTTGTCATTTCTGCTATAGTTCTCAGTGCATTTTTCTATGTTATGACGATACAAAAAATTCCAGAAATCGGTATTTTAAAAGCAATTGGTATCAAGACAAGACATTTACTAAGTGCTTTAGTATTACAAATATTAATAACTACAATGGTTGCAGTGATAATTGCTGTTGCATTAATTAGTGGTTTATCATTAATAATGCCAATTTCTATGCCTTTCCACGTAACTGTTGCGAATATATTATTAGTCGTAGGCATTTTCATCGTTGTTGCAATTGTTGGCGCAGCACTATCATTTATTAAATTATTTAAAGTAGATCCTATTGAAGCTATCGGAGGTGGAGAATAATGAGTTTACAAGTTAAAGATATAAAAAAATCCTTTGGGAAAGGTTCTTCCGAAACTAAAGTTTTAAAAGGGATTAATTTTGAAGTGAATGAAGGAGAATTTGTAATTTTAAACGGTGCTTCAGGCTCAGGTAAAACAACGCTTTTAACTATTTTAGGTGGGCTATTGTCACAAAGTGGTGGTGAAATATTATATAATGGTGAGCATTTATATGATAGTGATAAAAAAGCTTCTGAGCTAAGACTAAATGAAATTGGATTTATATTTCAATCTTCACACTTAGTACCTTATTTAAAAGTTAAAGATCAGTTAACAACAATAGGTAAAGAAGCAGGTATGTCTAAAAAAGAAGCCACTGATAGATCAGAAAAACTATTAACACAAATCGGTTTAGCAGAACAGCTCAACGTATTTCCACACACACTTTCAGGCGGACAAAAGCAACGTGTTGCCATCATGAGATCATTGATGAATCATCCGAAAATAATCTTAGCTGACGAACCAACTGCAAGTTTAGACGCTGAACGTGCCACAGAAGTGATAGATATGATTAAAAATCAAATTCAAAGTAAAAATATGATTGGTATTATGATAACCCACGATAAAAGACTATTTGATTATGCTGATAGAGTCATCGAATTAGATGATGGTGTCATCGTTGATCAATAGTATAATTAAATGAACCGTAATATAATTATGATTCCTAAATCAATGGAGTGGGACAGAAATCTTTTAATAAAATTAGACTTCTGTCCCACTCTTTTTCTATGAAGAAAACACTATATTCTATTGTAAATAGGATGCACAAATTATTTTGTGTATAGTGGCTTTAAATGGATGGAATATGCCACAACGCCATCATACTTGCCCAAAATAACACTACAAAGTAACAAGTTAGTAAAAGCTTATATTGGTACATGATTGCTAAAAAATCCCTAATTAATGCAATTTCAAAGAAATGATAAGGTGTATGACTGCCGACACCTTTTAAGTTGAGGTTTAATTTTTGTCCAAACCTTAAAGCGCGCATAATATGAAATTGACTTGTGACACATAGGATACTTGGTTCATATCTATATAATTGTTGAATGAGCACTTTTGTATATTTAAGGTTTTCTAAAGTGCTCGTAGACTGGTCTTCAAGTACTATCATTGAAGGATTAATATTTCTTTGTACTAAGTATCGATACATAGCCAAGGCCTCTGAAATTGGTTCGTCAGGACCTTGTCCACCACTTACAATGAGTCGAGCATTTGGATTTAAATGGTGTAATGCTATAGCTTTGTTTAATCTTTTAGCTAGCATAGGTGTTACTTGATCAGTAAAAATACCTGCGCCTAATACCAATATGACATCAAAGTCTTCTTTGTATGTAACATTTGAAAATGCAGATGTGCAAAGCGCATAACAAATGAAGGTGAAACATGCACTAAATGCAATAGCAGCTAACCAATAAAAAATCACATTGATACCTACAGGTATTAGACTAATATAAGCACAAGCAATCATAAATAGTAATACTCTATATGCAATAGCATACAAACGGCGCAAAAAAAGTGCGCTTAATCTATGTTTAAATAAATGATGATGTTTGATGTGTATTAACAACACGCCAACAAACATAGTGAATATGAGTGGCATAGGCAAAGATAACTTACCTACATGTAAGATGATTACAAAGTAACCTAAAATAATTTGAATTACAAAAAAAGTTAAATTAGTAGTGAATTTGAAATTTTTAATCATAGCAATAAAACCACATAAAATAATTAAACTTATAATTAAAGACAACGTATACATGGTTCACCCCGAAAGTTTATAATATTTTAAATGTAGAGCAATTATTAAAATTAATCAAATTTTAATGGTATTGTATTTTGTAATTTTGCTAGATTTAACAATTAAAAAACGCAGTGAATACAAATTTCTGCTTTTATACCATCTCGAATATTGATATTATAAACATAATATAAAAAAAATAACGTTTACTTATGTGAGCTAGAATAGTAGAGGTGCGAGAAGTTATGGTTAAAAATTTAAGTAGTCATATTGATTTTATGGGTGAATTTATAAATGATGTGAATACTTTGTTAGCTAAATTGTTAAAAGAATTAAGAGAAGACTATAACGTATCAAAAGAGCAGGCCAATGTTATATTAATGTTAGAAAACGAAAAAACCATGACGCTAACTGAAATAACTGAAAGACAAGGCGTAAATAAAGCTGCCGTTAGCCGGAGAATCAAAAAATTAATACAAGCAGAAGTAGTTCAATGGGAGAAAGCAGAAGAAAATATAGATCAAAGATTAAAATATATTAAATTAACAGAAAGAGGCAAACAATTTAATAAACAAAGTAAGGAAATTATCAATACGATTGTCAGTGATATTTTACACGACTTGTCTGATGAACAAATCGAACAAGCACGTTATGTTTTAGAAATTATTGACCAAAGATTAAAAAATTTCAATTTGAAGCACAGTATTTAATAGTATAAGCAATGAAAGTATTTAAAAGCAAAGCTAAATACATTTAATTAAAATCATGCTTCAACAACCGGAATGACGTACCCAAGTTAAAATGATTCATTTGAAGTGCATAATTAAAAGCTTAAGCTATATAAGATGAAAGAAAAAATCATAGAAGATATAAGAAGACATTGGACTAATGATGTATATCTTTTACTGATTTATATACATATAATAGAAATAAGGTAGCGTAAAAATAAATTTCACTTAATTAAAAAACTACAAAAAATTGGTGGAAATGGCTTGATAAAGCCATATAGTTTATAAATATATTATGTTAAAATAACGGGATAATGTAAAAAATAAGGACTGAGCGTGGTGATAAAATGCAAAAGTGCCCTAAATGTGGGGGAAATATAAGGATAGGACAACGAAGATGTAGTCATTGTGGCTATCGTATAGAGTCGACAAGTAACGAAAAAATGACTCGAACTTCAAAAGAAAACAAAAAAACTGTTAATAACAAAGCAAGGAAAATTATTCCCTGGGGTATTGCAGCTTTTATCATTATTCTACTGGTGATTATATTTATCTTATTGAAAAATTTTAATTCTCCGGAAGCACAATCGGAAATATTAATTAATGCTGTAGATAATAATGATACTCAAAAATTATCAACCTTATTAAGCACACAAAATAATAGTGTGGATGAAAATGAGACTAAAGCTTATATTAAATATATAAAAAAAGAAGTTGGCATGAAACAATATACAAAAGATATTAAACAAAAAATAGCTTCTTTAAATAATAATGAGACGAGTGAGGAAGACTTTGTAACAGCCAAAAATGGTGAAAAAGTTTTGCGTATCAGTAAAAATGGGCGACGTTATTTGATATTTGATAACATGAGTTTTACAGCACCTACAAAAGAAGCGATTGTAAAGCCTAAGTACGATGCAACATATAAATTTAAAGCAAATGATAAGCAAAGAACTGTTCACGCACAGAAGAATAAGACGACGGTACTTGGTGAATTCATACCAGGTGATTACGTTATCGAGTCTAAAAAGGAAATGGCTAACGGACAGTTTAGTGGTGAACTCAAATTTAATTTTAATAATAGTAATCATGAAACAGTTGACGTTTCAGAAGATTTTAATGAAGCTTATATTGTCTTAGATTTAAAAGGCGCATCAGAAATTGATAAAGATACGGTTAAAGTGAAAGTAAATGATAAAACATATGACTATAATAATAATAAAGAAATAGGACCATATCCAAAAACACAAGAATTAACAGTTTCTGCCGAAGGTGAAGCGAAGAAAAAGACATTTAAATCAGCTGAAACGACTGTTAAAACGGATAACTTGAAAGATAAAACATATGTAACATTGAATTTTGATGGTGATGAAATTCAAGATTATGTTGATAAAAAAGAAAAAGAAGAAAATAGTTTCAGAAATAAGGTGGTTCGTTTTTTCGGTAATTATACTGCTGCAATGAATAACGCGCATAGCCAAAGTAACTTTAATTTAGTTTCATCTTATCTGAAAAAGAATAGCAATAACTACAAGTCTACAAAAAATCAAGTGAAAGAAAATGCTATTTTTTATTTACCACAGCCACAAATCACTGAAATTGTGAGACAAGGTGAAACATTTTATATTACTGCTCAAACCGTCAAAGAAGACGGACAATATGGCGAAGTGAACTATCAACTTGAAGGCGATGATGATGCCAGTAATCTCAAGGTAGTGAAATATTCGGAATAGTAATGTAGTGAAATGCTTGTCAATATCACTTTGATAAATGTAGTAGTAGAAAAATAGAGCAATTTGAGAATAAACTCATTCTGACTCATGTATAAGCGTCAATTTCTATAACAGTTAGTAGAAATTGACGCTTTCTTTGTTTTTGAGCTAAAGCTATAATGGTAATAATGCTTATTCATAATATTGTAATAAGTCAGTAAGAAATACATAATTAAATGTAGTTATCGTCGAATTGAGTATTTTAAGTAATATTTGAAGGAGTTATAAGATGTCAGACAATCAACAACAAAAGCAATCACTTATTTTTATTTTAATTCTAGGTGCATTAACTGCAATTGGTGCTTTATCTATAGATATGTTTTTACCTGGTTTACCTCAAATTCAGACTGATTTTAATACGACAACTTCAAATGCGCAATTAACTTTATCTTTATTTATGATTGGCTTAGCTATTGGGAATTTATTTACTGGTCCTATTTCTGATTCCATCGGACGTAAACAACCACTTATGATTGCGATGTTGTTATTTACATTAGCAAGTTTAGGAATTATTTTTGTAAACAATATTTGGTGGATGATCATTTTAAGATTTGTGCAAGGTTTTTGTGGAGGCGCAGGCGCAGTTATTTCTAGAGCAATATCAAGCGATTTATACAGTGGTAAACAATTAACGAAATTTTTAGCTTTACTCATGTTAGTCAATGGCGTCGCACCTGTATTAGCACCCGCTTTAGGTGGTGTGATCTTATCATTTTCAACTTGGCATATGGTGTTTGTCGTACTTACCATATTTGGCATGCTCATGTTTTTTGGAACAATGTTTAAAGTGGAAGAATCATTATCAATTGAACATAGGGATAGCCCTCATATGGGAAGTATTTTTAAGAATTTCTTACAATTATTAGAAGCACCACGTTTTGTATTACCAATGTTGATTCAAGGGGTTACGTTTATCATATTGTTTAGTTATATTTCAGCTTCTCCATTTATTACTCAACATATTTATGGTATGTCTCCACAGCAATTTAGTATTATGTTTGCAGTTGTTGGTATAAGTCTGATTGTTTCAAGTCAATTGACTGGTAAGTTGGTTGATTTTATAAATAGGCAAATGTTATTACGAATTTTGACATTGATTCAATTAGTAGGAATTCTGAGTGTAACGTTCACTTTAGTAAATCACTTGTCAATATGGATTTTATGCTTTGGTTTTATTATTCTTGTTGCACCGGTTACTGGTGTAGCAACACTGGGATTTTCTATAGCAATGGATGAACGTACTGGGGGTAATGGAAGCGCATCAAGTTTACTTGGACTTATCCAATACTTATTAGGTGGGGTGATTTCACCTCTCGTAGGTTTAATGGGAGAAGAAAATTATGTACCTTATGTCACAATTATCCTAATTGCAGGTATATTACTCATAGTGTTGCAAGTGATGAGTTATTTTGTATTTAGAACAAGCAAGTGAGCCTAAGAGAGGATGAAATAAAATCTTTTTAGTATTTTGGTAAGTAGCTGGTGCATGTGTTTCAAGTCAAGTACTTTAAGTTGATTTAAACATGCGCTTACATTCATGGATGTAGCAATAATGTCATTTTAAACAAATTAGATTTTTATCCCAAGCTAATTTATTTTGCAGGAATGATTCGAAGTGGCGAAGGCTAGAATTTTGCTAAACCAAGGTGAAGTATAGCATTGACATGATGTTGCATGGTAGGTATCAAGCTGTTCTATATATTTGAATTAGAAATAATCTAAGACTATTAAACTTCTATTATTTTGTAGAAATTTAGTAGTCTTTTTAATTAGATCATTTATTAGGAAATGACTTAACGATTCAACTTAATTGTATTAGCTAATAAAATTTGAGCTAAATCATTTACCGGTTGATTGCATCCTTCTTTAATCCAAGTATAAACAAGACCCATTTGGCCACCTAGTGCGTAAATTACAAATTGTTTTTTATTTATAACACTGGTATAGTCATCCAAAATTTTAATATAGGTATCACGCGTGGCATGCATATATTCAAAAAACAAGTCTCGATTAGGATATGTGACTAAAATAGCATGGAAATAGCCATAATGGCGTTTAATATAGCGTAAAATGATTTTGAAAAACTGATATAGTTTCGAATAATTATCTGCAATCTCTTCTGAACTTTTATATAGATTTTCTAATAGTTTTTTATATTTCTGAATATGGTGTGACTGTATTGTAGCTAAAAGATCATATTTATCTACGAAGTAATCATAAAAAGTTGTCCTATTTATATCACTATATGCACATAACATTTTGATAGTTATATTTTCAAACGGATGTAGCTCTAGTAATGCAATCATATTATGGATGATTTTACGTTTAGCATTTTGTTTCATAATAACTCCTTCATAGAACATAAATAACGTACCCAACACATTTTATTTAAGTGTCGGTATACTTTTAAATTTCATCTCTTTATAATATACAAGGTGAATTTTAAATGCAAATAGGAGGAAAGTATCATGAAGAAAATGGTATTAATCAATGTCATTACCATTGTTGTACTTGTAATTATTGGTGTCGTAGGATTCCATTTTTATAATCAAGCAACATCTTTTGTAAGTACGGATAATGCTAAAGTGGATGGAGAACAAATTAAAATATCAGCTCCAGCTTCTGGCGAAATCAAATCGCTTGATGTCAAAAATAATGAAAAATTAAGCAAAGGTGACAAAGTTGCAGAGATTGCTGCTAAAGGTGAAGGCGGTCAATCTCAAGATATGAGTATTAAAATGCCTAAAGATGGCACAATTGTAAAAGTTGATGGCATGGAAGGTTCAATGGCTCAAGCTGGCACACCAATCGCTTATGCTTATAATTTAGATGATTCTTATATAACTGCTAACGTGGATGAAAAAGATATTGCAGACGTTGAGGAAGGTAAAGATGTAAATGTTAAATTAGATGGTGAAGACGCTGAATTAAAAGGTAAAGTAGAAGAAGTCGGCAAAGCAACTGCTTCAAGCTTTTCAATGATGCCTTCATCAAACAGTGATGGCAACTATACAAAAGTATCACAAGTGGTACCAGTGAAAATTTCACTAGATTCAAAACCATCTAAAAATGTTGTTCCAGGAATGAACGCTGAAGTAAAAATTCATAAAAATTAAGGGGGTCTTAAAATGACAATGACCTTCATTATTGTTTACGTAGTCATAGCGCTCATTCTTGTCGGCGGACTAAATTTCTTTATCATGAAAAGAAATAAGCAAAAATCTGCCAGAAAAATGGAACAATCTAAGCATGAAAGCATTGCTTCTAACGAAAGTTATCAATCTAAATTTAAAGTTAAAGACGACAAAACAACAACAGAAAATCAAGAACAAAACAAAGATGAATCAATAGACGAAAAGCCAGAAAAGGCAACGCACTCTGATAGTGACGCTACTGAATCATCGACACAACATGATTCGGATCATGAACAAATCAATCCGAATTCTGAAGAAGCACAGGTAAATGAAAAGCTAAAAGCTAAACATAGTTCATTTATGTTTGGAAAAGGCACTTCTCAAGGTAAAGTTTTAATAGCGATGATTTTCGGTATGTTTATAGCTATATTAAACCAAACGTTATTAAATGTTGCATTACCTAAAATAAATACAGATTTTAATATTTCTGCTAATACAGGTCAATGGCTTATGACAGGCTTTATGCTTGTGAATGGTATTCTAATACCAATCAGTGCCTATTTATTTAATAAATATTCGTATCGTAAATTATTCTTAATAGCGATGACATTATTCACGATTGGCTCGTTAGTCTGTGGTATATCAGGTTCATTTACAATAATGATGGTTGGCCGAGTACTGCAAGCTATTGGTGCTGGTGTCTTAATGCCACTCGGTACAAATGTATTTATGACTATATTCCCACCTGAAAAACGTGGCGCAGCAATGGGGACACTCGGTATAGCAATGATTTTAGCACCTGCAATAGGACCAACATTATCAGGTTATATTGTAGAAAATTATCATTGGAACGTGATGTTCTATGGCATGTTCATTATAGGGCTTATTTCATTGGCTATCGCTTATATATGGTTTAGAGTATATCAAGTTACTACAAACCCTAAAGCAGATATCCCCGGCATCATATTTAGTACAATTGGATTTGGTGCGTTATTATACGGATTCAGTGAAGCGGGAAATAACACGTGGAGTTCTCCAATAGTTGTAGTGTCGCTTATTATTGGTGTGATCTTTATTATTGCTTTTGTAATTAGAGAGCTTACAATGCGTGTGCCAATGCTAAGCATGGAAGTTTTAAAATACTCAGGTTTTACATTAACAACAGTTATTAACATGATTGTAACCATGAGTTTATTTGGTGGTATGATTTTATTACCACTTTACTTACAAAACTTAAGAGGTTTTACACCAGTACAATCAGGTTTATTATTATTACCAGGTGCTCTAATAATGGGTATAATGGGCCCAATAGCAGGAAAATTATTAGATACGATAGGTATTAAACCACTAGCTTTAGTAGGGACAGCCATTATGACTTATGCTACGTGGGAATTAACAAAATTAAATATGAATACAACGTATGGTCATTTAATGGTTATTTATATCATTCGTTCATTTGGTATGAGTTTTATCATGATGCCAATAATGACTGCTGGTATGAACGCATTACCACAAAGACTCATCGCACACGGCAATGCATTAACTAATACATTGAGACAATTGGCTGGTTCAATTGGTACGGCATTACTAGTTACAGTCATGTCTACACAAACAACTCAACATATTGCATCATATACACAGGATTTAGATAAAACAAATCCATTTATTAAAGACCGTTTACAAGAAATGGCTCAAGCAATGGGTGGAGAACAAATGGCAACTTCTCAAGTTTTAGAATTTGTGCAAAAGCTAGCTTCAATTAACGGCGTAAATAGTGCTTTCTTAATCGCTACTTTGTTAAGTGCGTTGGCATTTATTTTGAGCTTGTTCTTAAAAGGCAAGTCACATTACATTTCAAATGAAGAATAAGAAAAAGAATCAGTGATATAACATTTCTGACTAACGAAAAAGCGGCAATTTCTATAACAGTTGTATAGAAAGTGTCGCTTTTTTAATCTTTAATAAAGTCTGCGTTACTATTTTCTTATAATGAATACTTTTGTGACTCAGATAATTACTAGTATTAAATACATTAAAAGTAACAAGCCACGTGGTCTAAATAAATTTGATAATTAAGTTGAGACCTTTTAGGTTTTGACTTTAATTTTATCAAATATATTAATCGATTGGCGCATCGATCTATAGGTATAAAAGAAACCCGAAAATGAACTTTGGCATACATTTTCGGGCTTAATATACTATATGTAGCAGCTTTTTGATAAAATTTGAACGAAGTTAAATTCTTGGTTTCCGATTTCTAAAGAATAAACTAATTAAAAGTAAAGCAATACTACAACTTAATAAAATAAAAGCGTTATGGATTGCATTTGCTTCTGTTAATATTTGGTTTGAATCAACAGTTATATAATATTGATTCATTGAATCGGCAATTCTTGTAGCAATATTTTTAATTAATGCAGAAAAACCAAAAGTAATTGCAAGCATGATCGCTATGATAAACATATTAACTATTTTCAAAATCGTTTTATTAAAAAATAATGTAAAAATAGTTAAGATTAAACTTAATATACAGGCGATAAAAAATATATAAAATACAAGTATTAAGCGATCAATACTTGTTTGTAAGTTATCAATGCTTTCTATATTTAAATTTAAATGTGTTAAGTTATTGATGGTTTCTTGAAAATTCGTTAATTCTTTAAAATTAACCGATTTATCTACGAAAACTAAATTGAATATGGGCTCTTTAAACATACTGTAACCAGAAATTGCAACTAGAATTAAGACGATTACTTGTATAATAAGGCTAACCCAAGATTTTTTCTTTTTTCCATAGCGAGTGCCTCGTTGCATTGTTTCATTCGTTAAAGTGTGTTCAAAATCTTTAAATTGGTGATTGTTTGCGGTCATAACTTACTCCTTTCATAACATTAGATGGGGGGATCTAGTTATTTTATGACTTTTATTTTGTTATAATATGTGATAACTGTTACATTTTAACCAATGTAGTTGAATATTTTAATTTTTAGTATGAATTGTCATATTTTTAAAATTTCAATATCTATTATAACTTCTCGTTTATGTCATTATTTTTATTTTATCATATAATTTATTTTAAATACTGAATTGAAACAAAAATTCTATAATTCTAAAATTTGTTACAAAAAGATAGGGATGATTATGTATGAAATCAAGACTAACAACAAAATTTGTTAATAAATACTTATTACCACATCGTTCAATTATATTTGATAACCAACAAAGCTTTGAAAAATTTTTACAAAAAAGATTAACGATGAATGAAAAAAAGCACAAACAGCCTGAAACATTAAATGTAAAATCAGATTTAGAAAAACAAATGATGGATGATATGCAGTTGTTCAGATTTCGTTTTAGACACAGCCAACAAAAGAAAATACTTTATATTCATGGTGGGTATAATATTTTACAGCCTTCAGCTTTTCATTGGAGATTTATGGATAAACTTGCATTAAGTACTTTATACGAAGTTGTATTGCCTATTTATCCAAAAGCACCTAAATATCATGTTGAGGATACATATGCTGCGATTCATAAAGTGTATCAACAATTATTAACAGAATGCAGTAATGAAGATATTATTGTGATGGGTGATGGTACTGGCGGTGCATTAGCGATGAGTTTTGTGCAACAATTAAAATCTAACAATCAACCTTTGCCAGCTAAATTGTACTTGTTTTCACCTATGTTAGATGCTCAATTGAATAATGAAAATATTACAGATGATTTAATCGATAAAGATGTCATCATAAATATAGAAGGTTTACAAAAAATTATGAAAGTATGGTCCAATAATCTTCCACTGAATGATAGTAGATTATCACCAATTTATGGAGAATTATTTGGTTTACCGCCTATATATATATTTGGTGGTGGAAGAGAGATTTATTTACCAGATATGAAAAGGATAGCTTATATGTTAGAAGATATGCGTCAACCAGTACAATTGTATACCTTTAAAAAAATGGTGAATGCATTCGCATTATTACCTATTAGAGAATCTCATAAAGTTGTAAAAGAAATCGTCAATACAATTCATGATAAACGCTAATGCGTTAGCATATAACTGAATTTTAGAAGCATGATAAGCCTATAAAAAATTAAAAACAGAGGCGAGGTAGACATCAAACATAAATGTGTTGATATTGCCTTGCGTCTGTTTTTATATGTCCCAAATAGTTCATTGAATTAGTAGTGTTCGTTCATTATTGTATCAATGACAGTTAAAATAGTCTGTGTCCCTTTTAATTTATAGTAGAGTGCTATAAATTCATTGAAATCTTGCTTTGGCTCATCCATATTTTTAAATTCTGAGAGATTATTTTTATACAGTTGTTTTTCTTCTTGAACAAAAGTTCTGTAGCGTTGAACTAAATCTTCTTCTACATCAATTTGTTCGACTAATGAATGAATCGTATCTATCGCTTGTTTCTGACCTTGGTAATAACTGATATCAAATCCGCGCTTAATCAATTGATGATCAGGACCATTAATAACTAGCTGTTTGTTTTGGTTAAGTTCGCTAAGCCCAGCTTTCATATCATCGTTTAAATCATAAAGCTGCACTTTGATTGCGTCGATTATACTTTGTGACATCTTAAGCACTCCTTATCTTGAGATACCGATTTTATGACCTAATTGTTTAGGCCATTCGATTAATTGTTGATTATCATAATAATTGCTAACTTGGTCAGCAAATGATTTAGGGAAAGGCGCTGTTTTATTAATTGTGCGATCAATTCCTAACATCATTGCTTCATTTGTTGCTATATTGCTACCATCTTGGTTTGTCATGATGGAAAAGAAATGCAAGCTTTTTTCATTATAATCATAGATGTATATTGTAATGGTAAATGTATCACCTTCTGTTAATTCTGATAAATAAGCTGTTTGTTCTTCAACAGTGAATAATGTGTAATTTAACTTGTCACGTTCAGCTAAAGATAAGCCATGTGTATAATTAAATTGATTAATTGCCTCACTGAAAACCATATTATAGTTTGCATCATGTACATGTCCATTATGGTCAATCATATCGGGTGTCACATTGTTGGAAAATGTGAAAGGATTGCTCATCGTTACATCTCCTTTAATACTTTAATTGTTAGATTAAGCATATATATTAATTTTACTAACCTAAGTTTACTAAAAATTGTATATAACATACACAAATAGCATTTCATGATAAAATAAAGAAAATGATTATAGGGGTGACCTATGGCTATCACAATGAGATACTTATCGTCTGAAAATAGACTCACAAGCGCTAATTGTTTAGAAGATATTCCGAAAACAGCGCAGTTTATATGGTGTGATTTTAATCAACCGACTGAGGCAGAAAATACATTTTTAAAAACACGTTTTAACTTTAATAAACTTGAAATTGATGATACAGTAAACGGGACACCGAGAGCTAAATACAAAGCTTATGACACATATCAGTACATTGTAGTACATGATGTGAAAACTGAAGATTTCAATGCAAAAGCATTAAATATTTTTATAAAAGATCGTTTACTTATTACATACCATCATCAACCATTTGATATTTTAAAGAAGATTGAAACTACTATTAAAACACAAATGACAAATAACATTCTCCCAACTCATATATTTATCTTGGTGCTGGATTGTTTAGTAGACGGTTACTTTGATTTCGTTTATGCTATCGAAGATAAGGTATATGAATTTGAAGATAGTGAAAATACAAAGGGTTCTATGAAATTTGAGATGGACAATGTATTTAAGATACGTTCGGAATTAATTAAATTAAAACGCGTCATTTATCCCATGACAGAATTAGTCAATCAATTAAAAGAAAGTCATCAATTATTTTTAGATGATAAGAGCCAGCTTTATCTTCAACATATTGACGATCATATGATTAAACAACAAAATATTTTGAAAATATGTCAAGAAATGACAAACGAAATAAAAGATAATTTGACATCGTATGCTTCATATAAAATGAATCGAATTATGCAAGTCCTCACCTTAGTGTCAGTTGTATTTTTACCTTTGACATTAATTACAGGTATTTATGGTATGAATTTTATAAACATGCCAGAATTAAAATGGCGATATGGTTATTATTTTGTCTTAGCACTAATGTTTTGTATTAGTATAGGTTGTGTGATTTATTTTAAAAAAGAAAAATGGTTTTAGTCTCATGGTATGAAATTAATGAAGCAGTTTGAAAACTGACAAAATAAAAATTTTTGAGGTAGGAGTAAATAATGAGTGATTTAAAAAGAGAACAAAGAAAAAATGAACACGTTGAGATTGCAATGGCACAAACAGATGCTTCAATCTCAGATTTTGATGAAATTCGATTTGTACATGATTCTATTCCGAGTATAGATGTGAGTGATGTTAATCTTGAACATTCGCTAAAAGATTTCACGCTCAGTCAACCACTTTATATTAATGCGATGACTGGTGGCAGCGAATGGACGAAACAAATTAATGAAAAATTGGCAATCGTGGCACGTGAAAGTGGTATGGCAATGGCAGTAGGTTCTACACATGCGGCGTTACGTAATAGCAATATGGCATCATCATTTACAATCGTGCGTGAGGCCAATCCAGAAGGTATCATATTTAGTAATGTCGGCGCCGATGTGCCTGTTGATAAAGCTGTTCAATCAGTTCAATTGCTTGATGCTCAAGCATTACAAGTACATGTCAATGCACCTCAAGAATTAGTCATGCCTGAAGGTAATAGAACTTTTTCTACATGGATGGACAATCTTGCACAAATTGTGGGGCGGATAGATGTTCCAGTGATTGTCAAAGAAGTAGGTTTTGGTATGAGTAAAGAAACAATCAAAAATTTAAATGAAATTGGCATAAGATATGTAGACGTGAGCGGACGTGGTGGTACGAATTTTGTAGATATTGAAAATGAAAGACGTGCCTACAAGGACATGGACTATTTAAGTATGTGGGGACAAACAACTGTGGAATCATTATTAGAAAGCACTGCTTATCAAAAAGATATGAATATACTTGCTAGTGGTGGCGTACGGTCTCCTTTAGATGCTGTGAAATGTTTAGCGCTTGGGGCAAGTGCGGTGGGTATGTCGCGCCCATTTTTAAATCAAGTTGAAAATTATGGTATTACAGAAACATTAAACTATACTGAGCAATTTACTGAACATATGAGAAAAATTATGACGATGTTAAATGCGCCTACGATAAATGATTTAAAACGCGCTAAATTGATTTTTGGCCCTAGATTACAATCTTGGATAGAGCAGCGTAATATCGATATTAATAATTAAGATTTTATTGAAATTTATTTTTGTAAATCTGGTCATGAACTACTGTGTTAACTTTCGTATATTAAATCATTGATGATTAAAGATAAATTAAAAGAATCTTGGACATAAAGTTCTTGGATAAGTGACAAAGGCAATTTCTATTGAACAATATAGAAATTGCCTTTGTCTATATTGTTTTAATTATAAATAGCTCATTGAGTTACTACTTTTCTCATATTAAATACTATTAATAGCAAGAAATAAAGATTCTAATAGGACATCTAATTTAAGATTTACTCTAAAACAATTCATTGTTTTATAAGAAGGTGTTTGATTTTGTGAGAGCTACAACTTTCAGATACAATCATTAAGCAGTTTTTCAGTTACAAGACCAAAGCATTCAGATTGTCTGTATGCATGTAGAATAATTTTTAACATCATTTTGGTTGATATAAGACCTTGTTTTTGAGTATTTTAATGTGAAATGACATATGAATACGTTGTATTTTGGCGAGTCGCTTGAGGGAACAGGACAAGCTGAAGCTGCGCCTAAGAAAGCGAGCCAACAATATGAAGTATAGAAACAAATTAAGAAGCACTCCGATGAATTGAATCATCAGAGTGCTATTTTTTTTAAGATCTATGTCTCAGAATCTTTCCTATGTTAAAAATCAAAATTCAGCATTAGAATAGATTGATAAATGTAGTAACGATTGGGACGCCAAGTAAATCAATTAAAAATGCACCTACAATCGGTACGACCAGATATGATTTTGGTGAAGCACCGAATTTTTTGGTAATAACATCTAAGTTTGCCATAGCGTTTGGAGTTGCACCTAGACCATGACCAATAAACCCACCAATCATTACAGCTGCATCGTAATCTTTTCCTAAACCGCGGAATACGATAAAAATTGAGAATAACACGATAAATACTACTTGTATTAAAACAATAATAATTAAAGGTAAAGCTAATTGATATATTTCTGTAAGTTGTATACTCATCAAAGCGATTGATAAGAAAAGGCTTAGTGATATGTCACTAATTTTATCAACGAATTTCATATCAATAAGATTTAAATTATTATATTCAGAAATATTGCGAATGATAACTGCTACAAACATTGCACCAACATATATAGGAATATTGATACCAGTTAATTCAGAGAATGTATTTCCTAAATATGAACCAATTGCCATACAAATAGTTACAATCGTAAATTGTAAGAAAAAGATTGTAGTAGGGTTCATGCGATTATGTAAGTATTCATTAGATTTCACGTTACCATAGTCTGTTGTTGTTTCTTCTGCATGTTCTGATTTTAAATTATACTTAGTTATTAAAAATTTTACTACAGGGCCACCGACTAAACCACCAGCTACAAGGCCTAGTGTTGCTGCTGCTAAAGCTGCGGTCAATGCAGAATCAAACCCCATGTCTCGAATAGTTTGCCCATAAGCAGCTGCATTACCATGGCCACCTTCCATAGACATAGAACCAGCTGTTAAGCCTAATAATGGTGGAATGTTTAATACTTTTGCTAATGAAACACTAATTAGGTTTTGGAAGACTGCAAGAAAACCGCAGAATATAAAGTATAAAATGAGTACTTTTCCGCCCAAACGTAGTAACTTTAAAGAAGCGCCTAATCCAATTGTTGTAAAGAACGCAAGCATAAAGAAGTTTTGTATGAATTCAGAATCTAGTTTGATTGTTATAATGTTCGTAGATTGTAAAATTGCAACTAAAATCGAGAAGATTAAGCCTCCGATAACAGGTGCTGGGATACAAAGCTTTCTTAATATTGAAACATGATTAACAATAAATATACCTAACAGGTATAACAAACTTGCGATTGCTAAAGTAGTAATTGCATCTAGCTCTAGCATTTTCAATCCCCCTTATATTTCAAATGAAACTCTCCTGTGTGTCTTGTTATATGGATGGAGTCGTGTGCAAAATGACAATGAAGAAAGTGCTTACAAAACTCCATGCTATCTATTATACATATTTAAATCGCATAAATCTAGTTTGGAATTAAATACTAAATAGAATAAATAGCGATTGTTTTATTTGTAATCTTCAGACAATAATACTATTGTCTGATACGCAAAAATTAAAGGGGAATTAATCAGGGATATTTATAGCACAGTACCTTGCAATGTACAGTAGTGTGTGTTATATTCTGTTTGACAGCTACTGTGTAATGTATAGTACTGGTTTCCCATAGGAGGTAACATATGAATAGTCAATTTAAAAAAGGCGCACTTGAACTTATTGTGTTGCTAATAATCAAAAGAGATGACCAGTATGGTTACTCGCTCGTTCAAAATATTTCGAGGCATATGAGTATTGCAGAAGGAACAGTATATCCATTGTTACGAAGATTAGTGAAAAATGGAGAACTCACGACATACTACCAACCTTCTTCAGAAGGACCAGCAAGGAAGTATTATAAAGTGACTGACCAAGGTAATGACAGGTTAGCTGATTTATTACATGAATGGCGATCATTTTCAAGTATTGTAGAAATATTTATAAAGGAGAGTGAATGGAATGACTAAAAATGAATTTTTAAAACAATTGCATAAACATTTAAAACATGATTCTGATGCAGAACGACAAGATATTTTAAATGAATATGAAACACATTTTTATAGTGGACTGAAAGAAGGTAAATCAGAAGCACAAATTTCAGAGGAGTTAGGAGATCCTAGAACTTTAGCTAAAGAAATGAATGCGACAGCTGCTGTAGAAAAAGCTGCTGACAGTAAAAAATTTGGTGACGTAGGAAATGCCATTTTTGCAGTGATGGGTTTAAGTATATTAAATTTCTTTGTAATTTTAGTACCGTTTATTTTCGTGTTGAGTATCGTTGTTTCATTGATTGTCACTACAATTTCATTTGTTTTAAGTCCAATATTGTTATTAGTGAAAGGGTTTTTAAATGGGTTTGAAAATATATTACTTTTTGATGTTTATGCGGTAGGTGCATTGTTCGGTATGGGATTAATGTTATTTGTGATTACGTATTTAATTACTAAAGCATTTTATTTAATTTGTGTGAAGTATCTCAAATGGAACATAAACGTGGTGAAAAGGAGTGGGGTTTCATGAAGAAAACACTAATTATCCTCTTCATAATTGGATTAATTATAACGATTGTTTGTGGCATTGGTGTGGTAAATCAGTTTCAAGTAGAAAGTAAAAAATCGAAAGAAGTCACTGAGAACTATCATAAAGTATATGATAATAATGCTGAGGTGAAAAAACTCAATGTAGATTTTAGCAACAGTAATATAAAATTAAAAAGAGGAGATCAACTTAAAGTTGAATCACGAGGCACCAACGATAAAATAAATATGGATACGACGGTGAAAAACGGAACGTTATATGTGAAAGATAAACCCTTAGACAGCAATGTTGATATCACATTTATGGATTTTAAGCATAATGATGTCACGATTACTTTACCAAAATCATTAAGTCATTTAAATGTTAATACTGAATCCGGTTCGATTATGGTTGATCAAATAAAAGCGGATTATGCTAAATTATATGCGGATGTAGGGGAATTGAATATTAGTCATGCAAAATTTGATCGTTTAATTGCTGAGGTTGATGTTGCGGATATGTATGTGACAAAAACTCAATTTAATTCGGGTGAGTTCGAAGGTGATACTGGCTCAATTGATATCAAAGATATGCCAATTGATAAACCGGTTAAAGTGAAAACGGATGTGGGCGATATAACAATGGATTACACGGACAAACAGCCTAACAATACACGGATAGAATTTGATAGTGACGTAGGAGAGCTGGATATTAACAATCACTTGTTTAAAAACAAACAAGTAGGAAATGGATCAAATCTCATTCATATTAAAACAGATACAGGTGATGCTGAAATCAACTAAATCTGTAAGATTAATTATTAAGTAACAGTGTGTGAGCATAAGTCAATTGGATTTTGACTCATGCTCACATTTTATTTTTAGCATGAGACGTGGTGAGATTTTAAATTTCTGTGTTTACTCATTTTTTGATATACTATATGCCATATAAAATTACTAGGTTTATCAGGAGGAGTGTTATGCAGGAATTTAATAGAAGTGATAAGCAATATGGTTTTTTAGCACTTCTGCCATTAGTCATATTTTTAGGGTTATACATTGGTGTAGGTATTACTTTTACCATAATGGGTAAGGAAGATGCTTTTGATCAATTACCAAGACATGTTGCTATTTTTATTGGCATCATTATTGCTTGGACATGCTATGATAGAAAAACAAAATTCACTAAAAAAGTTGAAATATTTACAGAACATGCAGGTAACTCCGGTATTGTTAATCTAGGTCTAATTCTCTTATTAGCAGGCGCTTTTTCTACGGTGACATCGGAAATGGGCGGTAAAACAGCAATGGTGAATATGGGACTTACTGTAATCCCACCAAGTCTACTTATACCTGGGATATTTATTATGAGCGGTTTTGCTGCACTAACCTTAGGGACTTCTACGGGGGCACAAGCTGCATTTATTCCTGTAGGTGTTGCTGTAGCACAAGCTGCGGATTTAAATGTTGCAGCAGCTGGTGCCGCTGTGATTGCTGGTGCATATTTTGGTGATAATTTATCCATTATTTCAGATACGACAATTGCAGCAACAAATGGTGTCGGTGCTAAAATGAAAGATAAATTTAAGATGAATGTGTTGATTGCACTACCTGCTGCACTTATTACTGCAATGATATATGCAGTTGTGGGTGGAACGGGTAAAGTAGAAGGTGACTTAAGTTTTAACTTTATCAATATACTGCCGTATCTATTTGTACTTGTAGCAGCAATCGCAGGTCTAGATGTGATTTTAGTGCTAATCATTGGCATTATAATGGCAGGTATCATTGGTCTGACTCAAGGTAATTTGGGAATATTTCAGTTTACGAAAGCTATAGGTGAAGGTATGGAAAGTATGTTCCTTATCTTTCTTGTGGCGTTTTTAGTATCAGGACTGGTGGCTTTAATCCGATATTATGGTGGTATTGATTGGATCATTAAGACAATGAAAGAGAAAGCAAAAGGCCGTAAAAGTGCGGAATATGTGATTAGTTTAATGTCTGGTGTGCTTTCTGCTGCTTTATCACATAACACGTTAGCTATTTTAATTTCTGCGCCTATCGCTAAAGAAATTGGTGATGAATATAAGGTACCGCCTAAACGTATGGCAAGCTTATTAGATATATTTGCTTGTTGTGCCTTAATGGTGCTGCCACATGATAGTGGTATGTTAATGGTTGAACAGTATGGTGATGTTTCTTATATAGAAGTTTTAAAATACACATTTTATCCTGTGATATTTGTTGTTTGTACTGTTATTACGATACAATTCGGTTTACTTGATAAAGATAAAAAACTTTCTAAATAATTTTTAGTTTGTTTGTGGTAATGCGTAGAAAAGTAAAACATATATCATAGACGAGCATTTAAAATGAGCGATTATAATTCAAATAGTTTAATAATATTTTAGGAAACAGAGCATATATTAAATATAAAGCTCTGTTTCCTTTTTTAACGCCATGTATCCTGTGGCGGTACCGTAGAACGTTTTGATATTCTGGAAACGTACGGATTGCCTTTAACGATAAAACGAAGTGGTTTTTGTGTCCATTCACCTTTATTGGGGATACCAATTCTCGGTGTTTCCTCGATATGTTTAGGGTATTTACGGTTTTTAGTATCTATTTTTAGATGGCCTTCATTTAATCGTGAACCATCCAGATGTCTTGGTATATTAAATGCTTTAGTCCATTTTCCAGGGCCATTTGTTAATTCAAAGCCGTCTTTGTTTCTATTTAAGCGCATTGCTTCAATATTCTCTTCTGGTTCAACAGCACGTATCAGTACACCTTCAGGTACCCCTTCTAATTGCGTTACAAAGTTGATAAGTAGATGGGTATGCATCACATGCGCATAAATTGTGCCACCCAGTTTATATAAAGATTCTACTTTGGGTGTGCGTTTGCCATTAAATCCGTGAGCAGCTTGATCTTTTTTTCCAACATATGCTTCAGTTTCAACAATGTATCCTGTAAACGTATGTAATTCATCTTCGAAAATGACACGTACGCCTAATAAATCTTTGGCGATAGTGACTGTATCTCGCTGTAAAAAATCCATTTACTAATCCTCCATATAATAGTTTTAGAAATTAAATGTTTTTCAAACTTTTTTATTAAATTGTAAAATTGTGTTACAACCATGTGTAAATTTTGGTAGAATAACCTTATAAGTTTACTAAAAATTAAAAAGTGTAGTTAAAGTATCAATGACTATATTAAAGTTAAATAAACATTATATCAAATGAACTTGAAACGGGGAGAGCAATTTGGAAAGAAAAATTGGGTTTGGAGAAGCATTAAAACTATTTTGGAAAAATTATTTTAACTTCAAGGGCCGTGCACGCAGAAGTGAATATTGGTATATGGTTTTATGGCATTTAATTTTTCTAGTACCAGCGTTCGTTGTATATTTTATTGCTTTGGTTGCATTAATCAGCGCTGCTGCTTCTCAATCTGAAACAGTCATTATGATAAGCGTAGTTTTTCTTATCATCAGTTTAATATATTTTGTTGTGTACGGTTTGGCTACGCTGATACCTAATTGGGCAATATTTATTAGAAGGTTTCATGATACAGGTAGAACAATGTTATTACCGCTTATTTATTTAGGCATTACAGTATTTTCTTACATCATATTTTTAATCATAGCTGTATTAGATTCAGATTTGAATCATATTGCAAGTATAATTTT
Source organism: Staphylococcus sp. GDY8P119P (assembly GCF_017892075.1). NCBI lineage: Bacteria > Bacillati > Bacillota > Bacilli > Caryophanales > Staphylococcaceae > Staphylococcus > Staphylococcus sp. GDY8P119P. The sequence goes on from NZ_JAESKJ010000001.1 coordinate 415,049, forward strand.
CATCGTATTGATGTACGCATTCTATATAGGTTTTGGTATTTATGCGTTAGTCGTTAGTTGTTTGGATAGTGAACGCAAAACAAATAAATATGGTCCGAGCCATAAATATGCAAATCAATATACTAAGATTGATGACATGTATAGAGAACAATAATTAAAATAAACCCAAGTATACGAGTTAGGCTGTTAATATGCTTCGTGATACTTGGGTTTTTATAAAGTTTATTCATTTAAATAAGATAAATTTAGATAATGTATTCCTAATACATTATCTAAAATATTGTAGCGTTGAAAAAGCATCATCTACATTTGTACCTATCATTGCTGTGACTCATGCTGTAACATTGGAAAGAACCAAAATGAGAACTTCTATATATAAGACAATTTGAAATGTATATTTAAGGTGTGAAATGTTATTATCAATATATACTTAACAGACTTTAAGGGAGGGAATCTTGTCATGTCCTTAAAAATAGCAAATGTTACAAAAAAATATAAGGATTTTACAGCAGTTAATGATATTTCGATAAATTTAGAACAAGGAAACATGCTAGGTTTTTTAGGACGTAATGGTGCAGGAAAGACAACAACATTTAGAATGATACTTGGGTTGACGCCGATTACTGAAGGACAAATTTTGTATAAAGATAAAGCAATCGACCAATCAATATATGATAAAATTGGATATTTGCCTGAAGAACGAGGATTACATCCAAAAATGAAAGTGGTCGATGAGTTAAGATACTTAGCTACATTAAAAGGGATGAAATCCAAGGAAATAACTAAAGCCATTGATTATTGGTTAAATCGTTTTGATATTGAAGAAAATAGGGACAAGAAAATTGAATCATTATCTAAAGGTAACCAACAAAAAATACAACTATTAGCAAGTATGTTACATAATCCGGAGTTATTAATCTTGGATGAACCTTTTAGTGGTTTAGACCCAGTTAATGTTGAATTATTAAAATCAGCTGTAAAAGATTTAAATGATGCAGGAACGACGATTATTTATAGTTCTCATAGGATGGAGCATGTAGAAGAGCTTTGTGATGATGTTTGTATTTTGAATAAAGGTGAACTTGTTGTTTCAGGGCCGATTGGTGAAGTGAAAGCAAATCACGGCAATAAAAGCGTAATCATTGAAACCAATCAAACGATGCCAGAAATAGATGATATCAATGGGGTTATCCAAGTGGAACGCAATAAGAGGGAAATACGAGCATTAATAGAAGACGAATCTATTGCAGAGGAAATATATCATATCGTTGTGCAGTATGGTTTTGTAAAAAGATTTCAAGTGATAGAACCAACATTAAATGAGATTTTTATAGATAAAGTAGGTGAGGTAAATGGATAAATTTTGGGCTACTTTTTCACTTACGTATAAAAGTAAAGTTAAAACAAAATCATTTATGATTTTCACAGCAATTGTCGTTGTATTAATGTTGGCGGCAGCTAATATTAATAAAATCGTTGATCTATTTGATAATGGGCCTGATAAGATTGGTATCGTAGTCAATCAAGACTCAATATATAAAGGGGTTAAAGCACAAAGTGATCATCTTGATAGTGATGCGAAATTTAAAAAAATGACAGAATCACAAGCACATCAACAAGTGAAAAATGAAAGTTTAGATAAAGCGTATGTCATTCAATTACATGATAATCATAAATTGACTGGTGAAATATTAAGTAAGGATACCGTTTCGAAAACAGATGAACAAAAATTACAAACTACTTTATCAGCTATCCAAACCAAACTTGTGGCATCTAGTTTGAACCTATCTGAAGATGAGCTAAAGCAATTGCAATCTCAAAGTAAAGTAAGCTCACAAGTGCTTTCAGATAGTGCGAATGGCACTCATTTAAGTGAATCACAAAAAACATTTAATACGATTATCGTATATGCAGGTATTATGCTCATGTTTTTCATTATCATAAATTATGCCAATCAAGTAGCGATGGAAATTGCAACTGAAAAGACGTCACGTGTCATTGAAATGATTATTACAAGCATATCACCAGTAACACACATACTTGCTAAATTGTGTGGCGTCATTGCTGTGGCATTAACACAAATTAGTATTTTCATTGTAGTAGGTATTATAAGTGTACTGTTATTTGATATTGGAGATATGCTTAAAGGATTTGATGTACAGCCGAATGATCTAACAGTACAATTAATCATCGTTGGTATACTATCGCTGATTTTAGGTATACTTTCCTATATTATATTGGCAGCTATTTTGGGATCGATTACTTCACGTATCGAAGACATTAATCAATCACTTATGCCAATGACGTTGATTAGTATCATTGCATTATATACGGCAATGTTTGGTGTTATAAACCCTGACACGACTATCATAAGGATTACAAGTTTTATTCCTTTATTATCTCCCTTTATCATGTTTTTACGTGCATCAACACCTGATGTAGCTACTTGGGAAATTGTAATAAGTATGAGTCTATCAATAGTAACCATATTTATCTTGCTTTACATTGCAGTAAGAAGTTATAAAGATACCATCTTAAGTTTTGATAAAGGTCTGTTTAAATCTATGAAACGTGTTTTCGGAAAAAATTAACATATGTTAATGATTATAGAAATGAGTTATAGATGAACAAATAACTTTTAAAACCGTATCATAATATATAAGTAGGGGAATGAAACTCAAACAACATAATGGTTTCACTCCTACTTTTTTTATGAAAGTATGAATTGTAAAACAGGGTCCTCGAGTTTGTTGAATATGCCAAATAAAACATATTTATAAAAAATAGAAAAAATATCACAATTTTAAATAATATTTGATAGAATGAATAATTAGTATAGATAATGAATTAGTTAAGTTGTTACACTATAGATAAGTAAGATATTTACTAAGGGAAGTAGTAAGCTATTTTGGAATTTTAAATTTTAGTGGATGAAGTATTTTGCTCAATAATTTGGGGAGATATTGAGTGCGTATTGACCTTAGCTCATTTTTAAATGTTGTCTCATTCACTTTAAAAGCAATGAATTTTAGAACTACCAGGACTCCTATGTCTTGTTTTATAAAACAAAGATGGTGTTCATGACTGTGGTTCGATACATTCAATTTGTGATTGAAGTTTTATTCAAGATAGTACTGAAAGTCTAAGTGAATCATAATATGTTTGGTTTGAAAGGGAGTAATTGATGATGTTTGCAAAAGTAGAAAGACAAAGTAATGGTATTGATTTAATTAAGATAGACAATGAAGCAACTAAGATTGTTTTCACAAACTATGGCGCTCGTATCGTGTCATGGAAATATGATGATAACAATATTGTATTAGGTAATGTGGTAGAAGCGGATGAATTCTATCAACAAAATCCTTTTTATTTTGGTGCTACTGTAGGCCGTTATGGTGGACGGATTGCAAATGCAGAATTTCATTTGGATGGTACAACGTATCGATTAGATACGAATGATGGTAAAAATAATATTCACGGTGGTTTTAACGGTATTGATAAATGTTATTTTGATTATGAGATATTTGAACAAGTAGGACAAGTGAAAATTGTGTTTTCCACTACAATTCAGCAATCAGATGATTATTTTCCAGGAAATATCGATTTAGAGGTGATACATACTTATGACGTTGATCACAAATGGACAATTGAGTATAAAGCCGTTACTACCGAAAAAACAATTTTTAATCCTATGAATCATGTTTACTTTAATTTGAACAGAGATAATAATGTTATCGATAACCATAGTATTTCAAGTTCAACATTAAAAATGCATTTATTAGATAACGATCATTTTGTGACAAAACAAAAGCCACTAAATTTAGAACATGTTTTTGCACGCAATCACATTCAATTTAAAGATATTTTTAATAGTGAGCATCATGACATTCAATCACAAATGAAACGTTATGGTGGTCTAGATCATCCGTTTCAGATTGGAGAGCAAGGTATGACAGTTGAAAATAAACATTTTCAACTGACTGTTGAAACTGATATGCCCAATGTCGTGATATTTACATTTAATGATACTACGGAATGGGAAAGTGATTTTAATATTTATAAAGCACATTCAGGATTTACGTTAGAAACACAATGCATACCTAATGATATTAATTTGTATGGAGAAGATGCGCCATCAATTTTAGAAGCGAATCAGCCATTTTATTCTAAGACATCATATAAAATTGCTGAAAAAACTTGCGAAGAAGTAGAATGATATCATTGCGCGTGTATCAAGTGTTTTGAATTAATATAAAGTAAGCAAACACCACTTATGGATAAGTAAGTAGCAATTTATAATAATGTATTACAGAAAATAGATTAAGTAGACAAACTCAGGTAAGTGCAGTTATATTAATACCATTTTTGGTCAGTTACTTAACCTGAGTTATATCAATATATCATTTTTAAAGATTCTTGTTGTATAAGAATCTTTTTTTTGAGCCATTAGTTTAGGATATTCACCCATATTGTAATGTTTATTTTTGAGCGCGTTTTAGATATTTTTCTAATTTACGTCGTCTTTCTTCAGTTAAATATGGATTTTTCAAAGCATATGCCAAGCGCACGACATTTTTATTGTCATTGTAATAAATATCATTAAGTTCGAATACAGATAAAAGAGAATCATGTTCCCCGAATTTTATGAGCTGAAGATGAGACGAATCGTAAACAAAGCCTTCCTTAACTACTCTAAAGTAACAACCAGTTTTACATGAACTGGACATGCGTTTAATAAGATTAGGAATTTTATACTTTTCTTGTATTTTCCAACAAGGCTCTCTTATCTCTGAAACTTCGATAATCGCTTCACCTAATTGAAATTGATCTCCAAAATGCAAATCTTTTTCATCTAAGTCTTTTACCGTTAAGTTCTCGCCAAACATTGCATATTCTGGTAAATCTGTGACATCATCTTTCCATAGATCGTAATTTTTTTCGCTATATAAACATACAGCCTTATTGGGCCCGCCATGTCCTTTGTATTCTTGTTCATCTTCAGAAAAACCGGTTTTTGAAAGCCACATCTTACCGGTGAAAAGTGTTTTGTTAAGTGCTGAACGCATTGGTCTTTTAGTACTATAAGGTAAATCTTCTATTTTTCCTGTAGCAATCGCTTTTAAATGATAAATCATGACAATCCTCCTAGTTGGTGATGTATTATTATTGTAAACTAGCTATTTAATTATGCAAGAAGATATATTAATTTAAAATTTATACATATTTTTTAACTATGTATTTTTTTCAATCTCATGTACAATAAAGGTGAGAGTAAGTTATGTAAAGGGGACGCATTATGGATACGAAACAGTTAAAAATTAGTACATTTAATGAAGCGTTAAGCCAAATCAGTGACGGTATGGTTGTGGGCATTGGTTCTGGTTCGACAATAGAGTTGCTTGTCCCAAAACTAGCTGAGAAGTTGGACCATGAACAGATTGATATTACAGGTGTATGCACCTCTAATAAAACTGCTTATATCGCAAAAGAATTAGGTATTCGAGTAGTGGATGTCAATGATGTAGAAAAAATTGACGTTGCCATTGATGGTGCAGACGAAGTAGACAACAATTTGAATTTAATTAAAGGTGGCGGCGGGGCATTATTTAGAGAAAAAGTGATTGATGCCATGGCGGAAAAGTTTATTGTTTTAGTAGATGAATCTAAGTGTGTATCATACTTAGGTCAAACTTTTAATTTACCTGTAGAAGTAGATAAATTTAATTGGTTATTAGTTTCTAAAAAAATAGTAGCTTACGATAATTTAAAAGTGATGCGCCGAATGGTGGATGATGTCCCATTTATAACTGATAATGGCAATTACATCCTTGATGTTACATTGAATTCATCTATCGATCCTTATGCTATGCATGAATTTTTAATTCATTTAGTAGGTGTTTTAGAAACTGGATATTTTCTTGATGTTACAGATCAAGTCATTATAGGTAAGCAAAAAGGCGTTGAAATTTTAAATAAATCATAACTCAAAATATAATAAAAGCAGGTTAACTAACGGTATAAATTAAGATAGACATGAAGTTTATTCATTGTATCTGAATATACGATTAGCGTAACCTGCTTTTTGTTAATTAGCGACGATGATCATGTTTGTTTTTAAGTTTAAAAGGTGATCGTTGTCGTTTTTTATTTTGTTGTTGTATGGTTGGCTCAGAAGTACTAGAATCATCATGTTTTGGTGATGATGTCTCCACCTGTGCTTTTTCAGTAGAATTTTCAACGGCGCCATTTACCTGTGTCTCAACATGTTGACGTTCATCTTGGACATCGTGGTTCTCTATAGTTTGTGGCGTGTTTTCATCAATAATATTGTTTCGGCTGTCATCGTGCTGTGTTTGTCGGTGATCCTTCTCAGTGTCCGTGTCATTCACATGTTCAGTCGATGGTTTTGAGTCAGCATCATGTGAATTGACATGATTGTCTGTTGCTCTTTCAGTTTGAGATGTAGCAGTTTCGCTGTGCTCACTGTCTCCACTATGTGTATGTACATTTGTTGTTGAATTATCAGATTTGAGTGTATCTTCATTACTATCATCTGCTTGAGCAGTTTCTGAATCTTCACTTACATGATCTAAATAATTATTGCTATCAACTTCATCTAAACTACGTTTAGTAAAGAAATAAAGTATTGCTCGAATAATAATACTTAATAAAATGTAAACGACTGCTACAGCTGATGTGGATAGTGCAATTACTTTCATTGCAAAAACACTGCCAAGTTCTTCATTGAATAAGAAAACAAGACCAAATGACATTGCTGCATGGAATATCGTTGCGATAAATATCGTGCGACCTTTTGTAGCACGAATTAACTCACCGATAATCATGGAAAATGCAAATGTATATAATAAACCATATAAAGTATATTCAAGACTAAAGGCCATATTTATATTCCAAATGGAATATAATAAACCAACAATAATCGATGCAAAGAATGTGTTCATTTTCGATTCTATAATATTTTGTAAATAAGAACGGAAACCAAATTCTATTAAGAATGCCATCACTAGTTGTCCAAGTATAATTGCAGTAATTGAAACAGATAAATCTTCTGTTTGTAATAATACAAAACTATCTGCAAAGATATTAAAACTTATCATAGCAATCAGGAAAATGATTAAAGGTAAAATAAATGCTAGTAAAATACGTTCAATCACTTTTAAATCTATTGTTAGTTTTAAACCAGATAACTGCGTCTTACGTTTACTAAAAACGATAATACAAACAAGCGCAGCAATAAATGGCGCTATAGCACTTAAGTCAAAGACAAAAGTCTTAAGTGAAATAGTACTTTGTAAGTCTTTCAGTATAATAGGAGCTGCATAAGCAATAATATAGAAAATAAAAATCATTATTGCCCATTGAAAACCTGATATACGTTGTTTATTCATTATGTAACCTCCAATAGGGTTCAGAAAATCATTTATCACTAATTATACATATTTATTAATCAGAAATAAATTAAATTTAGGTATTTATCATTGAAATGTAATAGTAATGCCAAAACTAACATCTAAATGAAATAATTTATTGTCATTTGATAAAATTAAGTAGATAAATTTTGGGTAAATAAAAGCATAAATTGAATTGAATTCAATGTAAGCGTATACTTTTAAATGAAACATTGTTATAAAAGGAGGAGAATTATGTATAAATTAGCACAGCGTGATTTCTGGACAGGTAGAGTCGATAGCGAATCAGATGAGTCTCAATTTAGACATTTTCAAACTGTGAATTTTAGAAATATCAAAGATGACTATCATGAGACACGCCAAGGTGTGGGATTATTAGGTTACGCAGTTGACAGGGGTGTTGAATTGAACAAAGGGAGATTAGGTGCTAAAGAAGGTCCCGACGCAATTAAGAAAGCATTTGCAAATCTACCTGTGTTGAGTGACTGCAAGATATATGACTATGGTAATGTAGAACATGATCATGATGACTTAGAAGACACCCAAAAAGAATTCGCAAAATATGTTGCGACATCAATACAAAGGCATAAACAGACGTTTTTATTGGGTGGTGGACATGATATCGCATATGCCCAGTATTTAGGTATAAGAGAAGTTTATCCTGATGCTTCTTTAGGTATCATTAATATCGATGCACATTTTGATACCAGAGCAGAGTCACAGTCTACCTCTGGAACGAGCTTTAGGCAAATTTTAGATCAAGATAATCAAGCAGATTATTTGGTATTAGGTATACAACAAGGCGGTAATACACAAGGCCTATTTGATTATGCGGAAGAAAAAGAAATCGGTTTTGTTTATGCTGAGGAATTATTGCATCAAATATCTCCTCCTGTAAAAGATAAGGTAGAACGATTTATACACAATCATGACGTTATTATGTTCACAATATGTATGGATGTTATAGATAGCGCATACGCACCAGGTGTAAGTGCTAACGCAGTATTAGGTTTGTTCCCACATATTGTCCTTGAACTTGCCAAACGTATTATCCCAAATGACAAAGTCTCTACGATTAGCATTGCAGAAACAAACCCTAAATATGATGTCGATAATCGTACTGCAAAGCTATCAGCTAATTTTTTACATCATTTTATTCTTTAATATTCCAATAATAAAGGCATAAATCTATAAAAGAAAGTACTCGTTCAGGGTGCTTTCTTTTTTTTAGGTAATTGATGTAAATGGTACGACTGAGTGTAGGTTTAATTTCAATTGCATCTAAATCTCGTGCATTAAAAGATTGGTAATAGACACGTGGTATGACGGCATAGCCTAATCCTCGATGAACGAAATTCGTTGAAGCTTCAAAGCGATCTGCCTCTATAATAATATTTGGGTGAATATTTAATCGGTTAAAATAGTCATCCAAATGCTTACGTACTTGGGAACCTTTTGTAGGTAAAATGAGCGGTAAAGATTTAATGGATACCTTTTTGCTATTAGAAAAGGTATTTTTAGGTGTTATGAGGACATAAGATTCCTTATATAGAGGAACAGAGTGTATATCCTCGTGAATAATTTGTTCATTGGTTAAGCCTAAATGATTTTCAAAATTTAATAGACGCTCTAATATCGTGCTCTGATCATGTACTTCTGAAGCGTGATACGTTTGATCTGCATATTCTTTTTGATGCATAGCAACTACTTGTGATATCCATTGATTTGATGATTCAAGAATAGAAAATTTGATTTTAGGTGCATGTCCCATTTTTAAATCATACATTTTTTCTAGCGTTTGATGATAACTTTGTACGAGCTGAATTGCGTAGTTATAAAAATGAATACCTTTTTCAGTAATTTTGATATCCTTGGTCGTTCTTAAAAATAAATCATAACCTAAATCAGCTTCTATTTTTTTTATTGTATTAGTTAAAGAGGGTTGGCTTATATGCAAAAAATCTGCTGCCTTTGTAAAACTATTATATTTAACGACAGCAATAAAATATTCTAATTGAACAATTTTCATCTGAATGTCACTCCTATATATTTGCGTATTTATAGTTTGAAACTATTAATAATTAGTTTATTGATATTGGTAGTCTATATAATAACATATTATACTTTTAGATATAGAGGGAGTCGTACTTTCATGTTAGGGGCGTGAAGTACATGTGGAGATTTTTCATTTATAGCTTGATTGGTATTATATTTTTCTTCGTTCCTGTGACTATACAAGGTCAATCAACCATTATGATTGATCATATTGTGCAATGGATTACGCTAATAGTGAAACCAGTTTTACCATATTATGTATTGATTTTAATTATTATTGGTGCAATTCATCCATTTCTCAATCAAAGGTGGAATGAATCGAAAACAAATATTATTTTTAGCTTATTCAAAGTAGTAGGGGTATTCATCGCTTTCATGGTTGTTTTCAATATAGGGCCTGCTTTTGTTTTAAAAGAAAGTATTGGACCATTTTTATATGAAAAGTTAGCCATACCATTAAGTGTTTTAATTCCCATAGGAGCGATTTTTTTATCATTTTTAGTAGGTTTTGGATTGTTAGAGTTTATCGGTGTGATTTGTCGTCCGATAATGCGACCGATATTTAAGACACCAGGAAAGTCAGCGGTCGATGCAGTAGCATCATTTGTTGGTAGTTATTCAATAGGCTTACTGATAACAAACAAAGTCTACAAGAGTGGTAGTTACACACATAAAGAAGCAGTAGTTGTAGCGACAGGGTTCTCTACGGTTTCCGCTACGTTTATGATTATTGTAGCTAACACACTAGGTATTATTCAGCATTGGAATTTATATTTTTGGTTTACACTCGCAGTGACATTTATTGTTACTGCTATTACCGTACAACTCCCACCTATCAGATTTGAAAAGCATACGACATATAAAGACCAACCATATCAAGAAGAGATTCGCAGAAACATGCCATTGTTAAAAGAGTCTTGGTTAGAAGCAAAATTAGCTGTGAAACAGTCTAAATCATTAATTGACAATGTATTTGAAAATTTGAGAGATGGTGTCGTAATGACTATAGCAATTTTACCTTCTATCATGTCAATTGGTTTTCTAGGATTAGTAATCGCAGAATTCACACCAGTAATCGAATATATATCTTACATCTTTTATCCATTTATCAGCATTTTTCCAGTAGAAAATGTAGGGGTATTAGCACAGGCTTCAACGATTTCAATTGTTGAAATGTTATTACCAGCTGCGATTGCACAATCAGCAGATTTAGCAACAAGATTTACAGTAGCGGTCATGAGTGTTTCAGCGATTATCTTTTTCTCAAGCGTTGTTCCGGTCATATTATCTACTGAAATTAAAATATCGATAGGAAAACTTGTGATTATTTGGTTTGAAAGAGTAGTACTCACACTACTGATTACAATTCCATTTGCATTATGGATATTTTAAATATCAAAACAAAGGTTGAATTTAAAATCGATGAAGGAGAGATTGTTCATGAGAAATATTAAAGCAAAAAAAGGTTTAGAGATTGAATGTAAAGGTTGGGAACAAGAAGCAGTATTACGAATGCTATATAATAATTTAGATCCTGAAGTTGCAGAAAGACCCGAAGATTTGGTTGTCTATGGTGGCATAGGTAAAGCAGCTCGAAACTGGGAAGCATTCGAAGCAATTGAATCCACACTGCGTTCATTAGAAGCTGATGAAACGATGTTAGTTCAATCAGGCAAACCAGTTGCTGTATTTAAAACACATGAAGAGGCACCACGTGTATTACTTTCAAATTCTGTATTAGTACCTGAATGGGCAAACTGGGATCATTTTAATGAATTAGATCAAAAAGGTTTAATGATGTATGGACAAATGACTGCGGGTAGTTGGATTTACATAGGTTCACAAGGTATCGTTCAAGGTACATATGAGACATTCGGTGAACTAGCTAATCAACATTTTAATGGCAAATTAAATGGTACGATTACATTAACTGCTGGTCTTGGTGGCATGGGTGGTGCACAACCATTGGCAGTTACGATGAATGGTGGAGTTGTCATCGGAGTTGATGTAGATGAAACACGCATTGATAAGCGTATTGATACACGTTACTGTGATGTGAAAACACGAGATTTAGACGAAGCATTAACGTTAGCGGAAGATGCACGCAAACAAGGCAAGCCATTATCTATTGGCTTGGTCGGTAATGCGGTCGATGTACATCAAGCAATTTTAGATAAAGGATTTAAAATTGATATTATTACGGATCAAACGAGTGCCCACGATCCTTTAAATGGTTATGTACCACAAGGGTATTCATTAGAAGAGGCAAGTGCACTTCGTAATAAAGATCCAAAACAATACGTGAAAGAATCGCAATCCTCAATGCATAAGCATGTATCACTAATGTTAGAATTTCAAAAACAGGGTGCGGTCGCTTTTGATTATGGAAATAACATAAGACAGGTCGCATATAATGATGGCTTAAAAAATGCTTTTGATTTCCCTGGGTTTGTACCGGCATATATTAGACCGCTATTTTGCGAAGGAAAGGGACCATTTAGATTTGCAGCATTAAGTGGGGATCCTAAGGATATTGAACGTGCTGATGAAGAAATGAGAAAGTTGTTCCCTGAAAATGAAAAACTTATTCGTTGGTTAGATTTAGCACAGGAGAAAATTGCGTTTCAAGGATTGCCTTCAAGAATTGCGTGGTTAGGTTATGGAGAACGTGCGAAAATGGGTCTAGCGTTAAATAGACTTGTGCGTGAAGGTGAAATTTCTGCACCGATTGTAATTGGTCGCGACCATTTAGATTCAGGTTCAGTAGCCAGTCCTAATCGTGAGACTGAAGGTATGAAAGATGGTTCAGATGCTGTAGGAGATTGGGCTATTTTAAATGCATTAATCAATACTGCTGCAGGTGGATCTTGGATTTCATTCCATCATGGCGGTGGTGTTGGTATGGGTTATTCATTACATGCAGGCATGGTAGTAGTTGCTGATGGTTCAGAAAGAGCAGATAAACGTTTAGGACGTGTATTAACTACGGATCCGGGTATGGGAGTAGTAAGACATGCTGATGCAGGTTATGAATCAGCAATTAATGTAGCAAATGAAAAAGGCATTCACATTCCAATGATTACAAGAAAAGGAGATAAAAAATGAACGACTTAATCATTCAAAATATTAAACAATTAATTTTACCGAAAGCTACCGAACGTCCTTTAAAAGGAAAAGAATTAAATGATTTAAATATTGTTGAAAACGGTACAGTAGTTGTGAAAAATGGCAAGATTGTTTATGCGGGTGAACATTCTGATGCATATGATGCAAAAGAAATAATAGATGCTTCAGGAAAAGTCGTTTCACCTGCCTTGGTAGAAGCACATACGCATCTTGTACATGGAGGCTCACGTGAACATGAGATGTCACTCAAGCGTCAAGGTGTGTCTTATTTAGAAATACTTGAACAAGGTGGCGGTATACTTTCTACTGTAGAAGCCACGCGTCAAGCGACGGAAGACGAACTTTTTGAAAAAGCGGAAAAAAATCTATTAACCATGTTACAACACGGTGTCTTAGCGGTTGAAAGTAAGAGTGGTTATGGATTGGATAAAGAAAATGAACTTAAACAATTGCGTGTTTCAAATCGATTAGCAAAAAAATATAATTTAGACATGAAACATACCTTCCTTGGCCCACATGCTGTGCCTAAAGATGCGGAGTCTAACCAAGATTTCTTACAAGAAATGATAGATTTATTGCCGGAAGTTAAACCATATGCTGATTTTGCCGATATTTTCTGTGAAACAGGCGTGTTTACTGTGGAAGAATCTAAATCTTACATGGAAGCAGCTAAAAAACAAGGCTTTGATGTTAAAATTCATGCAGATGAAATCGATCCATTAGGTGGTTTAGAACTTGCAATTGATGAAAATGCTATCTCTGCGGATCATTTAGTTGCATCTAGTGAAGAAGGTAAACAAAAGTTGAAAGATAGTGATACTGTTGCAGTATTATTACCAGGAACAACTTTTTATCTTGATAAGGAAGGTTATGCAGATGCAAGAGGTATGCTAGATAACGATGGCGCTATTGCGATAGCTACTGACTTCAATCCAGGTAGTTGTGTGACTAATAATTTACAATTGGTGATGTCTATTGCAGCGTTAAAATTAAAATTATCTCCAAATGAAATTTGGAATGCAGTGACAGTCAATGCAGCTAAAGCAATTGACGTTGATGCAGGTACCATCAATGAGGGAGATAAAGCAAATATTGTAATTTGGGATGCACCTAATCATGAATATATTCCATATCATTATGGTATTAATCATGCAGAAAGAGTTATTAAAGATGGTAAAGTGCTCTTTGATAATCGTGTAAAACTTTAATAGAGAAACTGTAATTAAAATTAAAAATAAGATTATTAGAGATGAATAGGGTGAGGAATGGAATCAAAAATGTTGATTTGTCCTCGCTCTATTCTTATTTTTTTTATTCAAGTTTTCTAAAAATAGAAATTTAGAAGTGCAAAAAATTAAGTTAATAAAATATTTTGACAATTATGATAGTATAGTAATTAAAGGGACTTGGGGGTGAGTATGGTGTGAGTAATGCTGGGTATATTGAACAATGGAAAGGTAACATAGTACAGAATACACTTTCAGGTGTATTACTTGCACTTGCATTGTTACCTGGTGCAATTGCTTTTTCATTTATAGCAGGTGTGAATCCGACAATCGGTATGTTAAGTACTGGTTTAATGATGCTTGTACTTAGCTTGACTGGAAATAGAACCTTGATGGTATCAGCACCAAGTAGTGGTGTATCTTTAGTCGTAGCACCTTTAGCTGCAAGTCATGGGATGCAAGCTGTCATTTCAGCAACGTTATTTATGGGTATCATCCAAATTTTATTTGGGTATTTTCAAATTAATAAATGGTTAGAATTGATACCTGTCGGTGTTGTAATTGGATTTATGAATGCACTAGGTATATTATTATTTACATCTCAGCTAAAGAATATTTTAGGTATTTCTATGGCAACTTATATCGTTGCAATCATGTCATTTTTTATTATTTGGTTGGGCGCTCAACATATCAAAATTATACCTGCACCATTGACATCCATCATTATACTGACAATATTTTCGTGGGTATTAAAACCTGATATAAAATATGTGCACGATTTGTCTTCAATACATATTAAACTACCTTATCCAACTATCCCTATTGAAATATTAAATGTTAACTTTCTCCTAACTGCATTGTTTTATGGTCTGATGATGGCTATTGTTGCAATCGTTCAAACGACTTTAACAGCAAGAATGATGGATGAAGTAACAGCTACAACTAGTGATAAAAATCGTGAATCAATAGGTCAAGGCATAGCTAATTTAGTAGTAGGATTATTTGGTGGTTATGGTGGAAGTGCGCTTGTTGGTCAATCGCGTTTTAATGTAACAATGGGTGCGAACTCTAGAGTTTCGACGCTTGTTACCGGAAGTTTTTTACTGGTAAGTTTATTTGTTTTTGGTGAAATTATAGGACATATTCCAATGGCTGTTTTAGCTACCGTGCTTATTACAATTTCATTGAATACATTTGATAGACGAACAATACCCTTTATACGAAAGTCACCTTTAGTAAATGGATTCATGGTAATACTTACGATGGTGCTTATTTTAGTCTCTAATAATTTAGCGCTCGGCGTTGTGATTGTAACAATACTATATTATATTTTAAAACGTTTTATAAATTTAGAAAGGACGTGACGTGTCATGCCACAATATGAAGACTTTGTAAAATGGAGACGTACATTTCATCAGTTTCCAGAATTGTCTGATGATGAATATGAAACAACGAAACGATTAAGACGTATTTTAGAAAGTTATGAAATTAAAATTTTAGATATACCGTTGGAAACTGGTTTGATTGCTGAAGTAGGTCAAGGAGATACGTTTATTGCTGTTCGATCGGATATAGATGCTTTGCCAATTAATGAAGAAGTTGTACATGAATTTACATCAACTAATGAAGGTATTATGCATGCTTGTGGTCATGATATCCATATGGCAAGTATTTTAGCAACAGCTACAAAATTAAAAGAAATTGAAGATCAATTAAAAGGTAGAGTACGTTTTATTTTTCAACCTGCCGAAGAGCTGGGCTATGGTGCTGTTAAATTAGCTGAGACAGGTGCTATTGATGGTACAAAAGCTGTGCTTGGTTATCATAATTATCCTACTATGGATATAGGTACATTGGCAGTGAAATCTGGTGCCGTGACATCCTCTGTAGATCGCTTTGAATTTAAAATTAAGGGTAAAGGTGCACATGCAGCAAAGCCTGAACAAGGTAATGATCCAGTCATCGTATTAGGTCAATTAATCAATAGTGTTCAATCCATCGTCAGCAGAAATTTATCTGCTTTTGATAATGCAGTCGTAACGATTGGAGAAGTATCTTGTGGTAATACATGGAATGTTATTGCAGATCAAGCTTATGTACAAGGTACAGTGAGAAGTTTTGATGAAGGTATTCGCACATTCATTGAGAAGAGATTGAGAGAAATTGGGAGTGGATTGGCAGAAGTATTTGATGTTGAAATTGAAACACAATATATACGATTACCAGGCGCAGTAATCAATGACGAAAAATTAACAGACGATGCAATTAACGTTGCTAAACAAGTAGGTTACAATGTGAATATAATGGAACAGCCATTAACTATTGGTGAAGATTTTTCTGGGTTTGCCAACAAGTATCCAAGTGTATTTGTTTTTATTGGATCTAATAGTGACTATGATTTACATCACCCCAAATATGATCCCGATGAACGCATTTTAGAAAAAGTACCAGATTACTTTGTAACATTTGTACAGAAATTATTGAACGAAACTTAAAAATATAATCTTGTGTTATGGGCGATTTAATTTGGGTAAAAAATAATTACAACCATTATTTTTTGAGGAGGATTAAGCATGGCGTCTCAAGATCCTAGAAAGAAATATTCAAATGCAGATTTTCCAAAACAAGAGCAACCCGTTCCAGGTTTACAAAAAGATCTGAACCCTAAACCAGATTGTGGAGAAACTTCTTATACCGGTTATGGTAGATTGAAAGGTTTAAAGATGTTAGTAACAGGTGGAGATTCAGCTATTGGTAGAGCAGCAGCTATTGCGTATGCTAAAGAAGGTGCTGATGTTGCAATCAATTACTTGCCATCAGAACAAGAAGATGCTGAAGAAGTAGAAGAAGTTATTACATCGGCAGGACAACAAGCTGTGCTAATACCGGGTGATTTACGCAATGAACAATTCAATTATGAGTTAGTAGAACGTGCATATCACGCGTTAGGTGGATTAGACAATGTTACACTCGTAGCTGGACATCAACAATATAGAGATACACTAAAGGGCTTCGATACAGCGTCATTTACTGAAACCTTTGAAACGAATGTGTATCCAATATTTTGGACTGTACAAAAAGCGATTGATTATCTTGAACCAGGTGCTACAATTACGACAACGTCATCTGTACAAGGTTATAACCCAAGTCCAATTTTACATGATTATGCAGCATCAAAAGCTGCAATCATATCGCTAACTAAAAGTTTGTCTGAAGAACTAGGAGCTAAAGGCATCCGTGTTAACTGTGTTGCACCAGGACCATTTTGGTCACCACTTCAAATATCAGGTGGACAACCACAATCCAAAATTCCAACATTTGGACAAAAAGAAGTGCTTGGCAGAGCAGGTCAACCTGTAGAATTAGCAGGCGTTTATGTTCATTTAGCAGCTGATGAATCAAGTTACACTACTGGCCAAGTATACGGGGTTACAGGTGGTACACAATTAGATTAATTTGATAGATGGCTATTTCAAAGTGATTCGTGCTTAAATGAACAGTTATGCACTTACATTTTGACATAGCCACTTTTTATTTATGAAAGGAAAGTGAATTTTTGTGAAACATTTTAAAGCAAGTGAATTGTCTAAAAGACAAAACTATAAATTATTGAGTGGTAGTGTCATACCTAGGCCAATAGCCTTTGTGACATCTCAAGATAAAAATGGTAAGTTAAATGCGGCACCGTTCAGTTTTTTTAACGTGGTGAACAGTGCACCACCGATGATTATGATTTCTACAGGACGCTCAGAAGGTAAACGTAAAGACACTTCACTTAATATTGAAGAGACTGAAAATTTTGTAGTACATATCACTGATGAAACAAACGTAGAGCAAATTAACCGTACAGCTGCACCATTGGATCGTACTGAAAATGAATTAGAACGAACAACGTTAACCCTTGTCGACTCAGAACTGATAACTGTACCTGGTATTGAACAGGCGAAAATACGTATGGAATGTAAATTAGAGCGGATTATATCATTAGGAGATACTGATGAGGGGTCAGATCTAATCATTGGAGAAGTCGTGATGTTTCATATTAATGAAAACGTGTATTTTGAAGACAGTAAGATTAATGCACAGGCACTAGAAGCCGTGTGCCGTTTAGCTGGAAATGATTATGCCACGATCGGTGATACATTTACGATTGTTCGGCCAACGGAATAACCTTTGAAGTAAAATATCATTTCATATTATGATTATATAATTGACGAAGTGGCGTGAATAGTGTACTGTTATAAAATAAATAAAATAGCTTATCTAGAGAAGTGGAGGGACTGGCCCATTGAAACTTCGGCAACATGGTAATGCGTGTGCCAATTCCAGTAGCATAAAGTGTGCTAGAAGATAAGATTAAAGATGTATCGATTTACTCTTTTCTTCTATGAGAAAAGAGTTTTTTATTTTTTATGGTAAGCAAAATGAATGATTGACTAAAAAAGTAATGATAAAGAAAGTTGGTTTTGTATGACGGAAAATAAAAAAGGTAACGCATGGGCGCTTGTGCCATTAATCATTTTTGTAGGTATATTTTTAGGTGTGGGCGTTATTACTGGTGACTTTTCAATAATGCCACTCAATGTTGCAATTATTATCGCATCCATTGTGGGTTTGTTGATAAATAAAAAAGAAACATTTTCTAAAAAAGTAGATGTATTTACTAAAGGCGCTGGACATTCAAATATTATTTTGATGATGTTAATATTTCTACTTGCGGGTGCATTTTCTCAAACTACAGAAGATATGGGGGGAGTCAAGTCGACGGTAAATTTAGGACTATCCTTTATTCCAGAAAACTTAATTATCGTCGGTTTATTTATCATTTGTATGTTTGTATCACTTTCAATGGGTACTTCAGTCGGTACAGTTGCAGCTATAGCGCCGGTTGGTTTTGGTTTGAGTCAGGCGACGGATGTATCTGCAGCGATAACAATGGCTACTGTCGTTGGTGGCGCAATGTTTGGTGATAATTTATCAATGATTTCGGATACTACAATTGCCGCTGTTCGTACTCAAAAGACTAAAATGAGCGATAAGTTTAAGGTGAACATAAAGATTGTATTACCAGGTGCGCTATTTACTGTTATAGTACTTTGGTTTTTAACGCATGGTGCTCAGATAGATACTACGAAATCATATGACTATAACTTTATTAAAGTTATTCCATACTTATTGGTACTGATTTTAGCGCTGGCAGGTATAAATGTAATTATAGTGTTGATTGGTGGTACCGTATTATCTGCGATTATTGGACTGGTTGATGGATCATTCAACTGGTCAGGCTTGCTTAGTTCAATCTCAAAAGGAATTGTTGGTATGGAGGATATTGCGATTATTGCACTTTTAATTGGCGGACTTGTAGCATTGATACAACATAATGGTGGTATCACTTGGCTATTAAATTTTGTACGCAATAGGGTTAAATCAAAACGCGGTGCAGAATTAGGTATAGCTGGACTTGTGAGTGCTGCGGATATTTCGACTGCCAATAATACAATTTCTATATTAATGGCAGGCCCCTTAGCTAAAGATATTGCAGATGAATACGAGATTGATCCTAGGAAATCTGCAAGTGTTTTAGATATATTTGCGAGCTGTTTCCAAGGTTTATTACCTTATAGTCCGCAAGTTATAGCAGCAGCAGGCGTTGCGTCTATCTCACCAGTTTCATTAATGCCGTATTCAATTTATCCGATCATTCTAGGTGTTTGTGGCCTAATTGCAATTTTCTTTAGATTACCAAGATTAAAATAAAAAAGTTGATTAAAAGAAAGGGCAACAGTTTATATTATTTGATATAGACTGTTTGTCCTCTTTTTTAAGAAGTAAGATAGTATTAAAAAAGGGAAAATTTTGACGTTTACTGATTAATAACGATAGAATAAATAGGTTATCACTTTTAAAGGGGATATAAAGGAAAGTTGAATTTCATAGTATTATTGTTTAGAAGTCTAGTATAATGAGTTAGAATAGTTATAAGAGTGAAAGTAGGTGAACAATCATGGCTAGATATAATGTGGAAAATGAAAACGTAGAAATTCAGTTGGAAAGACTGTTTAAAGTTGAACCTGAATTAGTATATCAAGCTTGGACTGAGCAACGATTTCTTAAACAATGGTTTATGACAACTGAACGAACGAATAAATCAATAGAGATAGACGCTGTACAAAACGGAAGCTATGAAATTATTGATGTTCGTAAAGGGAAAGAAAATATAGTGAAGGGTTCTTACGTTACTTTGAACCCAAATGAATATATTGTAATGACGATAGGGATGCCTGAATTAAGTGACTCTGAAGATACAATTGAAGTAGAGATGTTTGAAAGAGAACCAGGCATAACCCAAATGATTTTTAATTATACAGCTTATGTACCTAGGGAACGCAGATTGACATCATTAGAGTATAAGCAAAAGAAAAAGGAATATCATGATTCTACTGCGCATGGTTTTGAAATGTTATTTGATAAGCTGCAAACAACACTAGAAGAATATGAAGAGGAACAATAAAAAATCATTACAACCTAACTCAATAAATTAAAAGTGGGACTCAGGCATATTTGGGCAGAAGCTCATGTATCAGTCCCACTTGTGTAATAAATTGAGATGTTGACTAAGAGGCTGAGACAATTAATTTGTCCAGCTTTCTTTTATTTGATATGTTAATTATTTTGTGTGAATTGACCGTATTGTATACGCTCATTAAATTTACGTAGTACCGTTTCAAAAAAAATATGGTAGCTGATAAAGCTGGAATAATCAATGCCGTTTGTTAAATAAAAAGTGTTACTTGATACGTAGATATTATAATTTGCCTTTTGAGCCAAGGTGTTGTCTTGAAGCGTAGTAATAGAAATGAAATACTTTTGACGCAGTTGCAGTAAATTCGTTATATCGGATAAGTGATCGGTCTCGCCGGATAAAGAAATAATAAAAAACAAATCATTATCAGAAGCTTTATTTAATACCATTTTAAATTCATGTACATCATGTAATACAATAATATTTTTATGTATGGTCAATAAAATTCTTTGAGCTTCTTGCGCAACATTCATTTGAGCTAAACCTGTGCCATATAAATATACCGTTTCGGCTTGATATATTTTGTCAGTAACTAGGTCGTAATCGATACGCTCCAAATAAGTGAAGGTATTTTCAATTTCTTGTTTAAAAGCGTTCATAGAGTCAGAAGGTAATTGATGGACTTGTTCAGATTCAAATTTTAAGTATGATTTAAAATCACTGTAGCCATCAAAGCCGAGCTTACGAGTAAAACGATGAATACTTGCATTTGATGCATGTGTATAAGCCGCTAAATCTTGGATTTTCATTGTTTTACAATCTGATATATGTGTGTTTATAAAATGAGCGATTTGTAGGTCGTTTTCATTTAATTTATTAAAATTGTTATTTATGCGTTCATCTAAAAGCAACGTTATCACCTCAGAATTTTGAAAATATTTTCAAGTTTTGAAAATATAATCTTATTGTACAAAATTGTTCGTAATGGCGTCAAACTATTGTTCTGATGTAAGCGTTTACTATAAAATCGATGGTAAATTGATCCATAATCATTTGAATAGAGAGATATCAAATATCATAAGTGAATTATTTTGGAAATTTAGAAAAGGGGAACTTTATATGAATGCTATAAAGCGATTTGGAAGTGCAATGATTGTACCTGTATTGATGTTTGCATTTTTTGGTATTGTACTCGGTTTAGCAACATTATTTAAAAATCCTTCAATAATGGGGAGTATTGCTGAAGAAGGTACAAATTGGTTCAAAATATGGTCAGTGATAGAGTCTGGTGGTTGGACAATATTTAATCACATGGAAGTGGTATTTGTTGTTGGCTTGCCATTATCTTTAGCTAAAAAAGCACCTGGACATGCAGCACTGTCAGCATTAATGGGATACTTAATGTTTAATACCTTTATCAATGCCATATTAACGCAATGGCCGCATACATTCGGAGCAAATTTAGAAAAGGGTGTAGAAAATGTAACGGGATTAAAAGCGATTGCTGGTATAGAAACATTAGACACGAATATCCTAGGCGGTATTATTATTTCAAGCATTGTCACATGGATACATAATAGATATTATAGTAAAAAATTACCTGAAATGCTTGGTGTATTTCAAGGTTTGACATTTGTAGTAACGATTTCATTTTTTGTCATGTTGCCAATTGCTTTAATTACTTGCATCATATGGCCAACGGTACAAAATGGTATTTCTTCACTGCAAGGATTTATTATTGGCTCGGGTTATATAGGTGTGTGGTTGTATCATTTTTTAGAAAGAGTATTGATACCAACTGGATTACATCACTTTATATATGCACCAATAGAAGTAGGTCCTGTTGTTGTGAATCATGGATTGAAAGCAGAATGGTTCGAACATGTAAATGAATTTGCTAAAAGTAAAGAACCATTAAAAGAATTATTCCCATATGGCTTTATGTTACAAGGTAACGGAAAAGTCTTTGGTTCAATTGGTATTGCTTTAGCAATGTATGCAACGACGCCAAAAGAAAATAGAAAGAAAATTGCAGCATTACTAATTCCAGCAACATTGACAGCGATTGTTGTAGGCATCACTGAACCATTAGAGTTTACATTTTTATTTATTGCACCTTATTTATTCGTTTTACATGCAATTTTAGCAGCAACGATGGATACGTTAATGTATGGTTTCGGATTAGTAGGTAACTTTGGTGGAGGATTATTAGATTTCTTTGCTACGAATTGGATACCTTTAGCCCAAAATCACTGGTTAACTTATATTATTCAAATTGCAATAGGTTTCGGTTTTACAGCGATTTATTTCTTCTTGTTCAAGTTTTTAATTATAAAATTTAATATTCCACTTCCTGGACGTAAAAAAGACGATAAGGATATGAAATTATATAATAAAGATGACTATAAAAATAAAGACGGTAAAGCACAAGTTGCTAAAAAAACTGAGTCAGCAAACGAGTTTGAAGCTAAAGCAATCTATTATTTAGAAGGTCTAGGTGGCAAAGAAAATATTAAAGACGTTACAAATTGTACGACACGTTTAAGATTGACAGTGAATGATGTCAATAAAGTTGAGGATAGTGATTACTTTACGCATAAACAAATGGCACATGGCTTAGTGAAAAGTGGGAAAAATGTGCAAGTCGTAGTAGGTATGTCTGTACCTCAAGTCAGAGAAGCATTTGAAAATTTAGTATTTGAAGAAAAAAATAAATAATAACGAGATTGCATATAAAACTTATGCACAAAAAAGGACTAATCCATATGATAATCATTAATGGATTAGTCCAATTTTTTATCAATAACGCATCAATTAATTTTTGCATGCTTGTTAGTAGACATGGTATACACGGCGCGAAGATGGGTCTTACATTCTATTTTGTTTATAAGTGTCCACATAAAAAAAACGTCATTTCTATACAATTACAATAAGAATAGACGTTTATGATTGGATGCTAGATCCTTGTATACATGATTTATGTTGATTAAATATCGTGAAATGGTAGCTAAATCAATTTTACTGTATATGTGAGTAATGTCGTACATTAATGTTTTTAAGAAATTCTCGTTTTATGCATTAAACGTGGTTGGTAGGTAGCACTGTAAACATCAATGTTGTGTGTTGCGATAGCGTGAATTAATTTAGAGAATACTGTAGGCGAACAAGAAACGTTGATGGTATTTCGATTGAAGGTATAAACAATTGCTTCAGTGTGATTGAGTAAATTCATAATATCGATAACTTTGTCTTTAATAAATGCATCATGAAGGCCGTCAACAGCGATTTCGAAACGCTTAGATGATAATAGTAAATGATCCAAGTCTAGTAGGTCCTGTGCATGATTATTTTCTAAAATTTGATAGATTAAATAATTGTGGAAGCTAAGAAAACTAATCAAATATGGTAGCTGTTGCTTAGGTAAATTCACTTCTAAAGCATATAAATGATTTTTTTTGAAAATAGTAAATTTGAACGATTTACAAAAGTGGACTTGTTTCAAAAGTTTTAACAAATTTTTGCGGATATGACGTTTATTTAAACCACTGATGTTTAAAACAAACGTTTCAGTTTTATCTAAAAACATATTATACCTCCATATCTATATAAAGTGACATACGTATATTAAAATTAATATTTAGTGCCCTTAAAATTATACATGTTTTAAATTCTATTAAATTGTACCACTCTTTTTAAAAGAAGACACTAGGTCTTTAGAACGAAGTATAAAATTTTTGGAAATTCCTAGGGTTTTAAAGTCGAAATATTTAGAAAATTCTGTTGTTTAGATGTTCAAAATATGATACATTCTTCTTTATTAATACAGAGAGGGAAGTGTTTTAGATGTTATCAAAAGTAAGTAAGTTTGCAACGAATACGTTCTTAGTATGGATGCTTATTGCAGCTGTCATTGGTTTTATATTTCCAATGCAACTTTCTACTTTAAGTAATTGGGTACCTTATTTACTAGGAATTGTTATGCTAGGTATGGGATTAACCATAGACCCCAAAGATTTTAAAATCATATTTCAAGCACCTAGATCTGTAATCATTGGTGTGGTTTTGCAGTATACGATTATGCCTTTAAGTGCATTTTTAATTGTTAAACTGTTTCATTTGCCTCCAGAAATTGCAATTGGTGTGATTTTAGTTGGATGTTGTCCGGGTGGTACATCTAGTAACGTTATGAGTTACTTAGCAAATGCAAATGTTGCATTGTCAGTAGCTATCACAAGTGTTTCAACATTACTAGCACCATTTTTAACACCAGCTTTAATATATTTATTTGCGCATGAATGGTTACAAGTTTCATTTATCAGTATGTTTTGGTCAGTCGTTCAAGTGATTTTAATACCAATAATCATTGGGTTTGTACTGCAAAAACTGTTCAAGACATTTGCTGACAAGACTGCCACTGCATTACCAATCGTTTCCGTTGTAGCTATTTCATTAATACTTGCATCTGTAGTTGGTAGTAGTAAAGCACAAATTTTAGCCACAGGATTGCTTATTTTTGCGGTTGTCATTCTTCATAATTTGATTGGCTATATACTTGGTTATACATTTGCCAAAATCCTAAAATTAGACCGACCGGACAAAAAGGCAGTATCGATAGAGGTAGGTATGCAAAATTCAGGGCTAGCAGTTTCTTTAGCTACAGTACATTTTAACCCATTATCTGCAGTTCCGGGAGCCGTGTTCAGCTTAATACATAATATTACAGGTCCAATACTTGCAAAATACTGGAATAAAAGGTAAGTATCATTGATTTTAAGATAAAATTAATATGAAGTTCTAAACTAAGAGGAAAACATTAATTTTTTCGTGTTTTTCTCTTAGTTTATATTATCTCTGTCTTTGATAGGCTAGAGAAGTATAAAATATGATACACTGACAATAATTTGATTCAATTTTGTTAAATTATAGGAGGGGAAATGTATGTATCGTGCTGTGATATTTGATTTTGATGGTACAATTATAGATACAGAAAAGCACTTGTTTGAAATAATAAATAAACATTTAAATCATTATGGTTTGGAAGAAGTTAGTTTAGATTTTTATCGTCAATCTATTGGGGGATTGGCTTCAGATTTGCATCAGTATCTAGAAGACCAACTAGGACAAGAACGTAAAGAAAAAATATATCAAGAGCATAATGAAACGAGTATACATTTACCGATAGTTACACATATGAAACAACTTATGGATTATTGTAAAGTGCGCCATATACCCATGGCTATTGCGACAAGTAGTTTTAAAAACGATATTCAACCAACGTTTGATCAATTAGGATTAGATGCGTATATTGATGTTGTTGTTGGACGAGAGGATGTAGAAGAAATAAAGCCAAGTCCAGAACTGTATTTAACAGCAGTTCAAAGATTAAACTATAATCCTGTTAATTGTTTAGCTATAGAAGACTCAGTCAATGGGGCAACTGCAGCGGTGAATGCTGGTTTAGATGTTATTGTAAATACGAATGATATGACGGAAAAACAAGATTTTAGTAACATACCCTATTTAGGTAAAGACATATCAGGTACAGCTATCATTGAAAAATATTTTGAAAAAAGTAGAGGCTAACGTATGAATGGTTATTTAATTTTATTTTTTTTAGGAGGCCCAATTGTTTTAGCAATAGGAAATTTAGTTTTAGGACCTATTTTTAATAAAAAAGTCCCCTTAAAAATACAATTTCGGTCATTTATGGTCGGAAGTCTTATTTACTTATTGGGAGCTTTAGCCTTATATTATCTTATTTTACAAAATCAATTTTAATTTAAAACCCCTTATTTTGACATTGGAAAATGCTTCAATAAGGGGTTTTATAATATCGAAATGAAAAATGATAGTCTATTTTAAAAATTGAAGTATTAGTGTCACAATAACTAATACGAGTAATATAGAATCAATACCTACCATAATTGCAAAACGTGGATTTTTTTCTCCAGCAGCTTTAGATTTTTTTACAGCTTTTAAATTAGGGATTAAACTTACACTTAGTAAAATGATAACAACAATACCAATGAAAATACTCATGATTTATCACCACCATTTTTATGAGTATCGATATATTCCCAGATATACCCTGCAATGATACCAATAATCAATCCGGTTATGATACCGATTTTTAAAGCAGAAAACATAGCGCTGATTATGATTGCAATTAGTAGTGAAATAGGTAATGTAATACCAAATTTATATTTTCGCTCTGGTGAATTTACAATAGTAAAAATTAAGTAATATAGTATCCCAAATACAACAATCGTTAGTAAACTTTTTAGCATTAAATTTCCGGCAGAAACATCACTATCGCTAAAATAATTGATTAGGAAAAATAATATACCAAATATAATTGAAACTGTGATTGTACGTTTCAATAGATGTTTATTCATATTGAACTCCTTTATAATAAAATCTATTGAGCATTATATCATATAAAATTAGGAACTATAACTTCATGAACGTTAGACTCTAGCTCATCATTACAATAACGCAAGTTGTAGTCAATGTACTTTACTTTTTTGATATTGCTTATGGTCGTTTAAATAAGCATAGAACAAGCCTATTACTAAACCGCCTCCGATATAATTGCCGATACCTGCCCCCAGCAAATTGATTAAAGCAGGCATGGCTGAAAGTACATCACTTTGGTAAACGACTCCACCTGCGAATAATACGGTATTATAAACAACGTGTTCGTAACCCATAAATGCGAAAATGGATACACCAAACATCATGACAAACATTTTTGCCAAAACATCATCAATTTGCATAGCTATGACAAGCGATATATTTATAAAGAAATTAGCAAAAATACCTTTTATAAGAATGGCAACAAAACCTGCCGATAGTGTTTTATGATCAATTGTAGCTTCTAATTGTTGCATCATCTCAGGTGTCATAATGTCTGAGGAACGAATCAATAAGAAGAACACCAATCCACCTAAGGCATTACCAATAAAACAGAGTACAAATATTTTAAAAACGCGGATTGGCGAAATGACGCGATAATACAGTCCAACTGTAAAATACATAAAGTTACTCGTTAATAATTCGGAATTTGTAAAAAGTATTAACACTAAAGCAAAACTAAATGCAATTACCCCGACTAAATTTGCAACGCCCATTGGAATATCAGAGGCTAATGAAGCTTTAATGAGCAATACAAAAACTGTAATCACACCTAAAATAAAACCAGCCATTATGGCACGTAATAGATAACGTTTTAAATAAAAACTTTGTAAAATATCTTTGGCACGAATTGTCTCTACGACATGATGAACCCACGCTTTACCATAAAAAACTTTATCCCATTTAATATTTTTTTCGTTCAAAACTTTATCCTCACTTTCTATTAATTAAAAATAGTATACTATGTTACAGTGTTTTTGTGAAATAAATCACAAAATAATCATAATTAAATAGTGACACTCAATTAACTAAATATAGTATTTAATTGCTCTCTATCATATTGAAATGGAAATTTACATTGCGTTTTCTCTAAAAGTAATCTAAAATAAAAACATATGTAAGGGCTTACATAAATGAAAAATAATTGTTTTAATTTTTAGAATTTATAGTATAATAGCGTCATAATAAGTGAATTATTTTCACTTATATTTGAATGAGATGGGGTTTGAATGATGAATGAGAATAACGAATTACAAAGGGGACTAGGTGCACGTCAAATGCGGATGATAGCACTTGGTGGAACGATTGGTGTCGGACTCTTTATGGGGGCGACAAGTACGATTAAATGGACAGGGCCTTCAGTAATATTTGCCTATTTAATAGCTGGGCTGTTTTTATTTTTAGTGATGAGAGCTATGGGGGAAATGGTATATTTACACCCGACTTCAGGTTCTTTTGCAAACTTTGCAAGTGATTACATAAATCCAGTTGCTGGTTATCTGACAGCATGGAGTAATATTTTCCAATGGGTTGTTGTAGGTATGAGTGAGGTTATCGCCGTTGGAGAATATATGAATTATTGGTTTCCTGATTTACCACAATGGATACCAGGTATTATAGTTGTATTATTGTTGGCTGGTGCTAACTTAGTATCAGTTAAAGCTTTTGGTGAATTTGAATTTTGGTTTGCAATGATAAAAGTAGTAACTATTATCTTGATGATTATTGCAGGGTTCGGTTTGATTTTCTTTGGACTTGGTAATGGTGGAGAGGCTATAGGTCTTTCTAATTTATGGTCACATGGTGGCTTTATGCCTAATGGTTGGATTGGTTTCTTCTTCGCACTTTCTATTGTAATTGGTTCTTATCAAGGTGTTGAATTAATCGGTATTACTGCTGGTGAAACGAAAGATCCACAAAAAAATATTAAAAGTGCGGTTAATGGTGTTATATGGCGTATATTAATTTTCTATATCGGAGCCATTTTCGTTATTGTAACTGTTTATCCTTGGGATGAATTAGGAAACATTGGCAGTCCATTTGTTGCAACATTTGCAAAAGTGGGTATTACATTTGCTGCTGGACTCATTAACTTTGTAGTTTTGACTGCAGCGATGTCAGGATGTAATTCTGGTATATTTAGCGCTAGTCGAATGACGTTGAACTTATCTCAAAAGGGCATGTTACCTAAATTTTTCCGTAAAGTTATGAAAAATGGTGTTCCTATTTGGACGGTTACTGCAATAGCAATTGGTATTTTAGTTGGTGCGTTATTAAATGTTATTTTGCCTTTATTTATTAAAGGGGCAGATAGTATTTTTGTTTACGTATACAGTGCCTCGATTTTACCAGGTATGGTACCGTGGTTTATGATATTAATTAGTCATTTAAGATTCAGAAAAAATCACAGCGAAGAACTCAAAAATCATCCTTTTAAAATGCCAGGCGGCGCAATAACAAATTATATTACAATGGCGTTCTTTATCATGGTGTTAATCGGCATGCTATTTAATAAAGAAACAGTTGTTTCAGTTGTTATTGGTATCGTGTTCTTAGGTTTTATGACATTGTTCTATTATCTAAAAGGCTATCATAAATTAAGTGATGATCAGCAACTTTAAAAAATATAATAACACATCAATTTGTCAGCAATATTAAGTAGTCATAAATGATACATTTTTTTGTATCATTTATGACTTTTTTGTATATCCGTCATTATGTTGGTACACTTACATAAATGCTTTTACAAAAATTTAACAATAGAAAAATACTCACTCAAAACTCGTGCTTTAGAATAAAGTTGAGGTCATAATACATATCTAAAGGAGTTATTATATGAAAATACTTAATAAACTAGCTACTGCTACGATTGCAGGGACAATCATTGCCGGTTCATCATTAGGGAGTGTACAAGGGACTTATGCTGCAGGGAAAAAAGATGAGTCTAAAGATTCAAATCAGAATGCTGATGTAGCTTATATGGGTAATACAAAAAATCCTAAAAACGTTATCTTTTTAGTCGGTGACGGTATGGGACCTTCGTATAATTCTGCTTATCGTTATTTTGCAGATAATCCAGATACTAAAGAAATGGATCAGACCGCTTTTGATAAATATCTAATAGGGAGTCAACGTACAAACCCTAATGATCCAAAAGAAAATGTTACTGATTCAGCAGCTGGTGCAACAGCATTTAGTTCAGGACAAAAAACGTATAATGGAGCTATAGGCGTCGATGCTAATAAAAATAATGTTAAAACAGTATTAGAACAAGCTAAAGAAAATGGTAAATCAACTGGTCTCGTATCTACGGCTGAAATTACAGATGCTACGCCTGCTGCATACGCATCACACGTTGATGATCGTGATAAAAAGGATGAAATTGCTAAACAATTTTACAATGATAAAATTAATGGCAAGCATAAAGTCGATGTACTACTAGGTGGTGGTGCTGAGTATTTTGGGAAAGACAATGGCAATTTAAAAAACAAATTTAAAAAAGATGGTTACGATGTGGTTACAAATAAAAACGAACTACAAAATTCCAAAAGTAAACAAGTATTAGGATTATTTGCAGATAATGATATGCCATTACAGATAGACGCACCAGACAAAAATCCAAAATTAGTGGATATGACTGATAGTGCCGTAAATAAATTAAAACAAAACGACAAAGGATTCTTTTTAATGGTTGAGGGCGCTTCTATAGATAAATCAGGGCATCCAAATGATGTAACTGGGGTAATGTCAGAAATGTCTGGATTTGAAAAATCATTTGAATATGCTATGAATTATGCAAAAGAAAATCCAGATACACTTGTGGTAGCTACTGCAGATCATTCTACAGGTGGTATGTCTATTGCGAAAGGTAAAGATTACGTTTGGAACCCAGATGCCATTCACCAAATGAAACATTCAGGTAAATATATGACTGAAGAAATTAGCAAAGGCAAAAATGTGGAGAAAGTCATTAAAGATGGTTACGGTTTTGAAGTCTCAGAAGATCAAATGAATAAAATAAAAGATGAAGCTAAAAAACTTAAAGATCTTAAAAAAGATGAAAAAGCATATGAAAGTCAATTACAAAAGGTTCAAGATGCTGTTCAAAAACCAATTAATGACAAATCAAATACTGGTTGGACTACTAATGGTCATACAGGAGAAGATGTAAATACTTATGCATATGGCCCTGGTAGTGATAAATTTAAAGGAAATATTGATAATACTGATAATGCCAAAAATATTTTCGACTTTTTTCAAAACGATGTAAAGTAAGCAACTAGCAAATAAATAGTGTTAGCGATAGATTAAAAACGAGAACGACATAGAAATTGATTACTATGTCGTTCTCGTTTATGATGTTATTTAAAAAGTGATGGCAGCAATGATTTAGTGTTTAAACTGGATTTTAGACAAATGTTTACGATAATTATCAAGTGCCATTTTAGACTGTGTGATTGAGTCTAACGAACGTTGATAATTTAAAGCAATAAATCGATAATAAAGAATATCTACCGTAAAAAGTTGTGCAAACAATGATGTTGTTGCGGCCATGCGTAGTTCATTCTCATCAGTTTGACCATAAATTAAAGTATAATCAGATATTTTAGCTACAGGATTATTATTCGAGCTTGAAATCGTGATGATAGGTATATTATAGTCAGTTGCAACTTTTGCCATAGATTGCATTTCACTATGACTACCTTGGTTGGTTACAAAAATAATACAATCTTGTTCATCATGAGTAGCCATGGTAGTCATTAATAAATGCGTTTCTTGTATTAAGCGCACATTTAAACCAATCCGAGATAATTTTTGATATAAATCTGTAACAATAACGAGTGATGCCCCATAACCAAATAAAAATATGGTACGCGCATGTTTTAATGTGTCACAGATGTCATCGATGTGATGTTGTTCAATTTGTGAAGCAACACAACTCATTGTATCTGTTGCTCGGGCTAACATTTTAGACTTGATAATATCGACGGATTCATTATCAATTAATTCCATATGATTATTGTTGATTGCATCTTCAGGCAAATAACGTGAAATTGTAATTTTAAGTTCTTGAAACCCTTTTTCTGTTATTTTCTTGCTAAAACGTACAATGGATGCTGTACTTGTATTAATTTCATTTGAAAGGTCTTGGACAGACATATTAATGATACGATGAGGTTCGTTTAAAATAAAATCAGCAATTTTTTTTTCACTTTTTGTAAAAGTTTCATATATATTATCAATTTTATAAAGTACGTTGGTCATAGTTTAACCACCTAAGTTATCAGATTCTCTCATTGATTTTGTTGTACCTAAAAAGAAGGTGAAGAGGAAACCACCGATGTAAGCAGCGATTAATCCTGCAATGTATCCTAAGTACATATGATCTGAAATCAAAGGTAACAATGAAATACCACTTGGTCCAATAGCGGTAGCACCGATGTGTCCAATACCACCAATCACTGCACCACCAATACCGCCACCAATACATGCGGTAAAGAATGGTCTACCAAGAGGTAACGTGACCCCATAAATCAAGGGCTCGCCAATACCAAGGAAACCGACAGGCAGTGCACCTTTAATTGCATTTCTCAAAGTAGTATTTTTCTTACATCTTACCCAAAGCGCTAATGCAGCACCAACTTGCCCTGCACCTGCCATAGCAGCAATTGGTAGTAAGTAAGTAGCACCAGATTGATTAATCATCTCAATATGAATAGGCGTAAATATATGATGTAATCCTAACATAACTAATGGTAGGAAGAAAGCACCAATAATAAAGCCACTAAAGACGCCACCAATATTAATAACACCATTCACTACGGATACTAAACCGTCAGAAACAAAACCAGCTAAAGGCATAATGATAAAGATTGTTGATAATCCGATAACAAACAAAGTAATCGTAGGTGTTACGATAATATCAATGGCATTTGGTACAATTTTATGTAATCTCTTTTCTACGAGACTCAATAACCAAACAGCAAAGATAACACCGATAATACCACCTTGTCCTGCTTGTAAAGGTTCGCCTGTAAAAATATTAGTGATCATATTTTCTTCTGTTAAACCTGTTAGTAATGTCGTTCCTCCAATAACACCACCTAAACCTGGTGTCGCACCAAATTCTTTAGCAGCATTGATACCAGTGAAAATGGCTAAATATGCTAACATACCATCTTTAATTACGTTAAAAACAGTAACAAGTTGCGTAATCCATGAGCCAGATATGACCTCTGCAGCTAGTAAGTTGCTTAAAACTGCAGCAATACCACCGATTAAACCTGCACCAATAAATGCTGGAATCAATGGGATGAATATATTAGCGATTGTTTTTAATAATTTATTGAATTTGCCACGTTTTTGTTTACTTTGAAAAGCGGCTTTGTTTTCTTTGGCTCTTGCTTCAGTTTCTGCTTTATAATCTTTAGTTTGGTGAGGGATGGTTTCACCTAAACGCACACCACTCATTTCAGATATATGAGCAGCTACCTTATTAACTGTGCCAGGTCCAACGACTACTTGTACACGGTCGTCTTTGACAACGCCCATTACACCTTCTGTCGATTTTAATTTATCATAGTTAACTTTATTTTCATCGTGCACCTTAATTCTTACACGCGTCATGCAATTTATAACATTTTCCATGTTCTCTAAACCGCCAACTGCATTTACAATACTTTCTGCAAGTTTTTGTTCTTTAGACATCATAAAACCCTCCTATATACATAAATTATTTTAAGTATTTGGTTTAATTTTTGATTGCTTGCTTAACGATGTGATTATTTTTTTCTAAACGCTGTTGTGCATCTGCTTTTGATGTATCACACATATGCATAACGATAGCAACTTTAAGGTTATGATCTGCAGCATGATATAGTTTTTCAGATTGTTGATAAGAAATGTCGCAGATATCTTGTATAATGCGTATGGAACGGTCAATTAATTTTTGATTTGTAGCTTTTACATCAACCATGAGGTTATCATAAACTTTACCGGCGCCAACCATTGTGATTGTTGAAATCATATTAAGCATTAATTTCTGAGCTGTTCCAGATTTTAATCTTGTAGAACCTGTTAAGACTTCAGGACCTACATTAACTTCAATTGCATTTTTAGCTATGCTACTTATTTTAGTGTTTGAATTGCATGAAATTGAAACAGTATGTGCACCAATGTGATTCGCATACTTTAATCCGCCGATAACATAAGGTGTATTACCACTAGCAGCAATACCGATTAAAACGTCTTTTTCATTAAGGTGAATATGATGTAAATCTTCTTCAGCCAAGGAGGTACTATCTTCAGCACCTTCAACAGCAACAGTCATGGCTCTTTGTCCTCCTGCAATTAATCCAATGACTTCATCTGGAGACGTATTGAATGTGGGCACACATTCAGCAGCATCAAGCACCCCCAACCTTCCACTTGTTCCAGCACCGATATAAATAATTCGACCACCAGCTCTAAATTGTTTTGTAGTGATTTCTATGACTTTAGTCAAGTCTGGTATGACTTTTCTAATTTGTTGTGGGACTTTTTGATCTTCATCATTCATTGTTTTAAGAATTTCTGTTATAGACATCTCATCTAAATGCATTGTCGCTTTATTTCTAGATTCAGTAGTTAAATCACTCATAAATTTCTACTCCCTTGTTTTTATAATAAATTTAAATGTATCATTGGGCTTCATACAACGAATCAATCTGCGCTCAGCTTCACAAATTTCACCTATAACATTAACGTGAGGATGCGCTGGTAAGTCAGTTTTCAAAAGTTGTAATTCTCCTTGATAACGTCCGTTCAGTTTATTATCGATGGTAACTGTACCAGTGTTTCGAACTGTTGTATTATAAGCATTAATTTCACTTGTACAATAGTGTCTAGCTTCTTGTGAGCGAATTACATCTTGCGGGTTGTCTGGTCGTACAGTGTGAGGTTGCTGTAATATCTTAGTTGCTTGGATATCTAATAAATCAATTGTGAGTGTGAAAGTTCTATGGCATAATACATTCATTAATTGTTCGTCTAGTGGTGCGCTAATTTTAGTATCACCAATCAAAATTTGTGTTGTCAGATGATCTAATAATAGCTGTGCACTTTCAATAGGGTGTTGTGCTCTCGTTGATTCTATGGTTGGTAAACCTTTAAAAAGGGGGCCACGTTTTGTAGTGCCTGGAATAAAACCGAAGATCGTTGCGTTTGGATTATACTTTAAAATTAGTGAGTTTTGAATATGAACAAATTCAGTTGTTAGACCTGTATCTGGCCGTGGATAATAGTTATGGCAATAGCATAAGTGTGTAAAATCATCTAGTTTTTCATAAAGCTGTTGAAGTAGTGATTCAGAAAGTATGCTGGCATTTAAGCAACAGTGAAAACCATGTTGGATAATGTCATTAATAATTTCTATAGAAGTACTGTGATCAATACGAATCATAAATTGCGCATGATGATATGATTGCAAGAATTCATAAAAAGATTGATCCAGCAATGAAGGATTGATATCAATCATATACGTAAGTTGTTCGTCTGATAAATAATTTAAAAGTTCTCCCAAATAGCGATATTTAGATGTTTCGTCTTCCTCTGGAATTTGTACAGATGTGAAAATGGTCGTATATCCCAAAGCAATCATTCGTCTAATATATGATTTATCAATGGGTTGTCCTAAATAAATAGAAAAGCCATGCATTGTTATCACTCCTATATTGCTGTAATCGATTTCATTTTACAACACATGAAAAAGTATTACAATTTTAATTTTAAAAAAATGTCATTTTGAAATATTATTACAAAAACGCTTGTAATAACTTTTGTGTTTCCAATAATTGATTTTGTAAGGTATCAAGGTACTTAATTGTATTTCCAATAGTGAGTTCTTCAATGGGGTTGGTGTCATGGGTTAAAAGGAATTGGTAATAATTATAATGGGGCAAAGAAAATCGTTGTAAGCTGATGTCTGAAAACACGATAAGTTCGTCTTTAATAAACTGTTGGATATCTTGTTTGTACTGTGCTTTCTTTTTATTTTGAGTAACGATAGCAAACTTATAAGTTTCAATTAAGTTTAATAGTTGGTTAATGCGTTGAGCGAGTTGATGAAATTCTAAATTATACATAAAATGCATCCTTTCTTAAAAAAATTTAAAATGATGAATATGATTTTCTGATTTTGTTAAGCATGGTAGGATATACACTATAAAATTAAAAATGAACTTAAAGGGGCTATTAAAAAATGGAAAAAACAAAATATCGTTTTAAAGATATTGTATGGAAAGACTTTTTCCTTATTGCGATTTTAATTGTAAGTATGATTGTTTTTACAGTGATTGGTATTTTATTTAGTTTTAATTTTGTAGATCATTTAACAGAAAAAATAGTGATCAAAATAAGTGTGGTTGTACAACTGCTATCATATGTAGTTACTGTGTTTAGCTTTTATTTTTTACATACCAAGGATTTTAAAATAAATTTGAAGAGAAATATAGCATTTATAAAGCAGCATTATTTATTTCTTATCATCGTGACGATTGTTATGATGGTTTGTAGTGGAATTTATAACATGGTGATGCAAATGTTACCCAATGGTATTGGGTTTAATGAAACTCAAAATGAATTAGAACTAATTAATTTATTTGATCAGCCGTCATTTTTACCGTTTACTTTTTTGTTAATTGTAATTGGTGCACCATTAGTGGAGGAAATATTTTTTAGACATTTACTGATAGGTGAATTAGGGAAGAAATTTAATGCTATTGTTATGGGGGTTATTTCAGCCATTCTATTTTCACTAATGCATGTGATGGGAGCAGAATCTCCATTAGAAATAGGAAGTTATTTAATTTTAGCGATTGCTATGGTCTATGCATACATCAAATCAGGTTTTAAACTCATTGCAAGTGTAAGTATTCATATGCTCAATAATTTAATCTCATTTGTTTTTACGCTAATTACGTTATATACATAATGGACAAGGTTGAAAAAATCCCACTGAGTTTTTTAGGACTCAGTGGGATTTAAAAATTGTTGATAGTTATTGATAGTAATATCTTGTGTTTTTATTTTTTTCTCAAATGAATATGAAATATCATGGATATCAACAATAGGTATTTCATTAGTTTTACCGAGACCAATTTCAAAAATAACTGCTTTCCATAATCCGTCTGTACATAATAAGCCTATAAAAATTACATTTTCAGTCATAATCTCATTATTTTTATTATACTCCATAGCCATCACATTTCTTTCGGTACAATAGATTAAGACTTCTGAAAAAATGGGCGGCAAGTCAACATGTGTTTGTTGATTGAATTTAATATATCGGTCTAGCTTTTTAAGCGCCCGTCTCATTTTCGTATAAGGTAAATTTAAACATTTTTTAATAATTGCGTTTATCTCTTCTTTATATGGAAGTGTAGTATATGATTGACTTTCATTCAATACTAAGAATAAAGCGGTGAGTTGTTTATCAGTTAATTCGAGCTCATAACTATTTGGCGTCTCTTGGAGTTGATAACCACCTAATTTTCCATGTTTTGCTAGAATTTTTACTCCCTGATCTTCTAAATCTTGAATATCTCTTAAAATTGTACGTTTCGATACATTTAAGTCTGTCGCGAGTTCTGAAGCGGTAATTTGCTTATTTTGTTGTATGGCTTGTACCAATTTATTTTGCCTTTCGCGTTTATTCATTAGAAAGTCACCTCCCAAATGATTACATATTACATTCATTATAGCATAAAAGTGACAATGACGACATTTATAAAGTTTTAAAAAAAGTTATAGAAAACGCTTACATTTTTTGGTTGTTTATGTTAGTATAATAATTAGTAACAAGGGGGTAGCGAAAAGATGACAAAGGGGTAGGCTATTACATATAGTTTTGTTAACATCTTTTTCGTACGAGTTACTAAGCAAACATCTTCAATATTTATTACTTACTTTCCTTTCTATAAGAGGCTGGGGCAATTAAATTGTCTCAGCCTCTTATCATTTTATTGAATATCATACTTATCAGTATAGAATAATGAAATCATTTATCGGACGATAGTGAATCGAATAGTTTGTTACCGTAATTATATTTATATGATAAAATAAAACAAATTATACATATGAAATAATTAAAATGAAAAAATTTAGTGATTCGCTTAAAGAGGAGGTCGCAAATGAATAAAGAAACATTATTAGATATAGATAATTTAGTTAGAGATTGGTTAACAACATTAGATGATATTATCCCACAATTAATAAAACAAATGGTTACTTCAACGAAAAAAAATCGATTTGATTTAGTGACTAATGTAGATAAATCTATTCAACAAAATTTTGAGCAATTTTTACAGCAACATTTTCCAAATCACCAACTTTTTGCGGAAGAAAAATCGAATGAAGGTATTCAAGCAAAAAAGGGTCATGTATGGGTCATGGATCCGATTGATGGTACTACAAATTTAGTTAAGCAACAGGAAGATTATTGCATTATATTAGGCTACTTTGTGGATGGTGAACCTACGTTGTCATACATTTATGATTATCCACACGGCAAGCTTTATAAAGCTATCAAGGGCCAAGGCGCATATATGAATGGTAAATTATTGCAACAGCCTGAAGATTTAAAATTAGAAGACGCGATTATTTCATTTAATACTTTGGTAATGAATGATGATACGATTCATGATTTAAATGATGCTTCATTTGGATATCGTTTCATTGGTTCATGTGGCTTAGATTCTGTGCGCGTAATTTTAGGACAATTTGGCGCACATGTAAATACAAATCCTAAACCATGGGATATCGCTGCACAGTTTTTATTCGCTGAAGAATTGGGATTGACAATGACGACGTTAAATAATTCAACTTTAGATTTTGCGAAAGCGGGACCATTTATTATAAGTAACAAAGCTTGTCATAAAGAAATGTTGACGATTCTAAATTCAGGATCTGGGTATCAAAAATAATTATTTTAAAATATTAATTATTTAACAATAGGTCTTAAGCACCATGTTCATTAAATAATTTTACTATATAATCTATAATTAATTGAAATAGAAAATCGAATATAGAATGGAGAATGAAAAAGGTGAATCGTTCTAACGAATATAATAAAAAGAAAATGGGGTTGCCCGCAAAAGTATTTTTGTGGTTTTTGGGTTTATTGTTAATTTTAGCAATTTTAGCCGTTGTGTATTTAGGTTTTAAAATATTTTCTGTCGGTGGTGCAATACATAATCCATTGGATAGGGATAAGTCATCTTTGAGGGAAAAAGAAGCCAACCTTAATAATGGAGATCCATTTACGATTGCTTTATTTGGTGTAGATTCAGATGCCAAAAGA
The DNA here is from genome assembly GCF_017892075.1 of Staphylococcus sp. GDY8P119P. Classification (NCBI taxonomy): domain Bacteria; kingdom Bacillati; phylum Bacillota; class Bacilli; order Caryophanales; family Staphylococcaceae; genus Staphylococcus; species Staphylococcus sp. GDY8P119P. The sequence goes on from NZ_JAESKJ010000001.1 coordinate 454,160, forward strand.
GCTGCTAATGGCGGAGGACAGCGTAGTGATACGATTATGGTGTTGTCTATCAACCCAGAGAAGAAATCTACTGAAATTGTGAGCATACCTAGAGATACTCAAGCAGATATCGTAGGTAAAGGTACAACTGAAAAAATAAATCATGCATACGCGTATGGTGGTCCTGACATGGCAGTGAAATCAGTAGAAAAATTATTGAATGTGCCGATAGATCACTATGCAACGATAGACATGGATGGAATGAAAGATATGATAGATACTGTTGGAGGTATTGATGTCACTAGTAACGCTACCTTCTCATATGATGGATTCCAATTTAATGAAGGACAAAAGTCTCGAATGGATGGAAAAGAAGCAATGGCGTTTATAAGAAGTCGTAAAGAAGAAGGCGCTGGCGGCGACTTTGGTAGACAAGAACGTCAACAATTAGTTATACAAGGTCTTGCCAACAAATTGACAAGTATCAGTTCAGTTACGCATTTTAACTCGTTGATGAATCACGTTGAAGATAATGTAAAAACTGATTTGACTTTAGGTGAGTTGAACAAAGTTAGAGGTAATTATAAAGATGCAAATGATAATGTTCACCGCCATCAATTAGAAGGTCAAGGTGGCATACAAGATGATGGTCTATATTATTTTGTACCTAGCCAAAGTTCATTATCTGAAATAGAAAGCGATATAAAAGATAATTTAGGTATCTAATTTAATAAATACACGCAACCATTGTATTGGTTGCGTGTATTTTATTTTTGTCACTAAAATAATAATTTTCAGAGAGAATATTTAACACTATAAATTAAAACTTATATTAAACGGTTAAAAATCAGTGGAAAGCCTTAACATTTTATTGATTTACATATACAATATAAATAACATTACCAAAAAGTGTGGGGCTTTTAAGATGGAATGTTGTCAGACATCTTTGATTCATAAACACGGACTTTATAAAATTAATAGGGGTGAATAATATGCAAGAACATTTAATTATTACATTAGATGGCAAAGATTATCTTGTGGAACCCGGCACAAATTTACTACAATTTATTAAATCACAAGATACGTTTGTACCTTCTATATGTTATAACGAATCGCTTGGTCCAATTGAAACTTGTGATACGTGTACAGTAGAAATAGACGGTGTGATGCAACGTGCTTGTAGTACGACGATAGATAGACCAATGATTGTAAATACACAAAATGATAATGTACAAACAAGTCAAAAAGAAGCATTAGATCGTATTTTAGAAAAACACATGCTTTATTGTACAGTATGTGATTATAACAATGGTGATTGTGAGATTCATAATACAATGGATCAGTGGGGTCTCGAACATCAAACATATGAATATAAGGAAAAACCATATGAAAAAGACTATGGACCTTTCTATCGTTACGACCCAGACCAATGTATTCTTTGTGGAAGATGTGTGGAAGTGTGTCAAGACGTCCAAGTCAATGAAACTTTAACGATTGATTGGGAACGTCAACAACCACGCGTGATTTGGGATAATGATACAACAATTAACGATTCATCATGTGTTGGTTGTGGTCAATGTGCAACTGTATGTCCTTGTAACGCTATGTTAGAAGTAAACATGGAAGGAAACGCAGGCTATATGACAGATTTAGAGCCAGGTTCACTTGCTGCGATGATTGACTTAACTAAAAAAGCAGAACCAGGCTATGGCCCACTATTTGCAGTATCTGATTCTGAAGCGGCGATGCGTGAAGAACGCATCGAAAAAACTAAGACTGTATGTACATATTGCGGTGTTGGTTGTTCCTTTGACGTATGGACAAAAGGAAGAGAAGTATTGAAAGTTCAACCTCAACACGAATCTCCAGCCAACAAAATTGCAACTTGTGTGAAAGGTAAGTTTGGTTGGGATTACATTGATTCAGAGGAAAGATTAACTAAACCATTAGTACGTAAAAATAATCAATTCGAAGAAGTAGAGTGGGATGAAGCATTACAAGTAATTTCTGAAAACTTTAACAAAGTAAAAGCTTCTCACGGATCTGATGGTCTAGCATTTATTTCTTCTTCAAAAGCAACTAATGAAGAATCATATTTAATGCAAAAGCTTGCGAGACAAGTAATTGGTACGAATAATGTCGATAACTGTTCTCGTTACTGTCAAGCACCTGCGACAAAGGGATTATTTAGAACTGTAGGTCATGGTGGTGATTCGGGTTCAATCAATGATCTTGAAATTGCTGATATGGTTGTTTTAATAGGCACAAATACTGCTGAAGCACATCCAGTCATTGCTTCTCGCATTAAGCGTGGACATAAATTATATAACAACACATTAAATGTTTTTGATATTCGTAAACATGAAATGGCAGAAAGAGCTGACAACTTCTATCAACCTAAACCTGGTACTGACTTAGTTTGGTTATCAGCGGTGACAAAATATATTATAGATAATGACTTGCATGATAAAGCATTTGTAGATGAATGGGTAAATGGCTTCGATGAATATCATAAGTCTTTAGCACCATTTACGATGGAATTTGCCGAAGATACAACAGGTATTTCAAAAGAAGCACTCATAGATTTTGCACATCAAATGGTTAATGCTGAAACAGTGTCAATTGCGTGGGCTATGGGTGTCACACAACAAGATATTGGTAGTGACACGTCTACAGCAATTTCTAACTTATTATTAGCAACAGGCAATTATAGAAAACCAGGTACTGGTGCATATCCGCTTCGTGGTCACAACAACGTACAAGGATGTAGTGACATGGGTAGCATGCCTGATCAATTCCCTGGTTACCAAAAAGTAGCAGACGATGAAATTCGTGCAAAATTTGAAAGAGAATATGGTGAAACATTACCGAGTGTTCCTGGTAAAGATAATCACCAAATGATGGAAGGTATTCACGCAGGTGAAATTGACGCATTGTATTTATATGGTGAAGATACAGGTATTGTTGATTCAAATATCAACTATGTACAAGCTGCACTAGAAAAAGTTGGTTTTTTAGTCGTACAAGATGAGTTTTTCACTTTCACTGCTTCATATGCAGATGTAGTTTTACCAGCATGTCCTTCACTAGAGAAAACAGGTACATTTACGAATACTGAACGCCGTATCCAACGTTTATATCAAGCCCTTGAACCTAAAGGCGAATCTAAACCAGATTGGGTCATTATTCAAGATGTAGCTAGAACACTAGGTTATGATTGGAATTACACGCACCCAAGTCAAATTATGGACGAAATTGCTAAACTGACACCATCTTATTCGGGCGTGAACTATGACAGATTAGATGGTTATAATAGTTTACAATGGCCTGTGGCTGAAGATGGCACGGATCAACCAACATTGTATTTAGATGGATTTAACTTTGAAGATGGTAAAGCGAATTTCTATCCTTTAACTTTCGATAATTTCTTTAAAGTGAATGAAAAATATGATTTACATGTAAATAACGGTCGTTTATTAGAGCATTTCCATGAAGGAAACATGACTTATAAAGTACCAGGTCTTGCATATAAAGTCCCTCAACCATTCGTAGAAGTATCTCCAGAACTAGCACAAGAAAGAGATATTCATGAAGGGGCAGAAGTTAAGTTGATTTCAGATAGTGGTGAAGCTGAACTAATTGCACATGTCACTGATAGAGTAAAAGGCAAAGAAATTTATATTCCACTTAATAACAATGCAATGATAAATGGTGATCAAGGTGCGATTAACTTATTGACGAACAGTGATGTGGATAAAGATACAGACACACCTTCTTATAAGCGTACAAGTTGTCGTATGGAAGTTAAAACACGTAGAGGAAAATCACCATTAAACCCTACAAACTTCCGAGTAGATAAACAAAGACAACCACAATATAGCGTACGTGTTGAAGACAAATGGAAACGTGATGATTACACTTTCCCAGGAAGTCAGGTGAATAAATAATGGCTGAGAGAATAACGAAAATTAAGCGCATGCAAAAGTCTGAAGAACAAATCAAACAAGAAAGTTTAGCAGAAGTAACAGATGCAATTGCAGCAAATAAAGATAGTATCATGAAAGCTATTAACATTATTAGCACGTTGGACGATGCTAAGATACTAGATGCAGTATCAGGTATGGTCAATAGTCGAGGTGTTATCGCTAATAAATTCGCAGTTGAATTAAACAAAGAACAATACACAGGATTGATTACAAATATGGCATCACTTGTTTTCCTTTTAGGTGATTTGAATGTCAATGACTTGAGCATTATGTTAAATAAAGTAAATAAAGGATTAAGTGTTGCAAATCAAGCTAGTCCAAACCAAAAAACATCTATCACTGGCTTAATGAGTGTACTGAGAGATGACGAAATGAATCGTAGTTTAACTTATATGTTAAATATGCTCAGAGGCATGTCTAGATCATAAAATGAAGTGTATATATTGATGAAAAAAGCCCTTATTGTGAATTTTTATTCACATGAGGGCTTTTTTGCTATGATAAATGACATATTGAAAATTAAGTAAATATGATACAATTTCAATAAACAGAATGATTTACTTAGAATATGATTACAAGGAGTGGAGTCTTATCAATCCGAAATTAATTAAAATCATGGCTATTATTTCAAATGTATTTTTAGTCATTGGTATTATATTTTTAATCACTTTAAATATTGAGATGGCGATTACAATGTTTGTTGTTTCATTGGCAATTAGCTTAGTGATTTTCAACACATTGTTTAGAAATCGAAAAGGCATGCGTATTGCAATTAATGTTTCCTTTATAATTGTACTTATTGCGATTATTTTTGCCTATTTCACATTGACTCAATAAAATGCAATGCAGGGAGATTTTAAAATATGAACGAGCGTGTTAAGCAACGTATACCGTTGATATTATTAATATTAATTATTGTTATATTTGCTATTTTATTAATAATAAATGAAACATCTTTATTTGAAAAACAAAGAACACATACCTTTAATGAAGCGGTAGATAAGCAAGTAAGTTCAGACGCATTAAATATGAAAGAACAGGAAGGTAAATTCATTAAAGCTACTACTACAGATGTGAAAAAAGCAATGGAGGTTAATAGTGATCAAGATGATTTAAACCATATGGATATTTCTGAAAAGGTATCTATGTCTGAAGCTGAAATAAATAAAATTTTAAAAAATAAAGGTGTATTAAAAGGGAAAGGTAAAACTTTTCTAGAAGCACAAGATAAGTATGAGGTTAATGTTTTATATTTAGTGAGTCATGCCTTAGTTGAAACAGGTAATGGTAAATCGGAATTAGCTAAAGGCATTAAAGATAAAGGTGAAAGGTATTATAATTTTTTTGGTATAGGTGCATTTGATGAAAATGCTGTACATACTGGTAGTAGTTTTGCAAAGAAACAATCGTGGACATCACCTGAAAAAGCAATTATGGGTGGGGCCAAATTTGTAAGAAAAAATTACTTTGATAATAAACAAATCTCACTTTATCAAATGAGATGGAATCCTAAGACACCAGGTGAACATCAATATGCAAGCGATGTGGATTGGGATGATAATATCGCTTGGTTTATGAAACATTTTTATAAAAATTTAGGCATTAAAAAAGATGACATTAACAAAGATTATTACTTGTAGTTGGATTATAGAGTATTGCAATCGCAATTTTTACAAGCTTTATTTAAGTTTTGTTATGTTATGATACAAATGTGAATATAATATTAAAAGATTAGGGAAAGTTGGAGTGAATAAAGATGAAAATAGCCATCGTTGGTGCAGGTATAGGTGGTTTAACTGCAGCAGCTTTATTAATAGAGCAAGGTCATGATGTAAGTGTATTTGAAAAAGAGGATACAGTATCTGAATTAGGTGCTGGTATTGGCATTGGTGGTAATGTCATTGAGAAATTGAATGGTCATGATTTGGCAAAAGGACTTAAAAACATTGGACAAGTCATCGATATGATGGAAGTTCGAGATGATAAAGACAAACTATTATCAAAACTTAAGTTGAAAAAAAATACAGTTAATTTAACGATGTCACGTCAAAGTTTATTAGAAGTGATTAAATCATATGTACCGGATAGTGCAATTTTCACCAATCATAATGTGACAGGAATTGAAAATGGGGATTTGAAAGTAACCTTACAATTTTCCGAGCAAACTTCACAATCATTTGATTTATGTATCAGCGCTGATGGTATCCATTCAAACATAAGGCAAGCAATAGTGCCAAATAGTAAGCCAATTTATCAAGGATACGCAGTATTCAGAGGCTTAGTTGATGATATTGATTTAAAAGATAACAATGTTGCTAAAGAGTTTTGGTCTACAAAAGGTAGAGTGGGCATTGTACCATTATTAAATAACCAAGCTTATTGGTTTATTTCAATTTCTGCCAAAGCCCATGATTCTAAGGTTCATGCTTTTGCGAAGCCACATTTACAGGCAAGATTTAATCATTTTCCTAATGAAGTCAGACAAATATTAGATAAGCAAAGTGAAACAGATATATTATTACATGATATGTATGATTTAAACCCATTGAAATCGTTTGTTTATCAACGTGTTGTACTTCTAGGTGATGCTGCACATGCAATGACGCCAAACATGGGGCAAGGTGCTGGCCAAGCGATGGAAGATGCTATTGTTTTAGCGAATTGTATGCAATCATATGATTTTGATTTAGCCTTAGAACGCTATAATAAATTGCGTGTAAAACATACAAAAAAAATAGTGAAACGTTCTAGAAAAATAGGAAAAACTGCTCAAAGAACAAATAAATTCGTCGTGAAAGCGAGAAATAAAATTGCTAAAATTTTACCTGATCGATTACTTTCAAATCAGACAAAATTTATTTATAAGTCGAAAGCAAAGTAAAACATATACATTGGCCAAAGCCTCAACATCACAAAACGTGTAAATGTAATTCGGAAAAATTATATTTACACGCTTTTTAATATCAAAATGTACTATTATTAGATAACTTTTCTAAGGTAATAATCTAGTTTGTTATTTTTAGTGATTCAATTATGTCAGCTAGAACGATCCGCTAACATAAAAATATTTTAAATTTTTATTGAATCATCAACTTTGCTAATAGAAAAAACACTTTCGTACTGTTCATTTTAAATGAATTCTACGAAAGTGTTTTTATTTTAATCCCATTGATATAGGGCAATTTATATTTGATTTAATAAAAATTGATGTTTAAACATGAGTTAAAAATAAGTGATGTCGCTGCATTGTTATTTTGTTAAATTATCAATGATTAATTAACGACAAATTTAGGTTCATCACCATTAAGTTTACTTATTGTGTCATTTGCTACAATTTTTGACATCATATCACGTGATTCAAACGTAGCATTACCAATGTGTGGCGTAATGACAACATTCTCTAATGATTTCAGTTCATCATTAATTTCAGGTTCAAATTCAAACACATCTAATGCTGCACCTTCGATGTCTTTATTTTTTAATGCTTCTACTAGAGAGGCTTCATTTACGATAGGGCCTCGAGCTGCATTAATAAGATAACTTGTTGGTTTCATTGACTTGAATTGTTCTGTGTCAAAGAGATGGTGTAAATCTGGATTATATGCAGCATTAATTGTAATGAAATCTGAGTGCTGTATGAGTGTGTCAAAATCAACATATTTAGCACCAATTTCACGTTCTTTATCAACTTTTTGATGAGGACCTGTGTATAGTACATTCATATCAAATGCTTTGGCACGTTTTGCCACTGCACTTCCAATTTCTCCTAAACCAATAATACCTATTGTTTTACCAGAAACTTCTCTACCACGGAAGAATAATGGTGCCCATCCGTCAAATCCAGTTGTACGACATAATTTATCGCCTTCAGGGATGCGTCTTGCAACTGCCAATACAAGTGCGAAAGTTAATTCGGCAGTAGAGTTTGTTGATGCTTTTGGTGTATTGGTTACATCAATTTGCTTTTGACGTGCATGTTTAATGTCTACATTATTGAAACCAGCACCATAGTTTGTGATGATTTTTAAGTTTGAGCCTGCATCAATCACATCTTTATCAACATTAGTAGATAGAAGACTGATTAAAGCGTCGGCATCTTTAACACCTTGAATCAATGTTTCTTTATCAATAATTCCTTTACCTTCATACATATCAACTTCATAACCTTGTTCTTTTAGCAAGTTATACCCTACTTCTGGTATTGGGCCTGCAATAAATACTTTTACCATATATAATCACTTCCTTTACTTAAAGTATAGTAAATTTCATATAAGTAAACAAACTTTTACATTGCTCTCAATTCAAACAAAGTAAATATCACTTGTGATTATCATTGTAGCGTTATATAAGCATTTTATTTTAGTAGATACTGTACTAAATTTAAAAGTTACGTTAACCAACGATTTTCAAACCAACAATTGCTAAAACAATGACAACAATAAAGAAAATACGCTTGATATTTTTAGATTCATTATAGATAAGCATGCCAGCTAGCGTGCCTCCACCTGTACCTATACCGCTCCATACTGCATAAGCCGTTCCCATAGGTATGCCCATTGTCATTGCTAGTTTAAGTGTGCTAAAACTACAAATAAAGGCAACTGCTAAAAGCACTACGAACAGTTTCTTTTTAGTACGAGCAATTTCATTTAGAATAATGACACCAACAACTTCTAATAAACCTGCCATAAATAGTATCATCCATGCCATTATTGTTCAGCCTCCTCTGTAGTTAATTTAAGACCGATAATTCCTATAACAAGTAAGATAACTAATGCTATTTTCATAATGTTAAAATGATCACCGAAAAATATCATATCAACCAGTACTGTTCCAATAGCACCAATACCTACAAATACAGCATAAACAGTACCAACAGGTAATGACTTACAAGCTGAAATGACTAAATAGAAACTCAAAATTAAGATAATAATCGTACCGGTCCAACTCAAAAATGAATCAGCAGAGTTTAACCCAGTAACCCATAATATTTCTATAATCCCTGCCAAGATAACTTTAAACCACTGCATTTGCTTTAACCTCCTTTTTACATGAAACGCTACTATTTTCTCAAACTTTTAATTAGCCTACAATATGTAAGCGTTAATTCAATATAAAAGGGTCTGGTATATACAGTACTTTGACAAGTGAAAAGTCAATTTTTATTGAAATCATATAGAAATTGCCTTTTTAAATATGGTTTTAGTTATAATTAGCTCATTGAGTCGCTACTTTTCTTTTATTAAATACCATTAATATAAAGAAATAATGATTATAATAGGACAATTGTTTTAGGATTTACTCTAAAATAATTTATTGGTTTATAAAAAGGCGGTTGATTTTGTGAGAGTCACTTCATTCAGCTACGATCATTAAGCAATTTTTCTATTTTACGACTAGAGAATGATATTATGTGTACATATATATAGTGATTTTTAACCTCTTGTTAGTATGATATTGCACCACAAGATGTTTAAATGCATCGAATACATTTCCAGGGATTGTTTTATCGATTTCAATCATTAATATGTTGTGACATATCATTTGTGAGAAAATGAACTGAAGTTTCCATTGGTAGTGTTTGTAGAGTCAAGTTATAATCTTATACATATATCGCTCGTTAATTTAATAGTGGCTATTAATTGATACGTATAAATCTTATTTTTTGAATGACAAAATATAAGTTGTATCGATTTTGTTATGTACTAACGCCCGTGGGAATCCATATGAGTGAGAGACGACAGGCTCGCACAATCCCCCTAGTCAACTACGCACAGTCAAAATCGTAAAATTTTAAATATAAAGAGGACCAATCCATATTAAGGATTGGTCCTCTTATTTTAAGAATGGGGATTTATGTCCCAGACGCTTATATAAGTTACAACTTGTTATTAAAAACAGATTGTTATTGGCATTTTTAATATAAATAACTGTATTTATCATACGCATAAAATCATGATATAAGTATAAGACCTTATGTTTTGTATGACTCCCAATCGTGATGACTTAATGACAATATTAGTTTAAGTGAATATAGTTATATGAACTAGCTTCACCAGCTGAAATTGTACGTTCACTTACTGAGAATGGTCCACCATTATAGTTCATTTCAGAAACATTAACCGAACCATCACTGTTTACATTTTCAACATATGCTACATGGCCCATGCTACCTTCACTAGATTGTAAGATAGAACCTGCTTCTGGAGAATTATTAACTGTATATCCTGCTGAAGATGCTGCAGATGCCCAATTATTTGCATTTCCCCATGTAGAGCCGATTTGACCACCTGTTTTATCAAATACATACCATGTACATTGTCCAGCAGTGTACAAGTTTGCACTTGATCCTGATGTAGCTTGAGTAGTGTTTTGGTTAGCTTGAGTAGATTGTTCAGCTGCGTTTGCTTCATTTCCGTGATCTAAACCTACAATTGCTGCGCCGATACCTGCTGTTAATGTTGTTGCTGTTACTATTTTTTTCATAATAAAAAAGTCCTCCCAAAATTTAATTCATCTATTATTTTAATAAAATTTATTTTTATAATTACTGCGTTAGTTTCAACGACAATTTATACAATAACAGAAGATTATCACTTTGTGTGGAATGTTACGTATTTGTAAAACAATTAAAAAGACCTCACATATTGTTGTAATAAACAACACGTGAGGTTACAAAAGCAAATATTGTTGTAATATAGTATAAATTGCACAAGTATAAGGTTTAACACGATTATCAACACATATACTAAATTTGTATATTACAGAAGGTGTAAAGAATCACAAAATTTTGATATAAATTATTTGAAAAATCTAATAGATAACGGAGGTAAATAATCTTCGCCATTATATGCTTTTACGGCTGCTACTATTGTAAAAATAAAATTTAAAATTGCGAAAATAGGAAATAAAATAAAGCCTATGAGAATAAACATCAAAATAGTTGAAACGGTTAGCCAGATAACATATGAAATTAGAAAATTAAAATAGTTTTTACCAGCTCTATCAACAAATGCAGAATCTTCACGTTTAATAAGCCAAATGACTAGTGGCGCTAAAAATGTAGTGAAAAAACTAAGCACATAAATTAATGTAGCCATCAATCTTGCATCACTATTAGGTTCTTGATTTAATACTTCACGATTTGCGTAATCTTCAGTCATTATTATTCCTCCTTTTAATTTACTATTACTATAACAAAACCCAAAATGAGTTGTACATTATTTGAAAAATTTTATAAAAAGCCTGTTTACAAAGTGGCGATATTGTTAAAATATAGAAATGCACTTAAGTACCTTTAAATTGAGAAAATTAGATAGGTTGTATACCAGTGTTTATCATTTTTCTTAATAGGTTATACATGAGAGTAATGTTTAATACGAAAAAAATTCAATGTTTAAAGAAAGAAGGGTGTTTATGAAGATAGCTATTGTAGGATCAGGTAATGGTGCTGTTACTGCAGCACTTGATATGGTTAATAAAGGACATGAAGTCAAGTTATATTGTAGAAATCAGTCTATAGATAAATTTGACAAAGCCATTGAACAAGGTGGATTTACATTTAATAATGAAGGTGAAGAAACCTTCGTAAAATTTACTGACATAAGTGATGATATGGAATACGTGCTTGAAGGTGCTGATGTTATACAAGTTGTGATACCATCATCATTTATTGAACATTATGCACACACAATGGCGCCATTTATCAAAGCGAATCAGTTAATTTTCTTTAATATTGCTGCTGCAATGGGATCAATACGTTTTATGAATGTGTTAGAAGATATGCATATTGATGTAATGCCTAAGTTTGCAGAAGTAAATACATTAACTTATGGTACGCGTGTCGATTTTGAAGCAGCACGTGTCGATTTATCTTTAAATGTTAGAAAAGTACATTTTTCAACATATGATAAAGAAGAGTTAAGTGATAGCTTTGATACAATTGAGCAGTTATATCCTCATATTGTAAAAGAAGAAAGCTTATGGAAAACAAATTTAGAAAATGGTAATCCTGAAGTTCATCCAGGACCAACATTATTAAATGTAGGAAGAATAGATTATGCTGATGAATTTGCGTTGTATGAAGAGGGAATCACAAAACATACTGTGCGTTTATTACATGCAGTAGAGTTAGAGAGACTAACACTAGGGCGAAAATTAGGATTTGAGTTATCTTCTGCAAAAGAAGCTCGAATTGAACGTGGTTATCTAGAAAGACAAGATGAAGATGAACCACTCAATCGTTTGTTTAATACGAGTCCTGTATTTTCTCAAATTAAAGGACCTAATCATGTAAAAAATCGTTATTTAACAGAAGATATTGCATATGGTTTAGTGCTTTGGTCAAGTTTAGGAAGAGAAATTGATGTGCCAACACCTAACATTGATGCGATTATCATTATTGCATCAACAATTTTAGAACGTGACTTCTTTGAAGAAGGATTAACGATAGATGAGTTAGGAAAAGATAAGTTAGGATTGTACTAATTATAATATTCATTCATATAAATAAGGGGAAATGTGTATGAAAAGACAACCAACTTTTTTAGAATCTATTTCAACAATCATAGTGATGATTATTATTGTAATAACTGGTTTTGTTGTGTTTGATATTCCAATTCAAGCATTACTTATTCTTTCTTCAGCTTATGCTGCAATTATTGCGAGACGCGTAGGTCTAAAATGGAAAGATTTAGAAGAAGGGATTACTAATCGTTTAGCGACTGCTATGCCAGCGATATATATTATATTATCTGTAGGTATTATTGTGGGTACTTGGATGTATTCGGGAACAGTGCCCGCACTGATTTATTATGGCTTAGAATTTTTAAATCCTAATTTGTTTTTAGTATCCGCATTTATTATTTGTGCAATTACATCAGTTGCTACTGGTACTGCGTGGGGATCAGCATCTACAGCAGGCATAGCGCTGATGGCGATAAGTGCACAATTAAATATTCCAGCTGGTATGGCAGCAGGTGCGATTATTGCAGGTGCAGTTTTTGGTGATAAGATGTCACCACTATCAGACACGACTAATTTAGCAGCACTAGTTACTAAGGTGAATATCTTCTCGCATATAAGAGCGATGATATGGACAACGGTTCCAGCGTCTATCATCGGATTAATTGTGTGGTATTTTGCCGGTTTACAATTTAAAGGTAATGCGAATACTTCACAAGTTAATGCGATGCTTAAGGAACTATCAACGATTTATAACATTAACTTTTTCGTATGGTTACCGTTAATCATTATTATTGTATGCTTGTTGTTTAAAATTTCAACAGTGCCATCGATGTTAATCTCTAGTGTCAGTGCGATTGTTATCGGTGCATTTAATAATGGTTTTAAAGTGACAGATGGCTTTAAAGCAACATTTGATGGTTTTAATAAAAGTATGGTACCAAATTTACATGGCTCATTATCCGAAAAAGCGATTAATTTAATAGAACAGGGCGGTATGATGAGTATGACAGAAATTGTAGTCACGATCTTTTGTGGCTATGCTTTTGCTGGTATTGTGGAAAAAGCAGGATGTTTAGATGTAATCTTGAAGAAAATATCTAGTAATATTAATTCTGTAGGGACTTTAATTCTTGCTACAGTTGTAGGTGGATTAATGATGGTGTTAGCTGCAGGCGTTGCTTCTGTAGTGATAATCATGGTCGGTGTATTAATGATGGATATGTATAATAAAATGGGCTTGGATCGTTCAAATCTATCTAGAACATTGGAAGATTCAGGTACAATGATTATACCATTGATACCTTGGGGAACATCTGGTATTTATTATACCCAACAATTAGGCGTTTCTGTCGATCAATTCTTTATTTGGGCAGTGCCTTGTTATTTATGTGTCTTTTTTGCAATATTTTATGGATTTAGTGGTATTGGCATCAAGAAAGCTAAAGTTAGCGAAGAATAAAAGTAACATAGTATCATTGTGATAATAAATTAAGAAAAAAGTAGTAATGTATTCAAGTTGCAAACTTGTTTATATTACTACTTTTTTAGATAGATTTAAGTGGAATTATTAATAATATGTTTATGAGATAGCTAATTCGGCTAAACAAAACTATGGATGAGGTGGTTCCGTATTGAATTTAGTAATTATTGTAGCGATATTACTTTATGTTATAGGAATACATCAATATTTCAATATAGGTAAAGATTTTAAATATCCTTCTATTATCTATTTTATAGTCGGTTTTATATTGTATATTGTAGCGATGGTACAGTATAAAGCCGATTTATGTTAACAATACACAAATGGTATATGTATAGTTATACTTGCACAAACCATAATTTAAATGGTTTTAATTCTCTAAATTAAATTAATCTATGATGGTAGTCATGTTATTTTTACAATGATACAAGTGAGTATTATATTGCTAATTGTTAGATATAAGCTGATGCATCATTGAAGATTTATCACTTTAAAAGTGTACATAAAAGATGACTAGAATTGATAAAAGTACCAAATGGTGACCTAAGTTACAGTCATCTAAGATGATATGAAACATACTAAGATCGCTTCAAAACTAATCTTAGTATGTTTTTTTATATTTTAAAGCGTATGTGTTGATGATCGTTGATGTAGCTGGCTTGTGATAAAATACAGGTTTCCAACTTAGTAATTATACACACTATATAAATTTCATATAACTTCTAAGTCCGTATCACTTTGCAAAATCGCTAATATTGGTATGTATTAGAAAAAACAATACTAATTAAATATATCTAGAATAATTGTAAGTGATATTATCCAGTTAAAATCTAAAAGTGAAATAAAAAAGCAGCAATTTCTATATCGTTTCAATAGAAATTGCTGCTTGATTATGTCTAGCTATTTTTATGTGCTAACATTTAGTGAATGTAGTTATAGCTTGAAGCTTGGCTAGCTGAAATTGTACGTGAAGTAACAACACCAGGACCTTGACCATAGTTCATTTCAGATACACGGATTGAACCGTCGCTGTTTACACTTTCAACATATGCTACGTGTCCCATAGCACCAGTTGAAGATTGTAAGATTGAACCTTGTGAAGGTGAATTGTTTACTGTGTAACCTGAAGCAGCTGCAGCGCTTGCCCAGTTGTTAGCGTTACCCCAAGTTGAACCGATTTTACCACCGACTTTATCAAATACATAATAAGTACATTGGCCAGAAGTATATAGGTTGTTAGAAGAACCTGAAGTGCTAGAAATAGAACTTGATGAACTTGATGGCGCGCTTGTTGTAGTTACTTTGATGTTACGGTCTGAAGTTGAATTTGAAGCAGCTCCACCGCCACCAGTTGTATTATTATTAGCTGTATATGATTGAGTAGCGTTACCATATGTAGAACCATAATTACTGCTTTGACCATTACTTGCATAGCCATTGTTATTTGAATGAGCTTGGTCTGCTTGGCTTGGATTCCAATTACCTTGCCAAGTGTAGTGGTAATTACCTTGTTGATCTATTGTATATGAATAGCTATAAGAAGTTGGGTCATTAGGGTTATAACCATTATTATTTTCAGCAGCATCTGCTTCGTTTTGTGCAAATGCGAAAGTAGCGATTCCTGCAGTAGCGATTGTAGCTGTAGCGATTTTTTTCATTGTAAAATATCCTCCTAATAATTATAAAGCATTTAATTTATTATCTCAGTCTCTAAATGACAATAGTTTAAAATATTTTTTTTCGTTGTTTTTTAACGACAAGCAATACTTTATCAGATAATGGTCGGTTTGTGTGCAATGTTATCATTTTGTAATTTAACTCTAATAATTAATCGTTAGATGTAACAAATAACATTAGTTTTATATAGTTCTCAGCGCCCATTGTTATCACATTTTAATGATTTCATGTGTAATCTTGCACTCTAATTTATTACAAATCTGTAAAATAACAGAAAATTACAAATGCTAATAAATGCTAAAATTTAGTTATTTAAATAATATATTATTTTCTAAAGTTAGAGATTATTTATTTTTTGAAAGAATTGAGAGTAATTTATACAAATAGGCTGTAATGTTCATGAGCAATGCTATTGACAGTTTATTTGAAAGGTTTTAAGATAATAGGTATAAAAAATATACTTGGTAAGCGAGGTGAATTAATGAAAATTGAGATTGGCTTAACATCATTTGCTGATAATAGTGAAATTTTCACCGATAAAGGTAAAACATCTGCAATTAGCAATGCTCAGAGAATAAGAAATATCATAGAAGAGATTGAAATTGCAGATGACTATGGTCTTGATGTTTATGGGTTAGGAGAGCATCATCGACCTGATTATGCCGTTTCTGATCCTGTTACAGTCTTAGCTGCAGCGTCTAGAAATACAAAGCAAATTAAATTGAGTAGTGCTGTAACTGTGCTATCCTCAGATGATCCTGTAAGAGTTTATGAAAGGTTCTCAACATTAAATGCAATTTCAAATGGTCGTGCCGAAATAATGGTAGGAAGAGGTTCATTTATAGAATCATTTCCACTATTTGGGTATAACTTAAATGATTATGAACAATTATTTAATGAAAAGATTGAATTATTAATGCAAATTAATCAAAATGAAATTGTAAATTGGACCGGTCAACTGAGACCCAATATACAAAATTTAGGTGTCTATCCTAGAGTTGAGCATGGTATTTTACCTATTTCTATAGCTACAGGTGGAACACCTGAATCTTCATTGAAAGCAGGAGCATTAGGATTACCCATCACTTATGCTATAATTGGCGGTGACCCCAAAAGATTCCGCAGAAATATTGATATGTATAAATCGATAGCCGAATCCTATGGTCATGATGTGAAAGAATTACCGATTGCTACGCATTCTTGGGGGTATATTGCTGAAACGGATGAACAAGCTTTTCGTGAATTTTTCCCTTCAGTAAAAGCAAGCCATGATGTATTAGCTAAGGAACGTGGCTGGCCACTATATGATGAAAATAGTTTCATTCGTGAAGCAGGCCCGAATGGTGCATTATATGTTGGAAGTCCGGAAACTGTGGCTAATAAAATTATTGAAACTGTTGAAACACTAGGTTTATCTCGCTTTATGTTGCATACACCTGTAGGTTCAATGCCACATGAGCATACAATAAACACCATTAAATTATTGGGTGAGCGGGTAAAACCTATTGTAGATAAATATTTTGAAAACAAATAGAAGGAGAGTAAAAATGATATTACGTTATTTAACAAATTTAAAATTAGCAAAAGAATTATATGGTGCAGCGAAACCTAAATTAAAAGGTGACAAATCTATGAAAGATACTTTTACTGAAGTATTTAATTTACCTGCAAATGCAGTACCTTTAGCTGGTGCTTTAGAATCATTAAGTGCAGTATTTTTCGTGCTAAGCTTTGCAAGTAAAAGATTATCACGTATTGCTTCGTTAATGACGATTACTGTGCTAGGTGTAGCAGCGTATAAACACTTTGAAGCTGGACATGGTAAAGCAGGTGCAAAACATGCACTTGATTTAACAGGATTAGCAGCGCTTAGCTTATTAGATACGTTAGATTGTAAAAAGAAATAATTATTCATTAAGGTATCGTCTAGATATCAATATGATAAAGTGTTTCTTTTTAAATAAAGAAAAATAAGAAATGAAAATTAACACAACTTGGGACTTTAATAAATGTCTCAAGTTGTTTTTTATACAGATTTTTTATGAGAAAATTACTTGTAAATAGTGATAATTGAAACATTTCGTTTTAAAAACGACATTACACTTTGAAAATGATAATTTGATATTTATGTGTTTATAATGAGAGAGTGCTACAACATAGCTCCATGACATTAGGCAGTTTGTTTGGTTAATATAGTTGTTTGGTTGACGTATATAACAATGCTTATTATTAGATATGCCGAAGTATTTTTAGTTGGTTTTAGTGATCTTCAATTTATTAAATTAAAAGCAAATGCTAATAATTTTAAAAATTTATATAAGCTATTAGTGAATTTTTAGTAACAAAAAGGATATATGTAGCACTAAATTTTAATAATAAAAAGTGATATTAAAAAAATAGTAGTAAAACCTAATATTTTTCATAGTAAGCCATATTGAATTCAATAGCATAAATAGGATAAAATTATATTACATAAAGACAGGCACACATTGAAATATATTAACAACATGAAAAAACATAAGGAGTGGTTTTATGGAAAAATTAAAAGAAATAAGTGAACTAAACGAATTAATAACTTTGTATCAAAAAGGGAAACAGTTTTTCAAAGAAACTAAGAAATATCACAAATTAAATTATGAAGAAATATTTATTTTGAATTATATACATGAGTGTCAATCTTATGAGGTTACCGCAAAAGAAATTGCGCAATATTCAGAGTTAAAACCGTACTACCTAACGAAAGCATTGCAAAAATTAATTAAAATGGGTTATTTGAGTAAAAAGAGAAGTGATATTGACGAACGTACAGTTGTTGTATATATAAATGAAACACAACGTCAGAAAATTGAACATATGATAAAAACATTACAAGACTACCTAAAGTAACTCACTTTTGAAAATGAGTCGTGTTACATATATAAAAAAACGAATATTCTGAAAAGTGTAATTTTATTTTATTAATTATATATTGAACCAAAATATTATTTGAGTAAAACATTAAATGTGATATACTAATATTTGTTAAATGAAAGCGCATACAAATATTAGAAGGGTGTTTTTATGAATTTACTTTTAGGGGTTATATTTTTAGGTATTGTTTTATGTTTGTTTACACTTTTTACAAGTAAGGCACCAAATGGTGGAAAAGCAATGGGAGCGCTAGCAAATGCTGCAATTGCTTCTTTTTTAGTCGAAGCCTTTCATAAATATGTAGGTGGAGATTTAATGGGAATTCCATTTTTAGGCCAGTTAGGTGAAGCGGCAGGTGGCTTAGGCGGGGTTGCTGCTGCTGGTTTAGTTGCTTTAGCAATGGGCGTTTCTCCTGTATATGCCTTTGTTATTGCCGTTGCATGCGGTAACATGGATTTACTACCAGGTTTTGTCGCAGGTTACATAGCCAGTTTTGGTATGAAATGGATAGAACAAAAATTTCCCGATGGTTTGGATTTAATAGGTTCAATTATTATCATTGCACCTATCACACGAATTATTGCAATTGGTGTAGCACCTGTTGTAGATGCGACATTATTGCAAATAGGTAATATCATTAAAGATTCGACAACTTCAAGCCCAGTACTAATGGGGATAGTACTAGGGGGGATTATAACAGTTGTAGCAACTGCACCTTTAAGCTCAATGGCATTGACTGCGTTACTAGGACTTACAGGAACACCAATGGCAATTGGTGCATTGGCAGTTTTTGGATCATCGTTTATGAACTTTGTTTTGTTTAAACGAATGAAGTTCGGTGATCG
Source organism: Staphylococcus sp. GDY8P119P (assembly GCF_017892075.1). NCBI lineage: Bacteria > Bacillati > Bacillota > Bacilli > Caryophanales > Staphylococcaceae > Staphylococcus > Staphylococcus sp. GDY8P119P. Next base: position 473,503 of record NZ_JAESKJ010000001.1, read on the forward strand.
TAAAACAACGATTTCTGTGGCTATTGAGCCGTTATCACAAGCAGATATCGTTACTGCCAATCCAATTCCTGTTTATGCTACAAATTTTGTAGGCGGTGCTGTATCGGGCGTTATTATTGCTATGTTTGGACTTGTTAATGAAGCAACAGGCACTGCAACGCCAATTGCAGGTTTAATGGTGATGTTTGGCTTTAATAATGCATTGACTGTGATTATCGTTGCATTATTATGTGCAATAGGAAGTGCTGTTTGTGGTTACTTAGGATCTATTGTGTTCAAAAATTATCCTATTATAACTAAAGATGAATTACAAAATGGTAGAATGCCTAAAAAGGTTAAGAATTATTATAAAAGAAAAAGACAGTATGCCGAAAGTTTAGCAATGTAGCTATTAAAGACAATGTTATAGGAATAAATGAAAACTTAAAAAGACTGGAACGTCCATATCAATATCAAGGCCCGTAACTACATTTTGAAATAATGTAGTTACGGGCCTTTTTGATACTCATATTTTATATTGAGTGCTGATTTTTTGTCACTGTGAGATTGAAAAGAAAACGCATCATAAATGTTCAGTACATACGACTAACTATTATATTAACTGTAAAAAATAAGTCGTTTTGTATACATGTGTCAAGGTTAAAATTATAGATAAGCACATGGAGTATTGGAAATCGATAAAACAGAAAATTTAAATAAGTGTCTATATGAAAATGATTTTGTTCTATTGTGATTTATGCTGTGGTTTTTGAAGTCATATATTGTGCTGAACGGTTTTCAACTTTAGAAAATAGCAATTCTAGTACTATGGCAAGTAACCAATAAAATATTGCTGCTACACTATATACAGTTATAAAACGATAGCCTTCATTTGCAATAACATGACTAACTGCCATAATCTCAGTAACTTGTACTGCGAATGCTAGAGAAGTTCCTTTGATAAGCATTATAAATTGATTTTCAATATTGGGAAGCGCATAGCTGAATGCTTGCGGTAATATAATTTCTTTGTAAGTTCTAATTGTTGAAAGTCCTACAGTTTGAGCAGCTTCAATTTGATCGGTATCGACTGAAAGTAATCCCCCTTTAATAGATTCTGACAAATATGCAACAGCATGTAAGGAAAACACAATAAATGCAATAACTAATGGTGAGAAAATATCAGGATTAATTGTCAATGTAAATTGTGCATTACTCCAAATCACTAATTTTGGTATGCCATAATACATAATAAATAATTGGACAATAAGTGGTGTGCTTCTAAAAAAAGAATTATATATCACTATAATTTGAGAGAGAATTGGAACATTTTTAGTTTGAATAAAAGCAAATAGTGTGCCGATAATTAAACCTACGATCATTGCTACAATTGAAATAATAATTGTATTTGGTACACCCTTAAGCACTTCTGAAACAGTATAAAGTATAAATGACAAAGTATTACCTCCTTAGACACGATATGGTTTTTGGGCTCGTTTATTGATGAGTGCAAATATAGTTTGTATGATAAGAGCGATTATCCAGTAAATAATAGATATGACGACATAAACTTCTAACATACCTAGTCCATAGTTATTTCCAATAATTAATTTAACTTGTCCCATCATATCAATAATCCCAATTGTAAAAGCTAAAGATGTGTCTTTAATTAGTTCAATCACTTGTGTCGTCAAGTTTGGAATACTGTTGCGTAACGCTTGTGGAATTATAATATCTACTAAAATCCGTGGGTAAGATAAACCGACAGATAGTCCTGCTTCAATTTGGCTATAGTCTACTGATTGGTATCCTGCCCGTATAATCTCTGAAAGATAAGCACCCGTATGCAATGTGAACGCTAAAATTACAAAAAACAGTCTGCTAAAATGATTGATATCGATTTGGATGAATAATAATAATTGCGGCAAAGCAAAATATGCCAAAAAAAGTTGTAAAATTAAAGGTGTACTTCGAATAAAAGACAGATAAATACGGACGATAGGTGATAATACTTTTACTTTTTTGATACGGATGGTTGCTAATAAGCACCCAAGTATTAAGGCAAAAAAGAGTGACAATATAAAGATGAATAGTGTTATGGGTAATTGTTGTAAAACTTGGCCGAATAAATCACCCCAGTTAACAGAATTTGTCATGATTGTACCTCCAATTTATCTTTTTGCTTGTTTATTTCATCCAAATCATCAAATACATTGATATCAAAATATTTTTCAGAAAGTTTTTGTAATTCACCTTCATCTATCAGTTCTTGAGTAGCTTGATCAATATCGTCATGCAATTTTTGATGCTTTTTATTATAGACAATATGCAATGATTCTTTTTTTATAATTCCGCCAATTTTAACATCAGCATTGATTTGTTTTTGAATCGCATTGTAAGTGTTCCAGTTTAAAATCATGGCATCACGTCTGTTATTGCTAACCATTTTTAAATTGTCCCCGTTAGAAGGTTCTTGAATAGTATCGATATCAATTTTTGGAGAATGTGAATTATTATACTGAGATAATATAGAGTATAATCCGCCACTCGGTGCCATTGGTGTTAATTTTTTATCAGGTAAGTCATTGAGTGAATGTATATCAGAATTATTTTTATGAACAACAATTAAAGGCAATGCGTAACTATAAGGAACGTCTTGATAGAGAAATTGTTTTTCGCGTTCAGGCGTTTTGAAAAACCAGTTAATTCCCATATCAAACTTTCCAGCACCAATACCTACAAGATTAGATTCTTCCTCGCCAACTTCATAGTTAAACTGATATTGCGGTAACTTTTTTTCTAATAGTTTTAGGTAGTCTATATCCAAACCGGCAAACTCATTTTGTTTATTTGTATACAAATAAGGCGGATTAACTTCTGCAGAAATTGCTACTTTGATTTCTTTTTTATTATTATGACTTGTGGATTCTTGTGTTTGACTACATCCACTAAATAACACCGTAATCAACAATGAAATGATTAAAATGCGTAACTTATTATTTTTCATAATAAGTCACGCTCCATTTCTACGGTGTTTAAAAAACGATTAATTCTTTTAGAATCAGAAGATTCTAAAACTGATTGTGGTGTACCTTGTTTCAATATTTTACCTTCATCTATAAATAGAATTTGATCTGCAATTGCTTTAGCAAATTGTATTTCATGAGTGACGATTACCATGGTCATGCCTTCTTGTGCAATAGATTTGATAAGTGACAATACGCCTTGAATTGATTCAGGATCTAACGCAGACGTAGGTTCATCTAATAGCAGTACTTCTGGATTAAGCGCTAAGGCACGTATGATTCCTATGCGTTGACTTTGACCACCAGATAGTTGTGAAGGATATTTATCTTTTTGGTTTAATAAATTAAAACGCTCTAAATAAGAAATGGCCATTTCATTTGCCTGTTTAGCAGGCATTTTTTTACCATGTATCAAGCCAACTGTAATGTTTTCAAGAATTGTTTTGTTTTTGAATAAATTATAGTTTTGAAACACCATCGCAGATTTCTTTCTTAACTGTGAAATATCTTTTTTTGAATGTTTATCGGCGACAAAATTTTGATTACCAATTTGAATTGTACCTGATTTTGGAATCGCTAACGCGTTCAATGTTCTAAGTAGCGTTGTTTTACCTGATCCACTTGGACCGATGATAGCAGTCACAGTTCCCTTATTTTGTGAAAAGCTAACGCCATTAAGAACAGTATGATTTTTATATTTATGTATTAAATGTTCAACTGTAATCATTTTAAACCCCCAGAATATCAATACGTACAAAGTATCACATTAATCCTTATCGGTAAAGTAAGATTTTGTAATCTAATAGCTTTTATTCGTTATAAGCGAGTGTTACACTAAGTTTAATAGAGAAAAGTCTAAAATGAGGTGGACACTGTGAATTATTCTGCATTAATACATACAGAGATACAAAAAAAGTGGATAGATAAATTTGATTCAATCAAAGCGCAGTTTAAAGAAAAAGCTGATTATAATGATAAACATTCAAGATTTCCATATGAAAATATTGATTGGTTGGTAAAAGAAGGTTATACGTTATTAACGTTACCTAAAGCATATGGTGGTGAGGGTGCGACTGTTGAAGATATGGTTGTACTACAGACATATTTAGGAGCAATAGATGGTGCGACTGCACTTTCAGTTGGCTGGCACCTTAGTGTTGTTGGGCAATTATATGAACAACATGCTTGGGAACAAGATATGCTAGAGCGCTTTGCAGTAGAAGTGAAAAAAGGTGCATTAGTTAACAGAGCTGTCAGTGAAGCCGAAACAGGTAGTCCTACACGCGGCGCAAGACCTGCTACACATGCAATAAAAAAAGATAACGGTTTTGTGATTAATGGGGTCAAAACCTTTACTTCAATGAGTAGAAGATTAAGCCATTTTATTGTAAGTGCCTATTATGAAGAAATTGATACTGTTGGTTTTTTCTTGATATCTGAAGATACGCCTGGTGTGGAGATTGCAGACAATTGGAATATGGTAGGCATGCGTGCAACTGAAAGTCACGATTTGATTTTAAATGATGTTTTCATTCCAGAAGAAAATTTTGTAGAAATAAGAGGTGCGGGTGGCAAGCAACCTAATGGCTGGATACTACATATCCCTAGTACATATCTAGGTATTGCACAAGCGGCGAGAGATTATGCCGTAGATTTTGCAAAAAATTATAGTCCTGCAAGTATTGATGGTGTGATTGGCGATATTTCAACTGTACAGCAAAATGTTGGTAAAATGGAATCATTACTATTGTCTGCACGCCACTTTTTATGGAGTACTGCAGCGTTATACAACCAACAACAAGAGATACCGATTTGGAATGAAACTTCAGCAAGTAAAGTGTTGGTGATGAATCAAGGTTTAGAAGTAATAGATATTGCCATGCGAATTGTGGGCGCTAAGAGTTTAGAAATGGAACGACCATTGCAACGTTATTATAGAGATATGCGAGCTGGTCTGCATAATCCGCCGATGGAAGACATGGCCTATACTAATATTGCGCATAGTGTATTAGGCCACTTTAAATAAATGCCGAGAACATGGCTTGTCTTTATAGTCAATGAAATCTTTGAATAAACGATTTATATTGGAATGAGTATATGAAATCAATGATTAAAGTTGATTTTCTAACTCATTCCTTTTTTTATTTTTTAAAATAATAAAAATTTTAGGTTTTCTATTGTACAAATTTTATAATCATTATATAATTCAATGGTAACGATAATCATTTTCAATGGAGGAGACTTATGAAAAAATTAATATTTCCAATAATTATAATGGTTCTAATATTAGCAGCTTGCGGCAAAAAATCTGAAAGCGGCTCAGATAGTAACAAAGAAGACACAAAAGCTTATACATTAGATAGCGGAAAGAAAATTGATATACCTAAAAATCCTGAACGTATTGCAGTTGTTGCACCTACATACGCAGGCGGAATAAAATATTTAGGAGGTAAAATTGTAGCTGTCAATGAGCAAGTCGATAACAGTCATATTTTAAAAGATAAATTTAAAGATGTTGAAAAAGTTGGAGAAAATGATGTTGAAAAAGTTGCAAAAACAAAACCAGATTTGATTGTAGTTTACTCTACAGATAAAAACATTAAAAAGTATAAGAAAATTGCACCGACTGTTGTTTACGATTATGGTAAACATAAATATTTAGATCAACAAAGACAATTAGGTAAACTACTTGGAAAAGAAGATAAAGTAAAAAAATGGGAAGAAAAATGGAAATCACAAACTGAAAAAGATGGTGAAGCAATCAAAGCGAAAATTGGTGAAGATACAACAGTGTCAATTTTTGATGAATTTGATAAAAAACTTTACACTTACGGACCTAACTGGGGACGTGGAGGAGAAGTTATGTACCAAGCATTTGGATTAAAGATGCCTAACAAACTCAATGAGCTAGTTAAAAAAGAAGGCTGGGCTGAAATTAAACAAGAAAAACTAGCGGATTATGCTGGTGATTATATCGTTTCCACGAGTGAGGGTAAATCAAAACCAGGTTATAAAAAAACTGATCTATGGAACAACTTATCTGCAGTTAAAAATAATCATGTTATAGAAGTGCAAGCAGAAACTTATTGGTACAACGACCCTTATACATTGGAATATATGAGAAAAGATTTGAAAGAGAAATTTTTAAAAACGAATTCATAATCTATTATTTACAGTAGTATTTTAGAGATTTAAATAAATATCACCAAAATAAAACATGAGCGTGTGACAAAGCAAAGATGTCTCAAGCTCATGTTTTTTTGTTTAGAAAAAGATTATAAATTTAAATTGTAAACTTTTTATTTTTAACAGTTTACATTTGTGGTATAATTTTTTCATCGAAGGAGGTTTGATGATGTCAACGAAATATTTAGTTTATACTGCTTTAATGACTGCTATTATTGCAGTTTTAGGTTTTGTACCTGCAATACCATTACCCATAATGCCTGTACCAATTGTGTTACAAAATATCGGTATATTTCTAGCTGCCATTTTATTAGGTCGTAAATATGGCACATTGAGTGTCGTTGTTTTATTACTTTTAGTTATTGCTGGATTACCATTGTTATCAGGTGGCCGTGGTGGTATTGGTGTTTTTGCAGGACCATCAGCAGGTTTTTTATTTATGTACCCTGTTATTACATATCTTATTGGTCTTGTAAGAGACTTATATTTGAAAAAGATCAACTTTATTGTATTATTAATAACAACTGTATTGATAGGTGTCGTTTTGTTAGATGTTGTGGGTACGATTATAATGGGACTTATTACAAATTTGCCAATTTCTAAATCAATCATGTTATCTTTTGTCTTTATGCCAGGAGATGTTATTAAAGCGCTAATTGCTAGTTTAATAGGCAATATCATGTTAAACCATAGTCGATTCAAGCAATTACTTAAGTAGAATTAATTGAGACAAAGAGGAGGAGAAATGATGGTGAACATAACTTTGAGTAATATTTTCCAACCTGGGAATGTTTACGTTGAAGATGCATATAAAACTATTTATTTAACTCCTCAAATGCCTTTAATATTTGATGCAAATAAATGGGTGTATAAACAAATGCCTTCAATTCAACAATGGAAAGCGGATATAACTACACAAACTGATTTTCATAAGCAACAAAACTCTAATCATTTAACTTTTACTTTTCCGGAAAACGTAGCATTAGACCAACAATGGTTAGGATTAATTAGCCAAGAGCAATTTGAATTAGGACTCATGGAGTTATATGCGATTGAACCTCAAAAATTCAAAAAGTATATAGACTCTGAAGTAGAAGTTAAAGTAGTGGATGCGCATACTATAGATGATTATATTAGTGTTCATAGTCAATTTGCAGCACCATATGGTGAGGGGTATGTTAAAGAAAGTACAAATATGATTAAAAATCAATATATTAATGATGCTAAAACACGTCTTATAGCATATAGGCAGGGTGTTCCAGCTGGTATATTAGATTTGATCATAGATGAGACAACTGTGGAAATTGATGGATTTGGTGTTTTAACATGCCATCAAAGACAAGGCGTCGGTAGTGTGATGCAAAGTTTTGCTGCAGAATTAGCCATGCCCAAACCATTGATTTTGATCGCCGATGGAGAAGATAGTGCTAAAGATATGTACGTGAAGCAAGGTTATGTTTTTATCAGTTTTTGTTATCACATTGTAAAAGAAGATATTTGAAAAAGCCTCATTTTTACTTTAATTAAAAAATATGCTCGCAACGTGAGCGTACTATACTGTCGACAAAGCCATTAACTTTGTCGACATTTTTTTATGCATATTTTCTGAAGGTACTGTTTTATGGTGTAATATTTGGCTGATGTTTTTTGTAAGTATTAGCGTTAACCCACATCCAACATTAAATACATTATTAATTTTGAATGAGTGTAGATACTTTTATCAAAGCGCATCATTTAATAGATAAAAAAAACAAACCTCAGGTGAATCATCACTTAAGATTTGTCTTTAATTTGGTATTTTTATGATGTAAAGGGCGTTTAACACATTATGATATTATGCGCTCTGGATGACTATAAACATTAAAATTACCATCCCGAATAAAACCAATTGCTGTAATATTTAAATCATTGGCAAGTGTTACAGCTAATGTGGTTGGTGCGGATTTAGATAAAATCACACCAACGCCAATTTTCGCAGCTTTAATAAGGATTTCGGAAGATATACGCCCACTAAATATTAATACTTTATCTCGCACAGGTATATGATGTTGTATGCAATAACCATAAAGTTTATCTAAGGCATTATGTCTACCTATATCTTGTCTATGTTCAAAAAATGCCTCTCCATCACTGATGGCAGCATTATGCAATCCACCAGTTTGTTTGAAAATTTTACTTGCACTTTGTAAACGTGTCATCATGTTAAGGACTTGGTGAGGGGTGAGTTTAATTTTAGACATTGATGTTTTAGCTATTGCAGCATCATTGTGGAAATAAAATTCACGACTCTTACCACAGCAAGATGCAATCATCCGTTTAGTAGAATATTCAAACCGGTCATTAAGTGATTTGGTTAATTCGACATGTGCAAAGCCTTTACTATCATCAATTTGGATTGATTTCAAATCATCACTTTTTAAAATAGCACCTTCTGAAGCTAAAAAACCTAGTACTAATTCTTTCATATGATTTGGACTGCAAATGACCGTTGCAAATTCTTCACCATTGACCATAATCGTCAGTGGGAATTCTGTGACATAGTGATCTGTTGTTTCAATAAGTTTACCTTCTTCATATCTAACAATATGTTGGTTTGTTAAAACATCTTCGTTCATAGTATTTATCCCCCAGTTCCTATTCACTATCTATTTTAGCGTATTTTTTGTTGCAAAAAAATAAATTGCATTTATATCCAAAAGCTTAACTGCAATATTTGTTTGATATATACCAAACTTAGAAGTAAACTTATAGTAAACACAATAGTGAGAGGTGATTCGACAAATGGCTAGTATAAGAGATATTGCGAAAGAAGCAAGGGTGAGTCCAGGAACGGTTTCCCGCGTATTAAATAATGATCCCACCTTATCTGTCGCGGAAGAAACGAGAAAAAGAATATACGACATAGCAGAAAATTTTCAATATAAAAAAGCTGAAAGAAAAAATAAAAGTATACAAATTATTACTTATGCATCAAGAGCCAAAGAAATGTCTGATCCGTATTATCGTGAGATTAGATTAGCTATTGAAGCAGAAGTAAAACGTTTAAATCTATCATTAAAAAGAACACTTCGCATTGATGGAGAACATGATGCGATTGATTTTACTAAAATAGCCAAAGCTGGCGCAATTATTGTTGTAGGTAATTTTGCTGCAGAAGCTATTCTAGAATTGCAGAGTTACAATCAGAATATTGTGGTTATTAATAACCCTAACACGCCTAAATCAGTTGATGCAGTGTATTCGGATTTATATGATGCAATGACTCAACTATTAGATGATATAGATCATTCAGAATTAAACGATATTGTTTACGTAGGTGGTACTCATACAATAAAAAACCTTGCAGGCATGCCAACACTAAATAATCAAAATTTTGAAGATAAACGGTATATCGCATTCAATGATTGGTGTAATAAGCACCAAAGAAAAGGTAAAGTATTAATGAATGGTTGGCATAAAGAAGATGGTATAAATGCAGTAAACGAAGTATTACAAAATCAACATCTACCTCAAGTTTTTATCGCAGGTAACGATATGATCGCTTTAGGCATATTGCAACAACTACAACTAAAAAAATACACTTTACCTGATGATATCAAATTGATAAGTTTTAACGATTTGGAAGTGATTCAGTATGCGGTTCCTTCTATAAGTAGCGTACATATACCGATAGACGACTTCGGAAAAATAGCAGTAAGAATGGCAGAAGAGAGAATAAATAAAACAAGGAAAATTGCTATTCATGTAATTGCAGAAGCACAACTGAAAGAAAGGATGACTTTTAAAGTTAATAAGTGAAGTGTATTGACAAAACATTTAGTAAACAAGTAAACTTTATTTAAGTTTACTAAGGGTTTTGATTTTTGTGTATATCGATTTTTAAAGGAGTGGGACGTTATGTTAGAAGCTATGCGCGAGAAATTCGAAAGTTTATTTGACGTGAAGCCTGAAGTGAGTGCATTTGCACCAGGAAGAATTAACTTAATAGGAGAACATACTGATTATAATGGGGGATATGTGTTTCCAGCAGCAATTGAATTAGGTACGTATGGTTTAGCTGTTAAAAGAGAAGATAAATTGGTTCGCCTATATTCTAATAATTTTGAAACGGTTGGTATGATTTCCTTCGACTTAGAACATTTAGATTTTCATAAAGAGCATGATTGGGCGAATTATCCGAAAGGTGTTATTAAATATTTAGTAGAAGCTTTTTCAGAAATTAATCAAGGCTTTGATATTTTGGTAGAAGGTAATATTCCAAACGGCGCTAGCCTTTCATCTTCTGCATCAATCGAATTACTAACTGGTTGGTTGGTAAAGCAGTTATTTAACTTGAATTTAGAGAGATTAGAGCTTATTAAGATAGGGCAACGTACTGAAAATCAATTTATGGGTGTCAACTCAGGGATTATGGATCAATTCATTATAGGTATGGGGAAAGCAGAACATGCCATATTACTAGATACTGCAACGTTAGATTATGAATATGTACCTGCTAAGTTTGGAGACTATGTCATATCCATCATGAATACCAATAAACGTCGCTCATTAACTGAAAGTAAATATAATGAACGGAGAAGTGAATGTGAATCTGCACTGTCATCATTACAACAAAAATTAAATATTGAGTCTTTAGGTGAATTAACAATGGAACAATTTGAAAAACATCAAATGCTTATTAAAGATGATGTGAAACGCAAAAGAGCAAAACACGCTGTTTCAGAAAATGAACGTACGAAACTTGCTTATCAAGCATTATCTGTTAATGATTTTGAAAAATTTGGCAATTTATTAAATGATTCGCACGCCTCATTAAAAGATGATTATGAAGTAACAGGTATTGAGCTTGATACATTGGCGGAAACTGCGCAACAAGTGGAAGGCGTACTCGGCGCAAGAATGACTGGTGCTGGCTTTGCAGGATGTGCAATTGCTTTAGTGCACAAAAATCAAATTCAAGCACTAGAAGATGAAGTCTCAAATAAATATATAGAAAAAATCGGCTATGAGCCATCGTTTTATCATGTGGGCATTAGTGATGGTGTAAAAACAATTTAAAATAAATTTGAAAAAGAAAGGATTTTTCCATGAGCGTATTAGTATTAGGTGGCGCAGGTTATATTGGAAGCCATGCCGTAGACCAATTAATTCATAGAGGCTATGATGTTGTAGTTGTAGATAATTTAGGCACTGGACATAAAGCAGCAATACACAATAAAGCGAAATTTTACGAAGGTGATATTCGTGATAAAGCATTTTTAGAAAATGTATTTAATAGTGAAAATATTGAAGGTGTATTTCATTTTTGCGCATACTCATTAGTTGGTGAATCTGTAGAGAAACCATTAACATATTTTAATAATAATGTTAATGGTCTACAAGTATTGTTAGAAGTGATGTATGACCATGATGTCATGCATATTGTTTTCTCATCAACAGCAGCTGTATATGGTGAACCTGACTCTGTGCCAATTACAGAAAATGATTCTAAAACACCAACAAGTCCTTATGGTGAAAGTAAATTAATGATGGAAAAAATGATGCATTGGTGTCATGAAGCATATGGTGTGAATTTTGCTGCACTCCGATACTTTAATGTTGCAGGCGCTAAAGAACACGGCATAATAGGGGAAGATCATAGACCTGAAACACATTTAATCCCAATTGTATTACAAGTAGCGTTAGGGCAAAGAGATGAATTAACTGTTTTTGGTGATGATTATGATACGGAAGATGGCTCTTGCATACGAGATTATTTACATGTCGTTGATTTAATAGATGCGCATATTTTAGCGTTTCAACATTTAAAAAATGGTGGAGAATCAGGTGCGTTTAACTTAGGTAGTAGCCAAGGTTATTCAGTGTTTGAAATTTTAGAAGCAGCAAGAAAAGTCACAGGTAAAACAATAAACGCAGTTGTTGGTGAAAGAAGAGCTGGAGATCCTAGCAAATTAATTGCATCAAGTAATAAAGCACAGGAAGTATTAGGATGGAAACCTAAACATGATGATATACACGATATTATTGGTTCTGCTTGGCAATGGCATGAAAAGCACCCCAACGGGTATCAGGAGGTATAATGGATGTTATTGAATCACTACGCTGTCCAACTATTTGTATCTCACGCTATAGCACATGGAGATTATGAAGTGGAAGATGCCATTTATATTCAAAATAGATTGCTGAGTATTTTAAATGCTTCAGGCATAGAGGACACAACATCTTCCAAATTTAATTCTGAGACTACAGCGCTTGAGATAACGCAATATTGGATTCAAGAAGCAATCAATGCGAAATGTATAGATGACGCTTTATATAGCAAAGAAATCATTGAAGCACAAATATTAGATTTAATCACACCACGACCATCTGTACTGAACTATAAGTTTTATGAATTATATCAACAGAGTCCAAAGAAAGCGACAGACTATTTTTATAACATAACCAAACGCAATCATTATGTGAAAGAAGATGCAATTGCGCATAATATAAATTTCAACACAGCAAGTGAGTATGGTGATATGGAAATAACAATCAATTTATCCAAACCAGAAAAAGATGCTAAACAAATTGCCAAAGCGAAAGAAGCGCCTGCAACAGATTATCCTAAATGTGCACTATGCATGGAAAATGAAGGTTTTAAAGGGTCTGTAATACAAGCAGCGAGAACAAATCACCGTATCATCAGATTGAACTTAGGACAAGAACAATGGGGATTTCAATATTCTCCATATGCCTATTTCAAAGAACATAGTATTGTGTTATCTCAATCACATGTTCCTATGAAGATAGATAAGCAAACTTTTGTACAACTGTTGGATTTTGTAGATAAATTTCCGCATTATTTTATTGGTTCAAATGCAGATATTCCGCTTGTTGGCGGTTCAATATTGACACACAATCATTATCAATCGGGTAGACACACATTTCCGATGGATAATGCTAAGGAAATGAACAATTTTAACTTAAAACAATTTTCAACAGTAACGGCTTCTACATTGTATTGGCCTATGAGTGTTATTCGTTTGAAAAGTGAAGATAAAAATGATTTGGTAGCAGCGGCAGAATTTATTAGAAAAGCATGGAATAGTTATTCAGATGAAACTGTAGATATAAGAGCATACAGTAAAAATGGTGAGCGTCATCATACTGTAACGCCGATTGCCCGTTATAGGGAACAAAAATATGAACTTGATATTGTTTTAAGAGACAATCAAACATCGGAACAATATCCAGATGGTATATTTCATCCCCATCAAGACGTTCAACATATCAAGAAAGAAAACATTGGATTAATAGAAGTAATGGGGACTGCCATTTTGCCTGGTAGATTAAAACAAGAATTACAACAGGTTAAAGCATTTTTATTAGGTGAACAACAACAAGTGCCAAGCATACATCAACCATGGGCAGAAGACATGACACAACGATATGATATTCATGAGAAAAACGTAAATGAAATTATTGAAAAAGAACTTGGTTTCAAATTCAAACGTGTACTTGAAGACGCAGGTGTATTTAAAAACACATCACAAGGCCAAAGTGCATTTAAAACATTTATAGCATCGTTACAATAAATATTTTGAAAATTGAGCTATACGAAGTACCTTTTACTTTTGTATACGCTCTTTTTTTTTGAAATAAATAGGCATATAATTATATGAAAAAGGAGACAATCAAATGAAAAACACTTGGAAATTTTTAATGATTGCAACGATTATGGTATGTATATTAATAACTGGATGCTCTAATAGCGATAAGAAGCAGAGCGAAAAAGATGCTAGCACTCAGGATGATCATAAGAAAGAAATACATATTTCAGCTGCAGCAAGTTTAACAGATGTCACTAAAGATTTAGAACGAGCATTTAACAAAAAACATAAAAATGCTAAAATCACCTTTAATTATGGTGGGTCAGGCGCATTGAGACAACAAATAGAAAAAGGGGCACCTGTAGATGTATTTATGTCTGCAAATACAAAAGATGTAGATGCTTTAGGTAAGCAAGCTCAAAATAAATATGAATACGCACAAAATGACTTAGTGCTTATAGGTGAAACTAATAGTACATATAAGAATGTGTCTGATTTAAAACAAGGTGAAAAATTAGCTATCGGCGAGACTAAATCTGTGCCTGCAGGGAAATATGCTGAGCAATACTTAAAAGATCATCAATTGTATGATGATGTTAAACCGCATTTAGTTTTTGCAAAAGACGTGCGACAAGTATTAAATTATGTTGAAAAAGGCAATGCTCAATTAGGTTATGTTTATAAAACAGATTTATATCAAAGTCAAAAAAATGGTGATAGTAACGTAAAAGAAATTCAAACCGCTAAATTAAAACAGCCAATCACATATAAGTCAGCGACAGTTTCAGATAAAAAATTAGCAACAGCGTGGATTGAATTTTTAAAAACAGATGAAGCGCAAGAAATTTTAAAAAAATATAAATTTAAAGTATAGGGGGTAGCAGAAATGCCAGATGTCACGCCGTTTTGGATATCATTAAGGGTTGCAATTATCAGTACGATTATCGTTACGATACTAGGTGTTTTTATATCAAGATGGTTGTATAAGCGTCGTGGCTTGATAACGAGACTTTTAGAAAGTTTCATTGTCTTACCAATTGTGTTACCACCGACAGTGATGGGTTTTATTTTACTGATTGTATTTTCACCACATAGTGTGGTTGGAAGATTTTTTAGCGATGTATTACATTTGCCAGTTGTATTTACTTTAACTGGTGCCATAATAGCCTCCATCATTGTCAGCTTTCCGCTGATGTATCAGCATACTGTACAAGGATTTAGGAGTATAGATCCTAAAATGTTGAATACTGCAAGAACGATGGGTGCAAGTGAAAATAAAATTTTTATGAAATTAGTTTTACCGTTATCTAAGCGCTCAATACTTGCTGGTGTAATGATGAGTTTTGCACGGGCAATTGGAGAATTTGGTGCTACGTTAATGGTAGCAGGTTATATTCCTAATAAAACTAATACGTTACCTTTAGAAATATATTTTTTAGTAGAGCAGGGAAAAGAGAATCAAGCATGGTTATGGGTGATTGTATTAGTTGCATTTGCTATCACTGTAATTGGTACAATCAATCTATTGAATAAAGATGGTTATCGGGAGGTTCGTTAATGCTTAATATATCTTTGAATCATCTTTTAAATAGTACACAATTACATGTAAAAATAGATGATACTACACCTAAAATTTATGCCATTAAAGGACCTTCAGGTATAGGTAAAACAACAATTTTAAATATGCTTGCTGGTCTACAGCAACCAGATCAAGCGTATATACAGATTAACGACCATATATTGACAGATACTACTTCAAATGTTGATGTAAAAATTCAAAAACGCAATATCGGTTATTTATTTCAAGATTATCAATTATTTCCAAATATGACTGTGTTTCAAAACATCACTTTTATGACACAGTATTCACAGCATATAGACAATTTGATGAATCAATTAAACATTGTTCACTTAAAGGATAAATTTCCAATACGTTTATCTGGTGGTGAATCCCAACGTGTTGCATTAGCTAGAACATTGAGTACTAAACCAGACTTGATGTTACTAGATGAGCCGTTTTCTAGTTTAGATGATACAACAAAAGCAGAAAGTATTTTGTTAGTAAAACGAATCTTTAAATTATGGAATATACCTATTATTTTTGTTACTCATTCTCAATATGAAGCAGAAGTACTGGCACATGAAATTATTAATATCGGATGATATGCAACTATAATTTATGAGAGGTTGCGTAAGAATTATGATCACATTTATAAATAAGTAGGGGGTGATACAATGATAATCGAATGTTTAGGAACTTCTGGGGGTGTACCAACACTTTATCAATCAGTTTCACAGCATAAAGATGCACAAAAACGAACAGGGCCTGGTATCTTCATTCATGATTTACAATTACTAATCGACACTTCGGAAGATATATTTCAACAACTAAGACAATCAAAAATTTATGATATAAAATATGGCATTTATTCTCATTGGCATCCAGATCACACGATGGGGATGAGGATATGGGAAACACTCAATTTTGATTTTATTCACAAAGTACCTAAGTCCAAAACGACAAGGGTTTATATTACAACTCAAGAAGTGGAAGATTTTAAAGCATATTTTGCGCGTTGGGAATATGTTCAATATTTAGAATCATTAGGCGTAATTAACCTAGTAATTGTTGACAATGATGCAGAAATTAGTTTTGAAGACACAACAGTAGAGTGGATTCAATTAGCAGAGCAATTCGCGTTTGGTTTTTATTTAACTACAAATACCAAACGTATACTTATTATTCCAGATGAAATTAAAGGCTTTCGACCAACGGAGAAGTTGAAAAATGTTGATGTTGCTATTTTACCTTTTGGTAGCAATGAAGTTAATCCTATAACTAATGAACGTATTCATCCAGAAGGTATGTTAAATGCTTTAGGAGAGGTTACATTCGATGAATGCGTGACTATTGCTAAAACTATTAATGCTAAGCATACATATTTTACTCATATTGAAGCTACTGAAAGTTTAACGAAGGCACAAATTAAACAATTAGAAGAGCGATTAGAAGAAGATGGCTTAAAATCAACCATTTCATTTGATGGATTGAAAATTCAAATTTAAATAATGATTAGTGATTTTAATACCAAAAATCAAAGTATCAGCAATCGCCATAAATGTATCATTATATTTTTTGAAACTGTTTTGCGATAAAGAGTAGGACTATGAAATCAATATCTAGTTTTGATTTTGTACCTACTCTTTTATTTTGCCTTTTGGGTAATATGAATAAAAGTGGTGTACATGATTTTTGATTAATGAATTCAAACCGTTGTTACAGAGAACGCCAAGATTTATAATGAAAATAATGACGCAAAGTGAGGGATTTCAAAGTGAATGAAGAACGTTATTCAAGGCAAATGCTATTTAAGCATATAGGCACATCTGGGCAAGAGAAAATTATGAATGCACATGTGCTAATTATTGGTATGGGTGCTTTAGGAACACACCTTGCGGAAGGACTTGTGAGAGCTGGTGTAGGTGAGTTGACGATTGTCGATAGAGACTATATTGAATTTAGTAACTTGCAGCGCCAGACGATGTATATAGAAATGGATGCAGTAGATAAGTTACCTAAAGTAATCGCAGCAGAACGAAATCTAATGGCAATACGTCAAAATCTGAACTTGCACATACACATTGCACATGTTGATCGATTATTCCTAGAAACATATGCGCAAGATGTTGAACTTATACTAGATGCTACAGATAATTTTGAAACAAGACAATTGATTAATGATTTTGCTTATAAAAATACCATACCATGGATTTACGGTGGCGTCGTACAGAGTACTTATGTGGAAGCAACATTTATACCTAAACAAACACCATGTTTTAACTGTTTAGTTCCACAGTTACCTGCAATTAATATGACTTGTGATACAGTAGGTGTTATTCAGCCAGCAGTCACTATGACGACCAGTTTACAATTAAGAGATGCATTAAAAATATTAACTGGCGCAACAATAGCGACTAAAGTTACTTACGGTGATATTTGGGAAGGTACACACTTTACATTTGGCTTTAGTAAACTGCATGATAGTGCTTGTACAACTTGTGGTACACAACCGACATATCCTTATCTCAATACAACACAAAGACAATTTGCAAGTTTATGTGGCAGAGATACTGTTCAATATGAAAACCCAGAAATTTCCCAGGAAATGTTAGAAGCATTTTTACAACAACAAGAAATACCATTTCAACGTAATCCTTACATGTTACATTTTGAATACAAAAAACATAGAATTGTTAGCTTTAAAGGCGGGAGATTATTAATTCATGGTATGACTCATCCACAACAAGCGATAACGTTGATCAACCAATTATTCGGCTAAGGAGGTTTAATATGCATACAAATGTAAAGCTTGATAGAAATATTAGATGTGCAGTATTAACTGTTTCTGATACAAGAGATTATGAAACCGATAAAGGTGGTAAATTAGTTAAAGAGTTACTTTCAACATTAAACGTTACGATTACAGAATCACATTATAAAATTGTTAAAGATGAACAAACTGTAATAACTGAGCAATTAAAGCGTTGGCTAGTAGAGGATATTGATGTCATTATCACCACAGGAGGTACTGGTATAGCACAAAGAGATGTAACGATAGAAGCTGTTTCCAGTTTGATTACGAAGGAAATTGAAGGATTCGGAGAATTATTTAGATATCTAAGTTATACAGAAGATGTTGGAACTCGTGCGTTGTTATCTCGAGCAATTGCTGGCACGGTAAATAATAAATTGATTTTCAGTATACCAGGCTCTACTGGTGCGGTTAAATTAGCATTAAATAAGCTCATTAAACCAGAATTGAATCATTTAGTGCAAGAGATTACAAAATAAATTAGAGCCCAACGTTGTAAGTTTGTTGGACTCTATTTCTTGCATATTAATATTTAAGACAACTATCTTTGATAATCACCAGATTTACCGCCTGTTTTAGAGAGTAGATAAGTTTCTCCAATGACCATACCTTTATCTAACGCTTTTGTCATATCATAAACCGTAAGTGCTACAGCTGAAGCGGCAGTGAGTGCTTCCATCTCCACACCAGTTTTTCCAGTTGTAGAGACCGTTGCTTGTATATTTAAAGTGTATGCTTGTGTTTTTTCTTGCCAATCAAATGTAATATCTATACCAGTTAAAGGTAATGGATGACACATTGGTATAATATCAGATGTGTTTTTTGCAGCCATAATACCAGCAATTTGAGCAGTATTAAGCACATTCCCTTTTTGGTTAGTATGATCAACGATTTGTTTATAAATCGCTGGATTTACCGTAATACTAGAATGCGCAGTAGCTGAGCGTTTTGTTGTGTTTTTGTCAGAGACGTCTACCATTTTCGCATTTCCTTGTTTGTTTATATGGGTGAATTCAGTCAAAGTATCCCTCCTAATCGTGTTCTAGTATATCATGAAATTATTAATTATAAGGAGTAGATTTACGATGCCTGTAGAGAAAAGAAATCCGATTCCGGTGAGTGAAGCAATTCAACGTGTGGTAAAGCAAAATATTTTTACGAATAGAATCACTTTACCTTTAGCAGAAAGTTTAAACTATATTTTAGCTGAAGACATTGTAGCAACTCATGAGATACCAAGGTTTGATAAATCACCATATGATGGGTTTGCATTAAGAAGTATTGATACAAAAGGGGCGAGCGGTGACAATCGCGTTAAATTTAAAGTCATTGACCACATTGGAGCGGGGTCAGTTTCAACTAAAAAAGTTGAAGCATTTGAAGCTGTAAGAATTATGACAGGTGCACAAATACCTGAAGGCGCCGATGCTGTAGTTATGCTTGAACAAACTGTCGAAGGTGAACATGATTTTACAATAAGAAAAACTTTTAGCGAAAATGAGAATGTTTCGTTAAAGGGTGAAGAAACCAAAGTTGACGATATTGTATTAGAAAAAGGACAATGTGTTAATCCAGGTGCAATCGCTGTTTTGGCAACATATGGCTATACAGAAGTTCCAGTTTTTGAAAAACCTAGCGTGGCTGTGATTGCAACAGGAAGTGAATTGTTGGATGTTAGCGAAGATTTAGAACCGGGAAAAATTCGTAATTCAAATGGTCCTATGATAACTGCATTAGCAAAAAAATATCAGTTAGATGTCAATGCATATAAAATTCAACAAGATGATTTAAATAGTAGTATTCAAGTGATGCGTGAAGCAATGGTTGAGCATGATATTGTCATTACAACTGGAGGTGTGTCAGTAGGCGATTTCGATTATTTACCTCAAATTTATGAAGCGGTCAACGCTAAAGTCTTGTTTAATAAAATCGCCATGCGTCCCGGAAGTGTCACTACGGTAGCTGTTGCAAATAACAAATATTTATTTGGATTATCAGGTAACCCCTCTGCTTGTTTCACCGGGTTTGAACTCTATGTCAAACCTGCAATACAGCATATGATGGGCGCTAGAGCGATATATCCACAAATTGTGCAGGCCACACTCATGGAAGATTTTAAAAAACCAAATCCATTTACTAGATTTATTCGAGCAACAGTGACTTTTAATGGTAAAGAGATGACGGTTGTGCCATCAGGATTTAATAAGTCCGGCGCAGTAGTAGCGATTGCGCATAGCAATGCAATGATTGTGTTACCAAGTGGTACAAGAGGATATCAAAAAGGCCACACAGTTGATGTCATTTTAACTGAATCACAAGCATATGAAATGGATACGACGCTATGATATTACAAATCGTAGGTTATAAAAATTCTGGAAAAACCACTTTGATGACGCACGCAGTGAAATTTTTAAAATCACATGGCTTTTGTGTAGCAACGGTTAAACACCACGGTCAACATGACTTAAACTTGTCAGATATTGAACTGCAGGCAAATACTGTTGATCACATGAAACATTTTAATGCCGGTGCAGATCAAAGTATTGTTCAAGGACATCATCTACAACAAACAGTTACACGAACTGAAAAACAAAGGTTGGATGAAATCATTGATAAATCTGTTACAATAGACAGTGACATCATTTTAGTTGAAGGTTTTAAAGAGGCAAATTATGATAAAGTGCTTATATATCGTGATGATGCTGATTACCAACAGTTAAATAAATTAACAAATATTCAGTATTATATTAATATTGGTCAACCATTAGCATTTCAAAAATTTGAGCAATGGTTATTATCTTTCGTTAACGAAAAGGGAATGGATTAAATGAAACAATTTGAAATTACAAATAAGCCAATAGAAACCGAACAATATCGCCAATATGTGCTCAATGAACATCAAGGTGCTGTTGTTGTTTTCACTGGTCATGTACGTGAGTGGACAAAAGGAGTTAAAACAGAGTATTTAGAGTATGAAGCGTATATACCTATGGCAGAGAAAAAGTTGGCACAAATAGGTGATGAGATTTCAAACAAATGGACAGGGACAAAAACGGCCATTGTCCATAGAATTGGACCGTTAGCTATTTCTGATATAGCGGTATTGATAAGTGTATCATCGCCACATAGAAAAGATGCTTATCGTGCTAATGAATATGCAATTGAGCGTATTAAAGAGGTAGTGCCCATTTGGAAAAAAGAAATTTGGGAAGATGGTGCTGAATGGCAAGGTCATCAACATGGTAACCATGAGGATGCAGTTGGAGGGAAAAAATTATGAAAGTTTTATACTTTGCGGAAATAAAAGAAGTATTGGATAAAAGTTCAGAAGATATTGACTTAAGTTATGATATTACCGTCGATGAATTTGTATCAGATTTGTTTGAGCGTTATCCTAGTATTAATAGCAAAAAGTTTCAAATTGCGATTAATGAAGAATTTGTCAAAGGTGATGATATCGTAAAACCTAATGATACTGTAGCGTTGATACCACCAGTTAGTGGAGGGTAATGGAAATATGAAAGCAATCATACTTGCTGGTGGACAATCAGAAAGATTTGGAAAACCAAAAGCATTTGCAAAGATTCATTCACAAATGTTTTATAAACGTATCATTGAAGTTTTAGAAGCTACAAATATGTTTAATGAAATAATTATTAGCACAAATGAAATATTAGCACATGAATTTGATTATGATAATATTGTTATCGATCATGCTAAAAACAAAGGTAAAGGCCCGCTGGCTGGAATTTACTCTGTCATGAAACAACATACTGACGAAACGCTTTTCTTTGTGATTTCTGTAGATACACCGATGATTACACAAAAAGCAATAAGTAAATTGTATCAATTTATGGTTGAACATTTAATAGAAGATCAACTAGATATCGCCGGTTTCCAAGAAGATGGCATGCCCATTCCAACGATGGCTTTTTATAGTCCACATACGCTTTCTTTTATAGAGGCAGCATTGGAATCAGGTGATTACAGCCTTAAGAATGTCTATTCAAAAGTCAAAAGTGATTGGTTAGATGTGCACGAAATTGGTTCATCTGATTATTGGTACAAAAATATTAACTATCAACAAGACTTAATAGATTTACATCACGACATTAAGAATAGATAGGGGGCTGATCAGATGGTAGAGCAAATAACTGATAAACTTGGGCGTCCAATTCGAGATTTAAGATTGTCAGTTACAGATCGTTGCAATTTTCGTTGTGACTATTGTATGCCAAAAGAAATATTTGGTGATGACTTTGTTTTCCTACCCAAAGATGAATTACTTACTTTTGATGAAATGGTCCGTATTGCTAAAGTTTATACGCGATTAGGAGTCAAAAAAATACGTATTACCGGTGGAGAGCCTCTACTCCGAAGAGATTTATATAAATTAATATACGAGTTGAATCAACTTGATGGTATAGAGGATATTGGTTTAACTACCAACGGTTTATTATTAAAAAAACATGGTCAAAGATTATATGATGCTGGTTTAAGACGTATTAATGTAAGTTTAGATGCGATTGATGACAAAGTGTTCCAAGCTATAAACAACCGGAATATCAAAGCTTCCACAATTTTACAGCAAATAGATTATGCGGTCTCAATTGGTTTTCATGTCAAAGTAAATGTAGTTGTTCAAAAAGGTGTGAACGATGATCAAATTTTACCTATGATTCAATATTTCAAAGATAAAGATATTGAAATACGCTTTATTGAATTTATGGATGTAGGCAATGATAATGGTTGGGACTTCAGTAAAGTAGTAACAAAAGATGAAATGTTAAAAATGGTTGAGTCATCATTTGATATAGAACCTGTAAAACCTAAATATTTTGGTGAAGTAGCTAAATATTATCGACATAAAGATAATGGTGCTAAGTTTGGTCTTATCACAAGTGTATCTGAATCATTCTGTTCAACATGTACACGTGCAAGATTATCATCAGATGGTAAGTTTTATGGTTGTCTATTTAGTACGGTAGATGGATTTAATGTAAAGTCATTTATGCGATCAGGCGTGTCAGATGAAGCTCTGTTTGAACAATTTAAAGCTTTATGGAATATTAGAGATGATAGATATTCAGATGAACGTACTGCACAAACAGTAGCTAATAGAAAACGTAAAAAAATCAATATGAACTATATTGGTGGCTGACTTATCAAATACAATAGTTTATGGAGATTGCACTTTTATCACAACATTCATAGCTATTAAATTTTTAAGAAGTTCAAATAACTAATAATACGAAAATTATATTCATTTATGAAGTTATTCTAAAATATATTAAGAGTAGGAGATAATTCAAATTTCAATTGAATTATCTCCTACTCATTTTTTTTATAATTTGAACTCATATCTTATGTGAAATGATTTCAAAAATGAGGAAAGATATTTTTATATGAAAATGTATTATACATAAGTAATTTTTTAACGATTAAAGATAATGAACAATAGAAAAAGATTACCATAATCAATTGTAGCTATATAAAAACTTTACAATAGTAAAATTTATTTATCTGTTTCTTTTAAAATAATAGATTTAATGAAGAAAGTGTTATATAATATTTTAAAAGCTTATTCATTATATAAAGCCAATACTAACAATGAAAGTAAATCATGAGGAGGCCAAATTTATGGAAAGTAAAGCATCATTTTATATTACGTCTGAGAGGGCTTTAAGTCAGTTGAAACATTGGTTGAAGTCAGCTCACCGTTTATCTATCGAAGAGTTTGTAGTTCTGTTTAAGGTTTATGAAGCTAATAAAATTAGCGGAAAAGAATTAAGAGATACCTTACATTTTGAAATGTTATGGGACACTAGTAAAATAGATGTTATTATAAGAAAGATTTACAAAAAAGAATTGATTTCAAAAGTTCGATCAGAAACAGATGAAAGACAAGTGTTCTATTATTACACAGATGATCAGTTAAAAGTAATAGATGATATTATAACAGAAATCGAAAACATAAAAGTTGCTTAATCATTAAGGTTACAATCAGATGATGATCAATAACAACAATATAAATTTGAAATAAGCCAAGTGCTAAAATAGCATTTGGTTTTTTTTATGTATTTGAAATATAGAATAAACCTAATTCAGTAATAATTATAATATAAATAAACAAATTTCAATTTTAAATATTGTAAAATGTAGACGAATTGACGCTTCATCCATAAAGTATGTAAAAAAACTGCCAACAATACTTTTGTTGACAGCTAAAACCAATCTTTTTCGGATATATAGTTTATTGTTTAATGAAAAGATTAGATGTTCATGTGTTTTACT
This sequence comes from Staphylococcus sp. GDY8P119P, assembly GCF_017892075.1. Classification (NCBI taxonomy): domain Bacteria; kingdom Bacillati; phylum Bacillota; class Bacilli; order Caryophanales; family Staphylococcaceae; genus Staphylococcus; species Staphylococcus sp. GDY8P119P. Next base: position 497,953 of record NZ_JAESKJ010000001.1, read on the forward strand.
TTTCTACCATGAACAAAGTAATAAATAACTCCAGTAATTAAAACCAGTACACCCATAATAGCGTATAATTGAGCGAATGAAACTGCAGAGGTTACAAATCCTAATATATATGGACCAAAGCCTAGTCCTAAGTCTAAACCAATGAAGTAAGTTGAGGTAGCTATTCCATATTTTGCCGGTGGAGATACTTTGATTGCAATTGCTTGCATACAAGAAGAAATATTTCCGTAACCAGCACCAAGGAGTAATCCCGCAAGAATTAATAACCAACTATTATTTGTAATACTTAACGTTAAAAAGGTAAGTATTAAAAAGATGAAAGCAGGATAAGCGATGACGTTTTCATTTTTGAGATCCATCATTCTACCAGCGATTGGTCTTGTGATGAGTGATGCAATAGCATAAAAAATAAAGAAATAACTAGATATTGTAACTAAATTAATTTCTTGTGCAAAAAATTGTAAAAATGTCAGAATAGACGAATAAGATAACCCGGCAAGGAGCATTATGATTGCCACAGGTAATGCTTCTTTGGCGATGTAGTTATTAATATTAAATTTTTTACTTACAGTAGTTTGAGGTTTTATGATATCACGCGTTGTATCGATATTTAACTTAATGAAAAATGAAATGATAAAACTAATGATACCGCACATTAAACAAAGTAAAAATAACAATTGAATTGGGAATGTATTAATAAGTAAAAGGCCAAAAAATGGACCGATTGCAGCGCCGATAACTAAGCTTAAAGAGAATAAACTAATACCTTCACTTTTTCTCTCCTGAGGCGTTGCATATGCAGCAATTGTTCCTGTCGCTGTTGTAGTAACCCCAGTAGCAATACCATTAACTAATCTCGTGAACATTAAAATAGCTAAGGCACCTTCTATAAAATAGAACAATTGTGTGATGATTAATAAGATTAAACCAATGATTAAAATCCGTTTAGGTCCTATTTTATTAACGTACTTTCCAGTGATAAATCGTCCGATTAAAGACCCGATAATAAATAATCCGGATACAAGTCCTGCCATACTGTCTGAGGCATGATATTCAGATTTTGTATAACTTGCTATGATAACGATAAGTAAATACATGCATAAGTAGACTAAAAAATTAGTTATGAAATTAATATTAAAATTCTTTGTCCAAATTGGTGTCTTCATCGATGCTGATTGATTCATGTTAAAACTCCTCTTTCTCTAAAATTTTCGCGTGAATAAGTTGTATTGATTGTGTGATATGCTCCAGTTCTGAATTTGACAAACCTGTATTTTTAATGATTTCATCTTGCACTTTATCTACGCGAGTACTAATGCTTTTATAAAGATTTTCTCCTTTTTGAGAAAGTGAAAGCCATTTTTCTCGTTTATCGGTACCTGTTTCTACAGTTAATAAAGATTTTTCAGAAAGCACTTTTAATATTTTTCTTGTGGTCGGTTTTTCAATAGAACGTCGTTTTGAAATTTGTACTAAAGTGGTTGGGGCATTATAGGAAATATCTTTTAAAACGAGCCATTGCGCAGGATAGAGATCAAATGATTCAAAGATGGGTTGGAATAGTTTTGTATATGGTCTATAAATTGCAATGATATTATCAAAGACAAATTTATTTTGCATGAATGCACACCTCCGAAAATAGTTAGCAAAGCTAACTTATTTTTAAACAAGTTATATTTTAGTCTATTCTGCCAAGGAAATCAATAGCTATTTTTTAAAATATGATTTTTAATCACTATATAAATATGATTTCACAAAAGTAAATTAAATCGTAATCATAGGTTATCAGAAGTAAACGCTTAAACAATTTGTTAGAATAAATATAAAGAAAAAGTAGGGGGATCAAGGTTTGCAAGATTTAAAATTAGATCATATCGTTCATTATGTACAACAATTAGATAATTTCAAATTCCCAGGCCATTTATTTACGCTATATCAAGGTGGTAAGCATGATCAATTAGGCACATATAATCGTTTAGCGTACTTAAATAATGCTTACATTGAATTACTGGATATTTATAAACCAGAAAAATTGCAAAAAATAGTCAAAAGTGAAGAAGGGCGAGTCTCATTTCCTTCAAAAATCGTTCAAGATCAGTATAAACAAGGACTGAAAACAATAGCATTTCAAACGCAAGATATTACTAAACTAAAAGAAAAACTTGAAGCACAAAATATAGATGTTATAGGTCCTGTAGAAATGGAAAGGGAAAATACTAAAGGAGAAAAGACTACATGGCGCTTGTTATATATAGCTGATCCAGATTATAGAGTTAAACCGCCATTTTTTATTCAATGGAATGAAAATATTGAAACAAGAGAAGAAAAGCTAACATCATTACGGCAAAACGCCTTTAGTATCAAGGGGATTGAAATTAATAGTACAGAAAGAACACATACGGTTGAAAAATGGCAACAGTGGTTTGGGATGGAAGTCGTGAATGATACAGAAACGTTCACAACATTAAAGTTGAAAAACGATGATATTGTATATCGTATTTACGATGGTGAGTATTCAGGTTATAAAGCGGTTACTTTGAAAGACGATCATACAACTTCACCGTACACTTTAATCATTAGAGGGCTTAAGTACAAAGTTGAAGCGGATTAGTAAATGTAAACATACATACTATGTGCAATAACGATGATGTGTATCACAGAAGTAATTAGTGTTAAAATAGTTAAGTAAGTTCCCCATTTATTTTTATTAGATAAAAGTAGTAAATACACTGTTGCTACAAATGTAAAAACAGCGAGAATGATTCTTAAACTTAGATATGAAACATTAAACGTTGTACTAAATGTTTGGATTACAAAAATTAAATTGATTAAAAAGAGTAATGACAATATAATGTTACGCACTAGAACACCTCATTTCGTATCATATTATAGCAAATAATAGGAAATGATGTGAAAGAATGTGTGAAGCAATGTATAATAACAAAGTATGTAATGGTAAAAGGAGATATCAGTTTTTATGGAAAAGATGAATATAACAAATCAAGCTCATGATGCATTTGTTAAAGCGCATCCGCAAGGTGATCTATTACAATTAACAAAATGGGCAGAAACAAAGCGATTGACTGGCTGGTACTCAAAGCGTATCGCAGTAGGTGAAGATGGTGAGATTTTAGGAGTGGCCCAGTTATTATTTAAAAAGGTTCCTAAATTGCCTTATACGCTATGCTATATTTCAAGAGGTTTTGTAACAGATTATAGTAATAAACTCGCATTAGAAACATTACTAGAATACGCAATTCAGATAGCAAAAGAAGAAAAAGCTTATGCAATAAAAATCGACCCTGATGTTGAAGTAGATAATGGTGCTGATGCACTTACACATTTAAGAGCATTAGGTTTTAGACATAAAGGGTTTAAAGAAGGACTTTCGAAAGATTATATCCAACCAAGAATGACAATGATAACACAGATTGATAAAAACGATGACGCTTTAATTCAAAGTTTTGAAAGACGTAATCGTTCAAAAGTTAGATTGGCATTAAAACGTGGTACGAAAGTAGAACGTTCTGATAGAGAAGGTTTGAAAACATTTGCCGAATTAACGAAAATTACGGGTGAAAGAGATGGCTTTTTAACGAGAGATATTAGCTATTTCCAAAATATATATGATACTTTACATCCCGATGGAGATGCAGAATTATTCTTAGTGAAATTAGAGCCTAAACCCGTGCTTAAGGATTTACGCCAAGATTTAGCGCAGTTAGAAAAGGAAAAAGAAAAGCTAGCTGAAAAAAAACAAGATAAAAAGACATTAAATAAAATAAACGATGCTGACAATAAAATGAAAAAAACGCAAGAACTTATCAATGAGATGGAAGCTTTAGAAGCTAAGCACCCAGAAGGATTATATTTATCAGGTGCATTGCTTGTGTTTGCTGGAAATAAATCTTATTATCTGTATGGCGCGTCATCAAATGATTATCGAGACTTCTTGCCAAATCATCACATGCAATTTGCAATGATGCAATACGCTCGAGCACATGGTGCAAAAACATATGATTTTGGTGGCACAGATAATGATCCCGATAAGGAATCAGACCATTATGGATTGTGGGCATTTAAGAAAGTATGGGGAACTTATTTAAGTGAAAAAATAGGTGAATTTGATTATGTGTTAAACAAACCATTATATCAAGTTATTGAAAATGTTAAACCTAAATTGACTAAAGCTAAAATAAAACTTTCACGTAAATTAAAACGTTAGTAGTTTTGTTTGTGATTTTGTAAAAAAGTAGACACGTTATAAAGTTTTAATATGCAACTTAAACTTTATAACGTGCATTTTTTATGAATTTAGAAAATACATATATAATTAAGCGTAATGAAATTAAATGAAGTATCGCATTAAATTGCTAGTTGAGAGGAGAAAAGATATGATTAAAAAACTATTACAGTTTTCACTTGGAAATAAGTTTGCAATTTTTCTTATGGTATTGCTGGTCATTTTAGGTGGTGTGTATTCAAGTGCAAAAATGAAACTTGAATTATTACCTGATGTTGAGCCACCAGTGATTACAGTACAAACAACCATGCCTGGTGCTACACCAGAAACGGTGAAGGAAGAAATTAGTGATAAAATTGATGACCAAATAAGGTCAATGGCAAGTGTGAAAAATGTTAATGCACAATCTATTCAAAATGCTTCTATGGTTTCTGTTGAATATGAAAATGGTACAGATATGGATAAGGCAGAAAACGATTTAAAAAAAGAACTTGATAAAATTAAGTTTGATGATGGTGTGGAAGACCCCGACTTAACAAGGAATTCAATGAATGCTTTTCCAATTGTGGCTTATTCTTTTACCACAAAGGATAATAATTTAAAAGATACAACAAAAAAAGTTAACAATCAGTTACTACCTAAACTTCAAACAATCGATGGTGTACAAAATGCACAATTGAATGGACAAACATCTAGAGAAGTTTCAATTAAATTTGATCAAGAAAAATTACAAGACAGAGGATTGACTGTAGATAGTGTGGAACAATTCTTAAAGGGTGCCACAAGTGAAACCCCGTTAGGTTTATTCCAGTTCGGTAAAACTGAAAAGTCAGTAGTGGTTGATGGCCAATTTACTTCAATAGATGCATTGGAAAAACTTGAGATTCCATTATCAGCTTCAAGTATGAGCACTCAAGGTAACAACGATGAAAATGCAAGTCAAAGTACTAGTGACCAAAGTTCATCACAAGGGGGTAACATGGCAGCAGCAATGCCTACCTCAGATGATCAAGACGGCGAAAATAGCATGCCTTCTGTTAAACTCAAAGACATTGCCAATATTTCAGTTGGTGATGAACGACAATCTATTTCTAAAACAAATGGCAAAGATGCAGTCAATGTACAAGTGACGAAAGCACAAGATGCCAATACTGTTAAAGTAGCAAAAGATACGAAAAAAGAAATTGATGAATTTACCAAAGACAATAAAGATATCAAAGCTACTAAAGTTATGGATACTGCGAAACCAATAGAAGACTCGCTATATACAATGATTGAAAAAGCAGCACTCGGTACGATTGTTGCCATAATTGTTATATTATTATTTTTAAGAAATATTAGAACAACAGCAATTTCAGTCGTTTCGATACCGATGTCTATATTAATTGCAATGGTTGCATTGAAATTAACAGATGTGTCGTTAAATATATTGACACTTGGTGCGTTAACAGTTGCGATAGGTCGAGTGATTGATGATTCAATTGTTGTAGTTGAAAATATTTATAGACGTTTATCAGATAAAAAAGAAACATTAACTGGTAACAACCTCATTATTAGTGCGACGAGTGAAGTGTTTAAACCGATAATGTCGTCGACAATCGTTACTATTATAGTTTTTCTACCATTGGCGTTTGTCAATGGTTCAGTAGGTGAGATGTTTAGGCCATTTGCATTAGCGATTGCATTTAGTTTACTAGCTTCTTTACTTGTTTCGATTACCATCGTACCTTCTTTAAGTGCTACTTTCTTCAAAAAAGGTGTCAAACAACAGAGAGAAGAAACATTAGGTCTGGTAGGAAGAGGATATAAACGTATACTCCGCTGGTCATTAGCGCACAAATGGATTGTAATGATTTTAAGTACAATCATTTTAATCGCTAGTATCGGTTTAGGGGCCGCTAAACTAGGGACTAGTTTTATCTCAACTGGAGAAGATAAATTCATGGCATTAACTTACACTCCTGAACCAGGTGAGACAGAGCAAGGTGTATTAGAACATGCCGAACAAGTACAAAAATACTTGAACACTAAAGATAAGGTGAAAACAGTTCAATACTCTGTAGGTGGAGCAACGCCAACGGATCCTACAGGTAGTTCAAATAGTATGGCTATCATGGTTGAATATGAGAGTGATACACCTAACTTTGATGAAGAACCAGATAAAGTATTAAAACATATCAACAAATATCATCATCCTGGAGATTGGGCAAATCAGGATATGGGTACAGGTGGTACAAATAATGAATTAGCAATCACTGTTACTGGTCCATCTGTTGATGCTATCAAAGGAACTGTCAATAAAGTCGAAAAAGAAATGAAACATATTCATGGCATTGCTAATGTTAAGTCTGATTTATCTCAAACATACGAACAATATAATATCAAAGTCGATCAAAATAAAGCTTCCAATTATGGTTTGTCTGCATCACAATTAGCCATGACATTAAATCAGAATACACCTGAGCAAAGTGTCACAACCGTAAAGGAAAATGGTAAATCGATAGATGTGAAAATTAAAGAAGATAAAGAAACGGATTGGACAGAAGAAAAACTTAAAAATACTAAAATACAAACAGCTACTGGTCAATCTATTGAATTAAGTGATATCGCAAAATTAGAAAAAACAACGACGCCAAACAAAATAGAAACTAAAGCAGGAGACTATACGTCAAAAGTTTCCGGAAAAGTGACAAATGATGATGTTGGCGGGACTTCACAGAAAGTGTTGTCACAGTTAAATAAAATAGATAAGCCGAATAACGTAGACGTCAACATGGGAGGGGCAAATGAAGATATAGGAAATGCAGTAACACAATTATCTATGGCGATGTTAGCAGCAATTATTATAGTTTATTTAGTACTTGTGTTAACATTTAAAGGCGCCTTGGCACCTTTCACCATATTATTCTCATTGCCATATACAGTGATAGGTGTAGTGGTTGCATTAGTGGTGACTGGTGAGACAATATCTGTACCTAGCATGATTGGTATGCTTATGCTAATTGGTATTGTTGTAACCAATGCAATTGTGTTAATTGATAGAGTGATTAATAAACAACATCAAGGTATGGCAATGCAAGCGGCACTGTTAGAAGCAGGAGGAACGCGTATCAGACCAATACTTATGACAGCATTAGCAACGATTGGTGCGTTGCTGCCAATGTTATTTGGTCAAGACAGTTCTATTATTATTTCAAAAGGTATGGCAGCGACTGTAGTAGGTGGATTGGTTTCTTCAACCTTATTAACTTTAATTGTTGTACCAGTAATATATGAAATATTATTTACATTAAAGTCAAAAATCTTGAGAAAAAGAAAGTAAAATAAAATGCGGACATACGAGATGACATGCTTTTTGTAGATTTTGTATGTCCGTACTTATATATATGAGCACATGTTTGAATATATAAAATCAGCCCCGATAAGTTTCTTTTAATCAGAAATCTTGTCGGGGCTGATTTATATGTGTGACGTTACAGTATTTTAAAATAGTGGTTTTTAATATAAAACTAAAGTCAAAATAACATAAATTACAAATAAGATAACGCTCATTATATTTAAAATTTGAACGGCTTTTTGGTCTTTTTTGCCGTTTTTGAAAGCTGTAATTTCTACATTACCTATGATAAGCAGTAGGACAATAAAGACCCACCAATTGATTGCTGGGAACGATAATGTTGTAATAGCTACCACGAATAATAAAAGTAAAGACATAATAATACGTAAAATACGCGTTATAATGGTGTTCATTTTAAATATACTTATGTAACTTACGATTAAATATAACACTGGCAAAAATATAAGATACAGTTGCATTTATTACATCCTTTCTATGTTCGCCCTTAATCTTAGCATGTAAGTTATTGATTTACTAGGATGTTATTTATTTTCTTTTTGTCTAATTTCTGAACGTACCTCTGACATTTCTTGCTCTATTTTTTCAAGTTGTTTTATTAAAGGATCCACAGATTGATTAACTGATTCTCTTTTTTCGAGGTCTCCTTGTAATCTAACATAATCATATTTCAGTTCCGCTAATTTATCATTTAAATCCATTCAATTACCTCCATTTTTGTTTAATGTAAGCATTTCGTATATAAGTTGAATTATAACATGGATTCGAAAGCTTCTAAAATGGTTGCCACTTATGTTAAAGTATGAAAATAGAATGAAAACAGATGATTGGATGAAAGAAGGAATAATGTGACCCAACAATTTATCATTATTATATTACTCATTGCATTAGGCTATGTACTCAAACGGATAAATTACTTTAAAGCTAACGATAGTCAAGTCTTTTCAACACTCGTATTAAACATAACATTACCTTCTTTAGTGATTGTTAATTTAAATGGTGCAAGTTTAGATTTGTCACTATCAATATTACCGATAATGATGATATTGTATGGTGTTATCGCTAAGATCATCGTGATTTGGTTTTTCTTAAAATATGACAATCACATACGTGGCACAGTTGGCATGATGACAGCTTCGCTAAATATTGGTTTATTTGCTTATCCACTTGTAGAAGCGATATGGCCTAAAACAGGAATGATATATTTTGGAATGGCAGATATAGGTGGCGCAATGATTATGTTTGGTGTTACATACTTTGTTGGCAGTTATTTCAGTAGTGCAGGTGATAATTTTGATTTTAAATATTTAGGAAAGAATTTACTTAAATCGGTTCCTTTAATGACATATATCATTATGTTTATATTAAATATGCTTAATATACACTTCCCAGAGCCTGTAATTAATTTTTTCTCTGTACTATCTGGCGCTAATATGCCACTTTCAATGATATTATTAGGTTTGATGCTCAACTTTAGTATTGATAAACGCTTCTTGCCTATTGCTTTAAAGTATTTAGGTTTACATTATGGATTGGGAATTATCGCAGGATTGCTCGTTTACTTCTTTTTACCAGTTGATAATGATATGATTAAAACAACACTACAAGTTGCTTGGTTATTACCAGTAGGTGTTGCTATTATACCTTATTCCATTCAATTTAAGTATAAGACTTTGCCACTCGTTGGAATGGTGAGTAATTTAACGATTTTAATTAGCATTATTATATTGTATGTATATCAAGCGTTATTTGTTTAATTGATTTTTGGAAGACTATGAAACGATTTGAATATAAAAAATAAGGGTCTGGGACATATCAATGGTGTCCCGGACCCTTAAATATCGAGCATAAGTATTAATGACTAAATGCATGTGTTTGGATTGGCGTGATGACTTTATCCTTTACCTCCCATAAACGCGGGGTAATTAGTCATTCCACCATCAACGTAAATGGTAGTTCCATGAATATAACTTGCTAAATCAGAGGCAAGAAATCTTGCTACATTTGCGACTTCATTTGCTTCGCCAATCTCTTTTGCCGGAATCATTTCTAATGTTTCTGCCCGTGTTGTTGGGTCTGAAAATTTTTCTTTTGTATGTTCCGTTACAATTGCCCCTGGTGAAATATTATTAATGCGGATACCATATTGAGCATATTCCATAGACATTGTTTCCATCATTAATTTTAAACCACCTTTACTAGCAGCGTAATTCACATAGTTCGGCCAAGGGATTTTATCATGTACACTTGAAGTATTAAGAATAACACCTTTTTTATTCTCTTTGAGAAATTGATTAACTGCTGCTTTGGAACCTAAAAAAGCACCTGTTAGGTTAATATCAATTACTTTTTGCCACTCATCTAAAGGCATTTCATGTGTTGGGATTGCTTTTTCAAATCCGGCATTGTTAATCATGATATCTAATGTACCAAAGTGATTTACAGTAGTTTGAATGAGGTGATCAATATCATTTTCTTTAGAGATATCTGCTTGAACTTTTAATGCTTTGCCACCAGCATTTTCAATTAATTCAATTGAGGCTTCAATAGCATCCATATGACGTTCGGATCTGTAATTTAATACGACATTCGCTTGTTCTTCACCAAACTGCTCTGCCATGGCTTTTCCAATACCACTACCAGCCCCAGTAATAATGACTACTTTTCCTGCTAAATCTTTAAACATTTAAGATTCCTCCTAGTTATTCGGCATAAATTTTGATGAATTAAAGTGTTTAGTCGAATAAGATTTTATAATACTTGATTAAGCTTTAATATTGCCTAAAACAAATGCAGCGATAACGATTAAAATGATACCTGTCCAAATGCCTATCATCTGACGTTTATCTTTTCGTTCACCTAAAAGGAAAATGCCACCAAGTGTAGAAACAATTACTAATAATTGTGAAAATGAGAAACTTGTCGCCACACCTACTTTTGGTTGTGAATAGAACATAAACAAGTTACCTATACCCCATATGACACCTGGTATCAGGTTCCAAACTGTACTTCTAATCGTAGTTTCATGTTTAGCTGATAATATTAATCCACCTATTGCCATACCAATAGATTGGAAAAATAGGGCATTCATACCATCAACACCAAAAATTTGTGCAACCACAACATAGACGACATAACCTACAGTGGAAATTAACAAGATAGGAATTGCTTTTCCAAAGTTTTTCGTACTTTCTGAAGCTTCATTTTTACCTTTAATTGAAGTAAGCGCAATACCGCCAACAAGTAAAATCATTGCAACTAGGCCAAGAATTACTTGTGTGCCAGTACTCCATTCACCTAAAAATATAGCACTAAATAAAGTAGTACCTACAAGTTGTAACCCTGTTGAAATTGGCATTGTTTTAGATACGCCAATTAAACTGACTGATTTTAATTGATAACCTTGTCCTAATGCCCAAAAAGCACCAGATATTAAACCTACAATAATGACGATGGGGTCATCGAATTTTGTATTGCCAGTAAGTAATAATAAGATACCTATGATAAGTGCACCGAAAGTAGTCCCTCTGATTTGATTGTAAGGGCCACCACCAACGAGTACATTAATTAAAACAACACTTCCCCAAAATAATGCTGGGAGCAGGGCAATTAATAAATCCATAATTAAGCTTCACTCACTCTCTATTTATTTTTACTTTCCCTTTATAAAACAATCACTGAAGATTGCCCTAGACACTCATTTTAAAGTAAAGGTATCGAATAGTAAAAATATTAGATTACAGTTCAGCTTTTTAATTTTTAAAATAGTCTACATGGATATTAAAAATGTAAAAATATAAAACACTTATAATTTAAATGTATGCCGCTACGTACTTGAATTTTTTATATTCATAATTAATGTTAAAACCTAATTCGTTGAAACGCTCAACAAGTGTAGTATTTTTACTGCGTATTTTAAAATATATCTTATCAATATCAAAAGTTGAAAAAGCAAAATGTAGAGAATATGATAGTAAATCAAAAGCAATCCCCATTAATCTGTAATCAGAGTGCGAAGAAAAGTATTTGATTTCAGCTATATGGTTGTTTTCAGCGATTTCAAGATATAAATAACCTTTTAATAATCCTTCAGACATGAATATAAATAGGCGATGGTACTCATCTAATGATTTTACAATTTCAGCAGCAGTCATTACATCATGTTTAAATGTTTGATCATGTAATTTACTAAAATAAGGGTAGAACGCAGGTTGATATTCAATAATATTTTGTTCATTACCAACATTTCCAATATCTTTTGTAGAAATGAGATAGTAGTCAGTAAAGCTATAGGATGCACCTAATGATTTCATAAACGGCAAGTATTCTTGTTCATGTTCTTCAAAAGAAAAATTAAAATTTGCAGTATCAGGTTTACTTTGAGCTAAAGCATCAAAAAGTTGTGTCATTTCTTCGATAGTAGGCGTAATATTTTTGTGTATAAATGGGCCTAATACTTTATATTTATTATCTTCGTACTTTAAAGCTAAAAGTAACATTGTAATTTCATCTTGATTGTTCACTTGTGCAAATACACCAGGATCCTGTATTGCATTGGTAATAACAGACCTAATATCATTATGCATTTGTGGTAATTTGTACAAATAAGAAGCAGATTGATAGTTAGCATTATTCAAAAATTCCAAGATTTGATCGACATCGTTCGGATTTGTTGTTTTCATATAATACCTCCATATGATGAACTATTAAGTTAATTATAAGAACTTTTTCATGTAAATGGAAGTTTTGATGTGCTATATACATGTTACAATAAGAATATCATTGAACTGAAAGGACGAAATTATGAAATCACTCATTATTGCAGAAAAACCTTCTGTAGGTAGAGATATTGCGCAAGCATTGAATATAAATGATAAACGTAATGGTTACTTTGAAAATAATAAATATATTGTGACTTGGGCATTGGGGCATTTAGTTACAAATGCTACGCCAGAACAATATGATAATAATTATAAAGAATGGAAACTTAACGATCTCCCTATTATACCTAACCGTATGAAGACGGTTGTCATAAGTAAGACCAAAAAACAATTTTCTATTGTACAATCATTAATCAATAACAAAAACACAAAAGATATTATTATCGCAACAGATGCCGGTAGAGAAGGTGAACTTGTTGCGCGTTTAATTTTGGATAAATCTCATAATAAGAAACCGATTAAAAGGTTGTGGATTAGTTCAGTAACAAAAAAAGCAATTAAAGATGGCTTTTCAAAATTACAAGATGGTCGTAAATTTAACAATTTATATTATGCAGCACTTGCTCGAAGTGAGGCAGACTGGATTGTTGGTATCAATGCAACGCGTGCATTAACTACGAAATATGATGCACAATTGTCTCTCGGTAGAGTTCAGACACCGACGATACAACTCGTTCAAATGAGACAAAACGAAATTAATCACTTTTCTCCACAAACTTATTTTAAAATGAATATTGTTGCTGGGGGGCTTACATTCCAATGTGTGACGCCAGAGACAAGTAATGATAAATCAGTTTTTGAAAAGATAAAAAGTGAAATCAGTGAGAAAGACGGTTTGATTGAAAGTATTAATAAAAAACATAAAAAGTCCTATGCACCTAAACTGTTCAGTTTAACAGATTTGCAACAAGAGGCATACAAACGTTATCACTTTGGTCCAAAAGAAACATTGAATGTTTTACAGACTTTGTATGAAAGACATAAACTAGTAACATACCCACGAACAGATTCTAATTATTTAACTGATGATATGGTAAATACACTAAAAGATAGAATACAAGCTATCATGGGCACATCGTTAAAAGAAATTGCAAAAAAACAATTAACACAATCTTTTTCAATAAATGAAAAATTTATAAATAATCAAAAAGTATCAGACCACCATGCAATTATTCCAACAGAAGTACGTCCAGATATGAATCAACTAACCCAACGTGAAACAAAAATTTATCTGATGATTGCTCAAAGATTTTTAGAAAATCTTATGCCGCCACACGAATACGAGGCTGTATCAATCCAAATTGTAAGTGAGAAATATAAATTCGAATTTAAAGATAAAATTACTAAAAAATTAGGGTTTAAAGCGATTTATGAAACTGAAGCATCAGTAAACGAGCAAATAGAAAAATTAACAAAATCATCCAAATTGCATATCACACAAGCTAAAATTGAGCACCATGAAACAACGCCACCTTCATATTTTAATGAAGGTACATTATTAAAAGCGATGGAAAGCCCACAAAAATTCTTTAAATTAAACAATAAAAAATATAATGAAACATTAAAAGAAACAGGTGGAATTGGAACTGTTGCGACTAGAGCAGATATCATTGAAAAATTATTTAATATGAATGCAATCGAATCACGTGACGGTAAAATCAAAGTTACCTCTAAAGGAAAACAAATACTAGAGCTTGCACCACAAAAATTAACATCTCCGCTATTAACTGCTGAGTGGGAAGAAAAACTATCTTTAATAGAACAAGGTAAATATAATGCCAATCAATTTATATCTGAGATGAAAAATTTCACACATGAAGTTGTCAGTGAAATTAAAGAAAGCGAACAGAATTATAAACACGATAATTTAACCACAACGGAATGTCCTACATGTGGCAAATTTATGATTAAAGTTAAAACTAAAAATGGACAAATGCTGGTTTGTCAGGATCCGAAATGTAAAACTAAAAAGAATATTCAAAGAAAAACCAATGCGCGTTGTCCAAATTGCCATAAAAAAATGATGTTGTTTGGAAAAGGAAAAGAAGCAGTATATCGTTGTGTGTGCGGACATACTGAAACACAAGCACAAATGGATAAACGTCATAAAAATAAAAAATCAGATAAAGTAAACAAAAAAGATTTAAAAAAATATATGAATAACAATGATGGCTTAGAGAACAATCCATTTCAAGATGCGTTAAAAGGTTTGAAATTTTAAATAAATCGAACGAATAGCATTAATTTTGACAAGAAGTTCGTGTTTGCTATTGTAAAATAGTGAAATTGGTATTAGAATGTGTAGGTATTTTAAAAAAAGGAGAACTAAACCGTGAAAAAGTATTTCAAGTTTGAAAAACATAAAACAAACTATAAGAAAGAGATACTTGGTGGGCTTACAACTTTCTTGTCAATGGCATATATCTTAGCTGTCAACCCTCAAGTACTAAGTTTAGCAGGCGTAAAAGGTGTTTCAGAAAATATGAAAATGGATCAAGGTGCTATTTTTGTTGCTACAGCACTAGCAGCGTTTGTTGGTTCGTTATTCATGGGCTTGATAGCTAGGTATCCAATTGCCTTAGCACCCGGCATGGGCTTAAATGCGTTTTTCGCATTTACAGTGGTGTTAACAATGGGAATTCCATGGCAAGTAGGTTTGACTGGTGTGTTATTCTCTGGTGTAGTTTTTGCAATACTGACTATGACAGGTTTAAGAGAGACCATTATTAATGCAATACCCTATCAAATGAAAATGGCGGTTTCAGCGGGTATAGGTTTGTTTATTACCTTTGTAGGATTACAAAGCTCAGGAATTATTACTAATAATGATTCTACATTAGTGACTTTGGGTCATATAACTGATGGTCCAGTATTGTTAACAATATTTGGAATTATAATAACAGTGATTCTGTATGCTGTTAGAGTACCTGGTGCTATATTTATTGGTATGGTACTAACATCTATTTTAGGTATGCTTACAGGATTAATACATACACCAAGTGGCATTGTAGGCAAAGTACCAAGTATTGAACCTACTTTTGGAGCCGCTTTTGAAGCATTCAAAGATCCCGGTCAGTTGTTCACTGTGCAATTTTTAATTGTAATTTTAACGTTTTTATTTATAGATTTCTTCGATACTGCAGGTACACTTGTTGCAGTAGCAACACAAGCAGGTATGATGAAGAATAATAAATTACCGAGAGCTGGACGCGCATTATTTTCTGATTCATTAGCAACGATAGTTGGTTCAATTTTTGGTACGACAACAACAACTTCCTATATTGAATCTACTTCAGGTGTCGCTGTAGGGGCGCGTACTGGATTTGCTAGTGTTGTTACAGGTTTTTGTTTCTTATTAGCTATATTTTTTAGTCCTTTAATGGAAGTAGTAACAAGTGCAGTGACTACACCAGCGCTTGTAGTCGTGGGCGTGTTGATGGCTGCCAACTTTGCGGAAATAGATTGGAAAAAATTCGAAGTTGCCGTACCGGCATTTATCACGATTATTATGATGCCATTATCCTATTCAATCGCAACTGGTATTGCTTGTGGTTTCATCTTTTATCCAATCACAATGTTGATTTCTAAAAGACATAAAGAAGTCCACCCAATCATGTATGCTTTAATGATATTGTTTATATTATATTTTGTATTTGTTCACGGCTAAATAAAAAATCCTTTTGCAGCGTTTCGTATCGCAGCAAAAGGATTTTTTTGTAAGCACTTATTACTAATAAAAATTTTATAAAAAAGGATGTGTTTCTTCATTATAATATAGCTATCATAACTATATATTTTTAAAACTTCTTATTCTCTTGTTTGTGTTGTGTATAAACAACTTTTGCATGTTTGTTTGGAACATAAAGTGGTGTCGAAAAAATAATTAACACAAAGAACAACATTAAAAAGAATAAAATCCAATGCACAATCATACCAACAAAAGGTACAAATGCTAAAAAGGAACCAAAAACACCTAATAAAGGAATCACTAACATTGGTTTAATAGAATTTTGTTTATCGACGACTAATATAATCACGATTACAAAGTAGAGCAATGCATTGATTAATAAAGGTTGCCAACCAAAACTAAAAATAATACTCCCACCTAAAAACGGAATACCATATATAAACTCACCAACAATTAATATTAAACTCAAAATCATAAGCGTTGTACGAATACCACTTTTCATTAATATTCACTCCTAACTAAATAATAGTATAAACGAAATAAATGAAATAGAAATAAAAAAGAACAAATAATCAATTAAAATTACAAACATCAAAAATTTCCGAAAAGAGGTTGAACTGAATAAGTAGTTCAAGTATAATAACAAGGTATGTGTTAGGCAAATAGTAAAAACTTTTGCAGAAAAGCTTGATAAATCACTGCTTTTCATGTAACATATCTAATGTTGGACTTTAAGAACACGCGATGAAGCGAAAGGTTACTGACACACCCGGCCGCTTTGCCATGGCGCTGTGTGAGATAGTTTTCGTGGAGAAGTCTATCACTTAAATGTAGACGAATAAGGAGGGAAAATTATGGCAAAACAAAAAATCAGAATCAGATTAAAAGCTTATGATCACAGAGTTATCGATCAATCTGCAGAAAAAATTGTTGAAACAGCAAAACGTTCTGGTGCAGATGTTTCTGGACCAATTCCGTTACCGACTGAAAGATCAGTTTACACTGTAATTCGTGCCGTGCATAAGGATAAAGATTCACGTGAACAATTCGAACAACGTACACATAAACGCTTAATCGATATTGTTAACCCTACACCTAAAACAGTAGATGCTCTTATGGGCTTAAACTTACCATCTGGTGTAGACATCGAAATCAAATTATAATAGAAAAATTTAGGAGGTGGACTTTCGATGACCAAAGGAATCTTAGGAAGAAAAATCGGGATGACACAAGTTTTCGGAGAAAACGGTGATTTAATCCCTGTAACAGTAGTAGAAGCTAGTGAAAACGTAGTATTACAAAAGAAAACTGAAGAAGTAGATGGCTATAATGCAATCCAAGTAGGTTATGCTGATAAAGCAGCTTACAAAAAAGGAAGCAAATCAAGCAAATATGCTAATAAGCCAGCTGAAGGTCACGCTAAAAAAGCGAGCTCAGCACCTAAGCGCTTCATTCGTGAATTCAGAAACGTCAATGTTGATGAATACGAAGTAGGTCAAGAAGTCTCAGTTGAAACATTTGAAGCTGGTGACATCATCGATGTAACTGGCGTATCTAAAGGTAAAGGATTCCAAGGTGCTATCAAGCGCCATAACCAAGCACGTGGACCAATGTCACATGGTTCTCATTTCCATAGATCACCTGGTTCAGTAGGTATGGCATCTGATGCTTCAAAAGTTTTCAAAGGACAAAAAATGCCAGGACGTATGGGTGGAAACACAGTAACAGTCCAAAACTTAGAAGTAGTTCAAGTTGACGCTGAAAACAAAGTTATCTTAGTAAAAGGTAACGTACCAGGTCCGAAAAAAGGATTCTTAGAAATTTCTTCATCAATTAAAGGTAATAAATAATTATAGAGCGAAAGGAGGAAATGCATAATGGCAAATTATGATGTATTAAAAGTAGATGGAACTAAATCAGGTTCAGTTGAATTAAGCGATGCAGTATTTGCAATCGAACCAAACAACAACGTTCTTTTTGAAGCAATTAATTTACAACGTGCTTCATTACGCCAAGGTACACATGCTGTTAAGAACCGTTCAGCAGTACGTGGTGGTGGACGTAAACCATGGAGACAAAAAGGTACAGGACGTGCGCGTCAAGGTACTATTCGTGCGCCACAATGGCGTGGTGGTGGTATCGTATTCGGACCAACACCAAGAAGCTATGCTTACAAAATGCCTAAGAAAATGCGTCGTTTAGCTTTACGCTCAGCATTATCTTTCAAAGCACAAGAAAATAGCTTAACAATTGTAGATACATTAAGTTTTGAAACTCCGAAAACAAAAGAATTCAAAACTGTACTTTCTAACTTAGAACAACCTACAAAAGTGTTAGTGATCACTGAATCTGAAGATGTAAATGTTGCACTTTCAGCACGTAACATCCCAGGTGTTCAAGTAACAACTGCACAAGGTTTAAACGTTCTAGATTTAACAAGCGCTGACAGTGTCGTAATCACAGAAGCAGCTGCTAAAAAAGTTGAGGAGGTGCTCGGATAATGGAAGCAAGAGACGTTCTTAAGCGCCCCGTAATCACTGAAAAATCTTCAGTTGCAATGGCTGAAGACAAATATACATTCGATGTTGATACTCGTGCGAATAAAACACAAGTAAAAATCGCTGTAGAAGAAATCTTTGATGTAAAAGTTGATAATGTGAATATTATTAACTACAAACCAAAGAAAAAACGTATGGGCCGTTACCAAGGCTATACAAACAAACGACGCGTAGCAATCGTTAAATTAAAAGAAGGATCAATCGATCTATTTAACTAAAAAATTACCAATAAGGAGGTAAACGACAATGGCTCTAAAAAAATATAAGCCAATTACTAACGGTCGTCGTAATATGACTAGTTTAGATTTCGCTGAAATTACGAAAACTACTCCTGAAAAGTCACTATTACAACCGCTACCGAAAAGAGCGGGACGAAATCATCAAGGTAAATTGACTGTACGCCATCATGGCGGTGGACACAAACGTCAATATCGTGTAATTGATTTCAAACGTAACAAAGATGGTATCCAAGCAAAAGTTGATTCAATTCAATATGATCCAAACCGTTCAGCAAATATCGCATTGTTATTTTACGCTGATGGAGAAAAACGTTATATTATTGCACCTAAAAACTTAAAAGTAGGTCAAACACTTGAAAGTGGTGCAGAAGCAGATATTAAAGTAGGTAATGCACTACCACTACAAAATATTCCAGTAGGTACTGTTATTCATAACATCGAGTTGAAACCTGGTAGAGGTGGACAAATCGCTCGTTCTGCTGGTGCAAGTGCACAAGTATTAGGTAAAGAAGGTAAATATGTATTAATCAGATTAAGATCTGGCGAAGTACGTATGATTCTTTCAACTTGCCGTGCTACTATTGGACAAGTTGGTAATATCCAACACGAACTTGTTAACGTTGGTAAAGCTGGACGTTCAAGATGGAAAGGTATCCGTCCGACAGTTCGTGGTTCTGTAATGAACCCTAACGATCACCCACACGGTGGTGGTGAAGGACGCGCACCAATCGGTATGCCTTCTCCAATGTCACCTTGGGGCAAACCAACACTTGGTAAGAAAACACGTCGCGGTAAAAAATCATCAGATAAACTTATCGTTCGTGGACGTAAGAAAAAATAAAAATAACTTATTTGGGTGTGCGGCTTAACCGCTGCACGCACATAATAAGAAGGGAGGCGCCACTATGGCTCGTAGTATTAAAAAAGGACCTTTCGTTGACGATCACCTAATGAAAAAGGTTGAAGCTCAAAGCGGAAGCGAGAAAAAACAAGTAATCAAAACTTGGTCACGTCGTTCAACTATTTTCCCTGATTTCATCGGACATACATTCGCTGTATATGATGGACGTAAACATGTGCCTGTATTTGTAACAGAAGATATGGTTGGTCATAAACTTGGAGAGTTTGCACCAACACGTACATTTAAAGGTCACGTTGCAGACGATAAAAAAACAAGAAGATAATATCTAACAGGTAGAGGAGGAAATTGGAATGGAAGCAAAAGCGGTTGCTAAAACAATAAGAATCGCACCTCGTAAAGTTAGATTAGTATTAGATCTAATTAGAGGCAAAAGCGCTGGTGAAGCGATAGCGATTTTGAAATTAACAAACAAGGCTTCATCACCAGTAATTGAGAAATTATTAATGTCCGCTTTAGCTAATGCAGAACATAACTATGACATGAACACAGATGAGTTAATAGTTAAAGAAGCTTATGCTAATGAAGGACCAACTTTAAAACGTTTCCGTCCACGTGCACAAGGTAGTGCAAGTGCGATCAACAAACGTACAAGCCACATTACAATCGTCGTAAGTGACGGTAAAGAAGAAGCTAAAGAAGCTTAATAAAATCTTAAGGAGGGAACACTGTGGGTCAAAAAATTAATCCAATTGGACTTCGTGTCGGTGTAATCCGTGATTGGGAAGCTAAATGGTATGCAGAAAAAGACTTCGCATCATTATTACACGAAGATTTAAAAATCCGTAAGTTTATTGATAACGCATTAAGTGAAGCTTCAGTTTCTCATGTAGAAATTGAACGTGCTGCTAATCGTATCAACATCGCTATTCACACTGGTAAACCTGGTATGGTAATCGGTAAAGGCGGTTCAGAAATAGAAAAACTTCGTAACAAATTAAATTCATTAACAAATAAAAAAGTACACATCAACGTAATTGAAATCAAAAAAGTAGATTTAGATGCTAAATTGGTAGCGGAAAACATTGCGCGTCAATTAGAAAATCGTGCATCTTTCCGTCGTGTACAAAAACAAGCTATTACAAGAGCGATGAAACAAGGCGCTAAAGGTATCAAAACACAAGTATCTGGTCGTTTAGCTGGTGCTGATATCGCTCGTGCAGAACAATATTCAGAAGGAACTGTTCCACTTCATACACTACGTGCTGACATAGGCTATGCACACGCAGAAGCAGACACAACTTATGGTAAGTTAGGTGTCAAAGTGTGGATTTATCGTGGAGAAGTTCTTCCTACTAAGAACACTAGTGAAGGAGGAAAATAATAATGTTACTACCAAAACGTGTTAAATATCGTCGTCAACATCGTCCTAAAACAACTGGTCGTTCTAAAGGCGGTAACTATGTAACATTTGGTGAGTATGGTTTACAAGCAACTACAACGTCTTGGATCACATCTCGTCAAATCGAATCAGCTCGTATTGCAATGACTCGTTATATGAAACGTGGCGGGAAAGTTTGGATCAAAATCTTCCCACACACACCTTACACTAAAAAACCTTTAGAAGTTCGTATGGGTGCTGGTAAAGGTGCCGTTGAAGGCTGGATTGCTGTTGCAAAACCAGGTAGAATTTTATTTGAAGTTGCAGGCGTAAACGAAGAAGTTGCGCGTGAAGCATTACGTTTAGCTAGTCACAAACTTCCAGTTAAAACTAAGTTTGTAAAACGTGAAGAATTGGGTGGTGAAACAAATGAAAGCTAAGGAAATTAGAGACTTAACCACTTCTGAAATCGAAGAACAAATCAAATCTTCAAAAGAGGAGCTTTTTAACCTACGCTTTCAGTTAGCTACAGGACAATTAGAGGAAACTGCACGTATTCGTACAGTAAGAAAAACGATTGCACGTCTAAAAACTGTTGCTCGTGAAAGAGAAATTGAACAAGGTAAGGCTAATCAATAATCAAATTGAAAGAGGAGGTTACTAAAGTGAGCGAAAGAAATGATCGTAAAGTTTATGTAGGTAGAGTCGTTTCCGATAAAATGGATAAAACAGTAACTGTACTTGTTGAAACATACAAAACACACAAACTATATGGCAAACGAGTAAAATACTCTAAAAAATACAAAACACATGATGAAAACAACTCAGCTAAATTAGGGGACATCGTTAAGATTCAAGAAACACGTCCTTTATCAGCAACTAAGCGTTTCCGTTTAGTAGATATTGTTGAAGAATCAGTAATTATTTAATAAACAGTGAAGATAAAGGAGGTTTAACTCATGATCCAACAAGAAACACGATTAAAAGTAGCAGATAACTCTGGTGCACGTGAAGTACTTACAGTCAAAGTATTAGGTGGATCTGGTCGTAAAACAGCGAACATTGGTGACGTAATCGTCGTTACTGTTAAACATGCTACACCAGGCGGCGTTGTCAAAAAAGGTGAAGTAGTTAAAGCTGTTGTTGTACGTACTAAATCAGGTGTACGTCGTAATGACGGTTCATATATCAAATTTGATGAAAATGCATGTGTCATCATTCGTGACGACAAAGGCCCACGTGGTACTCGTATTTTTGGACCAGTTGCGCGTGAATTACGTGAAGGTAATTTCATGAAAATTGTATCATTAGCTCCAGAAGTACTTTAATAAACTATTTATAAATATATAAATTTAAGGAGGTGCCACACATGCATATCAAAAAAGGTGACAACGTAAAAGTTATCGCAGGTAAAGACAAAGGTAAAGAAGGTAAAGTAGTAGCTACTGAACCTAAAAAAGACCGTGTCGTTGTGGAAGGTGTTAACACTATTAAAAAACACCAAAAACCAACTCAATTTAATCCTGAAGGTGGAATCTTAGAAACAGAGGCAGCAATCCATGTTTCTAATGTACAATTATTAGACCCTAAAACGAATGAACCTACTCGTGTAGGTTACAAATTCGAAGACGGTAAAAAAGTTAGAATTGCAAAAAAATCTGGCGAAGAAATTAAATCTAATAATGAATAATTAATTGAAAGGAGGATCCACTGTGAATCGTTTAAAAGAAAAATTTAATACTGAAGTTACAACGGACTTAGTAAAAAAATTCAACTATAGTTCTGTAATGGAAGTACCAAAAATAGAAAAAATTGTAGTAAACATGGGTGTTGGTGATGCTGTACAAAACTCTAAAGTATTAGATGATGCTGTAGAAGAATTACAAGCTATCACTGGTCAAAAACCATTAGTAACTAAAGCGAAAAAATCTGTCGCTACATTCCGTTTGCGTGAAGGTATGCCAATCGGTGCTAAAGTAACTTTACGCGGTGAAAGAATGTATGACTTTTTAGATAAATTAATTGCGGTATCACTTCCACGTGTTCGTGACTTCCGTGGTGTATCAAAATCTGCATTTGACGGTAGAGGTAACTACACTTTAGGTGTTAAAGAACAATTAATTTTCCCTGAAATCGACTACGACCGAGTAAGTAAAATACGAGGAATGGATATCGTTATCGTAACAACTGCTAACACTGACGAGGAAGCTCGTGAATTGTTAACACAATTCGGTATGCCATTTCAAAAATAATCTCTAAAGGAGGCTAATTAAGTGGCTAAAAGTTCAATGGTTGCTAAGCAACAAAAAAAACAAAAGTTCCAAGTACGTGAATATACGCGTTGTGAACGTTGTGGTCGTCCACATTCTGTATATCGTAAATTTAAATTATGCCGTATTTGTTTCCGTGAATTAGCTTATAAAGGCCAAATCCCTGGCGTTCGTAAAGCTAGCTGGTAATAGAAAAAAGTCTGAAAGGAGGCAACATTCAATGACAATCAACGATCCAATTGCAGATATGCTAACTCGTGTAAGAAACGCAAACATGGTGCGTCACGATAAGTTAGAATTACCTGCATCAAATATTAAAAAAGAAATTGCTGAAATATTAAAAAGTGAAGGTTTCATTAAAAACGTAGAATACGTTGAAGACGATAAACAAGGGGTTATCCGTTTATTCCTTAAATATGGTCAAAACAATGAACGTGTTATCACTGGATTAAAACGTATCTCAAAACCAGGTTTACGTGTTTATGCTAAAGCAAACGAAGTACCTAAAGTATTAAATGGTTTAGGTATTGCATTAGTTTCTACTTCTGAAGGTGTAATCACTGATAAAGAAGCAAGAAAACGTAATATTGGTGGAGAAATCTTAGGTTACGTTTGGTAATAATTAATAACAAGGAGGTGCGATAACATGAGTCGTGTTGGTAAAAAAATTATTGACATCCCTAGCGACGTTACAGTAACTATCGAAGGAAATACAGTTTCTGTTAAAGGTCCAAAAGGCGAATTATCACAAACAATGAATGAAAGAATGACATATAAGCAAGATGAAAACACATTAGAAGTTGTTAGACCAACTGATTCTCAAAATGATAGAACAGTTCATGGTACAACTCGTGCTTTGATTAATAATATGATTCTAGGTGTTAAAGATGGCTATAAAAAAACACTTGAGCTTGTAGGTGTTGGTTACCGTGCTCAAATGCAAGGTAATGACCTAGTATTAAACGTTGGATACTCACATCCAGTTGAATTTAAAGCTGAAGATGGAATCACTTTCGGTGTTGATAAAAACACTACAGTAACTGTAGAAGGTATTTCAAAAGAACAAGTTGGAGCGATTGCTTCAAACATCCGTTCAGTAAGACCTCCAGAACCTTACAAAGGTAAAGGAATCCGTTACCAAGGTGAATACGTTCGCCGTAAAGAAGGTAAAACTGGTAAATAATAAATAACTTTCAGAAGAAAGGAGTAATAAAATGATCAGCAAAATTGATAAAAACAAAGTGCGTTTGAAAAGACATGCACGTGTCCGTAACAAATTGTCTGGCACTGCTGAAAAACCACGTCTAAATGTTTATCGTTCAAACAAACACATTTATGCACAAGTTATCGATGATGTTAATGGCAAAACATTAGCACAAGCTTCAACACAAGAAAAAGATCTAGCTAATGAAACTGGATCTAAAGTTGATTTATCAGCTAAAGTCGGCGAAACAATTGCTAAAAGAGCAAATGAAAAAGGCGTAAAAACAATTGTATTTGACCGCGGAGGATATTTATATCACGGACGTGTTAAAGCATTAGCAGAAGCAGCTCGTGAAAATGGTTTAGAATTTTAATTTAAAGGAGGGACATTTACATGGCTCGTAGAGAAGAAGCGAAAGAATTTGAAGAACGCGTTGTTACAATTAATCGTGTTGCAAAAGTTGTAAAAGGTGGTCGTAGTTTCCGTTTCAGCGCTTTAGTAGTAGTTGGAGATAAAAACGGTCGCGTTGGATTCGGTACTGGTAAAGCACAAGAGGTACCTGAAGCAATCAAAAAAGCAGTTGAAGCAGCTAAGAAAAACTTAGTTGAAGTTCCACGTGTCGAAGGTACAACTCCTCACATGATTACTGGACAATTCAGTTCAGGTAGTGTATTAATGAAACCAGCTGCACCTGGTACTGGTGTTATTGCGGGTGGTCCTGTTCGTGCGGTATTAGAACTAGCAGGTATCACTGATATCTTAAGTAAATCTTTAGGTTCAAACACACCAATCAACATGGTGCGTGCAACAATTAATGGATTACAAAACCTTAAAAATGCTGAACAAGTTGCGAAATTACGTGGCAAGTCAGTAGAAGAATTATATAATTAAGGAGGGAAAATAAGTTATGGCTAAATTACAAATTACCCTCACTCGTAGTGTTATAGGTCGTCCAGAAACACAACGTAAAACTGTTGAAGCTTTAGGTTTGAAAAAAACAAACTCTTCAGTAGTTGTTGAAGATAACCCTGCTATTCGTGGGCAAATCAACAAAGTAAGTCACTTAGTGACAGTAGAAGAAAAATAATTAAGGAGGTGCCGAAATGAAATTACATGAGTTAAAACCAGCAGAAGGTTCTCGTAAAGTTCGTAACCGCGTAGGTCGTGGTGCAGCTACTGGTAACGGTAAAACTAGTGGCCGTGGACAAAAAGGACAAAAAGCGCGTTCAGGTGGTAGTATCAGACCAGGATTTGAAGGTGGACAATTACCTTTATTCCGCCGTTTACCAAAACGAGGTTTTACTAACATTAACCGCAAAGAATATGCTATTGTTAACTTAGACCAACTTAATAAATTTGAGGATGGTACTGAAGTAACTCCTGCTTTATTAGTAGAATCTGGTGTAGTTAAAAGTGAAAAATCTGGTATTAAAGTACTAGGCAATGGTTCACTTGACAAGAAGTTAACAGTGAAAGCTAACAAATTCTCTGCTTCTGCAGCAGAAGCTATTGATGCTAAAGGCGGAGCACACGAGGTGATCTAATGTTTCAAACGCTTGTGAGCTTCTTTACTACAAAAGAAGTTCGTAACAAGATCTTTTTTACGCTCGCAATGTTAGTTATTTTTAAAATAGGTACTTATATTCCAGCACCTGGCGTAAATCCAGCTGCTTTTGACAGTCAACAAGGTTCTCAAGGTGTCACTGACTTACTGAATACGTTTGGTGGCGGAGCCTTGCAGAACTTTTCTATCTTTGCCATGGGTATAATGCCATATATTACTGCATCAATTGTGATGCAGTTATTACAAATGGATATTGTTCCAAAGTTTTCAGAGTGGGCAAAACAAGGTGATGCAGGTAGAAAGAAACTTAATAACGTAACCCGTTATTTTGCGATTGTACTTGCTTTTATCCAATCAATAGGAATGGCGTTCCAATTTAATAATTATTTGCAAGGTCAACTTATTATGGATCAGTCCGTAATAAGCTACCTGACAATAGCTGTTGTATTAACAGCTGGAACAGCGTTTTTAATTTGGATAGGTGAACAAATCACTCAATTCGGTGTTGGTAATGGTATTTCCATCATTATCTTTGGAGGTATTTTATCTTCATTACCTTCATCATTAATCCAGTTTTACCAACAGTCCTTTGTAGGACAAGATGACACAACTTTAGCATGGTTAAAAGTTATTGGGTTAATTGTTGGAATGATATTGCTAACAGTTGGTGCAATATTCGTACTACAAGCTATTAGAAAAATACCAATTCAATATGCGAAAAAACAGTCTGCACAACGATTAGGTTCACAAGCAACATATTTACCTTTGAAAGTTAACTCTGCAGGGGTTATCCCAGTCATCTTTGCAATGGCGTTCTTCTTATTACCAAGAACATTAACTTTGTTCTTCCCTGATGCAAGTTGGGCGCAAAAAGTATCTGACGTTGCAAATCCATCGAATAATATAGGGATGATTGTTTATGTAATCCTTATTATTGCATTTGCATATTTCTATGCATTTGTACAAGTCAATCCTGAAAAGATGTCTGATAACCTTAAAAAACAAGGAAGTTATGTTCCGGGTATTAGACCTGGCGAACAAACAAAAAAATATATTACTAAAGTTCTCTACAGATTGACCTTTGTAGGATCAATATTCTTAGCTGTCGTTGCTATACTACCAATCATTGCTACTAAGGTGATGGACTTACCACAATCGATTCAAGTCGGTGGTACAAGTCTACTTATCGTAATTGGTGTTGCGATTGAAACAATGAAGAGTCTTGAAGCTCAAGTGAGTCAAAAAGATTATAGAGGCTTTGGTGGTAGATAAATTGTAGGAGGGCACTTATGAATATCATTTTAATGGGTTTACCTGGCGCAGGTAAAGGAACTCAAGCGAGTGAAATTGTTAAGAAATTCCCAATTCCACACATATCTACTGGAGACATGTTCAGAAAAGCGATTAAAGATGAAACGGATTTAGGCAAAGAAGCTAAATCATACATGGATCGTGGAGAATTAGTCCCTGATGAAGTTACTGTGGGCATCGTAAAAGAAAGAATTTCTGAAGACGATGCAAAAAAAGGATTCTTACTTGACGGCTTTCCTCGTACTATTGAACAAGCAAAAGCATTAAGTGAAATCATGCAAGAATTAGATAGAAAAATTGATGCTGTTATCAATATAGAGGTACCTGAAGAAGAATTAATGAACCGCCTTACTGGTCGTAGAATTTGCGAAAAATGCGGGCACACTTATCATCTTGTATTCAATCCTCCAAAAGTTGATGGCATTTGTGATATTGACGGTGGTAAATTATACCAACGTGAAGATGACAACCCAGAGACAGTTGCAAATCGTTTAAATGTCAATGTGAAACAATCTAAGCCAATCCTAGAATACTATGATAATGAAAATGTATTGAAAAACATTGATGGTTCAAAAGATATTAACGAGGTTACTTCAAACGTAATCGATATTCTTGAGAATCTAAAATAGTATCAACTTTGTACGGTCTATGTAATGCCAAGAGTATAAACGAAAAAGAGTGACAATGCGATATAGTAATTCATTTTAATTTTGTTGAACTTATTAACAACACTTATAGACTCGTAGGGTTAGAGTTGATCTTAGACGATAACCAACTATTGTAAAAAGGGGGAAGTTAATAAATGGCTAAGCAAGATGTTATTGAATTAGAAGGTACAGTATTAGATACTTTACCAAATGCAATGTTTAAAGTAGAATTAGAAAATGGTCATGAGATTTTAGCTCACGTTAGTGGTAAAATCAGAATGAATTATATTCGAATTCTACCTGGCGACAAAGTAACTGTAGAAATGTCTCCGTATGATTTAACACGCGGAAGAATTACGTATCGTTATAAATAATCGTCACTCCATAATATAGGGAGGTATTAAAATGAAAGTAAGACCATCAGTAAAACCAATTTGCGAAAAATGTAAAGTCATTAAACGTAAAGGTAAAGTAATGGTAATTTGTAGCAATCCAAAACACAAACAAAGACAAGGTTAATAAAGAGAGGTGTAAATAATTATGGCACGTATAGCAGGAGTAGATATTCCACGTGAAAAACGTATTGTTATTTCGTTAACTTATGTATATGGTATCGGTACTACTACAGCTCAAAAAATTGTTGAAGAAGCAAATGTATCTGCAGATACACGCGTTAAAGACTTAACTGATGACGAATTAGGTCGTATCCGTGAAGTAATCGACAATTATAAAGTAGAAGGTGACTTACGTCGTGAGCAAAACTTAAACATTAAACGTTTAATGGAAATCTCATCATACCGTGGTATCCGTCACCGTCGTGGATTACCAGTACGCGGACAAAAAACAAAAAACAATGCTCGTACTCGTAAAGGCCCAGTTAAAACTGTAGCTAACAAGAAAAAATAATAGGTAAAGGAGGCAAATTTTAAATGGCACGTAAACAAGTATCTCGTAAACGTAGAGTGAAAAAGAATATTGAGAATGGTGTAGCACATATCCGCTCAACATTCAATAATACAATCGTAACTATTACTGATGAATTTGGTAATGCTTTATCATGGTCATCAGCAGGTGCACTTGGATTTAAAGGATCAAAAAAATCAACACCATTCGCAGCACAAATGGCATCAGAAACTGCAGCTAAAGCAGCTATGGAACATGGTTTGAAAACTGTTGAAGTTACAGTTAAAGGTCCTGGCCCAGGTCGTGAATCAGCGATCCGTGCATTACAATCAGCTGGATTAGATGTAACTGCAATCCGTGACGTTACTCCAGTACCACATAATGGTTGTCGTCCACCAAAACGTCGTCGCGTATAATATTATCGTTATTGTCGCAAGTCACTGAGAAACACAGTACAATTCAAGTCGACGTAATCAAGGAGGATATTTGTAAATGATTGAAATCGAAAAACCTAGAATTGAAACAATTGAAATTAGTGAAGATGCTAAATTCGGTAAGTTCGTTGTTGAACCACTAGAACGTGGCTACGGTACTACACTAGGAAACTCCTTACGTCGTATCCTACTATCTTCATTACCAGGTGCAGCCGTTAAATACATCGAAATCGAAGGTGTATTACATGAATTCTCAGCAATAGATAATGTTGTAGAAGATGTTTCAACAATTATCATGAACATCAAAAAACTAGCATTGAAAATTTATTCTGAAGAAGATAAAACATTAGAGATTGATGTAAAAGATGAAGGCGAAGTTACTGCAAGTGACATCACACATGATAGTGATGTAGAGATTTTAAATCCTGAGATTAAGATCGCAACAGTATCTAAAGGTGGACATTTAAAAATCCGTCTTGTTGCTAATAAGGGTAGAGGTTACGCATTAGCAGAACAAAATAACACTAGTGATTTACCAATTGGTGTAATTCCAGTGGATTCACTATATTCACCAGTAGAACGTGTTAACTATACTGTAGAAAACACACGTGTAGGTCAAAGTAGTGATTTTGATAAATTAACTTTAGATGTTTGGACTAATGGTTCTATTACGCCACAAGAGTCTGTTTCTCTAGCGGCAAAAATCTTAACTGAACATTTGAACATCTTCGTTGGATTAACTGATGAAGCTCAAAATGCTGAAATCATGATTGAAAAAGAAGAAGATCAAAAAGAAAAAGTACTTGAAATGTCTATTGAAGAATTAGACCTATCTGTACGTTCATATAACTGTTTGAAACGCGCAGGTATTAATTCTGTTCAAGAATTAGCTGATAAATCTGAAGCAGATATGATGAAAGTGCGCAATTTAGGACGTAAATCATTAGAAGAAGTTAAATATAAACTTGAAGATCTAGGTTTAGGTCTTAGAAAAGAAGATTAATATAAAGGAGGTTAACTCATGGGTTACAGAAAATTAGGACGTACATCTGATCAACGTAAAGCGATGTTACGTGACTTAGCTACTTCACTTATTGTAAGTGAGCGTGTTGAAACTACAGAAGCACGTGCAAAAGAATTACGTAGTGTTGTTGAAAAATTAATCACTTTAGGTAAAAAAGGAGATTTAGCATCTCGTCGTCAAGCTGCTAAAACTTTACGTAATGTTGAAATCTTAAATGAAGATGAAACAACACAAACTGCACTTCAAAAATTATTTGGTGAAATTGCTGAACGTTATACAGAACGTCAAGGCGGTTACACTCGTATCCTTAAAGTAGGCCCTCGTCGTGGTGACGGTGCTGAATCAGTAATTATAGAATTAGTTTAATTTAAATACACATACTACTATGTATAAAGCAAATGAGTGCAACGATAATGTTTGCCACATACAAATATTGTCTAGCTCAGAGTACCCCATCAAACTTAATAAATTTTAAAGCGTGAACTCAAATATGATGGGGTGCGCGCTTTTTTTTGTTAGTCCCCCTTAATTCGAAGAATTTAGGGGGACTTATGCAATTGCAAAGCAATAGCGAACCGCTAAGTCTTAATTCGAAGAATTTAGGGGGACTTATGCAATTGCAAAGCAATAGCGAACCACTGAGCCTTAATTCGAAGAAGATAAGGAATGCCTTCACGGAGTGAATGCATAAGTAGTTCTAGCTAAGCAAAGCTTAGAGAACTGCTTTAGACTTATGCAATTGCAAAGCAATAGCGAACTGCTAAGCCTTAATTCGAAGAAGATAAGGAATGCCTTCACGGAGTGGAGACATGAGCAGTTCTAGCTAATCAGCGATTTGTTTATAAATTCATATAAGTTTATTGTTAGGTATCAGTAATTGTTAATCGTGAAATATAATCTTTAGATGTTTAATGGTATCTTTTTGAAGACTCAATAAATGAGATTTAAAAGAAAAATTAGTGAAGAAGAAGTGCTTATTTATTATTTTTCATGTAAAATGATTAAGTATATAATTAATATTTTTGATTTAGGAGATAACTGACATGGTAACGCAAGCAGAAGAAATAATTAAATTTGATCACGTATCTTTTAAATATAATAGCGATGAACCACTTGCGTTAAATGATGTATCATTTAGCATACCAAGAGGTAAATGGACTTCTATAGTAGGCCACAATGGTTCAGGAAAATCAACGATAGCAAAACTGATGATAGGCATTCAAAAACCTTTTGAAGGCCAAATTTATTTGAACGGTATAAGTATCAATGATGATAACTTAAATGAGTTAAGACAACATATAGGAATTGTATTTCAAAATCCAGAAAATCAATTTGTAGGGTCTACTGTAGAATTTGATGTAGCTTTTGGTTTAGAAAATAATGCGATATCTTACGAAAAGATGCACGAAATTGTACCCAAAGCATTAGCGGATGTAGATATGTTGGATAGAGCCACATATGAGCCGCAATCACTTTCAGGTGGTCAAAAACAGCGTGTCGCAATCGCAGGTGTCTTAGCATTAAATACGGATATCATTATATTAGATGAAGCGACGTCTATGTTAGATCCAGAAGGCAGAACAGAATTAATTTCATTAATTCACCGTTTAAAAGAAGAAAAAGATGTGACAATCATTTCCATCACTCATGATTTATCAGAAGCTATAGATGCGGACCATTTAGTTGTTTTAAACCAAGGTTCCTTATATCAAGCAGGTTTGCCTCAAGTTATTTTTAATAAAGGAGCGGCACTGACACAAATTGGTTTAGATTTACCGTTTGCAATGAGAATGAGCCAACAACTCTTAGGTGTTACTGACTATATTTCTTACGAAAGGTTGGTAAGCAAATTATGACTGTTAAATTTGATCAAGTATCTTATGTTTATCAAAAAGGAACACCTTATGAGCATCTTGCATTGAAAGACATTGTAACCACTTTTGAACAAGGAAAGTATTATGCAGTAATTGGTCAAACAGGCTCAGGCAAGTCTACATTAATTCAGCATATTAATGGACTACTCAAACCTTCACATGGCTCTTTAGAGGTCAATGATGTCCAAATTACACATAAAACTAAAGATAAGTATTTAAAACAAGTACGAAAACGTGTGGGGGTAGTATTCCAGTTTCCAGAATCACAACTTTTTGAAGACTCAGTAGAACGAGAAATATTATTTGGACCTAAAAATTTTAATATGCCACTTGAAGAAGTAAAAGTACGGGCATTTCAATTATTAATCGAATTCGGTTTTAATAGAGATATACTTGAACAATCGCCTTTCCAAATGTCGGGAGGCCAAATGAGAAAAATAGCAATTACTTCTATCTTAGCTATGGATCCAGATATTGTCATATTAGATGAACCCACTGCAGGTCTTGATCCTAAAAGTAGAAATCAAATCATGGAAATGTTAAAGAAACTTCAAGTTGAACAACATAAAACAATCATATTAGTCACGCATGAAATGAATGACGTTGCAAAATATGTTGATGAAGTAAAAATTATTAAGCAGGGCAAATTAGTTGAAAGCTGTTCTCCAAGAAAATTGTTTAATGCAAATGACTATGTTAAAGACATGCACTTGGATGTTCCAGACATCGTTAAATTACAGAGAGACATTGAAGCAAAACATCAAATTAAATTTGACCGTATTGCATTAACCGAATCAGAATTCACTGAGATGTATAAGGAGTGGCAAAAAAATGAGAGATAAGTTTATTATAGGACGTTATCTTCCATTAGACACTTTTGTACATCGTCGTGATCCACGTGCAAAATTAATTTTTGTCTTTTTATTTATTATATTAATATTTTTTGCACATTCATTTTTTACTTATTTATGGTTATTTATAATCATTGTAACCATGATGAAAACTGCTCATATAAAAGCTTGGTTTTTAATTAAGGGGTTAACCCCAATATGGATTTTTCTGATTTTCACCTTTTTAATGCATTTATTTTTAACTAAAGGTGGTATACGGATATTTGAATTCGGTTTTATTTCAATTGATACACATGGTATTTTAGAAGGTATTTATATTGTCTTGAGGTTAATGTTTATCATTATGGTGTCTACAATTATGACTTTAACGACAAGTCCTTTAGATCTTACTGATGCATTTGAAAGGTTATTATACCCATTAAAGTTGATAAAAATACCTGTACATTTACTGAGTATGATGATGTCAATTGCTTTACGTTTTATTCCAACTTTAATGAATGAACTGGATAAAATTATCTTAGCACAGAAATCAAGAGGTTCTGAAATCAGTTCAGGGGGATTAATCAATAGAGTGAGCGCGTTTATACCTTTGTTAATTCCTTTATTTATCTCAGCTTTCCAAAGAGCTGAAGATTTAGCAATTGCAATGGAAGTACGTGGTTATGATACAAACAAACAGCGAACGAGTTTTCGTCAATTAAACTGGCAAAAGTCTGATAGCTTGTTATTGATATCAATAATACCAATAGCAATAATATTATTTGTGTTAAAGTATATGGGAGTGTAAAGGATGGTTCGTGTTTTAGTAAATATTTCGTATCAAGGTAGTCAATTCTTAGGTTTTCAAATTCAAAATAATGGTAGAACGGTACAACAGCAATTTGAAAAAATACTTAAGCGCATGCACAAGCGACATGTTAGAATTCATCCTAGTAGCCGAACTGATCGTGGTGTGCATGCAATAGAGCAATATTTTCATTTTGATTCAGAGCTTAACATTTTACCAGATCAATGGCAGTATGCAATGAATCGGGCATTACCTGATGATATTTTTGTGAAACATGTTTCATTTGTAGATGCGTCATTCCACTGTAGATATGATTGTGTGGGTAAAACTTACCGCTATAAAGTTTATCAATCACCTAATAAAAATCCATTTGAATGTGGTTTGAAAGCACACGTACCTGAAAGTTTAGACTTTGAAAAGATGTCTCAGGCTGCCAGTTTATTTATGGGTACACATGACTTTACTGGTTTTTGTTCTCAAAAAACAGAAGTTGAAAGTAAAGTACGTACTCTATATGAAAGTAGAATCGAAAAAACAGAATATGGTTTTGATTATGTAGTTACTGGTTCAGGGTTTTTATATAATATGGTACGTGTGTTAGTTGCATTTTTAATTGGTGTGGGTAAAGAGAAATTTCAGCCTGAGTCAGTTCCACAATTATTAAAAGCGAAAGATCGCAATAAAGTTCCGTTTACTGCACCAGCAGAAGGATTATATTTGGAACATATATACTTGTCTCCCGAAGCACTCATAAGTGATTTTGGTGAAGACATAAAAATATATCAAAAAAAATCCACACAAAATAGGTAAATTACATTGACAAAACACCATAAAAATTATACGATAACTAACGGTATTGTTTTATATCACCCCACGATAAGCCCCGGAATCTTATTGTGTAACAAGATATAGAAGCACGTAGAAATTATAAATTAACAAAATAAATGCATTTAAGTTTAAATATCATTTCAATTAGACAAGAAACATTTATTTATTCTAGGAGGACAATTATATGCGTCAAACATTTATGGCTAATGAAGCAAACATTGAGCGCAAATGGTATGTTATTGATGCTGAAGGTCAAACACTTGGTCGTTTATCATCAGAAGTAGCTGCTATTCTACGCGGTAAAAATAAAGTAACTTATACACCACACGTTGATTCAGGTGATTATGTAATTATCATCAACGCTGCTAAAATTCAATTCACTGGTAATAAAGAACAAGACAAAATGTATTACCGTCACAGTAACCACCCAGGCGGAATCAAATCAATCTCTGCTGGTGAGTTAAAAGCTAAAAACCCAGAACGTTTACTTGAAAACTCAATTAAAGGTATGTTACCAAGCACACGTCTAGGTGAAAAACAAGGCAAAAAATTATTTGTATATGGTGGCGCTGAACATCCACACGCTGCACAACAACCAGAAAACTACGAGTTACGTGGTTAATTAAAAGGAGGAAATTACATTGGCACAAGTTGAATATAAAGGCACAGGCCGTCGTAAAAACTCAGTAGCACGTGTACGTTTAGTACCTGGCGAAGGTAACATTACTGTTAACCACACTGATGTACGTAGCTACTTACCATTCGAATCATTAATCTTAGACTTAAACCAACCATTTGATGTTACAGAAACTAAAGGTAACTATGATGTATTAGTTAACGTTCACGGTGGTGGTTTCACTGGACAAGCACAAGCTATCCGTCACGGTATCGCACGTGCTTTATTAGAAGCAGATCCTGAATATAGAGGTTCATTAAAACGCGCTGGATTACTTACACGTGACCCACGTATGAAAGAACGTAAAAAACCAGGTCTTAAAAAAGCTCGTCGTTCACCACAATTCTCAAAACGTTAATATATCAAATACTGTGGCGAATACGATTCACCTACAGATTTGTACATTAATTGCTTAAGTAATTGGTGTTTATATAGCAACAATATTTCTAACTTCCCATATTTGTATGGGAAGTTTTTTTTGATTTATAAAATATTAAAAAAACAAACTTTGCTACTTTTAAAATTCAAAGCATTTGGTTTACTTTAGTAAGTTCAGTTAGTATGAAGTATAATAAAGTAAAAATGGTATTAGAGGTTATACATATGGCATTCAATAAATTAAAACATCTCTTGAAGCAATTGGTTTTCGTGTTAATATTTATTTTTTTAGCTAGTATTATCGTTTTGACTTTGAATCAACTGTTTAACAAAACCCACATTAAAAACATGTCTAACGAGACATCGATTCCTACATTTTATTTGCATGGTTTTGCCGGTACAGCTAATTCAGAAAAATACATGGTTAATTCAGCAGTGCAAAATAATATTACAAATGACGTTGTTGAGGCCAAAGTTTCATCAAATGGAAAGGTGACATTTAATAAAAATATAGTTAACAATATGAAACGTCCGATTATAAAAATCATTTTTGAAGATAATGAAGAAAAAGATTTAGAAAAAGATGCGCAATGGATTAAAAATGTTATGATTGCTTTTAATGCAAAATATCATTTTAAAAAATTCAATTTTGTAGCTCATTCTATGGGAAATCAATCATTTAGTTACTATATGTTAAAGTATGGTGATGATAGTGCCTTACCTAAGTTAAATAAGCAAGTGAGTTTAGCTGGAAACTTTAACGGGGAAGTGGATATCAATGGTTTGGACTTAAATATATATTTAGATAAAAATGGCAAACCTAGCAGGATGTTAAAAGCATATCGAAATTTATTATCTATGCAAGCGCACTATCCTAAAAATGCTGAAGTGCTTAATATTTATGGAGATTTAAAAGACGGAACCCATTCTGATGGTAGAGTTACAAATGTATCTTCAGAATCGTTAAGGTATCTCTTGTCAAATCACGTTAAAACTTATAAAACATACAAAGTATATGGACCAAAAGCAGAACATAGTGAGCTCCATGATAATAAAAAAGTTACAGATCAAATGAATGCATTTCTTTGGGGCTTATAAATGAAAAAGATAACTCTATGATTTTAGAATTATCTTTTATACAGTTTTGAATCCATGTTATTTACTCATTCTAAGAGGCTTAAAATGTATTATTTTCAGCTGCTAATAATTGTAGTAAGTTTTTGCGATTTGCTTCACCATATACATGTGGCTGTATCATCATTTCATCTGCATTATATTGATTTGCGATAGCTTTAAGTTGAGTGAAAACTTCATTTGGCAAACCACTGATAACACGTGCTTTATTTTGATGCATTTTTTCTATTTCTCTAGTGGATGGCTGTCTTTGTTGCGCAAATGTAATTGATGGATAATGACTAGGTTGTTTTAAATAATTAATGCGTAATAGCCATAGATGAAAAGCTTGTTCTAACTCTTTGATTTTTCGAATGTCATTTGCTGTGATGACAAAAGTTGAAATAATAACATAAGGTGTTCGGTTTGGATGAAGTTCTGAAAATAGCTTACGATAAACAGCGATAGATTGTTTAACTTTATTTTTATTTTTCCCCATTAAAGCGGTGACAAAAGGTAAGCCGTGTTGTGCAGCGAGTTCAGCGCTATTTTGACTTGTGCCTAATAAATGCATATTAGGTTGCGTTGGGATTAAAGGCGTGGCGTATAATCCAGGAAATCTTTGCTTTTGAATGTCATCATTAAAATAGTTTGTTAGATCCACAATTTGTGTTTCAAAATCAATGTTAGCTGTTTTGTTTTCATTTAACGCTTGATTTACATTTTTAAAACTGAAAGAGCGGCCAATGCCTAAATCTACTCT
The DNA here is from genome assembly GCF_017892075.1 of Staphylococcus sp. GDY8P119P. Lineage (NCBI taxonomy): Bacteria > Bacillati > Bacillota > Bacilli > Caryophanales > Staphylococcaceae > Staphylococcus > Staphylococcus sp. GDY8P119P. Next base: position 535,624 of record NZ_JAESKJ010000001.1, read on the forward strand.
ACGAGGGTGACGTCCTTCTAATATTTTAAAGACTTCTGCTATTTTATAAGCACTATAGTGAGGAAGCATAACGCCACCACTGCCAATGCGTATCGAAGTCGTATTTTCTAACAAAGCCATCATAATCATTTCTGGAGCACTAGAAGCAACTGACAATACTTTGTGATGTTCAGCAACCCAAAATCGATAAAAACCTAATGATTCAGCAAGTTGAGCTAATTCAACAGAATGATTTATCGCTTGAGTGGTGTTACTACCTTCAAATATTGGGACATAGTCTAGTATACTTAATCGCATGTTTACATTCTCCTTCATTACAATCATTTAAGTGCTCTATTCTGTTTATCATAACATGTGGACAAAATATCAAATAAGCGATTTGATTGATTGCATCACCTCATCACTATAAAATAGAAGAAAAGATGAAATGGAGGCAAAATAATGAAAACAGAAAGCATTGTATTAGCAAAACGTCCAGAAGGTATACCTTCAGATGATGTATTTAGATACGAAACTGTTGAAATAGATGAGCCTAGTAAAGATGAGATTCAAATTGAAGCGATATATATTTCGGTAGATCCATATATGCGTGGCAGAATGGATGATAGTAAATCTTATATTCAACCATTTCAATTGGATGAACCATTGGCAGGTCATATTGTTGGAAAAGTAATACAATCCAATGCTGATGGTTTTGAACAAGGCGATTATGTTGTAGGTATGCTACCTTGGCAAAAACATACAAATGTATCAGCACAAAGCGTTACGAAAATTACCCAGCGAGACATTCCACTATACTTATATCTTAGCGTATTAGGTATGACTGGCCAAACAGCATATCACGGATTGCTAAAAATTGGACAACCAAAAGAAGGGGAAACAGTTGTTGTTTCTGCAGCTTCGGGAGCTGTGGGTTCAGTAGTTGGTCAAATTGCTAAACTCAAAGGTGCTCGTGTAGTTGGTATTGCAGGTGGAACAAGTAAAACGGAATATTTAACTGATCAATTAGGATTTGATGCTAGCGTAGATTATAAAGCTGATAACTTCTCAGAGCAATTAGCTCAAGCGGTGCCTGATGGTGTAGATGTTTATTTTGAAAATGTTGGTGGACACATTGCAGATGAAGTTATGAAACACTTAAATCAATTTGCTAGAATTCCAGTATGTGGAGCGATTTCTGGTTATAATGATAAGGGTATTGAGCATGGTCCACGGATTCAACCAATTTTAATAAAATCACAAGCACTTATGAAAGGGTTTGTTGTGGCTAATTATGCAGACGACTTTAAACAAGCTAGTCAGCATCTTGCACAGTGGGTAAATGAAGACAAAATAAAAACAAAAACTTCAATCGTAGAAGGATTTGAAAACGTGCCTAATGCATTTAGAAATTTATTTACTGGAGACAATTTTGGTAAACAAGTGGTTCAAGTATCAGATAATTTATAACTAAAGGAGATGCACATATGAAAGCAATTGGTGCAGACAAACCGTTTACATTAGATGAGGGTAATCAATTTTATGAAATGGATATAGAGACGCCAAAACCTCAGCAGCGTGAGTTATTAGTACGTTTAACAGCTATTAGCGTTAATCCAGTAGATACGAAAATTAGACAATCGTCTATAAATGAGTCGCCAAGAATTCTAGGTTATGATGCTGTAGGCATTGTAGAAGATTTGGGTGAAGATGTTAAACAATTTAAAATTGGAGATGAAGTTTATTACTCAGGCTCACCATCATATCAAGGCTCAAATCAGACCTATCAACTTGTTGATGAACGCTTAGTAGCATTAAAGCCAAGTAATATTAGTGATACAGAAGCGGCAAGTTTACCATTAACTGGCTTAACAGCATCAGAGACACTTTTTGATGTTTTTAATATTTCTAAAAATCCTGAAGAAAATAAAGGTAAATCCTTATTAATAATTAATGGGGCAGGTGGCGTAGGCAGTATCGCGACACAGATAGCAAAATATTACGGATTACATGTCATCACCACTGCATCACGTGATGAAACGTATAATTGGTCAAAATCATTAGGTGCGGACATCGTGTTGAATCATAAAAATAATTTGACAGATGAATTTAAAAAATATGAAATTAGTGAAGTAGATTATATTTTTTGTACTTTTGATACGGACTTATATTATGAAAAAATGATTGAACTTGTAAAACCACGTGGTAAAATTGCGACAATTGTTGCTTTCAATCATGAGCAAGATTTGAATTTACTAAAGCCTAAAAGCATAACCTTTACTCATGAATATATGTATTCAAGACCTTTGAATCAAACAGAAGATATGGCTATTCACGGTACGTATCTAAAAGACATCACTGATAAAGTAGAATCTGGTGATTATCAACCAACAGCAAATGAAGTGTTAAAAGGATTAACAGCAGATAATATTTTTGAGGCGCATAGAAAAATGGAAAATCATAGAATGGTCGGTAAATTGGTTATTTCAATTTAACAAAAGTGAAAAATATTCTTAACGAAAACACTGTTAGTTATATATAAATTATTGTTAAATCATATGTGATATGCCAAAGCGATTTGATTAAATTAAGAGCTTTCAAGGAGCAAATGCAGTCAAGTTATTATATTTGATTGTTATTTTGCTCCTTTATTTTTTCAACATAACCGTCTATCACATGTTCGGTATCATCATTTTCACTTTTGAATATATGTGCGTCTTAAAATAAAAGTTATATATAAATTAAAATGTTAAATGCAATTAAATTCATAAATTACGCATATTAGCACGATGTAAGGGTATATGTGACACATAAAGTAAAGGGAGAGTGTCATGTTAATATGCGATTTAGAAAATTAACAGTGGTTTTTTGGGTAGCGTTAACGATTTGTACGCTATTTGTTATATATGGAGCAATTGCGCCTAAACAATTAGAATCGGTTACACAAGCGATCACCAATTTTATTGCAGTAAATTTTGGATGGTATTATTTACTATTAGTATTAGCCATTTTAGTTGTATCTATCTATTTATTATTTTCTAGATATTCAACAATAACTTTAGGTCAAGAGGGAGAAGACCCAGAATTTTCACTTAAATCATGGTTTGCAATGTTATTTAGTGCAGGTATGGGGATAGGCTTAGTATTTTGGACAACAGCTGAACCCATCAGTCACGCATTTACTTTAACACCGATACATAAAGCAGGAACACAAACTGCTATAAATGAAGCGATGCAGTTTTCATTTTTTCACTGGGGTATACATGCGTGGGCAGTGTACGGAATTGTTGGACTCGTGTTTGCGTACTTTAATTTTCATAAAGGATATCCTGGATTAGTTAGTGCTACATTAAGACCCATTTTGGGTGAAAAAATGATGCGAGGCCCAATAGGTGGCGCAATCGATGTGCTTGCAATTATTGCCACAGTAACTGGTGTTGCTGCGACATTAGGTTTTGGTGCATTACAAATTAATGAAGGGTTGAATTTCTTATTTAAAATACCTTCTAATTTTGGTACACAAGTTGTGATTATCGTTATAGCTACAGTGTTATTTACCTGGTCTGCTTGGTCCGGTATTGATAAAGGCATTAAAAACTTAAGTAATATTAATATGTTTTTAGCTTTTGTAGTTTTGATCGCATTATTTTGTGTCGGTCCTACGTTAAACATTTTAAATATGTTTACGAATTCATTGGGTGATTATATTGCTAATTTCTTTAATATGAGTTTACGTATTCCACAAGCAGGTGGAGAGAAATTCCAATGGTTACAACAGTGGACAATCTTCTACTGGGCATGGTGGGTTTCTTGGGCGCCATTTGTTGGTATATTCATTGCTCGGGTTTCTCGAGGTAGAACAATTAAAGAATTTATTTTAGGTGTACTTTTTGTACCAGCACTTGTTTGTTTTTTATTCTTTGCAGTATTCGGGGCATCTGCAATTTATTTACAGCAAAATGGTATTGCCAACATTGCTAAAGAGGCAACTGAAACTGCAACATTTGCAACGCTTGAGCATTTCCCATTAGGATTTTTACTCAGTATTATCACGCTCATTGTAATTATGATTTTCTTTGTTACTTCAGCAGACTCAGCAACTTACGTGCTTGGTATGTTGAGTTCTAAAGGTAGTATAAACCCATCCGGTATAGTAAAAGTAAGCTGGGGGATTATTTTAGCTTTATTTGCGATGATTATGATTTATACAGGTGGTACACAATCAATACAAAATTTATTAATCATTGCAGCTTTGCCTTTTTCAATCGTCATTATCTTTATGATTTGGTCACTATTCAAATCATTATCAATTGAAAAACCGCGTCCTAGCAATAAATTACTTGTTTCTGATGAAAAGTATTTACAATATCGAAAATCAAATCAAGATCATGAAAAAAATACCTAATTACAAATGCATCATGGCAGTGATTAAAATTATTTTACCAAATACATTATAATTTCAATTTAAAATGTTTTTACGTTTATTTAACGGGGTATAAAGATGTATGACATGTACATATAATTTGACTATAGGAGGTGTCATACGAGGTGAAGCGAATTAAAAATTTTATACTAGGTCTATTAATCGTAGTCATCGTTGGTTTTTTACTATTTATGTATATCAAAGATTCTAGAATTAGTGAGTACCAGGACTACTTCAAGCAATTTAATTGGTTTGAACCAACGTTAATTGGCTTAGCAGCTCTATTGATTTTAATAGGTCTAATACTTGTATTTAGCTTGTTTAAACCTACGTATAGAAAACCTGGACTTTATAAAGACTATGAAGATGGACATATTTATGTATCGAGAAAAGCAGTTGAAAAATCTGCATACGATACACTTGTAAAATATGACCAAATTCGTCAACCAAATGTTATAGCGAAACTATATAACAAGAAAAAGAAATCACATATTGCTTTAAAAGCTGATTTCTTTGTTCCGGGTGATGTTCAAGTTGGTTCATTAACAGAAGAAATAAGAAATGACATTAAACAAAATGTTGAGCATTTCACTGAATTACCAGTTTCAAAATTAGAGGTTAACGTTAGAGATCAAAAAGCCTCAGGCAAACGTGTGTTGTAAGGGAGGGTTATCATGGCTAACAATAATAACCAACAAAGACAAGATTCTACACAAGAAGTTGTTGATTTTTTCAAAACATTTAAATGGAGAATAATTGGATTTTTAGCATTTCTAATTATCGCTATATTATTTTTAACGTTAGGTTTCTGGAGTACAATATTAATTATCGTTTTATGTTTAATTGGTATTGGTATTGGGTATACTAAAGACCGTAAGCAAGATTTTTTAAATTTCTTAAATCGATGGAGTTAATTAATTTAAATAGTATATTATTAATTTTAAAATCTTATATAACAAAGGAGAATTAATTATGGCAGTAGATAACAATAAAGCAAAACAAGCATATGATAACCAAACTGGAGTAAACGAAAAAGAGCAAGAAAAACAACAACAGCAGCAACAACAGCAACAAGAACCAGAATTCACAAATAAGTTAACGTTCTCAGACGAAGTTATTGAAAAAATTGCTGGTATTGCCGCACGCGAAGTAAATGGTATTTTAGAAATGAAAGGCGGCTTCGTTGATAACATTTCTAGTTCATTCGGAAGCAGCAACAATGTAACACAAGGTGTTAGCGTTGAAGTAGGCGAAAAACAAGCTGCAGTTGATTTAAAAGTTATTTTAGAATATGGTGAATCTGCACCTAAAATTTTCCGCAAAGTAACAGATTTAGTTAAAGAACAAGTAAAATATATTACTGGTCTTGAAGTTGTAGAAGTGAATATGCGTGTTGAAGACGTGATGACTAGAAAAGAATGGTCACAAAAAAATGAAAAAAGCCAAAATTCAAGCAACGAAAATAAAGGCTTACAATAACGCATAATTTAAAAAATACCGGTAAAGGTAATCCTTTACCGGTATTTTTTTGTATATATTGTGTATATTTATTTCTGATGTAAAGGATTGTCAACTTTAATATAGGTATAGTAATCCGCTTCATCAGTCAGACGCATGGTTGTAACACATTTATAATCTATTTTGGGTGCCAATAGGATTGATTTTATATTTTTCACGCGTTGTTGGTCATCTATATCGTTTGCAGTATCATTTAATTTAGCAATTAAAATATCTCGAATCAATTGCCAAAGTTGCTTTTCAAAATTAGAATCTTCACTTGATTTTGTAATACTGACAATTAATTCACCGAGATGATTTTGAATACTTGAATAAAAGACTTTATTAAATACTGTTTGAGGTTGATCAGATAAAATTAAAGATTTTTCATGAAAACTTGCAGTACTATAACCCATCTTATTCAAGCGTATGCGATCGATACGTAACCCCTCAAAATCACGTATATAAAGCCTATCTAATCGTCCATCTTCACTAAATGTAGCGATTGAATTTTGTAAATGTGCTTCAAGGGCGATACCGTATTTCACATATAGAGGAATCGTGATATCTATTAAGGCTTGACCGTATTGATTTATCCAAGATAAAGCAGCGATTTCAAAGGTCGGAAACTTATTTTTTTCTTTATATTTGTTAATTAACGAAACAATTAATGGTTCATTATTATATATAGTTGAACTAACTAACGCTGAAGGGATGATAGGTGTAGTTTCATTTTTAATTAAATGATAAATATTGGTTCTAAATAATGTACCTAGTTGTTCACTTCTTTTAGTTCTGGTAGTGACTTTGTCCAATGAATTATAAAAATGAATACCAGCAAGTTCATCTATTGTATCAGCGTTTATATGCTTAAATAATGAATCTTTTTGTTTTATATCATTAAGGATATGTGTTACTTGTGGACCATTTATTGTAGTTTGCTCAGATAATGTTCTAATCTCACCAGTAATATGAACATTGGTTGATAACTTGATATGAGGTGACGTTTTAGGATATTTGGGCATTAAAGTTCTAAATGATAATCCTGCGTAATAAGATTGTTGATAATCAATTGGTATCAATCGATTTGTTTTTAATTCTTCTTTATATTCTTGTAATAAGATATGGTCGTATTGCCATGGATGGACGACCATAACGTAATATTGATTAACTTGATCATGACCAACATGATTCATAACAGCTGCTTCTAACCCTTCAAACAATCTAAAAAGTAAATCATTTTCTTCTTCAATATAAGTCTGAGCTTTTGCTATTGATTTATGTATTAAAATAAATTGTAAGGATATGGCATTACCAAATTCGGCTGAATAATTAATTACAGTTTCTGGTGTCATTCCTTTACGTAATTTAGCACCCGGATGAATTGGGTGACCTTCAATAACAAACTGTTCAGAACTCAAATAACTGTCCTCTGCATTCATGATTAATTCATATAAGCTTTTTTTATTGTTTTCTAATGTATATGCTTGATAACTTAATGCAATGGCCATATTTGTGACACTGTTGTTCAAATCTTCATAAAATTGTGTACTAGCTTCATTATCTAGCTCTGGTGATATCGTTAAAATAATATTTAATATTTCATTTGGATGTTGGACTCTATTGTAATTTCCGTTGTCTTCAATATAAAATGGTCCTTGAACGTCTAGACGATCAAATGCATGATTTCCTGTAATCGTTGCATATAGCGTCTTATTAACTTTCGGAAACGCAATGGATAACAATTTGCTGTTTGCTGGTAAGTGCACAATGTTCAAATCTTGGTTAGAAATAATCTTACTGTAACTCCGACTGTCTATTAAATTTTCTCTATGTAATGAAGAAATTAATCTTTGAGATATTTTATCTCGACTTTCTAAAAGCATATTTAAAAACAATTGTGCCCATTGTTCATTGATTGATAATAAATAATCAAATGCATGTTGTTCATCATTGTTCATTTTATTTGATAAATTGTTGTTAATACTTTTTGAATTCATAAAGCACCTCTAAATATTATTTTACAAAAGTATAGGATATTTGTATAATCCATAATATCGATAATGATAATTATTATCAATTAAAAAGTCGGGTGAAAATATGGCAAAGTACTTTTTTTCAAGTTCTTTCCTATTGTTTTTAGGAAATTGGATTGGACATATCACTTTAAATTGGTATGTGTATTCGTTATATCATAACGCAATTTATCTTGGACTGATTAATTTTTTCCGCCTTGTACCTATTTTGCTCATAAGTGTATGGGCTGGTGCAATAGCAGATCGATATAATAGGGGGAAACTACTGAAAATAACTATCTCTTCCTCTTTTCTACTTACCACTTTACTGTGTGTCTTAATCTTTCAAGATTGGGATATACCGATTGTAGTATTTTTATTATATTCTTTGGGTAGAGGTATGATGAGTGCAATAGAAACACCAGTACGTCAATCTGTGCTACCAGATTTGTCGAAACGCTTAACAACAACTCAGGTGGTTTCGTACCATTCATTTATTATTAATATTTGTCGATCAATAGGTCCTGCTATAGCTGGTTTAGTAATGGCAAACTATAACGCACAAATAAGTTTCAGTATACAAGCGATATGTTACTTAATATCTCTGATACTATGTTTGCCTCTAAAGTTTGAACAACCGCATTATAATGAAGTGGAAAAACAAATGAGTATTAAATTTGTGTTTGAATATTTTAAGGATAATAGCGTGGGTACAAGGATATTTGTAACATCTTTGTTTATCATGGCTAGTGGTTTTACATATACTTCACTATTACCAGTTTTAACAGATAAGACGTTCCCTGAACAAGTCACGATGTTTGGGACAGCGATGACATGTTGCGCAATAGGTGGAATTATTGCGACGATGATTTTACCTAATTTATTAGAAAATATTCCTATGGTGAAGATGTATTATTATAGTTCGATATTATTTGGCGTCTCTTTGTTAGGCAGTATTAGCCAGAATACGATATTATTTTTTATTTCAATATTCTTAATCGGTCTGTTCAGTCAATGGGCGCGTACAACCAATAGGATTTATTTTCAACATCGTGTTAAATCAGAGCATCGAGGGAAGGTATTAAGTGTTGTAATGATGGATAGGGGGATGATTCCTTTAGGTGCTATGATCATGAGTTTTTTAACAGAATATATAGGTGTTATTGAAACATTTATAATTATGGGATTAAGCACCTTAACGATTGCATTAATATTTGGCATGATTAACAGACAAAGAAGAAACGGAGGCAATGTTGTATGATGCATCATTTATGGAAATCAGCAGATTTAAATATTCAATATCGCATGTTTAATGCGATTCTTAAAGAACATATTTTTCCAGAGAAAATGTTTTTTAAATCTTTTGATAACTGCGTAGAACTACAATATAAAGGACAAGCATTAGCTGTTAACTATATCAGAAAGAGTCCGTTAATGCGTTATGTTTTTGAGGGTGAGCTACGTTATATTAAAGGTGATGCAAGTGTCACTATTAAAACTTTGGAACAATTACTTGAAATATTAACAAATCAATTTGATATTCCTATTAGCGCTAGACTAACTGCAGAGTTACAATCAAGCCGAGAAGGTTTAGCGATGAGTTATGAAAATTTTAAGCATAGACAATCTAACATTCGCGATAGTTTGAAATTTTCAAGAATGCCTAGGACCATCAACTTTTTTACATGGCTTCAACATATGAAAGAAAATAATGGTGTAAATGATTTAATTTATTCTGAAAGTCTTGTAGAGGAAGGCCATCCTACGCATCCTTTAACTAAAACAAAGCTGCCATTAACGAAAGAAGAAGTTAAATTATATGCGCCGGAATTTGAAAAAATTATTCCATTGAAAATTATGCTTATTCATAAACAATTTTGTATAGCAACTGCGATGGAAGGTGATGAACAATATATCATCAATCAAGTCATTCCTGAATATAAAGATAAAGTAAAAGTATTTCTAGCTTCACATGATTTAGAATTAGCAGATTATCGCATTATACTTGTACATCCATGGCAATATGAAAATGTTATTCCACAACAATTTGGTCATTGGATAGAAACACAACGTCTTTTAGCGACGCCTTTTGACATAGAATCCAAAGCAACATTGTCTTTTAGAACAATGGATTTGCTCGATAAATCTTTTCATGTCAAGTTACCAATCAATGTACAGGCGACAAGTGCAGTGAGAACTGTTTCATCAGTAACCACCGTTGATGGCCCGAAATTAAGTTATGAGTTACAAGATATGATGGATGTATATCCTCAATTGAAAGTCGCTATGGAGCCCTATGGTTTACATGCTGATACAGATGAAGATAGCGCACGACAATTAGCTTGTATCGTGCGCTATCAGCCACAAATTTCAAACACTGGTCTCACGATAGTAACAGGAAGTTTAGTCAACAGAAACCCTGTAGATAATCAAATTATTGTTGATAGTTATATAGAATGGCTTGGTTTAAAAGTAAGCAAAGCTTCAATTAAAACATTTATTAGTAATTATGCATTAACGCTTATAAAACCATTAATAGCGTATATCCAAGATTATGGTATTGCTTTAGAAGCACATATGCAAAATACCATTGTTCATTTGGATCAAGAATTTAAAATGGAATTTTTGATTAGAGATTTAGGAGGCTCAAGGATTGATTTAAATACGTTGAGGGGCCGATTACCTAACATTAATATTACTAATAAAAGTTTAATAGCTGAAAATATTGAAGCGGTAATCGCAAAATTCCAACATGCAGTCATTCAAAATCAAATGTCAGAACTAATCCATCATTTTACACAATATGAAGATATTGAAGCAGATGAATTATTTGAACTTGTGCGTGAAGCTGTTGAACAATCTATTGACCCTCAAAAAGCACATGCGCAAATATTACGACAAACCTTATTTGGATCCAAGATTAATGTAAAAGCATTGTTACGCATGAGAATGGAAGGTAAGGTTAAAAATTATTTAACTGTAGATTTAGATAACCCTTTAAGTAAAGAGGTGTAATTATGGCAAAGATCAAAGTAAATCTTTCTAAAATTAAGTACAATGCCATGACTTTAAGTGCGCTTTTAAATCAGCACCATATTGATTTTACACCTGTGATTAAATGTGTGGCTGGCGATGAAAAAATCGTTGAAATGTTTAAAAATATTGGCATTACACATGTTGCAGACGCAAGAATCAGTAATATTCAAAAAAGTACAGATAAAGCAATGTCTTATACATTAATTAGAAATAGTAACCGTAATGAATTAGAAAATTTAGTTCATTACGTTGACACGAGTATTCAAACTGAATTGGCAACAATACGACAAATCAATGAAATCGCAAGTAATTATGATGCGAAACATAATATATTGTTAATGGTTGATTGGAAAGATGCTAGAGAAGGTGTGTTGACTTACGATGTGATTGATTATATTAAAGAAATTATTAACATGCATCATATCTATCTTAAAGGATTGGCTTTTAATTTTATGTGTTTTAATGCAATTGCTCCGACTGAAGAAGATGTTAAGCTGATTAATCAATTTATAACTTCAATCGAGGAAGTCATGCATATGCAATTCGATGTTATCTCAGGTGGCAACTCTAGTATGCTATTACAAATGCTTTATAATGACTTAGGGAAAATTAACGAATTAAGGATCGGAGAAACTTTATTTAGAGGCATTGAAACGACGACGAATCATTCATTTGATACTTTATATCAAAATGCCATCATTTTAGAGACAGAAATTGTGGAAATTAAGCCACGTATTAACGTAAATGATGGTCAACATTATTTACAAGCAATTGTAGATATAGGAAATTTAGACACAGACGTCAACGATATTCAACCATTACATCATCAAGTGAAAGTTTTGGGTGCAACGAGCGATCACCTTATGATAGATTTGTTAAATAATGAACATTATCATATTGGAGATAAAATTCAGTTTAGCCTAGGTTACAAAGCTTTAGCGCAAAGTATGTTTGTGGCTAATTTACCAAAAGACTATAAGCGTGATGATATCATTGAAAAAATGTGTTATCCCCAAATTAAGGGAATATTGAATAAAATTTGATTTTTATCAAGTTTTAATAAAAAAATTATTGACATTGAGAATCGTTATCAATAAAATTAGATGTGTAATGATACATATCTAAGGAGTGAAAACGATGAAGCAAAGATCTAAATGGATGGGTCTGTTATTAATTACAGTAACGCTTATCTTGCTAGCGGCTTGCGGTAAGGTTAGTGACAATGGTTCTGACCAATCTAAAAATGACGACAAAAGTAAAAACGGCACAACGATAAAGCATGATGGGGGAACAACGAACATTGATAAAAAACCTAAACGTGTAGTTGCACTTGAGTTTTCATTTGTTGATGCATTGGCTGCATTAGATATTAAACCGGTTGGTGTGGCAGATGATGGAAAAAAAGAGAGGATTTTAGCACCGATTCGTGAAAAAATAGGTGATTATCAATCAGTGGGTGCACGTAAACAACCAAATTTGGAAGAAATTAGTAATCAGAAACCAGATTTAATTATTGCAGATAGCAACAGACATAAGGGTATACAAAAAGATTTAGAAAAAATTGCCCCAACGATTCTGTTACCAAGCTTTGATAGTGATTATAAAGATAACCTAGATGCTTTTAAAACAATTGCTAAAGCTACAGGTGAAGAAGATAAAGGAAAAGAGAGACTAAAAAAACATAATGAGTTAATGGATAAATACAAGAAAGAAATAACAATGGATAAATCACAACCAGTATTAGCGACAGTCATTGCCAAATCTGGTTTGCTCGCACATCCAGAAAACACATATGTTGGTGAATTATTGAAAGAATTAGGCTTTAACAACGCGCTTAATAAAACTGAAACAGATAACCTATCTAAATATTTGAAAGGACCATATTTACAACTAAATTCAGAAGTGCTTTCAGATATTAATCCAGGACGCATGTTTATCATGGTGGACAAGGGAAAAAATGATCCAAACTTGAAAAAACAAGAAGAAGAACCAGTTTGGCAAAGTTTAGATGCTGTTAAAAATGATAGAATTGCAGTTGTAGATAGAAATACTTGGGCTCGTGCACGAGGCATCATTTCTTCTGAAGAGATAGCTAAACAATTAGTAGAGATTTCAAAAGATGAAAAAAATGATAAACAACAAAAGTAAGGTGAACGGTAAATGACTAAGTCTAATAGCATTAACCAAACCAAAACTGAAGATAAGAAACATAATAAACGCACAGCACTCACATTTATTGTGAGTGTGTGTGCGCTTTTTGTGATTATTTATTTTAACTTAAGTGTAGGAGCATCTCATATTACATTAAATGATTTTAATGATTATTTTTTAACACATTCACATACTAAACAAACATTTTTAATACATAATGTACGAATCCCAAGAATGTTAGCAGGATTATTCATAGGTGCAGCGCTAGGGTTAGCAGGATTGTTAATGCAAGCAATGACTAGAAATCCATTGGCTTCTCCTCAAATATTTGGTGTAAATTCTGGCGCATCTTTCGTTATTGTATTGATTACTATGATCATGCCTTCATTGTCGACTTATGCCACGATATTCGCTTTTATAGGTGCATTTATAGGAGGGCTTACGGTTTATGCATTATCTGGCTCAACAAAAGGGATGACACCCATTAAGTTAGCGCTTGCTGGAATGGCTATCCATTTATTTTTTTCAAGCATGACACAAGGCATTATCTTATTAAATGAAGATGCTACATCAACGGTAATGTTTTGGTTAGTAGGTTCTTTATCGTCGATTACATGGACGCAAGTTTTAGGTATCTTGCCGTGGTTGATACTTGCATTTATTTGTACAATTATCATTTCTAAACAATTGACAATCATGGAATTAGGTGAAGATTTAGCAACTTCATTAGGCCAAAATGTTAAATTAATAAGAATGATTATTGGTATCTTAGTTATTGTACTGGCAGGTACTTCTGTTTCAATAGCAGGTCCAATCGGTTTTGTAGGTTTGATTGTACCGCATATCGTTAAACATTATATTCAAACAGATTATAGATTAATGGTTCCTTTAACAATGATTATCGGCGCAAATTTATTATTATTATCTGACGTTTTAAGCAGATTGATTGCCTTTCCTTTTGAATCACCTGTAGGCATAGTAACGTCATTTATAGGTGCTTTTTATTTCTTACCATTTACAATAAAAGGGGTGAGAAGGCTATGATGAGACCATTCATATTTCGATATTCGCTTGTCACAGTATTGTTATTGATTGCGTCGATTGCGTCTCTTTCGATAGGTGCTGTATTCATCAATCCGTTTGAAGCAGTAAGTAGCCTTTTTACACAAAATAATTTTATTATTAACGAATATAGAGCACCAAGAATGTTTTTAGCATTAATTGTAGGTAGTAGCCTTGCCATTTCTGGCGCATTAATACAGGGCGTTGTAAGAAATGCTCTAGCTTCCCCTGATGTGATTGGTATTACCAAAGGTGCAAGTTTATCTGCTGTTACAATTATCATGTTATTTCCATCAGCGCCTTTATTCATATTGCCGTTTGGCTCTTTTGCAGGTGCATTAATTATCAGTATGATTTTAACTATATTAATATCAAAATTTAATGTAAAAGGTTCTAAGTTAGCGCTAATTGGTTTAGCGATAGGTGCGATATGTACAGCAATCGTGCAATATATGCTCATACGTAACCCACTTGATGCTAATACGGCATTAGTTTGGCTGACAGGTAGCTTATATGGTCATAGTATGTCAAATGTGTGGGTGATATTACCTTGGTTTATTGTTGCATTACCAGTGATATTTTATTATTGTCATCAACTAGATATTTTAACATTAGGTGATGATATAGCGATTGCACTCGGAGCAAAAGTGAAAAAAGTAAAGGCAATACTTTTATTTTTAGCTGTTATTCTAGCAGGCGCTTCAATATCTGTTGTTGGGGGTCTAAGCTTTTTAGGACTTATTGCACCTCATATGGCTAGACAGTTAGTTGGTCACAAGCACAAACATATTACATTTATGTCTGGTTTGTTAGGCGCTTTAATTTTAATGATAAGTGACAGCCTAGCAAGAGGTATTCACCCGCCAATTGATATTCCAGTTGGTGTTATCGTCGCTATTGTTGGTGTGCCTTATTTTCTGTTTTTATTAAGAAAATTATAAATTTAATATATAAAAGATTGAAAAAGAAAACGCTTTCATTTAAAGTAGAGGCTGAGACACAATAGATTCGTATTAGCCTCATTGCATATTGACAGTAAATGACTGAGCTGAAAATAAAAGTCCACTTCATTTTTTATCGAGTTAAAGGGACTTATGCATGAGCGACAGCTCAAGTAATTAATTTATAATTTTTTCAATTCTAGTCATGCTTGCCGGGGTGGGACGACGAAATCTATTTTATAAAATTAGATTTCTGTTCCACTCCCTTTTATTATCTATAAAAAATAATGACATTAAAAAGACATAAAAATTTGATTTACATATTTATACAAAATAGGTTATAATTATTGCTGTTGCTTTTAAAGTGTTTATAAAAATATATACACACCTAAGGGGTGAACAAAATGGACGATTACAGTAAAGCACAAATTATTAAAGGAAGATTAAAATTCATTTTGATGTCAGTTTTGGGGATTATACTATTTTTGATTCCTGTAACTGTGACTGAAGATGGCGAAAAGCAAACGACTTTACCAGTGGCATTTTTAGCAGGCTTATTAAAAGATTTATTAGGTGATGCGATGCCATTAATCATTGTAATAATAATAACTATTTCAGGTGTTTTATCTATCATCTGTTCGACGGTATTAAAAAACAAATTGCAACCTGAAGGATTAATGAATAATGCATTTAATGTCAAATTTGTTTGGCTTATTTTAAGAATTTTAGCCGTTATTTTTGTCTGGATGACATATTTAAAAATGGGATCAAAAGCAGTTTATTCTGCTGATACTGGTGGTTTAGTGTTTGAAAGTTTATTACCAACGCTTGTATCTGTATTTTTCTTTGCTGCGCTTTTTTTACCTTTATTAATGGAGTATGGCTTATTGGAATTATTAGGACCTATTTTCAGACCAATCATGAGACCATTATTCACATTACCAGGACGTTCGACAGTGGATAATTTAGCATCATTTATTGGTGATGGGACAGTTGGTGTTTTAATAACAAGTAGACAGTATGAAGGTGGTTTTTATTCTAGACGTGAAGCGACAGTTATAGCCACTACCTTCAGTGTAGTATCATTAACCTTTGCAATTGTAGTTGCAGAAACAGTACATATGCAAAATCATTTCTTTTATTTTTATTTATCAGTAATTGTATCATGTATTGTATGTGCTTTGATTTTACCTAGAATATGGCCGTTGAGTACGATTAAAGATGAATATTCAAAAGAAGTATCTGAGGAAATGCGTACTGAAAAGTTACCTGCAAATAAAACTGCTTTGAGACATGGTTTTGACATGGCTACTGAAACTGGAATCAAAGCACCAGGATTCAAATCGTTCTTTAAATCTGGTTTTAAAACAGTTATAGATATGTGGTTCGTTATATTACCAGTTGTGATGAGTGTTGGAACTTTAGCTACGCTCATTGCGACTTATACTCCAATATTTGGAATTATAGGTAAACCTTTTGTTCCTTATTTAGAGTTATTGCAAATTCCAGAAGCTGCACAAGCTTCAGAAACTGTCTTGATCGGTTTTGCTGACATGTTCTTGCCATCTATTTTAATTGAAGGCGTTGGAAATGACATAACATTGTTTGTCATTGGTGCTTTAAGTATTACGCAGTTGATTTATTTATCTGAAGTGGGTGGCGTGATTTTAGGATCTAAAATCCCAGTTAGTATTTTTAAATTATTTGTTATTTTCTTGATTAGAACAATCATTGCTTTACCGATTATTGCATTAATGGCCCATCTTTATTTTAATTAAATTAAACAAAATAAAACACACATAAACTCATATTTGAAATTATTTTAAAAGTGATTGACCTTTAAAACGTTTCTTATATGTGTAAATGTGTGTGTTTTATTTAATTAGTGAAGTTTTGTTAAAACAGTTGCTTTAACGATTTTATTTCCTAAAATAGGTGATGGTTCATCTTGTGAAGAAGTGTTTCTTTGACTGTGCGCCTCTTTAAAAGCATCACTTTTTAGCCAACCATTAAAAGCTTCTTCATTTTCCCACCACGTATTAACATACATTTGGTCGTAATCTGTCTCGTCGTCTATTAACCATACTTCAATATGATGAAAGCCATCTAAATCTTGAATTTTTCCACCTTGTGTAAATTTCGGAGCTAGCTTTTCAGCAAACCCTTTCTTAACATCTATTCGATTAGTAACTACATACATATTTTCCACCTACTTTCATATTGATATTTTTAGTATAGCATTTAACTAAACTGTTATCTGATTGCAAACCCTTATTTATTATTTCATGTGTTTGCATATAAAAAGAAGTGAAATCCTATTTTTCAGAATTTCACTTCTTTTTATAATCAATTAAATTCACTAAATTTAACTTTTAGTGACTACTATTTTGTAATTTCATTATAAACTTTTTGATCATTTTGTGTGTAAATAATGTATTCATGGTTATCAGTATCGATGATAACACGATTAGTTTTTCCAAATGTAGAACCAATACGTGAAACTTTATCTCTATCTAATTTTGGAACTGCATGGATATTTTGATCTTGTGAAACATTTTTAATCTCGCTTGTTGGAATCTTAATATCAGCGACTCTCCATTGAATTCTTACTTCATTGTTATCTTTTTTTACTGTCATTGCCATATCGTGAACACATCCTTTAAATTATTTATAGCTATAGCATACAACAAAAAGTAATCGTTTTCAAGTGATTGTGTGATACTTTTGATTATTATGTCATACTATTTATCTTTTACGAAAGTATGTTCGCATTATTGTGGATTTTATGGTAAAATTTAGCCGAGAAAAGGGGCAATGAACATGACAGGCAAAACTCACACATCATGCGGTTTGTTAGTAGGTGCATTAACTATAGAATACTATCAGACAGATTTATTTACATCGATAACAATAATGACACTTGCAGTTATATCAAGCTTATTACCTGATATTTGTCACACGCAGAGTAGAATTGGCAGGCGATTCAAAGTATTAAGTTTTTTTGTTCGTATACTGTTTGGGCACAGGACATTCACACACTCGTTATTATTTATTTCTATAATTGGTATCCTTTTATATATTATTCAAACACCAGAGTATTATTTAGTTTCAATTATCCTTGGTTTGCTTTCACATGTTATACTAGATATGTTAACGCCTAGAGGTGTAAAGTTATTATATCCAATACCGTTAACGATTAAATTCCCCTTAGTTTTTAAAACAGGTGGCTTAGTAGACTTATCGTTAGCAGGCGCGCTTTCAATAGGTGCACTATACGTATTATTCAAACCATTCTTCAATCATTTCTTTTTAAATTTATGATGATTATGGTTGTGATTATATTTGTAATAATATAAAGTGCATATAGTGAAATTATATATTCCTATTAGATATAAGATATATTTTTTATCTATTTTGAATATAAAGGAGAGAGGACATGTTAGATAAGAAAGAGTTAGAAAAGTTTAACCAAGAACATCTAATAGAATTTGAAAAATTAATGAGTAATAATGAAAAAGAACAATTAGCTAGTCAAGTAGATCAATTAGATTTAACTTACATTCAAAATTTATATCGTGATTTGTATTTAAATAAACAAATAATAGATGACATATCTTCAGTAAATGAAGTGAAATACGATATCAAAGAAAATTTCTCTGAAGAAGAAATTAAACAATTTGAACATGTTGGCCTAGAAGCTATTAAAAAAGGAAGATTTGCAGTAGTTTTAATGGCAGGCGGACAAGGCACACGATTAGGATACAAAGGACCTAAGGGTGCATTTGAGATTGAAGATGTGAGCCTATTTGAATTACAAGCACGTCAATTACTAGAATTGAAAGAACAATCGGGTGTTTATGTAGATTGGTACATTATGACAAGTAAAATAAATGATAGTCAAACTCAGTTGTTTTTTGAAGAAAAAAATTATTTTGGATATGACAAGAACCACGTTCATTTCTTTATTCAAGATAATATCGTTGCATTATCTGAAGAAGGAAAACTTATTTTAGATGTAGATAGTTCTATTTTAGAAACGCCAAATGGTAACGGTGGTGTATTTAAATCACTGAAAAAAGCAGGCTATCTTGAAGATATGACTGAAAACGGTGTTGAATATATCTTTTTAAATAACATTGATAATGTTTTAGTGAAGGTGTTAGATTTGTTTTTTGCAGGATACACTTTCCAAAATAGTATGGATATTACGACGAAATCGATTCAACCTAAACACGGTGAGAGTGTTGGAAGGTTAGTTAAAAATGCTGATAAAGATACCGTGCTTGAATACTCTGAACTAGAAGCGGAAACTGCAAACCAATTAAATAATGCAAACATTGGTATACATATGTTTAAGTTACAATTTATTAACGCTGCTGTAGATAATAAATTGCCTTATCATTTAGCAGTAAAACAGCTTAAACAATTGGATGACGATTTTGGAATTATTGAAAAACCCGCTTTAAAATTTGAATTATTTTATTTTGATATTTTCCAATATGCAAATAGTTTTCTTACATTACAAGTGCCAAGAGAAGAAGAGTTTTCTCCGTTAAAGAATAAAGAAGGAAAAGATAGTGTAGAAACTGCTACAGCTGATTTAAAACGTTTAAATAGGATCTAAGAAAAGGTGATTACACTAATGACTAAACCATTAGAGGTTAAAAGTAATAAAGTCACTAAAACATTTAAAAATATCATACCATTAACATTTGGAGAAGAAATTGGTAATGCAGTATCACATGGCGTCGCTGCCTTTGTAACTTTATGTGCTTTACCGTATGCAGCGTTACAAAGTTATTTTGCACATGGTATTTTAGGTTCTTTTAGTGTTTCTATCTATGTAATAAGTATTTTTTTAATGTTTTTATCTTCAACGGTATATCATACAATGCCTAATCATTCGTCGCACAAATTTATACTTAGAATCATTGATCATAGCATGATTTATATTGCCATTGCCGGTACCTATACACCTGTATGTCTAGTGTTAGTAGGTGGTTGGATAGGTTGGACAGCAATGATAGTTTTATGGGGCATAACCATTTGGGGCATACTCTATAAATCATTGGCTAAACATGTAAATCATAAGCTTAGCTTAACGATGTATTTAGTGATGGGTTGGATTGGGATAATATTTTTACCTACAATTCTTTTCGATACGAGCTTGAAGTTTATGTTATTCATATTGTTGGGTGGCATAGCCTATACGATAGGTGCTTGGTTCTATGCACAAAAAGAGCGACCGTATTTTCACATGATTTGGCATTTATTTATTTTAATAGCTTCTGTGTTTCACTTTATAGCTATTTTATATTTTATGTAATGATCGAATAGATGGAACGTTTTAATGTAAAACATTATTATTTTATAAGATTAATGAGATTAAAGAAATACAGCCAATCAGGGAAGCGGGAGATAAATCAAAATGGTTCATTTGATTTTAATTCTCGCTTTCTTTTTAGTCATTTTTATAGGGCAAAAGAAGTAATTTACTGGAAACCTATTGAACTTAGGCACAAATAGTGATTTAGTAATGATTGATAATGAAAGTTTCGTGTTAGGAGATTAAATATGAATATAAAAACATTTGGTGTTGTTGTTGCATTAATATTAATTATGTTTATGTCTGCAATTGAAACATCAATCGTTTCATTAGCATTGCCAACTATAAAAGAAGATTTAAATGTGACTGGTTCAATATCACTGATATTTTCAGTTTACTTTATAGCAATTGTGATTGCTAATCCAATTGTAGGTGAATTATTGGATCGCACTAAAATTATATACATAACACTTTTGGGATTAGTATTTTTTACAATTGGAAGTTTTTTTTCAGGTATAAGTAGTACATTTGGTATTTTAATTATCTCGCGCTTTATTCAGGGATTGGGTGCTGGAATAATGATGGCTTTGAGCCAAATTGTCCCTAAGCTTGCTTTTGCAATTCCTTTAAGATATAAAATTATGGGAATTGTCGGTAGTGTATGGGGGATATCAAGTATTATAGGCCCGGTCTTAGGTGGTGGAATTTTAGAATTAGCTACTTGGCATTGGTTGTTTTTCGTTAATATACCTATCGCTATCATCGCCATGTTATTGGTAGTATTTACGTTTCATTTTAAACATGAACAGACGACAACTTCACATAAATTAGATATGAAAGGACTTATGTTATTTTATCTGTTTGTTTTCTTTTTAATGTTTACAGTAATGAATAACAGTCAGTGGTATTTAAATTGTCTTTCATTTATTATAGCAATTATTATGGGTATGATATTAATTAAAAATGAAAAGGGTGTAGCAGCGCCTTTCTTCCCTGTTAAAGAATTTAATAAAACTATCATACTCGTTTTTACTACAGATTTTTTATATGCAATGATACTGATGGGATATAATTTATATATGCCAATATATCTACAAGAAGAACTGGGACTATCTCCCTTGCAGAGTGGATTTGTTATTTTTCCAATTTCCTTTGCTTGGTTAGTGTTGAATTTTAATTTAAATAGGTTAGAAGCAAAAATGTCTAGAAAAGGTTTGTATATATTTGCTTTTACTCTTTTAACAATATGTGGCATTTTTATATTCGCAGGTACAAAAACACCGATATTTATAGCGTTTAGTTTATTGCTGGCTGGTGTTAGTTTTGGAACAGTGTATACGAAAGACAGTGTAATAACTCAAGAAGAAACGTCACCTCAGAATATGAAACGCATGATGTCACTATATACATTAACGAAAAGTCTAGGTAATTCTATCGGCTCTACAATTATGGGAACAGTTTATGGTTTAACGGTTTCATTTATCCATTTACCGATACACAATGTGATTATACTTAGTCTTATCATCTTGTTTATATTGTTTGTACTTTGGCAGACACAATATAAACAAGATAATCACAAATGCAATTCTTAGAATGAAAATGAAAAGTCATATGTATTTTAATTATTAAGCAAGTATTGAAGTTTAGTGAATTTTAATACTTGCTTATTTGTATTTTGGTGTATGTTGTTATAATGGTAAAATAAGAAACAGTTTTTTAATTAAGAGTTAATGTAAAATAAATAAAAAATAAATTAGATGAGAGGGAGGACAGTAAGCAATGAAATATATAAAGTATTTATTTACGACGCTTATTGTACTTTCGGTATTTATCATTTCAGGTGCTATATTTCTTGCATTCTTAGGATTTGGTTTATATGGATTAAGTCGTATCCTTATATTTTTTCATCTAGCATACTTTGGTTATAATAAAAGCTTTTATGATAACTTAATCTATTATGGTAGCTATATCGTATTGGGTTATTTTACATTGTTTATCATTGAAAATTTGATGGATTATTTTAGGAAAAAACTACCAGACAACCCTTATTTTCAAGGGATAACGTATCATTTAATAACATTTACTGTTACCACATTACTATTCTATTTTATAGTTCACATTCATTATGCGTATATAGATATTGATTTTTGGGTAATTGTTGTAATTATGGGTATGTTATTTGTATGTAAAGAAGTCTTTTATCCTGATAGCGAAAATCTTAATCAGAATAAATAGTCGATGATATAAGTGGTGAGAGGTGATTAAGTGTCCGTAGAAAATTTGTCTAAAACAAATAGAAACATGATTGTTGCGGTTATGATTATCAGTGCTTTTATTGCTATATTAAATCAGACACTATTAAATACAGCATTGCCTCAAATAATGAAAGGGCTTCATATTAACGAAAGTAAATCGCAATGGTTAGTAACTGGTTTTATGTTAGTAAATGGAGTAATGATTCCACTGACAGCTTTCTTAATGGATAGAGTTAAGACAAGACCGTTATATTTGATAGCCATGGGTATCTTTTTACTTGGTTCAATCATTGCATCCATAGCGCCTTCATTTGGTATTTTAATGTTAGCACGTGTGATTCAAGCTATAGGGGCGGGTATCATTATGCCTCTAATGCAATTTACATTATTTATGTTGTTTCCCAAAAATGAGCGTGGGTTTGCAATGGGGCTCGCAGGACTAGTTATTCAATTTGCACCAGCGATAGGTCCAACCCTTTCAGGTCTAGTTATTGACTTGTCGAGTTGGAGAATGCCGTTCATTATTGTTGTAGGAATATCATTGATTGGTTTTATCTTTGGAGCTATATTTATTAAAAGTTATAATACGACAAAAGATACGAAATTGGACAAACGTTCCGTAATCTATTCAACATTTGGGTTTGGATTGATGCTTTATGCGTTTAGTAGTGCTGGTAATCTAGGTTTTGATAGTCCAATTGTTATTGTTTCATTACTTGTCAGCCTATTTATTATCTGGGTATTTATTAAAAGACAATTGCAGGTCCCTAATCCTTTACTAAACTTAATTGTATTCAAAAACAGAGTGTTTACGTTAACTACAATTACATCCATGATTGTAATGATGTCTATGATAGGTCCAGCTTTATTAATTCCATTATATGTGCAAAACGCATTAGGATTGTCTGCGTTTCTTTCGGGTTTAGTTATCATGCCCGGCGCAATCATTAATGGTATCATGTCGATATTTACTGGTAAGTTTTATGATAAATATGGTGCTAGGCCGTTAATTATCATTGGTTTCAGTTTGTTGACTGTCTTCTCGATTATGTTATGTTTTTTAAGCGCCGATACCTCATATTTGTATCTCGTTATTGTATATGCTTTAAGAATGTTTTCAGTCTCACTCTTAATGATGCCTTTAAATACAGCTGGCATAAATGCACTTCAAAAAAGAGAGATTTCTCATGGAACTGCAATAAGTAATTTTGGCCGTGTTACTGCGGGCTCCCTAGGCACGGCCTTGATGGTAACTGTTATGACAATAGGAACAAAAGTATATACTCAGAATGCTAGAGGTATAGAAAATAAAGAACTATTACAACGACAAGCGATTGCTAATGGTGTGGACTACTCATTTATAGTTATTAGTGTATTCGTTGTCATTGGGTTTAGCATAGCGTTGTTTATAAAGGAAAACAGGGATGTTAACGAAATTAACACGCGAAAGGTCTAAAAAATAAAGAGGTTAGCTCCAGTTGTTAAGAATTAAAACAAATTGAGCTAACTTCTTTTGTATTACTAAGATTATATTTATACTAAATGTAAACTACTTAAAGCAAAATTAAGTGATGTTTGTTAGAATATTAATGGATATATTTATAAAATAGAGGGGGACGCTTTGTGTTAACGATAGAGCAAGTTAAAGAACTTGTTGGAGAACTTAAAGATCCAATTATTAATGTTCCTTTAAAGGAGACAGATGGGATCATAGAGGTAACAACAAAAGATGAGATAGAACATGTAAGTGTGAAGGTGGCAATGGCTCAGTTAGGAGGACAGCCTCAGTTAGATTTACAAATGGCTATTGTGGAAGTGCTGAAAGAAAATGGTGCGAATACTGTTGGGATAAGATTTGAAGAGTTGCCATCTGATGTTGTTGAACAATATAGAGGTAACAGTGATGACCAACCACAAACTATAGAAGGGTTATTATCAAAAGACAATCCTGTTGAATTTATAGCGATCGCTTCTGGAAAAGGGGGGGTTGGTAAATCCACTGTAGCTGTAAACTTAGCTGTTTCACTAGCAAGAGAAGGCAAAAAAGTTGGACTCGTAGATGCTGACATATATGGATTTAGTGTTCCAGATATGATGGGAATAGATAAAAAACCGGAAGTAGACGGCAAAGAGATTATACCGGTTGAAAGACATGGTGTTAAAGTAATCTCAATGGCATTTTTTGTTGAAGAAAACGCACCAGTTATATGGAGAGGACCTATGTTAGGTAAAATGTTAACTAACTTTTTTGTTGAAGTACGATGGGGAGATTTAGATTACCTGCTTTTAGATTTACCACCAGGTACCGGTGATGTTGCTTTAGATGTACATACGATGTTACCATCCAGTAAAGAAATCATTGTTTCTACACCTCATCCAACTGCAGCTTTTGTTGCAGCAAGAGCAGGAGCTATGGCTAAACATACAGAACATTCTATATTAGGTGTCATAGAAAACATGTCATATTTCGAAAGTAAAGAAACTGGAAATAAAGAGTATGTATTTGGTAAGGGTGGCGGAGAAAAATTAGCAGATGAGTTGCAAACTGAGCTTTTAGGTCAATTACCTTTAGAGCAACCATCATGGAATCCAAAAGATTTCGCACCATCCATTTACCAAGCAGAAGATCGACTAGGTAAAATATATCAATCAATGGCAAAACAAATCATCGACAAAACAAAAAAATAAGGTTTTTAGAAGCGTGAGTAGAAAATTAAAGTTTTCTACTCATTTTTTTCTCTTGCAATTTTTTGAATTGGTGTTAAAATGATTTCTTGTGACCAACAAATGTGTTGTTATATAGTTGTAAAAGTTTGCTACAAAAATTTATATAAACCATTGACTTTTTATAGTCAAATTGATAATATATAAAAGTCGTCAAAAACGGCAAAATATTATTTAAATAAATTTTTAAAAGTGTAAAAAATATACTTGAAAAAAAGGAAATAATATTTTAATATTATTAAAGTGATGTTAAGTGATTGTTAAATAAATTAATTTTTTGTTGACGAAACGTTAACGAAGATGATAAAATAGAAAAGCAATTATTTATCGAAAATGAACATTGAAAACTGA
>NZ_JAESKJ010000010.1:0-4611 GCF_017892075.1 Staphylococcus sp. GDY8P119P
GTTTTAACCAAAGCATTTCTTCATGTGTAAGTTTATTCGGATTAAATTCAACACGCATGTTACGTCTATCCCAAGTATCTGCTTTCACTTTGTCATATTCAATATATACTTTTTCTTGTAGAGCTTTAGCTTTAAATTTCGTTTGTAGTATATCCCAAAGTCTAATTTGTGGTTCAATACTCATAAATTCGGATAGCTTGTGAGCATTGCTTTTATTAAGATTTCCAACAATTGTCATAGCATCAAAGCTCAATTTTGGGTCAGATATGCACACAGTATGTGCGTGTAACCGGCTATTAGAGTAGCCGGTTAACGAAAAATTACACTTTTCTTGATCTGCGCTTTTCTTTGATAAAATTTCTTGCTCTTTTTTACTCATAAAAAATCGACTCCTTAATTTAATTTAAGAAGTCGCTCACCCAAATATATATCTTGAAGAATAAACATATATCGTTTAATATCTAGATATACAAAAATTACAAAACACATTGCATATGTTTTCTTTTGGATAAGTCGCTATCACAAACTTTGGTCGGGGAGTGAGCGACTTCTTTTTATTTGTTTATTAATATAACACTATCAAAAGACTTGGTCTAACTAGATTAAGTCTTTTTTGTTTTTTAAATTACAATACTTGTAACAAAATCAAATATCAGATATAAGAACTGATTAAATAATCATTAACAAAACAGAAAGAATAATTATAGCCACAATTAATATAATAAAATCTTTCTTACTTCTCTTTTTATAAGCAACAAAGAATAAAAATATAAATAGAACACCTAAACATATATAAGCTAACCAATTTAATCCAGACAAAAAGCTAATAAAAGCTATTATTATAAAAACAATTAATGCTATTTTAATCATTTTTTCATAAGTCATAAAATTCTCCTTTTTTATTTTGAGTATTGAAATAATATATTTTTTGTTAAACTCTTACAAAAATATATTATAGAGGTGTAAAATGAATAGTTTAATAAGAAAAATAGGTACCGTAACAATTTCTCTAGTAATGTTATCTACAATAACAACATCTTTTGTCGTAAATCAAAATACAGGTGATAAATTACATAATACTGCTGAAGCAGCTGGTGGTTGGAAGTATAACACTACTAAAACCGGAAACACATCAGGTAATAAAATAGCTCAACAAGCTGGAGCAGCAGGAGTATTAGGTGCATTAGGCGTAGCTGCAGGAGCTAGTGTAGCAGCTGCATCAATCCTTTCTTCAGGCCAAGTCTTATCATCAAAAGCCCTTTCTAGTACTAAAACTGTATATTACACTGATAAGATATATCAAAGAAAAACATTACAAGGCCCTGAATTTAAACATGTAATTACTTTTTACAAAAACAAAAGTAAAACTAAAAAAATTGGAACAACATCAATACTTCAAAAAACAGTAGTAAAAGGCGAATCAGGAAAAAAATAAAAACACTCTGATTGCTTTATTCCAATTCCTCTATTTGCCGACGATTCTGCGCTCCTTAATAATCCTAAAGCTGTCCATCGGTCGTTTTAATAGCTGACGCTATTGACCGCTGGCGCTTTAAGTCTAATTAAGGGCTCTCATCGACAAATAGATTTTCTCGGCATAAATGCGTGTTATAATACATGTGCCGTTTAGTACCATTAATACTAGATTGTATTTAGTTAAGCCTTTATCTATTCTGATAAGGTCTTTTATTATCTAGTCATACCTCTATCACGCTCCTGATTATTTTTTTGCTCTCGTTCTTCTGGATAGTGTTGTGGGTTATCTCTTTTGTCTATAGAACGAAAGATATCCGTAACCATCTCATTATCTTTTCCTATACCTCGCACTCTTTCAACATATTTTTCCCTACCCAGTATATGTTGTAATTCTTTTAGTAATGCAGACATCATTTCTTTAAACAATGCCAAAAGCTTATCTTTAGCATTAACCTTAGTTTTTAAATCTTTATTTTCCTCTTTTAAATTTTCATTTTCTTTTTTCAAACCTTGATACATTTCATATGTTTCTAAAAAATTATCTCTAGTCTTTTTATAATCACGCTCTAACCCTTTTATTTTTTCACCCGACTTAATACGCTCATAATCATCTGTAATAGTTTTAGCTGCTTTTACTTTTTTATCAAATTCATAAAAATCATCTTGATGTATAATCATATTTCCAGTTTCTTGTGTTTCTTTGCTAAACAATCCACCTACTTTTTCCTTTTCAAGCTCATATGGAATGTTTATAGGCGTTTTAAGCGTATTTAACGATTTTTGATACTCTTGCATCAATTTATCGGTTTTTTGTCTTATATGCCCTAATTTTTGGCTCTCACGTTCATATTCTTGCTTATGATATTCTGTTTTTTGTTTATACTGGCTCATTTGCTCATGCTTTGCATTTGTAAATTGTCTTGATTGTCCGCGTTCCAAATCATAACCACGTTGATTAACATATTCGTTAAATCTATCTTGAAACTCTGTTAAGGCTTTTTTATTACCTACAACTTCTTTAGCACTTAAACGACCATCATCAGTTATTGGAACGACACCATAATGCATATGTGGTGTTTTTTCGTCCATATGCACCATTGCATATAACAAATTATCTTTACCGTATTCTTGTTCTAAAAACTCTTTAGCATGTTCAAAAAATCGTTTTGTATCTTCTGGTGTTTTATTATTAAAAAATTCATTATCTGATGTAATTAACCCATCAATATGTTTAACTGCGTCTGTTCTTATTTTTCTTTTACCTGTATAATTCTGTTCTATTTTTTCTTCAATCAAGTTATTAAAATTTTGGTTATTATCATTTACTAAATCATAATTTAAATGTGTTTTACTATGGTCTATATCTTCGTTTTCATAATTATTATTTTCTCTTTGAACATGTTTTTGAATGCCAGTTGTATTTGTTCCAGATTTTACTTTTGAAACTCTAACAATGGAATAAGACATATAAAAATCACTCCTAAGCATAATGATTTCACGTGCATTTAATATTTTAAGTCTAACATACTAGACTTATTTTGAAATAAGTCATTAAACCGTATGCTCTGCGAGGCTAAAACATGTTTTTGTGCAAGCACAAAAAATGGACTGAACAAGTCAGTCCATAAGTTCAAAACCAAATTCAAAATCAAAACACCAGCAACCAAAATAGTGGTTGTTAAATATAAAGATCAAAACTAAAACAACATATATTCAACTACTTACTTTCTTTTTCAAAATTTAAGGAATACTTGATATTGCAAATATCACAAAAGCTATTATCATAATTTATAATTCAAATAAGCATAAAGTTTTTTAATGACACTCTTAACAGGAAAAAGTTCCCAATCAACGCTATTACCATTTTTATAACTAGAAATAGCTAAACTTATTAAATTATTTTCTTCAATTGATAAATTTTCTATTATCATACTGCCAGCTAAATCTTTTGAATAAAACTTACCTGTTTCATAAGTTACGATCATACGACAAAGGGTTAAAATAACATTTGTTTCATCACCATAAAAATCTTTTATCAATTCTTTAGAACTTTCCTTTATAGCTTTTTGTAAATCAATAAATGGAACATCAGGAATTAAGTTATTAATATTATTTTCGCCATAAATTGATATTGAAGAAAGCTTGGCTTGATATAATAATATTGTTAAATCAATGTTGTTATTCTTTTCTGGAATAAAATAATTTAAATAATCTTCTCTAAGCCATTCCCCATAGATAAACTCTTCAATAGGTGGATAAGACCAATTTTCATTTTCATGATAATTAAGCACAGTTAATTCTATATATTTTAAACTTGTATCTTCACCAATTTCTTTAGAGATAGGCATAATTTTCGAAATTAATATTCTTTTTTCTTCTTTAGTCATATCTCTATTTATTATCACTAGAAAATCAACATCACTATCTTTTTTTAAACCCCCTTTAACATAAGAACCATATAAATAGACTCCTAATAAATCTTTTGAAAACAATCGTTTCAATTCTATTAAAACATTATCAATTTGCTTATTTGGTTCCTCCATTATTGACTCCTCTCATCTTTAAATATTATTTCCAAAATCTAAATTCACGTTGCCAAAAATCAATCTGCTTTTGCAATTGTTTTTCGTTCTCTTTTAAAGTCGATTTCATTAAATTTGTTAAATCAATTGGAGAAATTTCTTTAATCAATTTCTTATATTTTGTTCTAGAATTTCTGTGAAGTTTTCCCCATTCTTCTTCGTCATTTAACAACATAAAAACAATTGCTCTGTCAGATGTTCGTTCAATACTTTTCCAATCGGGTTTCAAAATATGTAAATCATTAAAACAATCATTCCAGTAATCAACCATATCTCTTTTTAATTCAATTTCTACACGCCATAAATATTCTGAAACAATTTCAATATCTGCATTATCTTTACGTTCTTGTTTTTTATTATAAATTCTAATAAATCTATCACTGTCACGAACACCAAAATATTTCGTTTCTGGTTTACCATTACGACCATAAAAAATAGTTTTCTTAACTGCTTTATCAGTCATTGCATAGTAATCACTCAAATCATCTTCAAAATCAAAAGCTAAATCTAATCTTGTAAAACCATCATCTTCCATGTAGTCGATAATGTTTTG
>NZ_JAESKJ010000011.1:0-192190 GCF_017892075.1 Staphylococcus sp. GDY8P119P
GGATACTATGTTTAATACATCACCAGATGGATGGTTATGTAAAACGATAATCGCATTACTGGCACATTTAATCGCTTCACTAAATATTTCTCTTGGATGTACGATTGAAGCATTTAACGTACCTATAAATATTGTTTTCTTTTTTATAACGATATTTTTGGAATTTAAGAAAAGTACAATAAATTTTTCTTGTTTTAAGTGTTCCATCTGACCCATCATAAAGTCCGCCACATCTCTAGGGCTAGTGATTTGAATTTTATCATCGACGCTTCCAGAATGTATGCGCTCTCCTAATTCAAATGCTGCTTTCAATATAAGTGCTTTATACAGTCCCACACCTTTTACTTTGTTTAAATCGTTAATGGATAATGCTTTTAACTCTTTTAAATTATCTACTGATTTTAGTAATTCATTAGCTATGTCTAAACTTGAACTACCTTTTCTACCTGTATTAATTAGAATAGCTAATAATTCAGCATGTGATAAATACCTAGCACCCTGACTCAACATACGTTCTCTTGGTTTTTGATGATCTGCAAGTTCATTTATTTTCAATAAATAACAACTCCTATGAAATAATCTAGATGTATTACAATATTGGTAAACTTAATCATTTGTAATGTCATTGGAATAAGATTCTTTAGAAGATTTCAAAAGTGAGATGTATTTATTCTACTACGAATAATATCTCATGTAGACTTTTTTCTCATTAATCTAATAATTGTTAATTTCTAGCTAAAAATTTTTAATTCAATATGAAACAGTTGCATCATTAAAATTTATGATTATCAAAATGATTACTATCATGCTGATATTTTCTAAAACTATCTATTAAAATGAAAATGCCTAATCCAAGTATGATTAAAGGAAGTATGATGATGAAATATATTGTGAGTTTCCCAAATATATTAGTTAAAAATGCTAAAGCAAATATTATTAAAAATACAAAATTTAATAAACTTAATAGTGTCGTTCTATTCATAACTGAATCCATCCTTAAATTAATGTCTGTTCAAAGATATCTCATAATAGTGCGTTAAAATTCGACAAATAAAATCATACATTTTATATATAATTAAAAAGCATAGTAAGTTTCAACATGTAAATCTTACATATTAAAATAACTATGCTTTTAATCAAACTACTCTTCTTTTTTAACTTCTTCTACTGTTTTTTCAACTTCTTCACGTGTCATTTTTTCACGTCCATTTTTCATTGCTTTTAATGTTTTATGTGCGAACGCTAATGGTAAACGACAGAACAACAATATCGTTCTTTTATTGATAGCCTTCATGTATTCATCGGCTTTTGCTAAATTTTCTTCAGCATATGCAAATAAATCTGCGCGAGTCCAACCATCTGGAACAAAGCTTACGTCACGTTCTTCAAGATCTTCTTCCTCGTTACGAAGGATGTTGACAGCCTGCAGTCCTCTTCCGTAGCCTATTGCTAAATCTCTATCTGTTTTAACATTTGCACAAACATCCCAGAGTTTAGATAGCATTACACCTACAAGCCCAGCCACATAATATGTATAATCATCTAAATCATCGCGAGATTTAATTCTCCAATTAGCTTTTGCCCATTTTGCCATACCATACGCCATTTCACTAGAAGATTCTCTAACGATTGACCGTGTGTGTTCAGGGCAAGCATCCAACCAATCTTCCAATCTTACTGTAACCTCTGGTAATTTATCTTTGACTGGATTTATGATTTCTAAATATTTTTCTGAATCAAAAGGTGTTTTAAGTAAATCGCTAATTTGCATTAACATATGATACTTTAAATCATTACTAATTTCTTCATGATCTTCAATTTCATCAATTGCACGCATAACTAAATATGCACAAGCTACAGAATGTTTTAGTTCTTTTTCTAAAAAAGTAATTGGAATATAAAACGTACGGCTTGTCTCTTTTAAAACGCGCATTGCATCTTTTGGGAATTTCTTTTCTGCCATTTTATGAGTTCCCCTCCCTTTTCTTGATATTATCATATTTTTAAATATTAAAATAGCATATGCTATACTGTTAGCAGATTTATACTTATGTTATTTAAATATATTAAAAAGCGAGAATAAAATCGACTAAAATTAATCAATTCTATTTCCCGCTTCTAGGAGTTAACAAACACAGATTTTTAAAATACTAAGCTTCTAAAGATTTTAGTACTTAAATGTAACTTTAAATTCTATTATACAAACTCTTCGTATTCATAAGGATTTTGTCCTTCAACACGACCATTTTCACCTTTGTCTAATGCATCAATTTTAGCAATATCTTGATCTGATAGTTCAAAGTCTAGATAGTTAAAGTTATCACGTTGATGGTTATATTGTGATGCTTTAACTACAGGAAAAACATGTTTTTGGTTTACCCAATTAATAATGACTTGTGCTGTAGAACGATGATATTTTTCAGCAATTTCTTTAATTGTATCATTCATTAGCACATCATTAATCTCACGACCCAATGGACTCCACGCTTCTGATAAAATACCACGCTTATCATTTTCTTCAATTAATTCACTATTATTAAAGTATGGGTGAATTTCTATTTGGTTAGTTACCGGAGTAACTCCTGTTGCCTCAATGATGTCATCTAAATGATCAGGCATAAAATTAGATACACCTATTGATTTTATTAATCCATATTTTTGAGCATCAACTAATGCTTGCCAAGCTTCTACATATTTACCTTGTTTAGGATTAGGCCAATGAACTAGATATTTATCAAAATAATCTAAACCTGTTCTATAAAGAGATTCTTGTATCAAGTTAATTGCCTTATCATATTCATGAGCCGAACCTGGTAATTTGGCACTGACATAAATTTCTTCTCTTGGAATACTAGAACGACGAATAGCTTCACCTACCATCCCTTCATTATTGTAGTTAGTAGAAGTATCAATGACGCTATAACCTA
The DNA here is from genome assembly GCF_017892075.1 of Staphylococcus sp. GDY8P119P. Classification (NCBI taxonomy): domain Bacteria; kingdom Bacillati; phylum Bacillota; class Bacilli; order Caryophanales; family Staphylococcaceae; genus Staphylococcus; species Staphylococcus sp. GDY8P119P. Next base: position 2,928 of record NZ_JAESKJ010000011.1, read on the forward strand.
GATTTAATGCATTTTCTAATTCTTTAACACCTTTACCACCTTGAATATTAACTGTACCTAATGCTATATGAGGTAATGTGGTACCATCATTTAATAGAAACTTTTTATTTAAACTCAATTTATAACTTCCTTTCAATATTAGGTGAGTTTTGTTACAAATCAACCTTAAATTGATTTTAAATCATTACTTTTATATTTTACCCTCTTTTAAGCATTTTTAATCGCTATAGTTGCCTGAATTAATCATAAATATCTAAATCCTACTTCGAAAATTCTTAAATGTAATAAAACTGTCTCTATACAAAAAGCAAGATATATAAATGGGATAAGTGGTATTTTAATTTTTCGTTTTTTTGTTTGAAGCACTAATATCGTTGAAATTACACTGCCTAGTAAGAAAGTAAGAAAGAGTATGTTAATAAAGATGGAATAAGGTATTAAGTAAGATAAAAGTGAACAAATTAATATATCGCCATATCCAATAGCATGTTTGAACAAGAAATAAAATATGTGTAGAAAGAATGTAACAATGACAAAATAATTAAGATGACCCTCAAAAATTATTGCACTAACAAAAGCAAATATTAAAAATATATGTAATGGGATAGAAAGTGTTTGTATATCAAAGAGAGCAAAAACAAGCAGAAATAAATATAAACATATGAAAGTACTTAACGCTTGTACACTTGGATGAAATAGTGTATAAAGTGCTGGTACTACTGACAATATTTCACCTAAGATATAACATCTACTAAGCGTTTGATTACAGCACGACGCCTTTCCAAAAAGTCTAATATAACTGAATATTGGTATGATATCTCTGTACCTCAATTGCTTATTACAGAAATCACATTTAGATCTACTTACCAAATACTTTAATTTAAAAGTTTCTACAAAACATAACTGGTAAAGAAAACTAAATAATACAGGACATACAACAAACAATAACAGCAATGAATCGCCTCCTCTTGCTTATTATACCTGCAAGAGCCTAGCTTTTTAACAAAAATATCATTTTTTTAAGAATAGTAAATATTTGTAGAAAAAGCTAGTTAACTATTTAACAAAAACAATAAATACCTTTGGTTAAGTTGTAAAATAGTAACTAGCTTTATGATATTCAAATAAAAATATTTAGAAATTCACTTTCGCTTTAACTTCACTAATGAAATACAAACTACCTGTAATGACTAACCCTTGTCCTTCATAGTTTTCAATAAATTGAACAAAATCATCTACAGTTTCTTTTTGCTCGAATCGTATTTCATCATAAATTTCTTCTTTTGTACATGCTTTTGGAAAATCAAAATCGGTAATATACATTGTAGAAGCAATTGTTTTTAATTGATCAACCATTGCGTGGATAGGTTTGCCATTAATAGCTGCATACAAAACGTCCACATTGTCTATTTTATAATAATCTTTTAATGTCTTTATGAGTGCTTCTATACTTTCTAAATTATGCGCACCATCTATAATCATCAATGGATCATCTTTAACCTTTTCAATTCTTCCTGTCCAATGCACTGCTTCAATCCCATTGATCATCTTGTTAAAATCTAATTCCACTAATCCTGATTCATTTAATTCGATTAATGCTGTAATTGCCAATGCTGCATTCTCTTTTTGATGTTCACCAAACATATCCAAAATAAGCGTTTCTAGTTCATAATTCTTATAGCGATATGTAAATTCCTCACCTTGTGAAATCACACTGATATCTCTATCTAACTCGATACCTTCTGCATTTTGTTGTTCTACAAAATCACGAATGACTTTAAGTGCATCTTCATTCTTCACAGCATATATAACAGGTGTTTCAGGTTTAACAATTGCACCTTTATCTTTGGCAATATCTACATATGTGTCGCCTAAAATATCAACATGATCTAAACCAATACTCGTTAAAATGCTAAGTATTGGTTTAAATACATTGGTAGAATCATTTTTTATACCCAAGCCTGCTTCTACTATTACAAAGTCAACCGGATGAATTTCTCCAAAATATAGAAACATCATCGTTGTAATAATTTCAAATTCTGTTGCTGTTCCAAGTTCTGTTTCTGCTTCTAATGCTTCACTTACTGGTTTTACCTTTTGAACTAATTCTACAATGGCATCATCGCTAATTGGTACACCATTTAAACTTATACGTTCATTAAACGTTTCTATAAAAGGAGATGTAAAGGTCCCAATTTCATATCCATTGTCAACAAGCGCTGACCTTAAATAGGCAACTGTTGATCCTTTACCATTTGTACCACCGACATGAATACCATTGATATTAAATTGTGGATTGTTTAATTTATCTAGCATCCACTCCATGCGTTTAACACCTGGTTTAATGCCAAATTTAGTTCGTTCATGTATCCAATATAAGCTGTCTAGGTAATTCATGTTAAGGACTCCTATGCTTTTAATTGATTAATGCGTTCTTGTACACCATCATATTTTTCTTGATATGTTTGCTTTTTCTCACGTTCTTCATTAATAATTTTTTCAGGTGCTTTATTAACAAAGTTTTCATTTGATAGTTTCTTATTAACACGGTCTAACTCTTTTTCCCATTTTTTGAGTTCATTTTCTAAGCGCGTAATTTCTTTATCCATGTCAATCAAGCCTTCTAATGGTAATACGACTTCACCAGCAGAAGTAATAGATGTCATTGCTTTTTCAGGGATATCTATTGTAGTTTTAATAATCAACTCACTTGGATGACAAAATCTATCAATATAATTTGAATTATTTAATAAAGTCTCTTTTATATTTTCATTTTTTGCTTGAATAAAAATTGGAATTGCTTTAGATAATGGCGTATCTACTTCTAAGCGTGATTGTCTTACGGATTTAATTATTTCAACAAGTTGTTGCATCGTTTCTTTACTTTCATCAAATACTAACTCATTATTGGATTTTGGCCAAGCTGCATTGACAATCGTTTCACCTTCGTGTGGTAAATTTTGCCAGATTTGTTCTGTTACAAATGGCATAAATGGGTGCAACATTCTCATCGTATTATCTAATACATATGTTAATACAGAACGTGTAACTTGTTTTTGATCTTCATCTTCTCCGTTCATAGGTATTTTACTCATTTCTATATACCAATCGCAGAATTCATCCCAAATAAAGTTATATAAAGCTCTGCCAACTTCTCCAAATTCATAACGTTCACTTAAATCAGTGACTGTATCTATTGTTTCATTTAAGCGTGTTAAAATCCATTTATCTGCTAATGATAAATTACGAGTTAAGTCAACATCTTCAACTTTGAAATTGTCACCAATATTCATCAGACTAAATCTAGCAGCATTCCAAATTTTATTAATAAAATTCCAAATTGATTCAACTTTTTCCGTAGAATAACGTAAATCATGACCAGGAGATGACCCAGTTGCTAAGAAATATCTTAAACTATCTGCGCCGTACTCATCGATTACGTCCATAGGATCAACACCATTGCCTAAAGATTTACTCATTTTACGGCCATCTTCAGCACGTACTAATCCATGTAATAACACATCATTAAATGGTCGTTGTCCTGTAAACTCAAGTCCTTGGAATATCATTCTGGCAACCCAAAAGAAAATAATATCATAACCGGTTACAAGTACATTAGTTGGATAATAACGTTGAAAATCTTCGTTTTCAGTATCAGGCCAACCTAATGTTGAAAATGGCCAAAGCGCACTTGAGAACCAAGTGTCTAATACATCCTCATCTTGCGTCCATTCTTCTGAATTTTGTGGAGGTGTTTCACCGACGTAAATTTCTCCTGTTTCATTATGATACCATGCAGGTATTTGATGCCCCCACCATAATTGTCGTGAAATCGTCCAATCTCTAATTTCTTCCATCCAACGATTAAATGTTTTTTCAAATCTTTGAGGTACAAAATCAATTCTATTATCCGTTTTTTGGTTATTTAACGCTTGTTCTGCTAATGGTTTCATTTTAACAAACCATTGTGTGGATAGATAAGGTTCAACGACCGCACCAGAACGTTCAGAATGTCCAACAGAGTGTTCATGTTCTTCAATTTTAATCACTAAATCCTGTTCTTGTAAATCTTTTACTAATGCTTCACGACATTCAAATCTATCCATACCTTGATATTTACCAGCATGTGCATTCATATGACCAGACTCATCCATAACAGTAATGCGCTCTAGATCATGACGGTTACCAATTTCAAAGTCATTTGGATCATGTGATGGCGTAACTTTCATCGCACCACTACCAAAATCGATATCCACATATTCATCTGCTAGAATTGGTAATTCTCTTCCAATTATAGGCAAGATTACAGTTTTACCTATCACATCTTTATAACGGTCATCATTCGGATTCACCACGATTGCAGTGTCACCTAACATTGTCTCAGGGCGCGTAGTTGCTATTTCTATATACCCATTGCCATTTGCGTAAGGATATTTGAAATGATAGAACTTGCCTTGAACATCTTCATGAATGACTTCTATATCAGATAAAGCAGTACGTGCAACTGGGTCCCAGTTGATAATGTATTCACCTCGATAGATGAGTCCTTTATTATACATATCGACGAATACTTTTTTTACCGCTTTACTAAGTCCTTCATCTAACGTAAAGCGTTCTCTACTATAATCTAAACCTAAACCTAATTTTGCCCATTGTTGTCTGATAAAATCAGCATACTCTTCTTTCCAGTCCCAGGCTTTTTCGAGGAATTTTTCTCTACCTAAGTCATGGCGAGATAAACCTTCTTCTTTGAGTTTCGCTTCTACTTTAGCTTGTGTCGCGATGCCAGCATGATCCATACCTGGTAAATATAGTGTGTCATACCCTTGCATACGTTTCATTCTTGTTATAATGTCTTGTAATGTTGTATCCCAGGCATGACCTAAATGTAATTTACCTGTTACGTTTGGGGGTGGAATAACAATTGTATATGTTTCTTTTGAATGATCTTCTGCTGCTTTAAAATAGCCATTACTGACCCATTGATCATAACGCCCAGCTTCAACTTCGTTTGGATTATATTTGGGGTTCATTTCCATGTTTAAAATCCTCCTTAAATAAATAAAAACCCATCCTATAAAATAGGACGGGTTTACCGTGGTACCACCTAAATTCAAGAAATTAACATAATAATTTCAAGCACTTAAAATTATGATTAACGCTCAAACACGCCTTAACCTACTTTATTATCTTTGTTTTGACAAATTTCAGCTAAAGTTCAATGAGGGCTACCTTCAATAAGTTAAACTGTACATTTTCAGCGACCATGTACTCTCTGTTAAATTTCAGCTTATTTACTCTTCCCATTAGACAATATTTCTTTACTTGATTATAGTATAATGGATATGAAAATAAGTCAATAAAATGGAGTGAAATTTATGAATGAATGTGCGTTCGGCACTACAGATCCTGTATATATTAATTATCACAATGAAAGTTGGGGACATCCTATTTATGATAGTTTGAAATTGTTTAAATTAATGGCGTTAGAATCCCAACATGCTGGTCTATCTTGGTTAACCATTTTAAAGAAAAAAGAAGCGTATGAACAAGCATTTTATAATTTCAATCCAGCTAAAATTGTAAAAATGACTTCAGAAGATATTGATAAGTTAATGGCATTTCCTAATATTGTTCATAATAGAAAAAAATTAGAGGCTATTGTCAATCAAGCTAAAGGTTATTTCAAAATTGAGCAAGATTACGGCAGTTTCAGTAAATTTTTATGGTCTTATGTCGATCATAAACCACTCGATTTAGGTTATATTCAATCAAGTGAACGGATTACAGTCGATCAACGTGCAACTGAACTTTCTAAAAAATTAAAACAATATGGATTTAGTTTTTTAGGTCCGGTAACTGTCTTCTCATTTTTAGAGGCAGCAGGACTATATAACGCTCACTTACAATCATGTCCTTATAATCCTAATATATACAACGGTGAGGGTTTTCATTAACATCAAACTAGTTTTGGTATAAAAAGTGACATGCTCCCTCATAGTTTTTATTTTTAAATGTCTACATGGAGGAGCATATTAGAGACTTTGTCGTCAGTCTGGCATGAGCTTTTGTTCATGTTTTTAGATTAAACAACTAGGAATCTTTCAAAAGTGAATCGATGTCATAAATATATAAATGATATGCATAAAATCATGAAAATTTAAATTTATAAAAACCACTCCGAAGAGTGGTCAAAAGGATGAAGTACTGGAGGTACTTCTCTTCTATAATATCAAACAGAAATGTGTTGTTCAATATATTAAATATTAAATTATTGTAAAAAAACAAAAGATTTACAAAGTTATATTTCGCTAATCATTTTTATTGCTTTCACGTTGACTTTCTCTAAATTTAAGAAAATAATTTAACATCGGTGCAATTAAAAATAATATAAAGAAAATTCTAAAGATATGATAACTAGATATCATCGCAACATCTGCGCCAGTTTCAATAGCAACTAATACGATTTGACTCATACCCCCAGGCGCAGCACCAAGGAATAGTTCATTTACTTGATGATGAGATACCGTTGCTATAAACAAGACCATGACAAATGCTAATAATATCAATAAAATATTCTGAAATGCTATTGCTATTGCAATTCTTCCTTTCATTTGGTCAAGTAATTTTGCTATTTGTATCCCTATTCGAATCATATATATGATTTGTGCTGCAGCAATGATGTAATTATCTAATGTGAAAGTCACGCCTGTAACTAAGTTCCAACATATCAGTACGAGGATAGGCGCAAGTAATTGCTTGGTTGGAAAATTTATTTTTGACATAACAAAATAAATAGCGACTATTGCGATAATGAGTAAAGCCATATTGGGAATTGTTAAAGCCCGTGTCAAAACTTCTGTAGATTGTCCAGACGTTGAATGATTTCCTGGGCTTTGAAAAAAATACGAAATAAATGGCACTAATATAACTACGAAAATGATTCTTGATGTTTGAGTTAAACTAACAACCATGATATTCGCTTTTTTATTTTCTTCTGCCATTATTAACATTTGACTTAAAGCGCCAGGAATCACACTTAAAATTGCCGTTTCAGTATTAACATTGGCAATTTTTTTGAAAAAATAAGCAATGATTAATGCTAAAATAAGTAACATAATTGTTATTAAAACAATCGTGAGCCAATCATCTTTAATGTCAAATATGACATTTTTAGTAAACGTAGAGCCAATTTGAACACCTAAAAGCACTAACCCGATTTGGCTCAACCAAAACGGCCACTTTATATCTAAATGTAAATAGCGTATACAAACGATACTAGCAATAATTGGACCAAACATAAATGGTAGCAAAACATGGGCAGCATTTAGTGCCAAACTAAAAATAAGCGCTAATATTAATACAATTATATTATTTTTAAAATGCTTATTCATATGCTCACAACTTTCCTTAGTATCGTTATATATACATCTCTAACTAAAACAATGGAGCGAGTTAGAAATCAAAATGCTTAATTTGATTTCGAATCCTCGCCCCATTAAGGTAAAAAGAACTCTAAAAAGTAAGTACAATTAAATATTTGTTAATGAAGCTTTTAAAATACTGTTTAATTTGGCTAAGTAGTAAATACCAACATTAAATTTTTAAATGACTAACATTAAACAATACGACTTAAAGCAGTATCAAATGCTGCTAATGTTTTTTCTATGTCCGCTTCTGTATGGGCAGTAGAAAGGAAAGTCCCCTCGAATTGAGAAGGTGGTAAAAATACGCCTTCTTTAGCCATTTCTCTATACATTTGACTAAACATTTCTAAATCACTTTGGTTTGCTTCTTCAAAATTAGTTACCGGTCCTTCATTCAGGAAATACCCTATCATAGAACCTGCACGATTCACAGTTATAGGTACATTATGTTTTTTAAAAATATCTTTTAATCCACTTTCTAATATATCTCCCAGTCTATTGAAATAATCATATGACTCTGGTGTTAATTGTTTCAAAGTTTCATAACCGCTTGTCATAGCTAGCGGATTTCCTGATAATGTTCCTGCTTGATATATATTACCTGATGGTGCTATATGGTCCATGATTTCTTTTTTACCGCCAAATGCTGCTGCAGGTAATCCACCACCTATAACCTTACCGAGACAAGTTAAATCTGGCATCACATCAAAGTAACCTTGTGCACAATGATAACCTACTCTAAAGCCAGTCATAACTTCATCAAATATTAATAATGAGCCATATTCATTTGTGATATCTCTTAAACCTTGTAAGAATCCATCTACTGGTGGTACAACACCCATATTGCCTGCTACTGGTTCAACGATAACGCCAGCAATGTCATCACCAAACTCTTCGAAAGCTACTTTTAATGATGCCAAGTCATTATATGGCACTGATATTGTATTTTTAGCAATACCTTCGGGTACGCCAGGAGAATCTGGTAATCCTAAAGTTGCAACGCCAGATCCAGCTTTGATTAAAAGCGAATCGCTATGACCATGATAACATCCAGTGAATTTCACTATTTTATTTCTACCAGTATAACCTCTTGCTAAACGTAATGCATCTAATGTTGCTTCTGTTCCTGAAGATACCATACGTAGTTTTTCAATGGAAGGTACACGATCAATAACTAATTCTGCTAACTTGTTTTCAATTAATGTAGAAGCACCAAAACTTGTTCCATTATCAACAGCTTCATGTAATTTTTCATTAACTTGTTTATTTTTATGACCTAAGATTAATGGTCCCCAACTTAGAACATAATCAATATATTCATTGCCATCAATATCGTATATTTTTGAACCTTCTCCATGATCCATAAAAATCGCAGGTGTATCTACAGACTTAAATGCTCTAACTGGACTATTTACGCCCCCTGGCATTAGATTTTCAGCTGTCTTCATTGCTTCTATAGAATTATTATATCCCATTTAAAATTGCCTCCTTATTGTTCATCAATATATCTACAAATATCTTTAGAGAAATATGTGATAATCATGTCTGCGCCTGCACGTTTCATTGAAATCATCTGTTCCATCACAACTTGTTTTTCATCAATCCAACCATTAAGTGCAGCAGCTTTTGTCATGCTATATTCACCACTTACATTGTATGCAATTACTGGTACATTAGTCGTATTTCGCACATCTCTAATAATGTCTAAAAAGCTTAATGCCGGTTTAACTATCATCATATCTGCACCTTCATGTAAATCACTGTCTAGCTCTCTCAATGCTTCTCTTCTATTTGCTGGATCCATTTGATACGTTTTTCTATCGCCAAATTGAGGTGCAGACTCAGCAGCATCACGGAATGGACCGAAAAAGCTAGAAGCATATTTTATACCGTAACTCATGATTGGTATATTATAATAACCAGCATCATCTAAACCTGCTCTAATTTCTGCAACAAAACCATCCATCATATTACTTGGTGCAATGATATCAGCACCCGCTTCTACTTGTGAAATAGCAGTTTTCACTAGTAATGGTAAAGATTTATCATTGTCTACATCATTTGTTTTTTCATCAATAACACCGCAATGACCATGGTCAGTATACTCACATAAACAAGTGTCTGCAACAACGAGTAAATCACTGTACATTGCTTTGGCTTTTCTTGTTGCTTCTTGAACAATACCATTATGATCAAAAGCGCCTGTACCGATGGCATCTTTTTCATTAGGTACACCAAAGAACATGATGCCTCTGATACCTAAATCATATGCTTCTTTAATTTCTTCATCAAGCAGATTTAAGCTAAGTTGATACACACCTGGCATTGACTTAATTTCTTCTTTAACATTGTCTCGTTCTACCACAAAAATAGGATAAATTAAATCTTCTTTGTGTATATGTGTTTCACGAACCATTTCTCTCATAGATTTACTACTACGTAATCTTCTGTGTCTATCAAATTGCATCATTTTCCCAACTTTCTTCAACTTTATTTATTAATGAATCTAACGTTTGAATATTTGATGTTGTTGCATCATAACCATATTGTTTGACCGTGTCTAAGGTTTGTTGTCCTATGACATAATAATGATTAAATCGCGGTGTTTCACTTTGCTCAAAAAAATATTTTACTGCAGATGAACTCGCAAAAGTAATGACATCTAGCTCATTATTTCGCATCATACGTTTAACATCTGCTATATTTTTAGTATGTGGTACTGGACGGTATAAATCAATTTTACAAACTTGATACCCTTGTTGATATAAACTTCTCTGCAATAAAGGACGTGCATAAGCACTTGAAGGAATCAATATTTTACTGTTTTTTGCAGTTTGAAAACATTTAAGAAAACCTTCTTGTGAATAATCTGAAGGATAAAATAATACATCTAATCCCAATGATTTACAATATTCTGCAGTTTTAGCGCCTATTGCAGCAAAATTTTTTACGTTCACTTGCGATAGAAATGGTTGAAAATACTTCACTGCGTTCTTAGACGAAAAAATAAGCCAGTCATAGTCGACATCTAATAAATTTATATCAAATGATAAAGGTTCTACATCTATAAACGGCTTGTGTAAAATATGCTTATCATTTTGTTTAAATTTAGAAGTTTGTGTCATAACTATAACTGGTCTCATTATTTTCACCTCGAACGATTATTGTTCTTCGTTTAGTGCTTTTATTATTTCGTACGCACCTTGTGTATTTAAGACTTCTGTTACTTTTTCACCTAATTCAACAGGATCATTCCCGCGCTCGGTATGTTCGTAACGTTCTTTACCATCAGGTGACATAATTAGTCCTGTAAATTCTATTGTACCATCACTATTTTTACTAGCATAGCCCCCTATAGGCACTTGGCAACTTCCATTCATGCGTTCTAAAAATGTACGTTCGGCAGTTACACATTCTGCAACATCCTCATTGTGGACTTTAGCAAGAAGCTCTAGCAGCTCCTTGTCATCAGAACGACATTCTATACCCAATGCACCTTGACCGATTGCAGGGATCAAAGTATGCTCATCTAAATATGATGTTACGATATCATCTGACCAACCCATACGTTTTAGCCCTGCTGCAGCTAATAATATGGCATCATAATCTTCATTATTTAATTTACTCAATCGTGTGTCAATGTTACCGCGAATCCATTTTATTTGTAAATGTGGATATTTTGCAAGTATTTGTGCACCACGTCTTAGCGAACTGGTACCAACAATACTTTGATTTGGCAATGATTCTAGCGGAACATGATTTTTAGCAATATATGCATCGTATGGATTTTCTCTGTCAGGTATGCAGCCTAAAGTCAATCCATCTGGAATTACGCTTGGAACATCTTTTAAAGAATGAATTGCCATATCAATTTCTCCATTAAATAGAGCATTTTGAATTTCTTTAACAAATAGACCTTTTCCGCCCACTTTAGATAATTGTTTATCTAAAATTCGATCGCCTTTCGTTACGATTTCTTTTATTTCCACTTCTAAACTTGGATCTACCATTTTTAATTTATCAATAAATTGTCTACTTTGTGTTAAAGCTAACTTACTTCTTCGTGAACCTACTACTAATTTACGCATCATGCGCAACCTCCTAGAAACAAGTCTATTCATTCAACTAAATCACACTTCAATAAATACCTGTCCATTGATGAAAATCAGATATATGTGAAGCGAAAAATAAATTAATCATACTAAGACAAAACAATATGATATTAAAATAAATTAATTTGTGCTTTGTTAGCATTTTTTTAACTCTAAAAATTAAATAAATTCCATATAGTAATGTTATGATTGAAGACATAATAACTTTAGGGTCTACAATGATATTTACCCCTAATGTATTAAACCCCCATTGTGCACCTAATACAATACTTAATATGATGAATATGAAACCAATTAAACTACTGTAAAATACCACTTGTTCAAGCGTAGCTACACTACCTATTCTAAAATATTTCTGGTCAAACCGTTTTTGCTTCAAATTATTGTATTGTATTAAATATAAGATACAATTTACAAACGCAAAGGCAAATAATGCGTAACTAATTACCGCCAAACTTATATGCACAATAAGCAATTCATTGATAATATTGAGTTTTTCACCAGTGCTTTGATAATGCATAGGTTGGAACGTATTGATTGCAATAAATAAAAAACCAATCATATTAAATAAAAATATAGATAAGTTTATTTGTTTTATCACATTGATTACTATGGAAATAGAAATAATAAGCCATGCTACAGCAAAAAACACATCAAATATATTACCTAATGGAATTTGTTTCGTTACATTTACATATAAAGATAAAGAGATTGTTTGTAACATCCAAACAATCCCCAATGAAACAAAACCAATCATTTTAACTCTATGATGCTTTTTCAAAAAATCATAAAAATAACAAGCAATGCTAAATAAATAAATTAATAATATAAGTTCATTTAATCTAATGAACGAAAATTCTTGCATATCATCACCATTTGCATTTACTTATTCAAAACTAAAAATTTGACTTGTTGTTGTTACATTGCGTTTTTTCTCTTTTGGTTTATAGGCTTGTTCAGCTTCAATGTCAAAAATGTTTTGAAATAGCTCTAATTTTTCGTTACTTTTTTTGTCACTACTCAACTCTTTTGCTTGCTTAATAGGATCTTTTAACATTTGATTTATGATACTTTTAGTGTGTTTTGATATCACTTTACGTTCTCTTTCTGTTAATCCAGGGAGTTTTCGATCAATACTACTCATTGTATCTTCTTGAATATCCATCGCTTTTTCTCTAAGCGCGCGAATAACAGGAACAACACCTAACATATTAACCCATTCATTATGTGCATCAATTTCTGCTGGAATTCTTTGTAAAATTTCATCAGCAGCATTTTGACGTTGTTTTAGGTTCGCGTCTACTAAACCTTTCAAATCGTCAACATCATAATTAAAAACATCTTGAATCGTATCTATGCCTGGTTCAATATCTCTTGGAACCGCAATATCTATCAACACGAGAGAATCATTTTTCCGTTGTGATTGAATCGTAGCCATCATGCTATTTGTAATGATATATTCATCTGAACTCGTTGAACTAATCACAATATCCGCATGTGCCAAAAGTTGTGGTAGTGCCTCTATAGATTCATATTTAACATTGTGTACAGTTGCTAATTTCTGTGCTTTACTCACAGTCCTATTAACAATGGTTACATCAGTTACGTCTGAACCTATCAAATTCAAGAGTGATAGCTCACTCATATCCCCTGCACCAATAATCAAAGCACTTTTATTATTAATTTTGCCAAATACTTTTTTACTAAGTTCAACTGCTGCATATGAAACACTAACTGCATTATCTGCAATATCCGTTTCATTATGCGCTTTTTTCGCAAAAGTAATCGCTTGTTTAAACAGATGATTAAATATAGTACCAGTTGTATCTTCTTCTTGAGCAATAAAGAATGCATCTCTAATTTGTCCAAGAATTTGAGTTTCTCCTAACACTACAGAATCTAAGCCTGAAGTAACTTGCAATAAATGTCTTACTGCTGCGTCCCCCACAGTTACTTCAGTTATTTCTTTAATCTCTTCAACATCAAACCCAAAATTTCTCGCTAAAAAACGTTGAATATAATAGCGACCTGTATGAATTTGATCAACAACAGCATATACTTCTGTGCGATTACAAGTTGATAATATTACATTTTCTAAAATAGATTTAGTTTCGAATAAATCAACATTGGCTGAACGTATGGCATCATCTTTAAAAGCAACTTGTTCTCTTAGTGCTACATCTGCTGTACGATGATTAATGCTTATCGCAATTAAATGCATTTATAACGCCCTCCATACATATTACAATAACTAAATTATAACACAATTATCATTTGAGTTAAGCATATTGCACACGTAAATTAGAAATATTCTAATCTACATTCAAATAGTTGTCATAATTTATAGGCTTTAACCGTTTTCTCAACATTCTATATATATTTTGCAATTATATCCCATACTTGTTGTTGCTTATTCGCTTGGATAGAAGAATAACTGATAATTTCATCTTCAGGTTCCATTTCAAGTTTTCGCTGGACATTGGCTAAATGTTTCTGTACTTTACCTTTAGCGATTTTATCTTCTTTTGTAGCAACTACTAATGTCGGAATATCAAAATACTTCAAATAGTTATACATTAAAATATCATCTTCTGTAGGATTATGTCTCAAATCAACAAGCTGAATGACAAGTTTTAAAGACGTTCTCTGAGAAATATATTTTTCAATCATTTTTCCAAACGCTTCACGTTGTTTTTTACTCACTTTAGCATAACCATAACCTGGCACATCTACAAATACCAGTTGATTATCAATATTATAAAAATTGAGCGTTTGTGTTTTACCTGGTTGTTGTGAAGTTCGTGCCATATTTTTACGTCCAATCATACTATTAATAAAAGATGATTTACCAACATTGGAACGACCACTGAGTCCTACCTCGCTCAAACCAGTTTCAGGATATTGTTCAGGCTTTACCGCACTGATTAATAATTCTATTTCATTAGGATTTATTTTCATTACCGACCCTCTTTTCTATTAAAGTCACTTCATTATTATATTACACAATTTCACTTATTTATATGTATTTTTATATGATTTATATTCCATTTTAAAAGAAAAAGGCTAAGACACATTTAAAATGTCTCAGCCTTTTAGTCTTAATTTTCAACATTGACTAATATAAAACTTTGATAATCTAATATATACAACGTTAATCAAAACTCATAGGGCAACCAGTACTAATCAATTGATTCGCTTTGATTCAGCCCTTTATTTTCAAACTATTTTATTAAGCAGAAGTTTGTTCCTTATTAACGAGATTTCCTTCTTTATCGTATAGTTCAGGATCTTTTTCATCATTAATCGTTTCTTCAGTGATTACCACTTTTACAACACCATCAGAAGATGGAACATCATACATAATATCGATTAATGCTTCTTCAATAATTGAACGTAAGCCACGCGCACCTGTTTTACGCTCAATCGCTTTGTTACTAATTGCAGACAATGCTTCGTCTGTAAATTCTAGTTCTACATCATCTAGTTCTAACATTTTTGTATATTGTTTTACTAAAGCATTTTTTGGTTGTGTTAAAATATTTTTCAATGCATCAACATCTAGTGTTTCTAGATTTGCAACAATAGGCACACGACCAATAAACTCTGGAATTAGACCGTATGATTGTAAATCTTCAGGTCTGATTTGTTCTAAGATAGCATCCTCATCATATTTAGATGCTTCACTACTAGAAAATCCAATGACTTTTTCACCTAGTCTGCGTTTAATGACTTCATCAATACCGTCAAATGCACCACCAAGTACAAACAAGATATTTGTAGTATCTATTTGAATTAATTCTTGGTTAGGATGTTTACGTCCGCCTTGTGGTGGCACGCTTGCAGTTGTACCTTCAAGAATTTTCAATAGCGCTTGTTGTACACCTTCACCTGAAACATCTCTTGTGATAGAAGTATTTTCTGATTTTCTAGCGATTTTGTCGATTTCATCGACATAAATGATACCTTTTTCAGCTTTATCTATATCAAAATCAGCTGCTTGAATTAAGCGAAGTAATATATTTTCAACGTCATCGCCAACATATCCGGCTTCAGTGAGACTCGTAGCGTCTGCGATTGCAAAAGGCACATTTAATGTTTTAGCTAAAGTTTGGGCTAAAAGGGTTTTACCGCTACCTGTTGGACCAATTAAAGCAACGTTACTTTTTTGTAATTCCACGTCATCTTCATTTGGACCTAAATTTTGAACACGTTTATAATGATTATATACTGCGACAGCTAGAGATTTTTTAGCTTTTTCTTGGCCAATAACATAATCATTTAATTGATCCATAATTTCTTTAGGAGTTGGTAATTCTGTTAGTCCTTCTGATTCTGATTGAGCTAACTCTTCTTCAACTATTTCTGAACATAGCTCAATACATTCGTTACAAATATATACGCCACTTCCTGCGACCAATTTTTTAACTTGGTCTTGATCTTTACCACAGAAAGAGCATTTTAAATTTTCTTCATCTTCATTGAATTTGAACATTCTATTTACACCCCTATTCCCTAAAGACTATACTAGATAGCATTTTAATATGCAACTTGAACAAATCTCAAGTTTTTTGCACAAAACATTGTAGCAGACACATTAATTGAATGCATCTGCTACTAGTTTACAATATTAAACAACTATACTTTGTTTCTACAAACAATATGCTTGTGACATTTTTAGTTATGCTTCAGAGTCATCTTTAGATGGTTCTACTAATTTCGCTTCTTCTACTAACATATCAATAACCTTTTGAATACGTACATCATTTTTAACAATGTCAGTGTTACCAAGTGTTTGTTTAATATCTTCTACAGATATATTAAACTGTTCACTCATTTTTTCTAATTCTTTGTCGATGTCAGCATCAGATACTTCTACTTCTTCTGCATCAGCAATCGCAGTTAATGTTAAATTTGTTTTAACGCGTTCCTCAGCATCATCTTTCATTTGCTCTCTTAATTGTGACTCATCTTGTCCAGAAATTTGGAAATAAGTTTCTAAATTAAGACCTTGTTGTTGCATGCGTTGTCCAAATTCTTGAACCATGCGGTCTAACTCAGTTTTAATCATCGCTTCTGGAACATCAATTGTTGTGTTATTCGTAGCTTTATTAATAGCTTCTTCTTTTTGAGTATTCTCAGCGTCTGTAGCTTTTTGTTCAGCTAAACGTTTACGTAAGTTTTCTTTATACTCATCAACTGAGTTAGCCTCTGCATCTAATTCGTTTGCAATTTCATCATTTAATTCTGGAACGTCTTTATATTTGATTTCATTAACTTTTGTTTTGAAAGTAGCTTCTTTTCCAGCTAATTCTTCAGCATGGTATTCTTCTGGGAATGTTACATTAACATCTTTTTCTTCGCCAGTTTTAACACCAACCAATTGTTCTTCAAAACCTGGAATAAATGAACCTGAACCAATTTCAAGGTCGTAGCCTTCAGCTTGTCCACCTTCAAATTGTTCACCATCAACATAACCATCAAAATCAATGTTTACCGTATCACCATTTTCAACTGCACCATCTTCTTTAACAACCATTTCTGCTAGATGTCCAAGTTGATGATCGATTGATTCTTGTACTTCTTCTTCAGTTAATTCAGTATTTTGTTTTTCAATTTCTAAACCTTTGTAATCACCAAGTTCAACTTCAGGTTCAACTACAACATTTGCTTCAAATGTCATGTCTTTACCTTTTTCAATTGATGTTACATTGATTTCTGGTTGATCAACTGGTTTAATGCCAGTTTCGTCAATAGCTTCACCATACGCTTCTGGTAATAAGATATCAACTGCATCTTGATACAATGCTTCTACACCAAAGCGTTGTTCAAAAATTTGGCGAGGTACTTTCCCTTTACGGAAGCCCGGCACATTAATTTGTTTAACCACTTTTTTGAAAGCTTGATCAATTGCTTTGTCTACTTTTTCTGCTGGAACAGTAACAGATAAAACACCTTCGTTACCTTCCTTTTTTTCCCAAGTTGCTGTCATGTATAAAAACCTCCATGATTATCCTATTTTATTTTTTCAACTTCATTATTATAGCACACGTCAAAGCTCGACACAAATTATGAATTTTATATGAATAATTAATAAAAAGTTGAAATTTATTATAATTTTATATTACCTCTTAACTCCATTACCCATTTTTCATATGAGTTAATGATAAAACTACTTATTTTTCTTTATCTAACGACTCAATGAATGCAAGCACATGATTCGTTTCATCGATACTTTCTAAACCTAACATTGATTTGAAATAATTTGTATAACCTTCTATCCAAGTTTCCTTTGTTGCAATGAGTTCAACATTTAATGGATAAAGTAAAATGGCATGATTATTCAGCATATGAAGTGCTTCTTCTACAAGTTGTTGTGCTGCACCATCTTCAAGTTGCTTCAGAACGTTAGGTATAACTTCAGTTTTAAATAAAGTTTGTTCTAGCCCTTCAAGATTCTGTGGAATCACATTGATTTCATATCCATATTTATGAATAGAAATCGTTTGGTCATTTTTTGCAAAACGCAAGTATTCCAACATAATAGTTACGACATTCGGTGCGAGTTTCAGCTCATTCAACAAATGAATCACTGTATCTTGATAACGATATTGACTATGATCTATGAGCGTCAGCATAATGTTAACTTGTTCTTTAAGTGTTAATGTATCAAAACTTTGTAGCATTTGAGCTGCATGTTCATTATGTTTATCAATTTGGCTTAAAGCAAATTCCTTGATTGGAAATAATTCCATTCTAGTCTTATGATCATTGACTTCATCTATGATTTGATTAATAATTTCAACAACTTCAAAATATTGTCCTAAGCCATTTAAACTTTTAACATAATAAATCATTAAATCATCATAATTAGATATACCTTGTTTTAATAGAATGATTGCTTCTTCACGTAGCTCTAAATAATGTTCCATTTTAAAAAGCATCGCACATTTTAATAAAGCCATTTGTTCATCAAGTTCGAACTGAGCTTCTAATGACTCAAACAACTGATAAGATTGTGCTAAATTATTTTCATTAAAAGCTTGTTTAATTTCTCTAATCAACTTTTCTTTTGATCTCGGAAATGGAATGATATCAGACATTAATCAACACCTCTATTGTATTGCCTGTAAAATGAGCGCACTCCATGTTTCAAAGTCATCATAATTGTCTATCTTGTTATGGTTGACCCATTTAATTTTTAAAGTGTCGGTCTCTTTTGCTTCTACATCATTACTGTTAACATTAATCTTAAATACAACACCTAAATGTACTTCACCAACTTCATTTGTATCATCATTGATAAAGCCTATGTATGCTAAATTTTGTGATTTACTTTCAGAAAGGCCTACTTCTTCATTTAATTCTCTCTGAGCGTTCACTCTAAGCACTTCATTAATAGATTCAGCACCTTTAACGTCATTCATATGGCCACCAACACCGATCGAAGACTGACCATGCAAACGCGTTTCTCCGCCACCTGAGAGTCGTTCATAAACTAATATTTCATCGTGCTCATTTTCTAAAATGCAATACGAAATAAGTTGTTTATAACTTGGATCTTCTTCCATATCACCACGTCGTTTAATTTCATAATTCGATAGTGTTTCAAAAATGTCTTGTCCCTTATTCGAATTTTTATCTAAAAATCCATTAAACTGATTATTTTCATTATCAAATAAAATTTTTCTTGGTACTACCGTAATCATTTCGTCAAATTTAGACATTCGTTTCTCCTTCATATGTGACTTCCTTGTCATTTTATCAAAACATTCACGTATCTCAAAACAATACTAATAGCAAAACGCTTACTCGTAGGTAAATTATTAATCATCTAATATTTCAACCTTTGAATCTAAATCATTAACCTTATAAAGGTATTAACACAAGCATATCTATCATAAAGTATTTACGCAGTGCCAATACCACATAAAAGCCTGAGACAATATGGTGTCCCAGGCTTTATTTGAAAATTATTTTAAAGCTTCTTTAGCTTTTGCTACTAATTCACCAAAAGCTTTGTCATCTGAAATCGCGATTTCAGAAAGCATTTTACGGTTTACGTCGATATCAGCTTTTTTCAAACCATTCATTAATCTTGAATAACTCATGTCATGTTGACGTGCTGCAGCATTAATACGTGTAATCCATAATTTACGGAAGTCACGTTTTCTTTGACGACGGTCACGGAAAGCATATTGACCTGATTTCATAACTTGTTGTTTTGCAACTTTATATAATGTGCGTTTTGCACCAAAGTAACCTTTAGCTAATTTAATCGTCTTTTTACGACGCGCTCTTGTTACTGTTCCACCTTTTACTCGTGGCATAATAAATTCCTCCTTAAAATGTGTACATTCTTAAATTTTTCGCTGTTTCTCAGGCTATCTCGTCAATTATTTTTTATAAGATAATAATTGTTTTACACGTTTCATGTCTGATTTGTGCACTAATGAAGCTTTACGTAATTTACGTTTTTGTTTAGTTGTTTTATTTGCAAACATATGTGAAGTGAAAGCTCTTGAACGTTTTAATTGACCTGAAGCAGTTCTTTTAACACGTTTAGCAGCTCCACGGTGGGTTTTCATTTTAGGCATGATTCATTTCCTCCTGTATTATCTAATATTATTTTTCGTTTATTGGGTTAAGCATAATGAACATTTGACGACCGTCCATTTTAGGTCTTTGCCCAATAGTTGCGATATCTTTACATTCTTCAGCGAATTTTTCTAAAACTCGTTGACCAATTTCTTTATGCGTAATCGCACGTCCTCTGAAACGAATAGAAACTTTACATTTATCGCCTTTTTCTAAGAACTTACGTCCATTTTTCAATTTAGTTTGGAAATCATGTTCCTCAATTGTTGGACTTAAGCGAATTTCTTTAAGGTTGATTGTTTTTTGTTTCTTCTTCATTTCTTTTTCTTTTTTCTGTTGTTCGAATTTGTATTTACCGTAATCCATAATCCTTGCAACAGGTGGTTTAGCGTTTGGAGCCATTAAGACTACATCTAAACCTACTCTTTCAGCCATTTCTAGGGCTTCGGATTTTGATTTAACACCAATTTGTTCTCCGTCTTGCCCTATCAAACGTAATTCTTTTGCGCGAATCTTTTCGTTAACTTGAGTCTGATCTTTTGCTATGGTTGACACCTCCAAGATTTTTACGAAATTATCCCAAGCAAAAAGAGCGAGTATATAATATACCCGCTCTTCTCTACACATGATATTTTCATGTATATATAGACCTGCCAACTGCATTTAGCGTCGCTACAGGTGAGAAGCGGGAGCTTCTACTTGGTTCGTTTCGTATTCAACATTACCTATCTTAGCAACTATCTTCAAATAAGTCAACAGTTTATTTTAATTATGTTTAATTTCGTCCATATCTATGTCTTGTCGTAAGTTCACTTTCTCTAATGGTACCATTTTCGTTTTATAACGTAATTTATGATAAATAAAGAATGCTAGAAATACTGGAATACCCATATATGTGATAATAAATCGGTTCAGGTTAAAGTCACCTGTTTTGATAAAATCTACGTCTTGTCCAATAATGACTAACACACATAGGACACCAGCAAAGATTGGGCCAAATGGGAATAGTTTAGCTTTATATTTTAATTTAGATTTATCATAATTTTGCTTGTCAAATGCTTTTCTGAATCTATAATGACTGACTGCGATACCTACCCAAGCGATAAAACCAGTCATACCACTTGCAGCAACAATATATTCGTAAGCATCACCACTCAAATGTTGCAATACAAAGATGCCCACGACAATCACAGCTGTCGTAATTAACGATACATACGGTACGCCGTTTCTATTTGTTTTACCAAAAACTGGATATGCTAATTTGTCTTTACTCATGGAGTATAGCATTCTAGTCGATGCATACATTCCAGAATTACCAGCAGATAATACCGATGTTAAGATAACGGCATTCATAAATGATGCTGCAAATGCTAATCCAGCATTTTTAAATACAAGTGTAAATGGTGAGGTAGCAATATCATCGCCACCACCCATTAAAGAAGGACTATCATACGGTATTAACATACCAATTACAAAAATTGCTAATATATAGAAAATCAATATTCTCCAAAATACTTGTTTAATTGCTTTAGGTACTGCTCGTTCTGGATTTTCAGATTCACCAGCTGTAATACCGATTAATTCAGTACCTTGGAATGAGAAGCCTGCAACTAAGAATACACCAAGAATTGTCAGTAGACTACCACCTAAGCCGTCACCAAGAATTGGGCCACCGCCTTTAGAAAATGTGTCAAAACCTACGAATTCTCCACCCATAATTCCAAGTATAGTAAGTAGACCGATGGCAATAAAAATGATAACTGTAACAACTTTAATTAATGCAAACCAGTATTCACTTTCACCATAAACTCTAACAGACAAAGCGTTTAGTCCAAATATAATAATTAGGAACAAACAGCTCCAACTCCAAGCTGGTATACCTGAAAGAGGTGTCCAATATTGAATCACTTGTGCAGCAATCGTAACATCTGCAGCAACTGTAATAACCCAGTTGAACCAATAATTCCATCCCAATGCAAATCCAAGTGATGGATCAACAAAACGCGTAGCATAAGTACTAAATGAACCAGAAACAGGTAAATAAGTAGCCATTTCTCCTAAAGATGTCATAAGGAAAAATACCATTGCCCCAATAATTGCATATGCAAGTAATGCACCCAAGGCACCTGCATCATGAATTGCACCACCAGAAGTCATAAATAAACCAGTACCAATACAACCACCAATAGCTATCATGGATATATGACGATCTTTTAGCCCTCTTTTAACTCCATTATTTTGATTTACTTCTTTTGCCATAGATGCTCCCTTTCCTTTAAACTTAGAGGCCAACTTACTATGCGATTATAATTATACTTTTATAGTTATTAATAACCTTTACATCGGAATATACATGTTATTTAACCAATTTGCTATAAATTTCCCGTTTTAGTATGAATAATAATCTTAAACCTAAATAAAATGGTTACATACCTATTAGATATGCAACCATTTTAGTCATAGCATTTATATAGGTAGCACATCACATATGTGACAGTCCAGTCTCTTTCGAAAACTGACCCAACCAATAGTGAAAAATGGTCACTTTTGATTTCGGCATTTTTACCTTTCACAAATCCTACATACGCTCCAAATAGCTTACAGATTGTTACTGATTAAAAACGCAACCTCTAACTCAATTTTTTTATTTTTTTATTTCACTAAGATTCAATATACATGATTTCAACATTACTTTCAAGGTTATCTTTGTTTTTTAAGTCTGATTTCATCTACCAAATCCCAAATAAATGATTCTTTTTCAACCGTTTCTTGATCTTGCGAACCATATTTTCTAACATTCACTTCATTATTTTCCATCTCTTTATCCCCAACGACAAGTTGATAAGGGATTTTTTGCATTTGTGCTTCTCTGATTTTGTAACCCATTTTTTCATTTCGATCATCTATTTCGACTCTTATACCTTGTGATTTAAGTTCGTCTTGTAAATGTCGAGCATAATCATAATGCAAGTCAACGTTTACTGGAATAATTTCAACTTGTTTTGGTGCTAACCACGTAGGGAAAGCTCCTTTAGTTTCTTCTGTTAAAAATGCAACAAAGCGCTCCATTGTCGAAACAACACCACGATGGATGACTACAGGTCTATGTTGCTCACCGTCTTTTCCTATATATGACAATTCAAATTTTTCAGGTAGTAAGAAGTCTAATTGAGCCGTAGATAACGTTTCTTCTTTACCCATAGCTGTTTGTACTTGAACATCTAACTTAGGACCATAAAAGGCTGCTTCCCCAATAGCTTCTTCGTATGCTAAACCTAGTTCATCAACCGCTTCTTTCAACATGCTCTCTGCTTTATTCCACATTTCATCATCATCAAAGTACTTTTCTTTATCCTCAGGATCTCTGTAACTTAAGCGGAATTTATAATTTTCAAATCCAAAGTCTTCATAAACATCGACAATTAAATTAACAACGCGTTTGAATTCTTCTTTTATTTGATCTGGTCTTACAAAAATATGTGCATCATTTAAAGTCATTCCTCTAACACGTTGTAATCCAGAAACAGCACCACTTGCTTCATAACGATGCATTGTACCTAATTCCGCAATGCGAATTGGTAATTCACGATATGAATGTGGTTTATTAGCATAAATCATCATATGGTGAGGGCAATTCATAGGTCTTAACACCATTTCTTCATTTTCATCTAATTTCATAGTTGGGAACATGTCCTCTTGATAATGATCCCAGTGTCCTGATGTTTTATATAAATCTACATTTGCCATCACTGGTGTATACACGTGATCATAACCCATGCTTACTTCTTTATCTACAATATATCGTTCAATTTCGCGACGAATAGTTGCACCGTTTGGTAACCACAATGGTAAACCTGCACCTACTAATTGATTGTTTGAGAATAGTTCTAATTCTTTACCAATTTTACGGTGATCGCGTTCTTTGCGTTCTTCTAACATTTGAAGATGTGCCTTTAAATCTTTTTTATCGAAGAAAGCAGTACCATATATACGTTGAAGCATTTTATTATCACTATCTCCACGCCAATATGCGCCTGCAGTTGATAAAAGTTTAAACTCTTTAATTTTTGAAGTTGATGGTACATGAACACCACGACATAAATCAGTGAATTCACCCTGCGAATACAAAGTAACATTTTCATCTTCTGGAATAGCATCTATTAGTTCTAGTTTATACGGATCATCAGCAAAAAATGTTTTCGCTTCATCTCTCGATACTACTTTTCGTTCTATAGGATAGTTTTCATTGACGATTTGTTTCATTGTTTTTTCTATTTTTTCAAAATCATCAGATGACACGCTTTCAGACATATCAAAATCATAATAAAATCCACCATCAACGACTGGACCCACACCAAATTTCACATCTCCATATAAACGCTTTAAAGCTTGTGCCATTAAATGTGCAGTAGAGTGACGCAAAACTTCTAATGCTTCATCACTACCAGGTGTAACTATTTCAATTTCACCATCTGTTTCGATTGGTCTTGTTAAATCAATCATTTGTCCATTTAACTTTCCTGCTACAGCTTTTTTTCTTAAACCAGGACTGATTGAGTGTGCAATCTCTTCTGTAGTAGTTCCTTTTTCAAATGCTTTCGCATTACCATCTGGAAAAGTAATATTTATTTGATCCATTTAAATTCCTCCTATTTATACTTGCCTTAAATCATCACGAAATAGTCATATTACAAACGTAAAACAAAAAGACCCCATCCCTAAAAGGGACGAGGTCTTCGCGGTACCACCCTAATTAAAGTAATTTTTATAATGATAAAAATACTTTACTCTACATAAGTTAACGGTCTTGAGCCGGATGTTGATTAGAACATCTATCATGAAGTAGTAACAGATAATGATACTTACCAAATTCTCATCACACATTGGTTCTCTGTGAAGTATGAAATTATCTATCATGTCTTCATTTTATTTCGCTTGATTTAGATTTAATTATATTATACAACATTTTTTTAATAATTCAATCGTTACGATAATTTTTGCCTTCCAAAAAATATGGTGTTGCTAACGATTTAATTCTTTCCATTATTCTAGCTGCTTTTGTTTTTTCAGTACCATTGCGCGTAACAGAAAGATGATATTCTAATTCTTCAAAGCTTAGGTTAGAGCTAAAAAACGTTGGTAATTCGTGAACCATTCTATAATGAAGTAATGGGCCAATTACTTCATCTCTTGCCCAAGGTGTAATCTCTTCAGCACCAATATCATCTAACATTAACACATGTGATTCACGTACTTTCGCTAACCTTGATTCGAAACTGCCATCTTTAAATCCACCTTTTAAAGTGCGAATAAATTCTGGTAGATATACAATCGTAGAAGGTACTTTTTCAACTTTTAATTCATTGGCAATCGCACCTAATATAAATGATTTTCCAGTTCCAAAAGGACCATGTATATATAAACCTTTGACTTGGGGCGCTTTTTCTACTATTTTTTCACAAATATCGGTTGCTGCCATTGCAACATCTATACGATCTCTTTTGTCCATATAAATATCGCTTAATTTCGCATTTAATGTATCTCGTTGCATATGATGTGAAGCAATTAAATGGGCATCAAATTTTTCTTCGTCATGTTTGATTTTACATGGACAAGGTAGGTAACGAATTTTTATGTGCTGATTTTCTACATATAATTCAGGCACATGACCCTTAACAAAGTTCGGACAATCTTTAAAGGCATGTCCATCATAATGTTTTTCTTGATCTTTGTATTCTTGTAAAATATTCAAATCTTCATCAATCATTGCATTAGTTACTTCTGATTGATGTGTCTCTAAAAACATTTTGACATCTGGATCATTGATAACATCTTTTTTTATCTTTTCAATTCGCTGACTTAAATCCTTAGAGTCACCCATAATATGATTGAAAGACTTCATATATTATTCCTCCTCTCGCTTACTATTCAATCGTTTTAACAACGCTTCACGGTCTCTTTTTAACGCTTCATCTTCATCTGGATTATTAAGTTCTTCTAAACTTTGATTTTTCGTTTCTTTACTATCTCGTTCTTCTAGCCATTTAGGTGTCATTTCCCTAGAAACGAGTTGTTTAGATTTATAACTACCATTTTTAGTTTGATTTGACTGTTTGGATGTAGGTTGGTTCACCTTTTTAGCATAATGATACGCTTCTTCTGCAGTTTTGATACCCTTTTTTTTCCAATTTGATGCAATCTCAAAGATATAAGTTTTAGGAAGTTTCATGTCTTCTTTTAACATTACAAATTGTAAAAGTATATTAATTACACCAAATGGTAGTTGTTCTCTTTCAACTAATTCTTCGACCATATACTTTTGCTGCGTCGTCGGTTCAGATTCTGACCACGAAGCAAGCATATCGATGGGGCTAGTTTCGTCTAATTGTTTTAACCAATGATTTGAATCATCTTCTGTTATATTATTTTTTTCCGTGCTGACACCATCTATATAATTTGATTTTTTAGCCTTTAATTTTGGAAGCTGTTGTTCATGTTCTATGAGGTAATACGTTCTAGCATGTTTACGCATTTCTTCAAAAGAGAGCTCTTGTGCACTAGTGATTGATTTTAAAATAATGCGTTTCATTGCTTCTGGTGTTAAACCATATAAAGTCGCAATCTGTGTGATCAATGCTTTAGCTTCACTATCAATTATTTTAGTGCTAATAAAATGATTTTGTAATAAATCATAAAGTGCTTCAAAATCAAAATTTACATTAGATAAATCTGCACCACCATAAGTTTCTTCACTTTCAATCATCTGTGTATCTTCAGTCAGTGCTTTGTTAGGCACTTTAAACACATCAATGAATGTGCGCGTCACATCTTTGTACTGACTTAAGTCAATGGTCATTTGATCCTCGAAATGTGATTTCAGTTGCAAGTAGCGTTGCTTACTTACTTGACTATATAAATATACAGATAACATAGGATCATTAAAAAATTGCTCTGCTGATGGTGGTTGTACAAGCTTGTATACAAAAGAAGAGTGTTGTTTAGAATGATGCGCAAAAGATTTTAATAATCCAATGCCTTCTAACAAATCCATTTCCTTTCTGAATTCAAGTAAGTTTATTTTTAATTCATTCATAATAATATAATGTGTCAACACAACATCTTGTTCAAATTCTACGAACTGATTCAAATAATGATACAAACCAATAGCATTTGAGCCAATCATTGGCGTAAATAATCTATTAAGTATTTCTAAATGTTTATGATTTAAATAAAAATGACGCAACACGTGGAAATCATCTTGTGGTCTTAAACCATAATCATAGGACTGTAATCCCATTTAAGAATCACTCCGTTTGTTTTCTGCTAAAATTCCTTGCATTGATTGCAATAGTTGATCAACATCTTTAAATTCTTTATAAACAGATGCAAATCGCACATAAGAAACTTGATCCACATGCATCAATAAATTCATGACGTGTTCCCCTATTTCTCTTGAAGAAATTTCGGCACGTCCTTCATCTCTTAATTTCCATTCTACATTATTAGTAATATCTTCTAATTGTTGATAACGCACAGGTCTTTTTTCACATGAGCGCACCAAACCATTGAGTATTTTTTCAGGTAAAAATTGTTCACGTGTGCCATCTTTTTTGACAACGATTAACGGTCTTTTTTCAATATGTTCAAACGTAGTAAACCTTGTGCCACATTGTTCACATTCTCTTCTACGTCTGATCGCATTAACTTCATCAGCATGTCGTGAATCTACAACGCGAGAGTGCGTTGAACTACATTTCGGGCATTTCATCGAATTACCACCCTCTCAATTTGATTACCATTCATTATACTATAAATCGTTATGCCACAAAAGAATCGTATTACACAATAACGCTATTTATTTATAATAAATACATTTAATCCTTCATATTTAAAATAAAACCTCTCTTTAAAGTGAAAATGCACATTCACTTTAAAGAGAGGTAAAGATATAAGTTAACAATAAATTAATTTTCTTGAATACGCAATTACAAAGCAGTAACCACATTAAATATTTACAGTAATTAGGCTATTAATTAACAACAGTTGATACATTATTTTTTAATAATTGACCAATTTCTTCGGCAACATCAACAACTCTATTTGAATAACCCCATTCATTATCATACCAAGCTATAACTTTCACTTTATTTTCACCCATAATCATTGTACTTTGTGTATCAATAATGGCTGAATGTGGATTTGTGTTAAAGTCCATAGATACAAGCGGTGCATCTTCAGTCGCAATCACATCTTCTAATGTGTTATTTCTGAAAGCTTCATTAACTTGTTCTACTGTGACGTTAGTATCTAAATCAACCACTAAATCAACTAATGATACATTTTTAGTCGGCACTCTTAAAGCCATGCCATGTAGTTTGCCTTCTAGTTCAGGTAAAACTTCTTTAAGTGCTTTAGCCGCTCCAGTCGAAGTAGGAATAATACTTTCATTACATGAACGCGCACGTCTTAAGTCTTTATGTGGATTATCAATATTATTTTGATCATTAGTAATAGCATGCACTGTTGTCATTAAACCATTTTGAATACCGAATTGGTCATTAAGTACTTTTGCCACAGGCCCAATGCAATTCGTTGTACAAGAAGCATTACTAAAGATATCATATTTTTCAATGTCTAATTGATCATTATTCACACCTTTAACAATCATTTGTACATCTCCACCTTTAGATGGTCCTGTTAACAACACTTTTTTAGCACCAGCCGAAATATGAGCGACTGCTTTATCACCGTGATTAAATTTACCAGTAGCTTCAATTACAATATCTATATCAAGTTCGCCCCATGGTAAATTTTCTGGATTTCTGTCAGCAACAAGTTTTATTTCACGGTCATCGACTTTTATACCATTCTCAATAGGTTCTACCTTTAAATCGAAATTACCATGTGTTGTATCATAATTGATTAGGTGAGCAATTGTTTCTGGTGGATAGCTAGCATTAATCGCGACTACATTCATATTTTCATTTTTTAGCGCTATTCTTAATACCATTCTTCCTATTCTACCCATTCCATTAATTGCAATATTTGTCGTCATTCGAAGCACCCCTCGTTTTAGTGTTATACTTTATGGAATTAGTATAACATAAATCGATGAATGCGAAAGCGTTTTCTTAAAGAAAAATTTAAAAAACTTAAAATAATTAAAATTGTAGTTTTCTAAACGATTAATTTTAGAAAAATCTTTATCCTTATTATTATTGATATACAAAAAAATCCCTCCAAAGTTTTCATTTATTAAATGTCCACTTTGAAGGAATCAAATAAGTATGATTTTAAAAACATTGTTATTTAAATTTCTTGCGAATGACCTGTTTCACTTTCGATATAACCTTCATCAGTTAATAATTGTTCTAAGTTTTGTTTTAAATCTAATTTAGAATCTCGATTATCGATAACATGGTCTGCCATTCTGCGTTTTTTATCTATGGATATTTGACTATAAACACGTGCCTTTGCATCCTCCATAGAAATATCATTACGTTGCATTAATCTATCAATTTGGATACTTTCAGAAGTATAGACAAGCCATACTTCATCGACTGTATCTTGTAGTTCATTTTCATAAAGTAATGGGATATCCATAATTACATTATATCCATCTTTTAGAAATGCTTCTTTTTCTTGTTCCATAATGGTTCTAACAATTGGATGTACGATTTCATTTAATTCTAATCTTTTTTCTGGATAGTTGAAAATAATATCTCCTACATATTCTCGGTTCATATTACCATCTTCATCGATTGCTTCTTCTCCAAATGTTGAACGCACCTGCTCTAGTCCTTCAGAACCTTTTTCAACAGCTTTACGTGATGCAATATCTGCATCAACAATTTTAAAACCATGTGCTGTTAACAATTCTGAAACAGTTGATTTTCCTGATGCGATACCACCAGTTAATCCAATAACTTTAGGCATATTTTCACTCTTCCTTCATTTTTGACATACAGGACAGAAATGACTATTACGTGTTGCAATGATTTGTGTCTCAATATCATTTCCGCACACTTTACATGTCTTTTGTTTATATACATTTAAATGTTGTTGCATCGTACCTGTACTTCCATCTGCATGGAGATAATCTGAAATACTGGTACCTCCATATTTAATACCCGCTTCTAACACTTCTCGAACATAATAAAATAACATTTCTTTTTCTTGATAATTTAAATCTTTAGATATACGTGCTGGATGGATACCTGCTCTATATAATGCTTCACAGGCATAGATATTACCACAACCTGAAACTACTCTATGGTCTAATATCATTTGTTTGATTGGTTTATTTTGATATAATTTTTTATCAAACCATGACATATAATGTGGTAATGCTTCTTTCTCAAAAGGTTCCGGTGCGATTTCTAAAAATGATGGATATCCTTCAAATGAAGCAACATTTCTAATCTCACCAAATCTCCGAATATCTGAGTAAACTAAGAGTTTGTCATTATCTAATTTAAAAATAACATGCCAATGTTTACGATAATTGGGAGCACTGATATCTTCTAAATGATCTACGACAAAAAAACCACCTGCCATACCTAAATGGCTAATAATTATTCTTTGTGTCGAACTATTTTCAATATAAAAAACAATATATTTGCTACGTCTTTCAATATTATGAATCGTGTAGCCTTTAGTATAATGTTTAAATGTATCTAAAGATAACCCTTTAATAATCGTTTCTTTATTATTATTTTTTCCTTCTATCACTTTATCAGAGAACATAATATCCTCAATTTTTTGCCCTTTTACAAAAGGCCTTATCCCTCTTGTAACATGTTCAACTTCAGGTAGTTCAGGCACCATATTCCCCTCTTTCTATTTCGCGTCATACCATGTTTGTCCATAACTAGATTCTACTTTCAATGGAACATCTAATTTCAATGCATTATCCATTATCTTTTCAATAAATTTTTCAAAGTCTTCTACTTCTTCTTCTGGCAATTCAAAAATTAACTCATCGTGTACTTGTAGTAATAGTTGAGCATGAAAATCTGTATGTTTAACCTCGTTAGCAAAATGAACCATCGCAAGTTTGATGATATCTGCTGCGCTTCCTTGTATAGGTGTATTCATTGCTGTTCTTTCAGCAAAACTTCTTAAATTAAAATTTCTACTTGTAATATCTGGAATATAGCGTCTTCTATGAAGCAGTGTCTCTACATAACCTTGCGCTTTACAATCTTTAACTATGTCTTCCATATATTGTTTGACACCAGGGAAACTGTCCAGATAATCATCTATAAATTTTTTGGCTTGTTTTCTAGTTATTCCCAAGCTTTGGCTTAATCCATAGTCACTTATACCATAAACAATACCAAAATTCACAGCTTTTGCTTGTCTCCGCATTAAACTATCAACATTTTCAGGTTCTACGTCAAAAACTTTCACTGCTGTAGCTGTGTGAATATCTTCATCATTGATGAACGCCTGTTTCAAACTTTCATCTTGTGTAATATGTGCCAGTACTCTTAATTCAATTTGTGAATAATCGGCTGAAAAGATAACATTATTTTTATCACTTGACTTAAATGCTTTTCTAATTTTTCGACCTTCTTCTAAACGTACTGGTATATTTTGAAGGTTTGGATCGATTGATGATAGACGTCCAGTTTGAGCCAATGTTTGATTAAATCGAGTATGAATACGATTATCTTCAGCAATCACTTTTTGTAAGCCTTCAACATACGTTGATTGTAATTTAGCTAATTGCCTATATTCTAAAATATATTCTATGATTGGATGTTCTCCTTGTAACTGTTCTAATACATCAACCGCTGTAGAGTATCCTGTCTTTGTCTTTTTAATGACAGGTAATTTTAATGTTTCAAATAATACAACACCTAATTGTTTTGGTGAGTTAATATTAAACGTTTCACCTGCAGCATCATAGATATTGTCAATTAAGACATCTAATTTACTTTGAATTTCTACTTCCATTTGTTGTAGTTCACTAAGTTCAGTATAAATACCTGTCTCTTCCATTTCACTTAAAATACGAGCCAACGGTAATTCTAAATCATGTAATAAATCAGTTTGATTATAGTCATCCAATTGTTGTTGAATTTTTGGTTTAACTTGGTTGATGGCGTTGATAATAGTTCCCACATAAGGATTTAATACGTCATCTGATGGAATTTGTTTTTTCTTGCCTTTTCCATATATTGCTACACTTGATTGAACATAATGCTGACCATAGTTTGCTACCACAGAATTCACATCATCTATTGTGCGTGAAGGATCAATAATGTAACTAGCTAGCATCACATCAAACACAATATGCTTAATATTAATACCAAGTCGATGTGCTACGATATAAGACTTTTTGGCATCGTAGACGATTTTTTCAGTCTTCTCATTTTCAAGCCAAGCAACCAGTGACTGATTTTGTGAAAGTTGTTCGGCATTGACTACGACATAATGTTGACCATCGAAGAAGCCAAATTTCAAAATATTGTCTTTTAAGTAATTGGCACCATCTAACTCGAAATGGATGACTGCTGTTTTTAATGAGTTGAAATCAATTTTTGTAAAATCATCTTCTAGTTCAATATCCATCTCTTGAACGTCAGAGTCATTAATTGAAGCATCCATCTGGTCTAAGAGTTGGTTAAATTCTAATTTTTTAAATAGTTCAATTTTGTCATCAGTATCTGATTGATCAGGCAATTTAGTATCTTCTAATGATACTTCAATTGGACTATCACAATTGATAGTCGCCAACGTTTTACTCATTAAAGCATCATCTTTACTATTTTCAAGCTTTTCTTTCAATTTTTTACCCGAAACTTCATCTATATGTTCGTATACATTTTCTACTGTGGAAAATTGGTTTAATAGTTTAATAGCTGTTTTTTCTCCAACGCCTGCCACACCAGGAATATTATCTGAACTATCCCCCATTAGACCTTTCATATCAATAATTTGTTTCGGCGATAAACCATTATATTTTTCAGCTATAAATTCTGGAGTATAATGGTCGACATCTGTAACACCCTTTTTAGTGTAATAGATTGTAACATCGTCAGTAGCTAATTGTGTTAAGTCACGATCACCAGTAATGATTATTGTTTGGAAGTTTTCATGATTAGCTTGTTTGCTTAAAGTACCTATAATGTCATCTGCTTCATAGTTTTCTAATTCGTAACGTTTGATACGGTATGCATCCAATAATTGTCTAACGTATGGAAATTGCTCACTAAGTTCTGGAGGAGTGGATTGTCGTCCACCTTTATATTCACTATATTGCGCATGTCTAAATGTTGTTTTCCCAGCATCAAAAGCGACTAAAAAATGTGTGGGTTGTTCTTCTTTTATAATTTTTTCCAACAACATTGCAAAACCATAAACGGCGTTCGTATGAATACCAGCTTTATTTTGTAATAATGGTAACGCATAAAAAGCTCTAAAGCTCAAACTGTTTCCATCAATTAAAATTAATTTATTCAATATTTTAACCTCCAACACATATTTACTTTCCATTTTATCATAAATTATAGGTCAATCCGTATTCATTCGATGAGGTTGAGATAAAATAATTATCTCAATTAATCTCCATGTTATTGTCAGTCACTGTTAATCCACATATTATAGTTTAATGATTAAGTATCACTATGCACATGTTTATCGTCTCTATCACAGGAAGCTTTCCAACCTATTCAATAACAAGTACTTTTCTCTTTGTATAGGACAAAACAATGATTTCTAATAAATTTGAGTTTTTCTTACTCTATTTTTACTAACACAAAATAAAACGACCGATTAACCTTGGCCTATGATGGTTATGGTTAAATCGGTCGTAGTTATTATTTTAATCAAAAAATGTGACTCTAAAAGTTGAACCCTTTTCTGGTTCACTAAACACATTAATTCTACCTTGATGGGCTTCCATAATATGCTTTGTAATAGATAAGCCTAAACCTGTGCCTCCTGAATCTCTACTGCGGGCTTTATCTACACGATAAAAGCGTTCAAAGATATGTTTTTGATCTTGCTTACTAATACCAATACCAAAATCTTGAACTTCAAGCACACGCTTATTACCTTCTTTGAAAACACGCACAATGACTTGACTAGAAACTTTAGAATAACTTATTGCGTTCGAAAGTAAATTAAGTGCTACTTGCGAAACTTTATCTTTATTTGCCTCAATAATAATATCTGGTTCAATCTCATTAACTATTGTTATATTTTTACTTTCTGCGATATTTTGCATATGCTTCATTGTTGACTCAGCAATTTCAGATAAACTTGTTGGTTCTGTTTCTAATTGTGTTTGTTGCTCAACATGAGACAAATCTAATAAGTCATATACTAATGTTTCAATACGATTCGATTCTTTAGAAATGATGTTTAAAAAGTCATTTAATGTTTGTTCATCATTTTTAGCACCATCTAAAAGTGTTTCGGCGAAGCCTTTTATAGAAGTGATAGGTGTTTTCAATTCATGTGATACATTAGCTACGAATTCACGTCTTAAATTTTCTAATTTTTTCAAATTTGTAATATCATGTAGCACGACTACCATACCGTAAAGATTCTTTTTACTTTTAGATAAAATTGGAATACATGCTGTGTCAAAGTATTTTTGGTGGACTTGGTCAATTGTCAACTCTATTTGATCATAAGTTGATTTTTCAACTTTAAATGCTTCGGCGATTAACTTTTGAATCTCTGGATCTATAAAGTCGATATAGCTTTTATGTTCTACAACATTCTCAGGATTAAACACATCATAATATGATTTGTTTGCAATCACAATCTCACCATATTTATCTATCATTAAAATTGAACTAGGAATATTTTCTATCGTTGTTTTCAATCGATTAGATTGTAACTTTTGTTTATGATTTAATCGTTGTAATCTTCTGGCTAGCTCATTTGTGGTGACGAATAATTCTCTCGTTTCTTTAACATTACTTTCTGGAACCCTAACATGATAATAACCTTCGGCTAAAAGGTTTGTTGCATATGTAACTTCATTTATCGGTCTAATGTAAGTTCTATTAATGCTTCTCACGACAAAGAAAATAATAACCAATACAAATAATCCAATTAAACCTACATATTTCCATATACCTATTTGTAGTTCTAGTATTTGATTATTAACACCACTGATAATCACATCTTTATCTCTAATCGAAGTTTTAAAAGTATATCTACGGTCATCCCCTATTTTATCGTAAATTATTTTGGAAGGATTCGCTTCATTATTAATATCATTATTAAATGGGGTCCCTGATTTTGTGGAAAATACTTCATCGTTACCTTCAGTAAGTATCAAAGTAAAATTTTCGTTTTTTGCAATATCTTTGATTTCATCTGTTTTATCATGATTGTATAAACTGACTAAATGTTGTGCTTGGTGTTCTAAGTCACCTTGTTGGCTTGATATGACTGTATTGTATATGACATGTGTAATTATTGCACCTAATGCAACAAAACTAATGATAACGATGGTACATAATAAAAATAAGAGTCTTTGGTGAAACTTCAACATTAGACTTTAGGTCTTTCCAATTTATAGCCTAAACCTCTAACTGTTTTGATCAATTTAGGCTGCTTAGGGTTCTCTTCCAATTTATCTCTTAAATGACTTATATGTACATCCACAATTCTTGAGTCACCTGCAAATTCGTAATTCCAAACAGAGTTTAGCATATGCTCACGTGTAATTACTCTGCCTTGTCTTTCAATAAGATATAGTAACAGTTCAAATTCCTTAGGTGTGAGTTCTAATAATTCATCACCACGGTAAACCTCAAAATATTCTGGTCTAATTCTGATAGAACCAATTAAAATATCATCTTCATCATTTTCAACTGGTACTGCTTCATTAATCATGGCAGATCGTCTTAAAATGGCTTTAACTCTAGCTACCACTTCTCTCGGTGAAAATGGCTTAGTCATATAATCGTCTGCACCAAGTTCTAGACCTAACACACGATCAAATTCATCATCTTTAGCAGTTAACATTAAAATTGGCACTAAATTTTTATCAGATCGGATCGTTTTACAAACTTCGATTCCATCTTTTTTAGGAAGCATAACATCTAATACAACCAATTCTGGATTTACAGCATTCACTTTTTCTAATGCTTCTTCACCATCATAGGCAACATCCACGATATATCCAGCTTGCTCTAAATTATATTTTAACAAGGTTACAATTGATTGCTCATCATCTACTACAAGTACTTTTTGTGACATAGTATACCTCCAAATTTATGATTACAAATTAATTATAACGTAAATTTTAATAAAAATAACATACTTAAAAGTATTTTTACATAAACTTAATAAATAGAAAATAATTAGTTATTTGTAAAGAAAGCACAAAGAATTTGTATCGTCTACATAAACTATTCTTCAATGAATCAATAACTGGTATTGAATATACTTATTATTCCTGATTTTAATAATACCTTAACATTAATTTTATATTCTAACTATTAAATCTTTCGTTTAAATTATATTTTGCTAAGATTTGCTTGCTCGTAAAATATAATTTAATCAAAATAAAAGAGCGAGATAGAAATCATAATAATCATGATTTCATATTCTCGCTCTTAAGCTAAATTATTTATTTTCCTTAGAAAAATACTTCTTTATTGTTATTTATTGTCATTTTATTTAATATTTTTGATTAATTCATCAGCGAATTCAGATGTAGATACTTCTTTTGCACCATCCATTAAACGTGCGAAATCATAAGTAACGACTTTTGAAGCAATTGTTTTTTCGATAGACTCAGTAATCTTGTCAGCTGCTTCTTGCCAACCTAGGTGCTCAAGCATTAATGAAGCACTTAAAATTTCAGATGATGGGTTTACTTTATTTAAACCAGCATATTTTGGTGCAGTACCGTGTGTAGCTTCAAATATCGCATGGCCAGTTTCATAGTTAATATTTGCGCCTGGTGCAATACCAATACCGCCAACTTGTGCTGCTAACGCATCTGACACATAGTCACCGTTAAGATTCATCGTAGCTACTACATCGTGATCTGCAGGACGTGTCAATATTTGTTGTAAGAAAATATCTGCAATGGAATCTTTGATGATAATTTTACCGTCTTTTTCAGCTTGTTCTTGAACTTCATTAGCTTTTTCTTTACCATCTTTTTCAACAATTTCATCATATTGTTGCCATGTAAAGACTTTATCACCAAATTCATTATGTGCTAAATCATAGCCCCATTGTTTGAAAGCACCCTCTGTAAATTTCATAATATTACCTTTATGAACTAGAGTTACAGATTTACGATTATTATCTAGAGCATATTGAATCGCTGCACGAACTAAACGCTCTGTACCTTCTTTTGAAACTGGTTTCACACCAATGCCTGATGTTTCTGGGAATCTTATATTTTTAGCACCCATTTCATCTTGTAAGAAATCGATTAATTTTTTAACTTCTGGTGTTCCTTCTTTAAATTCAATACCAGCATAGATATCTTCTGTGTTTTCACGGAAAATAACCATATCTGTATCTTCCGGACGTTTAACTGGTGAAGGTACGCCTTGGAACCAACGTACTGGTCTTAAGCAAGTAAATAGATCAAGTTCTTGACGTAGTGCAACGTTTAATGAACGAATACCTCCGCCGATTGGTGTAGTAAGTGGTCCTTTAATTGCAATTAAATATTCATTGATTGTATCTAAAGTTTCTTGTGGTAACCATTCGCCTGTTTCATCATAAGCTTTTTGACCTGCAAGTACTTCTTTCCATTCAATTTTCTTTTCACCGTTATAAGCCTGTTCTACGGCTGCGTCAATGACTCTACTAGCAGCTGACCAAATATCTGGTCCAATACCGTCACCGATAATATAAGGAATGATAGGATTATTTGGTACAGTTAACCCTTCTGCTGTTTTTACTACTTTTTCTCCTGCCATGTAAAAATACCTCCATCATTTGAATTGTTTTATTTATGTTAATTCGTGATTATCTTTCTTCAATTGGTTCATAAGTTCTATTAGTTTCACCAATATATTGTGCTCTTGGACGCATAATTCTATTATCTCTATATTGTTCAAGAATATGTGCAATCCAACCTGAAGTTCTACTAACTGCAAAAATAGGTGTGAATAAATCATGTTCAATATTCATACTGTGATATACAGTTGCACTATAGAAATCCACATTAGCAATAAGGCCTTTTTCTTCTTTCATTTTATCAGCTATTTTTACAGATATATCAAATAACTGGCTTTGGCCTGTTTCGGATGTAATCTTTCTACTCATCTCTTTTAAGAATTTCGCTCTTGGATCACCATTTTTATATACACGGTGACCGAATCCCATTATTTTCTTTTTATTTTTAATTTTATTATCAATGTATTCATCTACATCATCAATAGACTTAACTTCTGATAACATACTCATTACACGCTCATTTGCCCCACCGTGTAATGGACCTTTTAAAGAACCGACAGCTGCTACAATACCTGAATACATGTCTGATAATGAAGACACTGCACATCTTGCAGTAAAGGTAGAAGCATTCAACTCATGATCTGCATGTAATACCAATGCTTTATTAAATGCTTCAACTTCGATATCTGTTGGTAATTCACCACGTAACATATATAAGAAATTACCAGCATAATTTAAATCACTGCTAGGTTTAACAGGTTCTTTACCTTCTCTAACTCTAGCATATGCTGTAACAAGTGAAGCGATTTTAGCTTGAATGCGTACTGCACGTTCCATCGTTTGATCTTCACTTTCATCCTCAGCATGTTCATCAAAGTGCGCAACGTAAGACACTGATGTTCTTAATGCTGTCATTGGATGTACATTACTAGTAGCGTACTCTTTAAAATGATTATATACTCTAGGATTTAATGTCATATAGTTAAAGAGTTTTTCTTTAAATGATTGTAATTCTTCTTTATTAGGTAATCGGTAATGCCATAATAAAAAGACTACTTCTTCAAATTCAGCATTTTCGGCTAAATCATCAATTTCATAGCCAGCATATGTAAGTTGACTATCAATGATAGAGCTCACTTTAGTTTCTGCTGCAATTACCCCTTCTAAACCTTTTTGTAACTCTGCCATATATATTCCCCTTTTCTATTTCATAATGAAACGGCTTTCATAAACTATTATAGCCAATATTTACGTTTTTGTGAATATTTCAGTTTAAATTCCTAGTTAATCATTAAGAAATGATGATTTGTTTATATGCCCATAAACACGCCATAATTAATGAACGTTGTTATATCATCATTCTAATATGTAATTACCCTTTCTTCAATTTATCAAAGTTTTTAATTGGTTATCATGATTAATAACAAATTATTAATATAATATTACACTGACTTTTTTAAGATACAACTATAAAAAAGTGTTGTTTTATTTTAAATTGCGTATCATAATAATAAATAACTTAATAAAGGAGTTAAAACTTATGGCAAAACAACAGTTACAAAGAGAACTCAGCAATAGGCATATACAGTTAATTGCAATTGGAGGTGCAATCGGCACAGGGCTTTTCTTAGGAGCAGGTCAAACCATAGCATTAACTGGTCCTTCGATTTTACTTACATATATCATTATAGGATTTATGTTATTTATGTTTATGCGGGGCTTAGGTGAAATTCTTGTAACAAATACGAATTTTAAATCTTTTGCTGATGTAACAAATCAATACATAGGTTCATTTGCTGGATTTGTTACCGGATGGACATATTGGTTGTGTTGGATTATTACAGGTATGGCAGAGGTTACAGCTGTTGCTAAATACGTTAGTTTCTGGTTCCCACATATACCCAATTGGATAAGTGCTCTATTTTGTGTATTAATTTTAATGTCACTCAATTTATTAAGCGCTAAACTTTTTGGAGAACTAGAGTTTTGGTTTTCCATCATCAAAGTAGTTACAATCTTAGCACTTATTGTCGTTGGCATTGTAATGATTGTCATGGCATACGATACACAATTTGGACACACCTCGTTAACTAATTTATATCAACATGGTATTTTCCCAAAAGGGATTAGTGGATTTTTAATGTCATTTCAAATGGCACTCTTTTCCTTTGTAGGGATTGAATTGATTGGCGTGACGGCTGGCGAAACAAAAGATCCAACTAAAACGATTCCAAAAGCAATCAACAGCGTTCCGATTAGAATTTTAGTATTTTATGTTGGTGCATTGACTGTAATTATGTCAATCATCCCTTGGAACAATATTAATCCAGAAGAAAGTCCCTTTGTGAGATTATTTGCTTTAATTGGTATTCCATTTGCAGCAGGCATCATCAACTTTGTAGTATTAACAGCTGCTGCTTCTTCTTGTAATAGTGGTATATTTTCAAACAGCCGTATGTTATTTGGGCTTTCAAATCAAAAGCAAGCACCCCCTATTTTTGAAAAAACAAACAAAAATGGTGTGCCTCACATAGCAATCTTAGTCTCATGTGCTCTATTGTTAATTTCAGCCTTATTGAACTATATTATTCCAAACGCAACTTTAGTATTCACATATATTACAACTGTTTCAACAGTACTATTTTTAGTCGTTTGGGCTTTAATTATTGTTGCTTACATTAATTATCATCGCCAAAACCCAGAAATGCACAAAAATGCTACATATAAATTATTTGGTGGTAAATATATTGGGTATATCATTTTGATTTTCTTCTTTTTAGTATTTTGCTTACTTTTCGTAAATGTAGAAACAAGAAGAGCAGTCTATTTAACACCTATTTGGTTTATCATCTTGAGTCTTATGTATCTAAGATATAAAAAATTCGCTACTTCAGATATGAAGTAATCCTATCAACAACTATTGTTGAATGCTTCAACACATCAATAATCTAATACAATAGCCTAAGACATAAAATGGTCTTGGGCTATTTCTGTATAAAAAAGAGAATTGATGCTACATCGTTATGTGTAGTGTTTAACAATAGTATTTGAGTATCTCAATACAAGGTGTATATATCATATCGAAATCATTTAAACAGATAACTATTGACGTGCTTAACATGTGTTATATATCAATCAAATAAGCGCAATCTGTTAATGTTTTTATGGTATGATGTATTACTTTAAGTGACGATTATAAATCGAGTAACGATGTTAAAGTTTTATATCTAGAAAAAATGCACTTCCATTTATAAATGGAAGTGCATTTTTAATTTGTATTATCACTTATGTTGCTTATATTATGAGTAAAGATTTAGCATATGATAACTATGATTAAAGTACGTTCGCATATCCTTCAAATACTTTTCCTTGATTTGCATCTACCGTAATCA
Source organism: Staphylococcus sp. GDY8P119P (assembly GCF_017892075.1). Classification (NCBI taxonomy): domain Bacteria; kingdom Bacillati; phylum Bacillota; class Bacilli; order Caryophanales; family Staphylococcaceae; genus Staphylococcus; species Staphylococcus sp. GDY8P119P. Next base: position 44,352 of record NZ_JAESKJ010000011.1, read on the forward strand.
AGATATCATTTTGTATCTCTTTAGTCGCATTTTCAACACCTACAATTGTTGGAATGCCTTTTTCTAGACCTATAATTGCGCTCGGAGAAGTGATGCCGCTCTCTTCAGCAATTAAGCCACTGGCTTTTTCAATGTAAGGGACAAGCGTTTCATCTACAGAAGTTGTGACAATGACCGTTTCACTTAAATCTTTGCCTTCAAGTTCACTCGCATCATTCACTACTAAAGTATTTCCAACAACTGAATTTCTACCGATACCTTGACCTTTAGCTAATTCGTCACCTACTAGATGTAATTTCATCATATTTGTTGTCCCTTTTTCTCCTGTAGGTACACCTGCAGTAATAATGATTAAATCACCATTTTGAACTTTTTCAGTTTCGACCGCTGTAGCAACTGCTGTGTTCAACATAGCATCTGTTGTTTTACGTCCTTCTTTAACGACAGGGTGAATACCCCAAACCAATGCACATTGACGCGCAGTTTCAGCATGTGGTGTAACCGCAATAATATCTGATTTAGGACGATATTTAGAAATCGTTCTAGCAGTAGAACCACTTTCAGTTGCTGCTACAATCGCTTTTACATTTAAATTTAATGCTGTATGCGCTACTGAAACACCAATTGCATTAACTAATGAAGTTTGCACTAATTTAGTTCGATCGGATAATAATCGTTTATAATCTTGTGCAGCTTCAGCTGAAATTGCAATATTACGCATTGTTTTGACTGCTTCTTCTGGGTATAATCCAGCAGCTGTTTCGCCTGATAGCATAACTGCATCTGTACCATCATAAATGGCATTCGCAACGTCACTTGCTTCAGCACGTGTCGCACGAGGATTACGTTGCATTGAGTCTAACATTTGCGTCGCTGTGATAACAGGCTTACCTAATTTATTACATTGTCTGATCAAGTCTTTTTGCACCATTGGTACGGATTCAGGTGGTATTTCAACACCCATATCACCACGAGCAACCATTAAACCGTCTGAAACTTCAAGTATTTCTTTAATATTGTCAATACCTTCTTGGTTTTCGATTTTAGGTATAATGCTAATGTTTGTGTTTTTACCATCTTCAAGTAATTTACGAATGTCTAGTACATCACTCGGACGACGCACAAAACTTGCAGCGATAAAGTCAATATTTTCACTTATACCGAATTTAATATCTTCAGCATCTTTATCAGTGATACCTGGTAAACTTACTTTAACACCTGGTAAGTTTACGCCTTTTTTATTTTTTAATTCTCCAGTGTTTAAAACATCACATACAACTTCACCGTTTGCTTTATCTATTTGTTTTACTTGTAATTCAATAAGGCCATCATCTAATAAAATATATGAGCCTTCTTGAACATCATTTATTAGATTATCGTACGTTACTGAGAATTTTTCAGGTGTACCTTCAACTTCAGTCATACTTACGATGACTTCCGTACCTTTTTCAAGTTCAATAGCACCATCTTTCATGTTGTGAGTACGGATTTCAGGACCTTTTGTATCCAATAATATTGCAACTGTTTTACCTAATCTTTGAGATACTTCACGAATTCTATCAATTCTAGCTTTATGTTCTGCATGATCACCATGTGAGAAATTTAATCTCGCAACATTCATTCCAGCTTTAATTAATTTCTCAAGCATTTCTTCAGACTCAGATGCAGGTCCAATTGTACAAACAATTTTAGTTTTTCTCATTATTAATGCCTCCCAGTATTTTATATCGATAATTCATTTGCTAAAGCAAATGTTTCAAAATCAAACTTGTGTTCATTTGACCTAAATATTTCTTCAAATGAAGTGTCTGTTAATTCATTGTTGCGAATACCAACGCCGATTGCTGTTTTTCCTTCTAGTAATAAGTCTACAGCATGTCCACCTAATCGTGAAGCAAGCATTCTATCTGCGCCACTTGGACTGCCGCCACGTTGGATATGACCAAGCACAGATACACGTGCATCAACATTAATATACTTTGTCAGTTCTTTTGCACAATCTTCTCCAGACATACAACCTTCTGCAACCATAACAATGGAATGTTTTTTCCCACGTCTTATTCCGTTGTCAATTTTTTCAGCTACATCTTTAATATCTGTTTCCACTTCTGGGACAATGATTGTTTCAGCTCCTACTGAAAGTCCAGCCCATAGTGCTAAATCTCCACAATCACGACCCATAACTTCTATGATGAATGTTCTTGCATGACTTGAAGCCGTATCGCGAATTTTATCAACACAATCTATAATGGTATTTAATGCAGTATCAAATCCAATTGTAAAATCTGAACCGTTGATATCATTATCTATCGTACCTGGTACACCTATCGTTTGAATTTCTTTACATTCTTCGCTAATGCGTTGCGCACCTCTATAGCTACCATCTCCGCCTATTACTACTAGGCCTTCAATACCTCTTTTGCGCAAGTTCTCTATTGCTTTTTGTCGAACTTCTGCTTCTTTAAATTCAGGACACCTTGCTGAATACAGAAAAGTTCCGCCACGTTGGATTGTATCTCCAACAGAACCGAGCTCCAACTTCTCGATATCATCGTTTAATAATCCTTGATAGCCTTGGTAAACACCGTAAACTTCAATATTATTATAAATCGCTTTTCTAACAACAGCTCTAATAGCCGCGTTCATGCCTGGTGAATCTCCACCGCTAGTCAACACTGCAATTTTTTTCATGACGACATACCTTTCTAACATGTATTTCTTATTCTAAAAATACCATAAAATTATAGAAGGTGCCATTAAAATAGGGCATTGTAACTCATGTAAACGTTTTTAATTATTGTAAAAAAACATTTTACAATACGAAAGCGTTTCCTTATATTTTATATTTTCAAAACAATGATACTTTATCATACCTTTAACTTTACTTTATTAAACAGATATCTCAAATTCCCACTTTTGACTTACTTTACTCAATAAAAAAAGAGCACTAATATGAAATCAGGGGGCTGTATACCTGATTGCAATTTAATGCTCTTTTAAAACCTTAGACTTTAAAATCCACATGGTTAGTATGAATACTATAAAAAATGGCTTTGCAGAAGTATATTATTTCGTGTCTTTTTAATTATTCATTAAAAGAACCGATATTTCTAAATTTGTCATAGCGATCATCTATGATTTGTTGTTCATTAAACGCACTTAATTCTTTCAAATGTTTTAAAAATGCACTTTTTATATTTTGAGCTTGCTTTTCAATATCATGATGAGCGCCACCAAGAGGTTCTTTTAAAACTTCATCGGCAATTTTCAACTCATATAAATCTTCTGCAGTAATCTTCATTGTTTCCGCAGCTATTTGTGCTAAATTACTATCTTTCCATAATAATGCAGATGCACCCTCTGGTGAAATTACAGAATATGTGCTGTTTTCCAGCATTAATAAACGATTCGAAATGCCAAGACCTAAAGCGCCACCGCTTCCACCTTCACCAATTACAACCGCAATGACTGGCACTTTAAGTGCTGCCATTTCGATAAGGTTTTTAGCAATAGATTCACTTTGACCACGTTCTTCTGCTGCTTTCCCTGGATAAGCTCCTTTTGTATCGATAAATGTAAAAATAGGTCTATTAAATTTTTCAGCTTGCTTCATTAAGCGTAAGGCTTTTCTATATCCTTCAGGATGCGCCATACCAAAGTTACGATAAATATTATCTTTAGTATCTTTCCCACGTTGTTGACCAACAACTGTAACTGCTTGGCCATTTAAATAGCCAATACCGCCAATCATAGCTGGATCATCTCGGAAATTACGATCACCATGTAACTCAATAAAGGAATCAAAAATATGAGGTATATAATCTAGAGATGTAGGTCTTTCTTGTAAGCGCGCTAATTGTACTCGATCCCATGGCTTTAAATGAGTATATACCTTTTGTGTTTCACGCTCTAATGAAGCCTCAAGCATATCAATTTCTTCCTGTAAGTCCACGTCATTTTTTTCTTGTGATTCTTTTAACGATTCAATTTTGTTTTTTATTTCAAAAAGTGGCTTTTCAAAGTCAAGCATTCGTTTTCACCTCTTGGTGCATTTTTAAAATATTAGATAGTGTTACTTTCATTTCTTTTCTATGTACAACTTTATCTAATTGTCCATGCTCTAATAAAAATTCAGCAGTTTGGAAGTCGTCAGGTAGCTTTTCATTAATCGTTTGTTCAATCACTCGTCTACCAGCAAAACCAATAAGTGCTTTAGGTTCACTTAAATTAATATCACCAACTGAAGCAAAGCTTGCCGATACACCACCTGTTGTTGGGTTTGTAATATACGAAATATATAGCAATCCATGATCCATATGTCTTTTTAAAGTGACACTGGTTTTACCCATTTGCATTAAAGATATGATACCTTCTTGCATTCTAGCGCCACCACTAGCAGAAAATAGGATGAACGGTAAACGATGCTCAGTACAATATTCTATAATTCTACATATCTTTTCACCAACCACTGAGCCCATGCTACCCATTCTAAATCTAGCATCCATCACAGCTACGCCAAATTCAATACCTTCTAAATGTGCTGTACCAGTAACAACAGCTTCATTTAACTCTGTTTTTTGTTGATCTTTTTGAATTTTTTCTTCATAACTTGGAAAATCCAATGGATTCGCAGAGGTCATTCCTTTATCAAATTCTGTGAATGTACCTTCATCAGAAATGGCTTCAATTCTTTTATACGCTGTTAAAGCGATGTGATGATCACAATTGAAACATACATTTAAATTTTCAGCTAATTCTTTAGTATACATGATCTTCTTACATTTCGGGCATTTTGTCATAATTCCTGCTGGAACATCACTTTGTTTTGAATCGGAAACAGTCACATACTTTTTCTTTTTACTACTTCTATTGAAAAAATCTTTAAACATTTTAAACCTCCACTTAACCATTACTGTCTTCCCAATATTATAAACACAATATTTTGAGATCAGTATTCATGAATATTATTTATCTAAATCTGTTAATTTCATTGTTTTATTATAAATTTCTTCTGGGTCCATATCTGTTCTTGCTACCCCTGTTTCCATTGCTGCTTTTGCAACTTCTCTAGCAACAGAAGGTGCCACACGTTTATCAAATGGACCAGGAATACAGTAATCTGGATTTAATTCTTCTGGTTTAATTAAATTTGCAATTGCTTCTACTGCAGCTTGTTTCATCTCTTCATTTATATGCGTAGCTTCTACATCTAATGCACCTCTAAAAATACCAGGAAATGCAAGGACATTATTGATTTGATTTGGATAATCCGAACGACCAGTTCCAATTACTTTAGCACCTGCTTCTTTTGCTACATCAGGATTGATTTCAGGATTCGGATTTGCCATAGCAAATATAATTGGATCTTTAGCCATTGATTCAACCATTTCTTTTGTTAACAAATCGGCTACAGAAACGCCAATAAATACGTCAGCATCTTTTATGACATCACTTAACGAGCCTTCTACTTTATCTCTGTTTGTCCATTTAGCTACAAATGCTTTTGTATCATTCATACCATAAGAACGACCTTCGTAAATAGCACCTTTGGAATCACACATAATCATATCTCTAACACCATATGAATAAAGCAATTGAACAATTGCCATACCTGCTGCACCTGCTCCGTTAAGTACCACTTTTATATCAGATAATTCTTTATCTATAATGCGCAGTGCATTAATCATACCTGCAACTGTTACAATTGCAGTACCATGTTGGTCATCATGAAAAACAGGTATTTTTGTTTCTTTTTTTAAACGCGCTTCAATTTCAAAACAACGTGGTGCAGAAATATCTTCAAGATTAATGCCACCATAGTTTGGTTCTAATAATTTTACCGTATTTACAATTTCATCTGTATCCGTAGTATTTAGTGCAATCGGCACACCATCAATGCCTGAAAAACTTTTAAACAAAACTGCTTTCCCTTCCATTACTGGAATACTAGCTTCTGCACCAATGTTGCCCAATCCAAGTACAGCTGTACCATCTGTAACAACCGCGACTGTATTTGCTTTCATTGTGTATTCAAATACTTTTCTAGGGTCTTCATGTATTTCTTTACATGGTTCAGCTACACCGGGTGAATATGCCAAACTTAGCTCTTCTTTATTGGTCACTTGAACTTTTGGTGTAATTTCTAATTTACCTTGATTAATTCTATGCATTTCTAGTGCGTCGTCTCTTAATGTCATGTAAACCTACCCCTTACATTCAATAATTTTAATCAGTCATATATATTTTTATTACAATCTAACAAAAATTACAAATGTTATCGTTAGCATTAAATCATAAGCACATGTTGTATGATAACTTTTGTAATAAAAACATATATTTTACATGTAGTATTTAAACTATCATTTAATATAAACTGATGGTAAGTATCAACTTAACCATCAGTTTACTATATCATAGTTTATAGACTTGATAAAGTTAAATTATCCTTATATCCCATGGTGAAAACTTGGCTATCAGCGTTTCAATTTTTTCTTTTTTACGTGTTATAAAACCTATAATTTTAAATTGATTTTGGTTTTCTTGAAAATATTTCACTGGGATGTCATCTGCCGTTGCTTGTAAATTTAACTGCTTTTTTATTTCTGATAAATCTTCTATATTTCTAATGATGATTTGTTTTGCATTTGCTAGTTTATTACTTTCAAACGACGCAACACTTTCTATTTGGTTAATAATAAGTTGTTTTTTATTATTTCTATATTCAAATTTACCTTTCACAATAAGTGTATCTGTCTTGTTTAAGTATATTTCGAATTTTTTATATGCGTCTGGGAACACTACCCCATCTAAATTATTAAGTCCATCATTTAACGTAATAAATGCCATATTTTGTCCGTTTTTAGTACGAATACGTTTTAACTGGTCGATTTGAATAAAGATAGGTTGATTATCTCTAGCATTATTAAGTTTATAAATACCAAGATATTGTTTTTCTTCAAATGCCTTCTCTACAGGATGTGTCGAGACATAAAACCCTAAATATTCTTTTTCATAATCACTTAGTACTTGATCTGGTAATTCTTCTTTGTCTTCATAAGATGTTTTTGGGGTCAATACATCAAAAATAAAATCATCTTGTTCCACATTGGATACGTCATCTAACACTTGATCAATCGCATGCAATAACGTCGCTCTATTTTTACCAAATGTATCAAAAGCCCCGACTAATATTAATGCTTCAAGTAATTTTCTACTCTTTATTCTTTTAGGTATACGACGTGTAAAATCAAAGAAATCTTTATATATACCATTACTTTTTCTTTCATCAACAATAAGTTTAACACTCTGATAGCCGATGCCTTTAATTGCGCCTAAAGATAGATAGATACCTTTGTTGCTTGCTTTATAAAACCAATGACTTTCATTAATATTGGGTGCCAATATATTTAATTGCTGATGTTTCGCTTCATCGATCATTTGTGCTGTCTTCTTTTCACTACCAATTGAATTACTTAGGATATTGGCATAAAAATAATTAGCATAATGTACTTTTAAATAACTCATAATATAAGCTATTTTGGAGTAACTCACCGCATGTGCACGTGCGAAGCCATAATCTGCAAATTTTAAAATCAGATCAAAAATTTGTTTGCTTAATCGTTCATCATACCCGTTACTTAAAGCACCTTCCACAAAGTGTTGTCGCTCACTCTCTAATACTGCACGATTCTTTTTACTCATTGCACGTCTTAATATATCTGCTTCACCATAACTAAAATTAGCAAACTTACTCGCAATTTGCATAATTTGTTCCTGATAGATAATAACACCATACGTTGTTTTTAATATAGGCTCTAAGTCTTTATGCAAATATTGTACTTTTTCAGGGAAGTGTCTCCTAGTAATATACGTTGGTATTTCTTCCATAGGTCCAGGTCTATACAAAGAAGTTACAGCTACAATATCTTCAAATTGTTCTGGTTGTAATTTTTTCAATACATTTCTTATACCATCAGATTCTAATTGGAATACACCTGTTGTATCACCATGTGAGAGTAACTGAAATACTTTCGAATCATTAAAAGGAATGGCTTCAATATCTATATCAATGTTCATATCTCTTTTCACTTGCTTAACGATTTGATGAATAATAGATAAATTTCGTAAACCTAGAAAATCAATTTTCAACAGACCAATACGTTCCGCTTCGGTCATAGTCCACTGTGTCAGTATGCCAGTATCACCTAAAGTTAATGGTGTATACTCATATAAAGGGTGGTCGTTTATAATGATCCCTGCTGCATGTGTTGACGTATGTCGTGGTAGACCTTCTAATTTTTTACAAATTTCAAACCAGCGTTCATGCCGATGATTTCTATGCACAAATTGTTTAAATTCCTTTTTCTCATATGCCTCATCTAATGTAATGCCTAATTTATGAGGGATTAAAGATGAAATTTCATTTAATGTTATTTCATCAAAACCCATAATCCGACCGACGTCTCTTGAAACTGCCCTTGCTAATAAATGACCAAATGTCACTATACCAGAAACATGATTATTGCCATATTTTTCCTGTACATATTTAATCACTTTTTCTCTATGTGTATCTTCAAAATCAATATCAATATCTGGCATAGTAACACGCTCAGGATTTAAAAAACGCTCAAATAACAAGTTATATTTAATGGGATCAATCGTCGTAATATCTAATAGGTAACTAACTAAAGAACCAGCAGATGAACCACGACCTGGACCAACTAATACATCATGCGTTTTAGCAAAATGTATTAAATCACTTACAATTAAAAAATAGTCTTCAAAACCCATGCGTGTAATAATTTCATATTCATGATTAAGCCTGTTGTCGTATCTTTGTAATGATGCTTGGGATAGATTTAACTGTTTCAAATTTTGTTGAAGCATCTCATAAAGATAATCTTTAGACGGCTGATTATTTGGTGTTTTAAATTTAGGTAATAATGATTGATGATATTGTAGTTCGGCATTACAAATGGATGCGATGTAATTTGTATTTTGCCAAATACGCTCACTAACATGGAATGTATCTAGATCAGCTCTACTAAACATATGTGCGTTGTAATCATGCACTTCTTTAACTAAATCTAATTTCTCATTATTTTTTATAGCAGCTAATGCCGTTAAAGTATCCGCATCTTCTTCATTTAAATAGTTTGTACTTTGTGCCCACACGGCCGGAAAATCTAAACCTTTTTGGCTACTATGATTTACAAATATATCTTCATTACCAATAAAATTTTGTAATATGCTTTGGTGTGCTTCATTTACATCTTTAAATATGACAATCAAATGATCAATATATTTATTAAGCCACTCTAAGGGCGTTTCAGACTTTTCTTTCATTTTTATTGCAGACGATAATTTAAATAAATCTTTTAGACCTTGATTATTTTTAGCAAGGACAATGGTTTCAACTGAAGCTAAACCATCTGTGAGATAAATCGTCATACCAAATATTGGATGAATATTTGCTGCTATGCACGCGTCGTAGAATTGGGGATAACCATATAAAACATTTGTATCTGTAATTGCTAATGATGTGTAACCTTCTTTCGTTGCTTTCGCAATGACATCTTTAATTTTAATACTTGAATTCAATAAGTCATACGATGTATGAACGTTTAAATGCGCAACCATCAGCAAATACCTCCCAAATCTTACAATTTATTATTTAATGCTTGTGCTAATTCTTCAAATTGTCGCCAATCTGCAACGGAAACACCAGATGCATTCGGATGGCCTCCACCACCAAATGCATTAGCAATATCATTAATGACGATACCTTTAGAACGAATGCGACATCTAATTTCAGTTCCTTCATCTACCGCAAAAACCCATATTTTCAATCCTTGAATATCAGCAATCGCATTGACAAATAGCGAAGCTTCATTCGCTACAATATCAAATTTTTCTAGTACATCTTTTGTGATTTTCACCTTACAAAAACCTTTATCATTTAAATCAAAATTTTGTAAAACATAGCCTTGAAATGGCAATAATTTAGGATCTTTTTCACCCAATTTATTCAATTCTTGTTGATGATTAAATGAATATTTTAATAATTGGCTTGCGACTTCCATCGTATGTGGTGTTGTATTATTAAATAAAAAACGCCCAGTATCTCCAACAATACCTAGATACAATACTCTTGCTACAGAATCATCAATCAGAGATTGATCGTTAAAATGACTTATGAAATCAAAAATAATCTCACTCGTTGATGATGCTTCATCATTGACATAATTTATATCTCCATATTGGTCAACTGCTGGGTGATGATCAATTTTAACAAGACGTTTGCCAGTATTGAATCTATGGTCACTGATTCTCGGTGCATTAGCAGTGTCGCATACGATAACCAATGCTTCGTTATATTGGTCATCACTAATATCATCAAAAGTACCGATAAAATCAAGCGACGGTTCTCCTTCTCCAACTGCAAAAATATTCTTTTCTGGAAATTTAAGTTTTAAGTAATTTTTCAAGCCGAGTTGCGATCCATAAGCATCCGGGTCTGGTCTCACATGTCTATGTATAATTACTGTTTGAACCGCTTTTATTTCATCCATAATTTGATTAAATTCCATCGTCATTTTATATCTTCCTTTTTATATTATATATATACCCTTTAATCTATCATCTGACAAATGATCATTGCTTTTGCAACATGTTTACCATCACTTGTCATCGTTACCTCTAATTTAGCAAAATTTCTACCTACATCTAACATATCATAATGTACATTGATTTCAGATTCAATTTGCACAGTCTTAATGTAAATGATATTTAAACTTTCAATCATTACTTCAAGTTTCTTTAATTTCCGCATTTCATAACGAACGGTTTCTTCAATAATTGCTACAAAAACTGCTTTACTCAATGTGCCAAATTGATTTGTAAGTAAAGGCGAAGTTTGTACTTGAATATCATCGTTTGCAATTGTAATATGTTTAGCTACTTGATCATTAATGGTTTCACCTACTTGTGGCTGACGACTCAGCAATTGCATTGCTGTTAATACATCTTTTCTGGTAATTACACCTATTAATTTTTTGCTTGGTGAAATCACTGGTAATAATTCAATACCTTCCCAAATCATCATGTGTGCACAATTTGCAACAGTAGTTGAAAGTTGTACATTGAGTGGAGACTTCGTCATAAAATGTGCTAAAGTATCATTGTCATCCATTTTAATTATTTCTTTACTTGTGATAATACCAACTAAACGCCAATGTTCATCAATAACCGGGAATCTGGAATGTCCTGTGCGTTTTGCTTTTTCTTTGTAATCGTGCAAGGTCATATTATCAAAAACCACAGTATCTTCATTCACTGATTTAACTATGTCTTCAACGACCAATATTTCTTTCCGAATCATTTGATTATACATCGCTCTATTAATAATATTTGCAACTAAATATGTATCATAATTAGATGACAGTATCGGTAAATCATGTTCATCGGCATATTTGATTATCTCATTAGACGTTCTGAAACCACCAGTAATCAATACTGCGCTTCCTCTTTTCAATGCGGCCAATTGGACATCTTTACGATTTCCTACAATCAATAATGTGTGAGGACTTAAATACTTTACCACATCTTCAATTTCCATTGCGCCAATTGCAAATTTTGATAATGTCTTAATAAGGCCATTTCTTCCTCCTAATACTTGTCCATCAATTATTTTTACAATTTCTCCAAATGTAAGTTGTTCAATTTGTTCACGTGATTTCTTTTCTATTCGGACAGTACCAACTCTATCTATTGTTGCTACTAAACCAATTCTACCGGCATCTTTAATCGCACGATACGCTGTCCCCTCAGAGACATTTAAATCTTTCGCTATTTTTCTAACAGAAATCTTTTGTCCTACTGCTAAAGATTCGATATAAGATAAAATTTGCTCATGCTTTGTCATTTTAATAACCTCATTTTTGACATTTTCTATGATATTATAACTTTTTATAGCTAAAATTGCGATTTAATCACTTAAAAAATATATTTTAACTATAATTATGACATATATTCAGTAATATATTAATATTTATAAAACTTTTTACTCTGTTACTATGAAAATATATAATTTTTAATTTGATTTGTGATAAACTCTAATTAGAATAGAATTAAGGAGGGATGGAATAATGTTTAAAAATATTTTACTCGGTGTTGATACCACACTTAAAAATGAAAAAGCACTAGAAGAAGTTTCAAAATTAGCTGGTGAAGGTACTGTTGTAACAATTCTTAACGCAATCAGTGAACAAGATGCACAAGCATCGATTAAATCTGGTGTTCATTTAGATAAACTTGTTGAAAAACGTAGTAAAGGTTTAGAAAATACACGAAATACGCTCGATGAATATGGCATTAAATATGATGAAATCATTGTTCGTGGTAATGCTAAAGAACAATTGGTAAAAGAGGCAAATAGTGGTAAATATGAAATTGTTGTACTTAGTAACCGTCGTGCTGAAGCCAAGAAAAAATTCGTGCTAGGTAGTGTGAGTCATAAAGTTGCTAAAAGAGCAAGCATCCCTGTGCTTATTGTAAAATAGCATAACACTTAATATGACTCTAATAGTCACCTCATTGCATCAAACGATCCAATTCTATAAAACCAAAGAAAACGCCAATTCCTCTAAAATCCTAGTAGAAATTGGCGTTTTTGTTTTATCCAAGATTTTTTATGTCACAATCACTTTAAAGTTGGACTGCATCACCTGGATTTAATATCTGTACTTCACCTTCTGAAACAGCTGACTTGAAATCTTCTGGATTTTGTTTAATCAAGTCAAATGTATTGTAGTGAATTGGTACTGTAATTTTAGGTTTAATGAACTGATTAATTGCAAAACTAGCATCATCAATGCCCATTGTGAAATTATCACCAATTGGAATAAAACAAATGTCAACTGGATGACGTTCAGCAATTAATTTCATGTCACCAAATAATCCTGTATCACCAGTATGATAAATCGTCTTGCCTTCTATTTCTAAAATTAGCCCCATCGGCATACCTAAATATACGGGAATACCATTATCATCAGTCAAGCTAGAACTGTGAAACGCTTGTACAAACTTAACTGTTCCAAAATCAAATTCTGCTTTACCACCAATATTCATAGGTCTAACATTTTCAACATTTTTAGTAGTCGTTAAATAATCACCTAATTCAGCTGAACCAATAACTGTTGCATGGTTTCTATTTGCTAATTCAACTGTATCACCAAAATGATCGCCATGACCATGTGTTAAAATTATATAATCTACTTCTAAAGTTTCAGCATCTAAATCAGATAAATCGTTTCCCGTAATAAATGGATCAACAATTACTTTTTTGCCATTTGCTTCAAAATAAATCGTTGATTGTCCATGAAAAGATAATTTCATATCGATAATTCCTCCCATAAAACTATTTATTTTATATATACCACAATGATTAATAGTTATAACACACTTTTACCAAAATACGTGTTTATGAACGATAAATTTTTTTATAATTTTAGCAATATACTTTATTTCAACATATTATTTTTGAATTCCTTACACAACTAACATAAAATTAATATAATCATATATATAGGAGGCAGTAAAAATGAAGTTACAACAAGTTATAAAATCATTAAAGTCACAACAAGCTGATGCAGCATGGATTACTACCCCATTGAACATCTTTTATTTCACCGGCTATTTAAGTGATCCTCATGAACGTTTACTAGCTTTATTAATCAAAGAAAATGGTGATCAAGTCCTATTTTGTCCACAATTAGAAGTCGAAGAAGTAAAGGCTTCACCATTTGATGGTGAAATCATTGGTTACCTTGATACAGAAAATGCATTAGATAAATATCCTTTTACTTTCAATAAAATGTTAGTTGAAGCGGCTCATTTAACTGTACAGCGTCAACGTGAATTAATCGAAGCTTTCAAAGTACAATCGTTCGGTGACATAGATCAAACGATAAAGTCGCTACGTAATGTTAAAAGTGAATCTGAAATCGCTAAAATTCGGAAAGCTTGTGAACTAGCAGATAAATGTATAGAAATTGGGGCAAGTTTCTTAAAAGAAGGTGTGACAGAACGACAAGTTGTTAATCACATTGAATATGAAATCAAAGCTTATGGAGTTAATGAAATGAGCTTTGATACAATGGTCCTTTTCGGTGATCACGCAGCATCACCACACGGTATACCTGGCGACCGTCAATTACAAAATAATGAATTTGTGTTATTTGATTTAGGCGTCATTTACGAAAATTATTGTAGTGATATGACCAGAACAATTAAATTTGGAAAGCCTAGTTCAGAAGCTCAAAACATTTACGATACCGTATTAAAAGCTGAACAAGCGGCGATTGCTGCAATTAAACCTGGTGTACAAATCAAAGATGTAGACGCTATTGCTCGAGATATTATCACAGATGCTGGTTATGGAGACTATTTCCCTCATCGATTAGGACATGGCCTAGGATTAGAAGAGCATGAATACCAAGATGTTTCTAGTACAAATACAAATGAATTCGTACCGGGTATGGTTGTAACAGTCGAACCTGGCATCTATGTTCCAGGAGTAGCTGGTGTGCGTATAGAAGATGATATTCTTGTTACTGAAAATGGAAACGAAAGCTTAACAGGTTACGAAAAATGATCAAAGAGGCCGTAGTCGAAACAATCCAACAAGTTGAATACGCAATTGAAAATGGTGCAGATCGTATTGAATTATGTGATAACTTACATGTCGGAGGTACCACACCTAGTATTGGAATGATTGAAATTGCTACTGAAATTTGTAAAGCAAATCACGTAGAAATTGCTGTCATGATACGCCCCCGTGGAGGCAACTTTGTATATAGCTTATACGACTTTGAAATTATGCAACGAGATATTAAAGCTATTAAATCATATGATATTGACTACTTTGTTTTCGGTTGTTTAACAGATGATAATACACTGAACGAATGGCAAATGAAAACTTTAAAACAACTCGCATCACCAATACCTGTTGTTTGTCATATGGCTTTCGACGAAATTCATTTAGAAGGACAGGTAAAAGCATTACACAAATTAATTGAACTAGGTTTTACCAGGTTACTGACTCATGGTGGTCCAGCAGAAACTGATATTTTTGATAATTTAAATCAACTTGGTAAATTGGTCGTGAATTCTGGTGGAAATATTGAAATCATGCCTGGTGGTGGTTTAACAAAATCTAATGTTCAAGAACTCATTAGTGCATTTCCTTTTCAAGAAGTACACGGTACAAAAATTGTATAGCAGTATCAAATGATCTTATATAACATTCAAATGCTTAACTGCAACACAAATTTCATCATATTGTTGACCATTAAGTTTATAATGCTATGAAATTAAACGATTGTTGTGTTCGTGTCTCAATATTTAGATTATATTTTACAATTATCATTATTTAAACACATTAAATTTCATAAATTATTTTAAAATCCAAATTAAAAACTGGTAACCTCTACTTTATAGAAGAGATTACCAGTTTTTGTTTGTTATTTTTTATTATTTAAGAGAACTTTCAACATTAGAATAAGGTAAATTCAAAGCTTCACCTACACCTTTATTTGTTAATACACCATTAATTGTATTTAAACCAAATGATAGAGGTTCGTTATCTTGTAATGCTTTTAAGTAACCTTTTCCCGCAATTTGTAATGCATATGGTAACGTTGCATTATTCAATGCAATGGTAGAAGTACGTGGTACTGCACCAGGCATATTAGCCACAGCATAATGTACAACACCATGTTTTTTATACGTTGGATCATCATGCGTTGAAATACGATCAGTTGTCTCGAAAATACCACCTTGGTCTATAGCAATATCCACGATTACCGAACCGTCTTTCATGGATTTTACCATGTCTTCAGTAACTAGATTTGGCGCTTTGGCACCTGGAATTAATACCGCACCGATAACTAAGTCGCTGTTTTTAACACATTGTTCAATATTTAATGGGTTAGACATAATTGTGTGCACACGACCATCAAATAAATCTTCAAGCTCTTGTAAACGCTTAGGATTAACATCCAAAATTGTTACATCGGCACCTAATCCTAATGCTATTTTAGCAGCATTTGTGCCAGCTTGACCTCCACCGATAATCGTTACGCGGCCTTTAGAGACGCCAGGCACACCGCCAAGTAAAATGCCCATGCCACCTTTATATTTTTGTAAAAATTCTGCCCCAATTTGAGCAGACATACGCCCTGCTACTTCACTCATTGGTGTTAATAGTGGTAATGATTTATCTGGCAATTGAACCGTTTCATAAGCAATACCTATTACTTTATTATCTAATAAAGCTTGTGTGAGTTTCTTTTCATTTGCTAAATGTAAATAAGTAAATAGTATGAGTCCTTCCTTAAAGTATTGGAACTCTTCTTCTAATGGCTCTTTGACTTTCATAACCATATCCACGTTCCATACTTCAGCTGGTCCATCACCAATTTTCGCCCCAGCCGTAACATAATCATCATCTTCAAAATATGAACCTAAACCAGCAGATTTTTCAACAATGACTGAGTGACCTTGTTCTACTAATGCATGTACACCACTTGGTGATAAACTCACCCTATTTTCATTGTTTTTAATCTCCTTCGGAATACCTATTCTCATTTTATCCACCTCCAAATTTATAGTAACGCGTATTATATGAAAGCGCAATCATAGTTTAGGGTATTTTTACAACATGTATTAAGGGGAATTATGTTAATATTCTGTAAATAGTGGTATAATATAAGCAAGAAGATGAAGGAGGTAATTGTGATGCTAACGTATAAAAATATTTTAATCGCTGTCGATGGATCACATGAAGCTGAATGGGCATTTAATAAAGCTGTAGAAGTAGCAAAACGTAATGACTCTAAACTAACAATCGTCAATGTTATTGATTCAAGAACTTACTCTTCTTATGAAGTTTATGATGCTCAATTTACTGAAAAATCAAAAAATTTCTCAGAAGATTTGTTAAAAGGTTATAAAGAAGTAGCAACAAATGCTGGTGTAACCGCGGTTGAAACAAGACTAGAATTTGGTTCACCTAAAGCAATCATACCTAAAAAGTTAGCAGCTGATGTAGAAGCAGATTTAATTATGTGTGGTACGTCAGGATTAAATGCAGTTGAAAGATTTATCGTAGGTTCTGTGTCTGAGGCAATTGTACGACACTCTCCGTGTGACGTGTTGGTGGTACGCACAGAAGAACTTCCAGAAGACTTCCAACCACAAGTAGCTACAGATGAATTTAGATCTAAGTATCAAGCACACTAACTTTAATATTCGACCTATTTAATAAAAGCATACAGATTTAAAAGAAGAGAGATAGTTTGCACGATATATAGTGTTAAACTATCTCTTTTTATTAATTTTCTTAACATCTATAATTTACTTGTTATCCAATTGTTATATTAAATTCAAATGCGCTTCATATCAGGTAAGTAAAATAAAATTAAGACATACCCCTAAAGGAGTCAATGATATGAAACAATTTAAGAGACTGATGATACTTAGTTTTGCCATTAATGCTTTTTTGATTTCTGCACCAACACATACATACGCATCTTCAACTGATGATATAAAAAGTGAAAAAACAGCTACTCGATTAAATTATATAGATACGGAAACAATTCCTTATAATAAATCATTTAATGATACAAAAGTAGGCGGTCTTTCTGGCATTTCCTATGATGCCAAATCCAAAAAATGGCTTATGATTAGCGATGACCGTTCAGAAGAAAATCCAGCCAGATTTTATGAAGCTCAAATTCATTATAATAAACACAAATTTAATAAAGTAAAATTCACTCGAATGCACTATTTAACACAAGCTAATGGAACAAAATACCCAAATAAAGCATCGTATAATCCCCATTCACAAGATGTTGTAGTTGACCCAGAATCAATTAGAATTGACCCTCTCAATCGTAACCATATACTTTATACAAGTGAAGGTGATCGAAATCTCGGTTTCAATCCCTTCATAAGAATAACTAGTAGAACTGGAACATTGATCAATGATTTGCAAATCAATAACCCTATCAAAAAGGATGATCAAAATAAATATGGATTTAGAAATAATCAGGCGCTAGAAGGGAGTACGTTTTCTGAAAATGGTAAGTATATCTGGACTTCTATGGAAGCACCTTTACTTCAAGATGATCAATTACCAACCACAGAATCAGGCGCCCTAACACGCTTAACAAAATATAATCGTCAAGGAGATGTTATAACAGAAAAAGCTTATTCTCTAGATCCAATTCCTAAAAAACCTGGAAAAAATAAAGATGCTGAAAATGGAATTGCTGAAATTTTAACCTTGAATCAAAAACAATTACTTGTACTTGAGCGTGCCACTGTTCAAGATAAAAATAGTAATTTCAAAAATTATATTCGCGTCTATAAAGTCGATATAGCCAGTGGAACAGATATTAAAAATATTAAATCTCTCCAAAAATCTCACGTCGCACCGGTAAAAAAACAACTGATCGCAAATCTTAATGAGCAAGACATTGGGCATATCGACAATATAGAAGGAATGTCATTTGGCCCGAAATTACCTAATGGTAACGATAGCTTGGTCTTTATTTCAGATAATAACTTCAATCAAAAACAACAAACGAACCTAACTGCATTCGAAATAAAACCTTAAAAATACAACAATCAGCTTATGTTTTTCAATTCAAGTATATTTTTTTAAAACTTAATAAGTAGTTAAAACATTAATAATAAAACAAAAGAAAACGTCAATTTCTATAAGCTTGCAATAGAAATTGACGTTTATTTATAAATCAAAATGCTTATATTCAAGATTTTGTTTTGAAACTTTTTAAGATTTTGAACTGAATCAAGTCTCTATACTTTGAAATTAAACAATCTCTAGTTTTGTTTCAAACTTATTCTAGATTACCAAATTTAACTACATCGCGTGCAATCATGACTTCTTCGTTTGTAGGAATAACAATGACTTTTACTGGTGAATGAGGATAGTTAATGAAACCTTCTTCTCCATGAATCGCTTCATTTTTCTTAGCATCCCAATAAACTCCCATAAATTCTAAACCTTCTAAAACTTTTGCTCTAACAGGATCAGAGTTCTCGCCTACACCTGCAGTAAAGATGATTACATCTACGCCGTGCATACGTGTCGCATAAGAACCAATATATTTGTGAATTCTTGATGCAAAGACATCTAATGCTAATTGAGCACGTTCTTTACCTGCTTTAGCTTCATCAATAATGTCTCTTAAATCACTTGAAGTACCAGAAATACCTAATAAACCTGATTCTTTATTTAATGTATTCAAAACTTCTTCTGCATTTTTTCCTGTTTTTTCCATAATAAATGGAATTAATGCAGGGTCAATATTTCCTGAACGCGTACCCATAGTAACACCAGCAAGTGGTGTGAATCCCATTGAAGTATCAACAGATTCTCCGCCATCTATTGCAGCAATTGATGCACCATTACCGATGTGACATGAAATCATGCGTAATTCTTCAATCGGTTTGCCCAAAATCTCAGCTGCGCGTTGAGATACATATTTATGACTTGTTCCGTGGAATCCATATTTACGAATACCATAATCTTCGTAATATTGGTATGGTAAGCTGTATAAATAAGATTTTTCTGGCATAGTTTGATGGAACGAAGTATCAAAAATAGCTACATGTGGAATTTCTGGTAACAATTTACGGAAAGCACGAATACCCATTAAGTTTGCAGGGTTGTGTAAAGGTGCTAATTCACTTAATGACTCAATTTGTTCTTCAACTTCATCCGTAACATATACTGAATTTGGGAATAACTCACCACCATGAACGACACGATGACCTGTTCCGTCAATGTCATAAATGCTATCAATCACACCATGTTTTTTGAAACTTTCTAACATGATATTAACCGCTTGTTCATGGTCTGCAATATCTAAAGTTTCCTTGTGTTTTTCTCCACCCACTTCAATGGTAAATACAGAATCTTTTAATCCAATACGTTCAATTAGTCCTTTAGTAACAATTTTTTCTTCCGGCATTTCAATAAGTTGAAATTTCAATGATGAACTACCAGCGTTAATAGCCAAAATTAATTTTGACATAGCATAATGCCTCCAATTTAAATTAAATTATTTTATATCCATATCTATTTAATCATTAATACAGTAAGAATTCAAGAATATTACAGTTTAATTTTCAGGATGATTTTCCATCATCCAAGCGTTTAAATCTTGTAAAAAGGCTTGAAATTGTTGAGGGCTTTTGAAATCAGGTATATTCGCTAACAGAACCTCTACTGGCTTTGTTACATTCGTTTCTTTCTTCTGCAGTATAAGTATGGATTTACGCGCTTTTTCATTTTTAAATAGTGTAGATGGCAAGTTTAAAAAAGCTTGCATTTCTGTTTCTGTTGCAATGAAATTTTGTAACTGTTTCACATTTGTACTTTCAAATAAATTACTAGGTACTACTAAAAATGCATATCCTGATGTTTTTAAGGTTGTTACTGCTTGTTCAATTAATAAATAGTGAGAGAAGCTATGCCCTTCTTCAAACCCTAATTGCATTTCTTTACTTCTTTCATCAACTGGATAATACCCTATCGGTAGATCACCGATAACAACATCTGCATCTTCAAAAGGAAGTGGCATGATAGCGTCTTGAGGATAAACATCAAATGGAATTTCTAAAAAGTTTGCCAAATGTACACTCACGCGTGATAATACAGGATCCACTTCAACCAGGTGATGCATAATCGTATGTTCAGTGAGTACTTCATGTACAGAAGCGCTCAAATGTCCAGCACCACTCGCAATATCCGCTACATGGAATTCATCTTTGTTTTTTAAAAAACGTTCGGCAAGGAATCCTAGAATCATTCCAATTGAATCAGGTGTAATTTGATGATTTGCTTGAACATCCTCTTTTTGCATTAAATTTAAATAAGCAAATTGAAATGCTTTACGTCTATCTTGTAGCGTGGCTTGTTCCAACAATGACCTTTGATTAGTATAAATATTTTCCATTGCAAGTCCTAAATTTTCTATGAAACTTTGACCATTCTCTTCATTTAAAGATTTGGTTTTTTCATCAAGTGCCTTAAATAATTGTTCCATTACTGTTTCTTCTTGTGCCATTTAAAAGTCCTTTCTAAAAAAACTGTCCATAATTTAATTGAAATTAAGTCAGTACCCTAACTTATATTACCAAATAATTATGGACAGTTTAATTTATAATGTCAACGATACTGTTTTGTGAGTTTTACTAGTTTAATCATATGACAATATTATATTATTTATAGATTACGATAAGCTTCTAAAGCAGCATCAAAGTCTGGGAAATTTGTACCTTCAGAAACAATTTCAGTATAAACTACTTTATTGTTTTTATCTAAGACAAAAACAGAACGTGCTAATAAACGCAATTCTTCCATAACAACGCCGTACGTTTTACCGAAAGATAAGTTTCTATGATCACTTAAAGTGATTACATTATCTAAACCATTTGAAGCACACCATCTTTTTTGTGCAAATGGCAAGTCTACAGAAATAGTTAAAACCACACCATCTTCCTTAGCAGCTTCTTCATTAAATTTACGTGTTTGTTGATCACAAACACCTGTATCTATAGACGGAATAACACTAATTAATTTCTTATGTCCGTCATAACTTTCTAAAGTTACTTCATTTAAATCATTGTCTAAGACAGTAAAATTTGGAGCATATTCTCCTTTTTTTACTTGTGAACCATATAGTGTTACTGGTTCTTGTTTAAATGTAATTTGTGCCATATTGCACGCCTCCTATTAAATAGTTCTTACAACCATAGTATACCTATCTATCGTATCAAAATAAACTCATAGCTCAGTAAAATTCACATTTATTTTTTTAAATAAAACAACTTTTCAAATTTATTTCTGATTACGACTGTATCAGCGAAGATATCATGGATACCCTTGTGTTTATTTGTAAACAAAACAACCAAGTAAGGTAAGTTAAATAAAACGCCACTTATAATACGACCAATCCATTCTCTAAACAACACATCTGCCCATGTAAGAGATTGACGATCTATCCGTTCTACTCGAATGTTACAAATCATTTTACCTATCGTTTGTTTGAAAAATTTAGTTAATAATACAAAATATAAATAAAATACAAGCGCATCTAAAACGTGACCTAAGCTAAAATAATCAATCCATAACTTAAGTTCATCAATTTGCGTAAAATGGTATATCGGTTTTAATAATAGTCCTTGAATGCCAAATATAATGAGTAAATCAATAATAAAACTCCAAAACCTTATACCAAAACTAGCATATACAGACTTTGTTAATTGTTCATGATACATTGCTTCTATATCAGATTTATCATTTTCTGAGGTTGACTGTAATGTTTGTTGATTTGTATACTGCTCCATTATATACACCTAACCTTTATATAGATACATAGGTTCAGCTTCTGTATCATTGCTTATAATTGATTTCAATTCACTTAATTCATTTTTGAATTGATGTAATGTTGTTTTAGTTGAATAAATAGAACTAAACCAACCTTCGTCTTCACTATATTTAAACACTTCAGCATCTTTTGCTTTTATGTCTTTCTTAAGTGCTTTTAACGCATTATCGTTATAACCAATTTCATCAATCAAACCATTCTTTTCGGCTTGTTGCGCACTATATATACGTCCATCAGCTAACTTTTTAACCTTTTTCTCTGGCATATCTCTACCTTTAGCAACAATACCAACAAATCTTTCATAACTATCATTTAATACTGATTGCATGATATCTTTCTCTTCATTAGTCATTTTTCGAGAACTACTCATAATATCTTTATGTTCACCAGATTTAATGACATTTTCCTTAACGCCTAATTTTTCTTGTAAACCAGAATAATCAACGTTTGACATAATAACGCCAATAGATCCAGTAGTCGTTTGTGGACCAGCATATATTTTATCAGCAGGGGCAGATATATAATATCCACCAGATGCAGCCATCGCATCCATATGTACATAAACCTTTTTATCTTTTTTCTTTATTTCTTTAATTTTTTTATAAATTTCATCACTTGGATATGTACCTCCGCCTGGTGTGTTAACGGTTAATAAAACACCTTTAATCGAGCTATCTTTTTTAACTTTATCCAACTGTTTAAGGAATGCTTCATGATTATAACCAGAGCTTCCAAACATTCCTTCACCAGTACCCTCACTAATTTCACCATTTAAAGTTAAGTGTACAATGCGTTTTGAAGTATCACCTTCTGATTCTACCGTTTCAGTAAATGGATCTATTTCTGACATACTATCTTCACTAAAAAGCGAAGAAATCACAGTAGATATCGAACTCATAACAATACCACCAAGCACGATAATTACGGCAAGTACTATTGCTATTATTCTCTTTTTCGACATAACGTATTCACTCCCAGAATATTTTTTCAATCGTTTCAAATACAATTTAAACATAATCAATTCAATAATGTATACCATTATACGAAAATAAAAAAGGATTAAGATAGCAATAGGCTAGTATGAGTGTCTATTTAAAATGAAAAGAAGCTGAGACAATTAATTGTCTCAGCCATGTTCACGTATCTGAATACCTTTGAAATATAGCAAATTCTTTTTCCAAATGATCAATTTATTAATTGCATTATGTAATCGTAAGCATTTTTAATAATCAATATGGCAGTTACAACAATAAATAAAGTTTTTACATAACTGACACCTTTTTTAATTGCAAAAGCTGCCCCAACATACGATCCACAAATCATACTTGCTGCCATAATTAAACCATAAAAATAGTCAACCTGATCTAATATCATAAACAAAATTAAAGCGCCTAAATTGGAAGCAAAATTTAATACTTTCGCGTTTCCGGCAGCACTTAAAAAATCAAAACCGAACATAAGTAAAATAAAAAGCATAAATGAGCCGGTACCACCACCTAAAAAACCATCATAAAATCCTATGAGTGACATAAGACTCATAAATAAGATTGCTTTACCAAGCGACAATTTTGTAAATGTACGCACATTTCCCCAATCTTTTTTAACTAACGTATAAATCATCACTAACGTCAAAATAATGATAACCAATGGTTTTAACAGTTCAGCGGGTAGAAATGTAGCAACGCTAGCACCACATATTGCTAAAATAAATACAAATGGAAATAACTTTCCTACTATCTTCAAATCGACATTACCCGACCTCAAGAAACGAAATGCACTTGTAAGTGAGCCAAATGAACTTGCTAATTTATTAGTACCCAATGCAATAGCGGGGGGCATACCAACAGCTAATAATGCCGGGATAGAAATTAAGCCGCCCCCACCTACAACTGCATCAATAAACGCCGCTAAAAATCCTAGAAGTATAATTATCAGTACGATTGAAATATCCCAATCTAGCATGATTCCATCCCCTATCTGTTTTATCCTTATGTCTAATTAACTCATGTTGTTCGTATGGAATTGAATACTCAAAGTAAATATTAAAATAAATGATCTGCCAATGCTTGCGTTTCAGTATCTTTTTCACTTTGATAGTCTGGCGTAATTGTTAAAGTTTCTATTTGTTCAAATGCTTCTTGTACAAGAGGTTCAAAATCATATACCGCTTCAAATTTTTCGACTTTTTCAATGTCTGGCTCCGTCGCAGGATTTTTAGGTGTAAAGATGGTACAACAATCTTCATATGGCTGAATAGACGTCTCAAATGTACCAATTTCTTTGGCTCTCTTCACGATGTCTTCCTTATCTAATGTTAAAAGTGGTCGTAAGATTGGTGTAGATGTCACATGATTGATAGCATACATACTTTTAAGGGTTTGACTAGCAACCTGTCCTAAATTTTCACCATTTACGATGGCATGTCCATCAATATCATGCACAAGCTTATCCGCTACCCTCATCATCATTCTACGTGTTGAAGTCATCGTATAGCGCTCATGTACGACTTTATTAATTTGTTTTTGTAAAGCAGTGAAGGGTACAATATGCAATTTAATAGGACCAACATGCGCAGCCATAATTCTTGTCAGTTCAATTACTTTATCTTTAGCCTTTTCACTCGTGAATGGTGGACTATGAAAATGAATGGCTTCTACAGTGACACCTCTTCTCATAACTTCAATACCAGCTACTGGAGAATCTATACCTCCGGATAACATAAGTAATGTCTTACCACCCGTACCAACTGGTAATCCACCAGATCCTGCAATGACTTGATCATAAACATAAATAGCGTCTAATCGAACCTCAACTTTAATCGTATGGTTCGGGTTGTGTACATCTACTGTTAGATCATCAGTTGCGTTTAATACGGTTCCACCGAGTTCTTTTTGCAATTGATATGTATCAAACGAAAAGTTTTTATCTGAGCGTTTGACATCAATCTTAAATGTATCTCCATGTGCATAACCTTGAGCAAATTTTACAGCTATATCACGTACTGCTTCTATTGTTTTATCAATTTTCAATACGGGACTGATAGAATAAATACCAAATACTTTTTCTAAGCGGCGACACATTTCTTCAATATCTGCACCTTCATCTAATTCAATGTACATTCTATCTCTATTGGCTTTGACTTTATATCCTTGCAGTGGCATTAATGCGCGTTTAACATTTGAACGTAATTTATTAACAAACATCTTACGGTTAGCACCTTTTAAGGTTAACTCTCCATATCTCACTAAAATGTGATCATAAATCATTTTAACAACTCCTTCACTTCTTCATATACAAGATTAAATTTCTCCTTAAAATTACGTATATCATCAGTAGTAGTATTGGCACCCATTGATATTCTGATACTGCCTTCTATTTGCGTTTTAGGGATATCCATTGCTAAAAGTACTTCGTTCAAGGATGCCTTTTTGGATGAACAAGCACTTGTAGTAGATAGCATAATATCATATTTTGAAAATGCATTTACTAATACTTCACCTTTCACGCCGGGAAAACCAACATTCAAAATATGTGGTGATGCGCCGCTAGGAGAATTAACCTTTACACCACTATATTCATTTAAAAATTGTATGATTTCCTGATTGAACTCACTTAATTTTTCATATAGTTGCGCGCTTTCTTTTACAGCGACTTTTAAAGCTTTCACGATGGCTATATCAATAGGAAGATTGACTGTGCCACTTCTAAGTCCGTATTCTTGACCACCGCCATGAACAATTGGCTCAATTTGATGTAAATTACGAACAAATAAAAGACCTTGGCCTTTTAAGCCATGAAATTTATGGCCACTTAAACTCATTGTGTCAGCAGATTTAAAATCTAACGCAATTTTACCTATTGCTTGTACTGCATCAACATGTAAGTGTGCTTTAGGGTATTGGTGAACAATTTTTGCCACCGCTTCGATAGGTTGAATTTGTCCCATGATATTATTGACTTGCATACACGTTACAAGAGCTACCTTATCTGACATCAACGATTTCAAATGTTCTAAATCAATTAGTCCATCTTTAGTCACGTTTACATATTTTATATCGAAACCTTCATTTTCTAATGAACGAACAACCTCTAAAACAGAGGGATGTTCTAAAACTGAAGTGATTATGACATTTGCAAATGCTCTTTTCTTGTAAGCAATCCCTTTGATAGCAATATTATTGGATTCAGTTGCGCCACTTGTAAAAACAATATCAAAATCCTTTTCTAATTTAAATAGTTCTTTAATTTGATCTTTTGATTGTTGTAATAACTGCTCTGCTTGTATACCTGCTTTATGTGGGCTGTTTGGATTAAAATATAGCGATTCATTTACTTTTAAAAAGGTATCTAATACGTCTTGTCGCGGTTTCGTTGTCGCTGCATTATCAAGATAAATCAATGTTTTCACTCCAATTCTATATCATTTTATATTTAAGGATTTTTCATATTTATTTTTTATATCAACATATCATTTCTTATTTTAAAGTTTCCCTTTTAGCATTATACTCGGTTTTATTAAAAAGAAAAGAGAGTAAGACAGAAAATGGTTTTTTAAATATAATTTCTTCATCAATGTCTATATGAATTTTTAAATAATCATTAAATATTAATAATTTGTTCATACAAACATCTAGCGCCAAAAAATTATTTGAGGCTGGAACAATTTTATGTTCCAGCCTCAAAAACATTACTATTATTTAGTTAATAACTTGTGATTCAATTTGTTTTGTAACACCTGGTTCTACACTCTCTAGCGCTTGTTCAGATATTTCAATTGAGCGTTTGTAACGATTATTTTTAAATAAACGCTCTGCTTCATTAAGACTTTTATCAATATTTGAACTTTCTTTACGATAGCGGTTCCCATATTCAATCAATTTTTCAGCATAGACTGCATTGACGAGAACATCTGTTGCTTCATC
The DNA here is from genome assembly GCF_017892075.1 of Staphylococcus sp. GDY8P119P. Lineage (NCBI taxonomy): Bacteria > Bacillati > Bacillota > Bacilli > Caryophanales > Staphylococcaceae > Staphylococcus > Staphylococcus sp. GDY8P119P. Next base: position 71,755 of record NZ_JAESKJ010000011.1, read on the forward strand.
TTCAAATTTATTCATTTGTAGAACTACTTTAGAGACTTTATCTTTAAGTTGTTTTACATGGATGGGTCTCACACTAAATTTTTTGTTTACTTCACGCACTTCATAATCTATTTCATTTTTCATAATGATGAATCTTTCAGGTACACTCGGTAAATTTGAGGCCAAGAGTTTTCTATAAACTTCCTCTTTTTTACTTTGAACACGCAAGATATTTTCTTCTGCTTCTGCTTCATCTTCTCGAAGTTGAATTAAATGATTTTGTAGTTTTTCTTGTTTTTCATTGATGACATCAACATGTTCTTCGATATATTTCAAGTTATCTTGGACTTCGCTATATCTTACTGCTGATTTCGCCATTTCTTGTAATATTTCATCATATACTGAAATCATGCTCTGAATTTCATTTTCAAACTGTCTTACATTTTGAACATCACTTTCGTTTATATAATAATTTTCGCGCACATATTCAATTTCAGTTTGTAACGTATAATTCATTTCTTTAGCTCTAAATAGATTATCAGTGATAACTTCTTTTGTTTCTTCTACTTCATTTTTTGCTTTTACTTCATGTTCGATTAATTCATACATTTCATCAAGACGATCATTAATACTATTTAATTTATCATTTGCTTCGTCTAATTCTAATCTACTGATCATTGGTTCAACGAAACTCAATTCTGTTTTAAGCGTCTGTAATGAACTATCAATTTTGACATGATCTAAATCATAACCCTCGACTTTCAAGTCGCGACATCCATATTTTAAATCTTGGAATTGTCCTGGTAATTCTTTTTGTGCTTCTCTAATCAACTCAGGAATTTCATCCATATCTTTTTTAAGATAATTCATATCTTCATTAAGCGTTTTGATATGATTGTACGCTTGGTTATAATTACCGTCCTCTTTTAATGTTTCATATGTTTCCATTTCTGGAACAAATGATTCAATTTCTTGTTCCAATGGAGCAGCCGCTTCACCGAATTGATGTCTATTAGCTAACACATCACGTTTCATTTCACGATAATCCACCTTACACGCTTCATATAGGTGGTCACTTTCTTTATGTAGATTTAAAATATTTTCAACTTTTGAAGTAAGTTCATTGTAGTTTTCTTCATATTTATCCATCAATTCATGTGCTTCATCAATTTCAGTTTGAGCTTGTGAAAATTTAAATTTATCAAGCAATCCTTCTGCATCATGAATTTTTTCTTCTACTGGTAATAAATATTGATTTTTACTATCTAGTGCATTTTGTTTTAAACTGTTATAAGTTGTTTTTGTCTCCCCTGTTAAAGTTAGCTCAGACAATTGAGATAGACTTTCATCATAGGGTAATTGTTCTACTTTTACTTTACGCGTTTCAGCCTTTTCAATTATTTGGCTTTTGTTGGAACGCATATAGAATAATATACCGACAATAATCAGTATAATGACAATAATTGCTAAAATGACATACAATACCATATGTTTTCTCCTCCTATTTTATCACTATTCATTATAACGTAAGATACCTACCCATTAAAGAGAAAATGAGTGAATCATCTCAATTATTTAAAATTAGTCATTAAGTTCTTTCTTTCCTAATCATATGTATAACGATAATTTTATAATATCTTCTAAAATCAATTGATTGATTACTATTAAAACAGTCTTTATACTAAATGAAAAGTAAAAAGTGAGGTTTTTTTATGCTAGAGGTTAGTGAAACAAATTATGATTTATTACAAAAGCAAGTTTCAAGTTTAATTGAAGATGAGTCCAATATGATTGCCATCCTTAGTAACATATCTGCACTGTTAAATGATTCATTAGATCAAATTAACTGGGTAGGATTTTATTTAGTAGAAGATAACGAATTAATTCTTGGTCCATTTCAAGGACACCCTGCTTGTGTACATATCGCTATTGGTAAAGGCGTGTGTGGGACTGCTGTTGCCAAAGATGAATCACAATTAGTAGGAGACGTAAATGCATTTCCTGGACATATTGCTTGCGATGCTAACAGTAAATCTGAAATTGTAATACCTATTCATAAAGATAGCAATGTCATAGGTGTTTTAGATATAGATGCACCTATCACAAACCGTTTCAATAATGAAGATAAGCAAGGCTTAGAAAACATTGTAGCTATCATTGAAAATCAATTATCATAAACTAATCCTGTTCTATTACAAACAAACGCAAGGTAAACTATTGACAGATTAATATATCATGGTACAATGTTCTTTGTGTGAATAAACGAAATTAGCAGTTGTATATTAATTGGCGCTATGTTGTTCCCAAAGTGGGCGTGCCGTGTAACCGTAGCTATGAGGCGAGGACACATAAAACAATATATCCAATTAAGCATGCAACACTCTTTTTTGTTTTTTCATAACAACAAAAAAGAAAAAGGAGGAGTCTATTTATGGCTCGATTCAGAGGTTCAAACTGGAAAAAATCTCGTCGCTTAGGTATTTCTTTAAGTGGCACAGGTAAAGAATTAGAAAAACGTCCTTACGCACCAGGACAACATGGTCCTAACCAACGTAAAAAAATGTCAGAGTATGGTTTACAATTACGTGAGAAACAAAAATTACGTTATTTATATGGCATGACTGAAAGACAATTCCGTAACACATTCGAAATTGCTGGTAACCAACATGGTGTACATGGTGAAAACTTCATGCAATTACTTGCTGCACGTTTAGATGCAGTTGTATATTCATTAGGTTTAGCTCGTACACGTCGTCAAGCACGTCAAATCGTTAACCATGGTCATATCGAAGTTGACGGTAAACGTGTTGATATCCCATCATACACACTTAAACCAGGACAAGAAGTTTCAGTACGTGAAAAATCTGCTAAATTAGATATCATTGCTGAATCTGTTGAAATCAACAACTTTGTACCTGATTACTTAGAGTTTGATGCAGACAACTTAAAAGGTAAATTCATTCGCATTCCTGAACGTAGTGAATTACCAGCTGAAATCAATGAACAACTTATCGTTGAGTACTACTCAAGATAATAAGTTTTCTATTAAAACATCGACAAATTTTTTTGTCGGTGTTTTTTTGTATCCAAATTTGTAGATATTGACTCATTACGCAATCATTTCTAACCTAAAATAATAATAAACGTTAACATATTGAAAGGTTTCAAGATACCCCCATTGTATCCACTTAATGCTAAAGGAAATTAAAAGACCTTCCGCTGTACTTCTTTTCAATTTTACATTTTTCTTCACTTTGTTTATATTTAGTAAAAAGGAGTGTTAACATTGAAAATTAGAGCTTTAGAAGAAACAGATTTGGACTTTGTACATCATTTAAATAATGAATATTCCATTATGTCTTATTGGTTTGAAGAACCATATCAATCTTTAAGTGAGTTACAATCACTCTATAAAAAGCATCTATTAGATGAATCTGAAAGAAGATTTATTATCGAAAATGATTCTGAGCGTATCGGCGTGGTTGAATTGGTAGAAATTGATTTTATACATAGTAATTGCGAAATACAAATTATCGTAGATGAACAATATGATGGTAAAGGATATGCCTCACAAGCCTTTAAAATGGCCATAGATTATGCCTTTTTAGTGTTAAACCTTCATAAAATATATTTATTTGTAGATGTTACAAACGAGAAGGCTGTACATATCTACCAAAAACAAAACTTTAAAATTGAAGGTACCTTACAAGAACATTTCTATACGCGAGGTAAATATAATGATTGCCATGTAATGGGTCTTTTAAAAGATGATTGGATTAATCAACAAAAATAAATGTAACCCCCACTTCTCAACTTGTTGAGTTAGTGGGGGTTATGCATGAGCTTTTGCTCAGGTAGTTATTGAATTAACAAAATAAGCGATGTGGTTTGTCAGAAATAAGACCATCGACACCAATACGGATCAGTTTTATCGCTTGGCTTTTTTCATTAACAGTATAAGGCATTACTTTTAATCCATGATAATGTGCTTTTTTCATAAAGGTTTTCGTTACTAAGGAAAAGTGTGGATTCACGTAGTCAGCATATTCAGCTATTTTTTTAAAAGATGGCATTTTATACCAATATCGTTTTTTGCTAATTAAAACACCTAATCGATAACCATAATGCTTCAGATATAGTTGTTTTATAAAATTTTGATCAAAAGATTGAATGATCACTTGATTTTTATCTAGCTCATATTGCTTTAGTTTATCTATTAAATCATTTTCAATTCCGGGATAATTTTTAGGTTGTTTCATTTCTATTAATAATGCCTGAGACGATGCTTTGATTAATGTTAATACTTCATCAAATGTCAGCAATGTTTGTTTGGTATATCTTGGATTACTATTTATACCATAATCATATTGTCTTAAATCATTAAGTGTTTGTTCTCCAACCTTCCCCCTACCATTTGATGTTCTGTCAATAGTGTCATCATGTATCACAACTAACTGACCATCCCGCGTTTTATGTAGATCTATCTCTAAAATATCTGCATTGCTTTGAAGGGCAGCTTGAATAGCAATACTGGTGTTTTCTGGATAATCCATTGCCAAGCCACGATGCGCAACTAACATTATATGATGTTTTTCGTATTCAAATGACATAAAAAGTGCCCTCCCCTTTCATTATAAACTAGAATCCACTAAACTTAAGTTATCATAAAAACAATGGAGGTCAAAGCAATGGTCCAACATCAATTTAAAGTAACTACAAAATGGGAAGATGGACGAGAATCAGTCGGTAAACTTTCTGGTGATATTTTGAATGAACAAATATCTATCCCAGCAGGTCTAGGCGGAAATGGAACTGGTACGAATCCTGATGAGTTATTAGTATCCGCAGCATCATCTTGTTATATCATTTCCCTTGCGGCTGTATTAGAACGCTCAGGTTTTACCAATATTGATATACAACAATCAACTATTGGATTAGCTATATTTGAAAATGCCAAATTTAAAATGGATACCATTACACATTATCCTGAAATAAATGTAGATACAACACAGAAAGAACAATTAAAAAAGAAACTACCAAAGTTACTAAAGATTGCAGACAATAATTGCATGATTTCAAATTCTATAAGAGGCAATGTTGACGTCAAAATAGAACCTATATTAAAATAATTTTGCAATCATTTTATGTATGACGGAATATGATTATAATAACAATGTATGCCCTTACATATTATTAGAATTTTGAATATATTTAATTATTTTAAATTTTTACACTTTTATATTTTCTGAAAATTTGCTAAACTTGACAATCATAAGCATTGGGGGAATTACACATGAAATATTATCATCCTTTGTTACTTACACCAGGACCAACACCTGTACCAGAACATATATTACACGCTACACAATTACCAATGGTCGGACATCGATCAAGTGATTTTGAAGCAATCGCAGAACAAGCTTTTAAATCACTTAAACCTATCTTTGGTTCTAAAAATGAGGTTATGATACTTACTTCAAGTGGTACCAGCGTACTTGAAGCGAGTATGCTAAATATAGCAAATCCAGATGATGACATCGTTGTAATTGTTTCTGGTGCATTTGGCAATAGATTTAAACAAATTGCAGAAACTTATTACGATAATGTACATATATTTGAAGTTGAATGGGGACAAGCAGTCAATGTTCCTGACTTTATCGACTTTTTAAAATCTTTAAACACTGAAATCACAGCAGTCTTTAGTCAATATTGCGAGACTTCTACGGCTGTATTACATCCTGTTCATGAACTTGGCAAAGCATTAAACGACTTTGATTCATCGATATATTTTGTGGTTGATGGTGTTAGTTGTATTGGAGCTGTTGATGTAGATTTAGACCGGGATTATATCGATGTACTTGTTTCAGGTAGTCAAAAAGCAATTATGCTTCCACCCGGTCTCGGATTTGTAGCTTATAATAATCGTGCAAAAGAACGATTTAACGCAGTAGAAACCCCTAGATTTTATTTAGATTTAAATAAATATTTAAAATCATTGGCTGAACATTCAACACCTTTCACACCCAATGTATCTTTATTTAGAGGTGTAAACGCATACGCCGAACTAATCAATGCAGAAGGTTTAGATCAAGTTGTTGCTAGGCATTATGCGATAAGGGATGGATTAAGACAAGCATTGAAAGCATTAGATTTGGAATTATTGGTTCAAGATGTTTATGCGTCTCCTACTGTCACTGCGTTCACTCCAAAATCTAAAGATGAACTCAACTATATTAAGAGTGAATTAAAAAATAGATTTGCCATTACAATTGCTGGTGGCCAAGGTCATTTAAAAGGCCAAATATTACGTATTGGCCATATGGGGCAAATATCGCCTTTTGATATTTTACAAGTTGTATCAGCGTTAGAAATACTATTGTCAGAATTTAGAAATGAATCTTATGTTGGTAAAGCTATCACACAATATATGGAGGTCGTAAAAGCATATGTATAAAATTTTAGTTTCAGATCCAATTTCACCAGATGGTTTAAAAAATTTAACAGATCATAGCGATTTTAATGTCGACATTCAAACTGATTTGAATGAAACAGAATTAGCTGAAATCATTCCTAACTATGAGGGACTGATTGTACGTAGCCAAACCCAAGTCACATCTAATATCATTGCTGCTGCACCAAACTTAAAAGTCATCGCACGTGCAGGTGTTGGTGTGGATAATATTGATGTAGAAGCTGCTACTAAACATGGTGTTATCGTTATTAATGCACCTGATGGGAATACAATTTCAGCTACTGAACATTCGATGGCAATGATTTTATCCATGGCACGTAACGTCCCTCAAGCCCACCAATCATTAAAAAATGGTAAATGGGATCGTAAAGCTTATAGAGGCACTGAACTTTATAATAAAACATTAGGTGTTATTGGTGCTGGGAGAATTGGAATTGGTGTAGCAAAACGTGCACAAAGCTTTGGTATGAACATACTTGCTTTTGATCCTTATCTGTCAGAAGACAAAGCTAAAGAACTTAATGTGACACGTGCTACAGTTGATGAAATTGCTGAACAAGCAGATTTTGTAACAGTGCATACACCGCTGACTCCAAAAACAAAAGGTATTGTAGATAAAGTATTTTTTGAAAAAGCAAAACCGACCCTTCAAATTATCAATGTTGCGCGCGGAGGTATCATTGATGAAGATGCGCTTGTCGAAGCATTAGATACTAATCAAATTCAAGGTGCTGCAATTGATGTATTTGAAAGTGAACCAGCAACAGAATCACCTCTTGTTGCACATGATAAAATCATCGTCACACCACACCTTGGTGCATCTACTGTTGAAGCACAAGAAAAAGTTGCAGTCTCCGTTGCCAATGAAATCATAGACATATTTGAACACGGTAACGTCATTAATGCGATTAACGCACCAAAAATGTCCTTCAATGAAATTAATGATGAATTAAAGCCATATATTGAATTAAGTAAATTAACTGGTGAAGTAGGTATTCAATTATTGGAAAAAGCCCCTCGTGAGTTACAAATTAAATATAAAGGGGATATCGCACTGGATGATACAAGTTTACTTACTAGAACCCTTGTATCAGGTGTATTACGCCAAGATTTAGCAGAACGTGTCAACTTAATAAATGCCTTAGTATTACTAAATGAGCAAGGTGTATCATATAATATAGAAAAAGATACCAAACATCGTGGATTTAGCAATTATATTGAATTAACTTTAATTAATAAAGACACACAAATTAAAATTGGTGCAACTGTACTAAATGGCTATGGCCCAAGAATCGTACGTATTAATGAATACCCTGTTGATTTCAAACCTGAAAAACATCAATTGGTTATCAATCATAACGATAGACCAGGTATTGTAGGACGTACAGGTCAAATATTAGGTGAATACAATATCAATATCGCTTCTATGCATTTAGGGCGCACAAACCAAGGTGGTAATGCGTTGATGATTTTATCGATTGATCATCCTGTAACACAAGATGTAATCGATGCTTTATATGAAATTGAAGGATTTAATCTAATAAGAAGTGTAGAATTAGATGTTGCAGCAAATGAAAATTACAATATTTAACAATAATAAACTGACAGGACAACAAAATGATTGTCCTGTCAACTTTTTATCAAGATACATTTAATTTGAACTATTATTAACTGTCTTATTCATATGAAATACTATTTAAGCGTCTGGACATAAATAGCAGAAAAATAAAGGCTAGGACTTAAATCCCCATTCTCAAAATAAGAGGGGCAATCCTTAATATGGATTGCCCCTCTTTATATTTAAAATACTACGATTTTAATCGTACATGCTTGCCTGAGGATATGGCTCGAGCCTGTAGTCTCTCACTCATATCATTCCCCCTGGCGTCAACACATTACAAAATCTCTATAAGTAATGTATCACGACATGTAAATAAAATCGTTGAAACAATTCCTAAAAAGTATGCGATGCATTCAACATCATCGTGGAGCTACTCATATCATTCGAAATGTTTATATATGCGTTTTAGTTTAAGTAAACCCTGTAAGTCATTAATCGTAATCAGCTTTAACAAGGTGTAAATATATATTAATATCCCTTATATTCTTCAATCTTCAATATTTGTATTATAATAAGATATCTCGAATTTCACCTACATGATTGACAATATATTCAGCATCATAGCTTTCTAATTCCTCACGTGCATTTTGTCCTTTCAAACCGGTTAAAGGACCGATAAAAGTTGCACCTATCTTTTTCGCACTTAATAAATCAGCTAATGAATCACCCACAATAAATACTTCATTTGGGTTTACACGATTTTCTTGATTTGTTGCATATTTTTTATAATGTTGCAAATCATTACCATCTAGCGTTGCTAAATAGCTAAATGGATTGGGTTTCCCTAGCGGCTTTAAATCAGGAAAATGTTCTTCTGCAATCAATACATCACTAGCAGTCACAATATGTAAATCGTCAAACAATGATTTAATCCCTAATGTTTCAAATGGAACGATTGTCTCAGTACGTGGTCGGCCTGTAGCAATGGCAATTTGGTAACCAGCCTCTTTTAAATCTTCTAACAATTGCTTGATTTCACTAACAGGTCTAAGCACTACCTCTTGATATATATAGCCTTTTTTAAAGTCAGTGCGCTGTTGTTTCAGTTCTACTTCATGATATAATTCGCAACCTAAATACCATTCCTGATATATTTCTTGTGCTAGCATCCAGAAAGGACTTTTCAACTCAAATAATTCAGCATCTTTTGTATTTAACTGTACTTTTGCATGTTCAATTAATGCTTGATATATATTTGCTTTACCAGAACTTAAACCATCTAAAAATGAAAGTGGTAATTCAAAATTAAGCTCAATATCAGAAATATGATCACCGAGAAATTGTAGCGTTTTTTCACTAAAGCTTTTTGAATTCAATGCAATAGACAATTCCTCTTGAGTAAGTGATTTGCATAAGTCAATGTAATGTAATGCAATAACAATAAATAACATATCCCAGTTTGAATTCAACCCTAAAGATTTTAACTTTGTTAAGATCTCATCATGGTAAAAGACAATATCTCTTATTTCAGAAATTTGCTCGTCATCCAGTTCATGAAAATCTATAGATGGGTCAATAGCAATATAATCTTTACTCATTAACATTTCATAAACCGTTAATGCAGATACATCAAAGCACCTTTCTTCACTTAAAAACACACCATCAACATCAAATAATACCGACTTCATCTTAGTTCCTCTCCTTTAATCAGAAAATTCTGATACTAGTATATCGTACTATTTACATGTGAAAAGAGCAATGTATTTCCAAAAGATATATATAGAAATATATTATTAATTTCATGAAATTAATTTGAAAATAAAATCACGTTTGAAAATGAAACGATAACATGTACTTATCGCTAATTTCCAAACGTGATTGTATGAATTGCTACAACTTTATAATAAAACTTTCAAACGACGTCTATCTAACTATGATCTTCTAGTTGCGCTTCCATTTCGTCTGCTACTTGTTGTACTTGCGTCCCAATGATAACTTGGGTGTTGTGTTTACCGCTTGTAGTAACACCTACTGCACCAGCGCTTTTAATCTTAGTTTCATCAATAATACTATTATCATTGAGTTCCATACGTAAACGAGTAGCACAATTTGTTAAAGAAGTAATGTTTTCTTTGCCACCAAGACCTTCTACGATTTGACTTGCCGTTTTTGAATACTTATTTTTCTGTAACTCCCCTTCAGACTCAGCTGAATCTGCAGTGTCACCTGTTGTAGCTTCTTCTGATGTCGGGTCAGGTAGTAAGTTATCACCACGACCAGGTGTATTAAGTTTCAACCATTTTATTGCTAATCTAAATACAACATAATAAATCATAAAGAACACTACACCTTGAACCATTAACATCAGTGGATGATTTGCTACTGGATTAATCAAAGATAGTAAAAAGTCAATTAACCCCGCACTAAATGAGAACCCTGCCGTCCAGTGGAATAGCGCTGCAATAAACAGAGATAAACCAGTTAATAGTGCATGAATAACAAATAGTATTGGTGCTACAAACATAAATGAAAATTCGATTGGCTCAGTCACGCCAACGAAAAATGCTGAAATCGCTCCACCAAACATTAAGCCATAAACTCTTTTTTTCTGTTTTGTCTCAGCAGTATGATACATCGCTAATGCTGCTGCTGGAATCCCAAACATCATTACTGGGAAGAAACCAGCCATATAGCGTCCTGTAATACCTTTAACGGCACCATCACCTGTTTGGAATTTAGCGATATCATTAATACCTGCTAAATCAAACCAAAATACTGCATTCAATGCATGGTGTAATCCTGTCGGTATTAACAAACGGTTGAAAAAGCCATATAAAAATGCACCACCAGGACCTAAATCTAATATCCATGTTCCAAATGCAACAATTGCTGAGTACACAACTGGCCAAACAAACAACATAATAACCGCGATAAATATACTAAAGAATGCAGTTAAAATAGGTACCAAACGTTTACCACTAAAGAACGATAACGCTGTTGGCAGTTCTGTTTTACTAAATCTGTTATACGTATATGCAGCAACTAAACCGATAATCAAACCGATTAAGACGTTTTGATTATCCATTTGTTCGAACGCTTCATTTACTCCTGTTTCTTTTACACCCAATAATGGTGCTAGTTTTTCAGGACTAAGCACGACGGTTGTTAAGAAGAAACCAACAGCTGCAGCAAGCGCCACTGCTCCGTCATTTTTTTTCGCCATACCTAAAGCGACCCCAATTGCAAATAATATTCCCAGTTGCCCTAGTATCGTTGAGCCTGCTGTTGAAAAGAACGCAGCTATGGTTGGCAATATACCAAGTGCTGTTAATGCATTACCAATACCAACGATAATAGCAGCTGCTGGTAACACTGCAACTGGCAACATGAGCGATCTTCCCAAACGTTGAAAGAAACTATACATAATCATTCCCCATTTCCCAATAAATTACCTAAAAAATCACCACATGTACAAAATGTCCACGTGGTGAATGAAAGCGTTATACTTGTTGTCATTGTACAGTTCCATAATAACACAAGTCTTATAAATTTCGTATATAAAATAAGATTCAAAATGAGTAAAATGAATTATTTATGTGCTACAGACGCATTTAATTCATTTTGTAATTGAATTGTTCTTTTTTCCAATTCTTTTGTTAAATATTCTAATTTTTCATTTCGTTTCATATCTTTTGGTAAATTTTTAGTGTCGATAGGTTCACCAAATTTAATAATTGATTTGCCTGTGATTAAGCCCTGAATTTTTTTGGGACCAATATATGCCGCTGGTAAGATGGGTGCTTGCGCCATCATAGCAATTGTAACTGCACCTCGTTTCATCGGTGAACCTTCGTCATATTTCATACGATGGCCAGTTGGAAAAATACCAACTGTTTTATTTTCTTTTAATAATTTAATTGGCTTTTTCAACGTGCTTGGACCAGGATTTTCTCTGTCGACTGGAAAAGCATTAAGTGAACTTAAAAATCCACCGAACCACTTATTATTAAACAACTCTTTTTTGGCCATATAATGAATTTGATTTGGATAAATAGCCATACCTAACATAATGACTTCATTGTAACTTTCGTGAGTACAAGTGACGACATACCTATGTAATTGAGGAATATTTTCTTCTCCTTGCACTTCTAATGATTTACATATTTTACGTATAATTAAATTTAATATACTGCTAATAAATCTATACATTTTTCCACCTACTTTTTTCACCTTATATTACCTTATTGATTCTATCATTTAGTGCATTAATGAACAAGATAATTTATATTTCAGTCTAAAGTTGTATAGTGATATACTAGAAAAAGTTGGACAAAGCTTTCATAATAGGAGTTAAAGAATAAATCGGAGGTATAATATGTCAGATTTGAACAATGATCAAAATACAAACAATAAACAACCTGATGCGCAAACATCAAATTACAGCCGACCAACATTTAGTAAACGAACAAAACCAAAATTTCCATGGTTCAAAACTGTACTTGTTGCACTCATAGCTGGTATCATAGGTGCACTTATCGTCTTAGGTATTGGTAAAGTAATGGAAAATACAGTTTTGGAAGATAACGGTTCAACTGTTAAAGAAGCGAATAATAACAATAATGCTGGTAATTCATTAGATGGTAAAAGTGATAAGTATGATTCTGTGAATCAAATGATTACAGATGTGTCACCTGCAATTGTTGGTGTCATCAATATGCAAAAAGCTCAAAATTTAGATGACTTACTTAAAGGAAAATCTGCTAAATCAGAAGAAGCTGGCGTGGGTTCTGGTGTGATTTATCAAAAAAACAATGGGTCCGCATATATTGTTACAAATAATCACGTAATCGATGGTGCTAGTGAAATTAAAGTACAATTACATAACTCTAATCAAGTAGATGCCAAATTAATAGGTAAAGATGCACTTACTGATATTGCTGTATTAAAAATTGATGATACCAAAGGTACAAAAGCGATAGACTTTGCAAATTCTTCTAAAGTAAAAACTGGTGACAGCGTATTTGCAATGGGTAACCCACTAGGTTTAGAATTCGCAAATTCTGTAACATCAGGTATTATTTCAGCTAGCGAACGTACAATTGATACGCAAACATCAGCAGGTGCGAACAAAGTAAATGTACTACAAACAGATGCAGCCATTAACCCTGGTAATTCTGGTGGTGCATTAGTAGATTTAAATGGGAATTTAGTAGGTATAAATTCTATGAAAATAGCAAATGAACAAGTTGAAGGTATTGGTTTCGCAATACCTAGTAACGAAGTGAAAGTTACAATTAAAGAACTCGTTAAAAATGGAAAAATCGATCGCCCTTCTATTGGTATTGGTTTACTAAATTTAAGCGAAATTCCAGATGAATATAAAAAACAATTAAACACAGATAAAAAACATGGTATATATGTAGCCAAAGTATATGCTGATAGTGGATTAAAAGAAGGCGATATTATTACAAAAATTGATGATGAAAAAGTCAAAGAAGATACAGAACTTCGCTCTTATTTATATGAACATAAAAAACCGGGGGATAATGTTAATTTAACAATTGAAAGAAAAGGTAAAACACAAAGTGTTGATGTAAAATTAACAGAACAAAAGTCTAATACCACAGACTCATCTAAAGAGGAAGCCGTCCCTTTTAATTAATAAAATGTGGTAATATGTTAAGAAAACAAGACACAAAACTTAATCTTTAAAAAAAGGAGTTTGGGACATCAATAATGTCCAGACTCCTTTATATTGTCAGTAGATGATAAAGTCCCACTACTCAATAAATTGAGTAGTGGGACTTATGCATGAGCTTAAGTTCTAATTTTTTCAAATGTAGTCTTCACTATTAGTGGTGGAACGACAAAATCATTTTAATAAAATTAGATTTCAGTTTCACTCACCTTTTATCTTTCAACTCTTACGATTAAAAATGTCCTTATTTATAATTAATCATAAAGTATTTTTTCTTACCTCTACGCACAATTGTAAATGCATTATCGATCTTATCTTCATCTGACAATTCATAATTTACATCTTGTTGTCTTTCACCGTTTATATAAATCGCACCATTATTTATGTCTTCACGTGCTTGTCTTTTAGATGAAGATATGCCCGTTTCAACAATGGCTTCAACAATGTTCGAAGTCGTGTGGTTTAAGTCAACTTGTGGTACATCTTTAAATCCTTCTTTTAATTCTTTAGCTGAAAGTGATTTCAAATCACCTGAAAATAACGCTTGTGAAATTCTAATTGCATCATCTAATGCATCTTGGCCATGAATAAATCTAGTTACATTTTCAGCTAATGCTTTTTGTGCTTCTCGTAAATGCGGTGCTTCTTGCAATGATTTTTCTAAATCATTTATTTCTGCTTTACTTAAAAATGTGAAGTATTTTAAAAATTTAATAACATCTTCATCTGTTGAATTAATCCAAAATTGGTAGAATTCATAAGGACTTGTTTTGTCAGCATCTAACCATACTGCTCCACCTTCTGTTTTACCAAATTTTTTACCATCAGATTTAACTACTAGAGGAATCGTTAGACCAAATGCTTCATTTTCTCCATACATACGACGCATGAGTTCAATACCACTAGTGATATTGCCCCATTGGTCTGAACCACCCACTTGAATTTTACAATTGTATGTTTGATTAAGATGTCCGAAATCAATTGCTTGTAAAATTGTGTAAGTAAATTCTGTAAATGAAATACCGTGTTCTAAACGCGTTTGAATAGAATCTTTGCCTAGCATGTAATTTACACCGACATGTTTACCATAATCACGTAAAAATTCAATTAATGATATTTGTCCAAGCCAATCTTTATTATTAACTAGTTTTGCACCTTTATTTGTGTCAAATTCAAAAATTTTATGCATTTGTTTACTAATACCTTGTACATTGGTTTCAACTTGTTCCTCAGTTTGTAACTTTCTTTCTTCTGATTTACCAGATGGGTCACCTATCATTCCAGTACCGCCACCAATTAACACAAGTGGTCGATGACCATGCTCTTGAAAACGACGTAAAGTTAAGAACGGCAATAAATGACCAATGTGTAAACTATCTGCAGTTGGATCGGCACCACAGTATAACGTAACTTGTTCTTTATTTAATAAATTTTCAATACCTGTTTCATCCGTTTGTTGATAAATTAAGCCTCTCCATTTTAATTCTTCAATTAATGCATTTGTCATGATATCAACCTCCTAATTAAATATTGATAAAGTTTTGAATAGGCTTTATTTGCATCACTTCTATGATTCAAGAAAATAATCTCAGAAAATGCAAAAAAGCGCCCTTACATAATTATGTAAGGGCGCATATGCACGGTACCACCATACTTTAAGTCAAACAACTTTATTAATGATACGTTCATTAACTAAAACGTTTGGATAATTACGCTATAAAGGTGTATTCATATAAAGACCAACGTTAGTTCGCAGCAATCACTAACTCTCTGAAGATGATACAATATATTACTTCTCCTCTATCCAAAAACGATATCGAATTGATATTAATTATATTTAATTCTATTTTAAAAGTCAACACTCTGTATTATGTTATAATACTGTTTAGCTAAGGAGGACCACTATGGAAAAACAGACGTTTGATATAGACAATCATAAAAATAAACAACTTACTAGACTGGAACAGTTTGAATTTATTTATAAAAAAATCAAACACTTTTTCGTAGGTTTGTTTTTCATATTTAGCTGTTCTTTGGTTATCTTACTCGCAATATCTGTACTTTATTTTCAAAATTTAACAAAAGAAGCAACGCATATGTCAGATAATGAATTAAAACATAAATTATTAAATGTGTCTGGTAATGAAGATATTGATTATAAAAGTGATAACATTTTATCAGAATATAACAATTCTATTAATACACTTATCGTTGGTCCAAAACATGTTAATAGTAATGTGATCAAAGCATTAACCGCTTCAGAAGACAGCTTGTTCTTTCAACATAATGGTATTTTACCTAAAGCCGTTTTAAGGGCGATTGGTCAAGATATATTTAATTCGATGGATGCTACGGGCGGTAGTACAATTACACAACAACTTGTTAAAAATCAAGTTTTAACCAATAAAAAAACATATAACCGAAAAGCAAATGAACTAGTACTCTCAATGCGTGCTGAAAAAATACTGACTAAAGATGAAATTTTATATACATATTTAAATATTGTTCCTTTTGGTCGTGATTATAATGGCACAAATATTTCTGGGATAGGTTCAGCTGCTTATAGTATTTTTGGCAAACCTGCTGAGGATTTGAATATTGCTGAATCTGCTTATTTAGTTGGGTTATTACAAAGTCCCTACTATTACACACCCTATAATGAAGATGGCTCACTTAAACCTAGTGATCAAATCCAAGTCAGTTTAAATAGACAGCATTATGTATTAAAACGTATGTTAGTAGAAGATGAAATTACCCTTTATGATTATAGACGTGCAGAAAATTATGATATTAAATCTCATTTAATGACTAAATAAAATTATTCATTAATATATTTTACCAAAGTAAAGACTAATCCATACGTAAATGAGTTAGTTTTTATATCTCTAAGATAAACAACATTGCACATAGAAAAACACTTTCGAATGATTCATTTAAAACGAATCCAACGAAAGTGTTTTTATTTAGTCTCACTGATTGAGGTCAGTTTCGTTATAAATTGACCCCTATTTTAAAGTCAGAAATCGTTAGGCCTTTTTCTAAACTTTTTTAAACAAATATTTAGAATAAACCAACTGCATGTCCATCATCTGTAACATCCATTTTTAATGCGGCAGGTTGTTTAGGTAAACCAGGCATTGTCATTATTGCACCAGTCAGTGCGACAATAAACCCTGCACCTGTTTTCGCTTCTAATTCACGGATTGTAATTTCAAAACCTTCAGGTGCACCTAATAACGTTGCATCATCTGAAAATGAATATTGTGTTTTGGCCATACATACAGGATAATGATCCCAACCATTTTCTTTAAATTGTTTTAATTGTTTTTGAGCTTTACTACTAAATGTTACTTTGCTACCGCCGTAAATTTCTTTTACGATTGTTTCAATTTTATCTTCTAATGGTTGCTCTAGTTCATATAAATGTTTGAAATCTTGTGGTTGTTCGATCACTTCTAACACTTCGTTAGCTAAATCGATACCACCTTTACCACCTTTTTCCCAAACTTCTGTTAAAGCTAGTCGTACACCATTTTCTTTTGCCCATTCTTGAACAAATTTAGTTTCTGCATCTGTATCGTGAATAAATGCATTTAATGCAATCACTGGTTCTAACCCATATTTTTTCACGTTATTTACATGGCGTTCTAAGTTTACAATTCCTGCTTTTAATGCATCAACGTTTTCTTCTTTAAGGTTGTCTTTTGCAACGCCGCCATGCATTTTAATCGCGCGAATCGTAGCTACTACTACGACTGCTGATGGTTCAAATCCTGCTTCACGTGCCTTGATATTAATAAATTTCTCAGCACCTAAATCTGAGCCAAAGCCTGCTTCTGTTACGACAATATCAGCTAATTCTCTTGCTGTTTGAGTAGCAAGAATTGAGTTACAACCATGTGCAATATTTGCAAATGGGCCACCGTGTACTAATGCAGGTGTACCTTCAATCGTTTGGACTAAATTTGGTTTGATTGCGTCTTTAAGTATCATTGCTAATGCACCTTCAACTTTTAAATCCGCAACAGTGACAGGTTTACGATCTCTTGTATAACCTACTGTAATTTTGCTGATTTTAGATTTTAAATCTTGAATATCATTAGCTAAACATAAAATTGCCATAATTTCTGAAGCCACTGTAATATTGAAACCATCTTCACGTGGTACACCTTGCGTTGGCCCACCTAATCCTACGATCACATTTCTTAGTGCACGATCATTCATGTCTAAAACGCGTTTCCACTCAATTCTTCTTTGGTCAATGCCTAAGTCATTGCCTTGATGAATATGGTTATCAATAAATGCTGATAAAGCATTGTTCGCTGTAGTAATCGCATGGAAATCACCATTAAAATGCAAGTTAATATCTTCCATCGGTAACACTTGAGCGTATCCGCCACCTGTCGCTCCACCTTTAATACCAAACGTTGGTCCTAAAGCTGGTTCACGTAATGCAACCATTACATTTTTCTTTAATTGGTTAAATGCATCAGACAAACCAACAGTAACTGTTGATTTCCCCTCACCAGCTGGTGTTGGGCTCATAGCTGTTACTAATACGACTTTCCCTTTGTTATCTTTTTGTTTAACTTGGTTAATATCTATCTTAGCCTTATAGTGTCCATATGGTTCTAAAGCATCTGCTGGAATACCTACTTTTTCAGCTATGTCCCCTATAGGTTGTAATGTTGATTGATTAGCAATATCTAAGTCTGATAAATGTGCCAAATTCATTCGCCCCTTCTTTTATAAATTTTAATCACTTTTAAAAATCAAATTTCAATCAGTGAGTCAAAATTCCTTACATATTCATAATAACCAAATAATGTTGTGTTGTCGATTAATAGAGATAACGCTTTCAAAATAATAAGCTACTTTTGTAAAATTATGATATACATTTATACTCATATTGTTTTATTACACTAAAAACTCCTTTATTTCAAAATTTTAAGCAAAGTTAAAACCTATCAATAAAGGAGTGTTTTTAGCAAGTTTTGCATGTGAAATAAAACTTTAACACTTTGTATTTAATTAATCTTCCATCGTACTTAAGTCGCCTTCTGGCAAGTCAAGTTCCCATGCTTTTAGTACGCGACGCATAATTTTACCTGAACGTGTTTTCGGTAATTTTTCTTTAAATTCTATTTCACGTGGTGCAGCATGTGCAGCTAAACCTTCTTTAACAAACTTACGAATTTCTTCTTTCAACTCTTCACTTTCCTCAAATTCAGGGCGTAACGCAACAAATGCTTTAATAATTTCACCGCGTACAGGATCTGGTTTACCAATGACGCCTGCTTCTGCAACTGCTTCGTGCTCCACTAATTTCGATTCTACTTCAAATGGACCTACGCGTTCACCTGCAGTCATGATTACATCATCTACACGACCTTGGAACCAGAAATATCCATCTTCGTCTTTATAAGCTGAGTCTCCAGATACATACCAGTCACCAATGAAATACGATTCATATTTTTCGGGATTATTCCAAATAGAAATCATCATGGATGGCCAACCTTTTTTAATTGCCAAATTACCCATGCGATTAGGAGGTAATTCATTACCTTGATCATCTACAATTGATGCCTCAATACCTGGTAATGGTTTACCCATTGAACCTAATTTCACATCCATCGAAGGATAGTTTACAATCATATGGCCACCTGTTTCAGTCATCCACCAAGTATCTAGCACACGCAGTCCAAATACATCTTTTGCCCATTTAATGACTTCAGGGTTTAATGGTTCACCGACAGATAAAATACTCTTTAATGATGACAAGTCATATTTTTCAACAATATCATCACCAGCACTCATTAACATTCTTAATGCTGTTGGAGCCGTATACCATATAGTCACTTTAAATTCTTCTATCATACCATACCATGCTTCAGGAGAAAATCTACCTCCCGCAATACAATTCGTAACGCCGTTTAACCAAGGGCTAAATATACCATAAGATGTTCCAGTGACCCATCCTGGATCTGCTGTACACCAATACACATCATCATCTTTAAAATCAAGTACATATTTACCTGAAATATAATGTACTAACATCGCTTTTTGCGCATGTAATACACCTTTAGGTTGACCAGTTGAGCCTGATGTATAATGTAAAATCAAACCATCATCTAAATCTAACCATTCCGTTTCAAATTGATCACTCGCTTGTTCAAATTCACTATTGAAATCTACATATGCACCATCTACATCATTATCAACTACAATGATTGTTTCTAAATTTGGTAACTTATCTATAGGTATTCTTGGCAATAAACTGTTAGTAGTAACTATTACTTTTGCCTCACTATTTTCTAGTCTATCCCCAACAGCTTTTTCCATAAATGCTTCAAATAATGGGCCTACAATTGCACCTATTTTCAAAATACCAAATAACGCAAAATAAAGTTCAGGTGTTCTTGGCATAAAAATAAATACACGATCACCTTTTTCAACGTTGGCTTTATCTTTTAAAACATTTGCAGCTTTATTTGATTTTGATTTCATTTCACTGAAAGTATAACTTTCTTGTCGCTGATCATCTTTATAATGAAGTGCAACTTTTTCTCCTTTACCTTCATCCACATGGCGATCGATACATTCATGCGCCATATTCACTTTACCTGTGTCATACCATGAAAATGCTTTTTCGACCTCTTTCCAATCAAAGTTGTTGTATTGTTTCTCATAGTTTTGAAGGTTAAAATTTCCTTCTTCCCCTTTATATACTTCTACTTTCATTCTAAATCCCCCTCTTAATGAAATCGAATGCTTAATGCATATTATAACTAACAAATTCACAATTTTCAAAATAATTAGTGTAAACGGATACATTTTCGTGTTAATTTCCTCCGAAATCACTTATACTAAAAGTATTAAAGGGTGAATATGACATTCATCTACAGTCGTTTGGAGTGAAAAAATGGAACATATAAAAACGTATCAATTTCAAACATTTCATTTGGACGAAGGTACATTTATAATAGAAGGCCCTGTCTCTAGAGAAAATCTTGAACTTATGACTTTTGATGATGGACTTTCTGCTTTTCGACAACCTAACGATCAATTTATAGCTATAAAAGAAATTAGTGAATTAAAAGAAGGTAGAATTTTTGTGATTAGAAAGCATGACCATATTGTAGGTTATGTCACTTATCACTATCCTGATCCATTAGAACGTTGGTCTGATGGTAACCTTGAGTATTTAATTGAACTGGGTGCGATAGAAATCAGTTTACCTTATCGACATTTACATTTAGGCAGTAAACTCATTCGTTTAAGTTTGGCGGCTGATGAATATGAAGATTATATCGTTTTAACTACTGAGTATTATTGGCATTGGGATTTAAAAAATTCAGGTCTAGATGTTTTTGCTTATAAAAAATTAATGCAAAAATTAATGGGTTATGGGGGCCTAGAAATTTTTGCTACAGATGATCCTGAAATCACTAGTCATCCAGCAAATTGTTTAATGGCAAGAATAGGTGCACGCATTTCCATTGATCAATTACAAGCATTCGATGATTTAAGATACAAGAATCGCTTTTTCTTTTAAAGGGGAGTTAAATCAATATGAGCAATACCCAAAAAACTGGTTTTGTTTATTCAAACGAAATCTTACAATACCGTTTTAGTAATCAACATCCTTTCAATCAAATGAGATTGAAACTGACAACTGAACTATTAAGTGATTTAGGTTATTTAAAACCTGAACACATTGTTAAACCGCGAATCGCTACAGATGACGAATTAAATTTGATTCATAGCTATGATTATATACAATCTATTAGACGTGCATCACATGGCATTTTAAATGACAATGAAGCCAAGAAATATGGCTTAGATGGAAGCGATACACTACAGTTTAGAATGATGCATAAACACAGTGCACGCATTGTGGGTGGTGCCCTTAATTTAGCTGATAAAATTATGGACGGTACATTCACCAATGGTTGCCATTTAGGTGGTGGGTTACATCATAGTTTGCCAGGTCGTGCCAATGGTTTCTGCATATACAATGATGTGGCAATTACGATTGCTTATCTCATCAAGCATTATGATTTACGAGTAATGTGTATAGATACAGATGCACATCATGGGGATGGAACACAATGGAGCTTTTACACTAACAACGATGCATTAATTTATTCTATACATGAAACAGGCAAATTTTTATTCCCTGGTTCGGGAAACTATACAGAACGCGGCAATGAACAAGGCTTCGGTTATACCGTCAATATACCACTTGAACCCTACACAGAAGATGATTCTTATCTAGAAGTCTTAAATGAAACATTAGAACCTGTGGTTGCCTCTTTCAAACCTGATATCATTGTGAGTGTGCACGGTGTAGATATTCATTATTTAGACCCACTCACACATATGAGTTGTACATTAAATGCACTATATGAAATCCCCTATAAAATTAAAGCATTAGCAGATAAATATACTGATGGAAAAGTAATTATGTTTGGTGGCGGTGGTTACAATATTTGGAAAGTTGTACCTAGGGCATGGACGCATGTTTTTTTAGCATTAATTGGTGAACAACAACAGCAAGGCGAATTACCTGAAAAGTGGATCGCTAAGTGGACACCCTATGCTACTTGTGAATTACCTACAACTTGGAAAGACCAAAAACTAGATTATCAATTAATACCTAGACGTAAAGAAATTACAGAAATCAATATGAAACATGCAACTCAAGTATTAAGTTGGTTTAAATAACATTGGTATTCATTATTTTATTACATAAAAATACAGACATGATAAAGCCCCACTACTCAGTTCGTTGAGTTAGTGGGGCTATTGCACGAGTTGCAGCTCAAGTGACACTTAAATCCTGTTCATTCTTACTTAACTCTGACAACGAAATCATGTTACATAAAATTTATGTCCAAATTCTGCTGTTTTATTAACTTTATTTTGTAGTACCTCTGTATTCAATTCTATGTGGTAAAATCACATTAGGTTCATCAATTTCTTCTTCGTTCATATATTTGGTTAATAATCTCATTCCCACTGCACCAATGTCATACAACGGCTGAATCACACTTGATAATTGTGGTCTAACCATTTCAACTAAACGTGTGTTATTAAAACTAACAATTTGTAAATCATCTGGAACAGTTACACCTTCATCTTGTGCTGCATGAACTAAACCAATTGCTTGTTCATCACTAATTGATAAAATAGCATCTGGTTTAGTAGATTTTAATGCACCAAATGCACGTAAACCATCTTTATAGGTCTCATTGCCATTGAAAACTAATTGTTCATCTAATGTTAATTGATTTTCTGATAAAACCTCTTTTAATCCTTCTAACACATCTTCTTGTGCCTTTTTGGAATAGTCTCCGCCTACAAAAGCAAATCGTTTTGCTCCTTTTTCTATTAAGTGCGCTGTGATTTCTTTTGCAGCTGTTTGGAAATCGATATTGACAGATGAAATTCCTTCATCTTTACCGTTCGTACCTGACACGACTACTGGTACAGATGATTTATTAATCAATTCTTTAATTTCTTCTGATATCGTTCCACCTAAAAAGATAATACCATCTACTTGTTTACTTAATAAATTATTAAAAATTTCTTTCTCTTTGCCAGGGTCATTATCAGAATTCGATATGATTGAGTGATATTTGTACATTGTAGCAATATCTTCTAAACCACGTGCGAGTTGTGAATAATACACATTTGAAATATCTGGGATGATTACCCCAACAGTCGTCGTACGTTTACTTGCTAATCCTCTTGCTACTGCGTTGGGACGATAACTCAACTTTTTAATAACTTCGTTCACTTTGTCTCGTGTTTCCGGTTTTACATTTTGGTTACCATTTACGACACGCGAAACAGTAGCCATAGATACCCTTGCTTCTCTAGCTACATCATAAATTGTTACAGTCATAAACTTCCTCCTTGAAAGCGATTTCTTTATTATTATACTCTGTTTTCATAACATTTTCAAAGTTTACCATATTTTTCGCAAAT
Organism: Staphylococcus sp. GDY8P119P; assembly: GCF_017892075.1. Lineage (NCBI taxonomy): Bacteria > Bacillati > Bacillota > Bacilli > Caryophanales > Staphylococcaceae > Staphylococcus > Staphylococcus sp. GDY8P119P. The sequence goes on from NZ_JAESKJ010000011.1 coordinate 95,458, forward strand.
GTAAAATCATTTTGATTTGAATGTCATAATAATGTCAATTTCATAATAATTTATTAAATCTTATTTAAGTATATGTTTTTATTTCTATTACAATCATTTTCAAAAATAGTAATTAATATTAGTATAAATTCGTATAAATTGCTATTAAAAAGAAATATAAAAACCTCTATATGCACCTAAATAATTAGTATGCAAAATAGAGGTTATAAAGTCATCGTATGATATAAATTATTTTAATTGTTTATTGTTATACATATCAGCTAATGGTTTTAATTCATTGTAGAATTTTTCAAATTCATTTAAATCCATTTGTTGACCGCTATCACTTAATGCAACAGAAGGATCTGGGTGAACTTCTGCCATAATACCATCAGCACCAACAGCTAAACCTGCTTTTGCAGTTGGTAACATGATATCTTTACGTCCAGTACTATGTGTAACATCTACTAAAACTGGTAAATGTGTCCCCTGTTTTAAAATCGGTACTGCTGAAATATCTAATGTATTTCTTGTAGCTTTTTCATATGTACGTATACCACGTTCACATAAAATTATATTTTCATTACCTTGCGATGCAATATATTCAGCTGCAAAGATAAATTCTTCGATTGTAGCGGCTAATCCACGTTTTAATAATACTGGCTTATTAGAACGTCCTGCTTCTTTTAATAATTCAAAATTTTGCATATTACGCGCACCAATTTGGAAAACGTCTAAATATTGATCAGCGATTTCAAAATCTGCTGGATTTACAATTTCACTTACAACATTTAAACCATATTTATCTTTTGTATTTTTAAGTATTTTTAGTCCTTCTTCACCTAAACCTTGGAAATCATAAGGTGATGTACGAGGTTTAAACGCTCCACCTCTAATGAACTTTTCACCTTTGGCTTGTAAATCTGCTGCAACTGTATCTACTTGTTCTTGTGATTCAACTGAGCATGGACCAAAAACAAAAGATTTATTACCGTCACCGATAATACCTTTATTATCAAACTGAACAATCGTATCTTCTGGTTTCAATTTTCTAGATACATATAAATGTTTTTCATTCTCTGATTTTTGCAAGTCAGTAGAGGCTTTAAATATTTCTTTAAATAGTTGTTTAATCACATTATCATTAAACGGACCTTCGTTTTTATCTAATAGTTGGTTAATCATTTCTTTTTCACGTTGAGGGTCATAAACCATTGTACCCTGCTTGCGCTTTTCTTCACCTATTTTTTGTGCAATCTTCCCTCTTTTAGATAAAAGGTCTAGTATTTGTTCATTAATTCCAACAATTTCATCTCTGTATTCTTGTAATTTGTCTGTCATTTTAGTCACCTCTATGAAAATTTTACAGCGATATTTTATTCTGCTTTAAAGCGATAAAATATTTGTTAAACGTAATTCTAACAATAACTGCATATAAGTTCAAGTCTCAAACGTAAAAAATCACTTTTAAAGTGAATACGTTTAATGATAACTGAATTTTCTGTTATTTTCTAGCCGTATTTTTACACTATTCCATAAATAATCAATTTATACCAACGCTCATCACAGCGTATGCAAGGATATTAAACCCCACTTAACATAAGTAACTATACTTATGTTATCTAATGCGGGTAGTTGATTCGTTAATTTTTAGTTTACTGATAATTGTAGGAATAAGTACTGAAGTGTCCATTGACAGTGTATGTTGAGTAAAGATATACATTTCACATATTAGGCATTTCGTTAATTTAGTTGAGTAATGTTTATTAAATTATACGTAAGTGCCTTATTTTTTGAATAACAAAATATCAATTATACTGATTTTGTAATGTGCTGACACCCAGGGGAATCTTATGAGTGAGAGACTACAGGCTCGAACCATATCCTAGCCAAGCATGGACAGTCAAAAACGTAAGATTTTAACTATAAAGAGGACCAATCCATATTATGCATTGGCCCTCTTATTTTGAGTATAGAATTTATGTCCGAGACTGCTTTTGATTATAGAATTTATTCTAAAATCACATAACAGTTTTAATCATTAAATGTTCTTTTATCTATTTTACTTTTTGCTTTTTCAGTCTTTTTGCTTTGCAATCTATTTTTTGAATATGTTGGCACCTCATTGTCAGAATTAGAGCCATCAGTACTATTATTAGAAGATTGCTTACTAATACCTTGTTCAGCATTATCATGTACAATTATACCGTCTTTAAACGACACACTTTTATGTGTTTGTTTAACACGTTGCTCTGCAGCCTGAGGTGTATTTTTAGTTGAAGATTGATCATGTTTATCAGCAGAATTTTCTACTTTATTATTATTTTCAACTGCATTATCTAATTTCTTTGTAACTAAATTAGGTACTTCTTGATTACCTTTGGCTGTTAAAGATTCAGGTTTTAATAAATTAACGGTTTTTTCAGCTACTTTTGAGTCTTTAGACATTGCATCACGTTTTTGACTCGCTGCTAATGCTAATCCCGAAGCAGTAATACCACCTGCAATTGTTGCTGAATTTATGCTATCTTTAGCTTCAGTCTTGTCATTTTTTGTAACTAAATTAGGTACTTCTTTTTTAGAATTAGATTTTACACTTTCTTCAGTTACAAGTTCAGTTGTATTTTTCTTAATTGTCGGGTCATTTGTTAAAGCTTTATTTTTTTCTTCAGCAGCATTGGCTAATTTCGTAGCCGATACTGTATCATTTTTTTGTGATTCGTTAGACGTTGAAGCAACTGTAGAATCAGCTAAATGATGTGTTTCTGACTCTTTCTTGATTGCATTTTTTTGAGCATTCTTTTCACTATCAGTTGGTTGTGCTTGTTCATCAATATTATTCAAGCCTTCTGATGTTTCATCCGATTGTTGTTCAGTTAATGTATCTTGTGCTTGTGGTGACGTATCAGATAAGTTGTGAGTAGCCGTCTCTTGTTGAATTGCAACTTTTTGCGCACCTAATTCATTGTTTGTAATTGCTTTTTCTTTAATATGCGCAACTTGACGTTCTGCTTCTAGTTTGTCATTTTCAGCTTCTTTAACTACATTTGATTTGAATGTTTTATTACTTTTAGGAACGGATTTCTCACTTTGACGTGATTTACTAATAGACACTAATCCTACAGCCGAACCTATCACAGCACCTACTATAAATCCATAAACAAACACATTTCTAGCACCGGATGTAAAATATTCTGGTACTTCATAACTTTCTAAATTTCTTTCGTAATCATCTCGATTATAGTACTTCATATTTGAATGCCTCCTATAACAAATGCACTTAAATAAGTTTATACCTCATTTAAGTGCATTTGTTTTTTAAGTATATAAATGATTAATGGTCAACACGTGTAGTATAGCTGTGATTTGCATCATTTGCTACGCTACTTGTTTTATAATTTGCACTTTCTCTACGATTTCTTCTGTTTTGCCATTTGTCAGCAACTTCCATTGCAACATTTGACCATTGTACAACTTGAGAAATTTTATCTTCATTTTGAGAAATATTGTGCGTGATTGAGTTTGTTACTCGATCAACAGAACCATTTAATGTTTGAACTGAATCACCGATACCTTTAACAGCATCAACGACAGAGTTTAAACGTTCTGATTTATCTTGAATATCTTCAGTTAAGCGATTCGCTTTATGAAGTAAGTCAGTAGACTCACGTGTAATCCCTTGAATTTGTCCTTCAACTCCATCAAGTGTTTTAGCAACGTGATCTAAATTTTTCTTAACTGAAAGTAATACAACAACGATTCCTATACATAACACTAAAAAAGCAATCGCTGCAATTATTCCAGCTATAGGTAAAATCCATTCCATTAAAAACGCCTCCTAAAAAAACATATGTTGTTATTTAATATAAATACCCACATCATTTTAACATAAACATATTAAAATGAGGTAGTTACACCGATATTTTCCATATATGCGCGCTGGATTTTTTGTATATCGCCTGCACCCATAAATAAGATAACCGCATCTTCATATTGTTCTAAAGTATTTACACTTTGCTCATCAATAAGTGTAGAACCATCTACCCTTTCAACCAAGTCTTGAATAGTTAGTTCGCCATTGTTTTCTCTTATTGAGCCGAAAATTTCGCATAAAAATGTTTTATCCGCAAGACTTAAACATTCAGCAAATTCTTCTAAAAAAGCTTGTGTTCTACTGAAAGTATGTGGTTGGAAAACAGCTATAACTTCTTTATTAGGATATTTTTTTCGTGCTGTCTCAATTGTAGCACTAATTTCTCTTGGATGGTGAGCATAATCATCTACTAATACTTGTTTACCTGCCTTAGTTTCATTAAATCTACGTTTTACACCACCAAATGTTTCTAACGCTTCTTTAATATTATCAACGTTCAATCCTTCTAAATAACTGATTGCTATTACAGCAAGTCCATTTAAGATATTATGGTCTCCAAATTGTGGAGATAAGAAGGTATCATAAAAATTATTATTAATATAAACATCAAATTGTGTACCCTTCTCACTAATTTGAATATTATCCGCATAAATATCGTCATTTTCAGAAAATCCATAATAATAAATAGGTACATCTGCTTTTAAATCACGAAGATATGGATCATCTCCCCATGCGATAATTGCTTTTTTTACATTTTGCGCCATTTCTTGAAAGGCATTAAAAACATCATGCACATCTTTAAAATAATCTGGATGATCAAAATCAATATTTGTCATAATTGTATAATCCGGATGATAACTTAAAAAATGTCTACGGTATTCGCATGCTTCAAAAGCAAAGTAATCACTAGCTGGAATACCTAATCCAGTACCGTCACCAATTAAAAAGGATGTTTTTTTATCTCCATTCATAACATGTGATAGTAAACCAGTTGTTGATGTTTTACCATGCGCACCTGTTACAGCAACTGAAGTATATTGGTTAATAACATGACCTAAGAAATCGTGATAACGAATCACTTCTAAATTTAAATCATGCGCGCGTACAACTTCTTCATGCGTATCAGGAAATGCATTACCTTGAACAATGACCATATCTTCCTTAATATTATCTGCATCAAAAGGGAGAATTTTTATACCTTTATTTTTTAATGCGACTTCTGTAAAAACATAATTCTTAATATCTGACCCTTGTACTTCATTTCCAAGATCATGCATGATTTGTGCTAATGAACTCATTCCGGCACCTTTAATGCCGACAAAATGGTAATGTGTCATTGTAACACTCCTTTATCTCTATATTAATTATCATTTAAATCAGATTCAGTGATATACACATCTCTGGGTTTAGAACCATTTGCTTCCGAAATATAACCTAACTGTTCTAATTGGTCTACAATTCTAGCAGCTCGATTATAACCGATTTGGAAATGTCTTTGTATCAGTGAAGTAGAAATATGTCCTTCTTGTACCATAAATCGACATACATCGTCGAATAAATCATCTTGCGGATGACTTTCTACTTTTTTCAACAATTCTTTTTCTTCAAAAAGATAATCAGGTTCACGTTGCTGTTTTATAAAATCAACGACATCATCAATTTCTTCATCAGAAACGAAAGTTCCTTGTACACGTATTGGTTTGTTCATTCCACTTCCTAGGTAGAGCATATCTCCATAACCTAATAAGCGTTCTGCTCCACCACTATCTAAAATTGTACGTGAATCTACGCTTGAAGATACCATAAAAGCAATACGTGTCGGTATGTTCGCTTTGATTAGCCCTGTAATTACATTTACAGATGGTCTTTGTGTTGCAACTAACATATGAATTCCACATGCGCGTGCTTTTTGTGCAATTCGTGCAATTGATTGTTCAACCTCTTGTGGCGCCATCATCATTAAATCAGCTAATTCATCTATTACTATAACAATTTTTGGCATTCTATCTTCATAATTTGCCTTTTTATTAAATGCAGTAATATTTCTAACATGATATTTAGCAAATACTTTATAACGACGTTCCATTTCTTCCACTGCCCATTTTAAACTTTGTGTAGCAGCTTTAACATCTGTAATAACAGGAGATACCAAATGTGGCAAACCATTATATGGTGCCAACTCAACCATCTTAGGATCGATAAGTAATAATCTTAGCTCCTCAGGATGATTTTTATACAATAATGACATTAAAATGCTGTTAATAGATACTGATTTACCTGAACCTGTAGCACCAGCAATTAATGCATGAGGCGTTTTTGCTATATCCATAACTAACGGCTCATTATTAATTCTAAGTCCCATAGCAACTGTTAATTTAGATTCAGCATTTTTAAAAGTATTATCTTCTATGATAGAACGTAAATTAACAGGTGTTGAAGACTGATTTGGCACCTCAATACCTACTAAACTTGTACCTGGAATAGGCGCTTCAATACGTATGTCTTTTGCTGCTAACGCCATTTTAATATCATCTTGTAAGTTAGTGATTCTTGATACTTTTACACCTTTTTCTACAGATAATTCAAAACGAGTCACACTTGGCCCTTCTGTAACAGTTTGAACTTCCGCAGGTACATTGAAATAGTAAAATGCTTCATTTAATTCTTGTTTCTTTTCTTCAATCCACTGATTATCTACTTCATGGACCTTAGGTTCATCCAGTAAATCAATACTCGGAAGTTTAATATTTGGACCTTTTCGTATAGTTGTTTTGCTTTCTTGGGATGCTTGCATGCTTTGGTTCTGCTGATTCACAGAATTTGATTTATGAGAAACGGTAGCATCTACAGAATGTTTATCCACATGATTGGTTTCTGCATTTTGTGGTTGTCCATTATACCTGTGACTTATAACTTCATTTTTGTCATCTATGCTGGATGCTACTTCTTCATCCTCAGTCAACGTTTCAGATTCCGTATTTATAAACGTATCTTTTGACTCATTAGCATTAGAATTATGTTCTTCCAGGTTAGTTTCAGTTTGCATTTGTTGATTAAATGCAGCAGTTGATTCATCTTTTTCACTTTGTGCCGTTTTATCTATTTTTTCATCTGATTGTTGTAATTCAGTATCATTTGAGTTCACAAAAGCATGTGTGTCGTTAAGATTTTTCTTGGCATCAAGCATTCTTTTTTTGTCAGATGGTGTCATTACTACATTGAAAGGTTTTGGTTTGCTTCCTTTCGAGTTGATTGTATTTTTATGTTGTTGTTTGTTTTGTTCATCGCTATTCGCTTTAGCGTTTGTTTTAACATGATCTTGTTGTGCTTCATTTTCGTTATTCTCTGACATTTGTACGTCATTAGCAACTGTTTCTTCACCATTTTCATCCGCTTCAGTTGAAGTTGATAAATCTTCTTCATTCCGTGATTCATTCTGGTTAATATCATTAGACTCATCTACATATTGCTCATCTTCTTTTTCAAAATGATGATTGGTATGCAATGATGTATTATCTAATACATCATCATTTTCACATTGTGACGTTTTTCGTTCATTGTTATTAGTTTGTTGAGTCAAATCAACTGTATTTTGTGTCGTATCTTTTTGATTATCTGAAATTTCTCTATAGGTAGCTTCCGAAATACCAGTATTATCAATAGTTCCATTTGAATTTTCGTCATGATGGTGCAAATGATTGTCTATATCTGCATAATCAATATCTTGAGAAAGATTTGTTTCATCGTTAGCATGATTCGTTGATGATTCTGTAAGATTTGATGCTGTTTCTACATTTTCTGTTTGATTTTCATTTGTATTTGAAACATCGTCAGAGTCATTAATGTTATGTACATTACTTATATTGTCTAAATTAATTTCTTGATAATTGTATTGTGACGTATCAATTTGGTCAGTTGTATCATGTTCATCCGTTGCATCTTCACCAGACGATTTTGTTGAATAGTCTGTATCACTAATTTTATTTTGTGCACCATCTAATGAACTTTCTCCAATATATTGTTTTGCTTGCTGTGCATACATTTCATCAATTGCTTTTTGAATTGTATCTTCATCATTTTGTTGATTTTCTTGACGCTTCTGTTGCAATGCTTTTTTAAATTGACGTTTTTGAAGCACTTTACGTTCACGTTCGCGACGAATTTCTTCAACAATTTGAGAAGCATAGATATTTTCTATATTGATGGTATTATTCTTTTTTGGAGTAGTAGTAGCTTGTGATACATTTTCTTGTTGTATCGACTTATCTTGTAGTTGTTCATTGCTCTTTTCAGCTGATGGTTGTTCGCTATCAACTTGAGAAGGTTGAGCAAACGTTGTTTCAGCAGTGTCATTATGGTCATTATTAGAATTTGATTTGCGTTCTTCTTGCACTTTATTTTCATTATCATCTTTAAAACGATGATTAGGTTTTATCACACCATTTTCTAAAGGGTGTGGTTTTTTAGTGCCAAAAATAGCTGACGGAACCTCGCTAGCTTTAAATTCACTTTTATGATATTGAGGGGTAATGGGCTCATGTCTTTTTGTACTATGACCATTTTCACGTCCAGTACCACCTAAAACGTCTGTTTGAATTCTTGTTCTTTTGCCTTTGTGTTGTCTCTTTTCTTTTTGAACTTCATTATCTAATGACGCATTTGTTTTACTACGAGATGTTGCATATGATTCTTTAGATGATTGAGTAAATTTATCTGTAGCATTTTCATTAGCCATTTGTCTTCTTCTTCTATGACTGTGATTCTCAGTATGGTGACTAGTTGATTTATGGTCAGAATTTTTAAATTCATTTTCTGATTTTCCATTAATAGCGTCCTCAGTTTCACTATTTTCTTCTAAAACACGCATTGGAAATCTAAATTTCCCTTTAGGTCTCTCATAAACATCGTTATTTTGAGGAAGTAATGTGTCTTGATGTTCTTGACTCTTTTGACGTCGTTGGTTTCTTTTATTTAGATAGTCTTTATTAGGATCATTTTCTTCTCCAAATAATTTGTCGAACCAGCTCATTCGGACATTACCCCCTTCTATTCTTCAAAAAATGCCTGTCCAACTTTGTATTCATCAGACAATACCATAATACCTTTTTCCTGTGGTGCATTTGGTAAATTTAATTCTTTCATAGAACAAATCATTCCACTTGAATCTACACCGCGTAAGGCTGCATCTTTAATAACCATTCCACTAGGCATTACTGCACCTACTTTTGCAACAACGACCTTTTGCCCTGCTTCAACATTCGGCGCACCACAAACAATTTGTAGCTTTTCTGTTGCTACATCTACATTCAATACACTTAATTTATCAGCATCTGGGTGTTTTTCTTTAGTTTCAACATAACCAACAACAAATTTTGGTGATAAATCTGCATTTAGTTCAAACGTGAAGCCAGCATTTTTAATTGCTTGTTGTAAGTCCTGAATTAACTTCTCATCCAACTTTATATGTCCATTTCCATCAATATCTGACACTTTTGATGCATTGAATATATTAAAACCTACAATCTTGTTATCTTGACGAATTGCTACTACATCATTCTTTGTCTCATACGTAAATTCGCCTGTTGCGGGCTCAATTTGTAAAAAAGCTACATCTCCTACAGCTTCTTTATTGTAAAATAAATTCATTTTTTTAACTCCTTATTCCTTATCTTTATTTTCATATTGTTTTCGAGTTGCTTCTAATCTTTGGATGACATTTGGGTTTCTTTTTTGTTTATTATTTTTGCCCAAAATAAATATTGGCTCAAAATGTCCATTATCATAAGCTAATGAAAGTGACGTAATTGGAACTAATCCTTTCGTGAAGAATTCCATCGTTAAGTGTGCCATAACATCGTAACCTGTTTTATTTCTAATATCAGCAATAATCAACACGTCTTGATGCGGTACTGCCACCAACATCTCACCTTCACATTGCGCTTGTATTTCATTTAAAAAGGTAGAATTTAAAATTCTACTGGCATCGTAACCATCATTTGAATTTACAAAATAGAAGATATTACCCTTAACTTCATCGGTTTTATATTTGTTTTCAAGTTTTCGAACATTAAATAAAGCCATTTCTTTCACTTGTTGTTTAGTAAGATTTAATTTTTCTAACATTTGCTCATCTATCAAGCGATAAGATTTTCCTAAATCTACTGCATAATAAATATTAGTTTCTGCAGTATGTTTATCTATAACAAATGAATTACCTTCTTTGTCTTTTTTATCAAAACTAGGCGATCTTAATACAGGCATTATCTCAATATTCTCTGTTTCTGATAACGCCTCCCCTTTCATTTGTTCAATCGCTTCTTCGACATAATATACAATTTCATCTACAATATTTTCTTTTTGTTCTTTATATTTCGCTACAATTGTTGAAAGTTTGACAGTGACACCTTTGCCATTATCATTTCTAGATACGCGCAGCGTTTCTTCATCACGATTAAAACTAAATTTGACATCTAAATGTTTTAATCTATCTTTTAATTTATCTCTCATTTGAAAGACATTCATCGTTAACACTCCTATTTACGTGTCTTTATACAGTTTACAATAAATATACCCTTAGGAACAGAAAAAAAGTAAGTTCTAAGGGTATATTTTTATCGTGCACTTAATAAGATTCATTCACTTTATGTTTATAAAGAAGCTAAAAAATTATCTATCTGTTCAATGGATTTACGTTCTTTTCCAATATAACTTCCAATTTGTTGTCCATTACTAAATACTAAAAAGCTAGGAATGCCCATAATACCATGTTCAATGCAAATATCTATAAATTTATCTCTATCCACTGATACAAATTTATAATTTGTATACTTCGCTTCAAGTTGTGGTAAGTCTGGTTCAATCACTTTACAATCTGGACACCAATCAGCAGTAAATAAAAATACAGTGTCCCCTCTTTTAAATTCTAAAAATTGTTGTTCATTTTCTAATTGTTCCATCTAATCACTCCAAAACATTATTTATACTGTAAAGTATTTATTATTTCGTCATCTAAATTTTTAACTGATTGTAATATTAAGTTTCTTGCAGCGTCATAATCACGAAAATCAAATACTGCATTTGTACTGTGAATATAGCGTGCACAAACACCAATAACTGCAGTTGGAATACCAATGTTTGCTTTGTGAATTTCTCCTCCATCTGTACCGCCTGGAGACATATAATATTGATATGGAATTTGAAATTTGTTTGCTAAATCTAATAGAAAATCTCTAAACGTTGGCTTTAGTATCATCGTACCATCTTTTATACGAATCAATGTCCCTTGACCCAATTCACCGGAAAGATTTTGCTTTCCATTCATATCATTTGCTGGCGAACAATCTACTACAAAAGCTACATCCGGATCGATTAATTCAGCAGAGGCTTTTGCACCTCTTAACCCTACCTCTTCCTGAACATTTGCACCAACATATAAATCAAAATCTAGCTCTACGTCTTTTAATAATTCTAATAATTCTATACCTAATAAACAACCATAACGATTGTCCCACGCTTTACTAGCAAACCTATGCTCTGATAACTGTGTGAACGGTGTGTCTGGAACAATAGTATCACCAATTTGAATGCCTCGATTGATAACATCTTGTTCACTTTCACAACCAATATCTAATAATAGGTCCTCAATTTTTGGTGCACCTTCGTTACCTGTCCTAAAATGTTTCGGTATATTCGCTACAACTCCTATGATTTCTTCATTGTTTCTTGTTTTAACTTTTAGTCTTTGACCTTGCCATATATCAGTCGCTACTCCACCTAAATTCGTGAATTGTAAGAGCCCATTATCTGTGATGTGCGTTATTAAAAAGCCCACTTCGTCCATATGAGCAGCAACCATTATTTTCTTTGAATTTTTAGATTTAGCTCTCTTAACTCCATAAAAGCCGCCCATTCGATTGTATACAAAGTCATCTACATACGGTGACATTTCAGATTTCAAATATGATTTAACATCATCTTCAAATCCTGGCGCTCCATGTAATTCTGTTAATATTTTCATTCTTGATAATGTTTTACTTTTGTCTATACTCAATGTCATTCACTCCTTAATATTTATTATATCATCTTCATTATGGTAAACTATATATATGAATTTATTGGGGGTAGATTGTAATATGTTGAATAAAAAAAGTTGGTTCTTCATCGGCTTAATTTCAATAACAACTATTGTTGGATCAATTTATTTTTATACGCGTCAAAAGCAACTACAAAATCGTAATCCAGAAGCTATTATTACAGATGTAAAAACTTATTTTATGAATGTTGTAGGTTCTTACATACTAAATGAAACGATAATGTATCAAAATGCTGGCGATCAATTAGAAGTCTTTCAAGGTGGTATCACTACCCTTCATAACGGCAAACGCACTTATTATGATTTTTATGCCGACGCTAAAACTGGTGAAGTGATAAACATCATTGAATGTAAATGATAAACGGTTAAAGTTATGAACACACTTGTATCATGTAGAAAATATTTGTCGACTACACTGAGATGATTACAATGAAAGAAATAAACTATATTACTGCTCAAACTATGAAGACATTGATTGTATTTTTAGTTAAGATATAGTGCTATTTCAAATGTTCAAAACTTTAACCTTTTATTTTATTCTCTTGTAATGTAATGCTCGATTTCAGATGGTTCCTTTTGATTAAATTTTACAGCAAAGTAATTTACATCATGATAATATAAAAACCAGTAATTTTCTAAAATGAATCTAGGTATCATGCGTTCTTTTTCTCTTATAGACTGCATTGGATAATCATCGTAAGCAGTTACCCACAGTGGATTTTTATGTGCGACTGTAGGAAAAATATCTCCCATATGTACTGCTTTTTCTCCTGCATTTTCTACTGTAATAATAGAATGACCGTAACTATGGCCACCAGTATGATACATATTAATCCCTTTGACGATTTCAATTTCTTTTTCAAACAGCAATAATTTATCGGTGAAATCACCATTATTTTTCTGCCAATAAGTTGATTTACTTCGTATATTTGGGCTAACAAACTCATGCCATTCATCTTGTTGAATAACATGAATCGCATTTTTAAAAACTGCACGCCCTTCACTATCAGTTAATCCTGACGCATGGTCAAAGTGTAAATGTGACATTAAAACATAATCAATATCATTCGTTGTCAAATTAAATAATTTTAAATCTTCTTCTATATTACTTTCATAATGCACACCAAATATTTTACGCTCTTTTTCGGTAAGCTTATGATTACCAATACCAGTATCAATAATAAAGTTAAATTCTTCCGTTTGTATTAAAATTGGATGTGTAGGTAATGGAATCCGATTTTCCTCACTTTGCTCATATTTTTTAGCCCATAAAACTTTCGGAACCACACCAAACATCGCTCCACCATCAATATTTGTAATGCCACCGTTCAAGTAATGTATCTTGAAATTTCCTAATTTCATAATCAGTCCCCATTTCTTGATTTAATTACTAATTAATTAATATAGTAATATAATACACAGTACACGTAAAATAACGAAATTTGTTAGTCTTCTGCTACAACAAAATTTCATGGTGATTTTGTTATGTACTGACGCCTAGTGAAATGATATGAACGAGAGACTACAAGCTCGAGTCATATCCCCAGGCAAGCATGTACGAGCAAAATCGTAGCACGCTTATATATAGAACTAACATATCATGTGACTTGATATGCTTTAGCATAATTAGAAATGTAGAGATAAATCATATTATAAATTTTATAAAATAAGACTTTTTAATTTATTAATATATCTACAAATGTAAATGAACTTTTCATTTCTTACAAGACCATTTCACTTAAAGTGATTTTGCATCGTGCTGACGCCTAGGGAAATGATATGAACGAGAGACTACAGGCTCGAGTCATATCCCCAGGCAAGCATGTACGAGCAAAATCGTAGCACAGTTATAATAAAAAGGACTAATCCGTCATTTTTGCGGATTAGTCCTTTGTTTTGAACGTGAGATTTTGGGCTGCGTCATTACAAATATTTAATTATTATGGAATTTTGCTTCCATTCTATAAATTCTTGAACCTCTGTCTGAAAACTTGCGCTCATATTCTGTTTCAATATTATTTTCTTTTTCTTCTTGATGCAAGTTCAAATTTATTTTTGTAAAATACATACCAAATTGGGACATACTTTCTAAGCTATAGGCAAATAATCCTCTATTATCTGTTTTAAAATGAATCTCACCATCTGTTTTTAACACTTGTTTATACAAAGATAAAAACGTGTGATACGTCAATCTACGCTTAGTATGTCTTCTTTTCGGCCAAGGATCAGAAAAATTTAAATAAATACGTGAAATTTCACCATCTTTAAAGTATTCATTTAGTTCTATCGCATCGTTACATATCAATTTAATATTCGTTAGATTTTGCTCTCTCACTTTATCTAACACTTTGACCATTACATTTTTTTCACGTTCCATAGATATAAAATTAATTTCAGGTCTTTGTGCAGCAAGTGTTGTTATAAATTGTCCCATGCCGGAACCAATTTCAATATAAATTGGTTGTTCTTTGTCAAACCACTCACTTATATGTCCTGAATGGCTGCCATCTGTGTCTACAATATCAGGATGCGATTTTAAATAATCTTCTGCCCATGGCTTGTAACGCATTCTCATTTTCTTGATAACTCCTTATATAAATGCATTGTTATTCATTACTTGGTTTAAGAACTTCAGCCACATATTCATATCTTTATAGCGTTTTTGTTCTTCATACCACTGAACCATACCAATAGATTGTACAGCAGTATACCATTTCATTCTTTTTTGCAAGTCTATAGAATCTTTCGTACCGTAATCATTTAACCACTGAGGCCATTTATTTTCAGGAACGTAATTGTATAGCAGCATGCCTAAATCAATTGCTGGATCTGCAATCATTGCACCTTCCCAATCCACTAAAAATAGTTCATCGTGGTCAGACAACAACCAATTATTATGATTGACATCTCCATGGACAACTGTAAAAAATCTAGGGTCAAGACTTGGCATATGATCTTCTAAATAAGTTAATGCCTTTCGCACCACATGGTGTGTTAACACTTCTCTAGATAATGAGGCGTTTATTTTATTCAACAAAATATCAGGCGTAATAGGATACATTTCCATACGCTTCAACATATTCAAAAGTGTTTTTGAACTATGTATTTTTTTCAATAAATTAGCTACTCGTTGTTCATACATCTCATCAAAAGTTAACTCTCTGCCATTTTTCCAATGCTGCGCCGTCACGACTTCCCCAGTCTCTATTCGTTTCGTCCATACGAGCTTAGGTACAATACCTTCAGCAGACAAGGCTGCAATAAATGGGTTTGAATTTCGTTTTAAAAACAATTTCTGCCCATCTTGTTCAGCCATATATGCTTCTCCAGATGCACCACCTGCTGAATCAAGTGTCCACCCTAATTGATAAAACTGCTCCAACACGTTCACCTCACTTTCAATTAGAAAATGGCTCCAGAAAACAGATTTCGAGAGCCAAATATAATCATTTTCTAATACACACACTTTTAAACTTAAAACTCTATATTACTGTCATTATATGATAACGACCATTTTGTCCCATAGAATCAAGTTTTTATATTTAAATATGAAATACTGTATCGAGATTGATAATAACTTTAACATCATATCATATATCCTCTCGTAACAGTATTTTTTTCGAAAAATTCCTTTAGTTTTTTTAAATGAAATTTCATGTCTCAATTTCAAGTCTCATAGAAGATTTTATAATGTTTAAGGATTTATTTCAACCAATAATGAGAAACAAAAAGTCACATTTTACTACAGTATTTTTCTATAATTTTTAAATCGGCTCAGTTAGCATTATAACATAATTTAGCTTTGGTAAAAGTTACATTTTATTTCCTTTTATGGAAAATATTAACTATCTGTGTCAATGTATCTATTAAATCCTTCTTGTAACGATTTCGTTATTGGTCCAACTTCTCCGTCTCCTACTTTTTCACCATCTAATTTTACGACTGGCATTACTTCAATAGATGTACTAGACACAATAATTTCATCTGCATTTCTTAAAAAATCTACAGTAAATGTACCTTCATTAAACGGTATACCTTTTTCTTGAGCAATATCTTTTATGACCATACGTGTAATACCATTCAATATATAATTATTTACTGGATGTGTATAGATTTCTCCAGCTTTAATAGCATAAACATTGCTTGATGATCCTTCAGTAACAATATCACCTCTATGTTGAATAGCCTCTTGAGCGTTATATTTAACTGCACGCTCTTTAGCCAACACATTGCCAAGTAAATTCAAGCTTTTAATATCACATCTTAACCAACGAATATCTTCAGTTGTAATCGCATTAATACCTTCTTCTAATAATTTATATGGACGATCGTAAGTTTTAGTAAATGCCATCACATTTGCTTCTACTGATGGCGTAGGAAATGCATGGTCACGAGGGGCTGCTCCACGTGTAACTTGTATATATACGCCACCATTAACGACACCATTCGCTGCTAATAATTCTTGGATTAATTCTGTAAGCTCTTCTACATTATATTTCAATTCTAAACCTATTTCTTTAGCACTTCTCAAAAGTCTTTCAAAATGTGGTTTGGCAGTAAAAATATTATTGTTGTATGTTCTAATATATTCATATATACCGTCACCAAATACATAACCACGATCATTGTATGGTACGCTTGCGTCTTTTTCGTCTACTAAATGTTCATTAATAAGTACTTTTGTCATCATCATTCCTCCACACATAGAGCATATAAAGCTTCTAAATAAATACTAGTTGCATTGAATAATTGTTTTTTCGTAATATACTCATTTTTTTGATGCATTAAATCTTCTGA
This sequence comes from Staphylococcus sp. GDY8P119P, assembly GCF_017892075.1. Classification (NCBI taxonomy): domain Bacteria; kingdom Bacillati; phylum Bacillota; class Bacilli; order Caryophanales; family Staphylococcaceae; genus Staphylococcus; species Staphylococcus sp. GDY8P119P. The sequence goes on from NZ_JAESKJ010000011.1 coordinate 112,200, forward strand.
ATCATTAAACATAGCACCAAATGCGACACCTTTATCTAAATTTCGAGCGTAAGTTCCACCACCAATTGTGTATGGTTCAGTTTGGTCACCTGTTTGATTACGATATGTTTTCACTAAAGTTTGTACGAAAGGATCATTTTTATCCACATAGTGAGGTGTTTGATTTTTACCTAATGCTATAGAAAAACCAAGTTCCTGAATCTCACCTTTAAAACGAGTCATGGCTTCTTCAAATTCAAAACCTTGCGGATATCTTAAATTAATACCGAATTGACCACCATTTTGATTATCATATGAAATGATACCTATATTTGTAGTTACATCTCCCATAACATCTGTGTGGAATTTCATTCCCATTTTTTCACCGAAATGAGAGTTGAATAAATACTGTTCACTAAATTGAGTGAAATTTTCAGCAGTTTTGTCTAAACCTAATTGGGCTAAGAAATGTAATAAGTACAATCCAGCATTCACACCAATAGATGGATCCATACCATGTACAGCTTTACCGTATGCTTTAAGTACTAATACGCCACTATCAACGATACTTTCACCATTTAAATTATGCTCAGATAAAAATTGTTCGAATTTTTGAATGACGTCAGTCATATTTTCTTTAACCGCAAGTTTACCAATTGCTTCGTCAGGTACCATGTTATAACGTTGACCTGATGTAAAAGAAATAAGTTCGTATTCTGGTTCATCTTTATCTTCAGCTTTTTCATTTTGAACCACATCAAAAGTACTAATACCCTTTTCACCGTGTATTGCTGGGAATTCAGCATCAGGTGCAAACCCTAAAGTTGGCATTTCTTCAGTTTTAAAATAACGCTCTGTACATTTCCAATCTGACTCTTCATCAGTACCTATAATGATATGTATACGCTTTTTCCAATTAACTTTCATATCGTTCAATATTTTCACGGCATAATATGCGGCAATTGTTGGCCCTTTGTCATCTAGTGTGCCCCTTGCAATAATCTTATCTTCAGTTACAACCGGATCAAAAGGATTAGTATCCCAACCATCACCAGCTGGCACTACATCAACATGACATAAAATCCCCATAACATCTTCGCCTTCACCAGCTTCAATACGCCCTGCAATATGTTCAACATCGTGAGTATCAAATCCATCACGTTCAGCAATTTCGTACATATAATCTAATGCTTTACGTGGTCCAGGTCCGACTGGATTATCTGAAGAAATTTCATTATCATCTCTCACACTTTCAATAGATAATAAGCCTTTTAAATCATTTATAATATCTGTTTCGTATTCTTTCACTTTTTCTTTCCACATTTAGCATCAACTTCCTTTTTAATACTTATATATTTAATATTTTACATGAAGTAGTACAGAAACTACAGCGAGATGTGATTATTATTTTAAAAAATTCACTGTATAATTAAATGAAAAACAGTTTAAAACCTTTCATATACCTAACTTTCAATTTCTGTATTAATATATAAAAAAACCTAGTTCAAAACAATGAACTAGGTAAAAAATCAAATGTATAATTGCTTATTTATTTTTATTGTTTTTGAGCTCGTCTTCAGTAACGACGCGGAGATTATTTGAAGGGTCAGCAGCACCTTCATCTGTAAATCTTGCTTCCTCAACATGTTCTTCTTCTTCAGACTCACCCTTAAAACGTTCTTTTTGTTCGTTAATAAAACCTTTAGGATCTTGTTTTACTTTTGAAGCATAACCTTTAGGGTCTTGTTTTACTTCATTATAAGTTTCATTTGCTTTTGAGCTGATCTGACTAGCGATGTCTTTTGCATTTTGCTTATAAGATTCAGGATTTGATTTATATTTACTATATTCATCCTTTAATTTATCTCTATTCTCTTTTTTAGAAAGAACAACTGCAGCAGCTGCGCCTCCAACACCTAAAATTGCTTTTAATAATTTTGACATAATAACACCTCTTTATTATTTTAATCCTAATTGTTTAAAATCTATTTGAGTTAAATGGCGATACTCACCTGGCGCTAAAGATTCATCCAGTTTTAATTCACCAATGCTAATGCGTTTCAATTCTAAAACTTCATTATCTATAGCATGAAACATGCGTTTAACTTGATGATATCTTCCTTCATAAATTGTGACAAATGATTTAAATGCTTCATCACTTTTTACTAAAGTCGCAGGCTTTGCCAAACCCTCATTCAATTCAATACCCATTTTAAACGATTTTATATCATTATTTGTAATATTTTTTTGGGAAATCACCTCATAGGTTTTAGATACGTGTTTCGTTGGGCTCATTAGTTCATGGTTAAAAGTGCCATCATTCGTAATTAATAACAAACCCGAAGTATCTTTATCTAAGCGACCAACTGGAAACACATCTAAAAAACGGTACGGTTCAACTAAGTCCACAACTGTTTGCTGTTGCTCATCCTCTGTTGCAGATACGTAACCTTTAGGCTTATTTAACATTAGATAGACTTTATCAATATAGTGAATTGTTTCATTGTTTTTCTGTACTTCATCAGTTTCTGGATTTATTTGTTTTTTAGGAGATTTTTCTATTTTATTATTAACTGTAATAATACCTTTTTTCAATAATTGTTTAACTTCTGTACGTGTTCCTACACCCATATTAGCTAAAAATTTATCTAATCTCATTTTATAATCCCTAATTTACGTCTGAGTTTATTTGGAATATCTCCTAAAAATTGGTCAGCAAGTTTCGTCTTCATCGTAATACCACCGTAAACAATCATACCTACTATGACACTGATAATTAAAATTGCTAAAGCACCAAATTTAGTTTGCGGAGAAATAACCATTTGTAATAAAAACGATGATAATTCAACTACGACCATCATTAACAAGCCATATAAGAAAATTTTACCAAAATGTAACCACGTTTCTGAGAAGTCAAAACTCGCATATTTTTTAAGTATATAAAAATTACAGATAACAGCAAATAGTAACGCTATCGCCGTACTTAAAATTGCTCCAGCAGTATGGAATGCCATAATCAATGGCGTATTTAGTATTACTTTTAATACTACTGCCGCTAAAATTACAAAGACTGTCAACTTTTGTTTATCAATACCTTGCAGCATAGAAGCTGTTACACTTAACAATCCAATTAAAATAGCAACAGGTGCATAATAAAATAACAATTGACTTCCATCGACATTATAACTATAAAAGACAGTATACAATGGTAGCGCTAAAGCCATAATTCCCAGACTTGCAGGGACTGTAATATACATTAACACCCCTAATGATGTTCGAATCTGTCTGTGCATTTCTTTTAATTCACCAGATTCATACGTCTTAGTAATAAATGGAATTAAACTCACTGCAAAACCAGCAGATAATGACGTTGGAATCATTACTATTTTATTTGTAGTCATGTTTAAAATAGTAAAGAAATAGTCATGTAAACGACTTGGTACTCCAGCCAAATCTAAGGCACCATTATGTGTAAACTGATCTACTAAATTAAACAGTGGAAAATTTAAACTAACAATTACAAATGGAATACTATAAGAAATAATTTCTTTATACATTTTTCCATAAGATACAGAAATATCAGAAGTATCCGTTGCCACCATTTTTTCAATATTAGGCTTTCTCTTTCTCCAGTAATACCATAAGGTGAATATCCCTGCAATCGCACCTACTGCAGCAGCAAATGTTGCTATACCATTGGCCTGTAACACACTTCCACCAAAAACATTCAGAACTAGATAACTTCCTACTAAAATAAATAAAATACGTGCGATTTGTTCAATAACTTCTGATACAGCAGTTGGACCCATTGATTTATAACCTTGGAACACACCACGCCATGTAGCCAGTAATGGGATAAATATGACTACCATACTGATAATTCTAATAATCCATGTGATGTCAGCGACGGACCAGCCACCCTTAGCACCAGATTCATGGGCTAAAGTAATTGTGGCAATGCTCGGTGCTAATAAATATAAAATGAAAAATCCAATAAATCCTGTTATAGTCATAACTATAAAGCTAGATTTATATAATTTTTCACTGACTTTATACGCCCCTAAAGCATTATATTTAGACACATATTTAGACGCCGCTAATGGCACCCCAGCAGTTGCAACTGCAATGGCAATATTATACGGCGTATATGCATAGTTAAAAGGCGCCAATTTTTCTTCTCCACCAATTATGGAATAAAAAGGAATAATATATAAAACACCCAAGACTTTAGTAATCAATATACTAAGGGTGATTAAAAAGGTACCCCTAACTAATTCTTTACTTTCACTCATTCAGATCTTCCTATCTCAAATTTAATTTTTACAATCATAACTTTAATCATAACGTTATAAACACTTTTTTTCAAAACTATATTACTATAAACTATAAAATAACACTATTTAGTAAAGTGAGGCAATCAAATGTACCAAACAATTATAATTGGCGGTGGTCCTAGTGGTTTAATGGCTGCTGCCGCAGCAAGTCAACATAGTGATAAAGTCCTTCTCATTGAAAAGAAAAAAGGGCTCGGACGCAAATTAAAAATCTCAGGAGGTGGACGTTGTAACGTCACAAATCGTTTACCGTATGAAGAGATAATTAAAAATATACCAGGAAATGGAAAATTTTTATATAGTCCTTTTTCCGTATTTGACAATGAATCTATTATTCACTTTTTCGAATCACGTGGAGTTGCACTCAAAGAAGAAGATCATGGACGTATGTTTCCTGTTTCTAATAAAGCACAGGATGTTGTAGATGCGTTAATTCGTACGATTGAAAAAAATAATGTAACTGTAAAAGAGGAAACGTCAGTACACGCTATTGAACATACACCTCAACAGACATTCAAAGTCTTTTTAGGTAATCAACAAGCAATTGAAACGAATAGTTTGATTATCGCTACAGGTGGCACGAGTGTACCAAAGACCGGTTCGACTGGTGATGGTTATAAATTCGCTGAACACTTTGGACATACAATTACAGAACTTTTCCCAACTGAAGTACCAATTACGTCATCCGAGCAATTTATTAAAAACAAAAGATTAAAAGGATTAAGTTTAAAAAATGTTGCGTTATCTGTATTAAAGAAAAATGGTAAAAAGCGCGTCACACATCAAATGGACATGATATTTACTCATTTCGGAATCAGTGGCCCTGCCGCATTAAGATGCAGCCAATTTGTATATAAAGAACAAAAAAACCAAAAACGCGAAGATATCGAAATGCAATTAGATGCTTTTCCAGAACTCAGTTTTGCACAATTAGAAGACAAAGTACGTAAATTATTAAAAGATACGCCAGATAAATATGTAAAAAATAGCTTACACGGTTTAATTGAAGAACGTTATCTATTATATATGTTAGAGTTAGCAGATATTTCAGAAACATTAACAGCACATCATATCTCTAATGAACAATTTAATACATTGATTACTTTATTGAAAGGTTTTATTTTTAAAGTTAATGGAACACTATCAATTGAAAAAGCTTTCGTAACTGGCGGAGGGGTCTCACTTAAAGAAATCGAACCCAAAACGATGATGTCAAAATTAACGCCAGGATTATTTATGTGTGGTGAACTGCTCGATATCCATGGTTATACAGGTGGCTATAATATTACTAGCGCTTTAGTTACAGGTCATATATCAGGAACAAATGCAAGTAAATTTCAACATTAAACCTATCAATTTGTGATCTACTAGACCAACTACGCACTGTTAAAACAAATTCATTTTTAATGTTTTGTATTTTCTATGCGCTTGAGTCACCGAATATTATAATACTTAAGTCGCCTACTCTCAGGCGTCAATAGACGTAGAGAGGAGGTGTATTTTGTGATTGATATCTTTGTTCATTTCATGACTGCTGTTATCAGTGGTTGTATCGTTACGTTATTTGCGTACTGGCTGCGCAATCGTAATGACAAATAATACAGGCGACATTTAGCCAACACCAAAAAACCCCCTCACTACTCGCAATAGTGAGGGGGTTTGGTGTATCTGTATTGATATCTTTGTTAAATATATTATAACACTAAACTTGCATAAAATGCAAAATCATCGTTTGATTTTGCTCGATCAAAAGATTAAATACTTTTAATTTCTAAACCTTCATCGCCCCACGCATCCATGCCACCTTCAACATTGACTGCGTGAATGCCATTGCGTTCTAAATATTGGACGACTTGTGCACTTCTGCCACCAGCTTTACAAATAATATAATACGTTTCTTCTGAATTAAAGTGACTTAAATTATCAGGAATTTTATCCATAGGTATCGTTTCTGCATCTGGTATGACACCCATTGCTGTTTCTTCATCAGTTCTTACATCTACGACATGAACAGGATTAGAATTTAAAATTTTTGATTTCAATTCATCTATAGTAATTGTTTCCATAATATATACGCCCCTTTTGTGTTATTTGGCAACAATATTAACAAGTTTTTGAGGCACCGCAATCACTTTTTTAATATCCTTGCCTTCTATTTCAGCTTTGATATTTTCGTTACCTAATGCTACTGTTTCCATTTCTTCTTTTGAAAGATCTTTAGAAACTTTAATTTTGGCACGAACTTTACCATTTACTTGAACGACAATTTCCACTTCATCATCGACTAATAATGTTTCATCATAAGAAGGCCATGGTTGATAAGTAATCGTTTCTTCATGTCCTAAACGCGCCCATAATTCTTCACCTATATGAGGTGCGATTGGCGCTAACATTTTAATAAATCCTTCAATATATGGTTTATAAATCTCATCAACTTTATAGCAATCATTTATAAATACCATTAGCTGACTAATTGCCGTATTGAAATTTAATGTTTCAAAGTCTTCCGAAACTTTTTTCACTGTTTGGTGGTAACTTTTATCTAAAGCTTTATTATTAGTATTGACTACTTTATCTGTGATTAAACCGTCTTCTGTAATTAAAAGTCTCCAAATTCTGTCTAAGAAACGTCTTGAACCGTCTAATCCTTTATCACTCCATGCAATTGCAGCATCTAGTGGACCCATGAACATTTCATATAGACGTAACGTATCAGCACCATGTGATTTGATTATATCATCTGGATTAATAACATTACCCTTAGATTTGCTCATTTTTTCATTACCTTCACCTAAAATCATGCCTTGGTTAAATAATTTTTGGAATGGTTCTTTGGTAGGCACTACACCTAAATCATACAAGACCTTATGCCAAAATCTAGCGTACAATAAGTGTAACACTGCATGTTCAACACCACCAATATATAAATCCACAGGCAACCAATGTTTTAACTTTTCAGGATCAGCTAACATCTGTTCATTATCTGGGTCAATAAAGCGTAAATAATACCAACAACTACCTGCCCATTGTGGCATTGTATTTGTTTCACGACGTCCTTTCATCCCAGTTTCTTCATCAATAACATTAACAAATTCATCTATATTAGCTAATGGCGATTCACCTGTACCAGAAGGTTTAATTTCGTCTGTCTCAGGTAAAAGTAAAGGTAATTCATCTTCAGGAACCGTTGTCATCGTACCATCTTCCCAATGTATAACAGGAATAGGTTCGCCCCAATAACGTTGACGACTAAATAACCAATCTCTCAGTTTATAATTGACTTTTCTTGTACCAGCATTGTTTTGTTCTAAAAGTGTAATAGCTTTTTCAATCGCTTCATGATTATATAAACCATTTAATTCTTGTGAATTAATATGAGGCCCATCGCCATCATAAGCTGCTTCAGATAGGTCTCCACCTTCAATTATTGCTTTAATTGGTAAATCAAAAGCTTTTGCAAATTCATAGTCTCTTTGGTCTCCGCTAGGAACTGCCATAACAGCGCCTGTACCATATGAAGATAAAACATAATCAGCAATCCAAATCGGCGTTTTTTCTCCTGATAAAGGATTAAATGCATACGCTCCAGTAAACACACCAGATTTTTCTTTAGCTAATCCAGTACGTTCTAAGTCTGATTTCATTGCCGCTTCTTGTTGATATTTCTCAACACTGTCTTGATGTTCTGATGTAGTAATTTTATTTACGAGTTCATGTTCAGGACTTAACACTAAGAATGTTGCACCATAAATAGTGTCTGGGCGTGTTGTAAACACTTCAATTTGATCATTGAAATTTTCTACATTAAATCTTACAGATGCGCCTTCTGATCGTCCAATCCAATTACGTTGCATGTCTTTTAAAGATTCAGGCCAATCTAAATCATCTAAATCTTCAAGTAATCTGTCTGCATATTCAGTAATTCTAAGTACCCATTGTTTCATTGGTCTTCTATAAACAGGATGTCCGCCACGTTCAGAAACACCATCGATTACTTCTTCATTTGACAATACAGTACCTAACGCAGGACACCAGTTCACTGCTACTTCATCAACATAAGCAAGTCCCTTATTATATAATTGAATGAATATCCATTGTGTCCATTTATAATATTCTGGGTCTGTTGTATTAACTTCACGATCCCAATCATAACTAAATCCTAATTCCTTAATTTGTCGTTTGAAAGTTTGGATATTTTGTTTTGTGAATTCACGAGGATCATTACCTGTATCAAGTGCATATTGTTCAGCTGGTAAACCAAAAGCATCCCAACCCATTGGATGTAATACATTATATCCTTGCATTCGTTTGTATCTTGAAATAATATCAGTAGCTGTATAGCCTTCAGGATGGCCTACATGTAGCCCTGCACCTGATGGATAAGGGAACATATCAAGTGCATAAAATTTTTTCTGGCCTAAATTATCTTCAGTTTTGAACGTTTTATAGTTTTCCCAATAATTCTGCCATTTTCTTTCAATTTCATTATGATTGTAATTCACTTCATTTCCTCCTGTTCAATAATAAAAAGACACCTCAAACTATTATATAATAGGGACGATGATTTTCACCGCGGTACCACCCTGTTTCACTAAATGTGCGCTCATTTTAATTAATAGTTAGAGATGTCATTCATTCACTTTAAGTCCTGGTAAGTTCACTTGAGGCTTTACGCTAGGTTCCACCCACCCTAGCTCTCTGTCGAAAAGCTTTCAAATTACTACTCCTATACTCTTCTTATGATATTTGAAAAAGCCCTTTATTTCAAGTATAAAGTTGATTTACAAAACTCGCCTTTATGTTTATATAAAATTATTTAAACTATACATAAAATATTATTAATTCAATAACCATTTCTCGCTGAATCATTAATGCTTATTTTTAATCTCATGTACCATGATTGCTCTGTAACAAAAATAAATGAAATCTACATTTTGGGTTCAATATTATATTAAATATCCTTTGGTAATTTGCGATCATAAAATGTTAAAAATATAAGTGATAAAACTAACAATGAAATCATGCTTAAAAACATGATTTGCATGTTAAACATATCAACAACAACACCACCAATAAGAGGACCAAATGCTTTACCAACTGTAGCTGCAGAATTAACGTAACCTTGGAATGAACCTTCTTTCCCATTTGGTGCAAGTTGATTTGCAATTGTCGGAACTGCTGGCCAAACAAACATTTCACCCAATGTTAATATAACCATACCTACCATAAATACAGAAAATTGTTCAGCAAAACTTGTGACAAAGAAAGAGATAATAAAAATACCTATACCAACATACATTTGATGCTTTAAATTTCCTTTTAATAATCTGATTATTGGAATGATTAATGGTTGTGCAACTAATATCATAATACCGTTGACAGTCCACAATAAACTGTATTGGCCCATAGAGATATTTAGCTCTTGAGTAAATGAAGCAATCGTACTTTCCCATTGAATATAAGCAATCCAACAAATGCTAAACATGACACACAGCAAAGTTAATGCAATGAATTGTGGTCTGTACGCTTTATCTAATAAACTCATGGCATCATTTGATTTAACTTTAATGTCCAATTTAATATTAAATTGGCTAATTGCGACTATGGCAAATGCAATATACATTAATAAATTAGCTATAAATATATAATTAAAACTTAATTCTGCCACAAAGCCACCAGATGCTGCACCAATCGCCACTCCTAAATTTTGAGCTAAATATATCGCATTAAAAGTTTGTCTACCACCTTGCGGCCAAACTGCACCTGCTAACGCATAAATTGCTGGGACAATCATGCCACCGCCAAAGCCTAGACAGACTAACCATACTGCATACCATGGCCATCCGTGGAAAAAATTCAACAATGTTGTACTACTTAAACAGATCACAGTTCCAATCATAATTGTCCGATAACCACCCAATTTATCAAATAGATTACCACCTAATAAATTGCCAATGACCATACCAAATGAATTAATCATTAATACTAACCCAGCCATTGTTAAACTTTTGTCTAATTCTTCATTCATATATATTGTATTTAATGGCCATAAAAAACTTGAGCCTGTGATATTTAATGCCATACCAATCACCAACCACCACACTGATTTTGGCATATTCATAACCATAAGCTCCTTTCTAATTTTAAATTTCTGTTTTTACTCTAAACACTATATCATTAAAATATGTTAAAATCTTTAACTAGAATGAATTTAGAAAGGAAAATGTTATATGGGACAATTCTTCCCTTACGCATTCGAGAATAAACGATATCATACTTGGAATTACCATTTGAAAAATAAATTTGGCCAAAAAATCTTTAAAGTTGCAATTGACGGAAGATTTGATTGCCCAAATAGAGATGGCACAGTTGCACATGGTGGCTGTACGTTTTGTTCTGCAGCAGGAAGTGGGGATTTTGCAGGAGATCGTGTAGACTCGATAGATGTGCAATTCCAACAAATCAAAGATAGAATGCATGAAAAATGGCATGAAGGTCAGTATATTGCTTATTTCCAAGCATTTACTAACACACATGCGCCAGTTGAAGTATTAAGAGAAAAGTACGAAACTGCATTAAAAGAACCTGGAGTTGTAGGATTATCTATTGGAACACGCCCTGACTGCTTACCGGATGATGTTGTCGAATACTTAGCTGAATTGAACGAACGTACCTATTTATGGGTTGAATTAGGTCTACAGACAGTACATCAAAAAACATCAGATTTGATTAATCGTGCACATGATATGAAAACGTATTACGAAGGTGTAGCTAAGCTACGTAAACATAACATAAACGTGTGTACACACATCATTAACGGTCTTCCTGAAGAAGACTATGACATGATGATGGAAACAGCTAAAGAAGTAGCACAAATGGATGTCCAAGGCATTAAAATACACTTGTTACACCTACTTAAAGGTACACCAATGGTAAAACAATACGAAAAAGGCATGCTCGAATTCATGTCTCAAGACGATTATACAAATTTAGTTTGTGATCAACTAGAAATTTTACCAAAAGAAATGATTGTCCATCGAATTACTGGTGATGGTCCGATTGACTTAATGGTTGGCCCTATGTGGAGTGTCAACAAATGGGAAGTATTAAACGAAATTGATGATGAATTAGCACGCAGAAATTCTTATCAAGGAAAATACTATGAATCGACGATTAAATCATGAAACTAGAAAGGATTTTACCATTTTCTAAAACGCTATTACGACAACATATCAACGCAGACAGCATTGTGATTGATGCCACTTGTGGTAATGGTCATGACACTGAATTTTTAGCACAACAAGTCCCAAATGGTAAAGTGTATGCTTTTGATATTCAAGAAGTTGCAATTCAAAATACGAGCAACAAGACAAACGCATTTAAAAATGTACACTTAATTCAAGATAGTCATGCTAAAGTAAAGCAATATATACAAAGTAATGAAATTGGACAAATTGATGCAGCCATTTTTAATTTAGGCTATTTACCTAAAGGCGACAAATCAATTGTGACAATCCCCAGCAGTACTTTAACAGCTATAGATGAAATATTTGATATATTGGCAACAGAAGGTATAATTGTACTAGTAATATATCACGGACATGATGAGGGCAAAATTGAACGTGATGCATTATTAAATTATCTTCAACATTTTGATCAAAACAAAGCACACATATTACAATATCAATTTATTAATCAAAAAAATAATGCACCATTTCTATGTGCAATTGAAAAAAGATAAAGTATATTAAAAATAAAAATGCATCTCCATTTATATGGAGATGCATTTTTACTTTAGTATAGATATTGATTACCTAATACTATATTGGGTCTAACTTCTCATTTTGTAACTATAATTATTCCCTATAATTTTAAGATAGATTTAAGACTAGATTGTATAGTAGATGATTTTTCACTTATTTCTGCTTTAAAACAATTTAAAAGTTCTTCCCTTTGATCTTTTAAATCCTCATTGAAATGTATAATTACCGTACGTTCATCGTTCACAGGTCTTTCTTTAATAATCCACGCTTTCTCAACTAAATCATTATACGTTCTTGTACGTTTATAAGATTTTATTTTAACATAATTATCCATTTCTTTAAGCGTCATTGATCCTTCTTCCCAAAGTGTTAAAAGAATTAAAATTTCTTCTTTTGACATTTTATATTGTTTCTGTACTTTTTCAAAGATTTCTTCAATATCTTTAAGTACATATTCCAATCTAAGGACACTATCTACCATATCAGCAATTGTCTTCCCCATAGAAATATCCCCCAATCATAATATAAAGTTAAACATGTAAAATTAATTTACCAAAAATTCATTCAATGCAAAATTTATTCATATCGGAATAAATTTTGATATTTTCAATAAAATTAATCTTATATACAGTTTAAAATTAAATTATGAATTATGCAATTAGTTGTTTGATTTTATTTTGCATATCTTTCAAAATTATGGCAGAATTTTCAAACTTTTCACTTTCTTCACTATTTAATTGCGTCTCATATACTTTAACTGCACCATTTCTATTAATTAATGTAGGCACTCCAATATAAACATCATCTTGTTTATATTCACCTTCTAAATAACTAGAAACTGGCAAGACTACATTTTGATTTTTTAAAATTGCTTGTGTAATACGTACCAATCCCATTGCTATGCCATAATAAGTTGCCCCTTTTGATTGGATAATCTCATAAGCAGCATCTCTTGTGTTGGTAAATATTTCATCTATTCTATGTTGTTTATCAGGGTTATCATTTAATAAATTGTATAATGGTTGACCAGCAATATTAGCTTGTGACCATATCGCTAATTCAGAATCACCATGTTCACCAATAATTTGTGCATCCACACTCCAAGGGGACACACCAAATTCTTGTGCTAGTTCAAATTTAAATCGTGCGGTATCTAGTATTGTACCTGATCCAATCACTTGAGCTTTCGGTAATCCTGAAACTTTTTGTGTTACATAGGATAATACATCCACTGGATTTGTTGCTATAAGGAAAATGCCATTAAAGCCTGTGCTCATAATTTTAGTGACAATATCTTTAAATATTTTTGTATTTTTTTCTACTAAATCTAATCTCGTTTCGCCTGGCTTTTGTGCAGCTCCTGCAGTAATGACAATTAAGTCAGCATTACTACAATCTTCATAACTACCAGCTTTTACTTTTACTGGTGAATCACCGTATGGAGCACTATGATTTAAATCTGCAACATCGCCTTTAACTTTTGCTTCATCTAAATCAATTATTACTAATTCATCAGCTAAACCTTGTGCAACTACTGCAAAAGCATAACTTGATCCAACTGCTCCATCACCTATTAAAACTACTTTATTCCCTTTTTCAATTTTCATGCTAAGTCGCTCCTTTTAATTCAAAGTAAATATTACTAAAGATTAATGTGATTTTTTTCACAATATAAATATAACAATTATTATTTTAAAAATCAATGTTTATTGTGATTTTTTTCACATTATTTTTTATAAATAAAAGAGTGTCAATAAAATCAACGACAGATTAAATTTATTCACTCTTTTTATCAATGATTGTTAAGTCATAATTGTATCAATTAGATGGTTGTTAACACTTATTAAGCATTTCATAAAATGATACTCAAGATCCGATACCATTATTTATTATATAAATTATGAAAGTTCATTTTCATCATGTACAATAAAACCAATATTACTAGCGCTATTATTAAGAAATGCTAGAACATAGCGCATTACGTCATCTCTTTCAGGTTCATTATGTATTTCATGATTCAACCCAGGCCAAGCTTTAAAATATAACTCTTCTGTAGTAATTTTTTCTTTAATCAAACTCATAGTAGAAATATCAGACACTTTATCTTCTAGTCCATACATTAATAATAAAGGAAGTGGTTTAATATCTTTTAAATGTGTAACAGTTTCTTTCATGATTTCAATGATTTGTTTATACCAATGATACGTAACTTTCTGAAGCATGAGTTGGTCCGCTTTTGCCTCTTCAATAACCTCCTCATTACGTGTTAAATCTTCAATTGTAATACCTATTTTAAATCTTGTATCTTTAGTTAATTTTCCTACATTCGACACAATTTTATCTTTTCTAGTTTTTTTATTTTTCTTGAATTCTAATAATGGAGAAATCAACATTAGCCCCTCAATAGGCACTTCCACTTTTTCAAGTAAATTTAAAATGATAAGCCCACCAAGGCCAACACCTAAAAAATAAGTCGGAAGTTTATACTCATTAGCTATTCTAATCCATTCAAGCACATGTTCATGGTATACTTCGAAGTTTGCTATTTGTCCTTTATTAGCACGTGTAGTTTGACCTTGTCCAGGCAAATCACCCATGATTACATGGTAGCCATTTCTACGAAGCATTGTTATAACATATGCATATCTACCTGTATGTTCGAGCATGTTATGGGCGATTACAATGACACCCTTTGCCTCGTTTTCTGTTTCCCATTTCCACATATTCCATACTTCCCCTTCTACAATAATTTCAATAACTACATTGTATCAAAATATGATGTACTTTTTCCATTTTTAACGCATAAATCATACTGTTATGTGTGCCTATAACTTTATGATTATAACTCATAGCTAAAGCGTGAGACAATGTTATCGTGTAGTATATAATATTTAGTGTAATAAATTTTATTGTAAACGATTTCATTACTATTAGATTCATGCTACACTATTATTGAAAGAACAGCCATAAGCAGAATGGGAGGAATTAATATGCCAATTGTGAAAAATTTTTTTATAGGATTATCTAACAATCCATTTTTAAATAAAGCAGCTAAGGAAATTGGTCCTATGTTCGGTGCCAAGAAAGTAGTTGCAGGGAACACTATTCCAGAATTAGTGGACACAATTGAACGTTTAAATAACAAAGGGATTACTGTCACAGTAGATTGTCTTGGTGAATTTGTTTTAAATGAAGGTGAGGCAATACAAGCAAAAGACCAAATATTAGAAGTGATGTATGCTATCAACAATCATAATTTAGATGGTCATATGTCTATCAAAATCAGCCAATTAGGTTCTGAGTTTGACATTGATCTTGCTTATCGTAATTTACGTGAAATATTACTTAAAGCTAACGATTTTGGTAATATGCATATTAATATAGACACTGAAAAATATGATAGCTTATTTGATATTACACAAGTTTTAGACCGATTAAAAGGCGAATTTAAAAATGTAGGAACTGTTATACAAGGATATTTATATAAAGCAGATGCACTCGTCGATAAATACCCAGAATTACGATTACGTATGGTCAAAGGTGCATATAAAGAAAATGAAAACATCGCCTATCAAACTAAAGAAGAAATTGACGATAATTACATACGCTTAATTAAAAAGCGACTGTTAAATGCGAAAAATGTCACTTCTATTGCTACACATGATGATGCTATCATCACACATATTAAACAGTTTATTAAAGACAATAATATTGAAAAAGATAACTATGAATTTCAGATGTTGTATGGTTTCCGCTCAGAATTGGCAGAATCACTAGCGCGCGAAGGCAATCATTTCTGTATCTATGTTCCATACGGTGATGATTGGTTTAGTTACTTTATGAGAAGATTAGCAGAACGACCTCAAAATTTAAATCTAATGTTTTTAGAAATTATGAAACCCGAAGTGTTGAAAAAAATGGGAGTAGTCGCTGGAGCTCTGTCAACTATTGGAGCTTTAAGTGCATTGCTATACAAAAAATTTAAAAAATAAAAATTTTATGATTAAAGTGTATGTAATTTAAACCTTTTCAAAACATTGTTAGAATAATCAAATGTAATATCATATTTATGAATAAGTGAATGATTACGGATTATGCAAACGATATTTATAGTCCAAGTATGACGAGCAAAAACAAAAATTTAAAACAAAAGAGGCTGGGACATAAATCCCCTTTCTCAAAATTATTTTGTTTGAATCATATAGTTCTTTGACAAATATGACGTATTTTAGCAAGTCTCTCGAAGTATAGGACAAGCTGCTACAGGCTAAAGCTGTCCCCAAAGAAAGCGAGCCAACAATATGAAGTATTGAATAAAAAGACGCACTCAGATGAATTGAATTAAATCATCTGAGTGCTATTTTTTTGGATTTATATGCCTGACTCTTATTTTGAGCAGAGGCAATGATATCTAGAGTTCTGACCTAATTTTTATTTTTAAATGACATTACTCATTATTACTTGAATCATTAAATTTTTTTCAATAAATTTGCCATTTCTATAGCACTTACTGCCGCTTCAGACCCTTTGTTTCCTGCTTTTGTACCTGCACGTTCTACAGCTTGTTCAATATTTTCAGTTGTTAAAATTCCAAAGATAACTGGTGTATCTGAAATATCATTCGCTTTTGAAACACCTTTCGCTACTTCATTACATACATAATCATAATGTGACGTTGAACCTCTAATCACACAACCTAAAGTAATTACTGCATCGTAATCACTTTTTTGAGCTAATTTTTTAGCTACTAATGGGATTTCAAAAGCCCCAGGCACATATGCAACATCAATATTTTCTGCAGGAACTTCGTGTCTAACTAAAGTGTCTTTAGCACCATCTAGCAAACGATTCGTAATGAAATCGTTGAATCTACTTACGACAATCGCTACCTTTAAATCTGATCCTATTAAATTACCTTCAAAATTCATGTTTATTCCTCCTATATTAAATGACCCATTTTCTCTTTTTTTGTTTTCATATAAGCTTGGTTATATTGGTTCGATGGTATTACCAATTCAATTCTTTTGGCAATATCAATGCCGTAATTCTCCAAACTTCCAAATTTTTTAGGATTATTACTTAATAAATTCACACGTTTGATACCTAGATATTTTAAAATTTCAGCAGCATATTGGTATTCTCTTAAATCTTCATCAAAACCGAGTGCAATATTTGCTGTAACCGTATCATATCCTTGTTCTATCAATTCATATGCTCTTAATTTATTAATTAAACCGATTCCTCTACCTTCTTGAGGTAAATAAAGGATAACGCCTCCATTTTTATCAATGTATTTCATAGATGCAGCAAGCTGTTCACCACAATCACATCTTTGACTATGAAAAATATCTCCAGTCAAACAAGCAGAATGTATACGTACATTCTCTGTTTCGTTAATATTACCACTTGTGATTGCTACAATTTCTTCACCATCATTTGTTGTAAAACCATACATATCGAAATTACCATATTCAGTAGGCAACTTTATTTTAGCTTTTGCTGCAACAGACGAAACAGATTGCTTTTTATATTTTTCCAAATCTTCGATAGATATCATTACCAAATTGTGCTTATTTTTAAATGCTTCTAAATCATCACCTTTTGCCATTGAACCATCGTCATTCATAATTTCACAAATCAGCGCTGCCGGTTTTGCGCCAGTTAATTTAGCTAAATCTACAGAGGCTTCAGTATGACCACGTCTAGCCAATACACCATTCTCTTGAGCAACTAATGGAAATAAATGGCCTGGTTTATTAAAATCTTCTGCTGTTGTACTATTATCGATTAATGCTTTTGCAGTGAGCATTCTTTCATCAGCACTGATACCAGTTGTAGTGTTAATATGATCAATACTAACTGTAAATTGAGTGCCATATACATCTGAATTATGATTGACCATTGAATGAAGTTCTAAATCTTCAGCTATTTTTTTACTAATCGGTGCACAAATTAATCCTCTTCCATATTTAGCCATAAAATTAACAGTATTATCATACATCCATTCAGTAACCGCTACTAAATCTCCTTCATTTTCTCTATTTTCATCGTCTACTACAATGATACTTTTACCTTTTTTTAGTGATTCAAGTGCTAAATCTATACTGTCCAATTGCATTTTACCCCTCCTAGAATCCAAAAGCGCTTAGTTTTTCTAAACTTAAACCTTTTTCACTTTTACCAACTATTTTTTCTACATATTTAAACAACATGTCTGTTTCAATATGTACTAAGTCACCAACACGTTTTTGATTTAAAATAGTTGATCTTCTTGTTTCTGGTATAAGATGAATATCAAATTCTGTATCTCGTAATTGAAATACTGTCAAACTAACGCCGTCTACGGTGATTGAACCTTGTTGTACCATTTGATCGATCACAGAAGTAGATGGTTTAATAGTTACAATTTTAGAATTATCTGAGTTTTGTATTCTAGTAATTCTAGCTACTTCATCAGTGTGGCCAAGTACAAAATGACCTCCAAATCTTCCTGAACCACTCATTGCTCGCTCTAAATTCACCTCAGCGGATTGATTTAATTGATTCAAATAGGTTTTATTCTCAGTACCTTTGATTACTTGGACTGAAAATGACCGTTCATCAAATTGTATAACAGTTAAACATACACCGTTTACACTAATAGAATCACCAATATGCATGTCAGATAAAATTGTTCTACAATCAATTGTTAAATTAACAACCGCTTGTTGTGTTGTAACTTTTTTTATAGTTCCTATTTCTTCGACAATACCAGTAAACATAATTATTCACTTCTTTCGCAATTCTAATTTAATATTTTGCTCAAGCATTTTGGAATTTACAATTTCAAATTGAGGAACGTCTGATAAATTAAAGACATTTTCTGTTTTGAAAAATTGATTGTCACCAGAACCACCTATTATTTTCGGGGCGTAATATAAGATGAGTTCATTTGTAAAGTTAGATTGGAGAAATTCTGAAGTAATCGTGGGACCTGCTTCAACCAAAACACGTCCAATCCCGTTTTGATATAACTGCTTTAAAATATTTTCAATCGTACAATTTGAACAATACATTATTTCTATATTTTTATTTTGATTTTTTAAATTTTTATTTTCTGTGAAAATCCATATTGGCGTCGTCGGTTGTTGAAAAATGTCTAAAGTAAAATCGACTTGTCCAGATTTTGAAAGTATCACACGTATAGGTTGTTTACCTTGTTCAATCCTAGTAGTATATTGTGGATTATCTGCGTTTAACGTACCAGTCCCGGTGATTACTGCATCATGTTTATGTCTGAGCATAAATACATCTTGTTTAACAGTTTTGTTGGTAATCCATTTACTTTCACCACTATCAGTAGCTTGTTTACCATCTAAACTGCAAGATACTTTTACAGTAACTTCAGGAACGCCTTGTCGCTTAGTAATAAAAAAGTCTTTGTATAATGCTTCAGCATCTGGCTTATGATGAAACTCGACTTTCACTCCAGCATTTTGTAAAATTTCATCACCTTTAGATGATAAGGTTGTGTCTTTAACAGCATAAACAACTTTTGAAATACCAAATTCAATAATTTTGTTTACGCATGGTGGCGTTGAACCATAATGTGAACAAGGTTCTAAAGATATATAAATTGTCGCTCCATTTGCTGCTGCTTTTGCCATATCTAAAGCTTGTACTTCGGCATGTTTGTCACCTTTTCGTAAATGTGCACCAATACCGACGATTCTACCTTGATTTACCACAACTGCACCCACAGGAGGATTTACACCAGTTTGGCCATCTACCATCTGCGCCAATTGAATTGCATAATTTAAATATTGACTCATATAATCACCTCTTAATAATAAAAAAACACCTGAAACTCATTTCAGGTGTGGGATGTATTTAGATATAACATAATTTACTTAAATTTGGATACACTTCTCCAATTTTTAGAAAAATGTACGTTAAATAAACACTTGTATAAGTGCCTTTTTGTTATACTTCATTCTTTCTCCCATCCAGACTTTACTGTCGGCTCTAGAATTTCACTAGATCAGCCACATTTGCCAAAACAAATGCAGGTCGCAGGCTTAATTTACTGCCGGTTGGGAATTTCACCCTGCCCCGAAAGAATATTTATGAAATTGTAATTGATGATTGAGTCAAAGTAACTTTTGAAAGCTACATCGTTATCGTACTATATATTTCGATAAAAAACAATTCATATTATCTAAGTCGGCTTTATATCAGTAACAACTTGCTTATATTATTGACTTTACAATGCTTATAAGTTGGTTTACAAATCCATTCATCAAAAATTTACATCTTAAAATATTTTCATAAATGATTAAATGCTATACTTATTTAATATTTTTATAATTCAAACCAAAAACGAACGAACATCTAGCAAAAATTACTCTTTTGCTTTCCTCAAAATGAAACCGGATTTAAATTCATTCGGAAACATAATTCATATTTAACTGATTCATCTAAATTGGATAAACATTCGTTTGTATACTACACTACAAAATCAATCATGCTTAGCATTCAACAAATTCTCTACCACACTTACAGCTTGTTTTACTATCATCATAACGCCGTTACGTGATTGATTAATTCCATTTGTAACTTGACCTAAAGCAAACATGTTTTTTAAGGTACCATAACGTGGACTTATAATTTGATTTGTTTCTGGAATGATTTGAATACCACCTAGTGGGTGTGCTTGGACTACTTGCCTATTTTCCAGATTGAGAATCAGTTGATCATCTTGGTCTAATTCTGATAAATGTGATTTTGAACCAGTAGCATTAATGACAATATCAAATTTATCAATTGCTTTAAAATCATCCTCATATTTAAAACAAAATTGATGCCCGTCATATTTAACGTCTTCCAACCCTTTTTTGATTTCAATTTGCCCTTTTTCGATATGATCGATAATTAATTTTGCGGTACGAGGAGGCATTGGGTTCGAATTTTCTTTTAATATAGATTGGTATTTTTCTAAGAATATCTTCTGATCCTCTCTACTGAAACTGTTCCAAATCCAATTTAAATTTTCTTTTGTTAATTCTAAGATACTTTGAAATTTCCCTAGCGCTTCGGCATGTTGTAAATCATAGGTTAAATCCAAAATCGGGTCGCCTTGCCTTCTGTGTACTAATGCTTCTATTGGAATATCATAATATTCACAGTCCTTTTTAAATAATGCCAATGCCTCGTCCAAAGGTACGTTTCCAAAATATTCTTTTTTGATTTCATTAAATTTTTCTGGAGTAAGATATTTAAATTGAATTTCTGGCATATTTCCCCTAACACTGGGTAAATGACCTTTACGACTCGTCACTGTAATAGGTAAATTAGGATGATGTGCCGTTACAAATCGAATGACATCTAAACTTGCTAAGCCAGTACCAATAATGGCAATTCTATCAGTACTATCAACTTCATTTAATGTGTCATAAGTAGGATAAGGTGTTTTTATGTAACCTGGCGTTCCTTTTAATTGATATGGGTCATGATAGGACATCGTACCGATTGTTAAAAATACAATATCATAACGTCGGCGTTTCTCTAAATTTTCAGATGTGCAGACAACATATTCAACCTGCGTATCCCCAATATTAGATTCTATATACACTTCTAATACTGCTTCTTTAATCATATGAATATTACTATATTGATTATGATAAGTTTCCAAATAATCTTTCATATAGTGTCCAAAAATAAATCTGGGTAGATACTCTGGATTAGAAAATTTAAATATAGATTGATGTTGATACCATTCGTAAAATTCTCGCTCATTATTCAAATTTAAAGACATTTGTTTTGCAGGTAAATTGATTAATAATTGGTCGCTGTCATTTTGAAAAGGCACACCTTGACCCATGTTTTTAGGGTTATCATAAACGTCTACTTCCATTTGTTCGAATTCATTATATTTAACTAATTCTTTTAACAAACTAACACCTGCGGTACCCATACCAATGATAGCTATACGCATTTCACTCATCCTTACTTTAATTAATTTATACTTAGTATATCAAGTATTTAATTGATATTACATATTAATGGACTATGCCACCATTATACAAAATTAATATATATGTTAATATAAAAATGTTGTATCAAAAAAGATTTCTAAAACATATAAGGAGTTAAAACATGAAATTTTTTAAAAGAATAATTTATTTATTGATTGTTAGTTCAATTTTATTAGCAAGTTGTGACTTACCTGGTTTAGGCGGCGGTCAATCTAAAAACTCAGTTAAAATTTCTGCTTTAGCTACGAGTGAATCTCAAATCATGGCTTATATGCTTAAAGATTTAATAGAACATGATACAAAAGGAAAGATTACTGGATCGATTATTAACAACTTAGGTTCAGCTACAATACAGCATAATGCATTACTTCGCGGAGATGCCGACATATCAAGTACACGCTACACTGGTACTGATTTGGTTGGAGCTTTAGAACAACAACCTATTACAAATACTCAAAAAGCAATGTCAGTAACTCAAAAATTATTCAATCAAAAATTTGATCAAACGTTTTTCGACTCTTATGGATTTGAAAATACGTTTGCTTTTATGGTTACTAAAGAAACCGCAAAAAAATATGATTTACATACCGTTTCAGATTTAAAAAAAGTAAAAGATAAAGTAAGAGTTGGTACAGATACGACATGGATCAAGAGAGGTGGCGATGGTTATGCACCATTCCGTGCACATTATGGTTTTGGTTTCAATGATTTAAAACCTATGCAAATTGGACTAGTTTACGACGCGTTAAAAAATAATAAACTCGATGTTGCACTTGGTTATACAACAGATGGAAGAATTGCAGCGTATGATTTAGTTGTACTTAAGGATGATAAAAATTTTTTCCCGCCATATGATGCTAGCGCGGTCGCTCCAAATGAATTATTACAAAAGCATCCACAAATTAAAAAATCTATTAATAAATTAGATGATAAAATTAGTACTGAACAAATGCAAAAGTTAAACTATGAAGCAGATGGTGAAGGTAAAGAACCAGCAATTGTAGCCAAAAGATTTTTAGAAAAACACAATTATTTCGAAGATGAAAATTAAATTTCAAGTGTAATTCTATATTTAATGTTATGTGATATTAATCGATTAGTGTTACTATAGCTACATAGTAAGGAAGTGATTTAATGAAATTCATTATAAAAGTGATAATATCAACGATTATGCTTTTTATATTATTTGGACAGAAAAATAAAGCTAAATAATATTTACTACTTTAACATCTCTCGTTCATCTTGATAATTAATTCACAGTTTACGGAATTCGATTACCTATGTCTATAAAATATAAATTACTAACTAATGTAAATATCAAAAATCAATCATTTATGTATTCAAAAAGGACTAATCCATTTTTCCTACGGATTAGTCCTTCATTAGTTCGTATAACAAACTCAATCATTTTCATTTGTTATAATTAATTATATTTAAAATCATAGATCATTCTTTTTTATGTTTATTATCATCTTTATATACAAAATATTTATAATATTTACCTTCTGTTTTCATATCTTTATAAAAATTTGACATTAGGCTTGCGTTACTTTCAGCCCATTTAATATCTGTAGCATATTGATGTTCACCAGGGTTTTTAGGATTCCAGCGCATGCTATACAATGTGTTTTGATCTTTATTTGATAAAAAGTGTTCATGTATAAAATTAGCACCACCAGTAATTGCTTTTTCTGGTGTATCCCAACCGTGTTTTTTAGCATATTCAGCACCAGTTTTCACTGGATCTTCATCAAGTGCACCGACCCCAAAAAAGTTATAATATTTCTTGCCATCAATTTCAACACCACTCGATAATTCACTTTTAGCTGATCCTGTTTCAAGCAATGCATGTGATATTAAGTATACTTCATTTACATGTTTTTCTTTTGCTGCTTTTATGAAATCGTCTGAATGTTCTAATAGTACTGGATTATCGATTAACATTCTTTTTATTCTATTTTCATCAATTCCTTGATATTTATCTAATTCTAAAAATTGATATTTTTGAGTTTCACTTTCAATAAATTTATTACTATCCATTGCTGCTTTAATCTCAGTTGAAGACGCATCTCTCCATGAATCATTATTTTTATTTGAAATTTGTTGGCTAGTATAATTATCGATTTGTTTTTTTGATGCTTTATCTAAAGTAATATTGAGCTGTTCTACTTTTTCTTGTTGGTTAACCTTTTTAAAAAAGATTTGATCTGAAATCATTGAAAATACAACGACAACAGCTATCACTAACACTACCAATAAGCCAATAATTGATAGTATTGAGCCTTTCTTATGCTTCGTCATGTCCACACCTCATAGGTAATAATAAGAATATTAAGTCCTCTCTTTATTAAAATATACTTTAAGAGACTATCTAAATTTAAATTCTAACACTAAATAGTTGAACGTACAATTTAATATGTTTGTTGTTACATATTCATAAAAAAAGTAATGAAATTTTAATTTCATTACTCTTGACTTTTATTATATTCCATCATAACAAAGCTTATTGCTTGGGATCTGTTTTTATAATAATAACGATTTAAATCAATTGTTCCTTCAATTTCACCATCGCGGTACATCATTTCTTTTGTTAGATTATTTATCATAACAAAGTCTGATTTATCTTTAATCATATCTAAATCATCATGTCTCGCAAAAAAATGTTCTAAATTTAAATGTGCGTAATCCATATAAACCTCCTGATTTGTTGTCCGAAGATAATACTAAAACTCTAAAGTGTTATATCTTTAAGTTGAATACGCGTTGATGTTATAAAACTTAAATTTTATCTATCTTATTAACTCTATTTAACACCTATTATCATTATTTAGCAAATGAAAATTACTAAATTTTAAAATAAAATGATTGCATCCGGAAATAAAAGTTATATATATAACAATGGAGTTACAGCATGTCCTTCGAACAAACATATTTTCAATTCAAATTTATAATTTTTGTGTTATTAAAAAAATACCATATTAAGTATAATCGAGAAGAATATACTCAATTACTCACTATCAAAATGTGGGAACTAACACAGAAGTATTCTCCCCATCATTCTGTCTCATTACAACAATTTTTATATTTTCGTTTGAATTGCTATTTGATTGATTTGTTTCGCAGTCAGAAACAATTAGAAATTACAATAAATTCTCCAGATTTAAAAGAACGAGAAAATATCCTGTTTGATCAAATGAATCATCAAATTATATACCAACAGTTTTTGCAACTATTAACTACTAATGAAAAAAATTGGCTTAACTTAAAATTGCTAGGCTATAAACAATTTGAGATTGCATCAATGTTGAACTGCTCTGTTTCTACAATAAAAAATTATCGGAAAAAGGTGCAAATAAAATACATTAAATATTACGGAATAAATCAAAAATAGGAGTTGGCAAATGACAAAGTTTACAAAATTATTATACCTCAAATCCGTTGTTGGAAATGAAATCATAACAGTCGGGCAATATACCACGCATCAATTTCACTATCCTACTTCAATCATGCCTACACTTACTTACCTTCTAGAAACCTATGGTTTATCACTATCTTATCAAACAAAACAAGCTAAACTAGTTTTAAAAATCAGAAAAATGGTCCCTATATTTATTAATCCAGATATTACTTTATTTCCGCTTAAAGCGAGACGCGCACCCTTGCAATATTATATCAATGCAAATGCGATTGTTGGGATTAAATCAAATAATGAACAAACAACAATTTATTTTGAAAATGCTACATTCATCATTGTAGATGCACCCTACACTTTTGTATATAAAAAATGGCAAGAAAGCATCACACTTTCTCACCTTTTAATTTAACGCATCATAGCGCTCTATTATGCTTATATTCTAATAGCTTCTTCGTAAAATAACCTGTTGCGACCTTAATTAAGTATAGACTAATCACCAATAATAGTAGCGCACCTATGAGTGTCAATACAACGATAATACTAGATAAATCAACTTCTGGTTTAATAAAAAATTGGACTGACGACAAACTTGTCAATAAAGCAAATAAGAATAATCCTAATAAAATAATATATGTAATTAAAATACCAATTAATAACATGAAGAAATAAGCTGATGAAACTACCTTTTCTTCAAAGATATAATTTTTCAAAAATTGATTGGAAAACGCAATTGGTCGATTGAGTTCTTCCTCATGGTTTTTATCCAAGACTTTTGATAACACTTGATCTAGTTGTTGTTTTTCTTTTTTATTTAAAAACCATAAATGCTTTTTAACTTTCTGTTTAAAAATATTTGCTTTCATTAAAGTTTCTCCTTAAAAAGTATCACACTTATACTATCAATATACAGGATAAGTTATTTATCTTATGGTTTCAATAATATTATAAAAAATTTTGCAATCAAATTATATTTCCTTTGCTTATCCATGCTATTCTATAGTTTTTTATTTCAATCAAGTAACCACATAAATTCAATTTATTCAATCCTACTTTAATCAACGCCAACAATGAATTGAAATACAACTTACCATCGCTTACCCAATAGTAAATGATTTCGCTTCTATAATCGCTCATTATTTACTCGTTTCATTCATTACTAATTCATAATATTATAACTTTAGTTAATTGCTTAATAATAAAATAACTTTTACTTCAGTAACTATACTTTAACTTTGAGTGTGTATAAGCAAGGTAGATGATAATAAAAACACTTTCATATGAATTCATTTTATGATGAATTCAATGAAAGTGTTTTTTCCATCATTTGGGAGTAGCTACAGAAATGAACTAACTGCGTTTACGACTATAAAATAGACAGACCAGAACTTTGGATATCTTTTGCAAAGCCTTTAACTGTATCAACAGATAATTCGTTTATATCGCGTCCTAAATTATTATTCACTTTTTTAACTACATCTGCCGGACATGTAATAATATCCGCGCCAACTTCATCAGCTTGGATGACATTGATGACTTCGCGACAGCTTGCCCATAATAATTTCACACCTTTTTTACTGTGTGTAACGTCAGCTGCTTCTTTCATCAATGGAATTGGATCTACTCCTGTATCTGCAATACGTCCAGCAAATACAGACACATATGTTGGAACACCTTCTGTTACAGCATTGGTAATTTCTTTAACTTGATCTAAAGTATAAACAGCAGTAATGTTTAAACGAACATTGTTTGCTGATAATTTTTTAATTAGAGAAATAGTTGATTCACCTTTTGTGTTTACAATTGGAATCTTAACAAAAACATTATCGCCATATTGTTTTAAAATTTCCGCTTCTTTTTCCATAGTTTCTAAATCATCTGCGAATACTTCAAATGAAATAGAAGCGTCAGGAATTTCGCGCACAGCTTCTTCGGCAAATGCTTTATAATCTGTTACACCTGCTTTTGCCATTAAACTTGGATTTGTGGTAAAACCATCTACTTGTTTATTTTTATAAGCTGCTTTCATTTCTTCAATATCTGCACCATCTGCAAACACTTCAACATTTAAATTTGCCATTACTAATTCCTCCTGACTAAAATAAATAATTCTATAAAGAATTATTTTTATAACGGTTTAAACCATACACTTTATTTATACCACCTTTATTTCATAAATTCTATTTTTCTGCTTATAAATGATTAATTTCTGAAAATAATAGTATCAGTAACAGATCTAATATCACTAAAAATCAAGCTTTATAATCTATATTGTTATTAACTAAAAACTTTTCTTATTGTAAATTTAGTTAACTTTAAGTTAATTTATGGTATTATAACTTAATAAATTGCATTAGGAGGTTATTATGGCACGTTCAAAACTTTATTTTTATTTATCATGCATTTTAATTATAATTAGCTTTTATTTTAATACTAGAAACCCTCTACTAAATATGCACTTTAATTCAATGATTAAACTCATTTTTGTTTGTAGTATTATCAATGCTATTATTTTAATACTTGCTATTATCTTTTCTGATAAATCTATTAAAAATTTACATGAAGATTCAGATTGGATTCGTCCAGTTAGCAAAGTTTTACCTTATATAATATTAATTGTGATAGCAATTCATATCTTAGCTTCTCTCTCAACATTTGGTATTATTTTCTAAATCCTACTACAAAAGTTATACTACTTTTGTAGTTTATTTTTTTGAAAGGAAGATATCATAGTGCAATATTTGTATATTTTTGTTGGCGGTGCCATTGGCGCATTCATTCGCTATTTATTATCTGTTTTTAATAGTACTGAAGGATTTCCAACTGGCACATTTTTCGCGAATATCATAGGTGCATTTTTAATGGGCTTATTAGGGTCTTTAGCGATACAGTATTTTAGAAACAATCCACTACTCAAAAAAGGTATAACTACTGGATTACTTGGTGCACTGACTACTTTTTCAACGTTTCAATTCGAACTTGTTGGATTATTACAACAACAAGCATATGTAATGTTAGTAACCTATGCTTTACTCAGCTATATCATAGGTATATTGGTTTGTTATATTGGAGTTAGAATGGGGGCGCGTTTATCATGACTCAGTTTTTTTTAGTTATGTTAGGTGGCGGAATAGGCGCAGTTATTCGTGCATTTGTTACTAATTTCTTTAACAATAGAATTAATAGTACTTACCCGATTGCAACACTTGTCGTAAATATTTTAGGTAGTTTTTTGATTGGTCTATGCATGGGACTGACTTTAAACGTTACTTGGATTAACACATTTTTAATTGTTGGAATTCTTGGTGGACTAACTACTTTTTCAACTTTATCATCTGAATTAGTTCAAATGTTAACACCAAACAAACAGATATTTCATTTTATTATTTATTCAATTTTACAATATGTAGTAGCGTTCATTTCATGTTTATTAGGATATTTTATGATTTAACTTACATAAAAAGAAAAGACCGTAAATATAGTTTTAATCTACTATATTTACGGTCTTATTCAAAATGCAATTACTCTATTAGTGTCCACTATACTCTGATGGATTAGGACCAATTCTTTTATCTTCGTTTAAACTGTCTAAACGTTCAATGTGTTCTTTAGTTAATTCAAAATCAAATACATTTAAATTTTCTTCAATTCTAGATGGTGTGACAGATTTAGGTATCACTACAACTCCATGTTCAATATTCCATCTGATTATAACTTGTGCTGGTGTTTTATTTATTTCTGATGCTACTGACTTAACTATATCATCTTCCAAAATTTGTGCATTCATTAATGGTGACCAGGATTCTACGTGTATATTTTGAACTTCAAGATATCTTCTCAATTCTGACTGTGTGAGATAAGGATGAAATTCAACTTGGTTAATTACAGGTTTAATTGAAACTTGAGCAAGTAATGCTTCTAAATGTTCTGCATTAAAGTTACTAACCCCAATATTCTTAACTTTATCATTTTTATACAAATCTTCCATACCTTGCCAAGTATCTATCATCAATGCTTCATCTAAGCCTGGCCAATGCATTAAATATAAATCTAAATAGTCTAATCCTAGCTTACTTAAACTAGTCTCATAAGCTTCCGCTACATTGCTGCGACCATAATCATCAAGCCATAATTTGGATGTAACAAAAAGATCACTTCTATCTAATCCTGTGGATGATAATCCTTCTGCAATGCCTTGTCCAACCATTTCCTCATTATCATATATCATTGCAGTATCAATATGTCTATACCCATTTTCAATTGCATGTTTTACTGCATCCTTACATTGATCGTTATTTTCAACTCGGAAAGTACCTAAGCCTATGATTGGCATTTCATTACCATTATAAAATGTTACAAATTCCAAATTTAAACTCCCCTTTACTATTAAACTATCTATAATAATAATCAAATTTATCAAACAATTAAATTAAAATGCCTAAATTTTAAATAATTTGTCTAAATAAATTACTTATATACTTGGATATAGACTTTTAACAAATAGCTATAGTCATAACCTTCTAAAAAAATTCGATTCTTTTCCTAAACCAAAAACACATTTGTTAAGTTATTTTAATCCTATTGTTTAATGACCTATACATATATTGGTATTATATAGAATTAGAATAACATTAATAAATAGCAATTTAGATACATATATTTTGATAGGCAAATCAAACCAGATAATTTATATTAAAGTTTGCTCGTAGAAAGTAAGTTCACACTTATAAAATACAAGTAAAAAAGCCCATAAATAAATTTTCGAAAAAATTCATTTATGAGCTATTATAACAAGATTTATATTCTTGATACATAATTAGTTAAATGTTTCAATTTCATCCATCACACGTTGTAAATCTTCAACATTGTACTGGATACGACCATGAAAAACAAACTTATTAAAGTATTCATCAAGTTGTTCTGGTCCAACTAGCACTTTAGAATTAGTACTTTGTGCATAATTTGAAATTGTCACAGCACCTTCATCTTTAGGATTAAAATAAAGAATTGATGTCGGTGTGAATTTCAAGTTTAATTCTGTTTGTAATTCACCAGCTAGTTTTTCAATTTCATTTAAATAATTCGTATAATTTACAAATGATAAAGAATCTTTGTCATCATTTTGGTCCATAACTAAGGTTTGTGCCGTTTGTTTGTCAAGGTTTAACGTTTCAAACACTTGCTCCATCATCGGTTGTTCTTTGAATTGGTTAGCATTAATGCCATTAAATACATGACCTTTTAACAACTGTGAATCTATGAGATAGAGTCCAGTACGTGTGAGTACTAAATGACTTATACGGCGTATATCACTAAAGTTATTTTTCGGTAAGAAAATATTTGCCATGATATGCATATCTTCTGGACGAATACGTTTTTCATTAACTAAGCGTTCACGAATACCAATTAATCTCATATCCGTTACATACTCACTTTTATTTTTAGAGAAAAGTTTTAATGCATCTATTTCTTGCTCTTTTGCATTTACTGTAGCTTCATAGTCCTCTTTTTGTTTAGTAACTTGTTTTTTATTTTCAATTCTTTCTTTTTCTAACTCTTCATCATGTTCATCGCTAAGTTTTTGTTCTCTTGTTTTGTATTGCTCCTCAATGGTTTGCTGTGCTTTTTTCTTACTTTTCAAAGCAACTAAAAATAAAATCAAACAAATAACTGCTACGACAATTGCCACGATTAGTCCAATTTCCATCGGGCCAAATGAATTCATAACAACAACGCTCCTTTATGTGTTCAGTAACTTAATTATAATAGATATGAGTTCATCATTCGATAGTAAAGTTTAAAAAATTAATTACGTCACGCTTATATTTCTACGCTATCTTTTAATAAATTTACTTTATCTAATTTTTCCCAAGGTAACAGTATATCTGTTCTTCCAAAGTGACCATACGCTGCCGTTTGTTTATATATTGGATGTTTTAAATCTAACATTTTAATAATGCCTGCTGGTCTTAAATCAAAGTGAGTTCTAACTGCTTCTACTAGTTCTGTTTCACTTACTTTTCCTGTTCCAAAAGTATCGATTGCAATCGATACTGGTTCAGCCACTCCAATGGCATATGCGAGTTGAACTTCACATTTATCCGCTAAATCAGCTGCTACAATATTTTTGGCTACATAACGCGCAGCATAAGTAGCTGAACGATCTACTTTTGTAGGATCTTTACCGCTAAAGCAACCTCCTCCATGACGTGCATAACCACCGTATGTATCTACGATAATTTTACGACCAGTTAAACCAACATCACCCTGAGGCCCGCCAATTACAAATCGTCCAGTTGGATTAATATAAAATCTTGTATTATCGTCAATTAATCCTTCCGGTACTGTTGGGTATATGACATGTTCTTTGATGTCAGCTTGAATTTGTTCTAAAGTAATGTCTTCCGCATGTTGAGCTGAAACGACAATTGTATCTATACGATGTGGTTTATCTTGTTCATCATATTCCACCGTTACTTGAACTTTTCCATCTGGACGCAAGTATTTTAAAATACTATCTTTTCGCACATCTGATAATCGTTTAGCTAATTGATGCGATAAAAATATTGGTAACGGCATATAAGTATCCGTTTCGTTTGTCGCATAACCAAACATTAAACCTTGGTCACCTGCACCAGTTGCTTCAATTTCTTCTTCTGATAAATTATCACGATATTCTAATGCATTATCGACGCCTTGTGCAATATCAGGCGATTGCTCGTCAATAGCTGTTAATATTGCCATCGTTTGACTATCGTAACCATATTTAGCACGTGTATAGCCGATGTTTTTAATTGTTTCTCTTACAACTTTAGGGATATCTACATATGTAGCTGTAGAAATTTCTCCTGAAATTAATGCCATACCCGTAGTCACGGTAGTTTCACAAGCAACCCGCGCATGAGGATCATCTTTCAATATTTCGTCTAAAATTGCATCAGACACTTGGTCAGCGATTTTATCTGGGTGCCCTTCTGTAACCGATTCTGAAGTAAATAATCTTCTATTATAAGTCATAAATTAACTTGCTCCTTTGTCTTTGATTACGAAAATTCTCTTTTATTGAGCTCATTAAAAAAAGCCTTCTTCACTATATGAATAGAGAGAAGGCCCTTATACGTCCATTCGCTCTTATCGTTCAGACGCTATTTGTCCGCAAACGGTTTGGCACCTTTCTTCGTTGTAAGAAGAGGTTGCTGGGCTTCATTGGGTCCATGTCCCTCCGCCACTCAGGATAAGAGAATCCGTTAATCACTATAGTACCGAAACTAAGTACTAATGTCAATTTGATATTTATTTAAATTCCTTTAAAAATGGTGTGGACTAATCAATCATATGTGTTATACTCTGTAATTGTAAAGGCTTACATTAATTTAATAGCGTTGGAGGGATATAGTATGGCGGTAGATACATACACTTACACAAAAAAAGTTCAAAACATTTTGGACAAGAAGTCTTCATTATTTCAACAATCTACAACACAGTTGTATAAGAAAATTCTTAATAATAATGAAGGAGAACTAACCGAACTAGGTGCAATTAACGCTAAAACGGGTAAATACACTGGTCGTTCACCGAAAGATAAGTTTATTGTTAATGAACCATCATACAGAGATGATATTGATTGGGGAAATATCAATCAACCTATTGAAGAAGACACATTTTTAAAATTATATGATAAAGTATTAAATTATTTAAATGAAAAAGATGAATTATATGTATTTAAAGGCTATGCAGGTAGCGATAAAGATTCACAACTCAAACTAACGGTTGTCAACGAATTGGCTTGGCATAATCTCTTCGCACAAAATATGTTTATTCGTCCTGAAACAAAAGAAGAAGCAGAAGAAATTAAATCTGACTTTACGATTGTATCAGCACCCTATTTTAAAGCCGATCCAAATATAGATGGTACAAATTCAGAAACATTTATTATTACTTCATTTAAACATAAGGTCATTTTAATCGGCGGTACTGAATACGCTGGTGAGATGAAAAAAGGTATTTTCTCCGTAATGAACTACTTACTGCCTAAAGATAATATAATGAGTATGCACTGCTCCGCAAACGTTGGTGAAAAAGGTGATGTAGCTCTATTCTTTGGACTTTCTGGTACAGGAAAAACAACACTTTCAGCAGATTCAACTCGAAAATTAATCGGTGATGATGAACACGGTTGGAATGAAAATGGTATCTTTAATATCGAAGGTGGATGTTACGCAAAAGCAATCAACCTTTCTTACAAAAAAGAACCTCAAATATATGAAGCAATTAAATACGGTACAATTTTAGAAAATGTTGTAGTAGATGAAGAAGGCGATGTCGACTTTGATGACAACTATTACACTGAAAATACAAGAGCCGCTTATCCAATCAACCATATAGAAAATATCGTTACACCTTCCAAAGCAGCACATCCAAATACAATTATTTTCCTTACTGCTGATGCTTTTGGCGTTTTACCTCCTATCTCAAAACTTAGCAAAGATCAAGCGATGTATCACTTTTTAAGTGGATTCACAGCTAAACTTGCAGGAACAGAAAGAGGTATCACTGAACCAGAACCATCTTTCTCAACATGTTTCGGCTCACCTTTCTTACCTTTACATGCTAAAGTTTATGCAGATTTACTAGGCGACTTAATTGATAAACATGATGTGGATGTTTATTTAGTGAATACCGGTTGGACTGGTGGTAAATATGGTACAGGACGCCGTATTAGTTTAAGTTATACGAGACAAATGGTTAATCAAGCAATCACTGGACAACTAAGAGATACAGAATATATTCAAGATGATATGTTTGGATTAAATATACCAGTGGAAGTTGAAGACGTACCTCAAACACTACTAAATCCAATAAATGCTTGGAGTAAGCCAGAGGCATATAGAGAACAAGCTCAAGATTTAATCGACAGATTTAAACATAATTTCGAAAAATTTGGTGATGAAGTTTCAGATTTAGCACAAAGTGGTGGCTTTAAATAAATACTTAATAAAGCACATGGACTACATTATAATTGTGGCCCATGTGCTTTATTAGTAATTCTTTTATTTTTTTCTACTTTATCCATCCATTGCTTAACTGTATATAACGCTGTTTTCATTGCAAATGGCCTTGGTACATGATCTTCATCCATTTGATAAAATGTTTGATAAGTCGAGCCAATATGTTTCAATTGTGTTTCCAAATAATAGGCTTGGTGGATCCCAACTTGTTTATCTTTACCACCATGTACAATAAGTATAGGTGGACTGTCGGCGTGTATATTAGCAATCGCATCCCTTTGCTTATATGCTGTTGCTTGTTTCTTTGGATGTCCGATCATCCTTCTCAACATACCTCTTAAATCTATTCTTTCTTCATACATGAGGTGAATATCAGACACACCACCCCAAATAATAAAACTTGTAACTGGTAAATCTTGAAATGTAAGCAGACCTTGTAATCCACCTCTGGAAAATCCTATCATATGAATATATGCATCAGGGTACATTGCATTTAATATTCGAACAGCCACGGTTACATCATTTAAATCCCTACCATAAAATTCATCTTTACCTTCACTACCATTGTTACCTCTATAATAAGGTCCAAATACAAGTGTTTGAGCATCTGAAAATTGCATTAAACGTCCTGCTCTTACTTTACCAACTTGTCCTTTACCACCTCTCAAATATATAACTATTCTTTTTACACTTTTATGTGGTTGCATTAATAAACCTCTAACATTAATCTCATCCACTTCATAAGTGACTTCATCAAAAATATGGTCAGGTACTTCTATCGGCATTCTTTTTCTGTGAATAAAATCCAAGCTCGATCACTCTCTCTAAACATTTTAAAATTGCAGCATCTTTCAATAAATAACTTTTATATGCTTCTGAAATATCTGAGATACTATTGAAAATTAATGGCCCATCAGTTTCTAAATAATCATTTTTCGTTTGTAATCGATCTACTTTAACCATGAAAACATCTTTTGTAAAAGGTGTGCCATTTTGACGATTAACACAATATTGAGCAATATAATGTCTATCTTTAAAATTAATAAGCGCTCCTGTTTCTTCAAACAATTCCCTATCACACGCTTGTACACTTGATTCCCCTGCTTCTCTTTTGCCACCAGGAAATTCTATACCTCTTATTTTATGTTTGGTAAAAAGCAATTGTCCTTGATATATTGGAATAACTAAGACATGGTCTGCATCTGGTATATCATTTTCATCTTTAAACGATAAAAAAACATCATCATTTTCTTTATCTTTAAACTTCACAAACATCAATCTCCCTTTATATATGTTAAACTATCAATGCGATGTAAATTGTTGGAGGCAAAATTTTATGAAAAAAATCTTTCTAGGACTTATCTATATATATCAACATTTCATTTCTCCTATGACACCAGCTACATGTCGCTTTTACCCAACTTGTTCTGAATATACTAGAGAAGCAATAGAAGTTTTTGGCCCCTTTAAAGGTACTTGGTTAGGTGTTAAACGTATTTCAAAATGTCATCCACTCCACAAAGGTGGATTTGATCCAGTACCTTTAAAAAAAGATAAAAAGCATAAACATTAATCAATCTGCATTAAATTATCTTTGTTTACTAAAGGAGGTTCAAAATAAATTGAACCTCTTTTTAATATGCCTGAATGTGCTACAATATCATTTTCAAAATAATAACCTTGTGGTGTAATATCACTTGGATAAGTTGTATATCTTGCTAATAAAGCAGTAAAATAACGACTTAAACCATATTCATACATACCGCCAATGACAAATTTCACATCTTTTTGTTCTAATATTTCAATGATTTCCATGACTTTATCAATACCACCGAGTCTAAATGGTTTTAATATGACAACATCGATTTTATAATTTTCAATATAATATAAAATTGTTTTCAAAGATACTGCTTTCTCATCAATAGCTATAGGTGGTAATTCCGTATCTTTAAAATGATTTACTTTTTCTATATCTTTAAAAGGCTCTTCTAAATAAAGAATTTCACTGCTTGAAAGTAACATGATTTTCTCAACTTCGTTATCTCTAACAGATTCATTGGCATCAATGACAATTTGAGGTTTAAATAGCAATCTCTGCAATCGCTTAACATCTTCTAAAATCGTTTCCGACCATTTTATTTTTATGCGTTGTGGTTGTGTGACTTTTAAGTCCTTAATTTGTTTATCCGTTAGGCCGCTAACCGTGGCACCATAAGGCACATTAAACGTCTCTAATTGGAAAAAAATTTGATAACAGGCCATCACAATCATACTTCGTGTAGCTGGATATTTTTCCAAACATTGAAGCGCGTTTTGAACTTCCGAAAAGGATTCAAACTCAATATTCTTAAAAGATTCAAACCACTTTATTGTTTGGTCATAAACTACTTCTATCGTTTCATCATCATACCAGTCTGTTTCAAAAGCGTTACACTCTCCAAAATAATGTTTCTGCTTATCCGTAATAAATTCAATAATAAGTGCTTTACGCTTGTCCAATTTTACCTTAGGAGTAATAATTGAATGTTTAAAATCATTATTACAAATATAAAGTTTCATTTCGCTCAATTTCATAAATTTTCACGCCTAATTTTTTAAATGTTTTCGTTGTAGTTTACCAGTTGATGTATAAGGTAATTCTGTTACTTGTTTAAAATATTTTGGGATTTTATATTTCGCTATATGTGATTTAAAATGTTCGATTAATGTTTCATTGGATAATTTTGTTTTTGAAACATAATATAAATAAGGTACTTCCCCCCACGTGCTGTCATGCTCTCCGATACACATTGCATCAGTAATTGATTCGTGTAGTTTTGCTACAGATTCTAATTGATATGGATATATGTTTTCGCCACCGCTAATGATCAAATCTTTACGTCTGTCATAAATCATTACATATCCATCGTCATCTATTTCAGCAATGTCTCCCGTTTTAAAATAACCATTTTCAAACGTATCTATTAAATCTTCAGGATATAGGTATCCATTCATAACATTGTCACCTTTGATAAGTAGTTCTCCATGTCCTTGGTTATTCGGTTCTTTTATTTTCACAAAAACATTTTCACTTGGTTTTCCGACGGTATCATAGCGCTCAGCTAACATACTTGGCGATGCTGTTAAAAATTGGGAACATGTTTCAGTCATTCCGAATGAATTGTAAATCGGCAATCCTAATTTCAAAGCATTTTCAATCAATGTACTAGAAAGCTTAGCCCCGCCTAATAATATCTTCTGAATATTATACGGATGAGTCAACCCTTCATCCATTAACCATTTTAAAGTTTGAGGAACCAATGATACATGCGTTGGTAATTCTTTTTCTATTATTTCAAGCATCCTATGTGAATTAAACTTCGCTGCAATACGTACTGTAAAACCTTGAATCAGCGCTCTTAATATGACACTTAATCCAGAAATATGATAAATAGGTAATACAGATAACCATTTTGTGTCTTGATTAAACCCTAGACTTTGTTTACAACCCAGTGCACTTGCATAATGGTTGCCAAATGTTTGAGGAACAGCTTTTTGTGGTCCTGTTGTTCCAGAAGTAAACATAATAGAAGCAATTTGATCCATATTGAATATAGCTTCATAAGTATTATTAGAAACTTCACGTTTCAATACATCAAAATCAATTATGACTATATCTTGTAACGTTAAATTGGTAGTAGTAATTACTGTATCAGTTTCAATAGAATGTAGCTGGTTTTGTATTTCTTCTTTGGTTAAACGCGTGTTTAACATCACGATTTCAACACCTGCTAGCCACAACGCATTAATCAAAGTAATAGATTCAATATGATTTTCTATATATATTCCTATACGCTTTTTCTTCAACTGTTTTATTTGATAAGCTAAACGGCTTGCTTCGTAATACATTGAAGCAAACGTGATTTTATTAAGACCATCATCAATAAATACTTTATTTCCATTTTGTTTTGCTTGCGTTTTCAACCATAATTCCAATCTGTCATTCCTCCATCTCAAAGACTATTATAACGTTTTTACTTTGATTTAACAGTGTTGGTGCATTTTATTAGTTACTATTACCATAAATTCATATTTATACTATTTGTTTACATTTCTTTTGTAAAATAGTCAAAATTTAAGTTGTATGCGATGAATTTTGGTGATATGATAATAAAAATGACTTCGTTTCAACTAATTATAAACACATAAAAAAACATGATCTGTAGAAGGACTCTTCATTATCATAATAGATTATTAAGGCATCAGAGGTTCGAATCCCTCACTCTCCGTTTACTTACACCATATTAGATAAGAAGAAAGATAAACGTTTATATATATATGATGAAGGAGATCACAATAAAATGAAATTTATTAAATACGAAATTGAGCAAGGCTTGTACTACGACCTCATAACGATATATGCAAAAACTAACAAAAATACTCCGTTCCATTTCACTTTTTCAGAAAGCCATACTCTAAAAGAAATAAGAGATAAATTAGAAGATATTGCAATTAAAATTGACAAACAATAATATTTGTTTAACGCAATCATCAAATAACGAAAGATCGTTACACTTATAATAAATAGAACGATGTCCTAAGATGGCTCATAATCCCTTAATCACAATACCAAATATTAGAAATTAAGACGCAGTTTGTTCCCTAAGTTATTGTATTACAATAACTTAGAAAACATCAAAATTCATCTATAGTATCCAACAAAGTTATCGATAAATATAAAACCCGTTATATCAACGTTTTAAATAACGATGTATAACGGGTTTTATAGAATTAACGGAGAGTGAGGGATTCGAACCCTCGAGACGCTTGTGGCGCCTACACACTTTCCAGGCGTGCTCCTTCGGCCAACTCGGACAACTCTCCAATATAGAATTAAAAAAACAGAAGCGATATTTCACTTCTGTTTGTATGACCCCGACGGGACTCGAACCCGTGTTACCGCCGTGAAAGGGCGGTGTCTTAACCGCTTGACCACGGGGCCATGGCTCCACAGGTAGGACTCGAACCTACGACCGATCGGTTAACAGCCGATAGCTCTACCACTGAGCTACTGTGGATTAATTTGAATGGAGCGGGTGATGGGAATCGAACCCACAACATCAGCTTGGAAGGCTGAGGTTTTGCCATTAAACTACACCCGCTTGATAACGATTATGGGGCGGTTGATGGGAATCGAACCCACGAATGTCGGAACCACAATCCGATGCGTTAACCACTTCGCCACAACCGCCAAAAATAAAATGGTTCAGGACAGAGTCGAACTGCCGACACATGGAGCTTCAATCCATTGCTCTACCAACTGAGCTACTGAACCTTAATGGTAAATCAATAATGGCGGTCTCGACGGGAATCGAACCCGCGATCTCCTGCGTGACAGGCAGGCGTGTTAACCGCTACACTACGAGACCAAACTATGTAATTGCGGGAGGCGGATTCGAACCACCGACCTTCGGGTTATGAGCCCGACGAGCTACCGAACTGCTCCATCCCGCGTTAATATTATTAATGACGCCTACCTATTAAATATACCATAATGTCATTACAAAATCAACATTATTTTAAAATTAATTTACAAATAATTAATTTATAATTAAAAATTAAATGTCATAATGAGTGGTTAAGCTCCCCTCATTTCTGAATACTTATTTAGTATATTAACTTTTGTAGCTTTCGTCAATGCTTTCATTAAAGTATTTTGTGTAAAAAAGGAATATAACTATAATATTATAATTTTAGTTAAGAAATGACACATATTTGTTTATTTTTATAGCTTGCTTATATTTATTTACTTAAAATATAAGCAAGCTATAAAGACTATTCATTTTATAATTGAAATATAAAACTTATTTCCCCGTATTGTGCTGTATAATTATAGACCGTCGTAGGTTTATTCAATCTATTTACTCATGATACCCATCATTTTACTTTGTAAATTTGTAAATGTCGTGAAACCATCATCTTCCATGAAGTGTCCTCCAAAATCAGTAATTTTACATTTGCCATTCAATTCATCCATTAAACGCTTTGTTTCTTTGTAAGAAACATGTTTATCGTCTTTTGCACACAAACCATAAAATTCATTCACTTTTTCTTTAACTTTATCATAGTTAATGATTTTATCATCTAATTTCAACGACTCATCAATCTCTTGTGCATCCTCTTTGAAACCTGAGATACTGAATAAACCTTCAATATTGTTTATATTTTTATTTTGAATAAATTCAAGTGAAGCAATTGTACCAAAACCATGAGTTACAAAATAGGTATCCTGTTTACGTATATGGATCTGTTCATTCATAACATTGAGCCATTTACGTATATCACTATTTTGTTCTTTCGGAATGTTAAAAAGTGTAACTACGTAACCTTCTAATGTAAGATTATTTGCTAACCATTCATACCAATGATTCGTTGAATCACCTAATTTTGAATGTACTATTACTATATCTGTCATAAATCAATCCCCCATTTACAAATATTACTTTTAAAGTATCTCATATATTTCACCAGTATTGTAAGTTTCAACTTAGTAAAAAAAAGCCAATTCTACAATAATTAAAAATTAACAAAGTAGAAAATGACTTTTTTATTATTTATTTAGATTTCATCTAAAATCTCTTCAACCGCTTCTTTTCCTTGCTTTATGCAATCAGGTAACCCAACAGCCTCAAATGACGCACCAGTAATACGTAATCTAGGATAATTATGTCTTATATGCGATTGTATCAATTTAATTTGTTCAATATGTCCTACTTGATATTGAGGCATACTTTTAGGTAAACGATTTACAATACTAAAATCAGGCGAACCTTTAAAGGTCATCATTTTACTCAAATCATTTTTCACAATTTTCACGAGTTCTTCATCTGTATGATCGTCAACTACCGTATCACCTGGTTTACCAACATAAGCTCTAATTAACACTTTACCTTCAGGTGTTGTAAATGGCCATTTCTTACTTGTCCAAGTACAAGCCGTGATATTCGTATCGCTTGTACGAGCAATAACGAATCCTGTGCCATCATAATTGTTGATGATATTTGCCTCGTCAAATGCAAGTACGACTGTTGCTACTGTTGTAGAATCCATGTTTTTAAAATAATCAAAAGCAGGATCATTACCAAACCATTGTAAGAAATTTTGATGTGGCGTTGTAACTAAGACACTATCATAGATGCGCTTCTCATTGACTGTTTTAATTTCATATTTTTTCTGTGACGCTGTAATATCTTTAACAGCCGTTTGATATTTAATATTAACACCTTTTGCTACCAAATCGTCTCTTAAACATTCTATAAACGAACTCAATCCATGTCTAAACTGTTTAAATTGTCCCTTAGGTGCACCTGGATAAAGTTCACGTTGTTTTATTCTTTGCGCCTTCTCATATCGCATTCCTTTAATAAGGCTACCAAATTGTTCTTCTCTTTCTTTAAACTCAGGGAAAGTACTCATTAAACTAAGCTCGTCAATATTTGTGCCATAAATACCACCCATTAATGGTTCTATTAGATTTTCTAGCACTTCGTCACCTAACCGCGTTCTAAAAAATTCACCAACCGACATATCGTTATCCATATCTATAGTTTTTTTAAACAAATCCATTCCAGCTCTTAACTTACCCAATGGAGAAATTAATTTTGTTTTGAGAAATGGTTTGATGTCGGTCGGTATTCCTAAAATAGAACCGCCTGGAATCGGATAGAGTTTATTTTTAGCATATATATACGATTGCCCAGTTTTATTAGTAATGAGTTGATCTTCAAGCCCTATATCTTTGGCTATATCTGTCATAATTTGTTTTCGTCCTAAATAAGATTCTGGACCTAATTCAATGGTATAGCCCTCATTACGATATGTTTGTATTTTCCCGCCTACTCTATTAGAAGATTCATAAATTGTGACATCGATGTCAGGTCTTTTTGATTTGATAAAATATGCACTGGATAAGCCTGTGATGCCTGCCCCAATAATTGCGATACTCTTAGTCAATGTGATTCACGCTTCCTTTAATAAACATTTTTAATTTCATCTACGATTGCACCAATAAATAGTGAATCTGTATTAGGCATTGCTGGACGGAAGTAATTAACGCCTAACTCATCACAAATTATTTTGCATTCATAATCATTATCATATAATACTTCCAAATGTTCACATACAAAGCCTACAGGCGTATAAATAAAGTTTTTATAATTATATTTTTCGAATAAGTTTCTAGTTAAATCTTGAACGTCAGGGCCTAACCAAGGTGTCCCAGTATTACCTTCTGATTGCCACCCTTCAGCAACGTGAGTAATGTTTGATTTAGCTTTTAATAATTCAGCAGTATCATGCAATTCATTCGGATATGGGTCATTATTTTTTTCTATAAGTCCTTTAGGTAAACTGTGTGCTGATACTACTAAGACTGTTTCATCATGTTCTTCTTTTGGTATTTGCTCTAAAGTTTCATTTACCTTTTCAGTCCAGTATTGGATGAATTTTGGTTGTTGGTAATAATGTTCAACATGGTTTAACGTAATACCATATTTATCCGCTTCTTCTTGTGCACGCTTATTATAGGAACC
The DNA here is from genome assembly GCF_017892075.1 of Staphylococcus sp. GDY8P119P. Classification (NCBI taxonomy): domain Bacteria; kingdom Bacillati; phylum Bacillota; class Bacilli; order Caryophanales; family Staphylococcaceae; genus Staphylococcus; species Staphylococcus sp. GDY8P119P. The sequence goes on from NZ_JAESKJ010000011.1 coordinate 155,279, forward strand.
CACTGAAAAGCTTGAATAATGTGGTGCTAGTACCACAGTAACAGCTTCATCTATACCTTCTTTATTCATTGCCTTTACAGCATCTTCAATAAACGGATGGATGTGTTTCAAACCAATGTACAACTTGAACTCAACATCAGTATATTGATTATTCAACTCTGAACATAATGCCTCAGCTTGTCGATTCGTAGTTCCCGCAAGTGGTGATAAACCGCCAATAAATTTATATCTATCTTTTAAGTCTTGCAATTCTGCTTCTGTAGGTTTTTTCCCATGTCTAATATCTGTGTAATAAGCTTCTATGTCACTTTCTTTATAAGGTGTACCATAAGCCATTACTAGTAAGCCTACTGTTTTTGCCATTTTAAAATCATCCTTTTATTTAAATTTTTAAGATGTAGATGACATAATTAAATGTAAATCTTGTTCACCTTTTGTATGTCTAACTATCTTTGAGTATATTCGTGAACAAACGTAGTAATTCTTTTTAAAGTTTCGGGTTTAACTTGTGGAAAAACACCATGTCCTAAATTAAATATATGTTTACCATGTGCTAAGCCCTCATCTAAAATCGGTTTTAATCGCGCTTCTATAACTTCCCAAGGTGCTAATAGTAAAGATGGATCTAAATTCCCTTGTAATGTTTTAGTAATATTTAAATCATTAGCTTCTTTAATAGACAGTCTCCAATCTAGACCTAATACATCTATTGGTAAATCATTCCATTCATGTACTAAATGACTTGCACCCACACCAAATAAAATCACGGGTACATCGTATTTCACCTTAATTCCATTAATTAACTTTTTCATTGCTGGTTTTATATAATATCTGTAATCTTGAACGTTTAATGCACCAACCCAAGAATCAAATACTTGTATGATTTCTGCACCAGCTTCTATTTGAGCTGTCGTATAAGTAATAGACATATCGACTAAATGATCCATAAGCGCAAACCAAGTTGCTTCGTCACTATACATCATTGCCTTTGTAAAATTATAATTCTTAGAAGGCCCACCTTCAATCATATAGCTTGCTAAGGTAAAAGGAGCGCCAGTAAAACCAATCAATGGCACCTTCAATTTTTCTTCAGTTAATAATTTAATCGTGTCTAATACATATGGAACATCTCGTTTCGGATCAATATTCCCTAATTTTTCAACATCTTGTATATTTTTAATCTTATTATGAATTACTGGTCCTATCCCGGACTTAATTTCTACGTCCACCCCTATCGGTTGCAATGGGGTCATGATATCTTTATATAAAACCGCAGCGTCCGTATTATAATTATCTACTGGTAAATGTGTTACGTATGCACATAATTCTGGCTGGTGTGTTATTTCAAATAAAGAGTATTGCTCTTTCAGTTTTCTATATTCAGGCTGTGATCTACCAGCTTGACGCATAAACCACACAGGTGTGTGCTTAACTTCTTTGCCCTTAATCATATCTAGGATTGTATTATTTTTATTATGCACCTTGTAATCCTCCTACATTATAATCATTCTTATTAATATTACCATATCCACTAATTTCCCGTATTCAATCAATAGAAATGTCATAAAAAAGACAAAGTGTGTCACTTTGTTATTCTTAATTATTTGACTATTGTTTTCTAACAGAAATCAATTATAATACTGTTAAAGTCTATTTTACATTTATTTGAAATATTAGAAGTATATATAGTAAATTATAATAGTTATGCAATGTTTCTTAAACAATTCAAGGGGGAAAACTTATGAAAATTTACGCATCTTACGGTACATTTGGTTATTTAAATCAAATTAGACTGAATAATCCGACACATCATCTACTACAATTTTCAGCTTCCGATTCTTCAGTTATTATAGAAGAAACAGAAGGTGAAACGGTTTTAAAACACCCGCTGGCTTATGACATCATTAAGTCTGAAGGGAATTTAGATGAAAATTACTTCTATTCTGTTATTTTTATACCAACATCAGAGGATCATGCATATCAATTAGAAAAGAAATTAGAAAATGTCACAACTGATTTCAAACAATTTGCAGGTTATAGAAGTTATCGCTTTTTAAAACCAAATCAAGGGTTAACATATAAAATTTATTTTGGCTTTAATAGTCGTACAGATTACGAAGATTTCAAAGCGTCTGCCGTTTTCCAAGAAAACTTTGATAAACTAGCACTAAGTCAATTCTTTGGTTCTAGTGGTCAACATTCAAGTTACTTCGAAAGATATTTATTCCCAATTGACGATTACTAATTAAAAATCGCTACTCAAATTTAGCTCTAAGCTAAAACCTGAGTAGCGATTTTTTAATCTGTTAGCAAACTTTCTTGATATTTCAATTTTTTAGTTATATTTCTAATCGTCAACCATCCTACAAGAAAGAATATCAATCCAAAGAAACTATATTGTGGAAAAACAATAGCAAAAGTAACGATAAAAATCACGCCTATAATACACATTAATCTATTTAAAAATTGTTCATATCCTTTAATGACCATACTATCAGATACAGGCCAAACTTGAGGCCATAGACCATATGCTTGTTGTGTATAAAATTGAGCCATTTGTAACAATATAATATACATAAATAGACTACCAATTAATAAAACTACGATGACTTGATGTAACCATATCATCATAACTAAAGCTATAATAATCAAGCGTAATATAATATTAAATGCGTCTTTACCTCTAGCAAAACTTCTAATAAATAAATAAAGATACATATAGTTTTCATTAAATTTTTTAGGTTTCGGTTTCCACAATAACGGATCTAAATAACTTCTCCTTACTGCTTTCTCTTCTAATTGTTTTACATCCGTAAACATATTTACAAATTTATAATAATTCATATGATGTTGTTGTTCTGTATTAATCATATGCTCCCATGGGAACAAATAGTCTTTGTTTAAATATCTTATTAACAGAGTCAGAGCAACAAGTATAATAACTGAAAAAATACTTGAGATATTTTTAGGATCTAAGGCTACATAATAACCAGATGTAAATATCACAAACAAAATGCTAAATAAAGACCAACGTTCAAGACGAAATTTATACCACTGCCATTTTAATAATAAACCTAAGAGCGGAAATATAATTGCTAGTCCAGCAAAGATAATATAAAATCCAAACGTTTTGTTATTAAGCACATAAAATAATGGAAATAATATAATAATCAATAATATTTGTATAGGTAATCTAGTAACATAACTATACATCAAACTTTTTTTCATATATTCAAACATATGTTTTTCAAATGGCAAGAGAAATAATTTATCTGCATCTTTCAATAAAGTCCTAATTGGGAACATGGAAGTAATGGCTGTGATTATACTAGCAATTAACGCATAATTAATATGTTTAGGCATTGATTTCAACCAATCTCCATAACCTAAAATAAATGCACCTAATAAAATCACAAGAAATACAGAAAAATGACCATTAAATATAAATTTATTATAATAACTTTTCTCTTTTTTGATTGCTTGTTTCCTTAAATCAAATAATTGTTTAGCTTGCTGTCTCATGAGTTCTGGCCACCTTGAGTAACATGTATATAGATTTCATCTAAAGTTTTACCACTTAGCCCTGTTTGTTCTCTTAATTCATCTATATTACCGAATGCTACGATTTGACCTTTGTCCATTATTAAAAATCTGTCACAGTATTTTTCGGCCGTTGCCAAAATATGTGTACTCATCAATACAGTTCTGTTCTCTTCTTTTTTCTCGACCATTAAATCAAGCATAGATTGTATACCTAAAGGATCTAATCCTAAAAATGGCTCGTCAATGATATATAATTCTGGATCTACAATGAATGCACAAATAATCATCACTTTTTGTTTCATACCTTTAGAAAAATGACTCGGAAATATATCTAATTCATTTTCTAACCTAAATGTTTTTAATAATGGATTTGCCCTTTTCATCGCTTCCATTTTATCTATATTATACGCCATTGCTGTCATATTAATATGTTCTTGCAACGTTAATTCATCATATATGACTGGTGCTTCCGGAATATATGACAACTTACGTCTATAAGCTTCTACATCTTGTTTGATATCAATATCTGAAATTGTTAACTGCCCTTCCATCGGCGTTAATAAGCCTAACATATGTTTAATAGTGGTACTCTTCCCAGCACCATTCAAACCTATCAGTCCAACAATTTCTCCTTTTTTTAATTCAAAATTTATATCTTTTATCACAGGTCTTTTGCCATAACCGCCTGTTAAATGCTCTACTTTTACTGTCATAAGGCACCTCCACAAATAGTATTGTATCAAAAATCAAACATTGTTCATAAAGTTACTTCAAAAAATGACGGAATTTAATCAGTAATGCTATAATAGTTACTAAACATCTGACAAGGAGTGAAAATTTATGTCTGAAACAATCTTTAGTAAAATAATTAATGGTGAAATTCCTAGTTATAAAGTATATGAAGATGAATATGTTTATGCATTTTTAGACATCTCTCAAGTGACCAAAGGTCATACTTTATTAGTTCCTAAAAAAGTTTCTGCAAATATCTTTGAAACGGATAGTGAAACAATGAAACATATAGGCGTTGCTTTACCTAAAGTAGCAAACGCAATCAAAAAAGCATTTAACCCTGATGGTCTAAATATTATACAAAATAATGGTGAATTTGCCGATCAATCTGTCTTCCATTTACATTTTCATCTGTTACCAAGATATGAAAATGAAGTAGATGGTTTTGGTTATAAATGGGAAACACATGAAGAAAGCATAGGCGATGAACAAAAGAAAAAAATTGCACAAGAAATTGCAGCACAATTTAATTAATTATGCTTACCTGATATGATAAAGGGTATATTAAAAATATTAATGACTCAGAAATTTTAGAAATGAGGAGAATTTTTATGAAAACAGCTCAATTATTACTAGGTCTTGGTGCTGGTGTTGCAACTGGAATTGGTGTTGCATTAATGAATCGTGATAAGAAAAATTTAAACCAATTTGAGACAGAAGCGCGCAGACCTACGGGTGCTGAATCTGAATTTGATAAAGAAATCAACACTATAAAGCAAAACGTCAATGATATTGTAAATTACATTTCACAAATCAAATCAGAAAGTACTGAAATTGGCAGTACTATTGGTGATGAAGTGAAAACGATGATTGGTGATTTTAAATCTGATATCGATCCTAATATTGAAAATTTGCAATCCCATATTGAAAATTTACAAAATCGTGGCGAAGAAATTTCAAAAGCATTTGAAAAAGACAAATAATTAACTCAATTAACTAAGAGTTATAACTCACTTGAAAACCTGAGTTATAACTCTTTTCTTTATTACAATAAAAACATCTATGTCTTTAAAATGATGCTGAATTAAAAAATATATAGTACACTCATCTTTCTTTGATTAAAAACTATAATATCCTTACATTATAGTGTTTTGAGAACTTTTCAAACTCTAAAATTAACTTAAAGTTAAACTTGACGACTGTAAGAATACGTTAGATAATACGAAAGTATATTCAATAAATTTTAAAAAGGAGTATGATTGCGTAATGTATTTATGTACACGTCAAATAGATATTAACGCTCGTTTTGGCATACCTAGAATTGCTTTCCTTAGTTTTGTTACTACAATTATCACATTTTTAATTGCATACGAACTTTTATACTTCTTTTCAAATACCAAATTAACAGACGACCACTTTTTAATATTTTTAATTTTAGTAGTGCTTTTGTACCCTTTACATAAATTAATCCACTTATTGTTTTTCTATCCCTATCGTAAGTCATTTAAAAAATATAAATTAGTAAAACATAAGTCTGTGCCTTTTTATAATGTGTATGTAAATACACCTGTTAATAAATATTATTTTTGTTTTGATTTAATCACACCAGCTTTATTTATAACGATTGTTTGCACATTTATAAGTACTATCATCCCTCAATATGGTCATTATTTAATGTTTTTAATTGCTTTGAATTTAGGTTATTCGGTTATGGATTTTCTTTATTTAAAGATCATATTATTTTCAAATGAAGGTACTTATGTTGAAGAACATCAAACTGGTATTAATATTTTAAACAAAGTATCACCTTATACGAATCATGAATTTGATTAAGCAAACAGCAATGTTTGCTTTTTTTTATTCGCTCTTTTTTATATAAAATGGTTACAACTATAGTCGTATATATTAGGTTTCTAATTGGTGAAAACGACTTTATATGTTATATTTACGTTGTTATTCTTACAAAAGGAGTTCCCAATCATGAAAACATTTAAAAAAGTTATAATTCCTGTTACTGCTAGTGCATTATTATTAGGTGCTTGTGGTAATAGCGCTACAGATTCTAAAGAAGATACAATTATTTCATCAAAAGCTGGCGATGTTAAAGTTGAAGATGTAATGGATAAAATGGGTGATGAGCAAGTTGCAAACACATCTTTTTCTATATTATTAAATAAATTGTTAGCAGATAAGTATAAAGATAAAATAGACACGAAAGATATTGATAAAGAAGTTGAAAAAGAACAAAAACAATACGGTGGCAAAGATCAATTTGAAAGTATGTTAAAACAACAAAAAATGTCACTTAGTGACTATAAAGAGCAAAAAAAATTACAATCATATCAAAAGGCACTACTGAACGATAAAGTGAATATTTCTGATAAAGAAATTAAAGAATCTACTAAAAAAGGTTCGCATATTTTAATTAAAGTTAAAGAGAATAAAGATGACAAAGAAGGTTTATCAGATAAAGATGCAAAAGCAAAAGCAGAAAAAATCCAAAAACAAGTATCAGAAAATCCTGACAAATTTGGAGAAATTGCCAAAAAAGAATCAATGGATAAATCTTCGGCTAAAAAAGATGGTAGCTTAGGATATGTTATCAAAGGACAAATGGAAAAAGATTTTGAAAAGGCGCTCTTCAAACTTAAAGAAGGCGACGTTTCAAAAGTAGTTAAAACAGATTATGGTTACCATATTATTAAAGCAGATAAAGAAAATGACTTTGATAAAGAAAAAGGTAAGCTAAAATCGCAATTAATCCAACAAAAAGTACAAAAAAGTCCTAAATTACTAACAGACGCTTATAAAGAACTGTTAGATGAATACAAAGTAGATTATAAAGATAGAGATATTAAAAAAGCTATTGAAGATTCTATTCTAGACCCAGATAAAATTAAACAGCAACAACAACAACAGCAACAACAGCAAGCGATGCAACAAGGTGGAGCTGGTATGACCTCTGGACAATAGAATCATAATTCATAAATAAACAAGGCAAATGCTAATTTCTAGGGCATTTGCCTTGTTTTTTTATTAATGAAACTAACTTATATTTACTTATTAATTATGCTTGTACACATATTTTTCGAGACGATTGTATTTTATCTCTTGCGCTGATATATAACACAGGATAAACACATATTCAATCTACTTATATCAAATCATACGATGCTCATGAATAGAAAACGATTATCTCACCCCCTACTTCTTACCTTCTAATACGACATATTAATTGTAAATAATCACGGTCAGAAACGAATGATTTTACATATAAAAAAGACTAATCCACGCTAATGAACTGCTCCCTTCAAAGTAGACACTTAAAAATGTAAACTTTGAAGGGAGCATATCAAAATTTGGATTAGTCCTTTACTTTCCAAATGTTTCAATTTTATTTTTTTAAGCGTATATTTTCCGTATCGCTTAATCTAAAGATGTTGGATTGTAAAATTGTCTACCCTCAAGCCCAAAAATACGTTCAGTAAATTGACCTTTTGGCGTTTTCTTATATGCTTTTTCAAACATATTCATTTTTGCATCAATGTTATCGATGAAAAACAAAATTTCTGCCTCTTTCATATGTGGTAGTTTCGGAGAGCCAAATTCCATTTTTCCATGATGTGCTAAAATCATGTGACGCAGTAATAATACCTCTTCACCTTCTATATTTAATTCTCGTGCAGCATCTGCTACTTCATCACTGGCAATAGAGATGTGGCCCAGCAAATTACCTTCAACCGTATATGTTGTTGCAACAGGACCACTTAATTCTTTAACTTTACCTAGGTCATGTAAAATAATAGAACTATATAATAAACTGCGGTTTAAAAGTGGATATATATCACAAATAGATTTTGCGACCCGTAACATTGTTAATACATGATAACTTAACCCACTTGAAAAATTATGATGATGTGTACTTGCTGCAGGAAATGTAAAAAATTCTGTTTGATATTTACGCAATAAATGTCTTGTAATGCGTTGTAAATTTGCATTTTCAATCTCTAACATATAATGAGAGACTTCTTCTTTGATTTCTTCTGGTGTGAGTGGCGCGCCGTCTACGAAATCATGTATGTTTAAATCTGCTTCATCTGAAGCTAATTTAATTTTATTAATTTTCATCTGTTTACGACCACGATAATTAATAACATCACCAATAACGTGTACGATTTTTTCTGGTTCTAAAACACGCATATCTTCCTTTGTAGCAGTCCATAATTTGGCTTCGATGTCCCCACTTTTATCTTGAAGATATATCGTCATATAGTCTTTTCCTTGAGCAGTTACGCCTTGTGTCGCTTTATGAATCAAGAAATAGTGATCAACTGAATCTCCAGGATTTAATTTTTCTACATTTCTCATTATTTACCGCCTTCCTCAGGTTTATTCAAAGTAATAATTTGTTTTGAAGGCACACTTGTATCTTTGACACATGTAAAGTATAAAATTTGATAATCATTAGGCATTTGTCTTAGATAATTCATCATCGTTTCTTTTCTATGTTTATCAAAATGTACAAATGCATCATCAATAATTACAGGGAATGGATAGTAAGGTTTTAATGTTTTAATTAAACTTAAACGCAATGCGATATATAGTATTTCTTTAGTAGACTGGCTTAATTCAATTGGTTCGTACATTTGACCATTCACTTGTTTTACCATTAAATCTTCATTCGCATAAGTTACTTGTACATAATTTCCATTTGTTAAATGTGCAAAGATTTCTGTTGCTTCATTTATCACTTGTGGTAAACGCTTATCTTTAATTTGTTTAATATGTCCTTCCACTAAAGATTGTAAGTAACTAAGACTTGCCCAATCTTTTGCTTCATCATTCACTCTATTTTTCAAAATATGGAACTTATGACGTAAATCCGCTAACGTTTTGTCTGTTTCCATATCCGTGATTTTAGCTTTTAAATCACTGACTTCTGACTGCATTTCTAAATATTGATCATTATAATGATCAACTTGTCTTTCTAACACTTCATCTTCTTCAGATAGTTGAGCATATGTTTTTTGACTCAGCATAGAACTAGCTTCGTAATTATAATTTTGGTTTTCTAGATATTTCGTTAAATCATTAAAGCGGTTTAATTGTTGATGATAAGCCTGATATTGAGCATGCTGATGATAATACGATTCTTCATCATTTGCACTTACAAAGTTAAATAACTGTGATATCACATTATTATTCTCATGTAAGCGATGTTTAAGCTGTGATAATTCACTTTCTATTAATGTGATTTGTTCTTGATTCCTATTCCATTTATCTAAATTAGTTGTTTCTTCTTTTAACCATTGATTTACGTCATGAAATAAAGATAATGTGTTGAAAGAAGTAAATTGATTTTGGGTTACTGTTTTTGCATGTTCATAAAATGTATCTAATGCCTGTTGTAACTCAATTTTTTGCTCGTTCAATTCAACAGTATGATTGTCATAATCCTTAATTTTATTCATCGTCGCAATACTATCAATAATGAGTTCGTCTGAAATTTTATCAGATAAATGTAATTCATCTTTAATTTGGTTGATCTCATTCTCTGACTTTGAGTATTGTTGTTGTGCAGATTCTAAATTGGAAGATAAATAATTTGCTTTTTTATCTAATGCCTCTTTCGTTTTAATAGCATTATGGAATTGCTCGCGAATTCTATTTTGATCATCCAAATCAAAGTCCAAATTATAATTGGCTTCTAAATCATTAATTTGGTGTTGCAAATCTTCAATTTCATTAGAAAATGTTTCACTATGTCCTATCTCTTTCGATTTAACTAAGAAGATACCCACGATAAATACAAGAGATAGTAATGCAAATACAATACCGAAGACCAAATTAGCTGAAATAAATGAAAAGATAGTTAATCCAACACCAACAACTGCTAATATAACGAATGCAAATCGAAAAATATTTTGTTTACGTTCATTTTCTTGTTGTTCTTTATCAAAAGCTTCTTTCATTTTTTGATATAAATTATTTTTCTCTTGTAGTTCGAATACACGATTGTTATATTGTTTTTTCTTTTCATAGTTTTCATCAGACACAATATCTTTTTCTAATGCATCCATCTCAGTTTGATTTGTTTCTTTATCAATTTTATTTTCTTCAATATTGCGTTCTAATTGTTGAATAAAAGCAGTCTGTTCTTGCTTATTTTTAATTTGATCGCTTACATGACTCTTCATTGCCTCTGAACTGTCGACTTCATGGTAAACATCTTGCCATCCGATATTAGACTTCAAGCCTGATTTTTCACGTTCTTTATCTTGAATTTCTTTTTTAACTGATTTTAATTCGTATTCTTTTTGTTTAATTTCATTTTCTTGTTGTTGTATATGGTTAAAAGCATCAATATCAGATTGCTTAGGTACATTGATTTTTTCATTTTCACTTTTTAAATGCGTTAATCGTTCTTCTCTTAAGCCAATATCTCTTTTTAAATTTTGTGTTTGAATTTTTGCAGATTCATAGCGATCGATGCCTTGTTCAGGAAATGTGACAGGTTCTATATTTAATTGGGTTTCCAATGTTTTCCATTCTTGCGTTTGCTCATGTAAAGCTAATTCCTTTTGTTTACGATCATGCATTTTAGACAATTGGTTTAAATTCTGTTTCAAATTTTCTAAGCGTCGATCTGCTTTATCTTTATCGTCTACTAAACGTTTGTAAGATGACAATTTTTCTTCTTCTTCTCGAATTTGTCGCTCTAATGACTTCAACTCTTCAAGCTGTTGGTTAATAATTGGATTTCTGCCATTTTTCTTATATAGCGCTTCTTTTTTATCATTCAAAATCTCACGCATGCTAGTAAATTCTGTTGATCCTAATGCACCAGCCTGGAGTAAATAGTTTTGTAATTGTTTTTCATCCATATTTTTATGAATATTTTGTAGTCCTAAGACATCAAATGAAAATATACCTTGATATGTACGTTTTGAGATAAAATTAAGTTCTTTCTTTAACCAGCTTTCATCTTTAATGGCACCATTCGGTAGATAAACTTTAACGTCTCCAGTTGCTGCACCTTTGATACGTTCAATTTCTATCAAAGAACCATCATCTTGAATCAATGTAAGTTTTCCGCCGTATTGATTGCCTAAACGTGGCTCTAGTCGTGGTTCATTTTCTTTCTTAGTTGGAAACCCAAAAAGAATGGAATGTATAAATGCCTGTATCGTAGACTTACCTGACTCATTTTCCCCATAAATTTCTGTAAAATTTTCATCAAACTGAATGGATCTTTGAATGAATCTACCATAACCATATATATCTAATGATTTAATCTTCATTTTACTCCCCCCTCATATCTGACTTTAATAATAATTCAGCGCGTTTAATTAATTCTCGACGATCAAAATCATCATAATTTTCTAGGTATTTGGAAGCTTTTGGATTAAGATATAAATCATTCATAGCTAACTCATAAACTGAATTATCTTCTATCAAATCTGCTGAAAATTCTTTGACAAGGGTCGTTTTTTCATCATCTTTATTCTTTATATTCAAATCTTCTATAAACACAAAATTATGCTCATTTTCTTCATATTCACTAATCATTTCATGCACTTGCATTAAATCTTGATCAGAAATAATTTCATCTGAATTGACATTTACTACTAATTGATAAATTGCTTTTCCTTCAGCTCTAACTTGTGATTTAAAATCTTGTATTGCGTCAAACAAACCTTGTTTTGAAGTCATGTTTGTATCTATTTCAGCCTTTTCAAAACGGATAAACTGTGTTGGCACAAATTTAGCATTTAGATGTAAATCATCGCCCTCTATTAATAGGCAACCTTTTTCTCCAGTTTCTTTGAAATGACGACCTTGAATATTACCTGGATAATGAATTTGAGGCATATCGCTTAGTTGTTGTCGCTCGTGTATATGACCAAGTGCCCAATAATGATAAAGTTTATTGTTTAAATCTTCTAATCTAAATTCAGTATATCGGTCTTTTGTGTTCGTTTTGCTATATGTACCATGCAAAATACCTATGTGAATACCTTTTTGACCTTGACTTGACGGATAGGCATCAAGTTTATTTTCATAGCTCGCTTCATTTTGATAACTGAAACCATGTAAATATATTTCTTCACCGTTTTTAGTAATTGTTTGATATGTTTCTACATTTTCAGAAAAAACCGAAACGTTATCTGGCCACTCAGTTCCTATAGATGAAGATAATGGATCATGATTACCATGACAAAGATAAACAAATATTTGTTCTTTTGCCAGTCTTTCAAATTGCTCTTTTAAGAACACTTCAGCACGGAGGGTTCTGTTATGACTATCAAATAAATCCCCTGCTATAATCATAAAATCTACTTCTTCATTTAACGCTAAATCCACGATTTTTTTGAAACTTTCATATGCGCTTTTTTGCATATCTTCAAATATCGATTGACTTAAGTAGCTTCTAGACTTAAATGGACTATCTAAATGTAAATCTGCACAATGAATAAATTTAACCATATATTTATAGTTCTCCTTTATTTAAAGGTTTTTATAAAAAGCATGAAAAACAGGCATTGATATTGAGACTTAAAAAATGGACTAACACCTATGTACACGCTAATACCTCGTATCTCTTTATTTTACCACACCGACTATTGTACAGTCGATAAAACAAAAAAGCTGAAACATAAATAAATGTCTCAGCTTTAAATTCAATATTAACCATGATTCATTGAATAAAACATGAACGATTATCCAGCAATTAAAGAATTCATTTATTGGCATCAATTCTTTTGTATTTCATTTCTCAATATATTGAGTTTATCATACTTATGCTTGAATAAAAGTACATATATTCCTTCAAACTATGGTTGTTGGCATATATTAATTTTGAAAATCATTATATGGCAACATATTAAATATTTTTAAATTTTTATAAGAACTTTAGATTACTTTTAAAATAATCATTCTGATTAATTAATTAGTCAGCGTAAATTTCATCTAAAGGTTTAACAATGATTTGATTAATTTCTTGGAATACTTGGCTCATGTTTTGCTCAGCAGCCATTAATTCTGAAATGTTAGAATCATTTTCGATTTTTTGTGCTTGTTCTTGAGCTTTTTGTAATTCCTCTTCACCAATTTCTTCACCTTGCATTTGTTTTTGTTGGAAGTTTAATTGTGTTTCGCGGAATTCATCAAAAAGTGTTTTTGATTCATCATTTTCTTTTACTTTAGCATAAGCTTTTTGTATTGCTTGATATTCATCACTTTCTCTTAAAGCTTGTTCTAATTGATTTGCATGATCGTATAAATTTACTGCCACTGTGCTTCACTCCTTTATTTGTATATGTGTTATAACCACATCGATATTACAATAACATAATTTAATATGTTATACAAAAATTGCAATTATGCCTTGTAATAAACCTATGATGCCACCTAATAGAAAGCCTAAAAGCATAATTAATTTCAACTCTTTATTTGCGATATCTATGATTAAACGTTCAATATATGCTAAATCAAATGAATTTATTTGTTCTTCAACCATTTGTCTTAGGTTAACTTTTTTCATGATTGGAGAAATATGCTTAGATCCTTTATCAATAATTAATTCCGTAAGTTGTTTTGAAATTTTTGTTTCTAAGAATGTTATAAATTCTGGCATTAATTCTTTCAATGGTCGATTCGATATACTATCTATGTTTGCATAGTTTATTAGTAAATCGGTAACCGTTACCTTAAGCGAGTCGAATTGATCTTCATTGATGACATCTACTAACGCTTTTGATTTAAATGTAGCGTATTCATTTTCAATAATCTGTTTTGCAATTGCTTTAGCTTTGGGGTGATTTGTTAATCTAATCAATTCATGTTGTATTCGATCTGCAATACTTTCTCTTGTCATAAACATCTGTAGCAAACCTACGATTTTACCTTTCTCATTAAAGAAAGTATCTAACATAGATGCTATATCAGCAGCACCTTTTTCCGATTTAAGATAAACACGTGCGCGTTCAAATAATAACTCAGGCACCCCATCTACCTTTGCATCAATATTTTCTTCAATATCTGAAGGAATCAGTTGATTTATAGGGGTTTCTTTATGTTCAGCATAATATTGTTCTAATTTATTATTGATAACGGAATACATTTTATCATTAGTAACCTGTACAACATCAACATCGAAACTTTTCGTCAACGATTGAATCGTCACATGCTCTGTTTTTAATTTTTGAATCTGTTTTACGATTAATGATTCGATTGCTTCTCTTGATTTAGGTGCATTTAATTTTGACTTAATTAACGTTTCAGTTAATAAGTGTTCTTCAATAACTTGTCCAATTTTATCTGCAATTTCTGTTCTTCTTTTTGGTATTAACCCGGGCGTAAAAGGAATTCGTCTATTAAAAATATAATAAGTTTTAAACGGATGAAATAACATTCTTACAGCAATTACATTTGTGACGCCACCTATTATTGCTCCAATAATCATCATCGCTATAATTATTAAAAAAGCGTGCATAGTTAATTCTCCTTCAAATAAAATTTGTTATAAACTGAAGGTACAATCATATCAGTCATTTTTACATTGTATAACATATAACATAAAAATGTGTATACTATTTGTTATTTCCTAAACAAAATTGTTTGCAAGCATGGACTGCTAGTATGTTTATTTTGTTAGTATAAATTCAGAAATAAAAAAAGAGCGATTTAGAAACCAATCAACATTTGATTTCCAATGTTCGCTCTTACAATGATGTATCTTTTTAATAAGGTTCAAAAACTGTATTAGTTTAAGACCAATTTCAATTAACTATAGTGACTAAACCATTCAATATATACGCTATAACTTTATTAGTTAATGTTATAAATAATGATTCTTCTATCACACAGTACATTTATTTATACGTGCATTAATTCTTCTTTAGAAACTCTACCAAAATATGTTTCAGCTTCTCTTAATTTAGAAGTACCAAAAATAGGTTGTGTTTCCTGATTTAGTACACGGTAGATATCACTTACTTTGTTGCTTTGTAAAATATAGCCGTTACGGGTATCAACTGTGTTCCAATATATATCACTTGTTGTAGAATGATTTGGATACGCACAATGGTTACGTGAAATTGTTTGTACCATTTCTAATGGGTCGCATCCGAAAGTACTATTTAGAACATCAGAATCTCTAAATAATGCACAAATTGACACACATGTTGTCCAGTTTGGCAATACTCTCTCTTTTTCAATTTGTACTAGTGTCTTTTTTGAAAGACCAATTGTTTGTGCCATCGTATCTTGAGTATAACCCGCTTCAATGCGCACCATTTTAAATTTTGTTTGAATTAAATCTGTAAAACTCTGTCTATCCATTACTTTAATCTACCTTTCATAAAAGAATATTTTATCCGGACACAAGAAATTGCAATAATACACGTTTCTTGAAACACAAATTACATCTTAATACAATTTGCGATAAAATAAAAGAGCGAAATGATATTTTCGTTGTTTTTTATTATTTGCGAAATTATCTAAATAATCAATCTTATATCTTATAATTAACTTAAACATTTTTAGTACTTTTATTGTAAGCGCATAACAAGTATGAAATGTGATTATATTTTTCACTTATTACTCTTTTGATATAAAAACACCATTTATTATTATATCTTAAATTTAACTTTTTGGCATACCATTTGCCTTAAATAATCGAAATTAATCATTTGTTTACATTTTTCAGAATTTTCATTATAATCAGGGTTACTTTGATAATTGAGGTGTAAAAAAATGACAGAGAAATATATATTACTTGCAACTTGTACAGATAAAGTCGGTATTACTTCACTAATTACTAATAAAATTGCTCAATATGATTCTAATATTCTACATTTAGATCATTTTACAGAATATGACCATTCACCAAATGCTACAGGTCAATTATATTTGAGATTGGAATTTGAAAATGTACCATCATTGAAAGAAGATTTAGAAACAACGTTGCAAACACATCAAATAGATTTTAAACTCTTTGACAATCAACAACATACAAAAATAGCACTTTTTGTTTCTAAGGAAGATCATGCTTTCAACGAAATTTTATTACGTGTTAACAGAAATGAATTGCCTGCCGAAATTGTGTGTATCGTTAGTAATCATGAAAACAATAGGCAATTCGCAGAAACGCTTCATATCCCTTTTTATTACATACCTAGCAACGAAGATAAAGCGATTGTGGAAAGAAAAATACTAGATGTTTGTTCTGAACATCAAGTTGAACTCATCGTGTTAGCAAAATACATGCAAATACTATCCGACCATTTTGTCAGTCACTATCCAAACCAAATCATCAATATTCATCACTCATTCCTACCATCATTTATAGGTGCTAACCCTTATAAACAAGCATGGGAACGCGGTGTCAAATTGGTCGGAGCAACAAGTCATTATGTTACTTCTGACTTGGATGAGGGCCCTATTATAGATCAAGACGTTATACGAATTAATCATCGGTATAATGTACAAGATTTACGTAAAATTGGTCGGCATGTTGAATCAAGTGTGTTAGCTCAAGCTGTCGAATATCATGTGCTGCATAAGATAATTGTGACTGCAAATAGTAAGACAATTGTTTTTAATTAAAAACTTTAAAAGACCTGAGACCGATATCTGCCTCAGGTCTTTTTATTCGAAGCGCAACGCAATCTCAACAACTTTAAAAAGAAACTTTGACATTTTTAAGCATCTTACTTACTTTCTTTAATTTTAACTTTTACAATATCCCTTCTTAAAAAATTAATAGTATATCAACGCGTCTTCGTTAAGCTGTGCAATTAAATAATTATAATTCCTCAACCAATCAACACTACTTAACTTTAATTTATGGTTGTTTTCACTTTTTACTAAACACCTTTGCCAATCTACTTTATATATTGTTTTGTGTATGACATATCATTATATACACATTAAAAACTGTTCTATAACAGAACTACAATTGATATTAAGTGTATTACTTTTTAATACAGATTCCAAAAGCTTTCACATTTTAGATTAAAATTATTCAAAAACTTTGTGATTTTTTTAACAAAACAAATGATATAATTATTGTGAAAAAAATAACATACTTTTGGAGGTAATGATATGTTAAAAGAAAATAATATGCAATCCACAGCATGGAATGATTTTAAAAAAGGTCGCTGGCAACATCATGTAGATGTAAGAGAATTTATTCAACTCAATTACACATTGTACGAAGGTGATGATCAATTTTTAGCAAGTCCTACAGAGGCAACAACTCAGCTTTGGGATCAAGTCATGCAATTGTCTAAAGAAGAGCGTGATCGCGGTGGAATGTGGGACATGGACACAAAAGTTCCTTCTACCATCACTTCTCACGAGGCAGGTTATCTAAATAAAGAATTAGAAAGCATTGTTGGGGTCCAAACCGATAAACCATTCAAACGTTCGATGCAACCTTTTGGTGGCATTCGTATGGCAAAAGCAGCTTGCGAAGCGTATGGTTATGACCTAGATAGTGAAACTGAAAAAATATTTACTGATTATCGTAAAACACATAATCAAGGTGTATTCGATGCATACTCAAAAGAAATGCTAAATTGTAGAAAAGCTGGAATTATTACAGGACTTCCAGATGCCTACGGTCGTGGCCGTATTATTGGCGACTACCGTAGAGTGGCTTTATATGGTGTGGACTTCTTATTGCAGAAAAAAATGGAAGATTTCAATAATATGTCTAAAGAAATGTCAGAAGATGTTATTCGATTACGCGAAGAGTTATCTGAACAATACCGTGCATTAAATGAATTAAAAACATTAGGCAATATTTATGGATTTGATTTAAGTCGCCCAGCCTATAACTTTAAAGAAGCAGTACAATGGTTATACTTAGCATATTTAGCTGCCATTAAAGAACAAAACGGTGCAGCTATGAGCTTAGGCCGTACTTCAACATTTTTAGATATCTATGCTGAAAGAGATTTAAACAATGGATTGATTACAGAACGTGAAGTACAAGAAATCATTGACCATTTTATTATGAAATTACGTATCGTTAAATTTGCTCGAACACCTGATTATAACGAATTATTTTCTGGTGACCCTACTTGGGTAACAGAATCAATTGGAGGTGTAGGTATTGATGGACGTGCATTGGTAACTAAAAACTCTTTCCGTTTCTTACATTCACTAGATAATTTAGGTCCAGCACCTGAACCAAACCTCACAGTATTATGGTCAGTTCGCCTACCTGACAATTTTAAAACATATTGTGCAAAAATGAGTATAAAAACAAGCGCAATTCAATATGAAAATGATGACTTAATGAGAGAATCTTATGGTGATGATTATGGTATTGCATGCTGTGTATCTGCTATGACGATTGGAAAACAAATGCAATTTTTTGGTGCTCGTGCTAATTTAGCAAAAACTTTATTATATGCGATTAATGGTGGCATAGATGAAAAATCAGGTCAACAAGTCGGACCATCATATGAAAGTATAAAATCAGAAGTACTCAACTTCGATGAGGTATTTGAAAAATTTGATAAAATGATGGATTGGTTAGCTGGAGTATATATTAATTCACTTAATGTCATCCATTATATGCATGATAAATATAGTTATGAACGTATTGAGATGGCACTGCATGATACAAATATCATTAGAACAATGGCTACAGGTATAGCTGGTCTTTCTGTTGCTGCAGATTCATTATCTGCAATCAAATATGCAAAAGTAAAACCTATTCGAAATGAAAATGGCGTTGTAACAGATTTTGAAATCGAAGGTGATTTCCCAAAATATGGTAATAATGACGCACGTGTTGATGATTTAGCAATCGACCTTGTAGAACGCTTTATGACAAAATTACGTAGTCATAAAACTTATCGTAATTCAGAACATACGATGAGTGTGTTAACGATAACATCAAATGTAGTATATGGTAAAAAGACAGGAAATACACCAGATGGACGTAAAGCCGGAGAACCCTTTGCACCAGGTGCAAACCCGATGCATGGACGCGACCAAAAAGGTGCACTTTCATCATTAAGTACAGTTGCAAAAATACCTTATGATTGTTGTAAAGACGGCATATCCAATACATTTAGTATCGTTCCAAAATCACTAGGTAAGGAAAGTAATGATCAATGTAAAAATCTCACAAGTATGTTGGATGGCTATGCTATGCAACACGGACACCACTTAAACATTAATGTGTTTAATAGGGAAACACTATTAGATGCAATGGAACATCCTGAAGCATATCCACAATTAACGATTCGCGTATCTGGTTATGCGGTTAACTTTATTAAATTAACACGCGAACAACAATTAGATGTTATTTCACGTACTTTCCATGAAAAAATGTAATTTGAATTTAAGGTGGCCGCTATATGCTAAAAGGACATTTGCATTCTGTTGAAAGTTTGGGTACCGTTGATGGTCCAGGACTACGATATATATTATTTACTCAAGGGTGTTTATTAAGATGTTTATACTGTCATAATCCCGATACTTGGAAAATAAATGATTATACACGCGCAGTCACAGTTGAGGAAATGGTAAATGAAATAACTCCTTTCAAACCATATTTCGATGCATCAGGTGGGGGCGTGACAGTCAGTGGCGGTGAACCATTATTACAAATCAAATTTTTAACCGCCTTATTTCAATCATTAAAAGCACATGATATTCACACCTGCATTGACACTTCAGCTGGTACAGCGAAAAATACACATACTTTTGAAAAACAATTAGATGCTTTGCTAAAATTTACAGACTTAATATTATTAGACATTAAACATATTGATAATATGAAACATAACAAATTAACTGGCCAACCTAATACACATATATTAAACTTTGCTAAAACACTTTCTCTTAAAAATCAACCCGTTTGGATAAGACATGTACTAGTGCCAGGTCTCACAGATGATAAAAAAGATTTGATACGGTTAGGCGAATTTATAAATTCACTCGACAACGTTGAGCGCTTTGAAATACTGCCATATCACCAATTAGGTGTGCATAAATGGCAATCACTAGGTTTAACTTATGCTTTAGATCAAATAACAGCACCTACCGAGGCTGAAGTAAAACAGGCCTATCAATATGTAAATTTTAAAGGTTACACCCCTATTTAACTTTATTACGACACGTTAAAATAATCGCGCTTATTAAAATGTAGTTCATCAAATAAGTAGTGAATTGATATCAGTTGAAATATAGATATCATTCACTACTTTTCTTTTTTGTTAATGAACACGAATTTGAATAACACTATGCAAAATGATATATTAACTAAAACAAATTTTAAGGGGATGTTTCTTTGAATAATCATTCTTCAACAAAACTAATTTCTATCAGTGCTTCTATGAAATTTATTAATGCGCAAATGATTCCAGGCATATTGACGTTATATAATGATAAAATTACGTTTAAAGCAAAAGGAATAATTGAAAATCATGAAATCAAAAGTTTATTCCCTTTTAATGAACTTCAAAGTGTTAAATTTGGTCTATCTTTAACTCCTTTTAGAATAACGATTATGGAGTCTGATGGAGAGCCTTGGCTATTTGATCAGGTTCCTAGAAAAGATGGTAAAAAATTTGTAGAATTGTACAATGTACTTCATTCTTAATAAGTCATCTATCAGGTTAATCTAATACTAAACTATCATAGTGATGGTTTATTTTTTAAGAAAAAAATTTTATAAATCAACAACTCATTTGCAACACTTCTCACGTATCACAAAAAAGAGTGGCCAGCATATTTCAATGTTAGGGCCACTCTCAAATTTTAAATATCTTTAATTTATATCTCTTATTTAATTAACTTTCATTTTTAGCAGCTAATTTTTTATCTTCAGCTTTTGAAATGATTAGTGCACATGCAGCATCACCTGTAATATTGACAGATGTTCTCGTCATATCCAACAATCTATCAATACCTAAGATAATACCAATTGCTGCTGGATTCAATCCAACGGCATTTAAAACCATCGCTAACATTATCAGTCCAACCCCAGGGACACCTGCAGTACCAATGGATGCTATTACAGCGATGACTACAACAGTTATAATTTGCATAAATGAAAGCTCTACCCCAGATATTTGTGCAATAAATATCGTTGCAACACCTTGCATGATTGCCGTACCATCCATGTTGATTGTAGCGCCAAGAGGTTGTACAAAAGATGCTACTTCTGGTCTAACACCCATATTCTTAGTACATTTAAGCGACACTGGTAAAGTGGCAGTAGAACTCGAAGCACTGAAACCAAGTGTAATTGCCGGAAGAAAATCTTTAAAGAATTTCAGTGGACTTGATTTAGCTATAAATTTCACTGCTGAACCATATATAACAAAGAAATGGATAAATAGCGCAAGCAACACTATAAAGAAATACATACCAAGTTGTTGGATAGCTCCAAACCCTGCTCCTGTAAACGCATGTGCAACAAGACCAAAAGTACCAATAGGTGCAAACACGCTCATGATCATCGTTACAATATACATTAAAACTTCATTGGTTTGCTCAAATAGCCGGTAAACCCCTTCAGCTTTCGAACCAACCATAATCAAACCTATTCCAATGAAAATAGCAAATGTAATAATTTGCAACATATTTTCTTCACTCATAGCTTGTAACGGATTTTTAGGAAATAGATTAATCAATGTTTGATCAAATGATTGATTGGCTGCAGAACTTTGTGAATTATCCTCTTTATCTAATGTTTTTTGATAACTTGATACATCCTCACTTTTTAATAAATCTGATTTCCCCTCACCCGGCTGTAAAACTAAAGCTAAAGTAATCCCAATTATAATTGCTATTGCAGTAGTAGTTAAAAAGAAAGTAATCGTTTTTAACCCAATACCGCCTAATAATTTAGGATCACCCACCCCTACTACACCTAATACAATTGAAACAAACACAACAGGCACTACTAACATGAAAATTAAATTCAGAAAAATTTGCCCAATCACGTTAAAGACATATTTATCAACGTTGACCACAAAACTTGATTGAGCAAACATGTTAAATATAGACCCTATTGCTATACCGAGTATTAACGCTATAACAATTTTCAATGAAAGATTTTTAGTCTTCATAACAACATCCCCCTTTATGTTTATTAGCTACATTATATAGTAATATTATACATTTTGAAACAAAAGTATATACACGACAAAAAAATGCTATGTAAAATAATATTTACATAACATCTAATAATTTATATAAGATTATTCTGCATAGCATAAATCGCCGCTTGTGTGCGATCAGATACTTGCAATTTAGCGAATATGTGACTGACATGGGTTTTAACAGTTTTTTCTGAGACAAATAAAGTTTCCGCAATTTCTTTATTTGTTTTACCTTTTGCCATTTCTGTCAAGACTTCAGATTCACGTTTAGATAGTTTATTTGTATAGTGCGGTTTACTACTTACTGACTCCATAACGCTTTGAGCTTGTGGATGGATAACTTTTTCACCTGACAACACGTTTTTAATTGTTTTAATCAACTTCTCAGGTTCAACATCTTTCATTTCATAACCATCGGCGCCTTTATCAATTGCCGAAATCACATGTTCATCGTCTACATAACTGGTTAGCACTAATATTTTAACTTCTGGATATTTTTGCTTCATAATTTCAGTGATTTCTATTCCATTAATATTGGGCATCACTAAATCTAATAATACGATATCAGGTAATTCATGCGCTTCTAAATATTTTAAAAATGATTTGCCATCTGAAAAACCTTTAACAACCTCTATATCATCAACTGTTGATAATAGAAATTCTAAACCTTGCCTAACGATATGGTGATCATCTACCAAAATGATTTGATTCATCTTGACCTTCCTTTCGACACTTTATAACGGTATTGAGATATGAATTTTTGTACCTTTGTTTGGTTCACCTTCAATTGTCAAATTACCACTTATCTGTTTAGTCCGTTGTTTCATATTATTTAAACCATGTGAGTGATAAAGGTTTGATTTATGTTTATCAAAACCTTTTCCAAAATCAGCAATCGTAACCAATAAATAATTATCATCTTGAACTAAATCTAACCGAACTTGAGTGGTTTCACTATGTTTTTTTGTGTTATTCATTGCTTCTTGAACAATTCTATAAACATTTTCTTCGATTTGACTTGGCAGCTTAATCAAACCATCTACTTTAACGACTAACTCTAACTGTAGTAACTTACTATACTGTTTTAACGCATTAACTAATCCTTGCTCTAATCCAACGGGTTTTAATTGCCATATCAAAGCTCTCATTTCATTAACTGCTTGTTGACTCGTATCTTCAATCACTTGAAATGCTTTACGAGAAACATTTTCTTGTGTCATTCCTAATGCTGCATGTGCTGTCAACTTAACAGAAAAAAGCATTTGGTTTACAGAATCATGTAAATCTCTTGCTAATCTATTACGTTCACTTATACGCGCAGCTTCTTTTTCTTGATCTGTTAACAAAATTCTTTTTATCGCTGATCCAATTTGTAATGCAACAGATTCTAACAACTCTAAATTTTCTGCGCTATATCTCCTCGTATAAGGCGTTGCAACATTAAGTAACCCAAATTGCTCTTCACCAGATCTTAATGGAACTGTAGCATGGTGTGTAATACCATCAGTTTCTTCATGATAAGCTCGATTCGCTAAATTAATTCTCGAACAATTTATAATATTTGAAGCCTTCGTTAATTTCTTATTTTGATATGCTTGAACACACCAACACGTTCCTTTTCGCATATACTGACAATGGTTATTTTCCAATGCGCCTGGCAAACCATTATATGATACGAGTTCATGCTGCCCCACATCATCAATGAAAAAAATCCATCCCGTTGTAAATTCACTTCCATCAATTAATGATTTCAATGCGCCTTGTAGCATACTATATGTTTCTGTTTCTTCATTTAAAAATTCAGCAATTTCTTTTAATAATGCTAATCTAGTCGGTTTTTCCATTTAACCAGTCCATTCTTTAACAACACTATTTACATACATTATACAAGTTTGTTAAGCATTTAAAAATAGATAAATAATTCCTTTTTAAATGGACTTAAATAATATGAAAAATTATTAAATCAATCGCAAGGTCTAATATTTTTAACAGCGTGTTTATGGTATGATAATAATTGGTCAAAGAGGAGGATATTATGAAATTTCAAATCCCAGAAAATTATAATGCGTTAACACTAAGAGAAATTTTCCAGCAATTACAATTGCCAAAAAAAGATTTACACAATTTAAATATGTCAAAAGAGATTAAAGTCAATGATAAAAATGCAAAACTTACGTCACAAGTACGTGCCGGCGACCATGTTTATATTCCAACACCAGAAGAAAAAAGTAATTATTTACCAAGCTATCGATTTGCACAAATTTATTATGAAGACAATGATCTAGCCATCGTTATGAAGCCTAAAGGGGTTAAAACGCATCCCAATGATTTAAAAGAAAGTAATACATTAATGAATCATGTGATATATACCATTAAAAGTGATTATGTAGAACCAATACATCGCTTAGATCAAGAGACAGTTGGTCTTTTAATAGTTGCCAAAAATCCTTTAATGAAAAAAATCCTCGACCGTATGTTAGAGGAAAATAAAATTGATCGTATCTATAAGGCAAACGTACATAGTTTATTACCAATAAAACCACAAACCATCGATGCACCTATAGGTAAAGATAAATTTCACTCGAATAAGCGCCGAGTGTCTACTACAGGTCAATCTGCCATTACACATATTTTAACTTCTCGCATGGTTAAAGAAAATGTATGTGAAGTCGATTTGAAATTAGATACGGGTAGAACACACCAAATACGTGTACATTTAGCAGAAATTGGACATCCAGTTATCGGTGACCCATTATATGGTGATTCGACGTTAAGACAACTACAATTAAATAGTTACAAAATAGAATTTATTCATCCTTTAACACAAGAAAAAATTTCAGTTAGTTTAGATGATGAAATCTAAAAATGTAACGTTACATTTTTAATTCTTTTTATAGATTTTATCGTACACACAACATTGTTGTTAATAGGAGTCACAATAAATGTAGACACTTACGCATTCATTCAACAAGAAGACCGATATCATATTAGCTGAAGACTTAAACAGAATTGGTAAACTTTAGACTATTAATCAGTTTTTGATTATATTAAGGAAATGATAACTTAAATCCTAATATTATTAACTCTAACCTAGAAGTAAACAAAAAATGTAATTCTATAATAGTGCTAATAAATATAAAAAATAGTTTAGCGTAATTGAAAACTTTTATAAATGAAGAAACGTCAATTTCAATAGAAATTGACGTTTCTTCGCTAATCAAAGATATTGATATTCCTTTATTTTTTAAAATTACTTAGGTTCAACCATATCTTCAGGTTTAATCCACTCATTAAACTGTTCCTCAGTTAAATATCCAGATTGAACAGCCGACTCTTTTAATGTTAAACCTTCACGGTGGGCTTTTTTAGCTATGCTAGCAGCTTTTTCATAACCAATATGAGGATTTAAAGCTGTTACTAACATTAGTGATTGATTTAAATAATTATCAATGTTTTCTTCAATTGGTTCTATGCCTACTGCACAATTATCATTAAATGTTTGCATGCCATCTGCTAATAAGTATATAGACTGCAATGTATTATGCAAAATAACAGGTTTATAGACATTTAATTCAAAATTCCCTTGTGAACTACCTATGCCAACCACTGTGTCATTTCCCATAACTTGAACTGCAACCATCGTCAACATTTCACATTGTGTTGGGTTGACTTTACCAGGCATGATAGATGAACCAGGTTCATTTTCTGGTATAGAAATTTCAGCAAGCCCAGCACGTGGTCCAGACGCTAACCATCTCACATCATTTGCAATTTTCATTAAGTCAGTAGCTAATGCTTTGAGTGAACCATGTAATTGAACGACTTCATCATGTGCAGTTAATGCATGAAATTTATTTTCAGATGATACAAATGGATACCCTGTATTTTTTGAAATAAATTTAGCAACTTTATCACCAAATTCTGGGTGCGCATTGATACCGGTACCTACTGCAGTACCACCGATTGCTAAATTTAAAATATGGGCTTTTGATTCACTAAGTAATGTTTCACATTTATCTAACATATAACGCCATCCACTTATTTCTTGGCCTAAACGAATAGGTGTAGCATCCTGTAAATGAGTACGCCCTATTTTAATAATTTCATTAAACTTTTCTTCTTTTTCTTTAAAAGTATCACGTAATGATTTTAATGCCGGTTCAAGTTTTACCTCAATTTCATTATATAGTGCAACATGCATCGCAGTTGGGAAAGTATCATTTGAACTTTGAGATTTATTCACATCATCATTTGGATGTATTGATTCATCGCTACCCTGCTCTTTGAGATACATGTTCGCAACATAACTCACTACTTCGTTGACGTTCATATTACTTTGTGTACCGCTTCCAGTTTGCCAAACGACTAATGGGAAGTGTTCATCTAATTCTTTGTTTAAGATACGATCACATGCATGCACAATAGCATCTTTTTTTGCGTCACTTAGTTTTCCTAATTCATGATTGGCTAATGCTGCCCCTCTTTTTAATTGAGCAAATCCATAAACAACTTCAATTGGCATTTGTTCTTTGCCAACTGGAAAGTTTCGTTTACTTCTTTCTGTTTGTGCACCCCAGTATTTATCTGCAGGTACTTCAATTTCACCAAATGTATCATGTTCAATTCTAACTGACATTTAAAAATCTCCCCTTCAATATGTATTTAACTTTAGTATAGCATTAATTAATTTAACTGGGCAATCTCTTTAATATAGCGTTTTCATTCCATTGAAAAATGTCTGATTATTAACTTTGATTTGTACATTCAAACAATTAATTACTAACTATTAATAAAACCAGAAACTAATTTTAGTCTCTGGTTTTTAAACATCATTCATTATTATTTTGTAATTGTTACATCATTAAATTTCATCTTTGCTGCTTGTATTATACCTATTGCAGTTAAAATTAAAAGTATTGCACCAATAATCATTGTTACAGGACTAACTGTGATAAGAAGTCCTAAAAACCCAGTTAAACTATTATAAAAATCACCAAGCGGTTTAAATAATAATACTGTTATAACAATACAACACAATACACTAATAATGATTCCAGTTTGATTACTTTTTACAAATGTAGAAGCATTGACTTTATCTACGAGACCATGTGACAAGTTGATTTGTAATTGAATAATTTTAAATAAGATTGGTAAATATATTGCACCAATGGCCATAGGAAATCCTTTTATAGAAATTAAATTTACAATTACCGCACATATCATGAGATATTTCCAATAGTTACTTAACATATTAATGATAACTCCTTAAATTCAAATAATGACTTAATAATAACATAATCAAATTTATGTTGGCATTGTTTTTTTAATATTCATATAACCACATACTAATAACGTGGCAAATTGATTACATTTATAAAAAAAATAGAAGCGAGTAAGACATCAAATATTAATATTTGATCATCACTTACACGCTTCCATGTATTTATAAACGAATTAATAATTTTTAATGTAAATCACACGTATTGACTAACAATTTAAACTTTATTTCAATTTTTTCACTTACAAAAAACTCACTATTTTAATTATCTAAATCTGAACGTACTTTAGAATCATGTGATTTATCTAATTTATCTTCATCATTTTTTTCTGAAATTTGTTCCATTTCTTTGCCCAATTCTACAATATCTTCAAAATCATCAACCATTTCATTTTGTGGTTCTGCATCATGGTTGGTAGACTTTTTATTTATATTATCATTAGTCATTGGTTACACCTCACATTTTGAATTTTATGCGAAACGTGCAGTGAAATAGTGACGAACATCTTCAGGAAGACCCTCAGCAGCAGCCTCATCTAAAATAACATTCACCATGCGATGTGCTTTTAAATCAGATGGTTCAAAAGAAGTTTTACCATTTTCTTCATATAATTTATGCACAACATCTTTTTTCTCACTACCAGTAATCACTAAAATTACTTCTCTTGCAGAAAATAGACCATGATTAATACTTACATTAAGTCTACCATTTGTATCAATTGAAAGTATTTGTGTAATCAATTTACCTTTATTTTCTTTAGTTTTGATTTTATCACTTATAAATGACTCCGTATCTTGACCATATGAAACACCATATATTTGGCCTTCTGGTACGCCTAACGCTTCATAATATGATTTATTGCTATCATAATCTAATATATTAATTTGACTGAAATCTACTGCATGATCATCTACATTTTTCTTTAATTCATCTAATACTGGTGCATTATCATTAGATAAATGGATACCTGCTATCGTAGTTGGATTATTGTTAAACTGTTTTCTTAAAATATCTGCAGCATATTCTGCTACACTTTTTTCGTTTTCTAAAACTTTAAAGTTCATTGCCATAGTTATTACACTCCTCTTAATCTTTTAAGACGCGTTCTAGCATTATTTATAATAATACCCTTGAAGCTATCTTCATAAACTACTTAATTTTAATAATCAACTAAATTTTCAAATACTCACTTTTAGCTTTAACTATATTATACAAATGTCAAAGTCGTTTTTCATTGATTAATATAGATTTTAATGTAAATTTGGGAAATTTTGTTGTCTCAATGCTTCATAAATAAGTAAAGAAGCAGTATTGGATAAATTTAATGATCTTATATTATCATTCATGGGAATTCTTAAAGCTGTATCTTTATATTTGTCCTTTACCCAATCAGGTAAGCCCGTCGTTTCTCTACCAAAAATAAAATAATGATTTTCATCTTCATTAGTAAAATCAAAATCAGAATAAGTTTTTTCTCCAAACTTAGTTAATAAATAATATTTACCTTCCGTAGTTTCAAAAAACGATTCTATATTTTCATAATAATTGATATTTACTGCATCCCAATAATCTAATCCTGCTCTTTTCAGCATTTTGTCATCTGTACTAAATCCTAATGGTTTTATAAGATGTAAATGTGTGTAAGTGCCAGCACAAGTTCTAGCGATACTGCCAGTATTTCCAGGTATCTGTGGTTGAAATAATACAATGTGGTTGGTCATGCTTTTTATTCTCTCCTCATATTTAGTCCTTTTATCATCTCATGTTGGACTTCCTCTAATTCACTCTCGTAGTGTGATTCAATAAATGATCTTGCTTGCTCTCCTTGAATTTGTCCAATTGCCCAAAAAGCAGTAGCTCTAATCATCGGTCTTGGATCATTCAATGCGACTTCTTGTAATTCAGGTATCGCAGTTTCTTCTTTAAAATGTGCTAATGCTAGAATTGCGTTTCTTTGAATTGGTTTTTTACCTCTCCATGCGCCCGCTAAATGACCATAAGTATTTTTAAATTCCTTATTGCTCATTTGTAATAGTGGTACTAACCTTGGTTTTAATATTTCAGGCTCTAATACAATATCATCATGCTGTGTATTGATACCACGATTTCTTGGGCAGACTTGTTGACATGTATCACAGCCATAGAGACGATTACCTATTTTATATCGATATTCATCTTGTAGATAACCTTTTGTTTGTGTTAAAAAGCTAATACATTTTTGACTATTTAGTTGGCCATCTCCTACTAGGGCCCCTGTTGGACATCGATCAACACATATTGTACAATCTCCGCAACTATCAATGATTGGATCATCAGGAGGAAAAGGAACACTTACTAACATTTCACCTAGATAAGTCCATGTTCCGAGATCTGGATTTATAACAAATCCATTTCTACCTACATAACCTAATCCTGCACGTTCTGCTACAGCTCGGTCTGACAACACACCTGTATCAACCATTGATTTAATTTCTACATCTGGTACTCTAGTCTCTAAATACTCAGCTAATTTATCTAAACGTTTTCTCATGATTGAATGATAATCTTGACCCCAAGATGCCCTAGCAAACATACCTCTTCTGTCTCCACGCACACTTCTAGGTGCACCCTTCAATTTATTAGGATAACCAACAGCAATGGCAATGATAGATCTTGCAGTAGGTAATGTTAATTTGGGTTCAGTACGTAATCCAATGTCTGGTTCTTCAAATCCTGAAGCATAGCCCTTTTCATGATAATCAACTAATTTTTGTTTTAATTCATCAAATGGGTCAGCAGTAGTAAAACCAATACTATCAATACCAATTGAATGTGCATAGTCTATAACATCTTGTTTCAATTGATTTATATTCATTTTTTACACCCCACCTTAAAAACATACATTCTTTAGTTTAACACATTCATTATTAATAAGAGAATTCGAGAATTCAAATTTTTATATAAAAAAACCAAGATGCTATGAATGAATAACTATAATCCATTTTCATAACATCTTGGTCCATTTTGTAACTATAAAACACGTGCTAAAAAGTTTTTAGTTCTATCATGTTGCGGCTGTTCAAAAATATTTTGTGGTGTCCCTGATTCTACAATGACACCATCTGCCATAAACACAACCTTATCACTCACATCTTTAGCGAAATTCATTTCGTGTGTTACAACTACCATAGTCATACCCTCTTTAGCTAAAGCTTTCATTACTTCTAAAACATCTCCAACCACTTCAGGATCTAATGCTGAAGTAGGTTCATCAAATAGAAGTACTTCTGGATTCATTGCTAAAGCCCTAGCAATCGCAACTCTTTGTTTTTGTCCACCGGATAATTGAGATGGATATGCATTAGCTTTATCTTCCAATCCAACCTTTTTCAACAAATCCATTGCTTCTTTTTTCAATTCATTTTGACTTCCCTTTTTTAATAAACTCGGCGCCAATATAATATTATCTATAACTTTTTTATGTGGAAACAAATTAAAATTTTGGAAAACCATACCCATCTGTTGTCTTAATGCTTCTAATTTAGTTTTTTCATTTGTTAAACTTTGCTCTTTAAATACTACTTCCCCACTTGTAGGTGTTTCGAGCAGGTTCATACAGCGTAAAAGCGTACTTTTACCACTACCTGAAGGACCTATTATAGCAACAACATCACCTTTATCCACAGTTAGATTAATTCCCTTTAAAACTTCATTTTTTCCAAACGATTTATATAAATTTTTAATATTAATCACTAACTTTCAATCTCCCTTCGAAGAAATACATCACTCTCGATAAAGTAAATGTAAGTATAAAGTATAAAATTGCTGCTACAATAAGCGGTGTGAATGGATCAAATGATGCTCCCTGTACAACTTGTGCGTTAAACATTATTTCACTAACGCCTATGACAGATACAATTGACGATTCTTTTATCACAGTGACAAATTCATTACCTAAAGCCGGTAATATGTTTTTTACTGCTTGTGGCAAAATAACCGATTTCATTGTCTGACCATAAGTAAGACCTAAACTTCTTGCGGCTTCAGTTTGCCCTTTATCAACTGCATTTATACCAGCTCTTATTATTTCAGCAATATATGCTGAACAATTTATAACAAGTGCTATCATACCACATATTAAAGCTGAGATATCTAGACCTAATACTGCTGTAGTACCAAAATAAACTAAGAAAACCTGTACTAATAAAGGAGTGCCTCTTAAAAATTCGATATAAGCTGAAGAAATCCATCTCAATATTTTAATTTGACTTAGTTTTAATAATGCAATCAATGCACCAAATACAGCTCCTAAAACAACACCAACTATAGAAATTAAGATTGTGTTTTTAATTCCTTTTAGGAAAAAATTACCATATTTTGTAAAGAAATTACCGTCATCTTTTTGCATTGCATCAGCAGCTGACGCTTTATAATCTTCTAGCAAATTTTTATTTTTAACATCTTTTATTGAAGTATTTAATTTCTCCATGAGTATTGGAGAATTTTTAGGTAAGGCAATTGCCGTTTCCTTTCTACCTTCATTAAATTTAACATCATTAGCAAAAGTTAAATCTTTATTTTGTTTTAAATATGCTTCTGCAACAGGACCTTCAATCACCATTCCATTAACTTTTCCGCTTTTTAACGACATTATAACTTCAGGTACACGCGTTAAAGATTGAATTTGTGCATTATCTATTTCAGTTTGTGCTATTTTTTCTTGCTGTGTTTGTTTTTGTACACCGATTTTTTTATTCGCAAAATCTTCTATTGTTTTAAAACGATCAGTTTCTGACTTTTTAATAATCATTTTTTGGTCGACTGTCATATAAGGTTTTGAAAAATCTACTTCTTTTAAACGTTCAGGTGTCGGTGTCATTCCTGAGATAATGATATCAATCTTACCAGTTTGAATCGCTCCTAATAAGCTATCAAATTGCATATTTACAATTTTCAGTTTTAAATGATTATCTTTCGCAATCTTTTTTGCGATATCAATATCAATACCTGCATACTTTGATTTACCATTAACATTATGTTCAAACTCATAAGGTGCATAATCTGCTGATAAACCAACACGCAATTCACCACGTTCTTTAATTTTTTGCCATTGGTCTTTTTCATTAGCATTTACTTCTGGATTTATGTAAATAATTAAAGTACTTATAAGGAATGAAAAAACGGTAATTATTTTCAATATTTGTTTCATCTATTTATCCCCTTTCCATAATATTCATTATTATACATAATAACGCAAAAATATTCAATATGAGATATGTGTCAT
The DNA here is from genome assembly GCF_017892075.1 of Staphylococcus sp. GDY8P119P. NCBI lineage: Bacteria > Bacillati > Bacillota > Bacilli > Caryophanales > Staphylococcaceae > Staphylococcus > Staphylococcus sp. GDY8P119P. The sequence goes on from NZ_JAESKJ010000011.1 coordinate 188,230, forward strand.
TTTTCTTAATTTTAAAAATTCTAGTTAATGTGATTACATAAAATGGTATTTGGGATATGGTGCGATGACAGTAATATTCACTGCATATTAAAAAAACACCTCCATTTAAAATGAAGGTGCTTGAGTATTGTCTTGATTTCAACTATTTATATCAGTTTAAAGTTAAATATCTGTTGTAATCATACATAATGATACTAAAAAACAAATAAATCCAAAAACTTATGATCTATTAAATTTTGTTATTTCATTATTGTTTAGGAATCTCAAACTTATAAATATCATCTGTATATTTACGCATCATTTTTTTACAAATTTCATGCACAAAGAATGCAGAAACAAATGGTATTATAAAATATCCAAATACTAATAAAATAATATTCATGTTAGGATCTCCATCCATTCGATTAAATGCATTAATCGGCCCAACTAATCCTGTATAACCAAAACCAGCAGACATTGGTGTACCTTTAATGCCAATAAAGTAAGCGATTAAACCGCCAATCACTCCATTAATTATTAACGGTATTGCAATAATTAAATGCTTAAAATAAACAGGTATCATCATCTTAGCAGCACCAATTATCAATACTAAATTGACTCCGGCCCCGTTAACTCTAATTGAACCAAATAAAAATGTCACACAAGCTGCAACAATACCCATATTAGCTGCACCGCTACCTAAACCTGATAAACTGATTGCCGTTGCTATAGCAACTACAGATATTGGTGTAACCATTAACAACGCATATGTAACACAAATCAATATTGACATCATTAATGGATTTAATTCTGTAAAGGCATTTACTATATGACCGATTCCTTTAGTGACATTTGTCACATAACCTAATGTAAACAAGCCTATAACACCAGTTAAAACTGGAATAATAACAGGTAATAGAATCATTTCCAGTGATCCTAATTTATTTTGTAATAACAAATACAAAGTACAAGCTATCACTACAACTAAAATAGTATTTATGATATCACCAGTACCATTAAGCAAAAATCCACCTTCAGTCATTTTAACAGCACCACTACCTATCATAGCGGAAACACCTATCATAGTGGCACCAGCCCCATTAAATTTAAACTGATGTGCTGCTAAAACACCAATAATAAATGCCATAAATGATTGGATTAAAACTACTAACTGATAAACAGTCTCTAATAATTGGTTACCTTCTTTAAAAAATTTTAATAATTCACCTAATAATGCATTAGGTATTAATGCAATGACTACACCTGCTCCAACAGCTTGTAAAATATTACCAAAAAATGATTTCCCTGTAATTTTAGCTGTGCCTGATTTTACCATTCTTGTATCCTCCAAATATAACATTAGACTAATAATATTATATTTTCGACTAAAGTACAATATTAAGTTTAAAGTTATAAACTAAGATATAATCATTAAATTTCTGCATATACACCTAGCTACCAGTATTCAAAATAAATCATATACATTTTAAATCATAAAAAAAAGAAACCCCATAAATATGGGATTTCTAAGATATTTTCTCTCTAATTAAACAGTAATTATACCAGCGGTCGGGATCGAACCGACACTCCAAAAAGGAACGGGATTTTGAGTCCCGCGCGTCTGCCAATTCCGCCACGCTGGCTCAATATTATAAACAAAAAACTTCCAACCAGGAAGTGATAATGGAGCGGAAGATAGGACTTACACCTATATCTCATTCCGGGAAGGAATGTGTTCTAAGAGTTAAACTACTCCCGCATAATATAAATTAAATGGAGCGGAAGATAGGACTTACACCTATATCTCATTCCGGGAAGGAATGTGTTCTAAGAGTTAAACTACTCCCGCATAATATTAAATTAAATGGAGCGGAAGATAGGACTTGCACCTATATCTCATTCCGGGAAGGAATGTGTTCTAGAAATTGAACTACTCCCGCATAATTCATGGAGGCGGCAACCGGATTTGAACCGGTGATAAAGGTTTTGCAGACCTCTGCCTTACCACTTGGCTATGCCGCCAATAAAACTGGGCTAGCTGGATTCGAACCAGCGCGTGACGGAGTCAAAGTCCGTTGCCTTACCGCTTGGCTATAGCCCATTAATCAATAAGGGCGGTTGATGGGAATCGAACCCACGCGTGTCGGAACCACAATCCGATGCGTTAACCACTTCGCCACAACCGCCATGGCAGGGGCAGTAGGAATCGAACCCACATCGAAGGTTTTGGAGACCTTTATTCTACCGTTGAACTATGCCCCTATTAAATTGAATGGTGGAGGGGGGCAGATTCGAACTGCCGAACCCGAAGGAGCGGATTTACAGTCCGCCGCGTTTAGCCACTTCGCTACCCCTCCATGAAAATGGTGCCGGCCAGAGGACTTGAACCCCCAACCTACTGATTACAAGTCAGTTGCTCTACCAGTTGAGCTAGGCCGGCTTGTATAAAATGGTTCAAGACAGAGTCGAACTGCCGACACATGGAGCTTCAATCCATTGCTCTACCAACTGAGCTATTGAACCATAATGTTAAAAATAATGGCGGTCTCGACGGGAATCGAACCCGCGATCTCCTGCGTGACAGGCAGGCGTGTTAACCGCTACACTACGAGACCAAACTATGTAATTGCGGGAGGCGGATTCGAACCACCGACCTTCGGGTTATGAGCCCGACGAGCTACCGAACTGCTCCATCCCGCGATAATGATATTAATGGCGGAGGAAGAGGGATTCGAACCCCCGCGAGCCGTTAAGCTCCTGTCGGTTTTCAAGACCGATCCCTTCAGCCAGACTTGGGTATTCCTCCAAAAATATACAATAATTATACTATTAAATTGTTTTAAAATGGCGGAGGAAGAGGGATTCGAACCCCCGCGGGCCGTTAAGCCCCTGTCGGTTTTCAAGACCGATCCCTTCAGCCGGACTTGGGTATTCCTCCAAAATTATATGGACCTTGCAGGATTCGAACCTGCGACCGAACGGTTATGAGCCGTTAGCTCTGACCAACTGAGCTAAAGGTCCAGAGTATAATTTACAACTAACAATAGTGGCGGTGGAGGGAATCGAACCCACGACCTCACGGGTATGAACCGTACGCTCTAGCCAGCTGAGCTACACCGCCGTTGTAATTTAGTTTGTATCAATAAATATGGTGGAGACTAGCGGGATCGAACCGCTGACCTCCTGCGTGCAAAGCAGGCGCTCTCCCAGCTGAGCTAAGCCCCCATTTAGTAAAATGAATTTTAGTAGATATCGGGAAGACAGGATTCGAACCTACGACCCCTTGGTCCCAAACCAAGTGCTCTACCAAGCTGAGCTACTTCCCGTTTTTCATAGGATGAAGCAATCTAAATTACGCGCCCGATAGGAGTCGAACCCATAACCTCTTGATCCGTAGTCAAGCACTCTATCCAGTTGAGCTACGGGCGCTTAATTCAAAGATGGTGCCGAGGACCGGAATCGAACCGGTACGATGATCTCTCATCGCAGGATTTTAAGTCCTGTGCGTCTGCCAGTTCCGCCACCCCGGCAAAATAATGGAGCAGAAGACGGGATTCGAACCCGCGACCCCGACCTTGGCAAGGTCGTATTCTACCGCTGAACTACTTCTGCAAATGCGGGTGAAGGGAGTCGAACCCCCACGCCGTAAGGCGCTAGATCCTAAGTCTAGTGCGTCTGCCAATTCCGCCACACCCGCGTTATTTGATTAATGGTGAGCCATAGAGGATTCGAACCTCTGACCCTCTGATTAAAAGTCAGATGCTCTACCAACTGAGCTAATGGCTCTAAAGATGGTGCCGGCCAGAGGACTTGAACCCCCAACCTACTGATTACAAGTCAGTTGCTCTACCAGTTGAGCTAGGCCGGCAAATTAAAATGGTGGAGGATGACGGGTTCGAACCGCCGACCCTCTGCTTGTAAGGCAGATGCTCTCCCAGCTGAGCTAATCCTCCGTTTATATTTGCCTGGCAACGTCCTACTC
>NZ_JAESKJ010000012.1:0-3117 GCF_017892075.1 Staphylococcus sp. GDY8P119P
ATCCATCACCTTTCAATCCTATAGTAATCAATAATCAAAGAACTAACTCGATAATTTATATATAACAATTATCGAATAAAAAATAATTGCTTTATTCCAATTGCTTTATTGACGTTGAGCCTCGGAACCCTTAACAATCCCAAAACTTGTCGAATGGTCGGCTTAATAGCTCACGCTATGCCGACATTCGTCTACAAGTTTAGTTAAGGGTTCTTCTCAACATCAATAAATTTTCTCGGCATAAATGCGTGTTCTATTTTTTATTATCGTCTTGATAGTCATAAAAATAAAACACTCCTTTTTAGCAAACTTTATCGCAATAGTTATCGCTTTACAGGTCTATTTTTCATCGTTATAATCTAGTTAAATCCCGTAAGGGCGCACTTATGCGTTCTAAAAGAACGCATGTAAAAACCATAATCGACCTTCGTCGATTTTTTTATTTCAAAATTAAAGAAACGGCTTGAGATATTCCGAGCAGTTATAAAAATTAATTTGTCTTGAATATTGCTACTACATTCTTGAAAAAGTGATGTAGATTTATAGCCCATAACTTTTTTGAATTACATCGACGATACGGCGTCGAAAGAAAAATAAATAGACCGTATAAAAGAAAAAGCTACCCCAGATAAAGTGAGGTAGCTTTTATTTTTTATGCCCTTATTTTGAATTTTAAGGGGGCATTTTAAAGATTTAGGGGTAATTCATATAGTTTTTATGCCTAAAAACTTATATAAGCTCTTAAAACGCAAATATGAGCCAAATAAATATATGCTATTTCCAAAAGCAAAAATTTGAGCAAAACCAGTGTCGATTTTTAAGACACTGCCCAGTTACATGCAAATTAAAATTTTCATGATTTTTTATAGTTCCTACCGGGTTAAAATTTGTATAACGAAAGTATAATGTTTATATAACGTTAGTATAATAAAGCATTTTAACATTATACTTTTGATAATCGTTTATCGTCGTCATCACAATAACTTTTAAAATACTCGTGCTTAATTCAACAGCTGACCTCCCAATAACTACATGGTGTTATCGGGAGGTCAGCTGTTAGCACTTATATTTTGTTATTGTTCTTCCTCGATTTCGTCTATCATTTTGTGATTAATTTCTCTTTTTTCTTGTTCTGTTAAGTCATAAAGTTCACTAGCTAAATACTCTTTTTGTTTCCAAATATAAAAAATTTGATAGATATATTCGGTTGGATCAATTTCTTTTAAATAATCTAAATGCCCATTTTTTAATTTCTTTTTAGCCTCTTTAAATAATCCAGAATAAACTAATACCTGTTTACCTTTAAGTGATTTATAGAATGCATCAAATACTTTTTGATTTATTAAATAATCACTATCTTTACCAGAATACTTAGCCATTTCATATAACTCTTTATTGTTATTTTGTCTTATTTTTTGAACTTGAACTTGTGTGATTTCTGAAATGCCCGTTACATCACGCCATAAATCTAACCATTCTTGTTGACTAATATAATATCTTTTATCTGTGAAATACGATTTATTTACTGCAATTAACACATGAAAATGAGGATTATAATCATCTCTTTTTTTATTATATGTAATCTCTAACTTACGGACATATCCCTTTATAACACTACCTACTTTTTTTCTTTTTATAAGTTTTCTAAAAGAATTATTGTAACGTTTTATTTCATTTTCTAATTCATCACTCATTACATTAGGTGTAGTCAAAGTTAAAAAGATAAATTCCTTATTTTCTTGCTGCTTAATATATTGCATCATCAAAGATAAACCTAAAGCATCTTTTCTAGCTTTTCTCCAAGCACAGACAGGACAAAATCGATTTTTACAAGAATTAGCTTTATATAATTTCTGTTTTTCTAAAGTTTTATCAGCTACAAAAGACAGAAATGTATTGCAATCTTTAACTAAATCCATTTGATTCTCTCCAATATGACGTTTAATAAATTTCTGAAATACTTGATTTCTTTGTTTTTTCTCAGTATACTTTTCCATGTTATAACACATAAAAACAACTTAGTTTTCACAAACTATGACAATAAAAAAAGTTGCTTTTTCCCCTTTCTATGTATGTTTTTTACTAGTCATTTAAAACGATACATTAATAGGTACGGAAAAGCAACTTTTTTTATGCTTAAAACCAGTCATATCAATAACTTAAGGGTAACTAGCCTCGCCGGCAATAGTTACCCTTATTATCAAGACAAGAAGAAACTCGTTTTCAACTCGTTTCTAAAACCTTAAATATCTAAAATCAATTATTAACTGCGACCCAAATTTCACTATAAGCATTATCTCTATCTGAATCATTAAATTTAGTAAAAGAAAACATTGGTACATTAGCTAATTTATATTCTGTTTCTGGCAACCATTCAGAATAAATTTTAGCATATGTGTCTTGTAAAACTTTTGGAAATTTACCTTCATTTTCAAAGACTATCCATTTACTTTCATCAATATTTATAACATCAAGTTGATCGCTTATATTGTTTTCTGTTGTTATAACACCAATCATATGAGTTAAATAACCCTCTTCTTTAATAAAATTCTCATCAGCATCATATGAAACATTTACAATTTCTTTAGGTTCAATGTTTTGTAAATTATTCATTTCTTCTTTTTGTATATTAGTAATACTATTTGCTAGTTCTTCAATTTCATTGTTAACACCCTCGTATTGCATACGAACACGTTTTTTTACGCCTACTATATTAATTTTTGGCAAATCTACAATTCTAGTTTTCATGCCTATTCCTCCTTTAACATTAATAGCAAATGAAAGTTTCGGATATGAAATTAAAACTTGTTTTTCATATATTTGAGATGGTAAATACCCACTCCAATCTCTAAAAGACTTTGTAAAACCATCAATTGAATATCCATATTTTATAGCTACACTCGTTACTGATTCTTTATTTAATAAATCTTTATTAGCAAAATACAATTTTCTTTTTTTTATATACTCAGATAAACCGATACCAGTAAGAAATATAAACAAATTTCTATAATGCTGCTCAGGTAAACCAACAAAATTCGCTATATCATATAAATTTAAATCGTTTGTTAAATTCTGATCTATATAATCTATAGAATTATTTAAATTTTTTAATATCAT
>NZ_JAESKJ010000013.1:0-43273 GCF_017892075.1 Staphylococcus sp. GDY8P119P
CACAGGAGTCTGGACTTGACTGAGTTTATGGAAGAAGTTTTAATTGATGATAATATGGTTTTTGATATTGATAATTTAAAAGGATTTCTTAATGATACCAGTTCATTTGGGTTTATAGCTAAAGAAAATAATAAAATTATAGGATTTGCATATTGCTATACACTTTTAAGACCTGATGGAAAAACAATGTTTTATTTACACTCAATAGGAATGTTACCTAACTATCAAGACAAAGGTTATGGTTCAAAATTATTATCTTTTATTAAGGAATATTCTAAAGAGATTGGTTGTTCTGAAATGTTTTTAATAACTGATAAAGGTAATCCTAGAGCTTGCCATGTATATGAAAAATTAGGTGGTAAAAATGATTATAAAGATGAAATAGTAGGTTCTGTTGCAAAGTAAAAAATATAGCTAACCACTAATTTATCATGTCAGTGTTCGCTTAACTTGCTAGCATGATGCTAATTTCGTGGCATGGCGAAAATCCGTAGATCTGAAGAGACCTGCGGTTCTTTTTATATAGAGCGTAAATACATTCAATACCTTTTAAAGTATTCTTTGCTGTATTGATACTTTGATACCTTGTCTTTCTTACTTTAATATGACGGTGATCTTGCTCAATGAGGTTATTCAGATATTTCGATGTACAATGACAGTCAGGTTTAAGTTTAAAAGCTTTAATTACTTTAGCCATTGCTACCTTCGTTGAAGGTGCCTGATCTGTAATTACCTTTTGAGGTTTACCAAATTGTTTAATGAGACGTTTGATAAACGCATATGCCGAATGATTATCTCGTTGCTTACGCAACCAAATATCTAATGTATGTCCCTCTGCATCAATGGCACGATATAAATAACTCCATTTTCCTTTTATTTTGATGTACGTCTCATCAATACGCCATTTGTAATAAGCTTTTTTATGCTTTTTCTTCCAAATTTGATATAAAATTGGGGCATATTCTTGAACCCAACGGTAGACCGTTGAATGATGAACGTTTACACCACGTTCCCTTAATATTTCAGATATATCACGATAACTCAATGCATATCTTAGATAGTAGCCAACGGCTACAGTGATAACATCCTTGTTAAATTGTTTATATCTGAAATAGTTCATACAGAAGACTCCTTTTTGTTAAAATTATACTATAAATTCAACTTTGCAACAGAACCGCTTATAGTATATACTACAAATGTAAATTACACAAATGTAATTAACACATGTGTAATTTACATTTGTGTAATTTACACATGCGTGATATCATATAACTATATTCAAAAGGAGGGATATAGTTATGACAGAAGTAGTATCTATAAATAACTTTAAAGGTGGTGTATCAAAAACATCATCAACTGCTGGAATTGCTTATGTATTATCTGAAATTAAAAAGAAAAAAGTATTAGTTGTTGATTTAGACCCTCAAGCAGATGTTACTGATCTACTATTAAAAACATTTAAAGAAAACAATAACAGTTTATTAAATGAGATAATGAATTCTAATAATATTGAAAGTATTTTAGATGAAAAAGAAGATGAAATACTAGATTTACTTTTAAGAAAATCAACGGATATAAACGAAAATGATTTGTACCATACGTTGAAAGAGCAAAAACATTTAAGTGAATCAATAATAGAATTGAGTAATAATTTATCAATAGTACCATCGGATTTTAATATGATTGGTTATCCATATTTATTAGAAGATTTAAAACTCAATAGAATTGATGGTGCAAAATACTTCGATAGCTTCTTAGAAGAAGTAAAAGAGGATTATGATTTCATATTAATAGATACACCACCTACATTATCTGATTTTGCTAATAGTGGAATTTATTCATGTGATTATAGTTTGATTGTTGTACAAACTCATGTAAGAAGTTTTAATGCAGTAGAAAAACTTATAAGTCATTTATCTGATTTTCGAGATTTACATGATAATGATTTTGATATAGTTGGAATTTTACCAGTTATGTTTAAAAATCAAGGTAAGATAGATAGCTTTATTATAAAACTACTTAAACATGTGTATGGAAACTATGTATTTGAAAATAAAGTGATGCAAAGAGAAAGAGTTAAATTTTGGGATGCAATAGGTATTCAAAATGAAGATATGCATGATAGAAATGTACTTACAATGTATGAGAATATTGCAGATGAATTACTAGAGAAAATGAGGGATCGTAATGGAAAATAAAGAAGATAGCTTGTTAGATAAAAAAAGAAATAGAACTAGCAATTACGAAAATACAATGTTAGATACTTCTGAAAGATATAGTGTTTTACCTACTCATAGTTTAAGAGTGAAAGGTACTATTCATAGTAAGGCTGTAGCACTAAAAAAAATTGGTCTATATGATAATTTAAATGACGTTTTGGAAGCAGCTTTAGAGAAATTCATTGAAGATTATTCTGATAGTGAAAAACAAGAAATAAGAGAGCAAGAAAAAGAAGAAAATGAACAAAAGTTAAGACGAGTAAAAAACAAAAAATAATGTGTAATTTACACAAATGTAAATTACACAAATAAAAAGCCGTAGGTATTCTTGGCAGACCCTACGACTAAAGCATTTATAAAAATACTTACAATCATAGAATAATTTATAAATGCCTATAAATCAATAGGAGGCGTTTAAAATGATAGAAAACTACGTTGAATGGTTTTGTGAATTTATCAATGTTCCATATGAAACAAATGAAACATTAGAATTATGGATAATTAATAAGAAGCAAAATAGAGAATTTGAAATAGAAATTGTGTCTGTGGTAGAAACCGATACAAAACAATTATCATTATTTGATTTTGAAATTGCTATTTGATACGTGTAAGATACACAAATGTAATTTACACATGTGTAAATTACATTTGTGTAAAATGGAGGTTTGGATATGAACAAAAACTCGTTTGAATTTGCTACAAAGAAACAATATGATTTAGCTGAATCAGTAAAAGAAAGAATAATCAATGATATTAAATATATGAATAATTTAAACGAACTTAATCAAGTAGCAAATACCAATTTTGAAAAGAAAGAATTAATAAAATTCTATAAAGAAAAAGATGATTTTAAATACTTCATTAATCAAAGTAATATAAATACACATGGAGTAGTAGTATCAACATTAATGAAATTAAAAAGGAGTTTTTACAATTAATATAAACTTAGGTTTAATAATTCAAATTATGTTATTAATAATAACGACAGCATTTATAACAGTTTATGTAATAACTGTTATAAAGAATTATGAACAAAATATAGGACTGTTAGCATTAATTATCTTCTTACTCTTATATCAATGGGCTGTTTATTATTAATTCTATAAATGATGATAACGGTCATTATGTTAACTATAAACAAAGGCTTAAACGTTGTTAAATCAACGTTTAAGCCTTTTACTTATGATTATCGTTTATCCATTTTTTATACATCATTGATTTGACACGTTTTCATTTATTTTCATTCTTTAGTATATTGTATAGTTATTCCGTTAGTAAAATAAAAAGCAAATATCCTAAAACGACCGCAATTATAACAATTTTGTTAACACTGCCCATATTACCCTACTCTATTGAATAGAACGCCTTCTGAAGGGTAAATATAAATGTGAAGAAAATTAAATCAGCTTTTAAAATAGATAAAGAAGAGCGGAAATGCTCAACCAAAGGAGGACTTCACTATTATGAAATACGTAGTAGTCGGAACATCACATGCAGGCTATGCTGCAATCGAAACATTATTAATATCAGATCCAGAGGCGGAAATCGAAGTATTTGAAAGTGCCGAGGCACCTTCATTCTTATCTTGCGGTATTCAAAGTTATTTAGAAGATGTTGCACCATCATTACAATCCTTACATTATGCAGATGCAGAATCATTAAAAGAACAAGGCGTGAACTTGCATCTTCAAACAACGGTAACGGATTTAAATACCCAAAATAAAACCGTGACTATTAGAAAAGATGGCCATACTTCAGAAGTCTCTTACGATAAATTATTCTTAAGTCCAGGTGCTGTACCAAACGAACTACCAATCAATGGTATCAACGACTACAATAATGTCTTATTTATGCGTGGTGAAGATTGGGCTGGCAAAATCAAAGAACGCATACAACATGCGAAGAAAGCCATTGTAGTCGGCGGCGGTTATATCGGTATCGAAGCAGCCGAAGCCTTTACCAAAGCCGGCATCGATACAACACTTATGGATGACCACGATCGTATTATCAACACTTATTTAGATAAAGAATTTACAGATATTCTAGAGAAAAACATTGCCGAACACGGCTTAAAATTTAAAGGAAATGCGAGCGTTAAAGCCTTGAAAGCAGACGATAACAACAATGTTACAGCCGTAGTCACAGATGACGGCGAATACGAAGCAGATACAGTATTATTTGCTGTCGGCGTTAAACCTGCAACAGAATGGTTAGACGGCAAAGTTGAACTCGGCAAAAAAGGCATTATCAAAATCAACGACCGCTTAGAAACATCAGAAAAAGACGTTTATGCAAGTGGCGACGCAACGCTTATTCCATTCGCGCCTATCAACGAAGACCGCTATATTGCACTTGCAACTAACTCTCGTCGTCAAGGTTACGTAGCAGCACGCAACATGGCAGGCAAAGACATGAAGATGCCACGCGTTTCAGGCACATCTGGTCTTTCTTTATTCGATTACAAATTCGGTCAAACAGGCGTACATGAAACAGAAAAAGACAGTTACGACGGCAACTTAGGAGCAAAATATATCGAAGTACCTGTGCGTCCTAAATTCCGTCAAGACGATACAACAGTTCACCTTAAAATCATATTCGATGAAGATACACATCGCATTCTAGGCGGACAAATTATGAGTACGGAAGACTTAGTAGAATCTATCAACACACTATCGGTTGCAGTCAATGCAGGCTGGACATTAGAAGAACTCGCATTAGTCGACTTCTTCTTCCAACCAGACTTTAACCGTCCATGGAACTACTTGAACATCCTAGCACAACGCGCATTAGGCGACGATGTCTTCCCTAAAGACAAACAACTCTTCTAAACCCTTACGGACAAAAAAAGGTGCGTCTCTCCTCGAGAAGAGACGCACCTTTTTAATGATCTCAATATTATTTTAAAGAGACTCCAATCCTTTGAGAGCATATAAAAGAATCGATAAGTCTGCATATCCACTTATCGATTCTTACTTTATTTAGAGATACATTTCTTTAATGTGGCGAGTTTGATTAACCTTCTTTTCTTTTTCCAATTCTTCACGATTTGCTTGATTTCACTAGTAGCTTTTTTCATTTTTAAAATTTTAAATACCTTTATTTTGAAATTTAAGGGGTATTTTAAAGATTTAGAGGCAATTTTATATAAGCTCTTAAAACGCAAATATGAGTCAAATAATTGTATTTTAAGTACATCAACTAAAATTTGAGACAAACCAGTGAGTAATTTTTTCAATATTAAATATTTTTAAATTTTCTAGTTGTTTTTCTAAACTTTGATTAAGTGATGATACTCTCGCATAGCCAACAATCATTGATTTCCACCTCGAAATTAATATACACCCTAACCATACGTTCTAGTTACTATAACTTCAATAACTACATCTGTATGATTAGGGTATATCCTGTCTGATTCTTAGCTTTCTTAAAACATAGTAATATTTTTATTTACCTTTATTTTCTTGGTTATTTAACTTATTGAGATAACGATAGATTGTTGTACGTGAAACTTTCCATTGCTCTGCAATAGTTTTAATTGGTGTTCCATTATCATAAAGTGTTTTAAGTAAAGTCAAATCTTGTTTATTTAATTTTTCTGGTCGACCTCCATAGCGTCCTCTAGCACGAGCTGCAATTCGCCCCGCTGAAGAACGTTCTAAAATTAAATTCCGTTCAAATTCTGCAAATGCTGCGAATAGATGAAATAATAATTGCCCTGTAGAACTTGATTTATCCATCGTTATATTTTCTTCTAAACTATGGAAACTTACACCTTGTTCGTTAAGCTCATTAACTAATGTAATTAAATCTTCCATATTACGTCCTAGTCTATCTAATCTCCAAACAACAATCGTATCTCCTGACCTCGCAAATTCAATTGCTTTATCTAAACCAGGTCTTTTACTTTTTGAACCACTCATATGGTCGTTAAATATCTTTTCACAACCATATGCATTTAATCGATCCTCCTGTAAATTTAAATTTTGTAATCCAGTTGAAACTCTTGCATAACCTATTTTCAAAATACAAACCTCCTATATACACCTTCAGTGTACCATAACTTAATTATAAGGTCTTTTGTGAACATAGATTTTTTGTTGGGTTTATGAACACAGAAATATATGTGATACTCACTTATTTCGACATAAAAAGAGAGTGTACAGAAAATGGTTATTTTCTGTACACTCTTGTTATTTACATAAGACCCTTTAACATACCGTACCAATACATTTTAGGTAACAAATCTTTTTTGAAAATATACATACTTCTTCGTTCTTTTGCCTGGTTAAAAGGCAATGTTTCTTTTGGTTTTTTATTATAATCAAACTCGGCAAGTATTAATTTATTGTACCCGGTAACGATAGGGCACGAAGTATAACCATCATAATGATGCGTCAACATTTCATTATCCATTACTTGCAATAGGTTATTCACAACTATAGGCGCTTGTTTACGAATTGCTGCTCCTGTTTTGGAAGTAGGTGCATTTGAAGCATCACCAAGCCCAAATATGTTAGAGTAGCTTTTATGCTGTAATGTGGTTGGGTTAACATCTACCCAACCATCACTATCTGAAAGTGTACTTTCTTTAAGTACACCTATGGGACCCATGGGTGGTGTTACATGTAACATTTCATAATCTATTGTCTTTCTATCGTCTGTTTTAATGTGTTCAAATGTAGCCTCTTTTTTGTCTCCGTCAATTTCAACAAGATTATAATTATAATTGACAATTATATCCCTTTCTTCAACAATTTTCTCTAATTCTTTATTATATTTGCCTACGTCAAATAAAGCATCTTTTGGCGTTTCGTATATCACATTAGCATTAGAACGGATATTATGTTTTCTAAAATAATCTTCAGCTAAATACATAATTTTCATAGGTGCGCCTCCACATTTGATAGGCGTATTAGGATGCGTGAAAATCGCGTTCCCTTGTTTAAATTTAGAAATTTGTCTCCAAGTTTCGCGAACATAGTTAGGTGAATAGTTAGAACAAACACCATTTTTACCTATATTCTCTTTTAATCCTTTAATAGAAGACCAATTAATCTGTAATCCAGGGGCTACCACTAAAAATTCGTAACTAACGACCGAATTATCTCCTAAAATAATGCTATTGTTTTCAGGTTGAAAGCTTGAAACAGCATTTTTTATCCATTGAACACCTTCAGGCATAACACTTTTCATATCTTTACGAGAACTTTTTAAACTCGATACCCCAGCACCAACCAAAGTCCATAACGGTTGATAATAATGATATTCAGCCGGGTCTATAATTGCTATTTTTCCTTTTAAGCTTTGATTTTTTCTTAATAGTCTTGATGCCACGGTAATACCTGCTGTACCGCCACCTACAATAACAATTTGATAATACTTACTCATTTTTCCACACCCTTAAATTATTTTAATGATTCTGGAAAATCTTGATAGCCTTCTCTAATATTCACGACATTTTCAAATCCTTTATTTTCTAAGATACCCACTGCGATTGAACTTCTAACACCTGACTGACAATGTACGTATATTTTATCCTCTTTATTAAATGGAATATTTTCATTTAATAATTTACCATGCGGAATATTGACTGCTTGATCTAAGTGCCCATTATTCCACTCTTCTTCATTACGTACGTCGAGTACATTTGCTTCTTCACCAGTAATATCAGCGCTGTGGATGGATTGTGTTAGAATTTCTGATTTTGGTAAACGATAGCCTGCTACATTATCAAAACCAATTAATTGTAAAGTATGCGTTGCTTGTTCAACTGTAGATTTATCTCCGATTAAATCTACATCTTTTTCAAAATCTAAATACCAACCGATCTGGTTAATAAAGTTTTTGTTATAAGGAATATTGATTGTTCCTTGTGTATGTCCACCGTGAAAGGCTTCTTTGCTACGAAGATCAAATGCTATTCTTTCATTATCTAAACTAGGATAAACGTTGTATGGTTGATACATTTTCATACCAAACTGATTAATTTTTTTCATCTGTGCAAAGTGATGGGGTGGCGCTGGTTGATTTGATGTTAATGTTTCAACAAATTTAGATTCATCTGTTACATTAAATGCCCAGTTATTAATTTTTTCGTAACCTAGCGTAGACATTGGTATGGCACCTAATGCTTTACCACAAGGACTTCCAGCACCGTGTCCAGGCCATATTTGAATATAATCTGGTAAATTTTTAACACCTTCTATAGATTGGTACATCTGTTTTGCACCAATCTCTGTAGTACCTTCCATTTGTACTGATTTTTCTAGTAAATCAGGTCTACCGATATCACCAACAAAAATAAAGTCACCACTAAATAAACCCATTGGAACACTTGAGCCGCCACCTTCATCCGTGAGTAAGAAACTAATACTCTCAGGGGTATGACCAGGTGTATGCAATACTTCTAATTTAATGTTACCTACATGAATAATATCTTGATGTTTAACAAAATGTGTTTGTTCTGGCATATTACGATAACTTAATTCATCGTCACCTTCTCCAGATACATATACGTTTGCATTTAATTGTTCTGCCACATCTCTAATTCCAGAAGCAAAATCAGCGTGAATATGTGTTTCTGCAGCTTGTGTAATTGTAAAACCTTCACTATCTGCAACTTCCAAATATTTTGTTAAGTCACGTACAGGATCAATTATTATTGCCTCTCCTGTGCGTTGACAGCCAACTAAATAAGATGCTTGAGATAAATTGTTATCGTAAAATTGTTTGAAAAACATATAAAGAACTCCTTATTTTGATAGATTTAATTAAATAAATAAATTATGACTCGCGTTTTCAGTATCACCTATATAAGTGCCTACACCGCCGTACTCAACTTCATCTCTTAATTCTTCTTTTGTAATGCCCATGACATCCATGCTCATGGTACATGCGATTAATTTAATATCTTGAGCTATCGCTTGATTAATGAGTGATGGTAATGAATCAACGTTTTTCTTTTTCATTACGTAGCGCATCATAATATTACCTAAACCGAACATATTCATTTTAGAGAGTGGCATTTTCAAAGGTGTTTTTGGCAACATAAAATCAAACATTTTTGCGATACCTTTCTTTTTAACGTTAACTGTTTGCGCTTTTTTCAACGCGTTAAGTCCCCAAAACGTAAAGAAAATAGTTACGTCTCTGCCTGCAGCCTTAGCGCCATTCGCAATAATCATTGCTGCCACTGCTTTATCTAACTCACCACTAAATAGCACAATTGTAGTACCTTTGGCAGTATGGTTCACTTCCAAGTCTTTTGGTTTTTCTTTTTGAATAATGGCATTAATTCCATGATTACCTTCATCCAGTTTAACTAACGTATGTCCTGTTTGTTTGACCCAGCTTTTAATGTCACTAAGGAATCCAGGATCTGTGACTGTAACCTCTATTTGCTCGCCTACTTCAATATTTTTCACTTCTTTACTGATGTTTACAATTGGACCTGGACATTGAAGACCACTATAGTTAAATTGTTTACGCTCTGCTTTAATTGCTACATTAGTATTTTCTTCGAATGTATTATCATCGTCGTTTTTTGCTTCATACGCTTTATAGCCACCGTCTAAATTAACAATGTCGTAGCCTTGTTCAGCTAAATATTCGCTCGCTTTAGCACTTCTGGTACCACTTTTACAGTGTACAAAATAGGTTGTGTTTTTATCTTTATTGAACGATTCAATCTTATCTACAGGATGTAATGTCGCACCATTTATGTGTGCAAGCTCATATTCTTCTTGTGTTCTAACGTCAATCAGTTGACCTTGTGCGCCTAATTTTTCTAATTCTTGTTTACTGAAATTATTGATATGCTTTTCGTTATATTGTTTCATAGTAACCTCCTAATAAATACCTATAAGGGTATCTTAACTAATCATTTATATTATGTCAAATACCATATGGGGTATTTGACATTTTTGCTTTTATCGCTTATTATGACTTTATTCAATTAAAAGTGGAGGAAATAACTATGAATTATGATAAAAAAATGATTAATCGTATTAATAGAATACAAGGACAACTCAATGGCGTTATTAAAATGATGGAAGAAGAAAAAGATTGTAAAGATGTCATTACTCAAATCAGTGCATCAAAAAGTTCAATCCAACGTTTGATGGGAATTATCATTAGTGAAAATTTAATAGAATGTGTAAAAGCAGCAGAGGATAATGGTGAAAATTCTGAAGAATTGATTAATGAAGCCGTTAACTTATTGGTAAAAAGTAAATAATGGATATTTCAACTGTTATTATAATGTTACTTATTGGGGTGTTCGGGGGCTTTATTTCGGGCCTAGTAGGTATCGGTGGTGCTATCATTATTTATCCGGCCATTTTATTATTACCACCACTATTTGGCGTTCCTGCATACAGTGCATACATCGCATCAGGACTTACTTCCAGTCAAGTCTTTTTCAGTACTTTAAGTGGGTCATTAAAAGCGCGAAAAAAAACAGAATTCTCCCCACCATTAGTTATTTATATGAGTGGAGGTATGATTACAGGGAGCATGTTAGGCGCACTCCTAGCAAATTTATTTAATGCTGCATTTGTAAATACGATATATATTATCATTGCTTTACTCGCATTAATTTTAATGTTTATTAACGTAAAACCGAATTTAAATCAGTCTTCCTTTAACAAACCATTATTAGTTATGGTTGGTCTTTTCGTTGGTATCATTTCAGGTATAGTTGGAGCAGGCGGCGCTTTTATTATTATTCCTATATTGCTAGTTTTATTCAAATTACCAATGAATACGGTAGTTGCTAATAGTATAGTAATTGCTTTTATATCTTCAATTGGCGCCTTTATCATTAAACTTATACAAGGTTACATTCCTTTAGAAGATGCGTTATTTTTAATAATAGGGAGTATTATTTTCGCTCCGTTAGGTTTAAAATTAGGTAAAAAAGTCCCTAGTTTTTTACAAAAGTGGATCATCAGTATTTTAATTATTATTGCAATTATTCAAATTGTTTTATAAATAAGAAAGAGAAGTACAACTAATATTAGTTGTACTTCTCTTTCTTATTTATAAAGTTAAAACATTCTCATATAGCAAGTAAAATAACAGTTGCGATAATTTCAACAACTTAATTTGTATGATTAGGGTGTACCTTAAAAATACATAAACACAATTTCTGGTTCTGTTGCAAAGTTGAATTTATAGTATAATTTTAACAAAAAGGAGTCTTCTGTATGAACTATTTCAGATATAAACAATTTAACAAGGATGTTATCACTGTAGCCGTTGGCTACTATCTAAGATATGCATTGAGTTATCGTGATATATCTGAAATATTAAGGGAACGTGGTGTAAACGTTCATCATTCAACAGTCTACCGTTGGGTTCAAGAATATGCTCCAATTTTATATCAAATTTGGAAGAAAAAGCATAAAAAAGCTTATTACAAATGGCGTATTGATGAGACGTACATCAAAATAAAAGGAAAATGGAGTTATTTATATCGTGCCATTGATGCAGAGAGACATACATTAGATATTTGGTTGCGTAAGCAACGAGATAATCATTCAGCATATGCGTTTATCAAACGTCTCATTAAACAATTTGGTAAACCTCATAAGGTAATTACAGATCAGGCACCTTCAACGAAGGTAGCAATAGCTAAAGTAATTAAAGCTTTTAAACTTAAACCTGACTGTCATTGTACATCGAAATATCTGAATAACCTCATTGAGCAAGATCACCGTCATATTAAAGTAAGAAAGACAAGGTATCAAAGTATCAATACAGCAAAGAATACTTTAAAAGGTATTGAATGTATTTACGCTCTATATAAAAAGAACCGCAGGTCTCTTCAGATCTACGGATTTTCGCCATGCCACGAAATTAGCATCATGCTAGCAAGTTAAGCGAACACTGACATGATAAATTAGTGGTTAGCTATATTTTTTACTTTGCAACAGAACCTGAAGTTTTATGTCGCATTTAAAAGAATTAAAAATTTTGTGTGTATAGAGGTGTTACACTCTCAAAATAAAATATTGCTTTATGGAAAAGTGAATTTAGATGATATTAAATTAGAAGAAGGCTTTACTCGCGATGTAACTAATATCGGTCATTATGGGACTGGAAATTTATCTATCACTATAAAAGATAATAACGATTTTGAAAAAGCAAAACCTTATATTTTAGAAAGTTACAATAATAATTAATTATTTAAAAACGATCAAAAATTAATACTGTTTAAAATAAGTCACGAACTGCAATTTCTCACAAGAAAAACTCTCTTCATTATGAAGAGAGTTTTTTTAATACTATATAATTAATGATTCATTTTAAATTGATATATTTATCAATATAATTAGAAAATACGCCATCAACTCCAATATTTAACATTTGTTGCATGTCTTTTTCAGTATTCACAGTATAAGGATGTACTTTCAAATTATAATTATGCAATTTCTGTACCATTTGTTCATCTAAATCACTGTAATCTGGCCCTACCCCTATAGCATATGATGAAATGAATTTTAGATCTTCAGAGGTAAACGTTGACAATTTATTTTCATCTACTAATTGGACTAATGGGATTTGATTATTCATATTTGCAACTTTTAATAAACTTTCTTGTGAAAATGATTGAATGACAACTTGACCTTTATTTAATTTTTGATCACTTAATAAATTGTGTTTTTCTAAACTATGTAACAGTTTCTCTTCCATTCCTGGATAAACATCTGGTGATTTCGTTTCTATATAATAGTTGGCATTATCGCCATAACGGTCTAGTATTTCTTCTAAAGTAGGGATTTTTGCCCCTTTATATTCTTTTTTGGCATATTTTGGATATTTTTTATTAAACCAACTTCCAACGTCCATTTGTTTTAACTCTTTGGTAGTATAATCTTCAACTCTTCCTTTATGACCTGTAGTACGTTCAACATCTTCATCATGCATTGCAATCAAATTACCATCTTTAGTCATTTGTAAATCTAACTCAATATAATCTGCATTGAATTCTTTATGAGCTTTATCATAAGCATAAAATGTGTGTTCAGGAGCATAACCACTAGCTCCGCGATGTGCTATTGAAACATTATTATCTAAAATATTTTTATTAACCTTATCTTTTGAAGAAGAAAAACCACTCGCACTGACAATACTAGTATTGAAAGATGTAAAAATCACAAAAATACATAATAAATAAAACATTCTTTTTATATTCATTCTCTTTTCATCTCCTTAAATATTTTCATTTAGCTTAGCAAAATAAAATTGTATTGACAACGCTTACTTATTTACTTAAACTCGATTTGCAATTACTTTTCGTAAATATTATATAAAAATTATAAAAAGGAGGGATTATCATGTTCGATTTCTTAAAACCAGCTAAACATATCGATCCATTGCCATCAGAAAAAGTGGATGATACATATAAAAAATTGCGACTTCAAGTGTTTTTAGGTATTTTTATAGGTTATGCTGGTTATTATTTATTGAGAAAAAACTTCTCTTTGGCTATGCCTTCATTAATTGAACAAGGTTTTAGTAAAGGAGAGTTAGGTATTGCACTTTCTGCAGTTTCCATTGCTTATGGTTTTAGTAAATTCGTGATGGGAACCGTAAGTGACCGAAGTAATGCTAGAATGTTTTTAACTTTAGGGCTCATATTAACAGCTATTGTTAATTTACTGCTTGGGTTTGTTCCATTCTTTACGTCCGGTATTACTATTATGTTTATAATGCTATTCTTAAATGGTTGGTTTCAAGGCATGGGCTGGCCACCTTCAGGTCGTGTGTTAGTCCATTGGTATAGTGTAAGCGAGCGCGGAAGTAAAACTTCAATTTGGAATGTAGCTCATAATGTTGGGGGCGGCTTAATGGCTCCAATAGCCACATGGGGGATTTCCATGACTGCTTTATATAACTTTGGATACTTAAAAGGATTTGAAGGCGTTTTTATTTACCCAGCTTTATTAGCAATTATTATTGCAATCATTTCTTATGCTTTAATTAGAGATACACCTCAATCTCAAGGTTTACCTCCTATTGAAAAATATAAGAATGATTATTCTACTTCATCTAAAGAAACGCTTGAAACAGAATTAACTACGAAAGAAATATTATTTAAATATGTACTTAATAATAAATGGGTATGGGCTATTGCATTTGCGAATATTTTTGTTTATTTCGTACGTTACGGCGTTTTAGATTGGGCTCCAACATACTTAAGTGAAGAAAAACAATTTGATTTAAATGCTTCAGGATGGGCTTATTTCTTATACGAATGGGCTGGAATACCTGGTACTCTACTCTGTGGTTACTTATCAGACAAACTTTTTAAAGGGCGTCGTGGCCCAGCTGGTTTTTTCTTTATGCTAGGCGTAACAATATTTGTATTAATATACTGGTTAAACCCACCAGGAAATCCATGGTTAGATAATGTTTCTTTAATCGCTATTGGATTCCTAATATACGGTCCCGTAATGTTAATTGGATTACAAGCCTTAGATTATGTGCCTAAAAAAGCCGCAGGTACTGCAGCTGGATTGACAGGACTATTCGGTTATCTGTTTGGCGCAGTTATGGCTAATATTGTATTAGGTTTCGTAGTTCAGCAATTCGGATGGGACGTTGGTTTTATTTTACTAACAGTGATTAGTATATTAGCAATGTTAAGTTTCATTTTAACTTGGAACAAACGAGGACAAGAACAAATTGACTAACATAATTTTGCATTCTAATCCTCTATGATGTTATAATGTATTTAACAAGGAATCTAACATGAATACACCAATCCCCTCACTATTTGCGGTAGTGAGGGGATTTTTTAGGTGTGGCTATTGTCGCCTATTTGTCTTCGCGATTACGCAGCCAATGCGTAAATAACGCAATAATACAACCACTGATGACTGTGGTCGTGATGTGAACAAGGATTTCCAACATGAATAGCATCTCCTCTCTACGTCAACTTGACGCCTGAGAGATAGGCGACTCCATTATTATACCATCTGTAAACACGTAAGCATATACACTTCCGATAAGTTGAATTATGTAAAAACCAACCCATAGCTCATCATAGCCTATAACTTTACGTACGTTTTTAAGTACGTTACAATATAGAATAAAGAAAGGACGTGACTAATAATGAATATTAAAACGCCTACTAATGCGAGAAAAGAATTCTATGAACTACTTAAACAGGTTAATGATAGCCACGAACCCGTTATAATAAGTGGTTCTAAGAGCGAGAATAATGCAGTCATTATAGGACAAAAAGACTGGAATAGCATTCAAGAAACGTTATACCTTGAATCAACTGGAACTATGGATAAAGTTAGAGAACGTGAAAAAGATAACAGTGGCTATACTGATATTGACGAATTGGATTGGGATACTATCTAATGAGTAATTACAGTGTTTCTATTAAAAACTCAGCAAAATCAGATTTAAAGAAAATCAAACAATCACAACTTAAATCTCAGTTTTTAAAGATTGTAGAAACGTTAAAGGAAGACCCTTATTTTCCAAATCAGTCTTTTGAAAAGTTACAGCCCAAACATTTGGGACGTTATTCTAGAAGAATAAACCACCAATACAGGGTGGTTTATACAGTTGATGAAGATAGTAAAGAAGTTTTCATCACATCAGCATGGTCTCATTACGAGTAAATCTAAATACTTTCATTATGAGTTAAATATTAAAGTAGCATGTTTTTATTAACTAAAATCATGCTACTTTTTACTTTTATTAATAAATTTTAATATTTTCGTTCTTACACTTTGATTACTATATTCTTCTTTATTATCTTCCACTATCGATTCTATTAGTTGAGTATATAGTTTTCTAATATTATTTTCATTTGTTTGAGATATTTTTATACGTTGCGATTCAATAAATCCACCTTTATAAATACCCAGTTTTTTAGCATTGTCTGAAACGCCACCAAACACATTTTTGCTGCGCAATGAATATTGTAATTGTTCTTTTCGTTCCCCAATCACACTTAGTTTATTTAATCTTTCTTGTGTGTCTCCAGGACGTTTAGGAACTAAATCAAAAACATTATTCAATTCTTTTATTTTCCTTCTTCGAATTAATAATTCTTTTTGAAAACCTAATACTTTCTTTTGTTCTGTGTCATTTAAATCAACCATTTCAACAATATGATAAACATCAGTCAATACTTTTTCATATATAGCTAGTTGCTTCTTACTAAAATCCTTTAAAAGTGTAAATAAGTCAACCGTTGCTAACGCTTTCATAAGGTTCTCAGATAAATCACTCTCGTTAAGGTTCAACAAATCAATATCTGATAGATTATCTATAGGTAAATCCCCTATATCCATTTTACTACTATAATGTTCATCCAAATTTCTTATCATATCTTCAAATCTTTCATTAACTTCCATGATGTTACCCTCCCTTCACATACAATATATTATTGCAAATTTCACTACCCCATTTTACTTTCAATCTTAAAGATAGAAATATACAATTTAATTGTAATTATATATTACAATAAACTTAGGGGGCTTTACATGAATATATCAACAAAATTAGTATATGAACGAAAAAGTCGTAAATTAACTAAAAATGAGTTAGCAAAAAAACTCAATAATACATTTAGAAAAAGCAACTATTCTAAAAATTTCATTACTAAGCTAGAAGAAGGTGTTATAGACTGGGATTTTAATACATTAGACGAAATATCCTATTTCTTTGGATTAACAATATCAGAGTTTCTAAATAAAGGATGGAACCTATATAATAAAGACGAACTAGATGATATTGCATATTATATAAAAAAACATTTCGATCAAGGGACTATTTCTTTAAAAACTACTAAGAATTTTTCTGACCTTATACATAATCATGATATTGTTGGAAAGAAAGATTGGATATCTTTGCCAAAATACGACATAGTTTTGCAAGAATACTATGACTATGCCAAACGAGATCACCAAGATGAATCTAACGATATAGTAATCCATAGAGCGGATAAATTGTTAGAGAAATTAGATATGTTTGCTTCATTTAATAAGCAGAACAATCCATTTCCTTTTCGTATAAGTTATGATAGTGCAGGACATACGAGTATTACAGATAAAAGAGAACCAATAGATTTCTTAGATTTACTTAAAAAAATAGAGTTAGCTTTATCTAAAATTAAAGAGGCCTATGAAGAAGTTCATCCCTACTTTATGGATGATAATATTGAAGGATTAAATAAATTAATATCCTATAGACAATCTCAAAATATAGATTATACAACTATCAATGAAGAATTAAATATTTCGCCCGAATTATTATTGGCTTGGGAAGATAATAAAAAATCTCCTAAAGTAAAAGATTTATTAAAAATATGTAATATGTTAGAAATTAAAATCGATTTATTATCTTCAAATTCATTAGAAACTGTAAATGATATTAATTCAAGGGCATTATCAGAGCAACTTCTTGTATTATCAAACACTTACGATTTAAATAATTTTAGAAATAATTACTTTTTCTCTGAAAGAAAAAGCAGCTTGTTACTACCAGAATCTCGTTATAGACAAATTTATCACCACCTTGAACATAAATTAACAAAAGAGATAGGAGCGAAAAAAGCATTTGCTACGATGGGTGACTTTCTTTATAAATGGTATGAATTCAATAAATTAAGGGAATTATTATTCTACCAGTTAGATGGAGAAACATTAAAAACAAATGCATTGTTGTATACTGAAGAAGAAATCGATATTTATTTAGGTAAAGATTTATATCCAGAAAGCCCTATAAGACTATTAACACAATTAGTTCTCCATAGAATAAAGAAAGAACATTCAACTAATTTCAGACAAATCACTAAAGAAAACAAATCCATAGACTTACTCTAATAATTATATAAAAATGTTTAACACAAAATCTCTTGTACATGGATACAAGAGATTTTGTGTTTTATGCTAAATTATTTGTTTTATAATACCCTATATATTGGTCTGTTTTATTTTGCTTGCTTATATATGCTGATAAACGGACAAATATAAGAAAATTAGTAACATACAATAATATTAAACCTATCATTATAATCCATATTAATAATAACCCATTTCCCAATACACCTAATAATATTATTAGAATTATATACATTACTGGTATAGTGAAAACTGATACAACCCATAATTTAGGGACCACTTTCACAAATCGCTTTATCGGATGTTTATGTATATAGATGATTTCATAAAAACAACCTTTTATTCGTTTGTCGTAATATTTTTTAGAAAACTTCCTATAGTTACTCCATTTTTTAATATTAAGTTCAGATAAAAATGGTATTTCATTATTAACTTCAAAGCCTAAAGAATTGACAATATCATATCCTTTAGCCAATAATTCGTATTGATTTTGACCTTCTCTTTTCACAAGATAAAATTTATTTTTTAATAATGTTAAAGTTTTAAAGTACACAATCGGGATAAAAAGGGTCATCGTATTAACAACTATGAGTGCAACCGCAGTTACATTCACTATTCCTTTATTGGTTTTATAATGCTCATAAATTAAATATAATAGCCCGCTATTTATTGTAGCAATAAGTGAATAAATCAATAAAGAATTAATAAATAATGTCGTTGCTTCCTCAAAAACATCTGAATCCCTATCGTTTTTCAATTTATCGTACCCTTTTAAAATAACATTAAGCAATACTCCAGCAAGAATAGTTGCTAAAATCCCCTTTATCCCAACATCTACTACATAATCCAAATTCACAATTCTCTCCTTTCATAGTTCAACTACTATCCTTCTTAAAAAAAGTAGAAATAGCATCCCTAATCTCTTCTTTTAACTTTTCATCATTTTTATAGCCATTTAAATTGATATATTCCGCATCATTTTGTACATACTGTAAAAAAGCTTTAAAGGTATTCACATAACCCGCATAACGATAATATTGCTCTTCTAAGTTATCGAAATCTTCTCTTGTAACTTCATATTGGCCATAACCTGCCATAAGTTGCTTTTTAAGATTTTGGTTCTCTTTTTCAAGTTCTTCAATTCTTTCATCTGCAGGATAAACAACCGTCGGTTTAATTCGATTACCTAAGGCAGTAAGTCGTGTATACGCAGTCGGGTTTAAGTCTCTGACTTCCGCCAGTTGTTTCACTTTATCGTATTCTTCCTCGGTTAAATTAATATTGATTGTTTTCGCTTTTTTATGATTTTGATTTGCCATTGATATCCCCTCCATAACTAAGTAAATGCTCAAAAAATAGATGCTATTTTTATTGAGTGATTGCTTAGTTATTATTCTAACATACGAGGGGGTATTTGATGAGTAATGACTAATTATAAATACCATTTATAAATTGAGTAATTACTCATTATTTAACACGCACATTTTTGCGTGTTGCACTAAGCAAATACTCATAAGTATTTGCTATTTTTTCGCAGAAAAAATCCTAGGGGGCTTGGGGGATTTATCCACCAACAAGCAGGGTATCTAGGCACGAAGTGGCTAGCATTCCCATTGCTTGCCACACCTCTTAAACGATGTGAGGAAGTTGATATTATGTTATAATATCAACAACGGAACAACGTGTTCTTTCGTTAGAAAGCGAGGTGGGATTATGAGCGAACGTAAAACAATGCGTGCAGGTAACGAAGCTGTCGGGCAAAACCGTAACCCCGACCGCAAGGAACCGAAACAAATTAGTTTTCGAGTAAGCGAATCCGAATATTCAAAGTTACAGGCCTCAGCTGAAACTTTGAATATGAGTGTGCCTTCGTTTGTTAAAAACAAGGCGCAAGGGGCTCGATTGGTCGCGCCCAAATTAGACAAAGATACGCGACAATCGATGGCCCAAGATTTGGGTAAGTTGGGCAGCAACTTAAACCAAATCGCGAAAGCTTTAAATACGTATGGCGAGCGTGCGATGAATCAAGAGATGCAACAAGATATCGCCATGATGCGTAAGGAGTTGAATCACATATGGCAACAGCTAAAATAAGTTCAACTAAATCAACCGCAAGAGCAATCAACTATGCTGAGAAACGCGCTGAAGCAAAGAGTGGCGTCCTATGTGATGTCGATTACGCCAAAGGTGCATTTAAAGCTTCTCGTGAACTTTACGGCAAAACAGACGGCAACCAGGGGCATGTTGTTATTCAATCTTTTAAACCAGGCGAAGTAACAACAGAGCAATGTAATCAACTGGGTGTAGAACTCGCTGAGAAAATCGCACCCAATCATCAAGTCGCCGTGTATACACATAACGATACCGATCATATACACAACCATATTGTGATTAACGCGGTAAACTTAGAAACCGGTAAAAAGTTCAATAACAATAAACAAGCACTTAAAGACATAAGACAAGCCAATGATGAAATTTGTCATGAACATGGGTTGTCTGTGCCTAACGCCCAGGCAGAAATGCGATACACCCAAGCAGAGTTAGAAATAAGGAAAAAGGGTCAGAATTCATGGAAAGACGAAATTAGAAAAGCGATTAATGCAAGTCATGCAGCAAATCTAGAGGAATTGGCCCATGATTTACAAGAACACAACATAGCGATTGAACGTGTCACAAACAAAACCATCACTTACAGACATCTAGAAGTAGATAAAAAAGTACGTGGCAGTAAATTAGGGGATTCATTCGACAAAGGGGGCTTAGAAATTGGATTTAGACGACAAAATCAACAAAGACAACATAAGCAAGAGCGACAAAGAACTACTCGACAAGATGAACCAAATCGATCAAAAACTGGATCAGCTTGGGACAAATTCGCCCACGACACCGCAAAACTCCGAAGTGATCGACAAAGTGCTGAAGCAGCAAGATTGGCTCATGAAAAGGCTCGAAGAGATCGAGAGCAGAGAGAACAAGAAAGAGCGTCGACACAACGAGCTCATAGAAAATCTAGAGGGATCGACATCGAACTTTAGGAATGCAGTCAGAGACGTTAACAAACAATTTGTCAGCGCTGCTAAAATTTATGTAAATCGCCTTAATACTGATAACCAAGAACAAGATTTTCAACAAGCTTTAGATACTAAATTTAAAGACATTGACGATAATACAAACCAATTAATCACTGAATTAAAAGAGAGCAATCAACAAGTTCAAAAAGAAATACAAGAATATAAAAAAACAATGGAAAATAAAGTTCAAAACAACAATAAGTTAATAGAGAAATACAACAAAACTTTAAATAAAATGACTCAAGGTGTAGGCGCTTTGTTTTTTGTAGTTTTAATTGTTGCATTAGTTTCATTAGTAACTGGACCTATCGGCGATATACTAATGATTAATAGCTATGCAGAAAGCATTCACGATCAAATCGTACAAAGTGAATCAATTTGGAGATATTTAGCTTATTTATTCTACCTCATTCCGTTTGTGATATTATTATTAATCTTGTGGCTTTGTACTAAGTTTATAAATGCTTTAGATCAAAGGTATTAGCAAAAATCTGATATAAACCTTGAAAACACAAAATAAGGGTAGAGAGAAACAAAGTACCTTAAGGGTTGGGAAAAGGAGTGGGGAAAATGGCTAATCGTGAAAAATTGAAAAAACGTATTCGTATTGGATTAAACGTAGTTGAATTAATCGCAGATATAGGCATTCTTTATTTAACATACAAACTGTACAAATTATCAGAAGAAGATGAATAATGTTTTAAGAGTCTGGACGGAGGGCCAGACTCTTATTTTTCAAATAAAATTAAAGAAGTAATTTTTACAAACTTAAAGCAAAAGATACTGTAACAATAGATTATATTTGGATTATTTCTATATAGTATCAAGACAAGAAGAAACTCGTTTACACTCGTTTCTAAAACCAATAAAAGAGAGGTAAAAATGGACAACATTTTAAATTATATAAGTGAAAACCAATTATTAATATCTTTAGCAAGTGCTTCATTTACATTTCTTTTAGGAATCTTAATAAATCCGTTTAAAAACAAAATCGAGATAAGTAAAAACAGTAAAGAAGTAATAAGAAAAATTAATTTAAATTCGGTAGAAGAAAGAAATGATATACAAGAAATTCTAAAAGAATTCAAAGAAAATGAAAATTTGAAAACTGATGAAAATGGTAGTTATTTAATAAATTTAAACAATTCTATATTTCCAGAAATAAATGCAGGTACATACGGCGTTATAAATCACGACGTGGGAATAACAATAAAAAAAGCAGATATATTATTAAGCAAAAATGTAAATCAAACACTAAAAAATTTAAGTGATAAATACAAAGAAATATTAACCAATAACTCTAAAACAATAAATAAAAAAACGTATGAAACTATCGAAGATAGAGTTAAATCAATAAATATTGCTCTAAAAAAGTTAGAAAAATTTCCATTCTTAACAGTAATGCAATTAGCATTTTTAGGTGAAGGATTGAAAAAAATAACAAACACAGAAGAAAAACAAAAACTTATTCAAGAAATAGAAGACCTCATAAAACAAAACGAACAAAGAATTGAAGAATAACTTAATTGCTTTATTGACGTTGAGCCTCGGAACCCTTAACAATCCCAAAACTTGTCGAATGGTCAGCTTAATAGCTCACGCTATGCCGACATTAGTCGCATAATAAATTTTCTCGGCATAAATGCGTGTTCTATTTCTTTTCATTCTCTCTCTTTTTCTTTAAATTAATAGCTAGAAAAGCCATTCCTATACAAAACCACATACCTATAATTGAAATCCAAACTGCCATAAAAACTCTCCTTTTTAACAAACTTCATCACAAGAAATGTTTAAAATTTAAATACCTTTATTTTGAATTTAAAAAGGGTATTTTAAAGATTTAGGGGGTTACCATATGGTTTTACGCCTAAAAACTTATATAAGCTCTTAAAACGCAAATATGAGCTAAATAAATATATGTTAATTTCACAAGCAAAAATTTGAGCAAAACCAGTGACTAATTTTTTAGACACTGGCCCAGTTACATGCAAATTTAAAATATAGCATGAAAATTCCTCGACTATAGGATTTAAACGTTATAGTTCCATCAGGGGTAAAAAAAGCATAATAAACGCTAAACTTTAAGCTAATGTTTATTACTTTGTTTTATAATTTGACCAATTTTTGCAATAGCTATTAAAACTAAAACTGGTATAGCTCCAAAGATAAATGCCATTAACATCCTACAGAACCACCTTAATTTCTTAAGTAATCGTTTTGTTTTTCAAAATGCCAAATTGCAGTTGAATTATTGATTAAAGATATTACGTTTAGGTATATTTTGACGGCGCATATTCAGCGCATGTATTTCTTCAAGTTCAGCTTTAATTGATTGCATCAAATAACCTTGCATAGCTTCAACCGTTTCATTTTTCTGTAGTAACATAGCTTTAAACCGTTTTAAGACACTGACAAGTTCGAATTCCACGTCTTCTAAACGATAGTATGTATCATAGGCGTTATTAAATGATTTTTTCCCTTTAAGTAAAACACTTTTAATAATACGAATTTCTCTAATTTCAAAATTACCTAAGTAATCTTTGATTTGTTGGGGCAATTCTTCAAGCACTTGGAATTTTAAGGCGTCATTATTAAATTCAGTATGTTGATGATTTGTATGATCCGAATGGGTGTTTGTAGAAATATTGTTAGAGTTATCATTCAAATCATTCGTATCATTATTCTCAGTCTCTATATATTCAGTATCATTAAGTTCAGTATCATTTGCGTATGATTTTGATACGTCTTGATGTATCATATTGATATTTCCAGACGTATTATTATCATAATTCTGGACGTATGATTTTGATACGTCCGTGTCATTACGAGATTCTACATCGTTTTCTTGTTGTGATATGTAATATATATCAGCCTCTGTTACTTCAGGTTTTTTAATATATAGCTTATTTGGTTTGTTCAAACCTACTCTTATTTGATTAAATAAATCAGCTTGAGTTAATTCTTTTTTAATTTTAGATAATTTATTGGGACTACTGATATTTAGAATGGATTTAAGCTTTTCATTGGTATAAATAAAGAATATATCTCCATTTTCGTCTATCCAATTATTTCTTATAGATAAGTCTAAACGATCTCTTAGTATTGACCAAGTTATTTTTGCATCATTAGATAACTTAGTATATTTAGGGTTAGTAAAAAATACTTTAGGTAATTGATAAAACTTCTCTTTTTGGATTTCTTTAATATTAAAGTTGGACATATAAAAAACCTCTTTCACATTTAAATTTTAAAAAGAGGTAATAAAAAGTTATAAGTATGTTTATATGTATTCGACTTGCACTAATAATTCTTAGTATATATAATAAGAATATAACAACTATATAAACAAACAAAGCACTTGTTTTATTACCGAAGAAGCCCGACTATTCCCGTAGTCGGGTTTCTTTATATATATTTATATTAACACTTTTGAAAGGTTTGTTAAATTGTTTATACGCATTTGAGTGTAAGCTTTTTCAAAATAGTGTATCCCTATATAACCAGTTTATACGCGGGTATTATATATACCTATATAAACCTTTTCACATCAAGTATAAACGGTGTATAATCATTTGAAAGGATTGTTATATACATCTATATACCTTTATGCATATAATGGTTTATACGGCCTTGAATTTATAAGTATAATGGGTATATAACAGCATAAACATTATATACATAATTATATGGAGGGCGTTATATGAAGAGTATGAAACAAATCGCCGATGAATTAAATGTAACAAAAATGACTGTTTACAATAACGCGAAAAAAGCAAATGTGAACTTTCAAAAGGTTGATAACGTAAACTATTTATCAGGTGAAGATGAAGTTATAGTAGTAAATAGAATTAAAAAAAACCAAAATAAAAATGATTACTTTGATAATGAAAAAAAAGAAGAAAGTAAACCCAACGATGATAATCTTGTAAAAGATGAGACAATTAAGCATTTATATAATCAATTAGATATATACAAAGAACAGTCAAATAGAGATAAAGAACAGATCAACACACTGAATAGACTTCTAGAAAACCAACAAATATTAGCTTTAGAAAGTAATAAAAAAATTCAAAAGTTAGAGAATCAATTAGAAGAAGAAAGACAACTTAAATATACATCTAATACAGAAATTAATAATAGACAAAACCGTGACGTGCAAGAAGCAGCATTTACTGAAAACTCTCGTAATATTAATCAACAACAAGAAGGAGATCAGACAACAGAAATAGAGGGAGCTGATCAAGAAGTACCTAGAAAGCGAAAGGATGAAGGCGTAAAAGAGTCATCAATACCCAAAAATAATGAACCATCTAAAAAAATGGATACAGAATATGAAAATAGCGAAAAAACACAACCTAAAAAAGGTTTCTGGAGTCGGTTGTTTGGTAATTAGTATCACTGAAAGCGTTACAAATTTATAAATTTGTAGCGCTTTTTTATGTCGTAACTTTTGATAATTGGTTATTATAGGCAGTTAAAAAGTATATGATATACACTTTAATTATATTAAAAATTAACAAAATAATGATGATTTAATTCCAATAATAAGTTCTAACGCAAAAGAAAAGAACCAATCTAATAAATTCGTTATTTGTAGTGAGAACTCAAAAAAATATTACAATGAAATTATTCGGTTAGATAATGAATGTTTTAATATATTAAATATGAAGGATGATAATATAACTACCCATCCTGAAGTTTCTCAAAATACTGTTCCTGAACAATTAATGTTATTAAATATTTTACTAACAGATTTTAGTTTTTAATATAAAATATTACTATATTAAGCATCTCGTATTAGTTTGCGGGATGCTTTTAGTGTTTTTAACAATCGTTATTAAGACTTTGATTATGAAATAATTAAAGGCTCCTTATTCAATAAGGAGCCTTTTTAGTATAACTTCTGATAATCATCAATTATGTTAGTTTAAAATAGAAGTTTTCCACAATTTACAACACTCATTTTTATTTTAAAACTTTACAACAGAACCATAATTCTTATGAGTATGGATAAAGTGTTGATATGTCAAAAACAGTATATATTGAGGAAACGAAAAAGCCAATAAAAATGCTAGAATAAGAAACAATTATATATCTATAAATGCAAAAAGTAAAATCATAAACGACAAACTTTCTGAAGAAATTAAGAGATTACTAAATGAATCGTTTATTTATTTTCTTTTATCTATTTCTTTTTGAAGATTGATTGTTAAAATTAGAAATATATTCTTTTAATCCTTGATAAATACTGTAGCGTGGTTTATATCCAAGTTGTTGTAATTTTTCTATATTAGCATATGAATGTTTTATATCTCCCTTTCTTTCTTTCTTAAAAGAATAGTCAATTTTTGAAGAATGTATGTCTGAAAATATTTCGAAAATATCTTTTAAAGACGAAGGTATTTGTGTACCTAAATTATATATATTGCCTTTAGATTCTTCGTTTTCAATTATTACATTTATAGCACTAACTAAATCTTTTACATAGACAAAATCTCGAGTTTGATTACCATCACCATAAAAATTAAATACTTCTTTTTCTATAAATTTTTGTTGCATTATAGAGATAACGCCCGAATAGGGAGAAGACGGGTCTTGTCTTGGTCCAAATATATTAAAAAATCTTAATGAAGTTGTTGGAATGTTATATAAATTATAATAAATTTTAGCGTATTGTTCACTAGAATATTTTTGAATGGCATATGGTGACTCTGGATTAATATAAACATCTTCTTTTTTAGGTAAACTAGAAGTGTTACCATAAATTGCTGCGGAAGACGCAAATATAAATCTTTGTATTTTTCTATTATGTTTTCTAATACATTCTAGTATATTTAAAGTTGCTTCAGTATTTATTTTTTGCGATAGGATAGGATTTTTTATAGTATCGACTACATTAACAACTGCTGCTAAATGAATAATAATATGAAAATTTTCTTTATATATTAAATTCTCTATAAAGTTAAAATCTATTACATCCTTATGAAAAAAATGATTATCATCTATGAAATTAATATTTTCTCTGTGACCTGAGCTAAGATTGTCAATTATGAAAACTTCATGATTATCATTATAGAAGTTTTCAGCTAAGTGAGAACCTATAAACCCTGCTCCACCTGTAATTAAAATTTTCATATAAAACCTCCTATTTTTTATTAAATAATTCTAGCCAATTATTAACGATATTTCGAGGGTTAAATTTACTTAATACACTTTCTCTAGCATTCGTTCCTAAACGAACTGCTTTTTCATCATCGTTAATAATTTCTAAAATAGCTTCAACCATTTTCTCTTCATTTTTATTGGGAATTAAATAACCATTAACGTCATTTTCTATAAATTCAGAAGGACCATATTTGATGTCAAAAGCAACTACAGGTTTACCTTTTAACATCGCTTCTATCATACTTAAACTTTGTACTTCACTTTGAGAAGTAGATAAAACACATTTAAAACTTTCCAAAGTTTGGTAAGGATTATTAGTGTAATTAAATAGCTTTATTTTAGTTTCTAAATTTTTATCATGTATTAATTTGTGAAGAGATGATTTGTAATCACCTTCTCCATAAATATGAAATTCTGCATTTGGTTCAAGAGCAATTACTTGTTCAGCTACTTTAATGAAAATGTCAAAACCTTTGTTTTTAGACAGCCTTGAAATACAACCTATTATTTTATTTGGTTGATTTTTAGATATTTCGGGTATATCATTTACAAAATTATTGATTTGGTATGCATTAGTAATATTGTATTTATCTTTTACATCTTTAATATATTCATTTGTTAAAAAAACTATGCCATCTAATTTATTAGAATTTTTCAAGACTTTTTCTTCTTTTAATTTAATTTCTCCATTAGGTAATGTATGTGTAGTGTGCATTACAGCATATTTTTGGACATGGGGTATTGTAGAATTTATTATCTTATCAACACTACCAGGGCCATCACAAATAATTATATTATCCTTATCATCCGTTATTAAATCACTTATAAAATATTTTCCTAACTCTATATTGTTTTTAAAATGCTTAGATTCAGACAATAAGTAAATATCTTTTAGTTTACCATTTTTTTTATTTATATCTCTTCTTAAAAATGGTTGACCATTTCTATTAAAAAATACTTCGCAAGCAAAAGTCCCTTCAATATCGTAATGTTTTATGCGTCTTATCCAGTTATTGACGCAATAAACTCTTTCTACTTTATGATCATTTTCAATTATATCTAAAGTAAAATCGTCATCTTTACTTTTTAGCACTCCCAATTTTTTCCCTGTAAATTTAGAGTATAATTCAGTGTTTTTCTCATCTGTCTCAATATTAATAGAATTTCCAATTATTTCCATATACTTTTTATTAATATTTATTTTTTCACTTTTATTATTCAAAGATTTTTTTTCAAAATGATGAAATTGATTATAAAGTTTAGTGTTTTTATCAATTTTGCCAAAATCTATCAGTTTATTCATGATTTTGTCATAATCTGTTTTATAATCAAATGTAATAATATCAGTGTTTAATTGTTGTTCATTAAATTTTTTCGCTCTTGTCAGCAATGCAGAAGTTTTACCACCCTTTTCAATATCAATATCAAATATAGTTAGATAAACATGTTTCATAATCATCTTCCTTTTTAGTATAAATGATTGCAAAAATCATTTTAAAATACTTGTTTTTATTTCTTCGTTTTACTTTTTTGATTTATTCTATTTCATGAATTTTCCCGTTTTTATCTTTAAATAATCCTTGTTTTATTAAGTAATCTTCATCAGATTCAATATCAATAAGTTCAAATTTGTTTTGTTGCCTTTTTTCTTTGAATCTAATTAAAAAACAAGTTAAGAAAAGTGAAAAGAAAATCCCTACTAATTTTTTCATTTATATACTCCTTTACAATACATATTAACTTATGTTCAAATATAACATAAACTTTACTTAAGAATTATGGTATTTAATAAAATCAAATATAATGATATTTTGTATATTAACTATATTTAGTTAATACTTTGTATTATAATAATAATATGAATTATAGAAAAACACTTGTGAAAAGCGAGGCATTTAATATTGTTTTATTCAATAATAATCCCCTACAAAGATAATAATAGAAATTATATTAAAGATTGTATAAAAAGCTTAGAAGATCAAACATATAAAGATTTTGAAGTTCTTTTTTTACATAATAGTTCAAAAGAGCTAGAGAAAGTATTAGAGAATACTTCTATATCTTATAAAAATATAGAAGTAAATGAAAATCAGCAATTTTCAAAAAATTATGGTGTTAGTAAAGCAAATGGTCAATACATACTTTTTATGGATTCAGATGATTACCTGCATCCTAATGCTTTAATTTATGCTAAGCAAATTATAGATGAAGATTTTGAAAATACAAATGCTGTTAAATTAGGCATAAAAAAAACTCATTTTGACAAAAGAACAACTTTTAAAAGTAATGAACAAGCTTTTTATAAAGAAGATACTTTTGAAAAGTTAGAGACTATTTTGGAAAATTTAAATACTAACGAAGTTTCTGAAAATGACTTGATTAATCAAATGTTTGAGAAAAATATGATTAATCATAATTATATTACAGTAAAAAGAAAAAAATATATTGAAAAATTAAATTATCACTTCAAAGCGCATAGTTTAATCATAAAAAAAGATTTCTTAATTGATAATAATATTGTATTTGATAATACAAATCGTTTATATGGTGATATACCGTTTGTTGTTAGATTATATAGTTTACTAGATAATATTAAGCAAACTAAAGTAAAACTGTATTTTAAATTAATTCATAATGATTCAATAAATTATCCATCAATTACACAAGAACAAAATGAAAATAGATTGTATTTTAAATTACTTGCTTATGATCGGTGTTTAAATGTTTCAGAAAATATGACATTATCAAGACAAATAAAACAAATTGCAAGTAAAGTATATTTATACCAAATATGTAAAAGTAAAGATTTCAAAGAATCTTTTGAAAACATATATCCTATTTATCAAATCCTAAAAGATTTGTTAAGCAAACCATCTAAATCAATAAAATTAAAAAATAGACACTGGATGGAAATTCAAGCTATTAAAAAAGGAAATTTTGAAAAAGCTTATAAAATAAGTAAGAAAAGAGTTCAGCTATATCAGTACTATGATTTTATTAAACTTAAAAACCATAGATATCGACAAAAAACTGTTCAACAAAATGTTTTTTCTAAAATGCCTATGTTAAAAAAAACAATTGTTTATGAGAGCTTTTTAGGAAGAAATTATTCAGATAGTCCTAAAGCAATATTTGAATATTTGATGCATAATGAGAGATATAGTGATTGGAATCATATTTGGATTTTAAATGATAAAACTATTATTGAAGATGACAATTTATTTAAAGAGAAAAACGTAAAAGTAATTAATAGATTTAGCTGGTCGTATTTCTTTTATGTAACAGTAGCGAAATACTTTATTTTAAATATGAGACAGCCTAAATGGCTTGAAAAAAAAGAAGAACAGATAATATTATCAACGTGGCATGGTACTCCATTAAAACGTTTAGTATTTGACATGAATAATGTTACATCAGCTAACAAAAACTACAAACG
Organism: Staphylococcus sp. GDY8P119P; assembly: GCF_017892075.1. Taxonomy (NCBI): domain Bacteria; kingdom Bacillati; phylum Bacillota; class Bacilli; order Caryophanales; family Staphylococcaceae; genus Staphylococcus; species Staphylococcus sp. GDY8P119P. The sequence goes on from NZ_JAESKJ010000013.1 coordinate 30,764, forward strand.
AGATTTTTATTATCAATCTAGAAATTGGGATTATCTAATAGCAGCAAATGAATATAGTGAACATATTTTTGAAAGAGCTTTTATGTATCCTAAATCAAATATTTTAACTTATGGTTACCCTAGAAATGATATTTTGTCAACTTATAATAACCAATATAAAAATATATTAAAAGAAAAATTAAATATTCCATTAGATAAAAAAGTTATTCTTTACGCTCCTACTTGGAGAGATGATGAATACCATGCAGCAGGCCAATATAAATTCAAATTACAACTAGATTTAGAAAAAATGCAAAATATTTTAGGAGATGATTATGTCATTGTATTAAGAATGCATTATTTTATTTCAGATAAAATAGACCTTTCATGTTTCAAAGGTTTTGCATTTGATTTTTCAAAATACAATGATATTAATGATTTATATATTATAAGTGATTTACTTATTACTGATTATTCTTCTGTATTTTTTGATTATGCAAATTTAAAAAAACCAATACTTTTTTATACTTATGACTTAAATAAATATAAAGATGAATTAAGAGGTTTTTATATTGATATGGTAAATGATTTGCCGGGACCTCTTCTTTATAATACTGATGAAGTGATACAAAATATTGAAAATATTGAAAATGTAAAAAAATATTATGAAAGCAAATACAAAGAATTTTATCAAAATTTCTGTAACTTGGATGATGGCAATGCTACTAAAAGAGTTGTAGAAAAAGTAATAAGGTAGAAAAAACAAATTTTAAATAACTATTGGTTATCAAAAAATTGGTGAAGATCCATTATATTAAGTAACTAACCTTCTACATATATGTAGAAGGTTAGTTTTGCTATAATTATAGAGACATCTTTCTAACTATATTTAACATCTCACATTTATTTGTGAGGTGTTTTTGGATTTTTAATATTCGTTATAGGTATAGAAAATAAATATTGAAACATTATGTATATTTTTAACTTGTGTAAATACAAATTTATTGAAATTAAAAATAATTTATAATTCTTTGTCTATTTTTTTTAATTTCTCTTTATATTGGTCGAATTCTTGTAATACCCCAAAAGCTTGAAGAAATAAATCAAATAGAGTTTGATTTTCAAAACCTTCGTCTACTTGTGTTTTTAAGTATTTTTCAACTTTAATTATATTTTTATTTTTACCAATATAGTCTGACACCAGTCTATATATACAACGTGTGTCTTTTAATACCTCGTCTATAATGTTGATTCTTTCCTTTAAATTTTCTATATCTTCGTTTTTCATCATATTGAATTTAGAAAATAAAAAATCACTATGTTCATTTCTTAAAGTCTCTATTTTTTTAATAAACCTCACACGATGCAAATGGTTAATTATATTTGCTATAGGGTCAATATTATTATTAATAAATTTTTTTATTTTTATCTCATGTGCTTCATTCATATCCAATGGGTTTTCTTCTGTTGACTCTACTTTGTTTAATTCTGCTTCAGTTAATGGCTTAATTTTATACATTTCTAAAACATTGATAGTTAAATTTATTCCTTTAACTTTATCCCTTATAATAGTATTCAATATATCAATTGCTTTATCGCTTCTTTCTTGTTCTTTTCTAAAATTATTTTTTATTGGTATCACAATACCAAATATAGCAATTACCAACATAATTAAATCAATTATAAATGTCAGTATACTTACTATTAACGTTGAAATATCCATCGCAAACCATCACACCTTTCATTAATCACTATAATTATCTATTATTCATTAAAAGTAGTCTATACAAAAATAAGAGAGTAAGCATTGTTTACACCCTTACAAATTTTTAGAATTATTTCCCTAGTTTTATTTTATTTATAATATGCAACTTATAGTTTTTGGCTGTTATAATAAATAAGTCGCCTATCTCTCGGCGGTAATTTCGACGGGGGAGGAGGGTTGTATAATGTTTGATGTACTTGTTCACATCTTAGAGGCTGCTTTAAGTGGCTGTATCGTTGCGTATTTCGCATATTGGTTACATCATCGCAACGACTAGGCGACATTTAACCAATACCGATGTACAATTTTGTACATAAAAAAAGCTCTCACTACGGCAATAGTGGGAGCTTTCGGTTTGTATAATGTTAATGTACTTGTTAATTACACTATAACATCGTGTTGTATGCAATTGCAAAACAATTAATTAATCAGCATTAACAACGATTTATACTATATACATAAAATAATAGTTTCGACGTTCATAAATTATTCTCTCAGCTTCTTATTTTAATGAGCCTTGAGGTAATTTGTATATACCCATATTTCCGTCCACTAGCATAATAAGAAACATTAAAAAAACCTTGATTTAAATTAGACCAATATAATTCATTCTCATCTCCTGAAACCTTCATATCAGTACTATAAATCATAAGAAGATTATATCCTTGCATAAACTAGCCTCTTTTTCTTCTGATTACGGCATACTTCTTCATATTTTATCACAAATATAAAAATTGTTGTGACAGGAAATTAATTGTAGGAAATTATCTATTTTATTATATTTTATAAATGAAAAAAGCTACTTTCAAAGTAGCTCCTTAGAGTCTATTAAATAGATTCTGCTATGACAGTGGTCACAAAACGCTTCCCATAATTAGCAGCCACTAATCTTACAATGAAATACTCACATAAAATAACAAGGATATGTAACCAAGTGCCAGACAGAAATAATGTATTTAGTATAGAAAAGAATAAAATTATAATACAGATAGCAGTCATATCTCTAGTCATTAAAAACTTTTTGTGAATATCTTGTATTTTTTTTGAATCTTGGTTAGGTTTGTAAATTTTTTGATACCAATATACATTTTGCTGTTTTGAGTCATCAGGTATGGGGCCAAATTTCTCTGAAACTTGGTCAATTGATACCCTTTGATCATTTTTTAATGTTTTTTGTAAGCGAGATGCAGGAAGAGGATTATTCATTTTCATAAATACTAGCTTATGCTTAAAATCACTTGATAAAACTCCATTTAAAATGACCGTAGATAATAGAATGATGGAAGTCAAAGAGATAAGTTTAATAAGTTTTTTAGTATTAAAATTATCCAAAATTAAAGGTAAATAACTATCCAATAATCCTACTAGTACTACATTTAAAATTAAAAAAGAGAATAGTATTGTATTATATCTTTTTAAGTCCTCCATTTTTTCCTCCTCGGATATCCTTCAACAAGTTATCTTGGTTATGAATTGAATAGAATATTCTTATTATAATGGGTGAAGTTCGTCATCCTCGCTATGATTGTCTTCGCAATACATTTTCAGATCGCCATTACTTGATATTTCAGCAACTATATTTCCTCTAAACCTTGTAGACAGTACTTTTTTATTAGTATAATATTTATATTTATTAGAAGAGTCTTGAGCAGGCTTTTTTCCAACTGAACAGATTGTCCAATCAGGTTTCATAACACTAACTGCCTTTTGGCTGTAACCTGAGTCTCTACCGTGGTGCGATGCTTTTAATATAGATATATCATTAAGAAAACTCTCATCTGATTCTACCAATTCATCCCATACTTCTGCATCAGCGTCTCCACCTAAAACTATTTTATGTCCTGCATACTCTATTAGTAAAACATAAGAGAGTAAGTTCCATTTTTCATTTTCGTTAGCCTTATGTATGATATCTTCAGTGGGAGAAAGTATATTTATGCCGTCCTCATTAAAAAAGTCCCTTTGCTCACCCTTTAAAACTTTCAAAACTTTTGGGTTCTCGTTTGATATTCTTAATTCTTGATAAGTTTCCCAGTCTCTATAATCGAACCTATTTGAAACTTCACTTTTATTCACTTCTTTTTTATTATCTGTATCCCAAAAGTTCATAATATTTATTTGCTCATCTTTTAATTTGTATAAACCATTCATATGATCCATATCAGGATGAGTCAAAATAAATCTAAAAATATACCCACCGCATCCTAAATTATCATATATATAATCTATGGGATCTACCGGTTCCACAAAGTTGACAACACTTTTTTTTAATAATTCTACTCCATGATAGCCCATCAACTGGTACTGGTTATACATGTTTGAATCCGACGCTAGTTCCTTCTCGGTCTTTTCATCGACTACTTTAGAGTTATTTATGTCAATTAGAGTGGTCCTCCCGCTAGGAAATTCTAATAATGTACAATCGCCATGTCCCACGTTTAAAAAGTGAATCTTTAGCATTAAAAGCCCCCTTTAAATATTAAAACTAGGACTATTGTAGCATATTACTAGTTTATTGAAATGTATGATGGTACCTATTTTATTACGTTCATACACGTTCCACTTATTGTTTTACATTTAATCAATAGCTGTTTCTATTTCTTTTAAATAATCGATGCCAGAAACCTAATAGCCAGTTAGATATACCATTTATGTATACTCTCCATCCAAATTTAAGTTTTGATTCTATGACAATCGTTGGAAATCTAAATAGATATAATGCTAAGAAATTGAATTGAAAAGATATCTGGTTGATTATTGGAATAATTGTTTTAATGATTTATATATCTTGAAACCAGGTTACTCAATTATTGAAAAAGCATGGTATGAAATGTTAGAAGATTTTAATAAAACAAAACAACAAACTTTATAAAAAACAATTTACAAATTATATTACTAGCATAGTTGCTTCCTTATTTTAAATAAGGGGGGACTATTATTATTTTGGTTTACTTTTCAATCATAATTTATGTATTATCTATATCGTTCCATATTAAGATAATATTTGATTTTGAAACGATTAAAGTGCTCCTTTTTAATATGCCATCTGATAATCATCAGTTTTTAATAAAGCTTATAATTATAAATGTTAATGCTTTATAAATTGTTGTATATGTTATTATCTAATTATATAAAAATAATAGGTGGAACAATTATTTTGGAGTACCAAAATGAAAATGAGTTAGAAGAAAATGTTTGTTTAGTTCTGATAACCACCTATTATGTTAATTAAGGAAAAGGATAAAATTATGTTAAATACACTTGCTTTATTATCTGAAATCGGTGGTATCATTACATTACTTTTACTATTAATAAAAGCACTAACATACCTATGTAAAGATCATTACGTAAAATGCGAGATATTACACATAGAAAATACAAATCCACATAAAGTATCAAGTGAATTTCCTATTGACTATACTTTTATTATAGATAAAACTATTAATGAATACACAATTATTGGATTTCCTGGAAGCACTTTGAAAAATGTTAAACTACTTGAATTTAATTTGAAAAAGTTTAATAAAAGCTTTAAAAAAGAATATATAGAAATAGAATCAATGCCACAAAAATCATTAACTTCTGAAAAATACATAGCTATACAAACACAAGAAATAGAAGGTATTGATATGTACAAAATAAAAGGAAGGATAAATGGAAATCTTGTAAAAATAAATTTAAATTATAATGGAAAGCATGGTACAAGAAAAAAATATAATCTTTTATGTGAAAGAGATATTATAGGATTTTTAGCACATATTATTAATTAAAATTATTCTAATTTTTTAATCCATCCTTTTACTTTCAAGCATTTCTCTGCACACATCCTTTATATCTACATTAATTAATAGATGTAAGTATAACAAAAAACACATACATAATATGTATGTGTTTTAATCGTTACTTATTATATTTAACCTTATTTGCTAACTTAGCTACTGTTTTATTATCATGGGGGTTAATATAGATTGTTTCAACATTATCCTCAATTGCTTTTCTTGTTATCTTATCCATTTGACTATAATCGCTATTTTGTGGGCTTTCCCATTTATAGGGGATACTATTATACACATTAATGGACCCATCACCATTACTGCTATACGTTACTGATCCACCAGCCTTCATAGGAGCTTCTAATTTCACAACATCTTCTTTATAAACTGCACTATCTTGGGCTTGTGGATTTACTTTTGATCCTTTCGGTATTTTTGTAACATACACATTTCTAATACCTTTTAAATCATTTTTTGTAGATATTAATTGATACCAAACCCGTGCATATTCAATTTTTTCTGTGCTGAAATTATTTAAATAACTTTTATTTTTATCAGTAGTTTGGTGACTTTCATTACTATCATTATTTTTTTCTCTTGATCTTTTATTATCGCTTTGCTTCTTGTTTTTGGTATCGCGATTTTCAGAGGTGTTAGTTTCATTTTCTTTATTCTCTGATGTATTAGTATCACTAGAACTGTTATTATCGTGATTTTCTGCACTTTTATTATTACAACCTGCTAAAAATACCAGAAAACTAACAATTGATATAGCTAAAATAATTTTTTTCATACTGTAACTCCTTTTTAAAATTTTAAATTAAACTTATATTGATATTTTTTCGATGAAAAACTCATATTATAGGAGTTAAATAAGTCGTATAACATGATATGTATTAAATATATAATAAAAGAAATATCTGTTTATGTAAAACAGATATTTCTTTTATTCGTAGAAACTCACAATGTATAACATATACAAACTTACTGCCTATAATCAATTTATTATGTTAATTAAACCAAAAGTCCGGAATACTTTTAAATAAGTATTTCGATCTTTTTTTAAATACTCTAATCATGCATATAGAAACAGTATTTCACATATATCCCTGATTGTTTAATTAGGGCGGCTTTAAACATACACAAACACACTTTCTCAATTGATTAAGAAAGTGTGTTTTATAAACGAAGGTTTTAGTAAAAACATAATTATTGTGTTTCCTAATTTAAAATGCCCACAAGTAAATTATTATGTTAAAATATATAGTATAAAAATTATGTTAAAAGCTTACCAATTTTATTTGGAAATGAAACTAAAGTATAAATTTTTTGAAAAAGGGATGAGAATTATGTTTTGTTCAAACTGCGGAACTAAAGTTGATAATATGTCTAAATTTTGTCCTAACTGCGGTAATGAATTGATTTTAAATAATTCAAATAAAAATTCAAGACAACAATATGAAAATGAATTTAACCGTTATCCAAATTCTAATATTTACACAGGAAATCACCAAAGAAACCCTTGGGAATTATATATAGATGGTTGGAAAAATATTTTTAATTATCAAGGATTGACTTCACGTAGAGGGTTTTGGTGGTTTTATTTATTCTATTTAATATCAATAGTTATTTTAGAATTCTTCTTAGTAGCTGTATATGCTCAAGAGACTTTCTTAGACCAATTATTATTAGCTGTTTTATACTTACCTTTAATTTCAATAAGTGCAAGAAGAATGAGAGATGTTAGCAAATCTATATATTGGGGAGTTATCCCTTTATCTATTCAGTGGTTTGCCCAACCATATATGGTTGGTGATAATGTTAGTACATCGATTCAAGCTTTACTACTTCCTTTTGCTATTGTATTTATAGTATTTGCATGTCAAGATACAAAGACAACTGAAAATAGAATTAGAACTAGCTAAAATATACAAATTAAATAAAGACCAGTAATTTTCTGGTCTTTATTTATAATAAGGTTTTGTTGCATAGTCTGAAAATAAATAATTAATCCATCATTTTAAATTAGTCTTTACTTAACTGAGTAACATGAAATTAATTTCATGGCACGGCGAAAAGCTGTAGACTTGAAGAGACCTACAGTTCTTTTTATATAAGTCATAAACACACTCAATACCTTTAATTGTGTTTTTAGCGGTATTCAAACTTTTATATCTGTTTTTTCACTTTAATATGACAATGATTTTGTTCAATTAAGTTATTAAGATATTTAGAAGTACAATGGCAATCTTTATTAAGTTTAAAATTTTTAGTCAATTTAAATATAGCTACCTTCATTGAAGGTGCGTGATCGGTAACAATAGTTTGAGGTCTAGCAAATTGTTTGATAAGACGCTTAATAAACGTATAAACTCATTTGTAACCACATTTTTACGAAGCCAAATATCTAATGTGTGTCCATCTTCATCAATCGCACGATACAAATAACGCTATTTCCCTTTAATTTTGATATATATCATCGATACGCCACTTATAATATGTTTTTTTATTTTTTCTCTTCCAAACCTGATACAAAATCGGCGCATATTCTTGAATCCAACGATAAATAGTTGAATGATGAACGTTAATATCATGCTCTCTCAATATTCCAGATATATCACGATAACTGAGGGCGTATCTTAAGTAGTAGTTAACGGCTATAGTAATTACGTCTTAATCGAATTGTTTATATCTGAAATGATTCATATAGTCTCCTTCTTTTTGTTAAAATTATAATATAATTCCAAATTTGCAACAAAACCCATAAAAATATAAAGATCGAGTGGCAATAAAACGATGCAAGCGTAATTTATCATATTTATAAATTGGTGATTGGATATAAAACTATTTGAAATAAGTTCTAATTTTTGTATTTGAATCTAAAAGCACTTCGCACATTAATATGCGAAGTGCTTTTCATATATATTCTAAACTATTATTTGACTTTAATAAGTCTATTCATTTGGGTCAGTTTCAGTGATTTTTCCGTTTTCTTGGTCGATGTATACTGCATCATGTGCGTGACTTGCATTACCTTCACCGTAGTTAACTCTATAAACCCCATTATATTCATCGACTGAATGAATCCAATAATCTTCATAATTCTTGGTAAGATAGGCATCAGCAAGATTTTTAGCTTGATATTTACTATCAACCTCATCATTATCTGAAGTGCCTGAGGCATTTCTCTCAATTTGATCTACATTTTCTATACCAATTACTTTTCCACTTTCATTAACATATACTTTAATAGTGTAACTGTTATGTGCATTATCATCATAAATAACTCCACCTTCGTCAGCCTTCATAGTAGGATCACCGTGGTAATCTTCAAACTGATATATACTAAGATCATCAGGGATTATAAAATATCTAGAAACTGTATTTTTATTATACTGTATTGCTATATTTCCATATTTTTTTGCTGAAATACCTGCTATATTGACATTATCTTCAGAATTTCCAAATTTATTATCTATTTCAGATTTACTCATTCCTAAATTAACATAACCAAATCCATTTCTACGATCTTGATTCATAAAATTAGTACTAAATGTCTCTGACAAAACGTTAATCGAGGGATAACCTCCACCTTTGCTATTATTAGATTCATCGTAACTATTACTGTTAGAATTACTAGAGATAGAATCATCATTGTCTAAAAATAATTTATAAGCCCCGAATAATAAACCGCCTAATAATAATAAAGTTATTAAAATTAATACTATTATCATTACTATTTTTCCAGAATTATTATTTTTTGGAGCTTGTGAGTTATAATTTGCACTAGTATAAGTGTGCTCATTAATATTATTTTTTTTAATATCTATATTCCGGCCACATTTATCGCAAAACTTTTGTTCATCCTGTAATTTGTTTCCACAATTATTACAATATTTCAAATATACATCTCCTTTTTATATAATTATTAATATCTCTTCTTTAATTAATCTATATTTTTATTCTAGGGATTGTGCTTTTTCTTGTAATATATTTACTTGTTTTAAACCTGCTTTTATTAGTATAAACACTAATAACCAAACTATTGTTATTAATACTATATATTTAAATGAAAAACTACCAAATAATGAAAAAGAAGTGTCCCAAATACCATGTAATACTACTGATGAAAAGAAAAAAAATAAAAAACGTTTATCTGTAATATTGTTGAATTCAAAATTTTTATTTTCCTTTGTTATAACGATTGCTGCACCAATAATTGCAGACCAAACTAAATGAGTACCAATGGCAGTCCATGCCCTTGTGAATACTACACTAATTATTCCATCACCAAACATTTCAGCATAACTCAATATGTATCCAGCAGATTCAAACATTGCAAAACCAGCCCCAATGGCTCCACCGATTAATAACCCATTCAAAATTTTATTCGTTTTATATTTATTCGTAAAGTAGACAATTATTATAGCTTTTCCGGTTTCTTCCACTAGTCCAACTATCCCTGCATCAAGTATAGTCATAGAACCAAATAAATAATATTCATCACTAAATGTAACAAAGTTATATAAAATCATTGTACTTATTAAAGATAAAACGCCACCTAGAAAAAACATTTTTAAAACTTCAAATAAGCTAATATTTTTAAAAGCATTAGATTCAAAGAAAAAGAACAAACCTGTTAATGGAACTATTAAAGCACCTATAAATATTAAACCAGGTATTGCTAAAGTGTTTTCGAATATATCACTTAATACCCATAACGCAGCAAAAGTAACTGCAAACGCTAAAAATACTCTTGAAAACACCCAAGGCTTCCCCCATTCTTCTGATACTTCATCTAAAAGTGGGGTTGTACTACTAGTCCCAGCTATAAATATTTCATCTGATTCATCTTTAGAATGTGACTTGAATACTTCAGAAAACATGTCTTTTAAATTTAATTTTAATTTTTCATCACTACCAGCTAATCTGCCTATAGTTTTAGTTGTATTTTCAAACAAATTTTTAGCTTCATATTTAAGATCAATAGTATCCTTTGCTTGTTTTTCTGAGATTTTCTTACTTTGATTAATATTTTTTTTATCATTTTTTAATACTTTCAAACTATGACCACAGTACATACAAAATTTATCTTCACTATCTATTTTTGTTTTACAAATAGGACATTTTTCATTATGTATCTTTGTTTCATTTTTTATATTATTACTTTCTAATCTATGACCGCAATGCATGCAAAACTTATCATTTTTTTGAACATGTCTTTCACAATTTGTACATATCATAAAATCCCCCCTCTCATATTATTATTAAGTCTATATTATAATAATATATTGCAAAAGAAAATTATATTTTTAATTTAAAACTAAAAATGATTTGTATTAGTTGTGTTTTCAAATTATTCAGAGATTTTTCTAGTCAATATAATATTTCTTTTATAAGCATTTTATAAGTACGTTCTATTGTTTAATTAGGGTAGACCTTAATCGAATAACAAAATCTCTTGAAAAATGCTGCTTCTAAACAAATGATTAAGATTTTTAAAAATTAAAACTTATCATATCAGCAATACATATAAAATTTTATGAAAATTCGCAAGCTAAAAAAGCCCTAAATACTATTAACAGTATTTAGGGCTTTTTAGTTTACACAATAAAGATATACCAAATGCTATTTTTCATTACCATTTAGCAGTTAAAAACAACCACTTATACAATATGTATATTAATATTTCTGAAATTTTGTTTTACTTAGTGTAATAGGAGGTTTCGATATGAAAGTAACGATAGAATATAATAATAATTTATCAGAAGATGAAATGATCATACAAGCTAATCCCCAAATACAAGATTTATCTGCTATAACTAACATTATAGAACAAAGATATTCAACCAGTATTTTTAGAGGTAAGAAAAATGAACAAATTTACTTTATTAGACAACCAGACATTGTTTGCTTTCGAATTGAAAACAAAGTGCTATATTTCTATACTGCGACAGAAAAATACAGTTTAAATAGCAGATTATATAGTGTTAAAAAACAATTAACAGCGAATTTTTTACAAATTTCTAAATCTGAAATTATCAATGTAGATTATATTAATTACTTACAGCTAAATCGTAATGGCACTATAGAAATTAAATTTAAAAATAATGATTTCACTTATTCATCTCGTCGATATTTAAAAATTATAAAGGAGGCTCTAAAATTATGAAACGTTTAATAATAGGTAGCATGATGGGGATATCAATCGGAGTGACTATTTCAATTATCTTTTCGTTGATTTTCGCACATACAGAATATCAACCTGTTTCACCAAATTCAACAATGGGTGCAATATATTCAAATAATTTAAATGAAATACAAATTATGATTGTTGCTGTTGTTATTTGGTCTCTTATAGGAATTATGTTTAGCTTTGGCTCACTCATTTTTACACATCTCAAATTTTCTATAGTTAAATTAACTTTAATGCATTTTTTACTCATGCTTATCATTATGTTTCCTTTAGCAATATTAGCTGGATGGTTTCCGCTAAACCTTTCATCTATTAGTACTTTCATTATGATTTTTATTGTAATATATTTCATTATTTGGTTGATTATAAAAAAACATAATCAGCAAGATATAAATGAAATTAACTCCTTAATTTTTAAGAAAAAACACCCTCAAAATAAGGATTAAAAAAGAAATGAAAAAGAGTATACAAATACTGGCTTTTATTTATATTTTAATTAGTTATTTAAATAATACACCTACTTTCTATATATAAAACCATTAATACCAAATTGCTGACGGCTTTGTATTTTTAATGTTCGTTTTTGACACAAAACCTCTTAATTTAATATTAAGAGGTTTTTCTTGGATATTTAAGTCTATAAACTTGTGTTATAATCAATGTATCATAATTATCGAAAATCATGAGTTTTCAGACGATGAGAGACGCGCTTATTTGCATCGAGAATTAGATTTCGTTAATAAGTACCCATAAAACGATTAAAAGAGGTGGTATTTAAATGGCTAAAATTGGTTATG
>NZ_JAESKJ010000014.1:0-21487 GCF_017892075.1 Staphylococcus sp. GDY8P119P
TTTTCGGTATAAACCTTTTTCCAAGTCATTCACGATTTCTTGATTTCTTTCATCATCATCAGTTAAAAAATCAGATGACTTAACCGAATATTTAGAGTTTTCTTTGATTGCTGTAAAATCATTTGAATTATTCGTTAAAGATATTGTACTTAGTCATGTTTTGACGGCGCAGATACAGTGCATGTATTTCTTCAAGTTCAGCTTTAATCGATTGCATCAAATAACCCTGCATAGCTTCAACCGTTTCATTTTTCTGTAGCAACATCGCTTTAAATCGTTTTAAGACACTGACAAGTTCGAACTCCACGTCTTCTAAACGGTAATATGTATCATGAGCATTATTAAATGATTTTTTTCCTTTAAGTAAAACACTTTTAATAATACGAATTTCTCTAATTTCAAAATTACTTAAGTAATCTTTGATTTGTTGTGGCAATTCTTCAAGCACTTGGAATTTTAAGGCATCATTATTAAATTCAGTTTGTTGATGATTTGTATGATTCGAATGAGCGTTTTCAGAAATATTGTTAGATGTATCATTCAAATCATTCGTATCATTGTTCTCAGTCTCTATATAATTAGTATTACTAAATTCAGTATCATTAGGGTCTAAGTTTTGGGATTCTGGAGTCCCATCATTTGGGATTCTGGAGTCCCATTGTTTGGGATTCTGGAGTCCCATTATTTGGGAGTCCTTGATATCACTCGATTCGTCATCGTTCGAAGTACTATTTTGTATTTCTTTTTCAATAGTTATATTCGTTTCTATTTCATGAAGATATAGTTTGTTCGGTCGATTAAACCCGGTTTTAACTTGTTCCAGTAAACCAACCTCTTGTAACTCTTTTTTTATTTTAGTTATTGTATTTTTACTTTTATCTAACACTTCTTGAAGATTTTCATTAGTAAAAATAAAGTATATATCTCCATTTTGATCTATCCAATTATTTTTAATAGATAAACTAACTCTATCATTAAGAATTGCATAGGTAACTTTAGCACTATCACTTAGCTTTTTATATTTTTCGTTGATAAATAAAACTTTATGTAGCATATAGAAATTTTGATTGGCTTGATTTTTTATATTTTTTCTAGGCATAATAAAAACCCCTTTCCTATTAAAGTTTTGGATAGAGGTAATAAAACATTACAAGAACACATAAATTTTCTGCTTGCACTTTGATGATATAGTTGTATATAATACAGATATCAAAAGATTTATAAACGTGCTGCAACGTTTTATCACCAAACCCCGACTATTACCAGTAGTTGGGGTTTTGTCATGTTAAGGTTATTATATCACTTTGAACAACCTTATAAAAGGGAAAATACAGACTTATCAAAGGTTTATAAACCCTTTATAAACCTTTGATAAAAACCATCAACCCTTTATGAACCTTTGATGAAACGATTGACGGGAACCGTGTTTTAATATTGTAATTACTTTATTACCAAGCTTTATGAGTTTATACTGTTTTATAAAGGGTTGATAAACATTTTATAAAAGGGTTGATGATATGAGAAGCGTGAAAGCTTTGAGTGAAGAATTAGAAGTTAGTAAGCAAACAATTTTTAATAATATTAAAAGATTGAATATAGAAACAATAAAACAGGAAAACACTTCGTTTATTAAAGAAGATAGCGACATAGAAAAAATAGTTCAAAGAGTAAATAAAAATAAGAAGAAATATGGATTTGAAAATGTTGCTGAAAGTAAACAAAAAAAAGACCCAGATAATATTGACGTTGAATCTAAAACTGATGCTCAAATAGTGGAGATTCTTAAAAACCAGATTGATACTTTGAATAATCAAATTGAAAAGCAAGAAAGTCGTCATGAAACAACAATTGAATTTTACAGAAAAGAGTTGCAAGAAAGGTCGAAATTGCTTGAAAATCAACAAGTATTAGCATTAGAAAGTAATAAAAAGATTAAAAAATTAGAAGATCAATTAGAGGAAGAAAGACGACTTAATTATTCTTTTGATACGTCTGTTAATGAGAGACAAAGTGTTAATGTACAAGAAGCAACATTTACTGGAGAGTCTAAAGATACTGATCAACAACAAGAATGGGAACAGCCTACAGAGGTGCAGCATAAAGATATACCTGAAGAGAAAGAGAATGAAAACCTCAATGAAGAACCATCCACAATAGACGATAAACAATTCGTAGAAATAGATAGTGAATACGAAGATAAGGAAGAAAAACCACCTAAAAAAGGTTTCTGGAGTCGGTTGTTTGGTAATTAACACAATAAAAAGCGCTACAAGCTCATGAACTTGTAGTGCTTTTTTATGCTAGAACTTCTGATAATCATCGATTATGTAAATGGTTGGTATAAGATAAATAATTATATATATATCATAAAATATAATAGCAATTATAGTGTTGAGCATCATTACTCATCATATATAAGCTTTCTTATATGTTATTATTTAGTTATATTAAAGATTGATAGGGTGGAGCGATTAAATTGGGATACCAAAGTGAATATGATTTAGAAGAAAATGTAGTTAAACAGCTACAAGATTTGGGGTATGAGCGTGTATCATTGCGTAACGAAACACAATTAAAAGAGAATTTCAGACGTATTTTAAATGAACGAAATGCAGATAAATTAGAGGGTACGCCTATATCAGATAGTGAGTTTAAACGTATCATGATTGATATCAGTGATAAAAGCGTATTTGAAAGTGCTCAAATATTAAGAGATAAATATGTACTAGAACGTGACGATGAAACAAAAGTTTATCTTAGCTTAATGAATATAAAAAAGTGGTGTCAAAATACATTTCAAGTCACAAATCAGGTGAGCGTGAATGATACACACAAAAGTCGTTATGATGTAACTGTTTTAATTAATGGATTACCTTTGGTTCAAATTGAACTTAAACGTAGTGGTGTTGCGATTACAGAAGCTTTTAATCAAATTGAACGCTATCGTCGTCAAAACTATACGGGGCTATTTAGATTCATACAAATGTTTGTAGTGAGTAATAAAATGGAAACGCGCTACTACGCGAATAGCGATCAAAAAATCATGAAAAGTCATATGTTTTATTGGAGCGATGAAAAAAATGATCGCATTAATGTGCTTAAAGATTTTATTGAATCCTTTTTAGAACCTTGCCATATTGCTAAAATGATTAGCCGTTATATGATTATTAATGAAACAGATAAAATATTAATGGCTTTAAGACCGTATCAAGTCTATGCTGTAGAGGCTTTGTTAAATCGAGCTATAGAAACAAATAACAATGGTTATATTTGGCATACAACAGGGAGTGGTAAAACCCTCACATCGTTTAAAGCAAGTCAAATCTTAGCGCAAGAACCAGATATTAAGAAAGTTATATTTTTAGTCGATCGTAAAGACCTAGATGGTCAAACTTTAGGGGAATTTAATAAGTTTGAGTCAGATTCTGTTGATAGGACATTCAATACTAAAAAGTTACTCAAACAAATGGATGATCCTACACGGAAACTAATTATTACGACGATTCAAAAAATGGATAATGCGATTAAATCAGGACATCCAGTAATGGAACGTTATAAAGAAGATAAAGTCGTTTTTATTATTGACGAATGCCATCGAACACAATTTGGTTCAATGCACCGTATCATCAGACAACATTTCGGAAACGCCCAATACTTTGGTTTTACGGGAACACCTAGATTTGAAGAGAATGCGAGTCAAGATGGGCGCGCGACTGCGGATATTTTTGGAGAATGTCTACACCATTATCTAATCAAAGATGCGATTAGAGATGGTAACGTGCTAGGTTTTTCTGTTGAATATATGAATACGTTTGACCGTAGTGAAAAAATTATCGAAGATGGTTATGTTAATAAAATTAATGAAGCTGAAATATGGATGGCAGACGAACGTGTTCAAAAAGTAGCAGAACATATTATTACGAATCATAATAAAAAAACACGTGATCAAATGTACACAGGTATGTTGACCGTTCAAAGTATTCCAATGGCAATTCAATATTATCGTGTTTTCCAAAAATTGAAGAAACAAGGTGTACATAATTTTAATGTCACGACAATATTCAGTTATCAAGATAATGAAGCCATAGAGGATACGATGGATGAACAAACAAGAAGAGATATATTAGAAGGTATCATTCAAACGTATAATGAGACCTTTGATAAAAATTTCTCAACGGATACGTTTGATGGTTACTTCAATGATGTATCAAACCGTGTCAAAAAAGGATTACCCGATCAAAAATTAGATATTCTTATCGTTGTCGATATGTTCTTAACAGGCTTTGATAGTAAAAAATTGAATACGTTATATGTTGATCGTAATTTACAGCATCATACGCTTATTCAAGCCTACTCACGTACCAATCGTGTGGAAGAGCCAACGAAACCCTATGGAAACATTGTTGCTTATAGAAACTTAAAAGAAAAAACGGATGAGGCTATTGAGCTTTTCTCTAAAACAGACAATACAGATACGGTATTGAGCTTATCGTTCCAAGCGTACTTAACGAAATTTAAACAGGCTCTGATTGAACTATTTGAATTAGCTGAAACACCTCAAGCCGTAGACCAATTAGAAAGAGAAGAAGATCAGCGTGACTTTGTTATTGCATATCGCGAGTTAGCCAAGCATATGCAAAAGTTAAAAACGTTTGATGAATTTGTATTTGATAAGGAAACGTTAGGTATTGATGAACAAACATATGAAGATTATAAAGGTAAATATTTAGATATCTATGATAAAGTGATGCGACCTGATAAAGAAACTGTAGAGGGAGAATCTATATTAGACAATATTGATTTTAATATTGAGATTTTACGAAATGATTTGATTAATGTTCAGTATATTTTAGATTTATTAAATCAAATTGATTTAAGTGATACAGAACAACAAGAAAAAGATATTAAAGAGATTCGTAAAGTGCTTGATAAAGCTGATGATGACCAATTGAGATTGAAATCCGATTTAATTCGAACATTCCTAGATAAAGTCGTACCGAACTTAAATGAAGGTGATTCAATTGATGATGCTTATTATAATTATGAATCTAAAGTGAAGGTCGGAGAGCTGGAACAATTTTCTGAGGAAACCGATTATCCGTTAGAATTATTGAAATCGTTAGTTAAGGAATTTGAATTTAGTGGTCATTTAAATAATAACTTAATTGAAGAAGGCGTTTCGGGCGGTCTTTTAATACGTACTAAAAAAATAAAGCGTGTTAAATCATTTATCAAAGATATGGTTAAAAAATATAGTGTTTAATGTAAGGCAAGTGTAGTTTTTTAAAACTACACTTGCTTTTATTTTAAAGTCATGCTATATTTGTTTTGTAGAAAAACATAACTACAGGAGGTTGGGTATGTTAAAAGATTATGTTAATTATCAAAGTGGCACATTAATACAGCGCTTAGAAGTTGATGAGAGCGACCTGGGGCATCGTTATATGGTATACGATCAAAATATGTTAGATATAGATTTAGGGTTAACCATAGATGATACATATCAACCTAGAGTCATCAAATTAAAAGATACATCAAGAGCAACCGTTGTACGTAAAGATGATATTGTCATAAGTATGATGACAGGTCAGTGTACCTTAGTGAGCGCAAGACACGACGGTTCAATTTTACCTTATAACTATACAAAAATAGAAGTTACTTCAGACTTATTGGAACCTGCTTTTTTAGTCTATTGGTTTCAACTAGCACCAGAGGTACAATCACAATATAAGCAATATATGCAAGGTGGCTCAACAATAAAAAAACTAACCCATCAACAGTTAAAATCTCTCTATATTACCTTACCTTCCATTGAACGACAACAGTTGATTGGGCAAATTGGTATTAAAGAAAAACAATTAAACATATTAAAACAAAGACAAAGTCGGTTAAAAAAGCAATTCTTATCCAACATTTTATTCAAGGAGGACAATTAAATGTCTATTACGGAAAAACAACGCCAACAACAAGCTGAATTACAAAAAAATCTATGGTCTATCGCTGATGACTTACGGGGCAATATGGATGCCAACGAGTTTAAAAACTATATCTTAGGTATGATTTTTTATCGTTTCTTAAGTGAAAAAATTGAAGAACAAGCACAAATACTCTTAGCTGAAGACAATATAGATTATGAAACGGCGATGGCAGATGAAGATTATAGACCCGTCTTAGAACAAGAATTTATTTCACGTATCGGTTATGTGATTGAACCCCAATATCTATTTAGTCACTTAGTTAAAAAAATTGAGAAACAAGTTTTTGAAATGGAAGACCTGAGTAATGCCATTAAAAACATAGAAAATTCTACACGGGGTCATGATAGTGAAGATGACTTTATTCACTTATTTGATGATTTAGACCTTAATTCTTCACGTTTGGGCAACTCTAATGCTGCACGTACAAAATTGATTTCAAAAGTAATGATGAAGATATCTACATTACCTTTTGTTCATAGTGATATGGAGATTGATATGTTAGGTGATGCTTATGAGTACTTAATTGGTCAATTCGCAGCAAGTTCAGGTAAAAAAGCTGGAGAATTCTATACACCGCAACAAGTTTCAACAATTTTAGCTAAAATTGTAACCGCCAATAAGAAAGATATTAAGAGCGTTTATGACCCTACATGTGGTTCAGGTTCATTACTCCTTCGTGTTGGGCGTGAAGCTAATGTACGTCAATATTATGGTCAAGAGTACAATAGTACAACGTATAACTTAGCTCGTATGAACATGTTGTTACATGATGTTAACTATGCGAATTTTAAGATTGAAAATGGAGATACGATAGAAGATCCGGCTATTTCAGACGAACGTTTTGAAGCTGTGGTTGCAAATCCACCTTATAGTGCGAAATGGAGTTCTGATCCACAATTCTTAGAAGATCCACGCTTTAGTAATTATGGTAAATTAGCACCTAAATCAAAAGCAGATTTTGCATTTATACAACATATGATTTATCACCTAGATGATAATGGGACAATGGCTGTCGTTTTACCACATGGTGTATTATTCCGTGGTGCAGCTGAAGGTGTCATTCGCGAATACTTAATTAAAGAGAAAAATTATTTAGACGCAATTATTGGATTACCGTCCAACTTATTCTTCGGTACATCGATACCAACAAGTATACTTGTCTTTAAAAAGTGTCGTGAAGATGATGAAAATGTGTTGTTTATTGATGCATCGCAATCATTTGAAAAAGGAAAAAATCAAAATCATTTAACAACCGAAGATGTTGAAAAAATCGTTGAAACATATAAAAACCGAGAAACAATAGATAAATATAGTTATGCGGCAAGTTTAGAAGAAATTGCAGAAAATGATTATAACCTTAATATTCCAAGATATGTCGATACATTTGAAGAAGAAGAACCTATTGATTTAGAACGAGTTCAAAAAGATTTAAATCAAATTGACGATGAAATTGTCGAAGTAGAACAAGAAATTAATAGTTACCTTAAAGAATTAGGAGTGTTAAAACATGACTAATGAAATTAAGAATGTACCTGAATTGAGGTTCCCAGAGTTTAAAGAAGGGTGGAGCAAATTAAAATTAGGAGAATTAGCAGAAATTGTTAGAGGTTCATCTCCGAGACCAATAAGCGACCCTAGATGGTTTGACATTAATTCTGATATAGGATGGCTTAGAATTTCAGATGTAACTGAACAAAACGGAAAAATTACAAAATTAGAACAAAAAATATCTAAAGATGGCCAAAAAAAGACTAGAGTTTTGCATAGTAAACATCTATTACTAAGTATTGCGGCATCTGTAGGTAAACCTGTTATTAATTATGTTAAAACTGGAGTACACGATGGTTTTTTAATTTTTCTTAAACCATTATTTGACATTGAGTTTATGTATCAATGGCTTGACGCGTATAGACCTAAATGGAAAAAATATGGGCAACCAGGCAGTCAAGTGAATTTAAATTCCGAATTAGTGAAGTCTCAAAAAATATATATGCCTCATTCTGTAGAACAAAAAAAAATCAGTGATTTTTTTAGCAAACTTGACCGTCAAATTGAATTAGAGGAACAAAAGTTAGCGAAATTAGAAGAACAGAAAAAGGGATATATGCAAAAGATTTTTTCTCAAGAGTTAAGATTTAGAGATGACAATGGAAATGATTATCCTAATTGGGAAAATGAAAAATTAGGTGATTTAATAAATGAAGTAAATGAAAGAACAACATCTAATAATCAATATGTGTTACTTTCTTCTACTAAAAATGGTTTATTATCTCAAGAAGAGTATTTCAAAAAGCAGATTGGTAGTAAAGATAGTACAGGATATAAAATTTTACGGTTGAACCAATTAGTATTAAGTCCTCAAAACTTATGGTTAGGAAATATTAATTTTAACCAACGTTTTGATATAGGTATAGTTTCACCGTCTTATAGAATATATAATTTAAGTCATCAATTTGATATTAATTTTGCAAAAGATTTATTAAAAACTCCTCGATATATTTATGAATATGCACAAGCTTCTGAACAAGGAGCAAGTATCGTTAGACGTAATTTAAATTTAGAGTTGTTTTATTCTATAAAAATTTCTCTACCAAGTATTGAGGAACAAAGAAAAATAGGAGTATTCTTAAATAAATTAGATAAGTTAATAAGAAAACAATACAATAAAATTGAGGTATTAAAACAACGAAAAAATGGTTTACTACAGAGAATGTTTATCTAATACTGATAAAGTCCTATTATGTTAACTATATGTTTTATTAAATAAAGGGGAGTATACATGGGAGATGTAAAATTATTTAAACTGAATAACGAAATAGCATATGAATTATATGGAGAATCAATGGCTATAGAAAAATCTCTTCAAACCGTAATAGAAAATAATTCTGAAAATCTATTGGGCATTTCGTTCCTCGCATCTGAGTATTCTACAGGTAAAAAACATGCTGGAAGAATCGATACCTTAGGTATTGATGAGAATTATTCTCCTGTTATTTTAGAATATAAAAGAGCAACAAATGAAAATGTAATTAATCAAGGCCTTTTTTATTTAGATTGGTTAATGGATCATAAAGCAGAATTTGAATTACTTGTGATGAAAAAGTTAAATACGAATTATGCTGACAAAATCGATTGGCAAACACCTAGATTATTATGTATAGCAGGCGGATTCACAAAATATGATGCACATGCCGTACAGCAAATAAATAGAAATATTGAATTATATAGATATAAACAATTTGAAGAAAACCTATTTATGTTAGATTTAGTAAACGCTTCAACTTTACATAAAGAAAAAACAATTATAAATAAAAAAACAAACCCTGATTTTGATAAGGATACTTCAATTATTTCCGAAAATATTAATAAAGCAAATCAGCAAATTAATGATTTATATAATGAAATATATAATTATCTTTTAGCTTTAAGTGACGATGTCCAAGTTAAAGAGTTAAAATTTTATATTGCATTTAAAAGAATTAAAAATTTCGCGTGTATAGAAGTATTACCTTTTCAAAATAAAATACTTCTTTATATAAAAGTTAATTTAGATTGCGTGAAATTAGAAAAAGGCTTCACTCGTGATGTAACTAATATTGGTCATTATGGAACTGGAAATTTATCTATTACTATAAAAGATAATAATGATTTTGAAAAAGCAAAACCTTATATCTTAGAAAGCTATAATAATAATTAATTACTAAAAACCTTCATTAGTGAAACAGGTATTAGGGGTCCCGAGCGCTTAGTGGGAATTTGTATCGATAAGGGGTACAAATTCCCACTAAACCAATGTTTCAAGGCCTATTTATTTTTTATATTCAATTCTCTTAAGTGTTTAGGAATAGATAACAAGTCAAATTTATACTCTCCAAGAAAAGTGATATGCTCCCAATTAATAGGAGATACATGCTTCATATACTTAGTTACTTCGGGATCTATTTTGACGAGATAATTATAAGCTGCTTGTAAGTAGACGGCGTTCCATATACTTATTGCATTTATTAACACATTAAGCGCACTAGCACTTTGAAGTTGTCGGCGAATATCGCGCTCCATAAATTTTCCGCGTCGCCCAAAAAATAGTTCTCTAGCTAAAGCATTAATCGCTTCTGTCTTATTTAGTCCATGAGTGATCCTTCGCCGTAGCTCACTATCTGTAATATAATCTATCATAAAAATGCTCTTTTCAATGCGACCTAGTTCTCTCAGTGCAAGAGCTACTCTATTCTTACGTGCGTATGAGCCTAGCTTTCCTAATAGTAAAGAACTAGATACTTTTCCTGTTTGAATCGAATAGGCGATTCGTTTAATTTCATCATAGTTTTCTTCAATAATTTTTACATTGATTTTTCCGCTTATATCTTCTGATAAGTTAGGGTAGTAGGAAGGTGATTTGATAGAAAATAATTGTGATTTTTTTATATTTCTGATGCGAGGTTCAAAATCAAAGCCTAGTAATGCGGTCATTCCAAACACCTGATCAGAATACCCATTTGTATCAGTAAAATGTTCCTCAATATCTAGATCTGTTTCATGATAAAGTAGGCCATCAAGGGTATGAGTAGCTTCCCTTGTATTAGTTGAAGCAACCTCGATATGATGAGTCGTATGCCTATCATTTATTGATCGAATCATTGTAGCTCCTTTTTCCATACTTTTGTAATGTGGATTAACATCGGATTTTAGAGCTGAGACGCCCACTGGGACGCGCATTCCGTCTGAAGCAGTGGTTTTTCCTTCACCCCAAAAGTCTGCAACAGGAAGCTTTAACTGATAATTAACCAAAACAGATTGAGCACGAGTCAGAGCTTCTTTATAAAAGCGCCATTGTTTGGCATTGGCTAACTGAGAATAAGAAATTCCAGGAGTTGATTGGGCCATTTTTTCAAGACCAATATTCATCCCTAAACCCAGCAAAGCAGCAAAAATAATTTTTCTTTCTTGTTCACTCGGCGGTTTCCCTGTAGAATCATGACTAAATTCTTGTGAAAAGTTGGTCCAACTGTCCACCTCAATTAAAAGATCACTAAGCCTTATCTTAGGAATTATTGAATAAAGTTTTTTTCTATATATTTCTGCTTCGCTAGGTGTAACTTTTTCCAACTTTTTAAGGTTTGCTCTTGAAATTCTCTTATCAACTGTCGAATAAAATTGAAGCTGTAAATCTAAAATTATTTCCCGATCCTTTAAATAGTCCTCAAACGTGTCTGGAATAGTTTCTGAATCAATACAAGCAGATAAATCAACTAAGTAATCATCAATATTTCGATGGATCATACTTCCTTCAACTGAAATATCTCCTGATCGAATATTGTTCTTTAGCTCGGTGAAAGCTACTAACTCATAGTAAGACCGATCTATTTTCCCCTCTTCTGGCCGAACAAGGCTTTTCCATTTTTTACTCACAAAATCAGTAGAAGTATCTGCCGGTATTTTTCTTTTACCACTATTGTGTAAATCAGTTAGTTGAGTTAGGGCCATGAGGACTGGATTTGCTGCCGGAGTTGCTTTGAACGAAAGGGTCCTCAATAACATTGGCGTGTATCTTCGGAGGTAATTAGCTTTATTTCGAACCATTTCTAAATAGCCATGATTTTTATTACCTGTAATTTTTTTAGCTTCTTCTCCATCTTGTACTAAATCTTCCCAAGGCATGATTCGTTCAATTTCGTCAAAAGGATTACTATCATTATCTTTTGCAAAGTGAAGAGCATCAATTAAAGAAGCATAATGTTCCAATTTTTTAGTAGCCAATTTTCCTTTTTCTTTTAACTGTTCTTGTGAATCACGTGTCCCTTTGCGTTTAATACTTGCTAAAATGCGGTCATTAATCTCAATCAGTTGATCGATCAGATATTGATGATGATTGACTAAAAAAGCAATAAGTAAAGAGTATCTTTTTTCAAGCTCAAAACGGGAGAAGTCATATGCATCATAATTTTCCCCTAGTCTAGCTAGCTGAAGAAACCTGTTCCGATTAATATGGGAGACATTAATTGTCCCGAGTCCCATGGAAGCAATCACTTCCACTTTTTTACAAATACTCATAAAGCTTTCTGGATTTGCCTTACCTGGAATGTCTTTTAGCCAAGCGAGTTTAGTTATTTTCGTCTCTTCATAAATTTGAAACAAACTCTCTAGTTTTTCAATTTGTATATCTGTTAATGAACAGAGCAATATTGAAAATAAGTTGTTTTCTGCTTTATCTCGACAGCGGCTTATAATGTCTTCAAGTGTAGCTATAGATGGAAAAATAATTCTTTTTCGAGTTAAGAAATCAATTGTTTTTTTCATTAGATAGATAGAGTCATCATTTTCTAAAGCTAGTTCAATTAAATATTCTATTAACTGTTTTTGTGTATTAGCACTACCGAATCGATGATAGTTGAATACTTCTAAGATCTCGTTGAAGTGATTTGCACGTGTATTTCTATGATCATATGAATTTAAATCAATTGCATCAAGATGGAGCTGTCGACTCACATAAGAAGTTAGTCTGGTTGATTTAATCGGCCAATTACTTAAAGAACACCCAGGATACCGGGCCAAACAAAGTTGTATCGCAAATCCTAGTTTATTGACCTTTCCACGGTGTTGATTAATAACCTCCAGATCATAATCAGAAAAACTAAAATACGCTTTAAAATCCTCTTCTGATAAGTGGTCTACAGAAAGAAGTTGTTCACGCTGTGAAGTAGTTAAAATTCTTTTCATAGCCATATCTTAAGCATTCCTTTTATTGAGGTAACGGTAAAAGGTTGTTTTGCTTAATTTAGAGGCATCAAGAATTTGACGAATAGAATACTCTTTGCTGTCATACATTTTTAAAGCTAAATCAATTGATAGCTTACCTTTACTTGGACGGCCCCCTTTTTTTCCTCGGACTCTGGCTGCCTTAAGACCAGAGTTAGTTCGTTCAATAATAATATCCCGTTCAAGTTCTGCTAAACTAGCCATAACTCGGAAAAAGAATCTTCCCATAGACGTTGAAGTATCTACGTTATCTTGAATAGATATAAAATTGACACTAAGTTCTTCAAATAATTCAGAAAGTTCAATCAAATGTTTAGTTGATCGTGAAATTCGATCTAACTTGTAAATGACAACAGAATCTCCTTCACGTAGTAGGTTGATCATTTCTTCTAATTGCGGTCGGTCTTTTTTCGCACCAGTTACTTTTTCTTGAAATAATTTATCAATTCCATAATGAGTAAGTGCATCAATTTGTAAACTAAGATTTTGATCATCCGTACTCACTCGAGCATAGCCAAAAATCATAAAAAAACCTCCTTAATTTTATAATTTAAATGTACCATAACTCATTAAGTATAACTATATAGGAACTATGAAAAAGGAACGGATTTTGGTACTTGATTTACTTAAAAAACATTTAGAAAAAGCAGGAAAATGAAATGGTACCATAAACGGTCGTTTATGGTACCATTCAAATTTATCCTTATTGTACAAAATAACAGCGAAATTTTTAAATCTATTCCTTATCGATACAAATTCCCCGTAGGCGCTAGGGACCTCTTTAGCTCCTTGGAAGCTGTCAGTAGTATACCTAATAATTTATCTACATTCCCTTTAGTAACGTGTAACTTTCCAAATTTACAAAAGCGACTCATAGAATTATTTCCTCCCGTTAAATAATAGATAACTATTAAAAATAGACAATACTTGCTCATAAGTAACGGTACTTAAATTGTTTACTTTGGCGTGTTTCATTGCTTGATGAAACTGATTTTTAGTAAACAGTTGACGATATTCTCGATTGACCCATTTTGAAACAAAGTACGTATATAGCTTCCAATATTTATCTGGAACATCTGTGGTATGGCGGGTAAGTTTTATTAAGACACTGTTTACTTTTGGTTTAGGATGAAAGCATTCCGCTGGCAGCTTAAGCAATTGCTGAATCGAGACTTGAGTGTGCAAGAGCAACCCTAGTGTTCGGTGAATATCCAAGGTACGCTTGTAGAATCCTTCTTCAACAATCAGATAGATGTCAGACGCATGGCTTTCAAAAACCACTTTTTTAATAATTTGTGTGCTTAAATGGTAAGGAATACTCCCAACAATTTTATACCTCTGTTTGTTAGGGAATTGAAACTGTAGAATATCTTGGTGAATTAAAGTGACACGAGTATTCAGTTTTAATTTTTCTGACGATAAGTTGAATAGATGACTGTCTAATTCAATAGACGTTACCTGTTTACTTATTTTAGCCAGTTTCGTCGTTAAATGCCCTTTACCTGTTCCAATTTCGTAAACGGTATCGGTTTCTTTTAAATTCAATTGTTTTATTATTTGGTTGAGTACTTTTTCACTCGTTAAAAAGTTTTGAGAATATTTTATATTTTTGTTCATGTAATCACTCCTGAAGTGATTACATCTGTAAATAAATACAGAAGTTAAACGATTTGTTTGTAATTTTAGTTATCTGTTTAAAAAGTCATAAGATTAGTCACTGGTAGGAATTAATCTAACGTATTTATTTATCTGCGTAATCACTGTTTTTAGTCTGTTTCAAAACAGTAGATGTTTTATCTACATTACGCATTTGGAATACCAACATGACGAATCCCTCCTTCTTAATTACAAATTTTTAGCATCTAATTTAACTTCAATTCCTATTATACAAAATTTTAAGATAATGCACTATCAACACACTCTTAAGTTTGCTTCTAAGTCTTATTTCCATAACTTTAGGGTTAACCATACGCAAGACCAATCACTCTCGGACAATACTCATGATTTTAATGATAAAATCCATGTTAAACCCATAGATAAGAAATACACCTGCAATAACCGTTACCTGTTTGTGCCAATTTAAAAATGCACCACTTTTTTATAATTAAAACGGTTGAAAACTGTACCACTAATAACTCACAATAGAGAGATGTCACCGTCAAGTTAAATGTACAAAATAACAGCGAAATTTTTAAATCTATTTCTTATCGATACAAATTTCTCGTAGGCGCTCGGGACCCCTTGGGTAGATTTTTCATTTTTTTTGGATCGAACGCCTGCTTAACTTGGAATAAAAGTCCTGCTTCTTCAAGCTCTTTTTTAATCTTAGATATTTTAGTGTTTCCCCACCCAAATAAATCGTTAAGCTCTTGATTAGTAAAAATAAAGTACACTCTATCTTCATCATCTATCCAATTATTTTGCAATGAATATTCCAAACGATCACGCAAAACCACATAACCTAATTTGGCACTGTCACTTAGTTTTTTATATTTTTCGCCATATAATAATACCTGAATAATTTGATTGAACAAGACCATCGTCCAGTAAAGAGACGCAATAAATTCTATCGAAGTTTACGCACTGCCTCACCCACGATTAAAGGCATGGAAGCCATCCGAGGATTATATAAGAAAACCCGAAAAGAAGGCACTCTCTTCGGGTTTTCGGTCTGTACTGAAATCAAGGTATTATTGGGAATCCCAGCTTAAATTATAGATACCGTAAGGGATTTTATTCTTTATTTAAAACTTTGCAACAGAACCGTCCAAATCTTGTTTTTGGGCTAGTGCAGCGATAATTTCTGTGGTAAGTTCATTCATGGGGAATGCCTCCTGTGATGTTTTCTGTGGTTACTAAATATCATAAGGGAAGGCATTCCCTATTTCTATACAATTTAGAAATCTTTTGTGCGTTTACACAAGATATTTTACGCTCTCCAATCCCAAGAAGCCATTGATAAACGAAATGAGAAATTGACCCATTATTTGACGGAAGAATTGCAGGTATTAAATGAAGAAATGATTCGTAAGGATATTCCTACTAGTTCTAGTGTGAACGATATACAGGTGTGGCAGGTTTCTCAAGTGAATGAGAACACCTTTGAGGTACTGTTTTCTGTTGAACAAGTTATTACCGAAGACAAAGACAAGGAAACTATATCGTCTAGCTTTCATGTGGTTGTCCATATAGATGAATCAGATAATATGGTTATTATCAAAAATCCGACAATGAGTAAGAAACCTCAAAAATCGGACTACCAACCCAAACAGCTAGAAAGTGACCATACAGTAGATACAGAAACGATGGACGAAATCATTAGCTTTTTAGAAACGTTCTTCCAGCTCTATCCTACCGCCACAGAAAAAGAATTGACTTACTATGTAAGTAATCATGTGTTACCTATGATTAACAAGGAATATGTTTTCGAGGAATTGGTGAATCCTATCTTTACCAGAAAAGATAACCAAGTAATCGTGAATGTCGCTGTGAAATATTTAGATCAAGAAACAAAGGCAACCCAAATCTCGCAATTTGAGTTGATATTAGAAAAACAAGATAATTGGAAGATTGTAAAATAACAAATATTGGTACATGATTACAGATACTTTGTAATCATGTACTCTTTTTGATAAAAAATTGGAGATTCCTTTACAAATATGCTCTTACGTGCTATTATTTAAGTGACTATTTAAAAGGAGTTAATAAATATGCGGCAAGGTATTCTTAAATAAACTGTAAATTTGATAGCGGGAACAAATAATTAGATGTCCTTTTTTAGGAGGGCTTAGTTTTTTGTACCCAGTTTAAGAATACCTTTATCATGTGATTCTAAAGTATCCAGAGAATATCTGTATGCTTTGTATACCTATGGTTATGCATAAAAATCCCAGTGATAAAAGTATTTATCACTGGGATTTTTATGCCCTTTTGGGTTTTTGAATGGAGGAAAATCACATGAAAATTATTAATATTGGAGTTTTAGCTCATGTTGATGCAGGAAAAACTACCTTAACAGAAAGCTTATTATATAACAGTGGAGCGATTACAGAATTAGGAAGCGTGGACAAAGGTACAACGAGGACGGATAATACGCTTTTAGAACTTCAGAGAGGAATTACAATTCAGACAGGAATAACCTCTTTTCAGTGGGAAAATACGAAGGTGAACATCATAGACACGCCAGGACATATGGATTTCTTAGCAGAAGTATATCGTTCATTATCAGTTTTAGATGGGGCAATTCTACTGATTTCTGCAAAAGATGGCGTACAAGCACAAACTCGTATATTATTTCATGCACTTAGGAAAATGGGGATTCCCACAATCTTTTTTATCAATAAGATTGACCAAAATGGAATTGATTTATCAACGGTTTATCAGGATATTAAAGAGAAACTTTCTGCCGAAATTGTAATCAAACAGAAGGTAGAACTGTATCCTAATATGTGTGTGACGAACTTTACCGAATCTGAACAATGGGATACGGTAATAGAGGGAAACGATGACCTTTTAGAGAAATATATGTCCGGTAAATCATTAGAAGCATTGGAACTCGAACAAGAGGAAAGCATAAGATTTCATAATTGTTCCCTGTTCCCTGTTTATCACGGAAGTGCAAAAAACAATATAGGGATTGATAACCTTATAGAAGTGATTACGAATAAATTTTATTCATCAACACATCGAGGTCCGTCTGAACTTTGCGGAAATGTTTTCAAAATTGAATATACAAAAAAAAGACAACGTCTTGCATATATACGCCTTTATAGTGGAGTACTACATTTACGAGATTCGGTTAGAGTATCAGAAAAAGAAAAAATAAAAGTTACAGAAATGTATACTTCAATAAATGGTGAATTATGTAAGATTGATAGAGCTTATTCTGGAGAAATTGTTATTTTGCAAAATGAGTTTTTGAAGTTAAATAGTGTTCTTGGAGATACAAAACTATTGCCACAGAGAAAAAAGATTGAAAATCCGCACCCTCTACTACAAACAACTGTTGAACCGAGTAAACCTGAACAGAGAGAAATGTTGCTTGATGCCCTTTTGGAAATCTCAGATAGTGATCCGCTTCTACGATATTACGTGGATTCTACGACACATGAAATTATACTTTCTTTCTTAGGGAAAGTACAAATGGAAGTGATTAGTGCACTGTTGCAAGAAAAGTATCATGTGGAGATAGAACTAAAAGAGCCTACAGTCATTTATATGGAGAGACCGTTAAAAAATGCAGAATATACCATTCACATCGAAGTGCCGCCAAATCCTTTCTGGGCTTCCATTGGTTTATCTGTATCACCGCTTCCGTTGGGAAGTGGAATGCAGTATGAGAGCTCGGTTTCTCTTGGATACTTAAATCAATCATTTCAAAATGCAGTTATGGAAGGGATACGCTATGGTTGCGAACAAGGATTATATGGTTGGAATGTGACGGATTGTAAAATCTGTTTTAAGTATGGCTTATACTATAGCCCTGTTAGTACCCCAGCAGATTTTCGGATGCTTGCTCCTATTGTATTGGAACAAGTCTTAAAAAAAGCTGGAACAGAATTGTTAGAGCCATATCTTAGTTTTAAAATTTATGCGCCACAGGAATATCTTTCACGAGCATACAACGATGCTCCTAAATATTGTGCGAACATCGTAGACACTCAATTGAAAAATAATGAGGTCATTCTTAGTGGAGAAATCCCTGCTCGGTGTATTCAAGAATATCGTAGTGATTTAACTTTCTTTACAAATGGACGTAGTGTTTGTTTAACAGAGTTAAAAGGGTACCATGTTACTACCGGTGAACCTGTTTGCCAGCCCCGTCGTCCAAATAGTCGGATAGATAAAGTAAGATATATGTTCAATAAAATAACTTAGTGCGTTTTATGTTGTTATATAAATATGGTTTCTTATTAAATAAGATGAAATATTGGGAATAATGTCAATACTTTGGAGTGGTTTTTAGATAGCCCCGCGAGGGGCCGGAGCTACCCCGAAAGTTTAATCAAAAAGAATAAACGAGGTCCAGGCAATCATCGCCCGGACCTCGTTTGTTTTCTATAATTTATTTTCGGATTCAATCATGTGAGAATCATAGTTGTCAATTTTCCACTGTAAATAATCACGGGCATCAACAATTTCTTTTACCTTTTTTTTCGTTAAGCGTATTAATTGCTTCGCCTAGAATGTCTTTACAGGCTGGAATGGTAGTCGGGTCGTCTTCGAACACGGCGCTGATGTCAAGATTATGGACAGGCTTTTTTGGCACCGAGAGGTACCGCACTCCGAAAATTTTTCAAAACCCGGATTTCAGCTTAAAACGGCGTGATTTCTGGGTGTTTTTGTAGGTGGAACAGGGCCGAGCCCTACCGGTGAGAGAAAACAGGTGGTATAGATTGTGAACCAGCCGGATTTCACAAGTTGTATCGTGCAACAAATAAGCCTTCACAAGGCGAATTTTTGAAATTCACAAGTGACGGCTTATAAACGGCGTCGTACCGGCTAGTGCCGATAACCGGCATTATGTAAACAAAACAGAAAACTAAGGGGAGTATAATATGAATACGTTGAACACAGTATTACTGCTAATAGGTTTATTTATTTTGATACCTTCAATGATGTATTTATCTATATATCATATGGTTAATGCGATTGTTTTATATCAAAAAAACAAAAGCAAAATCAGTATTGGTACAAATATAGTAGGTGTAAAAGAAATTAAATATAATGTGCCTAAAAGTCTATTACGACTACAAACAAAGTTAAAAGAAAATAAGGTTTTTGCAAACATGGGACTTACTTTTGGATTTCTTATGATTGCTATTCCTATATTATATATATGGTTTGAATATTTAAAAAGTTTTATACCGACGTTAATAAAGTAAATTTAGAAGATAAATAAAAGAAAAAGTAAAGAGATAGATAATGATGAAATTGTCCGATAACCTAAAAAACATGGAGAAGTTTCTGGATTTATTAAAGGAATTAACAAGAGTAGAGTTCACTAATCTATGCGAAAATAGTTCTAAAACACATAATGAAATTTTATATAAAGCTTTTCAAAGGACAAATTCATTCAAAAAAATAAGACGTTTATCTAAGAAATATGAATTATTTGTACCTCATGAAACATATAGATCTACTTTGATACCATTTGTGTTTAAAAAAGTGCTTAGTAATCCCGATATAGATTCATACAAACACGCAATAAGATATTTAGAAGCATATAATAAGGTGATGAATCATATTCATGATGAGTTATCTGCAACGGAAGTAAAGTCATGTTTTGATAACTATACGTACGAATTTTTTAAAAATAATTTAACAAACAACCATTAGAAATTCAATTAAATTATTACTATTGATATAACTTATCACAAAGATTAAAAGGTGGTTATTAGTATGGAAACATTTGTGCAAAATTTAAATGAATTGCAAAATGTAAACTTGAAATATTAATAAGGAGTTGTTTTTATGTTAGAACAGGTTTTAAAAACAATGGGTATTACAGATTTTATGTATTTTCTTCCTATACTTGCTTCAATATGTTACAACATTATTTTTTTTATGGTATTAGTTAAACGATTTAAAAATATTAAACATCACACTACTAAGTGGTACATTATGTGTCACTTTACTTGATATATGAGAATGACTTCACCTAATAAATGAGAAAAGCAACGCACTATATTAAAATGCGTTGCTTTTTCTATTATCGAATACCTATAAAGGGTGCTTAACGCAATCCCTTTACTTTTAGAAATACTTGATAAAGATTGTTCGCCTAGGATAAAAGGTTTTATAATATTGTACTTTTGAGTAGCTTTTTTACGTTTGGCTTCAGAAAAATTAGTTAGATACTTCTCCTTGTTTTTCATCTTCCTTGTCCTCCAATTTATTGAGGTAACGATAAATTGTTGTACGTGAAACATGCCACTGTTCTGCAATTGTCTTAATTGGCGTGCCATTATCATAAAGTGTCTTAAGTAAGTTTAAATCTTTTTGATTTAATTTTTCTGGTCTGCCTCCATATCGGCCTCTAGCACGTGCTGCAATTCGGCCAGCTGAAGAACGCTCTAAAATTAAATTACGTTCAAATTCTGCAAATGCTGCGAATAAATGAAATAATAATTGCCCTGTAGAACTTGATTTATCCATCGTTATATTTTCTTCTAAACTATGGAAACTTACACCTCGTTCGTTAAGCTCATTAACTAATGTGATTAAATCTTCCATATTACGTCCTAGTCTATCTAATCTCCAAACAACAATCGTATCTCCTGACCTCGCAAATTCAATGGCTTTATCTAAACCAGGTCTTTTACTTTTTGAACCACTCATATGGTCGTTAAATATCTTTTCACAACCATATGCATTTAATCGATCCTCCTGTAAATTTAAATTTTGTAATCCAGTTGAAACTCTTGCATAACCTATTTTCAAAATACAAACCCCCTATATACACCTTCAGTGTACCATAACTTAATTACAAGGTCTTTTGTGAACATAGATTTTTTGTTGGGTTTATGAACACATAATCCTATGTAATTCTTACTTATTTAGACATAAAAGAAGAGTGTACAGAAAATGGTTATTTTCTGTACACTACAAAATAAAAAAGTCAAATGGTATATACCCCCATACCGTATATGTTATACTCAAATTGTCTTATTACTATCTTTAAAAATATAAAATTAGGAGGTTTAATTTTGTCGAATAACAAAAAACACCAAAATCATGAGCATCATAGTCAT
>NZ_JAESKJ010000015.1:0-94110 GCF_017892075.1 Staphylococcus sp. GDY8P119P
TCAGTTTTCAATGTTCATTTTAATATTTCATAATGGAGCGGGTGATGGGAATCGAACCCACAACATCAGCTTGGAAGGCTGAGGTTTTGCCATTAAACTACACCCGCATATTTTCATATAAATCATATGTAATGTATTTTGATGCGGCCGAGAGGACTTGAACCTCCACGGGATAAATCCCACTAGGCCCTCAACCTAGCGCGTCTGCCATTCCGCCACGGCCGCTCGGTTGACGCTAAAATTTTCCGTTCATCAAGTTAACGTACTCAATTGTAATATGTTTGAAATGTTTTGTCAATAAGTTTTTAAAATTTCTTTAACAAACTTAAAGGTCCTTCATTTAATTTCATATTATTTTCGCAACGTTTAATATCATATAACATAAATTATATATCGTCAACACATACAAATAACGAATTAGAGTAAAATATTCATTTTTATTTATTTTATCTAATTAAATGCACAAATTTCATATATTTATATCGTCTTTTTAATATCAAACGTGTAAAGTGATTCTTAAATAAAAAAGAGCTGAAAAGTATCAGCTCTCTTGCTACTTAAATTCACTATTTAAAAATGGCTTTGTTCTATCAATTTCCCTTTGCAATGTCCACAAAGCATTTTATTTAAATTCACTTTTCTTATTCTGGCATATTTCACACCACAGTTTGAGCATTTATAGATGTACCTAACTCGATTCTCATAGCTTTCAACTGCTGAACAAAATCTCGGGGCACCTGTTTGCGCACTGAGTAACTTGAAATCTTTATCTTTGTGTTTATATCCTTTTCCTTGTATATGAAGATGGTAATGACATAATTCATGTTTAATAATATCAATAACTGCCTTTTCACCGAAAGCGTCATATTGCTTTGCATTTATTTCTATATTGTGTGTATTCAATATATAACGCCCACCAGTTGTTCTAAGTCGTTTATTAAAATAAGCTTTATGTTTAAACGGTCTTTTAAAAATTGTGGTAGAAATAGACTCTGTCATGCTTTGTAATTTTTCATTATCCATGAGGATCAATCATAGTTAGTGATACTTTCCCTTTCTTGTCATCAATATCTAATATCCAAACATCAACGATATCTCCAACACTGACAACATCCATTGGGTTTTTAACAAATTTCTTAGATAATTTTGAAATGTGTACAAGGCCATCTTGTTTAACACCAATATCAACAAAGGCTCCAAAGTCAACTACATTTCTTACAGTTCCACTTAACTTCATATCTTTCGATAAATCTTCAATCGATAAGACATCCGATTTTAATATTGGTGTCTCAAATTCATCACGTGGATCTCTATTTGGTGCAATTAACGACTTGATAATATCTTCAAGGGTGGGTTCGCCAATGTTTAGCTTTGTAGCCATGTCAGTCAAATCCACATGATTTAAAGCTGCTTTCAAATCAGCTTTTCCTAAATCATCTGCACTAAAACCAATCTCACTTAACAATTGATAAGTTGCTTGGTAACTTTCTGGATGAATTGATGTATTATCTAAAGGTTCGCTACCATTGATAATTCTTAAAAAACCAATACTTTGTTCAAATGTTTTAGCACCTAACCTTTTTACTTTGGCAATATCCTTATTGTGTTTAATAGGCCCATTTTCTTCACGGTATAAAATTATGTTTTGGGCTATAGTCGAAGACAGACCCGACACATATTGCAATAGTGAGCGTGAAGCTGTATTTACATCAACACCTACTTGGTTAACAGCTGTTTCGACAACAAAAGTTAACGCGCCCTCCAATGCTTTTTGGTTAACATCATGTTGATATTGACCAACGCCAATTGATTTTGGGTCAATTTTTACAAGCTCACTTAACGGATCTTGTACCCTTCTTCCAATCGAAACAGCACTACGTTCTTCTACTTGAAAATCTGGGAACTCTGAACGAGCGATTTCTGAAGCAGAATAAACAGAAGCTCCAGCCTCG
This sequence comes from Staphylococcus sp. GDY8P119P, assembly GCF_017892075.1. Classification (NCBI taxonomy): domain Bacteria; kingdom Bacillati; phylum Bacillota; class Bacilli; order Caryophanales; family Staphylococcaceae; genus Staphylococcus; species Staphylococcus sp. GDY8P119P. The sequence continues at coordinate 1,953 of NZ_JAESKJ010000015.1, forward strand.
TTAACAATTATAAATTGTGTTTTTAATTTATGTTTTTGAATCATTGAAGCTACAAATTGTTCTGTTTCTCTACTAGCTGTACCATTACCGATAGCAATTAAATCAACATCATAGTTATTTACAAACTGAACAAACGTTTTCTCCGCGTCTTCCTTTTTATTTACTGGTGGATGCGGGTATATTACTCCTTTAGCTATAAAAGTGCCAAAAGGATTTATTACAGCCAATTTACAACCTGTTCTAAAAGCAGGATCCACTCCTAGAATTTGTTTCCCTTTCATTGGTGGTTGTAATAATAAATTTCTTAAATTTTCGCTGAATACATCAATAGCATGTTTTTCAGCTTTTTCTGTTAGGTCACCTCTTATCTCTCTTTCAATCGAAGGCATGATTAGTCTTTTCAAACTATCAGCAATCGCATTTTCAATAATTGTTGAACCTTCATGATGATGAATCATTTCATGCTTACGAATAAAATTCTCAATGCCTTGAATATCCATATCTATTTTAGCTGATAGTATTTTTTCTTTTTCTCCCCGATTGATTGCTAATGTTCTATGATTTGCAATTTTTTTAATTGGTTCTGAATAATCATAATACATTGAAAAAATCTCTTGGTCATCCTCAGCATTCTTTTTCTTTTGTGTAACAATTTTGCCATGCTGAAAAGTGTCTTTAAGTATTTTAGTTCTATATTTAGGTTCGTCTGAAACTTTTTCTGCAATAATATCTTGCGCACCTTGTATTGCTTGTTCTATATTTTCTATTTCTTCATTGAAAAATTGAGTTGCTTTTTCTTCTATTGTCATTTCTAAACTAGGATTTTTGAGCCATTTTGCAAAAGGTTCTAAACCTTTTCTTTTCGCTTCCGTAGCTCTTGTTTTCTTTTTCTGTTTATAAGGTCTATATAAATCTTCAACTCTTTGTAGCTTTGTTTGCTTTAAAATGTCATTTTTTAATTCTGTAGTCAGTAAACCTTGTTCTTCTATATTATGTATAACTTCTTCTTTTCTTTTTTGAAGATTAACCATATATTGATATTCATCATTAATTTGTTTTATTTCTACTTCATCTAACCCGCCAGTCTGTTCTTTACGATAGCGTGCAATAAATGGTACTGTATTTTTTTCTTCAAGCAACGTTAATACTGCATTAATTTGTTTACTTGAAAATTTATATTTTTCTTTTATAGATTGTATTAAATTACTATCCATAGTATCCTCCACTCATAAATAAAAAATTTATTACTAATACTTATATATTCTAACATATAACGTTATCTTGATTCTTTTCCTAAAAATAATCGAAGTATAAAAAAGCAGAATTCATTAAATGAATTCTGCTTTAAGCATATATTTTATTGGTTTGCTGCTTCTTGAAGTTTCTTAATTGCTGTTCGTTGTAACCGGGATACATGCATTTGACTTAAACCTATTCTTTCACCTGTTTCTTTTTGACTTAAACCTTCAATAAATGTGCACTGTATAATCTCTCTTTCCCGTTCAGATAAAATTGGGAGTATTTTTTCTAATATCATACGCTTTTCAGTTAAATCATAATTATCATCTTGTTGCCCCATAATATCTAATAATGTAACAGTCGATCCGTCTTTATCCGCTTCAATGGAATGGTCTACACTTAATGCATTATAACTTTGACCCATTTCCATAGCTTCGAGCACATCTTCTTCATTGACTTCCAACCTATCGGCAATTTCAGCAATAGAAGGTGAGCGCTCTAACTCATTTGTCAATTCATCAGTCACTTTCTTAATACGGGGTCCGATTTCTTTAATTCGCCTAGGAACGTGCACACTCCACGTTTTATCACGTAGATAACGCTTAATCTCACCAATTACAGTTGGTACTAAAAAAGCTTCGAACTTTCTATCAAAAGATAGGTCGAATCGGTTAATTGCACCAATTAAACCAACCATACCAACCTGAACGAGATCTTCGTGATGAGATTGACCTTTTGAATATTTATATGCCAATGATTCAATCAACTTTTTATAATGTTTAACAAGTTTATCTTGAGCATCTGAATTCTCATTATTTTGATGCTCCATTATCCACTGGTTGATTTGTTCAGGTGATACGTCATTAACTGATTTCGACTCTCTCGCCATTATTTCGCACCTGCTCTTTTTTTATATACTTAATCATGCTAATGGTTACACCAGAGTTTTTATCCACTGTAACTTCATCCATTAAAGATTCAATTAAAAATAAACCAAGACCTCCCTCTCTAAGGAAATCTATATTTTCATTGTCTTTATATGGTCCTAATTTTGCTTTTGTTTCTTCATAATCGAAACTTTCCCCTTGATCGGAAATTACTATTTTAATTTTATCATCAAAAATTTCAAAACAAAGGTTAATCATTCCTACATCCGTAGCATCGTTTTTATATGCGTGTTTTACTGCATTTGTTACTGCTTCGCTCACTGCTATTTTGGCATCTTCTATATCGTCATATGACGCCCCAGCACGTGAAAATACACCTGATAGAGTCAAACGTATTAAGCTTACATACTCTGCTGATGCTGGTAAACGCATTTCTATATAATCTTGTTTAAGTTGCATGTTATTCGACCTCCGTTCCTTCATTAACATGCATCAAATCTTTTAAACCTGTGATATCAAATAGTCGACTTATTCGATCTGAAGCACCTAATATATATAATTCTTTATCATTTTGATTTAAAGCCTTTAATGTTCCGACAAATAGTCCTAAACCGGTTGAATCCATATAACTAACATTTTCTAAATTTACATATATATCATGCGTTCCCTCTTGTCTCATCGGCATGAGTACTTCTTCAAGTTCTGGAACAGTATAAACATCTAATTCTCCGCCAACTTTAACTTCATAATGTGTATCATGTGATATTGTTTCAATATTTAGATTCATAAATTACACTCCTAAGCATAGTCTCATTAATAACCATTATACCCTTTTATTTTAATCATTAATCTTATCTAATTCACTCTTTTTATTATCAATATTGTTAAATCATCTCTTTTTTCTGGATTTTGAATTTTTAAAATTGCTTCATATAAAAGTTGAACAATGTCTTGTGGATGCATATGTTTATACTTTTTTATCATATCTAGTAAATAACTTTTATCTAAAAAGTCACCAGCTTCATTTCTTACTTCTGTGACACCATCTGTAAAAATGATAACTAAGTCATCTAAATGAACGGGTATTTCTTGTTGATTGTATCGTGTTTGTTGGCTAACACCTAAAACGCGACCTCTCACCTTAATTTCCTCAAATGTTTCGGTTTCAGCTCTATAAATATACCCTGGCTCATGGCCAGCAGAACTGCAATATAACAAGTGGTTTAATTCTTCATACAGTCCATAAAACATCGTTACGAACATATTTTGATTCACATTTTTTTCTACCACGCGATTCAATCGTTTAAGACCATCGCTTGGCAATTGGGAATGCCCATATGAATCCATACCAAATTTGATCATACTCATAGCTAAGGCAGCAGGTATACCTTTACCTATAACATCTGCTACTGCAAAACTCATCGTACCGTCTTTATGATCTATTAAATTAAAGTAATCGCCACTAACCTTTTGCGCAGCTACGGAAATTACACCGATTTGAATACTATCGAATTGAGGAATATCTGTCTTAAGCATCGTTTGCTGTAAACGGGATGCTAAGTCGATTTCTTTATCATGATATTGTAATCGATTTACAAGATCTTGATAATCTCTATAATTATAGCCAAATCCTTTTACTACTTCTTTAAGTACGTTGAATGTTTTAGAAATTTGTTCACTACTTAACTCTAATGCTTGAACATAATTTTTATGAATTTCAACGATATCTTCAGGTAGCAAGTCTTTTCTTTTCACTTCTTCGGTGAAGCCTTCACACTTTTTTAATAAATCTGTCTCATTTACTGTGTGTAGACTTTCGTCAATTAGCGCTTTATATTGATTTTTGAACTCTTTCACTCAGTATTTCCTCCTCAAAATGCAAATATAAATCGCATACATCGGTTTTAACAAGAATATATTCTGTTATATGTATGTGTATTAAATATTTAATCAAGCAATACAGTTTTGTTTCTAGCAAAGTGAGATGTTTTTAAATACATACTTTAAGTTGATATCGAAAAAAGCTTTAGGATAACCTAAAGCTTTTCAACTTAAACATCCTATTCATAAATATTTGATTACAAACACACGCTTTATTTTCTCTGTTCTATTTCAAATTATCTTGGAATTAAGTGTTTGTTGCATGTATAAGGAATTGATGTCTGTTATTCGTTATTTTATTACGCTCACTTTTAAAAATTATGTTCTATGATTTCTAATATTATGTAAACCTAGGCTAATATCTATAGCATTATTAACTTCTTGCATTTTTTCTTCAGATAGATATGTCAGTTTTTCTTTTAATCTGTTCTTGTCTAACGTCCGTATTTGCTCTAACAATATAACAGAATCTTTGTCGAGTTTATACTTGCTTTTTTCTATTTCTACATGTGTAGGTATTTTAGCTTTATTAATCCTACCTGTAATTGCAGCTACAATTACGGTAGGACTATACTTGTTACCAGTATCATTTTGTATAATGACTACGGGCCTTATTCCCCCTTGTTCAGAACCCTGTACTGGTGACAAATCAGCTAAATAAACGTCTCCTCTTCTCATCATTCATTGTTATTCTTAGATATAATGTAGACTTCATTGCAATCGCAAGCTTCACATTCAAATGGAAATGCTTCCGCCGCAAGGGAGAGATTCAAGTCAGCCATTTGCGAATAGCCTTCTTTTAATAGTTGTTCAATACTATGATTTCTGCTTTGATTAAAACTTGCCATGAATAAAGACCTCCATGTGACTAAAATAGAATATATTGAGATTTCTTGTTAGATATATAATAACAAATTTTAAATACAGTGACTATACTATTTTAGTAATTCATTAAGGATTTCTAGGTCTTGAGTACCATAATAGATACGTGGCAATCTCCTATTTAAGCGACATAAAACTTCATAATTGATAGTATGTTGTTGATATGCCAGCGCTTCCACAGATTGTTCACTGTCTGAATGATGATCCAACAATATCACTTTATCACCAGTTTGAATTTCTTCTGGAATTTTTATAATTATTTGATCCATGCAAACTTTTCCAATAATTTCACATTGTTTGCTGTTAACATTTACATTAAATCCGGTCATCATTCTTGGAAATCCATCTGCATAACCAACAGGAATAATACCTATTTTTGTAGGTTCTGTCGCTGTATAAATACTGCCATAACTCACAGATTCGCCTGGTTGCAAGACTTTTGTTTGTACAATTTCACTAATCCATTGCGCACTTGGTTTTAAATGTATTTTCACACTGTCTTTAACATAACTTGAAGGATAATAACCGTATAATGATATACCCACCCGCACTGAATTACAGAATTGGCTATCTTTCATTAATGCGCCTGCAGAATTTTGCGAATGTATATACTGTGGCTTTTCTTCTTCATTGACAATTGATTCAAATAAACTTTGTTGCTGATTCATTGATTCTCCAGGTTCATCTGCACATGCAAAATGCGTAAACACCCCTTCAAATACTAAATGATCATGGTTATGGATTAACTCAATAACTTCTTTATACTCCGCTGCATCTTTAATACCTAATCTTCCCATGCCAGTATCTATTTTTACGTGTAACCATAAATCTTTGTCGTTATCTTCTGGAATTTCTTTTAACGCTTCAACTAACCATGCTTTTGATGGAATGGTGATTGCTACGCGATGTTGTATGGCTTTATTAATATTATATGTAGGTATAACGCCTAATATTAAAATTTTAGCATCTATACCGTGCATTCTTAATTCTATCGCTTCATCCAAAGTTGCTACGCCAAAAAAATCAGCGCCATGATCCATAAGGTAACGTGCGATTTTCACGCTGCCAAGGCCATAAGCATTCGCTTTTACGATTGGCATCACCGTTTTATTTGGGTGTAATTTTTGGAAAACTTGAAAATTTGCCACAATTGCATTTAAATCTACGTTTAAATATGTGGATCTATAATACTTATCAGTCATTAAACGAGACCTCCATTTCAAAAATAAAGTTACACTTTGACATACATTAAATTAATTTTATAACAATTAAATAAAGATAGCCAAAACTTTATATTAAAATCGTTTTTTATTTTTCTATAATGACTTGGCTCATTGCGTAATGTTCTGTGTGTGAAATACTTACATGAACTGTAAAACCATCATAATGTATACATGGTTTTCCAAGTTCATCATTAAAACAATCTATTTCATTTAATGCTATAGTTTTTCCAAGTCCTGTACCGAGCGCTTTGCTAAAAGCTTCTTTACAGGTAAATCTTCCCGCTAAAAATTCTATTTTACGCGTTTCACTTTTAAATTGACGAAAGTGTTGTTGCTCATTTTTTGACAATACACGTTCTACCAATTTGTCTTGTCTATAGTAAAGTTTTTTTATTCTAGCTATTTCTATTAAATCAACGCCTATACCATGTATCATTAGCTACTCCTGCCTTTCTATGACAAGTTTTTTATTATAAATTCTGTGGCATAGAATGATTACCTTTTTTTATTTCTTGTTTCAATGTATTTGCTTTATTTTTGTCAATTAGCTTTATTTCAGTATTTCCACCGGCTGTCGACAAGGTTAAACTCGCCAAATTATATTTTCTCATTAAGATACCTTCATGGGTATCGACATTTTGAATACGAAACAAAGGAATTTTCACTACATTAATAAACCACAAGCCATTTCTAACCGTGATTTCTTGATTTTCTAACTTATATCTAAATATTTTATATTTATAAATCGGTCTAATCATACCACCGATAATGATAACAATGAATGCAATTATGATATTAATCGTCCATAACCAAAACATGACTTTAGAACTTATGAAATGTAACCATACCTTATCTATTACTGTAATGATTGATAAAGCCAAAATTAATAAAATTGCAGTAATTATTGAAGCAATACAAATGACTGTTTTGCCTGATGGATCCATATAATTATATTCATTCATCAAAATCACCTCTCAAATACCATGATTTTAGTTTTTCCACATGACTAACTTCACTATATTTTAACCCTATTTCTGCACTGCCAGCCGCTTTAGCAATGATAAATTTAAAGTTTGCTAGGTTACTTCGAATAAGAAACGGATTTTCTGACATTTCCATACCTAACAATTTGTTGTGTTTAAAATATGTGTTTTTAAATCCAAACATAGTTACATTCCGCACAACTAATTCATCGTGATTTAAGTTTAAACCAGAGGATTTAATAACGATAAAACTGTGAAGAATCATTATTAATATTAGGCACCCTGCAATAACAAATGACCAAACAGACCAGTAATAAGTAGCAATCGTAGCACCGATAAGTAATACTAGTGATTCTCTCCAAAAATACCTATGAAATCCCCTCCAAGGCATGCCTAGTTTTGGTTCAGTGAATTTCATGTCTGGTATCAGGTGCTTTATCAGATAAAATGCTTTTTGCCTCTTAATAAATGGTAAAATCATTACATTGCCGCCTAGAGTAACATCATCCTTATCAACACCATCCATATCACTCGTAATTACAAAATGAATTGAAGTATAGCCAAATAACTTTCTTATAAATGATTGACGTTCTACAATCGCTTGCACACGGTCAGTTGGTACAGTAATACTTTTGACATTAAACAAACCATATTGAATATTTAACTGTGTACCTTGTTGCTTAACCGTATAATTAAAATTTCTAACTATTTCTATGATAGTGCCAAAAATATAACTCACTACAATGATCAAGACAACAATCATTAAAATAATCATAAAAGCAGTCTGAAAAATTTCAGAAAATGTATTGGTAATTTTATGCCAAGGTAAAATATCACTTAATGCAAACATGACTGGTGACAATGTTGCAAAAGCTACACCAATGACACCACTTGTTAAAGCCATAAATAAAAGTTCTTTAAAATTTAATTTATAAATATTCATAGCTGGCGACTGCATTTTTTGTTCTTTTTCAGCATCCTGCTCTGCAAAAGAATTATTGTTGTCAATGATTTCGCTATTTTGAGTCAGTTTTTGCTGTTTTTCTTTTAATGTTTGCTGTATAAAATCACTTTGATTTTTGGATACAGTGTCTAACTCTATACCATCACTAGGCGTTTTAATTTGAAGTATTACCCCACCCACAATTTGATTAATAATACCTTGTGAAGTATCTAACGTTTGAATTCTGCGTATATTTAACTCTTTCCTTTCTTTACTAAAAATACCAGTGGCTAAAATAAAATGATCATTTTCAATCCAATATCTAGTGTTATAAACCTTTAATATTTGTATTATAAACGAAATCAGAAAGATAATAGTAACAATGCCTGGATAGATATATGATTTATAATCCGTAAAATCAAAGTTGCGTAAATTAAACACTAAAAAAATAAAAATCAAAATAATATTTTGTTTAATCGCCTCTATTATTCCAGTTATGTATGAAATTGGATGTAATTTTTGAGGACTATACATCATAATCAGCTCCTCGTAAGTATTTTAAAATATTATGTTCAAATACTTCAATTTCCTTTGTTAACATCAACGGGAAATCAAGTGAGTGGCCAGCTGTCACCAAAGTTAGCCTTGATATATGTAATTGTTTTAATAATGGATTGCTTTTTCTTTTTAAAAATTGCGTTCGCTCATATTTAACAATTTCATTCTTTTTAAAAAATATTCCTGTTTTGATTTCAATATATTGGTCTTTGACGCAGTAAAAAGTATATTTATACTTCAACCAAGGTCTCAACAGCATATATATTACATCAAAAATCGTTATTGCAATAAATATGTAAATTAAAAAATGCCACCAATTATAATGATTCCATAAAAATACTAATGCAATCATAAATAATAAACTAACAATCAATTCAAGAGCTTCTAGTATGTAATAATATCTCATCGCTTGTTTAGGGCTGCGCCTAAATTGTTGGTCGTTAGTCATAATTACACTCCTCCATAAAATTTTTCAATTCATTATAACATAGGGACATGTTTGCTTCATTATCGTCGTAGAAGGCAATGATTATTCTAATATTTTTATCATCACTTTAATTTCCCACTTTTTCTAATCACTTTTATGTGATTGAATCGATTTTAGATATAAAAAAATCACTCCAATAAATTGGAGTGACTAAACCTAAAATTCATATATGATAAAGTATTTTATTTTTTATGGTCTGCGAATGTGCGACCCTTCATTGATTTTTTGTTGTTTCTATCTGATGATCTATCATTTTTCTTTTTATTGTTGAAGGCGCCTTTATTTGGACGACGATTTCTGCTATCGAATTTGCCGCCACCACGTTTATGGTTTCCACCACGTTTTGGTCCACCTTTACCTTGGCGACCTTTGCCTCGAGATAATGGCTTTTCAAATGTTAATTGAACATCAACTTCATCGTTTGATTCAACTAACTCTTGCAATAATGCTGCTACTAAATTTACATCATTATATTCTTCCAGTAATTCTGTTGCAATACGTTCCAGTCTTGGTTCGCTATCTCTTGACATCCAGTTTTGAACTTTACCTTTAATGTCGTCTTCACGTGCTTTAAGCACTTCTTTACGATGCGGTGGTCTCAATGCAGTCATTTGTCGTTTGTTCGTTTGTTCAATTTGACGGATATAATCCATTTCAATTGGGTTAACAAAAGTAATTGCTACACCTTTTTTACCAGCACGACCCGTACGGCCAATTCTGTGAGTATAACTTTCAGTATCTTGAGGTATATCAAAGTTATAAACATGGCTTACACCTGATATATCGAGTCCTCTTGCTGCAACATCTGTAGCAACTAAGATATCTAATTGGTCGTTCTTAAATTTCTTCAATACTTCTAAACGTTTAGCTTGTGTGATATCGCCATGTAAACCTTCAGCTTTATATCCTTTTGAAATTAACGCACTTGTTAGTTCGTCAACACGACGCTTAGTACGACCAAAAACAATTGCTAACTCAGGTTGATGTACATCTAAGAAATTTGTAAATGTATCAAATTTTTCTAATTCTTTTACAATTGTGTAATATTCATCTATTTGAGGATCTGACATTTCATTATTCATAGTTTTAACAATTTCTGGTGATTTCATAAATTGTTGTACCAATGTTTGAATAGCTTTTGGCATTGTAGCTGAAAATAACATTGTTTGACGTTGTTCTGCTGGTATTTTATCCATAATAAATTTCATATCATCAATAAAGCCCATATTCATCATTTCATCTGCTTCATCTAATATTAATGTATGAATAGTGTTTGTTTTTAACGTACGACGATTTAAATGATCAATAACACGTCCAGGTGTACCTACAACAATTTGTGGACCCTTTTTAAGTGATTTAATTTGACGATCTATTGGCATTCCACCAAATACAGTTACTATTTGTACATTTTGGCCGGTCGCAAATGCTCTAAGTGATTCAGCAACTTGCATCGCCAATTCTCTAGTTGGTGCTAATATTAATGATTGAACTCCATCTTGTCCTGCCACTTTTTCAATAAGTGGAATACCAAAAGCGCCTGTTTTTCCTGTACCTGTTTGCGCTTGACCAAGAACATCCTTACCTTCTAAGGCAAGAGGGATACTCTCTTTTTGTATAGGAGTGGCCTCATCGAACCCCATTGATACTAGGGTTTCTACCGTTTTATCTGAGATCCCTAATTCTTTAAAATTTTGCAATATAATTCTCCTTTATTTATCTGTATTTCTCTACATATATGTTCATCTAAGTTTCTTCAACTTCTTTATAGTACCACCTCAAGTCTATAATCGCAATAAACCAAATTTATTATAATGACATAATTCACCTCATTAATAATCAAAGTAAACTGAGAAAATACTGTGACATATAGGTTGTAAGCGTTTAATTATATTTACCAGTATTTATTTTTGTTTACGAAAAAAAATTGTAGATTTATTTATATTGATAATTTTTAGTAATTTTTAAAAATAGTAACTTAAATGAACTAGTTCAAGTTACTAACTATCGAAATATCTATTTTATTTATAACAAAATAAAACACCACTTTCCCACTAATAAAAGTGATATGAAATGTGGTGTTAATAATTTTAAATTAAGGCATCTACAACTTCTTCTAATTGCATCCCTCTTGAACCTTTAATTAGTATTTTATCTTGTGGTTCAGTATTTGATTTTAATGACTGTATTAGTGCAGCTTTATCTGTAAAATGTTCTGCATATTTTACAAACGCTTTGCCTGTACGATGAATATGACCCGCTTCTGTTCCATAAGTATATAACGCATCGATTTGTTTATTAACTAAATAATCACCAACCGCTTCATGCATTGTTTGACTATTAGGCCCTAATTCTAAGACATCACCTAACACAAGTATCTTGCGGCCTCCCATACTGCTGAGTGTATCAATAGCGGCTTTCATACTAGTTGGACTAGCATTATAAGCATCATTGATAACAAGCGTATCGGAGTCGGTATGGTGTTGTTCCATTCTCATACCTGTAAGTTGAACCGCTTGAATATTTTGATGTATCGTTTCATAACTCAGATTAAGCCGTTTACCAACAGCTATAGCTATAGTTTCGTTTTTCATATTATGTTCACCTAAAATTGGTAATTCATAATGCTCATTTTCATTAATATTAAAAATAATACCAGTATCATCTATATTGTCAATTTTACAAACTAAATCATTATTTTCTTTTTTACCTATACTCATTAAATCTATATCTACTAATTTATCGACATGAGGCTTTAATAATGGCTCATCTCCATCGTAGATAAATAGACCTTGAGGTTTAAGACCAAATGAAATTTCCGCTTTAGCTTTCGCTATACCTTCACGCGATCCTAAATCTTGCATATGTGATTCACCAATATTAGTAATAATTGCAATATCTGGGTTAGCTAATTGTGATAATGCTTCAATTTCATGAAAACCAGACATACCCATTTCTAATATAGAAATTTCAGTATCTTGATCTAATTGCAAAATGGTTAACGGCATACCGATTTCATTATTATAATTTCCTAGTGTTTTTTTCACTTTAAATTGAGGCTTTAATACACTTTCTATCATGTCTTTAGTCGTTGTTTTACCATTAGAACCTGTAACAGCGATCACAAATGGATTAACAAATGCCAAATAGGCTTTGGCTAACTGCTGCAATGCTTCCAATGTGTCATCTACCCAAATAATAGGTCCAGAAATTTGAGGGGCTAAAACACTGTCCTTCTGACAAAATGCCGCTCCCGCACCATCTTCCAATGCTTGATTCACATATTTATGTCCGTCGACATGTTCTCCTTTAAAAGGAATAAACAAATTTTGTTCGTCGATTTTTCTTGAATCTATAGAAACACCTTTAATTGTGTAATCTAAATAGTCATTATCAATCTCGCATGGAATCCAATCTTGAATTTGTTCTAAAGTTACTTCAATCATGATTTAACCGCCTCAATCAATTTTATATTTATTTTTCTTTTTATCTTCATGTTTTTCTTTTGCTAATTCAATTAATTTACTTATGAGTTCTGCATAACTTACGCCCATGTTTTCCCATAAACTTGGATACATACTATAAGCTGTGAAACCAGGCATAGCATTTGTCTCGTTTATAAAAATTTGATTATCTTCCGTTACAAAGAAATCAGCGCGCAATAATCCTGAACAATCTGTTGCTTTAAATGCTTCTACAGCCATATTTCTTAAAGTCATTTTTACATCATCATTCAAGTCAGCTGGAATATCCAATTTGATTTTTCCATCTTTATACTTAGCTTTGTAATCATAAAATGCCACATCTTTAACTACCTCTCCCGGCCAAGTCGTTTCTGGGTAGTCATTACCTAAGACAGCCACTTCAATTTCTCTAGCGTTGATGCCTTGCTCAATTACTAATTTACGATCAAATTGAAATGCTTCTTCTATACCTTGTTTCAACTCTTCCTCATCGTTACACTTACTAATACCTACGCTTGATCCTAAATTTGCAGGTTTCACAAATACAGGATATTCTAACTTGTCATGTACTAATTTCAAAATATTATTTTCGTATTTTTGATATTCGCTTCTTAAGAAACTTACATATGGTAATTGAGGTAAGCCTCTATGCGCAAAGAGTTGTTTCATCACAAGCTTATCCATTGAACTTGAGGCTGCTAGCACACCATTACCAACGTATGGAATATCTAACACTTCAAATAAACCTTGAATTGTTCCATCTTCACCATTCGGTCCATGTAGTAATGGGAAAACCGCACTATATGCTGTGCCAAGGCTGCCTTCATTTAATAATTTGGAGATTTCTCCGGCAGGAACATCTGCTAATCGTAACGCATCTATGTCATCTATAGGATCTACGATATTTTCTTTCTTTTTCCAATCTCCATCGTTTGTTATGTAAATAATGTCCACTTGATATTTTTCTTTATCAATCGCATTTAAGACATTTTGTGCTGTTAATATTGATACATCGTGTTCAGCACTTTTCCCTCCATATACGATACAAACATTTTCTTTAGCCATATTTTAGCCTCCATATAGAATTCTTAAACTACATCATATCACGATTTATTAGCATTTTGCATTTGTTATGTAGTTGTAAAATAATTGTTTTTTATAAGTATATTGAAGTTTTTAAAGTATTTAAAGTGAAAACTTCAATGACACTTAAAATAATTATTTAAGTTTTACATACCCTACTTCTAGCAAAATCGTATAAAGTTCGGTAAAATCTATATATACTACAAGTAATTGAAATAATAGTTTTCCAAAGGAGTAAGAAATGAATACTTCACGTCAATCAAAAAATAATCATTGGATCCGAAAAATAGACTGGATTTTAATTGGCTTCATCGCATTACTAGCAATCATAAGTATTACGTTTATTAGTTCTGCAATGGGCGGAGGTCAATATAGCGCTAACTTTAGTATACGCCAGATACTATATTATGTTTTTGGGGCGATTATCGCATTTCTAATAATGCTAATTTCACCTAAAAAACTTATGAAATATACATATTTACTTTATATTATACTTTGTTTCTCATTGTTGTTATTACTAATTATTCCAGAAACACCTATCACACCGATTATTAACGGGGCAAAAAGTTGGTATACGTTTGGACCAATTAGTGTTCAACCATCCGAATTTATGAAAATAGTTATGATTTTAGCTTTGGCCAAAATTGTAACTAAACATAACCAATTTACATTTAACAAATCTTTAGAAACTGACTTTAAATTATTCTTTAAAATTATCGGTATAGCTTTTATCCCTATGGTACTTATATTATTGCAAAATGATTTAGGTACAACACTAGTTATCTTTGCGATTATTGTCGGTGTTATGATAATCAGTGGAATCACTTGGAAGATACTAGCACCTATATTAATAGGGTCAGTCGTTATTGCTTCTACGGTGATATTATCAGTGATTTATAAACCTTCTATTTTAGAAAATAGTTTCGGCATTCAACCTTACCAATTAAGTCGTATCAATTCGTGGCTTGATCCCTATACTTATAGTAGTGGTGATGGATTTCATTTAACAGAATCACTTAAAGCGATTGGTTCTGGACAACTATTTGGTAAAGGGTTCAATCAAGGTGAAGTTTATATTCCGGAAAACCATACGGATTTTATTTTCTCAGTTATTGGGGAAGAATTTGGTTTTATTGGTTCAGTCATTTTGCTATTGATTTTTCTTGCATTTATTTTTCACTTAGTAAGACTTGCTACTAAAATTGAATTACCGTTCAGTAAAATTTTCATCATTGGATTTACTACAATGATTCTATTCCATATCCTAGAAAATATTGGTATGACCATTCAGTTATTACCAATTACGGGTATACCATTGCCATTTATTAGTTATGGTGGTAGCTCATTATGGAGTTTAATGTGTGGTATTGGTGTGATATTATCAATTTATTATCACCAATCTAGACAATATACAACGCAAAACAAATAGCTATTTGTTTTGCATTGACATATTTAAAAAGCGTTGAAAACTCTTAGATCAAAAAGTTTTCAACGCTTTTGTTTTTTATAAATTTATCGTTCAACACGGCACACTAAAATGGAATGAGTAGAAAATCAATTTATTTAATAAGGCTTCACCGTACCATCCCTTCAAGTCAAGATTAACTGCTGCTTTAACAATAAGAGGCTGAGACAATCAATGTCTCAGCCTCTTAAATTTGCATATATGCTTTTAATCTTTGTATGGGTAACGCACTATTTCAATTCGTTAGCGGTTTTCACAGTCGTTGGTAAAGTATGCATAACTTCTAATCTTGATTTAGTTTTCTTTATGTTTACCCCTAATGATGATAATAGTTTAACTACATTTTGAATCTTTTCGTTATCTTTACTCATATCATCACTCCTAAATTCTAGCTTCTATTATATCTTACCCTATTTATTTACGAATTACTACATGTTATTGAAATTTTCTTTATCTTATAAAATAATTTTTGTTTTATTACGTAATTTTAAAACATTCACTTATAATTATTATAAGCAATAAAAACAAAAACAGAATATAAATCAATACCAGTCAGTCTATTGATTGTTTCACCCTGTACTTTATAACATGATATGAGAAAGATAACATTTCAATGACTGAAGTCGATTTAATACAAAATTTCAAATCCTAAATCATATAAGTCTTTTTCTAAATTGTTTAAACTTGCTGGTGTTTCAAATTCTATAAACACTTGTGCTTTTTCAATTTCAACTGAAACATGATTCACACCGATGATTTGTGATAATGTTCTTTCTATTTGAAGCTTATCTTGTTTATTATCTATTTTACGTAAATAAATCGTTTGTGATTCCATTGGCGTCACCTGTTCTAATCTTTCATTAACTTTTGGAAAGTTACCAACAACTCATCCATTGCTTCTTGTTGCTCACCTTGGTTCACTTTATCCATAATACAACTTTTCATATGGTGATCTAATAATTTCGTAGCAACACTATTAAGTGCTGATCTTGTCGCTCTAATTTGTGTAAGCACATCATCACAATATACATCTTCATCAATCATACGATTGATCGCTCTTACTTGTCCTTCAATGCGATTTAAACGAGATTTTAAATTTGATTTAATTTGTTCAGAATGATGCGCTTTTTGCATTTCTGCCATGATCCAACGCCCCCTCTTAATATACATTTATAATATACCCCTATCAGGTATTAGTCAAGTGATAAAAACGTGGTACCATGTTACAATGATGAAGAATTTATCAATTGTAAATTAATTGAATAGCAATTTGGAGGTTTAATATGATAGATATTTTTGCTATAACTTACAACCATACAAACGTCATCATTAATGTTATTCTGATTGGCGCATTTATATTAAACCTAATCTTTGCATTTACAATTATCTTTATGGAGCGACGATCTGCTGGTTCTGTTTGGGCATGGATATTGGTTTTGGGTCTTATACCTATTTTAGGTTTTATCGTGTATTTACTTTTTGGTCGCCAAATCCAACGCGAACATATCTTTAGTTTAGATGAAGAAGATAAAGTCGGCATTGAAATGATTGTAAATGAACAACTAGAAGCCTTGAAAAATGATGATTTTTCTAAAGGCAATCATCAAATCGTAAAATTTAAAGATATGGTTCAAATGTTATTGTATAATAATGCGGCTTTCTTAACTACTGATAATGATATAAGCATCTTTATAGACGGAAAAGAAAAGTTTGATGCACTCATTGAAGATATATATAATGCCAAAGATTATATACATATTCAATACTATATTTTCCGTAATGATTATCTAGGAAAACGAATATTAACTGCATTAGAACATAAGCTTGACGAAGGTGTCGAAGTGAAAATGCTTTATGACGACATGGGGTCTAGAGGTTTATCTATAAAAGACTTTAAAGCTTTTAGAAAAAAAGGTGGACTCGTTGAAGCATTCTTTCCATCTAAATTACCATTAATCAATTTGAGAATGAATAATCGTAATCATAGAAAAATTGTTGTTATCGATGGACATATTGGTTACGTAGGTGGATTTAACGTCGGTGATGAATATTTGGGACTTAAGAAAAAATTTGGATACTGGAGAGATACACATCTCCGTATCGTTGGTGATGCCGTTAACGCTTTACAACTTCGTTTTATGCTTGACTGGAACTCACACTCAACACGTGATAATTTAAGATATGAAGAACGTTATTTTCCAGACGTAGATTCAGGTGGTACGACGGGTGTGCAAATTGCTTCTAGTGGTCCTGATGAAACGTGGGAACAAATAAAATACGGTTATTTAAAAATGATTGCTTCAGCAAAGCATTCTATTTATATACAATCGCCTTATTTTATTCCCGATCAAGCATTTTTAGATGCTGTTAAAATTGCTTCTTTAGGTGGCGTGAACGTAAATATCATGATACCTAATAAACCGGATCATCCTTTTGTTTATTGGGCAACATACAATAACGTTGCTTCTTTATTAGATGCTGGTGTGAATATCTTTCACTACAATAATGGTTTCTTACATTCTAAAACACTCGTCATTGATGATGAAGTTTCCAGTGTTGGAACAACAAATATGGATCACCGCAGCTTCACATTAAACTTTGAGATAAACGCATTCATCTATGACCCACATATTGCTAAAGCTTTAAGAATGGCTTTTGAAGAAGATTTAAACGTCTCTTATAGATTAACTAAAGCACTATATGAACAAAGAAGTTTATGGGTCAAATTTAAAGAAGGCATTTCAAGATTATTATCTCCGATTTTATAGAATCATTATCAGTCCGAGACTTATCATATGTCTCGGACATTTTTAATCTTAGTAATTATAAACAACCGAATTAAAAAATGTATTTCTACGCTTATAAAAGCTTAAAGTATATACATGTTGTTTGTCACTCTAGTAAAAACACTTAATACTTTCATCTTAGAAAGATTGTTGATCACCCACTATTTAAACACATCAATGTATTATTTATAATTTTATAACAATTAAATCTCAATTAATAATTTAGTTTAGTTTTTTGTCAAAATGGAGGCAACTTGATATGACTAATGAAGATATACTCACTAAAGCGCAAAACTACATGAAACTTTTTCATAAAGATGATACAACCGGGCACGATATTGCACATATACAACGCGTAACAAGATTAGCAGAATATATTGCTAACAATGAACAACAAGGTCATTTACTCACCATACAATTAGCAAGTATTTTACACGATACTATCGATAGCAAACTTACAAATACTAAAGAAGCAAAAGTAAAGTTAGCACAATTCCTCAATGGTTTGGAACTTGATCTCGTAATACAACAAGATGTGTTACATATTATTGAACATATCAGTTATAAAAATGGTAAAAATGATCATGTTAAATTATCGATTGAAGGACAAATTGTTCGTGATGCTGATCGTTTAGATGCGATTGGTGCAATTGGTATAGCACGCACATTTCAATTTGCAGGTCATTTTGGTGAACCTATGTGGATTGACCAACAATCCAATAATATAAAAAAATCTAATCAATCATATTTTGATTGGAAACCTTCTGCAATAAAACACTTTTATGAAAAATTATTTAAACTTAAATCACTCATGCACACTCAAACAGCAAAAAATTTAGCGCAACAACGACATGAATTTATGAAAAATTATGTAGATACTTTTTTCAAAGAATGGTATTTTTAAAAATTCAAGTATGTTTGTTCCAGACTTTGTAGACCATCTTTATATATTGGATAGCTACGTTACTTTCGAAACTAAGATACATTTATTTTAAATATAAAAAATAGAAGCACTTGAGATAATCATCTCAAGTGCTTCTAAACTTTATACCTGCTATATATTATGTACCAGGTCTACCATTTAAATTAATAATGTAATGCATTATTTCTTTTTAGATTTCTTAGGTGCTACTTGAGTGTTTTTACCTTTGCTAGCTTTTTCAGAATTATTATTCTTCATTGCTTCAATCATTGGAGCAACTTCTTTTTTAGCAAGATTAGAATAATACATGTTGGCAACTTGAGTTTGTACAATCAAGAATGCCGCACTGACTGACCAATAAAGACCTAATGCTGACGCAGAACTTAAAGAAATCCAAACAATCATAATTGGAGAAATAATCATCATCATATAACCCATTTGACGTTGTTCATTTGGCATACTCTTACTTGATACAAAAGCTTGTAAGAAGTATAAAATACCAGCGATAACAGTAATCCAAATATCAGGTTGAGACAAGTTAAACCAAAGGAAATTTGGGTGTTCCGTAAATCCACCACTTGACGGGTATTTCAATACGAAGAATAAGCCCATAATGATTGGCATTTGAATTAAGATTGGTAAACAACCTAACATGCTCTTCATTGGATTCATATCGTATTTTTTATATACTTCCATCATTTCTTGGTTTGCAGCCATTTTTTCTTCTTGCGTTCTAGAACGCTTAACTTTTTCTTGAACTGCATCAATATCCGGTTTTGCAACCTTCATTTTTTCTCGCATCATATGACTATTTTTATAGTTTGATAACATGAAAGGCAATAATACAACACGTATTGCCAATACAAGTACTACTATTGCTAAACCATAATCATTGTTGAAACTTGTTCCCAACCAATGAATTAACTTGTCCATTGGTTCTACAAACGTATTAAAGAAAAATCCATCTCTATTTTCAGGTTTAGAGTAGTCACAGCCTGCTAAAAGGACCATTACACCTAATAATAAAGGTAGTAGCGCTTTCTTTTTCATTTTTCCACCTCTAATGATATATTCACATAAAATTTATTTTATCATACTCAAAGGAAAGTAGAAAACAAAAAAAGAAATTTTCCGCATTATTCAACAGTTTGTAAAAATTGTTGTACAGTTTCTTGGATATTTGAACTTTTCGAGATTGCAGAAATAATTGATAATCCATCTGCACCATGATTCATAATGATTTGAGCATTTTTTGTATTAATACCTCCAATTGCAACGATTGGAAAATCTTGAACTTTAGTTCTTAATGTTTGAATCATTCCTGGGCCCACTGGAGCTTTAGCATCTGATTTTGAGCCCGTATGATACATCGGTCCAACACCGATATAATCAACATTGGTTAAGTCCGATACTTGATATTCTTCTAAATCACTTACACTAAGACCTATTATTTTATTACTAAATGTACTGGCGAATGCATCAATATTGGCATCATTTTGTCCTACATGTATTCCATCAGCATCTATTGCTTTTGCTAAGTCTACATCATCATTAACAATAAAAGGAACATGATAACTTTTACATAAAGATAATAATTTTTGTGCAAGTTCAATTTTGGCATTTCCTGTTAATGAACCGTCCCCTTTTTCTCGAAATTGGAACATTGTAATTCCTGATTCTAAAGCTTCAGTCACAACATCTATGATTGATGTTTGTTTTGGTATATCTTGTGTACCACAAATAAAATATAGCTTTAAATACGCTTTGTTAAACATAGTTACACCTCTTGCTTATTTTGATATTGTATATCAGTTTCAAAGGTCATATTATACAATGCATTTAACAATTCTACTTTAAAACTACCAGGTCCTGCTGAAATTTGTTCAGCTTTTTCTGCAGCGATATTATATAGAGAGACCGCTTCTATTAACGCATTTATAGAAGGAGTTTCTGAGTCAACAAAACTTGCTACTATTGCTCCTAATAAGCAACCAGCACCAGTTATTCTTGCCAACAATGGAGATCCGTTAGATAGTTTAAATATGCGTTCATTCTGAGCAATAATATCCTCTTTGCCAGTTATGACAATCGACGTATTAAAGTGTTTGCGTGCTTCTTTTGCAATTGATACTGAATCTAAACTACTATCGCCGTCAGTTCCCTTCATTTTAGTATCGCTATTAATTAACGTTAAAATTTCAGAAGCATTTCCTTTAATAACAGTAACTTTTATTTCATTGAGAAACTTTTTGCAAAAATCTTTGCGGTATTGTGAAGCACCTACAGCAACAGGATCAAATATAATCGGTTTGCCAAGATGATTCGCTGTTTTAGCGATGTTTAAAATATCTTGTTCTCTTTCTTTTGTTAACGTACCAATATTTATTAACAAAGCGTTTGCAGCTGTCAGCATATCATGTGCTTCTTCAGGCGCCTCACTCATTGCTGGACTAGCACCAAGACTTAACAAACCATTTGCAGTAAAATTTTTAACTACATCATTTGTATAACAAATGACAAGCGGTTGATCCGCCCTTAATTTTTCTAAATTATTCATCATCTAAACCAACTTCCTTCATATATGCAAAATGGTTTACTGGACCTCTACCTAAACCAATTTCTGGTGTATGTTTAATACTAAGTGAAATAAATTTCTTCGCTTTTTGAACTGCATCGAACATCGATTTACCTTTTGCTAACTCTGAAGTAATAACAGCTGAAAAAGTACATCCTGTACCATGTGTATGTTTTGTATCATATCTAGGTTCTTCAAAGGTAAACACATCATCTTGTGTAAATAAATAGTCTATAGCTGTATTTTTATCACTTGAATGTCCCCCTTTTATAACAACACCCTTGCTACCAATTTCATTGATAAATATATTGCCAGCTTGATAAATCGACTGTTGGTCATTAATTGTAATACCTGTAATTTCTTCAGCTTCTGGTAAGTTAGGCGTCGCTATTGTAGCGTAAGGCAATAAAATATTTTGTAAGTTTGCTTTAGCATCATCATCCATCAAAGAATCACCACTTTTTGCTAACATAACTGGATCGATAACATATGGAATATTGTCGTATTTTTTTAAATACATTTGAATAATCTCCATCATTTCTCTAGATGCAATCATCCCAGTTTTCAAAGCATGTGGTAGTTCATCTGAAAATACACTTTCCATTTGCTCTTCTAACCAATGTGAATCTAGATTATGAATATGTTGTACGCCTTTAGTATTTTGAGCCACAATGCTTGTTATTGCAGCCATACCATATACACCACATGCATGGAATGATTTTAAATCTGCCATGACACCTGCACCACCGGTAGGATCTGTTCCAGCAATCGTTAACGCAATCTTAGGTTTATTCATTATTTTGACCTCCGTATAACCAATTTTCTTGTATATATGCCATATTAAAGAAATTTCGTTCATGTATCGTACTTTGCAAGAAACAAGATTTTATTGCTTCTTTTTCTTCAACTGCAAGATTTTGTGTTAATCGGTCCATTAGTTCATCAAAAATATTTACCAATTCATCCATTTCCGTACTATAAAATTCAAATCATTTTGATAAAATTGAGTCTTTATTTAATTCACTGTCTTTCAACGCTTCTTTAGCAATCACTTGATACACATATGGACAAGGTGCCATTGCTGCAATTGTATATGCAGCATTTTCTTTTGAATAGGCATTGAAATACATATGTTTGATATAATGATCTCCACTTGGTGGCCAAACTTTTTCTTGAACGATTTCACTATAGTTTTGTTGTACATATGTTGCTAAGATTTCGTGTGCTTCTACTTCACCATCAACTATAAATTGTATTTGTTCTACTAAAAATTGAACCTCTTCCAATCTACTCATTTTTGGTATTAACAATGCATATATATTTGCAAATTCTTTTAAATAAGAAGCATCTGCTCTCAAATAAAATTTCAAAGCCTCTTCAGAAATCGTACCATGCAACATTTCTTGGATAAATGGATCATTATAGATATCCTCAATAATTGGTTGTGAAGCTTTTTTTAATTCCTGTGAAAATAACAAATTTAACCCTCCTAATTAAAAAAACTACATCCCACGTAGGAATGTAGTTTATTAATATATATTAGAGCAATTTCCCAAATATTAATGAATGCTACTTTCCTACGTTGGTCTTAACCAAATCAGGTTATAAGGGTCTGAATTTCTCATCTCAGCCATAAGGCTCCCCTAGTAGTTTCTTTATTATGTATTTATATAAAACATATCAAAGTACATCAACTATTGCAATAAAATGGTTTATATAAACCTTCTAGTAATACAAAAACCTTTAATATGATTGTACTCCCAACAGTTATCAACTAAGTTAAATGTACTTATAATTAGCTTTATATACTCTAGATGCACATTATTTATAAGAAAAAATATGCAGGACTTTGGCTATCGTTCATGCATAATTACCACTAACTTAATATAACAATAAAAAGCTGAGACAATTAAATTGTCTCAGCTTTTCCAAAAATAAACTTTATTGTATTTTGTTATATTATGCTGTAACCCATTGTGAAGGGCCTACTTCATCATATAATTTTTGAGCTGCTGCATCTTGAACTGCTTCTGGTGCGTTAGCAGCTGGTTGACCTTGATATTCAGCTGGAGCTACTGAATCCCATGTACTTTGTAAGAATTGGAACTTACCTGAAGCACCTGATGATGGGTTTGTAGCATGAATATCGCCACCTGATTCACGTTGTGCAATTTGTTGTAAGTGTGCATTCACACCTGATGAGCTAGTTGAAGCTTCATTTGAGCTTGATGATTGAGTTGAAGCTTTTGTAGTTGCTTCTTGTTGTGGTTGTTGTGTTTGTTCAGTTTGTGGAGCAGCTTGTTGAGCTGGTTGCTCAGTTTGTACTTCTTGTGCTGGTTGTTCAGTTTGTGCTTGTTGAGGTTGTTCAACAGAAGTTGTTTGTTCTGATGATACATCTTCACTAGAACCTCCACCAAAACTCCATGACCATGTTTGGCCATCTGATTCAAAATTATAATTTGTACCATTATAATTAAAGTTATAGTTATATGCACCCTCTTGTACAGGTGATGCATTTAATTGTTCTGGATTAGATTGTGCTAAGTTTGCTAATTCTGCTTTGTCAACACCTTGTTCAGCTGCGTCTGCTGAGTTTCCTGCTGCAAATCCTGTTACGCCTAAGCCTACTGCTAATGTTGAAGCTAATACTGTTTTTTTCATTTTTAAAAATTCCTCCTATAAGGTAAATAATTTTTTTCGTTATGATTAATTTGCAAGTACAACTATAACATCTTAAAAACAGTAGTAGGTTACAGCCAAATAAAAAAGTACACCTTTTCTTTACATGGTGATTACATTTATAAAATAGAATATAAGCATCATCAACTATGTTGAAAACTGCTATGAAAGTTTATGTGACTATTTAACAAATATAGTGAGTGTAATAAAATTGTAATTTATCAGATTATTCTGTATTATTTCGAGATAAATTTCTACCTTCTTATAAAAGTACATTTTCCTATAAAGTATGTATTTTAGCTATTCCTATTGTCTATTGTTAATTTAATAGACAATAAGAATAGCCTGATAGAAGTATAATTAAATAGTAGGATTAAATATATTAGATTTGATGGGTTAAATTAACGGGGAGTTGGGAGTGCTTGAAATATTATACAATTTCATAAATTTCGTTTTCTTCAAAATCAAATTGACTTATAAGATCTGGGTTTTGATCTATTGGAAGTGGATCAAAAAGTGTTTCATCTTCATTTTTAGAACGTGGGGACATAAATTTAATAGTTTCAATAAAAATTTCTGATACAAAATGCATCTGTCCTTCTTTTTCAAATTTTCTCGATTGCATTTGTCCAGTTATACCAACCAATGAACCTTGATTGATATATTTTTCGACATTATTAGCAATTTTTCCGAATGCCTTACAAAATAAATAATCACAAATAACTTTTTGATTTTTATCTTTATAATTTCTTGAGACGGCTACGCAAAATGTAGCTAGTTTATTACCTTCCTTCTCATAAATTTTAGGGTCCTTTGTTAGTCTCCCTACAATGACAATACTGTTAATCATATGTCACCTCCTCTATAAGTAAATCATAAAAAATTCACATGATTCCGTCAAAATACAGTTTTTATAATTTCAAAAAGTAAATGACTACAAAATTCTACTTTTTTCACCTTTATCATAGAAAATTACGTTATAATGATAATATAAATACATTTTATGTAGAGTTTAAATTAATTAAATGGATGTGAGACGATGAAAACATTTAAAGCCGTTCGATTTCAAATCGTATCAGAAAATGGTGGCTTAACTGAGTACGAATTAGAAGATGGTGTCATCATCAATAAGGAAAACAGTGGCACTGGCTGGTTGCTTGAAATCGTCATTTCAGATTATCATTATGAAACTATGAAAACATATATGGATAACGAAACATTATTAGACATACGTGTCGTTATCACTAGACCTGCTAACGATCCAGCTTTATTTGATGCAACCATTAAACATATCATTCAATTAGAAAATACAATTTCTGTTGTTTGTGAATGTCACATTTACACATTAAGACAAGTTTATGCTGAAAGTTTGTTAGAACAATTAATAGATGAAGGTTTATCTGGTGAAGACTTGAAGAAATCCTTTAATAGAATGATGCAATCTAAACCAAGACTGAAGGATGAAAAAGTAGATAAATAAAAAATAGTGTTACAGCCCGTTTTAAACAGTCTGTAACACTATTTTTTTATTATTTGTCTTGTAAAGCAAATGTTAACTCACAACTACATGCTAACTGTCCATCTACTGTTGCCTTAGCACTACCTTTACCAATAGGGCCTCTGAGCTTCGTGATTTCAACTTCTAAGCGCAAAGTATCTCCAGGTGTTACTTGTTTTTTAAAACGACATTTATCGATACCAGCAAATAGTGCAAGTTTTCCCTTGTTTGCTTCGCTATTTAGCATAGCGACTGCACCTGTTTGTGCTAAAGCTTCAGTAATTAATACGCCAGGCATTACTGCATATTCTGGAAAATGACCTTGAAAGAATGGTTCATTACCTGAAACTTGTTTAATTGCTACACATCGTTGACCTTCATCGTATTCTACAACACGATCAATCAATAAAAATGGTTGCCTATGTGGAATAATCTCTTTTATTTGGTTGTAGTCAAAAATTGTTTCCATAATTTGCTTCCTCCAACTTTACTTCTCTCTGTTTCCAATTTATTAATATAATATATTATAACATTAATCTTGTATTCTTTTGATGTCAGCACCTAATGCCTTTAATTTACCATGCAAATCAACATACCCTCTGTCTAAATGCTTTAGTTCAGTAACATATGTTGTTCCTTCAGCTACTAGTCCCGCTAAAATAAGTGCTGCTGCTGCACGTAAATCCGTTGCTTTTACTTGAGCGCCTTGAAGTTGACTTTTACCTTCAATTTTTGCACTTCTTCCTTCAACAGTGATTTTAGCATTCATTCTTTTAAATTCACCGACATGCATGAATCGATTTTCAAACACAGTTTCCGTTACTACTTTATGTCCATTTGCAGTTAATAATAACGCCATCATTTGTGATTGCATGTCTGTAGGAAAACCAGGATGTGGAAGTGTTTTGATATCTACCGGTTTCAATTCGTTTTCAGCACTTACACGAATAGCATCATCAAGGTATTCTAGATTAACTCCCATTTCTTCTAATTTATAAACTAGACTCGTCATATGTTCTTTGATTGCACCGTTAACTAAAACATTTCCTCTTGTAATTGCACCTGCAATTAATAATGTACCTGCTTCAATTCTATCAGGTATAATTGAATGCTCGACGCCATACAAGGCTTCAACACCTTCAATCGTAATGGTGTCAGTACCAGCACCTAACACATTTCCGCCCATTTCATTAATATAATTTGCTAAATCAACAATTTCTGGTTCACGTGCGACGTTTTCTAAAACAGTTTTACCTTCAGCTAATGAAGCAGCCATGATAATATTTTGAGTCGCACCTACGCTTGGAAAATCTAAGTGAATCGTTGTACCTTTCAATCCGTTAGTAGTGTTTGCGTATATAAAACCACCATCCATATGGATTTCAGCACCTAGTTCTTCAAAACCTTTAATATGCTGTTCTATCGGTCTTGAACCAATTGCACAACCACCCGGTAAAGCAACTTTGGCATGACCTAATCGTGCTAGTAAAGGTCCCATTACAAGTATACTTGCTCTCATTTTACTTACATATTCATATGGTGCTTCTTCATTTAATTGTTTTGTTGCATCTACTGTAACTTCTTCTTGTTCTTTATTATAAGAGACCTCAGCATTTAATGTAGATATTACATTATTAATTGTTTCTACATCACTAAGTGCTGGTACATTTTTTAATTCGCTCACGCCTTTTGATGCTAATAGTGATGCTGTTAATACTGGTAATACTGCGTTTTTTGCACCCGAAACTTTCACTTCACCAGTTAATTTTTTACCACCATTAATTTCTATCTTATCCATCTTAAATCCTCCACTTAACTACTTATATATTGCCTAAAATTTTTATTCAAACTTACTATTAAATTATATCGATAATCATACGTAATATACAATTATTTGAATTATTGTACCAAATATTTTATTTGTGTAGAAAATTGTAATAAATCTACAATAAAATTACTGACCGAAGTTCCAATTAATATTGCTAAAAATATCATACAAATTTGAACTTGTACTGGAAAACCTTTTTTAAAAAATTGCTCTAATCTCACTGCATTCAATGCCCAATAAGCAATACAAATACAAAGGACATGTAGTATGAGATGTACAATTGAAAATTGTCCTAAATATTCCATAAGCCATTCTCCTTGATAAACACTATTTATATATTTTACACGAAACACTAAACAAAAGATACTTAATAATTAGATTACTGACTTTTAAATAATAAGCGTCAATTTAATATTATTTTCCCATTATATATATCATGTATGCATAACTATTAAAATTAAATATTTTTACTTACTTTACTTCTAAACGATTAAAAGTATATGTGAAAGTAAAACTTTTACTTTTTTATTCATACTACACTCTTAAATCTTTAGTACATTATTATAATTCACTTGTGATTTAAGAAAGTTACTATAATCCATATTTTGAATTAATGTTTCATTGCTAAATTAACGCTAAAAATTTAATTTTGACATGTTTAATTAGAAAAGAAAAAGTCGACAAAGTAAAAACTTTGTCGACTTTTTTAGATATTCGTCATAGTATATCTTTTATTCATTATTGTAATTGAGCGACACGAAGACGGTTATTAGCACGATCTAATGCGCGTTTGGCTCTATTTATGTCACTGCTATCTTCTTCATTGTTTAAATGAGATTCTGCTC
This sequence comes from Staphylococcus sp. GDY8P119P, assembly GCF_017892075.1. NCBI lineage: Bacteria > Bacillati > Bacillota > Bacilli > Caryophanales > Staphylococcaceae > Staphylococcus > Staphylococcus sp. GDY8P119P. Next base: position 30,178 of record NZ_JAESKJ010000015.1, read on the forward strand.
TTGACTTAGCTAATTCTGCTCTAGCAACATCAATTTCATTCGCAGGCTCTGCAGTTTGAACAATGATTGATAATTTATCTTGTCTTACTTCAACAAAACCTTCACTCACTGCAATATATTCTGAACCACCGTCAAAATTAATTTTGGCATAGCCAATTTCAAGTGCTGCAACTGTTGGAATATGTCCATACATGACACCGATTTCTCCAGCAGTAGTTTGTAAAACTGCCAGAGTGACATCTTCTCGGTCGTAAACAGAACCATTAGGAGTGACAATATTTAGGCTTAATGTATTCATTATCCATACCTCCTAATTTTAAACTTCAACACCCATATCTTTAGCTTTTTCAATTACTTCATCCATGCTTCCAACTAGACGGAATGCATCTTCTGGAATATGATCGTAATCACCATTTAATATTGCTTTGAAGCCTTCTACTGTTTTTTGAACAGACACATAAGATCCTTTTTGCCCAGTAAATTGTTCAGCTACGTGGAAGTTTTGAGATAAGAAGAACTGAATACGACGCGCACGTTCTACAGTTTGTTTATCCTCTTCCGAAAGTTCATCCATACCTAAAATAGCAATAATATCTTGTAATTCTCTATATTTTTGTAAAGTAGATTGTACCTCACGTGCTACTTCATAATGTTCTTGACCAACAATTGATGGATCAAGGGCTCTAGAAGTAGATGCTAATGGGTCAACTGCAGGATAAATACCCATTTCAGTTAATTTACGCTCTAAGTTTGTAGTTGAATCTAAGTGCGCAAATACTGCAGCTGGTGCTGGGTCGGTATAATCATCGGCTGGCACGAATACTGCTTGAATTGACGTTACAGATCCTTTAGTTGTAGAAGTAATACGTTCTTGTAATTGTCCCATTTCCGTTGCTAATGTAGGTTGATAACCAACGGCTGAAGGCATACGTCCTAATAGTGCAGAAACTTCTGAACCGGCTTGCGTAAATCTAAAGATGTTATCGATGAATAGTAGAACATCTTGTCCTTGTTCATCACGGAAATACTCAGCCATAGTTAAACCAGAAAGTGCTACACGCATACGAGCACCAGGTGGTTCGTTCATTTGTCCAAAAACCATCGCTGTCTTTTTAATAACACCACTATCACTCATTTCAAAGTATAGGTCATTACCTTCACGAGTACGTTCACCTACACCAGCGAACACTGATATACCACCGTGTTCTTGAGCGATATTATTGATCAATTCTTGGATTAATACAGTTTTACCAACACCTGCACCGCCGAATAATCCAACTTTACCACCTTTAATATAAGGTGCTAATAAATCAATAACTTTGATACCTGTTTCTAATATTTCAACTTTCGTAGATAATTGATCAAATGCAGGTGCTTCTCTATGAATTGGATCACGACGTACTGAGTCATCTATGTCTTCATCTAAGTCTATCGTATCACCTAATACATTAAACACTCTACCTAACGTTTCATTACCAACTGGAACGCTAATGCTGTTTCCGCTGTCTCTTACTTCTGTACCACGTTTAACACCATCAGTTGAATCCATTGCGATTGTACGTACTACGTCATCGCCAAGTTGTAATGCAACTTCTAACGTTAATTCAACAGTACCTTCTTCTCTTTCTATATCGAGAACTAAGGCATTATTAATTTCTGGAACTTCATTGTGCTCAAAGCGAACATCAATTACTGGACCCATAACTTGTGTTACACGGCCTAATCCCATGCTATTTTCCTCCTTTAATCATTATTCAAGTGCAACTGCGCCACCAACAATTTCAGTAATTTGTTGAGTGATTGCTGCTTGTCTCGCTCTGTTATATTCGATAGATAAATCATCAATGATATCTGTCGCATTATCAGATGCATTTTTCATAGCCGTCATACGTGTTGCATGTTCACTTGCTTTTGCATCTAAAATCGTTCCATATATTAAACTTTCAACATATTGAGGTAAAATGACACTTAAAATTGCTTCTTTGTCTGGTTCAAATTCATATGAAGACATTTGACCATGCCCTAAGCTTGAATCTTCTGGAGACAATGGAAGCACAGTTTTCATCGACGGTGTATTTTCTAAAACACTGACGAAATGACTGTAATAAATTTTCACCTCATCCACAATCTCATCGTTATACAAATCTATTGCTTTTTTAGCAATTGCTTGTATCTCTTTAAATGAAGGTTGATCAGGAACTTCTGTTAAAGAATCATGAATGTCATATCCTTTATTTTTAAGAAAATCAACACCTGTTTGGCCTAAAACTAAGATGGAATATTCATCACTACTACTATGTTTGCGTTCAATATCTTTCATTAGATGTTTCAACACATTCGCATTGTATGCACCCGCAAGGCCTTGGTCACTAGTAATTACGATATAACCACTTTTCTTCACTTCTCGTTGTTGTAACATTGGGTGATGTGAATTTTTGTCCGCTCCAGCAACAGCTGTAATTGCATCTTGCATTTTAACCATATATGGTCTGAACTGATTCGTATTTTTTTCAGCACGACGCAATTTCGAACTAGAAACCATGTTCATTGCTTTCGTAATCTGTTTCATCTTTTTTGTTGATTTTATTCGTGTATCGATTTCTTTAAGAGATGCCATTATCTCACCACCTTTTATCTACATTAACTATTATGCTTCTTCTGATTTGCTAAAACTCTTCTTGAATTCATTAATCGCTGATTCAAATGATTCATCATTAGGTAAAGCACCCGTCGTTTTGATTTCATTTAATAAATCAGATGCATTCGATTTAGCCCATTGATTCAACTCGTCTTCAAAACGTGTGATATCAACTACAGGGATATCATCCAAATGTCCTTTTGTTAAAGCATAAATAATTAAAACTTGATTTTCTACAGGTAGTGGTTTGTTTTTATCTTGTTTTAATATTTCAACTGTACGTTTACCACGTTCTAATTTTTTAGCAGTAAATTCATCTAAATCAGATCCAAATTGCGCGAATGATTCTAATTCACGATATGATGCTAAATCTAGACGTAAAGTTCCAGCAACCTTTTTCATTGCTTTAATTTGCGCAGAACCACCGACACGTGATACTGATTGACCTGCATTAATCGCTGGTCTTACACCAGAGAAGAACAAGTCAGATTGCAAGAATATTTGTCCATCAGTAATAGAAATTACGTTTGTCGGAACGTAAGCGGCAATGTCGCCTGCTTGTGTCTCAATAATAGGTAATGCTGTGATTGAACCGCCACCTAAATCATCATTTAGTTTAGCCGCTCTCTCTAATAATCTACTATGTAAGTAGAATACATCACCAGGATAAGCTTCACGGCCTGGAGGTCTACGTAATAATAATGATAGTTCACGATAAGCTGCTGCTTGTTTTGTTAAATCATCATAAACGATTAAAACATCTTTGCCAGCAAACATGAATTCTTCAGCCATTGCTACACCAGAATATGGCGCGATATAAAGCATAGGCGCTGGATCTGCTGCTGAAGCAGAAACAATAATTGTATAATCTAATGCACCTTCTTGACGTAATTTTTCAACATTTGCACGTACAGTTGAATCTTTTTGTCCGATAGCAACGTATATACAGATCGTATCTTGATCTCTTTGGTTCAAAATCGTATCAATGGCAACCGTCGTTTTACCTGTTTGACGGTCTCCGATGATTAATTCACGCTGTCCACGGCCGATTGGTACAAGCGCGTCAATTGCTTTTATACCAGTTTGTAATGGTTCATCTACAGATTTACGATCCATTACACCAGTTGCTTTCTTCTCTACAGGACGTGTTTTTGTAGTATTGACTGGTCCTTGACCATCAATTGCTTGTCCTAATGGGTTAACGACACGACCAAGTAACTCCTCACCAACTGGAACTTCCATGATACGTCCAGTTCGTTTTACTTCGTCTCCCTCTTTAATATCCGTGTAAGGTCCTAAAATTACTACACCGACATTGGATTCTTCTAAGTTTTGTGCTAAACCTAGAACGCCGTTATTAAATTCAATAAGCTCACCAGCCATAACGTCATTTAATCCGTGGATTAAAGCGATACCATCACCAATTTGCAGAACTGTACCTACATCAGTAACAGCCATTTCTGACTCATAATTTTCTATTTGTGAGCGAAGTAATGCACTGATTTCTTCAGCTTTAATGGCCATCTATGTCACTCCTTCGATTTTTATTTCACTCTAATAAATTGCTTTTCAAGTTTGGCAAGATCATTTTTAATACTTGCATCCATCACTTTCGTACCAACTTTAACTCGGATACCACCGATAAGATCTGGATTTATTTCATTTGTAATCATTAGTTTTGATAGTTTTGTGCGCGATCTAATAATTGAATCAATACTTGCTATTTCATCCTCAGATAGTTCATACACCGATTCAATAATCGCAAAGTCTTGATTGTGATACGCATTATATAAAGTTTCAAAAGCTAAGAATATTTCATGTGTATATGTAAGGTGACGATTACTTGCAAGCACCATAAACATATTTTGTAAATATTGATGTGCGTGTCCAAAAATAATAGCAACAAAACGTTGGCGTTGTGCTACATCTTTTTGTGGGTCTGTATCTAATTCTTTTAATTTTCCTACTTCAGGTCGCACTGCTTCGTCAATTGTTGAAAACTCTTCATACATTTGATCAAGTAACGCTTTTTCTTTAGCAGTATCAAATAACGCTTTTGCATATTTTTTTGCTACATTAGCCATTATTTATCGCCTGCCTCTTTAATGTACTTTTCAACTAATTCTTTTTGATCTTTTTCTGAAATTTCTTTTTGCAGTACTTTTGAAGCAATGAGTACGGAAAGCTCAGAAACCTGATTATTAATATCTGCAAGTGCGCGTTCTTTTTCACTATTAATTTCATTTTGTGCTGTTTCAATCATGCCATTAGCTCTAATATTGGCTTCATGAATAATTTCTTCGTGTTGTTTACGGGCTTGTATTTTAGATTCTTCTAAAATCTTATGAACCTCTTCTTGTGTTTCTTTTAGTGTTTGTTTGTTTTGTGCTTCTAATTTTTGAGCATTTAATTTAGCTTGTTCAGCATCGTCGATATCTTTATTGATATCGCGTTCACGTTTGTCCATTACTTCTTTAAGTGGGCCCCATGCAAACTTTTTCAAAAGTAAGAGTAATATGGCGAATGTAGCAATCGTAACAATGATTGTCCCCCATTGTACACCACCGCCACTAGCCGCACCTAGAACGAACATATTAGTCGTAGCAGTCACTTTCATAGACACTCCTTTCATCCAGTATAATCATAAGGTATTTTGATAAAAACGAACGGCGAGAGCCTAGAAGACTTCGCCATAAAGACTAGTTTACTTATAGTGACATGAAAGCGATAACTACACCTATAATTGGTAGCGCCTCAACTAATCCGATACCGATAAACATAATACCCATTAATTGACCACGTGCTTCTGGTTGACGAGCGACACCTTCTACTGTTCTTGAAACGATAAGACCATTACCAATACCTGCACCAAGTGCTGATAAGCCGATTGCGATTGCTGCTGCGATTAAATTCATTTAAAAATCCTCCTAATTTGTTCTTTTTATTTTTTAATTTAATGACTCTTTTGTACTTTATGTGACATATATACCATTGAAAGCATTACAAATATATATGCCTGAATCGTACCAATAAAAATTGAGAACCCTTGCCATACGATTAGGCCAGGTAATCCAATTAACCAACCCCATGCTGGGAAGTCGAATACTAAACCTGCTAATAATCCTAGTAATAATTCACCTGCAAAAATATTTCCGTAAAGTCGTAGTCCTAGTGTCAATGTTGAAGTGAACTCTTCAAACACATTGATAGGCAATAGGAATATCGGCTTTGTATAATTTTGAAAATACCCTTTAGTGCCAACCATTTTAACCCCATAATAATGTGTTAATAATATTATAAGCGTTGATAATGTTAATGTCACAGTTGGATCGGCTGTGGGAGATTTCCACCACAGGGTGTGTCCCGAAATTAATTGGAACGGTAAACCGAGCATATTACTAACAAATATGAAAAAGATTAATGTAACGGCTAAGAAATGGAACTGACCGCCTTTTGACCAAGCCATGTTACTTTCGATAATCCCTCTTACGAAATCAAAAACCCACTCGATAAAGTTTTGTTTGCCTGTTGGATGTTTCTTGAGGTTACGTGTACAAATAATAGCTATTACAAAAACAATAAACGCCGTAATCAACATCATCATAATCGATGATAGATTAAACACGATGTCTAGACCGAACACATTCCAACTGACTAGAGGGTCTTTATGATCCATGCTTTCTCACCTCTTTCATTATAAAATTTATTTCTTGTGTAAAAATGGTTTGAAAACAATTAAAACATAAGAAATCATTAAACCAACAACTACTCCAAAAATGTTTATATGGTCCTTATAAAAATACCATGTCGTACAAGCTAATATCACAACCAAATATCTCCAAATGTTGCCCGTTGAAATATGTATGTTATCCTTTTCTTTTGCTTCCGCCAAATAATATTCAAAAGTAAAAGTATTGATTAGCGAACCGATCATTCCAATTATAAGACCTAATATAAATGCAGAGTATGTGAAAATAAACACAATTACAAGTACAATAATACAATATATATAGTATTGCATGTACTGTTTAAAAATGATGTTGAAACGTTTCATTTCAGTGCCTCGCTTCACCTTATCTTTCTTATATGAAAACCATTCCAATCATACAATTTTAATAATAATATAGGGTACTTTACGTGTCAATTCTATTCAAATTGTAATTCAATTTTTTACAAGAATGTCACAAAAATGACACATAAATACAAAAATTATTTGAAAGAAGAAGGTTTTTTATCAATTAAACCAAAAAAATATTTAATATTTTGACAAATTCTATATGATGCATTGCCGTCTCCATATGGATTTTGAGCTGTACTCATGATCTCATACAAATTTTCGTTATCTAATAGTTCTTTTGTTGCTGCGAATATATTCTTTTCATTTGTGCCTACAATTTTTAATGTACCTGCCGCTACACCTTCTGGTCTTTCTGTAACATCCCTCAAAACGAGTACTGGTTTACCTAAAGAAGGCGCTTCTTCTTGTACACCACCAGAATCAGTTAAAATTAAATAAGACTGATGTGCAAAATTATGAAAATCAACAACTTCTAAGGGTTCTACAAGCTCAATTCTTGTGTGATTTGATAAATAATAATCTGCAATTTCTCTTACTTTAGGGTTTTTATGTATTGGGTAAACGACAACAACATCCTCGTATGCTTCGACGATATCTCGTACTGCTTTGAAAATATGTGCCATTGGTTCCCCAATATTTTCTCGTCTATGCGCAGTGAGTAGAATAATTCGTTTATCTTTGTGCTTGGCTATAATTTCTGATTGATAACCATTATGAATTGTCGTTTTCATTGCATCAATAGCAGTATTACCTGTTACGACAATTGAGTCTTCTGGTTTGTTTTCAGCAATCAAATTATTTGCAGCATTATTGGTAGGAGCAAAGTTTAAATCGGACATTACTCCTACCATTTGTCTATTCATTTCTTCAGGAAATGGAGCATATTTATTCCAAGTTCGCAAACCAGCTTCGACATGCCCGATTGGGACTTGATTATATAATGCTGCAAGACTTCCAGCAAATGTACTCATGGTATCACCATGAACAAGTATCATATCTGGTTTCGCTTCTTTTATAACATCCTCTAATCGTACGAGTATGCGTGAAGTTATATCAGACAATGATTGTCCCTGCTTCATAATGTTCAAATCATAATCAGGTGTGATGTCAAAGCTTTTCAACACAGAATCTAACATTTCTCTATGTTGTGCCGTCACTACAACGATTGGTTGTAATTCAGCGTCTCTCTCCAATTCTAAAACGAGTGGTGCCATCTTTATAGCTTCAGGCCGTGTCCCGAATACAGTCATAACTTTTTTCATACTACTCCACTCCTGGGTCAAACTATTTTGTACCGAATAAACGGTCACCAGCGTCACCTAATCCAGGTGTAATATAAGCATGGTCATCTAATTTCTCATCTAATGCTGCGATATAGATATCGACATCTTCATGTGCTTCTTGTAATTTTTCTACACCTTCTGGTGCTGCAATTAGACACATAAATCTGATATGCTTGGCGCCACGTTTTTTAAGTGAATTAATCGCTTCAATTGCGGAAGCACCAGTCGCTAGCATTGGATCAACTACGACAATTTCTCTTTCTTCAATATCTTGTGGTAATTTCACAAAATACTCAACTGCTTCTAGCGTTTCAGGATCTCTGTATAAGCCAACATGACCTATTCTTGCTGCCGGCACAAGATTTAAGATACCTTGTGTCATGCCAAGACCTGCTCTTAAAATGGGAATAAATGCTAATTTTTTACCAGTTAAACGCTTAGCTATCATTTTAGTAACAGGCGTTTCAATTTCTACATCTTGTAACTCTAGATTTCTAGTCACTTCGTAAGCCATTAACATGCCTACTTCATCTACGAGTTCTCTAAATTCTTTTGTACCTGTATGTACATCTCTAATGTAACTTAATTTGTGTTGAATAAGTGGGTGATCAAAAACATGTACGTTGCCCATAATTACTTCCTCCAATTTAATTATATAAAGGATGTTTCGTAGTTAATGCTTTAACTCTTTCTTGTCCTTCTTTTAATGTTGTTTCGTTTTCAGGATCTTTTAACACTAAGCTTATAATTTTAGCTACTTCTTCAAATGCCGCTTCATCAAAACCACGTGTAGTAGCTGCTGGTGTACCAAGTCTTAAACCACTTGTTACAAAAGGTTTTTCTTGATCAAATGGTATTGTATTTTTATTACAAGTAATACCTATTGAGTCAAGGGCTTCTTCTGCTACTTTACCAGTAATATTGACTGATCCTTTTACATCTACGCATACTAGGTGATTATCAGTACCGCCAGATACTACTCTAAATCCTTCTTTATTTAGTGTATCAGCTAATACTTTTGCATTTTTAATAACTTGTTGCTGATATGTTTTAAAATCATCTTGTAGTGCTTCACCGAACGCTACTGCTTTGGCAGCAATAACATGTTCTAAAGGGCCACCTTGAATGCCTGGGAAGATTGTTTTGTCAATTTGCTTTTTGTATTCTTCTTTACATAAAATCATTCCACCACGAGGGCCACGTAATGTTTTATGTGTTGTTGTAGTTACAAAATCAGCATATTCTACTGGACTTGGGTGTAAGCCTGCAGCGACTAATCCAGCGATATGAGCCATATCTACCATCAATTTAGCGCCTACTTCATCAGCAATTTCTCTAAAACGTTTGAAGTCTATTGTTTTTGAGTATGCAGAAGCCCCAGCAACGATTAACTTAGGTTGGTGCGCTTTTGCTACTTTTAATACTTCGTCATAGTCTATTTGTTCGCTTTCTTTGTCGACACCATATTCGACAAAGTTATAAAATTGACCACTAAAGTTTACTGGCGCACCATGAGTTAAGTGCCCACCATGACTTAAATTCATACCTAATACAGTATCTCCGTGTTCTAATGCCACGAGATAAACAGCCATATTTGCTTGTGAACCAGAATGTGGTTGAACGTTAACATGTTCTGCACCAAATAATTGCTTTGCTCTCTCAATAGCTAATGTTTCAGATACATCGACATATTCACAACCACCGTAATATCTTCTGTTCGGATAACCTTCAGCATACTTATTAGTTAATACTGAACCTTGAGCTTCCATAACTGCTTCCGACACAAAGTTTTCTGACGCAATTAACTCTATATTGTTATTTTGACGGTTGAACTCGTTTTGAATCACTTCATAAATTTCTTTATCTTGATCTTTAATAAATGACATTAGTAAACCCTCGTTTCTGTATTAGTTGTATTTTGCTCTTTCGCCACCAATTTTTTTAGGTCTTGAAGAAGCGATTGTAACAATTGCTTCGCCAATTTGCTTCACGCTTGTACGTTCGGGTATTGCTACATGTTTGATATGCATACCAATTAATGTTTGACCAATATCTATACCTTTCGGAACAGTTATAGTTTCAACCACCATAGGCGCTTCCATATGCTGATATGCATACGTAGCTAAACTACCTCCAGCATGGACATCGGGTACAACGGTTACTTCTTCCATCGTTGCGGGGTCGAAGTTAGCTTTTTCAATCGTAATTGCTCTATTGATATGTTCACAGCCTTGAAATACAAAAGAAACGCCTGTTTCCGTTTCAATCTCTTTTAATGCTTCAAATATATCTTTAGCTACTTCCATTGAACCGACGCTACCTATGCGTTCGCCAATCACTTCTGAAGTAGAACAACCTACAATACAAAGCTCATCCTTTTTAAAGAAAGATTTAGACTTTAGTTCATCTAACAATGCTCTTAAATCTTCCATATTAAACACCCCTTATTTATTTTGATAAAAAAGTAAGCCAAAATACATAAGTCCAATCTGGCAAATTTAATTGCTAGCACATTTGCTACACGTAATTATTATAACGTATTTAATGACTTACTCATACTAATTTCACATATTTATTTACTCTAATATTTTATTTTTTAATTTTTCAATCAATGAATTTAATTCATTATAAATTTCAATATAATCTGATTTAGTTCCTCCAAATGGGTCAGAAACATCATCACCATGCAATACATATTCACTTAAAGTAAATATATGTGTATTTACGCCATACGTTTGTTTAATCGCATCTCTATGACTCCTTGACATTGTCAAAATAAGATCTGCATGCATGTCCATCTCAGTGAATTGTTGCGCATTGTCAGGTATTGGCAATTGTTTTTCTTTTAAGATAGCACGCGTATGTTCTGAGGTAGGTGCGCCATCTAATGCAAATAAACCACGCGAAGCAACTTCGATGTCAGGTATTTTAGCTTTTGCAATACTTTCTGCCATTGGACTTCTACAAGTATTACCAGTACAAACAAAAACGATTTTCATAATTTTTCTCCTTTAACGACGGTAAAGTTTGCCGCCTTTTGCATTCGATTCATAATAGCAACTGCTTCGCCACTATTTTCAAATCCAAATATATAAGCTTCTTTTATCTTTTTATTTTTGTCTATATCGTGCAATATTTGATACAAATTATGGTTTGCCCCTTTAATATCTCTTTCATTTTCACACAGTGGAATGAAAGTTGCGTTTTTTGGAATATATTTACATTTATCTTTCGGGAATATAAACGCAACATCACTCCAATCTTTACATGAGGATGGTTGTTGATGAACGCCGTATACAATCGTTATTGGCGTATCTGGCGCATAATGTTTATATTTCATTCCGGGGGCTATAGGTTTTTCTTGATTTAAATCATCTTTTGCTGAAATAGAACCTGGCAAAACATTTTCAATCATCGACTTGGTGATAGATCCTGGACGAGCAATTTTAAATGGGTATTGCGTGCAATCTAACACGGTACTTTCTAAACCTTCTTCACTTTGATCACCATTAACAATACCATCAATGCTTTGGTTTAAATCATGATATACATGTTCAAACTTAGTTGGAGAAGGTCTACCACTTAAATTAGCGCTCGGTGCGGCAATCGGTATGTCTACAAACTCTAATATTTTTCTCCCAATCACATGACTTGGCATTCTAACCGCTATGGATGAAAGTCCACCACTTACACTTTCACATAAATATCCTTTTTTTAATGGTAAAATAAACGAAATTGGTCCTGGCCAAAATTGATTCATCAGTATTTTAACTTCTTGTGAAATATGCTTCGTAAATACATCTAGTTGCTTAACATTATGTATATGCACGATGAGTGGATTATCTGAAGGTCTACCTTTTGCAGCAAAAATATTTTTTATAGTTTGTTCATTTCTTGCATCACCACCTAAACCATATACAGTTTCAGTTGGTATAGCGATGAGTCCACCAGCTTCAAAAATATTTTTTATCTCATTAAAAGCATCTACATTTGCATCTTCTGTCACATGATTTCTTAAATCCCATATTTTTGTTTTCATTTATACTCACCCTTTCATCTTAATTTCAATTTTAAAACAAAATAAGAAGTTATGCACCTTCATGACATATCATGTTAGGTACACAACTTCTTAAATTACCATTTAAAAGAAACCATTCTATCATTATCGTTAATATCTTTTATTATTTGGACACTTACAGCAGGATATTTTTTTTCAATTTTGCTTTTTAATGTAGCTCCTTGTTTATAACCAATCTCAAACACAACAATTGCATTAGGTAATAATACGTCTGGTAATTGATCTAAAATCTTTTCATAAACTTGAAAGCCGTTGTTTTCAGCAAACAAAGCACTCATAGGTTCATATTGTAAAACAGTATCATCCATTAAAGCTTTTTCGCTCTCAGCGATATAGGGGGGATTTGAAATCAATCCATTCACTTTAATATGCTTTTCTATTAATGGATTTAAGGTATCGCCTTGTAAAAATATAACATCTACATCATGATACTCAGCGTTTTCTTTTGCCACAGATAAGGCTTCATCATATAAATCTGTAGCTATAACATCCAAATTTTGATTCATTTTTTTTAGTAAAATAGGTATGTTACCACTACCTGTTCCAATATCTACAACTTTATCTCCCAATTTTACCAAATTATAAAAATGTAGTAATACTTCCTCGGTTTCTGGCCTTGGAATTAAACAATGCTCATTCACTTTAAATATTTCACCATAAAAAGTTTGCGTTCCTACAATATATTGAATCGGTTCGCCTTGTAACATCCTTGCTTCCGCATTATCAAACAACACGTTGTGTGCTTCCGTCATAACTTCATCTGCGTGTAGCAAATAATCTAATTTTTTCCATTGAAATAAATCAAGCATTAACCATTCAGCTCGTGTTACTTCAATACCTTTAGTTTCGCATTTGTCTTGTGCGATTTTTAATCGTTCTCTATAATTCACCATCATTCAGTTCTTTCAATTTATCAGTTTGTTCAGCTAAAGTTAGTGCATCAATAATCTCATCTAACTTACCTTCCATAACTTGCTCTAATTTCTGCAAAGTCAATCCAATACGATGATCCGTTACGCGACTCTGTGGATAATTGTATGTTCTAATTCTCTCTGAGCGATCACCTGAACCGACAGCTGATTTACGCTGTGCAGCATACTTTTGTTGTTCTTCTTGTAATTTCATATCAAATAAACGTGCTTTTAACACTTTCATTGCTTTTTCACGGTTTTGAATTTGAGATTTCTCAGATGATGTAGCAATGACACCTGTCGGTATATGTGTAATTCGAACGGCAGAATCAGTGGTATTTACGTGTTGTCCACCTGCACCACTAGAACGATATGTGTCTACTTTAATATCTTCATTTCGAATCTCTATCTCAACATCTTCAACTTCTGGTAATACGGCAACAGTAGCAGTAGATGTGTGAATACGTCCTCCAGACTCAGTTGCTGGTACACGTTGTACACGATGTGCACCATTTTCGTATTTCAATTTACTGTAAGCGCCTGTTCCTGAAACAGAGAAGCTAATCTCTTTGTAACCACCATGATCACTTTCAGTAGCTTCTACGATATCAGTTTTATAACTATGTGCTTCTGCATATCTAGAATACATTCTAAATAAATCACCAGCAAATATTGCAGCCTCATCCCCACCAGCTGCTGCACGAATTTCAACAATTACGTCTTTTTCATCGTTAGGGTCTTTTGGAATTAACAAGAATTTTAATTCTTCTTCCAGTTCTGGAATTTTTTGACTCAATTCTTGCTTTTCGTCTTTAAGCATTTCGACTTCTTCATCGTCTTTTGTTTCCTGTAACATATCATCTATTTCAGTTACATCTTCTTTAACCTGTTTATACTCACGATATACTTCTACTGTTTTTTGCAAATCAGCCTGTTCTTTTGAATATTTTCGTAAATTGTCTGGATTATTTACGACTTCAGGATCACTTAACATTTCATTTAATTGCTCGTATCTTTCCTCTACAATGTCTAATTGATCAAACACTACATTTCCTCCTTCTCATGATTACTTGGTGCAACAATATGATGTGCCCTACATCTAGGTTCATAGCTTTCGTTAGCGCCAACGAGAATCACTGGATCATCTATTTTTGCTGGATTACCATCAATTAATCGTTGTGTACGGCTTGATGACGAGCCACATACTGCACATACAGCTTGTAGTTTAGTCACTTCTTCACTTACTGCTAATAAATGGGGAATTGGTTCAAATGGTTCACCTCTGAAATCCATATCTAAACCTGCAGTAATCACTCTATGCCCCTTTTCAGCTAATTCTTCAACAATATGGACAATATTATTTTCGAAAAATTGAACTTCATCAATTGCTATAATATCAAAATTTGTTAAATCGTGTTTATAGATCTCAGCTGCTGTCGAGATATTAATTGCCTCAATTGCATTGCCGTTATGCGACACAATCTTATCTTTATGATAGCGATCATCTATTGCCGGTTTAAATACAACCACCTTTTGTTTAGCATATAGTCCACGTCTTAAACGACGAATTAATTCTTCAGATTTACCACTAAACATACTTCCAGTTATACATTCTATCCACCCGGAATGATAAGTTTCATTCATTATGCGTTCCACCCTTTTTCAAAACATAATCGGTTTATTATATCATATTTTCCATCTTAAAATATCAATTTCTCATAAGATATTTGTAATTTAATATGTAATCAAAGTGCTCTAACAACTGTGCAATTCTGTTCAAACCTTCACATCGTCCATGTTAAATAAAAAAGCATTCTCATAAAATGAGAATGCCTTATGACAACAATTATTCGTTGCTTGATTTGAATCCGAATTTCTTGTTGAAACGTTCCACACGACCATCCGCAGCAGCGAATTTTTGACGTCCTGTGTAAAATGGATGTGAATCAGATGAAATATCTAAACGAATAACTGGGTATTCATTTCCATCTTCCCATTCCATTGTTTCTGATGAAGATTTTGTTGAACCACTTAAGAATTTAAAGTCTGTAGTTGTATCTAAAAAGATAACTTTGTGGTATTCAGGATGAATATTTTGTTTCATTTTTTTCAGCTCCTTTGCCCTGAACCATCTGGAACAGAGTTGTTTGTGAGTTTTTTTACCCAATACTTGATAATTATAATTGTTATAAAACTAAAACGCAACCCTAAATCACATATTTAAATGTTAAGCTGCTTTAAATAATTGGCTTACCAGTTTTAGTACTTTCTTTGGCAGCTTGTTGCAATTGTTCAAAGAATTCTTGATTCGTTTTTGTACGTTTTAATTTTCTTACAAATCTTTCTGTGAAATCAAGTGAATCTGTGAACATGTTACGTAGTTGCCAAAGTGACTCTAAATCTTTTGGCGGTATTAGTAACTCTTCTTTACGTGTAGAACTTCGACCAATATCAATAGCTGGAAAGACACGGCGTTCAGCCAGTTTGCGATCAAGGTGTAATTCCATGTTTCCTGTCCCTTTAAATTCTTCATATATCATGTCATCCATACGTGATCCTGTATCTACTAAAGCAGTAGCTAATATCGTCATACTTCCACCAGCTTCAATATTTCTCGCAGCACCAAAGAATGCCTTAGGTTTGTGTAATGAAGCTGGATCTAAACCACCTGAAAGTGTGCGTCCGCTTGGCGGGATAACCAAGTTATATGCACGTGCAAGTCTTGTAATAGAATCCATAAGAATAATGACATCTTTACCTATTTCTACTAAACGCTTGGCACGTTCTAATAGTAATTCTGCTACTTTGACATGGTGCTGTGGTGGTTCATCAAATGTTGAATGAACGACTTCTGCTGATTCTACAGAACGCTCAATATCAGTTACTTCTTCTGGTCTTTCACCCACAAGTAGCACAAATAATTCTGCATCAGGTTTATTGCTTGCGATGGCATTTGCAATTTCTTTCAATAATGACGTTTTCCCAGCTTTTGGCGGGGCAACAATCAAACCACGTTGTCCTAAACCAATTGGCGTAATTAAATCCATAATACGTGTAGAATAATTTTCTTTTGTTGTTTCTAGCTTGATGCGCTCTTCTGGATATAATGGTGTTAATGCTTGGAAATGTGGTCTTTTCTTAACTTCTTCTGCATTCTCATCATTAACAAAATCTACTTGTAGCAAACCATAATACTTTTCATTATCCTTTGGTTTCCTTACTTTACCAGTTACTTTGTCGCCTCTTTTAATTTCAAAACGACGTATTTGGCTAGCAGAGATATAAATATCTTTTTCACCTTTTGAATAATTGACAGTCCTTAAGAAGCCATAACCATCTTGTTGGATATCATCTAAGATACCTTCCATATAATAGTTGCCATCTTTTTCCATCTGGGCTTCCATAATTGCAAGAACTAACTCTTTTTTATTTAATTTACTATAGTTTGTTAATTTCAGTGATTTTGCTTTTTGAGTGAGATCTTTAGTAGTGTAATTTTTATATAACTCGTGGAACGATTCGTACTGAGGTGATGTTCGTACTTTATCAGGCATTATCTTGCACCCATTTCATAAAAAAGTTTTAAATAACATAGAGGGCTACGCTATTTACCTTTATAACTATAGCAAATATTTTATTTAATTACAAAATGTATTTCAATTTTTGAAATTTATTAATACTGCTTTAAAGCTAATTAGTTAATAAAACAGTATGTTAAATTGTAATGCTTTAATTTATAATTCAAAATTTCTAAAAATAATTAGAGCTAAGCAAAGGTATCTCTGGTTCAATCATTAACATCAATTGTCATTGAGAAATATAAAAACTGACCTTTGCATATCGTAATAGACTTATATTAGGAATTGGAGATTGTCGTTTCGTTAAGTAATATAAGTTAAACATTCATTTTTGGCGATTTTATAATGTCCTTATACCGAAGAAATGGTGGTTATGAGAGGCTACAGGCTCAAATCATATCCTCACGCATGCATGTTAAAAATCGGAAGATTAAAAAATGACTAATCCATAAGCATACGGATTAGTCATTTTTAAGCGTGAGATTATTTGTCACAGTATATTTTTATTACAACTTATAATTTTATTTTGTATTAAATTACGCGTTAAAATATCCTGCAATAGATTTAACTTCTAAGAATTCTTCTATGCCATAATCTCCCCATTCGCGTCCTAAACCTGATTGTTTATAGCCACCGAATGGTAAGTCTGGTTTTCGTCCAGCTTCATTTATTTCAACTGTTCCAGCCTCAATTGAACGCGCAACTTTATGCAGTTTTTCTTTGTCTTGTCCATATACATAACCAGCTAAGCCATATTTCGTATCATTTGCAATTTCAATTGCTTCGTCTAAATCGTTGTAAGTGATCACAGACATAACAGGACCGAAAATTTCTTCTTGTGCAATTGTCATATCATTTTCAACATTATTAAAAATAGTTGGTCTTGCAAAATAGCCTTTTTCCAAGTTTTCAGGTTTTCCAGGACCACCGTATAATAATTCGGCACCTTCTTCTACACCTTTATCAATATATGATTGAACTTGATCAAATTGTTTTTTACTAATAATTGGTCCTACTTGTGTACCTTCTTCACGAGGATCACCAACTTTAACTTGGCTAAATTTTTCTTTAACAACTGTTAAGAATTCTTCTTTTATACTTGCTGGTACCAATGTTCTAGTTCCTGCAGTACAAACTTGTCCTGTATTATTGACGACTTTACCAGTTGCTGCACTTGCAGCACCATCAATATCAGCATCATCTAAAATAATATAAGGAGATTTACCTCCTAATTCTAATGATACTTTTTTGAAATCTTCAGCTGCTTTCTTCATAATGCTTGCACCAGTTGGACCAGATCCAGTAAAGGACATCATTCTTACTTTTGGATGTTCACTTAGTGGATTTCCAACGCCTTGGCCATCACCATTCACTAAGTTAAATACACCTTTAGGTACGCCAACTTTATCAAATATTTCTGCTAAAATGATGGCTGCAAATGGTGTTTCTTCTGATGGTTTTAATACAACTGGGCTTCCTGCCGCAAAAGCTGCTGCTAATTTTAATGAAGTTTGGTTAGTTGGGAAATTCCATGGTGTAATTAATCCAGCAACACCAATTGCTTCCTTAACAACTAAATCGTCGCCACGTCTTTCTTCAAATTCAAAATTATCTAATGCATCTCGTGCAGCTTCAAAATGATTTAATCCCATTTGATAATGGACATTTTCAGATACTTTTAAAGGAGCTCCTAATTCGTCAGTTATTGCGTCAACAATATCATCTTTTCTATTTTTATATTCTTGAACAATTTTATCTAACAGTTCTTTTCTTTCTGCTACAGAACTTTGTCTAAATTCTAAATATACTTTATCTGCTGCTTCTACCGCTTTATCAACATCCTCTTTATTGCCTTTAGCAATTGTGCCTGCCACTTCTTCAGTTGCTGGGTTGATTACATCAAGTGTTTCTCCACTTGCACTTTCTACCCATTCTCCGTCGATATATTGTTTAGTGAAATTTCTCATCAATTATTCACTCCTTAATTTGTGTTCATGCTTTTATTCTAACCTAGATTTTTAATTTTAAAACATATCTGCTCATTCCAAATCATTGCAAACGTTGTTATTACAGGGTTTTACGCCTGAAATTTGTGCATAGTTATAATAGCATTATTGCGTTATATATCAATTAGAAATAACATTTATATCCTTAAAATTTTGCTTTATTTAGAATATTTAAACATACCATGACATGTCAATCGGCACATCCACTCTTAATCAACAAAATTATTTTAACACTACTAAAGGTTAGATGATTCGACAATAAATAAAAAAGCTATAAAGAAATCTTCAATTAAAGATTTCTTTATAGCTAATCTTAGTATGTTAAAAACAGACTAGATATAACAATCATATTCAAATAAAATATTACATGAAAATGTCAAATTAAAAAGTTAAAATCATTCGCTTTCTAACTCGATATATTCTTGGGCCCATTTTTCCATAGGAACCAATGCCGATGCTAAGGCATCACCTTTATCTGTAAGTTGATATAAAATGTTCATAGGACTAGTAGAAATAATTTTTTTCTCTACAAGTCCCCATTCATTAAGGTCTGTGAGCTTTATGCTAAGTGCACGAGGCGTAATTGTTTTCAAATCACGTTTCATATCAGAAAAATGAGCAGATTTTTCCGTGCACCTAGACAAGTAATTAATGATAAGACCGTTCCAACTTCTACCTACTATTTTAAAGGTCTCTTCTAGATAAGGGCAAACCTCCATGGTCATCACCTCATATCAATTATATTTCCCCACTGCATAAATTATAATTTACTTTATACATTCAGTATAATTATTATACCACATGTTTTATATTTTTTCAGTCCAAATGTCTGCTCCAAGTGATTTTAGTGTTTTAACAATATTAGTATAACCACGATAAATATGTTTTACATTATAAATTGTAGTAACACCTTCAGCTAATAAGCCAGCTACAATTAGACAAGCACCTGCACGTAAATCACTCGCGTATACTTCTGCGCCTGTTAATTTAGATGGTTTGATTGTTGCAGTACCATTATCTGATGTAATATTAGCACCCATATTTTTAAGTTCTTCGACATGCTTGAATCGAGCTGGATAGATTGTTTCAGTCACAAAAGAAACTCCATCAGCCATAAATAATAATGGCGTAATAGGTTGTTGTAAATCTGTAGCAAAACCTGGGTATACTAATGTTTTAATATCTACACTAGAATATGGTGTACTTCTCTTAATTGTTACACTATCATCACCAACATTTATGTTTACACCAAGTTCTTTCAACTTAACAGTTAATGGCTCAACATGGGTAGGGATAATATTATTAATCACAATATCTTCACCACAAGCTGCGGCAATACACATATAAGTTCCTGCTTCAATTCTATCTGGTATCACTTGATGATGTGATCCATGTAAATGCTCAACACCTTTTATTTTGATTGTACTTGTACCAGCACCTTTAATATTAGCGCCTAAACTTGTTAAGAAGTTAGCTACATCAACCACTTCTGGTTCTTTCGCTGCGTTTTCAATTACAGTTTGTCCTTCAGCTCGTACTGCTGCCAACATAATATTAATCGTTGCACCTACACTAACGATATCTAAAAATATATTAGCACCTATTAAACGATCAGCTTCAATTTTCATAGATGTTTCACTGGATTCATCAACATGCGCTCCTAATGCTTTAAAACCCTTGATGTGTTGATCAATCGGTCGTGGACCTAATGGACAACCGCCAGGCAACCCAATTACACATTTTTTAAATCTACCTAACATTGCCCCCATCATATAATATGAAGCACGTAGTGATTCTACTTTATTATTAGGTAATGGAGCATTTTCAATTTCATTTGGATCAACTTCAAGTGTTGTGCCGTCTAGCTTTGCATCAATATTCAAATCACCTAATAAACTCACTAGCGTTTCAACATCTGAGATTTGTGGTAACCCTTCTATTGTAACTTTATCTTCCGCTAGAATTGTAGCTGGAATGATTGCTACAGCACTATTTTTTGCACCATGATTATTAACTTCACCTTTTAGTGTTTGACCGCCTCTAATTTTTATTACTTCTTGAGCCATTCGCTTGATCTCCTTTGCCTTTCAATCAGTATTTCAATTTAATTACATTATTTGCATTATAAAGTAAAAAAATGAAGTTTGCAAAACACACCAATGAAACAAAACTTTTTTAATTTTAAATTATGTATTGCTTCACTTTTATGTATACTATAATGATATTTTTATTCCCGATTTAATAGGGTTCAAATCTTATTTATCTTATTTCTGTTTAAAATTTATGTTGATATTTCAATTTGCTTAATTTTAACGCTCATAGATTATAACATAAAAAAATAAGACTGCGACATTAAAAATTGTCACAGCCTTACCGATTGAATCATCAAGATTACTTTAAAATATGCATCTTTCTATTATAGGCAGATTATTTAGCTCTATTTGATGTACCAAACTCTTTAATTTTACCCACTACTGTTGTTTTAATCGCTTCACGTGCTGGTCCTAAATACTTACGAGGATCATACATTTCTTTATCATTGTCTAAAGCTTCACGTACTGCTTTTGCAGAAGCAATTTGATTTTCTGTATTAACATTGATTTTTGCAGTGCCAAATGGAATCGCTTTTTGAATATCTTTAGTTGGGATACCAGTTCCACCATGTAATACTAATGGTAAGCCAGTTGAAGCACCAATTTCTTCCATTTCTTTAAATCCTAATTTTGGTTCACCTTTATACGGTCCGTGAACTGAACCTAACGCTGGTGCTAAAGTATCAATACCTGTTCTTTCAACAAGCTCCTGACATTCTTTAGGATCTGCATAAATAACACCTTCAGCAACAACATCGTCTTCTTGTCCACCTACTGTACCTAATTCAGCTTCTACCGATACACCATGTTCGTGAGCATATTCAACTACTTTTGATGTAATTGCTACGTTATCTTCAAATGACTCATGAGAAGCATCAATCATAACTGATGTAAATCCAGCATCGATAGCTTCTTTACATTTATCAAAACTTGAACCATGGTCTAAGTGAATTGCAACTGGAATCGAAATTTCTTTATCGTGCATTAATCCTTCTACCATTTTAACTACTGTATAGAATCCGCCCATATAACGTGCTGCACCTTCAGAAACTCCTAAAATAACTGGAGCATTTTCTTCTTGTGAAGCTTCCAATATCGCTTGTGTAAATTCTAAGTTATTTAAGTTGTATTGGCCAACCGCATAACCATTTTCTTTTGCATCGATTAACATTTCTTTCATTGAAACTAAAGGCATGAAAGTTCCTCCTTAGTGCATTGAGCACATATTTTTACAATTTAATTATATCAAAATCCCAAACAATTTGCATTCTTCTATTCATTTGTAAGCGTTTTTAATTTATTTTTTTAATTTATTCCATTTAAATCAGTCTTTAGCATTCATATTTTTATATAAAATTGCAATATTTTCTATCATTATTTAAAATAAGTTGAGTGAATAGATCGGAGGTACATATATGTCTAAAATTTTAAACACACAATTAAATGGTGTTTTCAATCGAATTGAAGCACAAGATTTAGATATTCAAATGGCAGCTCAATGCTTAATTCAAGCAATAGGTGGAGAAGGTAATGTGTTTGTTAAAGGTTATGGGGACTTGAATTTTTTTGAAAATTATATTTTAAATAGTAATGAAAAGTTAGAATCTAGTGTTGCATTATCCTCACTTAATACATTCGAAGATATTGACACAACAGATAGAGTGTTTCTTTTTTCCCCTTACTATACTGAGAATGTTGAAAATGATGTTAAGTCATTAATTGCAAATGATGTAGACTTTGTCTTAATTTGTAATAAACCAAAAACAGGAAATTTTCCAGATCATTTATTTCATTTTGTTAATCTAAGTACACCAAGACCTATTGTGTATACCGAAGATTACGATAAAATTGTTATACCACATCCAATTGCATTCAACTACATTTATTATGATATATATACACAAATGGTTGAAATGGTTAGAGATTTAAATCTTTAACATCTAAATCACTATTATTCTTGATATCTCATCAAATTTAATAAACAAACTAACTTTAAAAAGGCTGAAACGAATGTCATCGTTTCAGCCTTTTTAATCAATATTTACTTTGTTTGTTGATGATTCAATGATGCTTCTATAAATGCTTTGAATATAGGTTGTGGTCGATTAGGTCTAGATAAGAATTCTGGATGAAATTGACATGCAACGAAGAAATCATTTTCAGGAATTTCTACCATTTCAATCAATCTACCGTCTGGACTAGTTCCAGAGAAAATCATACCTTTTTCTTCTAGCTGATCTCTATATTCATTATTGAACTCATAACGATGACGATGTCTTTCTTCTACATCTACTGCGTCATAGATTTTATGCGCTAAAGTTCCTTCTTTAATATGACATGGGTACAGCCCTAATCTTAACGTACCACCTAAATCTTCAATGTCTTTCTGTTCAGGCAATAGGTCAATGATCGGATGTGGCGTTGAGGGATCTAATTCTGCAGAGTGTGCATTTTCTAAGCCAAGTACATTTCTTGCAAACTCTACTGTAGCAAGTTGCATTCCTAAACAGATACCGAAATATGGTACATTATTCTCTCTCGCGTATTTGATAGCGGATATTTTTCCTTCACTTGCTCTGAATCCAAATCCACCAGGAACTAAAATGCCATCAACATCATTCAGTATATCATGTACATTTTCATCAGTTACCTCACTAGAATCTATCCACTTAACTTCAATATCCTTTTTAAATGGATAACCTGCATGTTTTAACGATTCAACTACTGATAAATAAGCATCTTGAAGACTTACATATTTACCAACTAAGCCGATAGTTATTTTGCCATCTAAACTGTTTACTGTATCTAGTAAATACTGCCATTCGTCTAACTGAGTATCATACTTAGCGTTAAGTTCTAAGCGTTGAATTACAATATCATCCATGTCCTGTTTACTTAATTGTAATGGAATTTCATAAAGTGAATCTGCATCGCGACATTCAATGACACTTTCTTTGTTAATATCACAGAATAAAGCAATTTTATCTTTTAAATCTTGTGTTAATTCATATTCTGTACGTACTACGATTAAGTCTGGTTGAATACCCAACCCACGAAGTTCTTTAACACTATGTTGTGTGGGTTTTGTTTTCATTTCACCGGCAGCTTTTATAAATGGTAAAAGTGTACAATGTACGTACATGACATTTTCACGACCCAAGTCACTACGAATTTGTCTAATCGCTTCTATAAATGGTAATGATTCAATATCTCCAGTAGTACCGCCAATTTCAGTAATAACTACATCAGCATTCGTACTTTCTCCTGCTAAAAGTAAACGCTCTTTAATTTCATTTGTAATATGAGGAATTACTTGAACTGTACCACCAAGATAATCCCCACGGCGTTCTTTTTTCAAAACATGTGAATAAACTTTACCAGCAGTAACATTTGAATACTTATTTAAATTAATGTCAATAAATCTTTCATAATGTCCTAAGTCTAAATCTGTTTCCGCACCATCATCAGTAACAAATACTTCACCGTGTTGGTATGGACTCATTGTACCTGGGTCAACATTTAAATAGGGATCAAATTTTTGTATTGTAACTTTTAATCCTCTATCTTTTAATAAACGTCCTAAAGATGCTGCTGTGATACCTTTACCTAGTGAAGATACAACTCCACCAGTTACAAAAATAAATTTTGTCATTTTCTGCCTCCTATTATTAAAACAGTCATTCCCACAATACCAACAAAAATTTATGGCATGTTTCATTAATCATTGAAATAGTTATAATTTATGTAAACGTCTAAGCGTTATAATTTTTAAATGTCATTATATTCACTAAAAATAACGTCATAAATTAAAATTTTATAAAATTTGTATAGTCATTTAAATAAAAAAATCGCTCCCTCTCACAGCATTTGCAAGGGGGAGCGTATAACATTTATACACGTCGTCCTAATTAAAGGAGCCCGAATAAAATTTTATCATTTTCGCAGAAAAAGTCAAATGAATATTGATAGATTATTGATTAATTTTCTTCGTCTTCTTCCTCTTCATCATATTCATCTTCGTCTTCTTCTAAATCTTCATCTTCGTCATCGTCTTCATCAATAACGATTTCATTTTCAGGAATCTCTTCGTCAACTTCTTCTTCATCAGGTTCTTCGATTGTCTCTTGGTCATCAGTGACTGCTGGGATGTCATCATCGTCGTCTGCCTCATCTTCACCAAGTAATTTTAATGTTTTATCTTCTTCATCGTCATCGTCTAAAATGTCGAATTTTTGGATAGTTGGTGCTATTTTTTCTTCAATATCGGCAACTGAATACCAATCACGTAAGCCCCATATGTTTTCTCCAACATTTAGGAAACGACCATCTGTGTTTAAGTCTGTATAGAATTGAACAATTCTATTTTCAATTTCGTGGTCTTCGTAATGACCTAAAGCTTTAAATTCGTCAATAATATCATATAAGTTCATTGTATCGCCTTTTTCAAGTAATAATGTGTAGGCCATATCAATAAATGATTTCTCGTCAACCATTTCTTTAGTGTAATCTTGAATTCTCATTATTTATTCTTCCTTTCAGAGGCATTTATGCATTTATCCAAATCAGTACTATTCATCTTAAGTAATAATAACAAAAGTAAATTATAAATGACAATCCCTGATTTCGCAAACACTATTAATAATTAATATATTTTTCAAAAACAGAAAAATCTTCTGCCTTTTCAATTTCAACAAAATTACTGTTTATACATAGTGGTTTTAATTCATTATTTTCCCCATAAAGTGTAATCGTTATTAGCTTTATACCTTCAAAATGTTTTCGAATATATGTAGGTAATTGTCTCAATGCACTTTCCGCTATACCGTTATGTCTCTCTGCTTTATCAACTTCAATTGAATTAATATTCATACGCTGTTCATGTTGCTCAATTGCTATAAAACCTACCTTATTATCGTCTTTCATCATATCAATAATATGCACATCATAAGGTGATGTATCTCCATTTGCTGTTAGCTTTAAAGAAGATACATGTTTAGAATCTAAATCTAAATAATATAGACGTTCTTTGCCAATCGGGCCTTCTTCTTTTGTGGCAGCATGCATAAAACCTGCACGTTCATATACATTCCATGCACCTTTATTTTCCGCATCTACAACTAAGTATAAATGATTAAAATTTGGAAATAGCTTTTGAACATATTGTGGCAAATACATCATCATTTTTGTACCATACCCAAACCCTTGAAAATCTTCGTTTACAGATAAAGAACGAACATATATAACTTGTTTAGGTGTATCGTAGCCTTCATGTTGATAATATTGATGTAAGACAAAAAAACCTACTACTTCTCCTTCATCATTCAAAGCAATATTAGCTACTCGGTCGTTATCCTTCAACGCATCACTAAGCACATCTTTTGGCAATGAAGAATATATCTGTTGGCGCTCACTTAATTTAAAATGACAAACAGCTGATTTATATTTTTCTTCAAAAACTTGTATTGTAATATTTTCAAACGTTTCTTTAATAAACATATTATATCCCCTATTGTGTTTAACTTTTATTAGTTATTAATACCACTTTTACACTAGTATAATCGAAAGTTGAACATTTTGTCTTATTAGTCTAAGAAACAATTCATGAGCCAGTTGACTTCAAATTGGTCTTTCACTTGTCCATGCATCGCATTAAAAAATGTTTTAGACAGAGGCATATGTGCGTCTCCCGCTTCGCTTAATTTATCATATACTTGTTTTTGAGTTTCCAAATCGTCGAAAGTTAAAATTATATTTGTGTTGTCATTGCTCCATTCCCGTCCATATGTGCTGGAAATATGTAATACAACTGTTTCATTAATATGGAGCTCCGCGTGTAAAATTTTACCGTTTGTTTCGTTTAATATTTTTTCGCTACCACCAAACGCATTTTTATAAAATGTTAATGCTTGTTCTACATCATCTACTTTAATAAAAGGGCTTAATTTCATTAAAACCATTCCTTTCTAATTTTCTATATTTGATTTTACCTCATTTTATTATAATATAAGTTATAATGTAAATTTTTTAGGAGGTACACAGATGAAAATAGGCATTGATGCCGGCGGAACACTTATAAAAATTGTTCAAGATGATAATGGTAAACGACAATATACTACAAAATTAACTACTGAAATAAATGACGTCATTGAATGGTTGGAACAACAATCTTGTGAAAGTATTAGTTTAACAGGGGGGCAAGCTGGGACAATTCAAAATAGTTTAAATTGTGAATCTCGTATTTTTGTAGAGTTTGATGCTGCTGCAAAAGGTTTAGAACTCTTGTTAGAAGAACAAGGTCATCATTTAGATAATTATATTTTTACTAATGTTGGTACTGGAACATCATTGCATTATTCAAATGGCAAAGAACAACAACGTGTTGGTGGTGTCGGTACAGGCGGTGGTATGATACAAGGCTTGGGTTATTTATTAACTGGATTAAAAGATTACAAACAATTGACAGATACTGCCCAAAAAGGAGATCGCGAATTTATTGATTTAAAAGTAAAACATATCTATAAAGATAGTGAACCTCCTATTTCAGGAGATTTAACTGCTGCTAATTTCGGTCATGTGTTGCATAATTTAGACAAGGATTTTTCAGATTCTGACAAATTAGCTTCATTGATTGGTGTAGTGGGAGAAGTCATTACTACGATGTCTATTACAGTAGCGAGAGAATATGGTACAGAAAACGTAGCTTATATCGGTTCTTCGTTCCACAATAATCATTTACTTAAAGAAGTTGTTAAAGATTATACGGTATTACGTGGTTTTAAACCATTTTATATTGAACACGGTGCCTTTTCCGGTGCACTAGGCGCAATTCATTTAAGTTAAAAAAATACCATGACATAAATGTAAAGAATTGTTTTTTCTTTACTTATGTCATGGTAAAAAATGAACGTAATTATTCCGTTTGAATATCACTATTCATTCAAACGGAATAATTACTTCCAACAGTGCTTGTATTCGATTATATTAAAACGGTAATTGATCTAATACTTTCTGAGCTGAGACTACGGTACCTACAACGCCTGATTTCAAATCAATCGCTACTGCTTTGTCATCATCTCTTAAAGTATCTAACCATTCTGCGAAGACTTCACCTTCTATTTCAATAATATCGCATTCTTCAAAATCTTCATTTCTTACTTTTTCTGCCCTATTTCTAATACTCCACACCGGCATAATATGTGGTTTTTGATGCTCATCATCACTAATCATAATGAATTGTTTGGCATCTTTATTAGTTAAACCAAATACAGCATCTTCTTCTGCTACATCAATAACAAATTCTTTGAGACGAATTTCATCTAAATCTGACATCAATTCATTTGTAAAATCAATAATATTTACTAAATCGCCATCTGTCTGAGTTGAAGCATTCATCAACACTTCTTCACCTTCTGCAAACACATCATCCATTTCATATGTTACGAAACGATCAATATCAATTTTTTTAATCTTATCATAATCAGTGTCATGTTTATTTAAGAATGTTTCAGCTGTTTCTTTTTGAGTCCAAACACAAATGACGTCTTTCCCTAAAATTTCATGTCTAATTAGTTGTTTTGACTTTGTTGCTATATAAAAATATTCATTTACCAGAATATCTTGAAAAAATGAACTTGCTTTATAAGACATAATCACACCTTCAATTCATTAAAATATTTAACTATATTTAAAATATAAATGAGTATAATACTATAGTCAATTAACGTCATACAATAAATAATAAAATTTTAATATATCTAAACAATAAACTAAGTTAACAAATCCTATTAACTGAATTTTTCCTATATTACTGATTATATTTTTAATTCTTTTAAAAATTGTTGTTCTAGCTTATCCACTTGTTCTTGGGACTGTCCATGCCAAATACACGCAAATCTTGAAGGAACGTTTTCATTATTATACCAATCACCATCATAATATGATAGCGGAAACAAGCAACCCTTACGAACATATTTTATAATTGTTTGGAAGAAATGTTCATTATCATGAGGTGCAATATAACTATAAAACTTTTGATATCCAGACTGAATTAATGGATCTAATAAAAGCATGCTTGTTGAGCCATTTTGTCTAAAATTTAAATCAATCGCAAATATATCACCGTGCTCATCTATAAGTAAATCAAAACCCGCAATCCCAAAATAACCTTTCGACACACCTATTTCCATGATTTCTTTGCCTGCTTGAATGACTGATTCAGGCACATCATGTACATTTTGATTACCACTATAATGTCCATATTTGTCTGTAATTTGCTCTGATGTACCTATATAGTGAATATCCCCTTCTTTTTCACATGCAAATTGCACGCAATAATTAGCTATTTCCTGAATTTTTTGTTCGATAATAATTGTGTCAGTCTCATCTTTTGCTTGTTCAATACGTGATTTTGCTTTAATCAAGTCCTCATCGTCATAACATATCATCACGCCATAACCGCCTGCAGTTGGTAAGTCATCACCAGGCTTCAAGACAAAAGGAAACGTCCAGTTTGTAATCGCATCTTCAAACGCTTCTACTTTTACCACTTCACGTGCAGGTAAATATTTTTGATTCGTCCATTCTGGAATGCGTGCTTTATTATTTAATGCAACAAAAATATCTTTATCCATTGCGTAATATTCTTTTTCTAAAATAGATTCACTATGAATATATTGAAAATAAATGCGTTTATTGTCTTGTTTGGCAAGTTTTTTTATTGTTTTTTCGTACGAAGTTTGATCATAAAAAGTATAGATATTGGTCGGCATTGGTTTGCCAATCAATTCCAATAACCTTTCCAATTTCTTTGTGACACTTGCTTGATGCACAATAACAGGCATTTGATCAGCTATAATCAATTCCCTACCAGTCAAAAAATTAGATTGATGTTCCTCTGGTTCTAACCATGGATTGGAAATATAAGATGGTCTAGAAGTATATACGACATCATCATTGTATAAATCACTAAGTGTTAATTTAGGGTGTTGAGTACTTAGTTTTTTCATTTTTTGTTCCCCTTTATATAGTGGTGCTGTTCAACTATTTCATTAAGTTCTGCTTGATTTTCTATTAATTCTAATCCCATTAATGCAAGGATTTTAGCACCTCTTATTAAAGCTTGATCTCCATGGGCACTTCCTGCCGCCTCTCGAAAACGATGTGTATGTCCCACTAAATTTCTAGAACCTATTTTAATATGAGGATGAATCGTTGGTACAACGTGACTTACATTACCCGTATCTGTCGAGCCAAAACCAAAATCATCATCTATAACCGCCTCTCCCATTTTCGTAGCAAATTTTGCAAATAAATCATCTAATTTGGGCGTTTTAATAAATTCATTAACACCATTTTGTATGGGACCAAATTCATAGTCACATCCCGTTTGAATCGCGGCTCCTTTTGCAATTTGCCCTACTCTATCAGTTAAAATATCCAATTCTTTACGAGATGTTGCACGTGTATAAAAGCGCGCATGTGTGTAGTCTGGGATAATATTAGCAGCTTTTCCACCATCTAATATAACACCATGAACCTTTTGACTTTTTTTGATATGCTGTCTTAGCTGAGCCACGCCATTAAAATATGTAATCATTGCATCTAAAGCATTTCTTGCTTCTTCAGCATTCTCAGAAGCATGTGTACTTTTACCATAAAATTTAATGTCTAAAACATCTACCGCTAATGTGTTAATTGTTTTGTAAGTTTCATTTCCGGGATGTACCATTAAAGCAACATCCATTTCATCTACAATACCTTCTTTAACGTAAGCAGCTTTTGCGCTACCATTGACACCACCCTCTTCGGCTGGACAACCAAGTATTACTACTTTTCCACCTGTTTGTTCAATCACTTGCTTCAAAGCTATACCAGCAAATGTACTTGCCGTGCCTATAATATTATGACCACAGGCATGCCCTAGACCTGGTAAAGCATCATATTCTGCTAAAAATCCAATGGTTGGACCGTCGATGTCTGAATCATAACGTGCAATGAAACCCGTAGCATAACCTGCAATATTTGTTTCAACTTCAAACCCATGCTTCTCTAAATCTTCAATTAACGTTCTAGAAGCAAATATTTCTTCATTACCTAATTCAGGTCTTTGATGAATAAGGTGACTCAATTCTATGTATGTTAATTTTTCATTTTCTATATAATCTAATATGATTTGTTCATGTGTCATTTTCAATACAACTCCCTTGTACTACAACATTTCACACGTATTATAAAACTTATAAATAAAGCATATTTAATACTAAATGTGCAAAATACATTTTTATTATTACTTATTCTATCCGTTTTGATTAATTCTGTCATTATTTTTCTGAAATTTTAAAAAATGATATTTAGTTGTGTTTTCTAAAATTTATAGAAATTGTAAATAGCGTTACGTCTTGTTACAATTATGATAATTATTATTTTAGGAGGACATCACATGCCAAAAATGAACGTTGAAAGTTTTAATTTAGATCATACCAAAGTAGTAGCACCATTTGTTCGACTTGCAGGTAAAATGGAAGGTGCTAATGGAGATGTTATCCATAAATATGACATTCGTTTTAAACAACCAAACAAAGAACATATGGAAATGCCTGGTTTGCACTCACTTGAACATTTAATGGCTGAAAATATTAGAAATCATTCAGATAAAGTTGTTGATATAAGTCCAATGGGTTGTCAAACTGGTTTTTACGTATCTTTTATCAATCATAGTGATTATGATGATGTGTTAAGTATAATTGAACAAACACTTCAAGATGTATTATCTGCTACAGAAGTTCCAGCATGTAATGAAGTACAATGTGGTTGGGCTGCTAGCCATTCATTAGAAGGTGCCAAAGAAATTGCACAAGCATTTTTAGATAAAAAGAATCAATGGCATGATATTTATGGCGAAGGCAAATAATATCTTATTACCATTGTAAAATAAGATACAAAAATCAAATTCAAAATATAAGTAACTATTTTTGAATAACCACTGACAATATTCTAATTTATTTAAAAAGATTGCTTGATTTGAATCGTTATCATCTAATGTCAAAATACACAAGAATCTGAGACATAAAACCTAGAAAAATAGCACGCAGATGATTTAATTAATACATCTGCGTGCTTCTTTATTATTCAATACTGCGGCGTATTATTGTTGGCTCGCTTGCTTAAGAGGACGACTTCAGCCTGTCGTTTTCAGATTGTTCCGTTCCCTCAAGCGTCTCGCCAAAATACAACGTATTTATATGTAATTTCACATTAAAACACTTTAAAAACAAGTCCATATTTGAATCTTTATTTCTTTGTTTTAATGGCATTTAATATAAAAAAGTAGTAACTCAATGCGCTAATGATAATTAAAACAAAATTGAAAAATGGTATTTTTTATATTTTTTTCATTTTTATACGTTTATGTTTATCAGAAATATATTTTTGTAAAGTTTGAACATGCAACCGCTCAAATTATAAGGTTACCTTGGCTGTCCGCATGTTTCGACTCAGCTATAAAACTCTATTTTTAAAAGAAATGATGTTATCGTTTAAGTTTTGTTTTTTCAAGTTTACACCTTAACTATGATATATAAAACATAGAAAACGCCAATTTCTATATTAATTTAATAGAAATTGGCGTTTAGTCTATAATCAGAGCATTCTAACCATGGCGCTTTATAATGTATATCCAGTCACGCAACTATTGATTGTTCACTCTATAGTTTGTTCACGATTTTTATTATGACAAATTGTAGTGGGATTCGACTGTATAACAAACTATTCGGCAGTTGTTTATCGCCTAGTGGCAATTTTTTTCTTGCCATATAAATATTTGCAGGCAATACTGCTAATAAAAACATATTAATCATTTTCTTGAGACATTGGCCAGGTCTATTAACTATTAAAAGCAAGCCAAAAATTATTTCGACTACACCCGAAATAATAACCGCAGATTTTCTAAGTGGTAAATATTCAGGTACAATTTTTCTAAAACGTGACTCATGTTTAAAATGTAAGACACCAATAATCATGAAGCCACAGCCTAAAATCAAGCTTAATAACCGCTTCATTTATCGACACCCATTTCTTTTAAATAGCTTCGACCAAATTCTGGTAATGTAACGTCAAAATTATCCGCAATTGTAGCACCTATAGAACTAAACGTATCGTCCGTAGATAGTTCATGGTAATCTTTTATTTTAGGACTAAACATTAGGACTGGGATGTATTCTCTTGTATGATCTGTCCCCGGTGCCGTAGGATCATTGCCGTGGTCTGCAGTAATGATTACTAAGTCGTCATCTTTAAGATGTTTGATAAGTTCTGGTAAACGCTCATCAAAATCTTTCAATGCCTCAGCATATCCATTTTTATCACGTCGATGTCCATACAGAGCGTCAAAATCCACTAAATTCAAGAAACTTAACCCCTTAAATTCACGTTGTACAGTTTCTATGAGCTTATCCATGCCATCCATATTGCTTTTTGTTCGAATTGCTTCAGTAACACCTTCACCATCATAAATGTCATTGATTTTTCCTAATGCAATCACATCAAATTGATTCTCTTTCAACTCATTCATCACTGTTCGTCCAAATGGTTTTAACGCATAATCATGTCGATTAGAAGTTCTTGTAAAAGCACCTGGTTCACCTACATATGGTCGTGCAATGATTCGACCAATTAAATATTTTGGATCTTTAGTTAGTTCTCTTACTTTTTCACAAATATCATACAATTCTTCGAGTGGAATAATATCTTCATGTGCCGCAATTTGAAGTACTGGATCTGCTGATGTATAGACAATCAGGTCTCCAGTTTTCATCTGATGCTCTCCCCACTCATCAATAATTTGTGTACCAGAAGCTGGTCTGTTTGCAACTACTTTTCGACCTGTCATCGTTTCAATTTCACTGATTAATTCTTGTGGAAATCCATCAGGATAAACTTTAAAAGGTTGCATAATATTTAAGCCCATAATTTCCCAATGGCCCGTCATCGTATCCTTACCTACAGAAGCTTCACTCATCTTAGTATAAAACGCTTCTGGTTTAGACACTTTTTCGACATTAGGTAATGCAGCGATATTACCTAGACCTAACCTTTGTAAATTAGGTAATGATTTATCAAAACCTTCAAGCGTATGCTTCAAAGTGTGACTGCCTTCATCATTAAATGCTTTTGCATCAGGCCCTTCGCCTATACCCACTGAATCCATGACAATTAAATGTACCCTTTTAAATGGTATAGTCATCATTCCATCTCCTATTCAGTAATTATTTTATGAATCAACGTAGGAACTTCGCCGTGTGAACTTATCGTAATGCTTTGATTTAATTTTTCCTTAACATCATTAATTTGCTCACGGTTACTATGAATCGTTAATAAAGCTTCGCCTTCATCAACTGAATCTCCTACTTTTTTGTGAAGGACAATGCCAACACTTAAATCAATATCATCTTCTTTAGTTTGTCTACCTGCCCCTAACATCATAGATGCAACACCGATTTCATTGGCAATAATTTCGGTTACTGTACCAGATTTTTGCGAAAGTAAATCAATTTGAAAACGCGCTTGTGGTAGTTTACTAACATCATCAACTACTGAGCCATCACCGTCTTGATTTTCTAAAAATGTACGGAAACTTTCCAATGCTGAACCATCTTCAATTGCTTTTTCTAATAATGCTTGGGCTTCCTCTAAATCTTTAGCTTTGCCGCCAACCACTACCATTTGCGAACCTAAAGTCATAACTAACTCAGTTAAATCTTTTGGACCTTGACCTTTCAGTGTTTCAATCGCCTCTTTAACTTCTAAGGCATTACCTATTGCATTACCTAATGGTTGACTCATGTCTGAAATAATCGCCATCGTGTTTCGGCCAACATTATTACCAATACTAACCATCGCATGTGCAAGTGCTTCAGCATCTTCGATTGTTTTCATAAAGGCACCATTGCCTGTTTTGACATCCAATACAATAGCATCAGCGCCAGCGGCAATTTTTTTACTCATAATAGAAGATGCAATCAGTGGTATTGAATTAACTGTTCCAGTCACATCACGTAAGCCATAAAGTTTTTTGTCTGCCGGTGTTAAATTCCCAGTTTGTCCTATTACAGCTACTTTTGCTTCATTTACAAGTTCAACAAATTTATCTTCACTAATTTCAACGTGAAACCCTTCAACTGATTCTAATTTATCAATTGTGCCGCCAGTATGACCTAATCCTCTACCACTCATCTTAGCCACAGGAACACCAACAGAAGCTACTAATGGAGCTAATACTAGTGTAGTTGTATCTCCAACACCACCTGTAGAATGTTTATCAACTTTTATCCCATTAATCGCTGATAAATCAATCACGTCACCAGAATTAACCATTGCCATTGTAAGTGCTGCTCTTTCTTGATCATTCATATCCTGGAAAAAAATTGCCATCGCTAAACTCGAAGCTTGATAATCTGGTATTTCACCACTGGTATAAGCATTAATAAAGAATTCTATTTCTTCATTTGTTAAAGCTTGACCATCACGTTTCTTTTCAATAATATCTACCATTCTCATTGAGTTGGCCTCCCCTGTTAGACATTTATGTCTTTATATGTCTCATTTTAAACTTAAAGATAGTGATTAATAATCTGAATTACTTTCTAATCCTTGGATGATCTGTACACCTGCACTAGCGCCAATTCGAGTAGCACCAGCTTCTAGCATTTTATTGAAATCTTCTAAGTTTCTGACACCACCTGAAGCTTTAACTTCTAATGCATCTCCGACTGTATCTTTCATTAATTTAACATCCTCAGGTGTGGCACCACCACCAGCAAATCCAGTTGATGTTTTCACAAAGTCAGCACCTGCTGCTTTACTGAGTTCGCAAGCTTTTACTTTTTCATCATCAGTTAAAAGGCAAGTTTCAATAATTACTTTTACCGTTTTACCATTAGCTGCTGCTACTACGCCTTCAATATCTTTTTGGACTTCATCATAACGTCCGTCTTTTAAGGCACCAATATTGATAACCATATCTACTTCTGATGCGCCATTTTTAATAGCATCTTCTACTTCAAACACTTTCACTTCAGTATTTGTAGCACCTAATGGAAAACCAATAACTGTACATACTAATACGTCAGTATCTTGTAATTTATCAGCTGCGTATTTAACATGTGTAGGGTTAATACACACTGACTTAAAATGGTATTCTGTTGCCTCATCAAGAATTTTATCTACTTGTGCTCTAGTAGACTCCGGTTTTAGTAAAGTGTGATCTATATATTTTGCATAATTCATTCTAATTCCTCCTAATATATTAACTGTATGAAATTATTCTAATTCTTGAAAGTCATTACTATTCTAAAAAATTAATAACATCACAACAAGTGCTTTACCTCTATATTACAAAAATTCGCAAAAATAATAAACAAATGTTATCTTTATTTTGATAAAAGAATTTAAAGGAGAAGAAGTCTATGACAAAATCTACACCACATATTCAACCTAACGGAGTTAAAATTGCTAAAACTGTTTTAATGCCTGGGGATCCCTTGAGAGCTAAATATATCGCTGATAACTATTTAGAAGATGTAAAACAATTTAATGAAGTTAGAAACATGTTTGGTTATACAGGCACTTATAAAGGAAAAGAAGTTTCTGTTATGGGTTCTGGAATGGGTATTCCAAGTATTGGTATTTATTCATACGAACTATATAATTTTTTCAATGTCGACACAATTATTCGAATTGGATCATGTGGCGCTTTACAGGAAAACGTTAACCTATATGACATCATTATTGCTCAAGGTGCTTCTACGAATTCGAGTTATGTAGAGCAATATAATATTCCAGGTCACTATGCGCCTTTAGCTGATTTTGACTTAATGTTAAAAGCAAAACAAAAAGCGGATGAAATTGGTGCTACTACGCATGTTGGTAATATTCTTTCTTCAGACACATTTTATAATGCCGATCCAACATTTAACGAAAAATGGCAACGTATGGGCATCTTAGGCATTGAAATGGAATCTGCTGCATTATACTTAAATGCAACTTTTGCTAATAAAAAGGCTTTAGGCGTCTTCACTGTAAGTGATCATATTCTACGTGATGAAGCAACTACTGCAGAAGAACGTCAAAACTCATTTACTCAAATGATGGAAATTGCATTAGAAATTGCTGAATAAAATTTTATAGCGTTCATACATGAACTAAGTTCTTATTTTTATCTCTATTACAAAAAAGACAGGAATCAAATGAAAAATTTGATTCCTGTCTTTTACTGTTTTAAATATAAATACTGTTTGTCTATCTATAAACTATTATTTTCCTAAATAAGATTTTAACATCCAATTATGTTTGTCAATATTGGTTTGCATACCGATAAACATATCTTCAGTTACATCATCTTCGGCATTAGAAGCAACTTCAATTGCTTCTTCTAATTGTTTTGAAATATTTTCAAAATCTGTTGATAATGCTTCAACCATTTGTTCTGCTGTATAACCTTTACCTGCTTCATCTATAATTGATAACTCTAAACTTTCTTTTAATGTACCTACTGGATTACCGTCTACTGCTAAAATACGCTCTGCTAAATCATCTATATATTGACTTGCTTCATCATATAATTCTTCAAATTTTGTGTGTAGTGAGAAGAAATTTGGTCCTTTTACATACCAATGAAAATTGTGTAATTTGGTGAATGCAACTGTCCAGTTTGCTACTTGTTGGTTTAATACTTTTACAACTTCTTCATTATTTTTTGACATATCAAAAATCTCTCCTTTAAATTTTTGTCGTAACTAAGCGACAATCAATTTTCGATTACAATAATTATTATATTATAATAATTACAATCTGTAAAGTGTTTATCAGTATTAAATTATAATTATTATAATTTAGAATGCAGCTTAATCACTCACTTATATTATACCCTGAATTAAGTCATTTAATCTAGTTCTTTTCTGTATGGCATTGCACCTTGAGCACCTAATCCTGTAACTGAAAAACTAGCAGCTAAATTGGCAAAATTAACTGCTTCCTCTAATGACTTATTTTCAATTAGAGCAACTGCTAACGCACCATTAAACGTATCTCCAGCCCCTGTAGTATCAACTACTTCTTTTTTATATCCCTTAACAAGTTGTTGAGAATCACTGTAAAACAATGCACCCGCAGCCCCTTTAGTTACGATTAATTTTTCAGGATACATCATAAGAGCTTTATCAACTTCATTTTCAAATAATAGTTCACTTTCTGATTCATTTGGCGTCAACCAATTAACTTTCTCAATTATTTCTTTATCTAATGGTCGAAATGGTGCAGGATTTAACATTACCCTCATTTCATGTTTTTGTGCATATTCCACTACTTTTTTAATAGTCTCTTCAGGTATTTCATGTTGCATTACAATAATATCGCCAGCAGCAAAAAATTCTAGTTTTGGAATTACTTTATCTGGCGTTACATAATTATTTGCTGCCGGCACTACAACAATTCGATTATCATCTTCAAACAACGTTATATGTGCAGTTCCTGACGCTTCATTTTCAATAATATCCATATACTTTGTATTTACATTGTTTTTTTTAAGATTTGAAAGTATTTGCTCTCCATTATCATCATTGCCTACAGCCCCGATCATATAAACATGGTCGCTTAAGTGTGCAGCCGCAACAGCTTGGTTAGCACCTTTACCTCCAGGATTTGTGAAAAATGATTCCCCCATTACTGTTTCACCTACATTAGGTAAAATATCTGTTTTTACCACTAAATCGATTGATGCGCTACCAATCACAACTATGTTTCCCATATTCTTTTCCTCCATCTATGCATTCAGTCAATAAAAAATGATTGCTCATAATCATTAGGTTTGTGCCAATGTGTTTTCCACATTCTGTTTCTATTATCTGCAAAAAGTTGATAACCAAAATCTCTTAACCATTTAGGGGTCATATATAATAATAAGCCAATCCATTTATAATTTGTTAAAGATGAAATCAATGATGCTATTGCATCTGATTTATACTTAAATTGGTCTCCTTCTTGCAAAATAACACTATCGTGTTGTTTTGTTTCTGGATAATTTTCAAACATATTTTGAGCTGTAGAACCTTGAAGTTTTGCAAATTGGTAACGTCTAGACAACCCATTTTGAATAAGCCAAATTGCGTAATTGTAACAGTATACGCAGTTACCATCGTAATAAATTATTGGCATGCCTTCATCTCCTTTTATGATTTGTAACCATAAAATATAAATTATTTATTCACAGTTCTATTATATCCTAAAATGATAAAAATAAATCATTATATGAAATATATTATTAGGTATCCTCAAGTATTTATTTTACATACAAAATTGGACAGAAATCTCATTTTATTTAAAATATTTCGTCACCTCACCACAGTAATGATGACTAGAATAGAAAAAGTATTAAACTTTACCTGAATTGAGCTTTAGTCTTCTACAGATAATATAAAAACGCCCAGGACGAACCAATGATGTCCCAGACGCTTATTCACTATTTTTAAACTGTGATTTTAATCTTGATTTACCTTAACAATTCTTGCATATTTTAAAAACTGTTCAGTATATTTTTGTTTTATATCATTTATGCTATCATACGTAATGCCAACGATATGCCAATTGGGATTAAAATGATAAAATGAATCTTTTTTTCTGGACCATTTAACCATACTTCCATCTCTATTATATCTTGGTAATGTCATTTCATAGCCTTCTAAAACATTAATATAAGTTTGAAAAATGTCTGGATCTATACGATTAAAATTATCTATAACCAGATAACTTTTATCATTTCTTGGCATAAGATTAGTAATGAAACCCTCTCTATAATACAAAGCACCCGCCTCATTTGGTAAATATTTACCATATAACATATCCTCTGTAAAATCTGGATGCCCTGCCGTAATTACTGGATTAGCATTTGTCTTTTGTAGCAAGTTTTCTGCAGCTTTTAGACCTTCGCCTTTATCAACTACTAACAGAATAAATGGTTTTACATCCTCATCTGCTTTATCAATAACATCTTGACTTTTAACTGCTTCAAACTGAGATTTCATTCCATCGTTTTCACTCATTTCAAGTATTGCATCAAATTGTGTACGTGACATACTCGCAATCGCTTGTTTTGCATTTTCTTGTAAATAATATAAGTTTTTTAATTTTGGGTGTTTATTTAATGTACTTAATGTTACGGGCTCGATTTCTTTTTCAAAATAAACCTCTATCGCTGTACTATTTGTACGACCAGGGATTGGAGATTTTTCATGTAAATGTTGACTTACTTCACCAACACCAATCACTGATTGTTCTCTATGTTTATTATAAAAAACGAGTTGGTCTCCAATTTCGAGTTGTCTATAAAAATGGTATCCATTTCGTTTAATACCATTATATGTGTGTGTAAACAACGTATTATAAGAATTGGGTTCGAATTCTTGCTCCTCTGATATAAAGAAATATCTAGGTATTTTCGTTTCTCCTTTACCCAAACTCACGATTAAGTCAAATTCGTCTTTTGTAATTTGATTAAATAGTGTTTCTTTCATATTAGTAATACGAAATTCTAATTGTTCACTTCTTTTTAAGTAATCAGATGTTAATGGTTTCAATTGTTCTAACAACTGAAAATGAACACGAATTTTATTCTGTGCGCCTGTTTGAACGCTAGTAATTTCACCAAATCCTAGTAAACCAGTATCCATCTGTACTTGATAAAATACAACTTTATCTCCTACTTTAGCTTGTTTAAAAGATCGGAAACCTTGTGACGGATTAAATTGAGCACCTGATTCAAATAATGTTGTTTGACCCACTAATGGTTCGTTATGATTCCAGCGATTATATCCGCAATTTAACCAAAAATAATTTGTTTCCTCTGCCATTTAGATACTCCTTATCTCATATAAAAAATTCTATCTTCTCATTATATTTAAAAATTAATCCGCAAACAACGATTACAATAAATTAATCAATTTCATTGATATCAAACTTGTTATTATTACTACTATCCAAGTCACTAGCCCTAATAAAATCGGCTTTGCACCAGCTTGTTTAAATTGTCTGAAATCTACATTTAATCCTATACCTGCCATTGCCATCGTTATTAAGAATAGTGATATTTGTTGAAATATATGAATAACAGTTGGTGAAAAATTAAAAATTGTACTAATTAATGAGGCTATAATAAACCAAACTATAAACCATGGAAAGATTTGTTTGATCGACGTGCCTGTTTGTTTAGATTTTTCTTTACGAATCGTTCTATATGTAAAAAATAATACTACTGGAATAATCATTAACGTCCGTGTTAATTTTACAATTGCGCCAGTTTCTAATGCTTTATTTCCGTAATTAGAAGTCGCAGCAATAACACTAGATGTATCATTTATTGCCGTACCCCCAAAATATCCAAAAGCCGTTTGACCCATGTTCATTAAATGACCGAGTGGTGGGAATATAAAAACTGCTATTAAGTTGAATAAAAATATAGTTGAAATAGCAAATGCTACTTCGTTTTCTTTAGCCTTGATAACTGGGCTTGTGGCAGCAATCGCAGACCCACCACAGATAGATGTCCCAACCCCAATCAGGATGCTAAGATTTTCATTTATTTTAAATATTTTCATCAAAATAAACACGATTATAAATGCAGCTAATAAAGTTATAATTATAATTGGCAGAGATTTCCAACCAATTGAACCTATAGATTGAAAGCTCAACGTAAAACCGAGAACAATAATACTATAATGCAATACTTTTTTACTACTAAATTGGATACCGGCACGATATTTTTTGGGAATTTCAATAAAGTTATTTAAAAGAATACCTATAACAATGGCAAAGATTGCACTTCCTATTACTGGAAATTTGCTTCCCATAATGGTTGCAATAAGCGCAATAATAAATGTCATCAATAAGCCTCGAGATTTCGACATTTAGCCCACCTCCAATTTAAATTCTATTTTACCATAAATATTTTATCGCTAAAGAAAATTTTATAATCTTTTAATTATAAAACTGATTCATTTTAATTATTAATATCCATTTCGTCCAAACTGAATTTGATTTAATTAATAAAACTAATGATTATTACTTATAAAAAAAGTATCTTTAACTTCAAAAGTAAAGACACTAAATTTATTGATTATTGAACCATCGTCAATGCACCCATAATTGGCATTAAATTAATGAGTACACCACCAAGTTTTAATAATCCACTTATTTCTTTGTTAGGTATCGTAATTAATGTAGCAATTATACCAATTGCACCAATGATTACGGGTAAGAAAAATGAAGGGAAAATAGGTATTTTTAAAAATATCCCTGCGCCAGCTAATAAGCCGCAAATTAACGATACATATAAATACTTATACATTTTAAAACACTCCGTTTTTATTCTCTATAAATAACTTATAATTAATTCATAATTCCCTTCAAAAATTGTATCTAAATCGTCTGAAGTTAGTATGAAATTTTGACCTTGTGTTACATCATAAATGTCTCCATCAACTATGACTTGTCCATTGCCTTTTAATACAGAAACTAAAACAAATTCTCTCGGTTTCATATAATTTAATGTGCCAGATATTTCCCACTTAACCATTGTAAAAAAGTCATTTGAAACTAGTTGAATTCGTTTGTGATTTTCAATAATTTCAGTATCCGTAGCTATATTAATATTTTCTTGAGTAACTTCGATGACATCCTTTGCTTTTGCTTGATCCAATCCTCTGCTATGATGG
Organism: Staphylococcus sp. GDY8P119P; assembly: GCF_017892075.1. NCBI lineage: Bacteria > Bacillati > Bacillota > Bacilli > Caryophanales > Staphylococcaceae > Staphylococcus > Staphylococcus sp. GDY8P119P. The sequence goes on from NZ_JAESKJ010000015.1 coordinate 72,601, forward strand.
GCTTTTTCCTCTCGACCAAAATCGTATACGCGATAAGTGACATCAGAAGATTGCATTGTTTCATAGACAAGTACACCAGCACCTATAGAATGAACCGTTCCTGCTGGTATGAAATAAAATTCACCCGGCTTAACCTTAACTTTATTAAATAAATTTGCATAGTCAGTTTCATTGATTTGATTCACTGCAATATCTTTCGAATCTGCATTCACACCATAAATGATTTCTGCGTCTTCTTCTGCATCTATGATATACCAACATTCTGACTTACCATATTGTCCATTCTCATTTTCATAAGCGTATGCGTCATCAGGATGCACATGGATTGATAATGCTTCTTTTGCATCTACAATTTTTGTCATTAATGGAAACTCTTGGCTCGGGAAATCACCAAACAATTCTCGATGATTTTCCCATACCATATCTAGTGTCTGCCCCTTGTATGGCCCATTCAACACTTCACATTTTCCATTTGGGTGTGCTGAAATCCCCCATGCTTCTCCAATATTTTCAGCCGGCAAATCATAACCGAGTGATTTCAACTTTGTGCCACCCCAAATTTTCTCATGTAATACTGGTTTTAAAAATAATGGCATTCACCACACCTCCAAACTTAGTTAATATATTGTTTAATCTGATATTTCCAATTTAGAAAAATATAAATTTATACTATTAATATTACATTTTAAAATTAATTTGACAGAACTATTGAAATTGTATCACATATCTTAACGCATTATAAACTGTCACTTCAACGTTTACTCATATTTAAATCAATAATTATTATATCAATACGATTCATAGACGTATAGTTAAATTAATGTGATTCAATTACATTCAGTTGAATTTGACAATAAAATTATTCAATTGTCATAAATTTTTTAAATAAAGACTTGCCTTGTCAATATTTTTCACATTATAATGATACTAGAGTCTTTAAAAGACTCAGATTCTTTTACATATAAGGTAATGAATTATGATGATTTTGATCAGATGATTACTGTTCAAAATTTAAAATTTGCAATAAAAGCCCAAACTGCTATAGTTTGGGCTTTTTATTCATTGAAATTTAATTATACTCGCCTTAGACTTTATGAATTTGGAAAGCATTAAAATAAATTTGAAGATTACCGCCATGATGCTTTCTCAAATCTATTTTTCTTTGAAGTTGGCTAATATTGTTTCTTTGACTTCTAATAAATGTGACTCCATTGCTTTAACTGCTTCTACATCATCTTTGTTAGCAATCGCATTATAAATGACTACATGCTCCTCTAGCAATTTATTCATTGTTTTTTGTTTACTATAAATAAATATCTTTCTTGTTTCTTTCATAGAATCTTGCATGAGTTCAGATATATTATTTAGTAATTCAACTAATAAAGAATTATTGCCAGCTTTAGCAATTAATAAATGGAATTCTAAATCAGCTCTTTCTCCTGACGTGCCATCTGTTATCGCTTCCCCCATTCGATTCAAAGCATTTTTCAAATCAATTAAGTTTGCTTCTGTACGATGACAAGCAGCCATTTTAACGGTGGCGCTTTCAACAATTTCTCTTAACTCTAACAATTCTTTTATCTGAACTACTGAATTAAATTTATCTCCTAATTCAAAAAAAGTTGGTTCAATTTGTTTTACAAATGTCCCATATCCTTGTTTTATTTCTAATACGCCTATCGTTCTTAATGCATTCAAAGCTTCTCTTACCGAAGCCACACTCACACCAAATTCTTTACTGAGCTTTTGTATCGATGGTATTTTATCTCCGACTTGATAATTTCCAGATTTGATGCTTTCCAATAAAGTATCTGCGACTTGTTCATAAATTTTAGTGTTTGAAATCTTCATAGTTACCTCCAAACGATATCTATTATTGTATCAAATTTTCTTCATAAAATTTATTAAAATAATAGATATTTCAGTTAAAAATGGACCAAATTACTATAAGTTGTAAATTGGCCCATCTTTGTAACTATTAATTATTTATTTTTAAAATTATCTAAAGCTTGTGGTATCTCCACATCTCCACTAATAATTTGGAATTCAGTATTTAAATAATCATCAGTTGTTACAACTTCATTGATAACTGAAGCGACATCTTCTCTTGGAATTGAGCCTCTACCTTCAAAAAAGGCTCCTACTTCAATCTTGTTTGTGCCATCATCATTTAATAAAACACCAGGATGTACAATCGTATATGATACTGATGCTTGTTTTAAATATTCATCAGCATAATGTTTAGCAATTGTATAAGGCTTCAAGTCTCCACTAGCATCAAATGCCTCTCTTCTAGAATCATATGTTGACACCATAACAAATTGCTTAACATGATTTGCCTCACTTGCTTTAATAGCTTTAATAGCACCATCTAAGTCTACAATAATTGTTTTATCAGCGCCTGTACTACCACCTGAACCAACAGAAAATACTACACGATCAAAACCTTTGAATTTTTCAGTTAAAGCTTGAATATCGTCTGTTTCTACATCAATTAATGTTGCTTTGATATTTTTTTCTTTTAACTGTTCAACTTGGGATTCTTTTCTAACTCCAGCGGTAAAGTCTATATCTTTTTCTTTCAATTGTTCTACTAAATGTTGGCCAACGCCACCATTAGCGCCAATAACTAAAATACTCATATTGGTACCTCCTTAATTAAGTTAATACTAAAAGTCTACCACTTTTATAAGAATTTAAAACAATTATGCACTTTTTGTTGACATATTAGTACGAAACCATTAATATATGAACATATACTAATATGTTCATATATAGAGGTGAATTTTGTGGATGCATCAATAAACACTGAAACATTAAATCATGTAACCGATATTTTCAAAGCATTAAGCGAAACAAATCGCATACGCATCATGCACTTATTATCTCAAAGTTCTAGCAGTGTAGGACATATTGCGCACACTTTAAATATGGGCCAATCTAATGTGTCACATCAGTTACGTATACTCAAACAAGCCCACCTAGTCAAATCTACCCGAGAAGGCCAGTCAATGATATATTCAATTGACGATACACATGTAACTGATTTACTAAAACAAGCAATACATCACGCAAATCACAAACTATAAAACTATAATGAAAGGTGTGGACCTATATGACTCAACAACACGAACACAATCACACACACAATCATACACATGGACATGTACATACCAATAATAAAAAAATCTTGCTCATTAGCTTTTTAATTATTGGTATATTTATGATTGTTGAAATCATCGGAGGTTTTTTAGCACATAGTTTAGCACTATTATCTGATGGTTTACACATGTTCAGTGATTCAATTTCATTAGGTGTGGCTTTATTAGCTTTTATTTATTCTGAAAAACACGCTACTAAATCTAAGACTTTTGGATACAAACGCTTCGAAATATTAGCTGCATTATTTAATGGCGTAACGCTATTTGTTATCGGTATTTTTATAATCATAGAAGCAATCGACCGTTTCTTTAATCCAGTAGCTGTAAAATCTACAGAAATGTTTATCATCAGTGTAATTGGACTCATCGTTAATATCGTTGTTGCTTCCTTTATGTTTAAAGGTGGAGATACAGATCATAATATAAACATGCGTGGTGCATTTCTCCATGTTATTGGTGACTTATTAGGTTCAGTCGGAGCCATTACAGCAGCTATTCTTATTTGGGCATTTAATTGGACATTTGCAGATCCTATTGCGAGTATTATCGTTTCTCTACTTATTATTAAAAGTAGTTGGGGGATAACGAAATCATCCATCAATATATTGATGGAAGGTACGCCAAGCGATGTCAATATGAGTGAAATCATAAGTGCTATTACAAGTGAAGCGCAAATAATAAATGTACATGATTGTCATATTTGGACTATTTCTAACGAAATAAATGCTTTAAGTTGTCATGCAGTTGTACCAAATGACATGACAATTGAAGAAGGTGAACAACTTTTAAACTTACTCGAACATCGTCTAACACATTTAAACATTCAACATATGACAATACAGTTTGAAACAGAATATCATAATCATGACAACAATACTTTATGTTCAGCAATTTATACAGAAAAATAACATGAATAAAAATAACATGAATAAAAATAAAAAGTGACTAGATTTTAAAGCTTAAAATAAGCAATATCAATCTAGTCACTTTTATTATTTAAATTTCTTTTAAAATATATAGCAAATCCAAAACATTTTATGCCTATAAAAATTTATCAAATATCAGCTCTTTAGCTGGCACTTGTTTTTCTTTAAAACCTCTTATAAATTCTTCATTATCATAAGGAACTTTAACCCTTTCAAATGAAAATTCATTTTCATCGATAGTAACAATACCATATACAGCATATGCGCCATTATTCAATCCAACAGATCCAGGATTAAAATAAACTTTAGATTTATCATCAAACAAATGAACCGTATGATTATGACCAAAAACAATTAAATCTGCTTCTTTATCCTCGAATAGTGATTTAATATTTTCTTCTGTAGGTTCCACAATGGGACTAAACGGCTGCCCATCAATTGGCGTGTTCAATTTATCATTTGGGATTTCATAATGAATGAACATGATTTTTTTATGATTTATAGTTTTTTCAATAACACGAGGTAACGCATTTAATTTATCATAATAATCTTCGTCTAAGTGACTTTCAATCCATTGGTGGTGTTCATAAAATTTATCTTTTAAGTCTTCAGGATAAGGCGTATCGTTAACAATTGACATCACCGCTTCATCATGATTACCTGCAATAATTTCCATATCATCTCTTTCAAATATTTCGTCAAGTACTTTATTTGTTTCATGGCCTACACCAATATTATCGCCTAGGTTATATATTTTATTTATATCTTTTCTTCTATCAATATCATCCAATACTGTATCCAACGCATCAAAATTGCCATGTACATCAGTAAGAATTGCAAATTTCATGATGATATCTCCTTTCAATATTTTCTCATTTGGTCATTTTAACATTTTATAGCCATTTTGTTACCTATTAATTTTAAAATCTCTAATTTTTTGATAGCATATGCTTATCACTAAAAAGGAGTGCTTAAAATTTGTTTAAATTTCATAAACTAGCATTACAAAATGCTAAACCGCAAAATGCTAAAATTTTACTATTCACAATTGTAAGTTTTATCATATTATTTGCTTTGACTGTTCTAACTTTTATACCAGTTCAACCAGCAATATATAAGTTTTTAATGTCAATGGCAATGCAACAACCTATTGGTAGTGCCTTAATTACATTAATACTAGCAATATTAATTCCATTAGTGGTTTTCATATTTGTAGGCTATCAACTTATTGCTGGAACTATATACACTATAGACAATGCAATTAATAAAGACAAGGTTAAATTCAAAGATTTATTTTCAATATTTAAAAAAGGTAAATATGCTAAATCGTTAAAATTATCTTTAATTACTTTATTAAGTATTATTATTATATTATTACTTAATATTCTAATAAGTAAGCTATTACAATTAGGCATTGTACAATTATTCACTGCATTACAAGGACCGTTAAGCAGTTCTGATCATGCACTTGGATGGTCATTAACATTCCAAATCATTGCCGCTACTTTACAAGTATTTATATTGTCATTTGTTTATTGGTTCTTTACAATCCTAATCATCAATTATACATTAGCTTTTGTTAAAGAACCTAGTAGAGGCGCTTGGTCATCTGTGAAACGTGGCTTTAAAGCTATTAAAAACGGCAATAAAACTTGGTTTAAATTCTATATAGGTATATTATTGCTAAATTTACTTGTTATCATCTTAGCAAACCCAGTAAGTCAATTAGTTTCTATTAGTACTGGTAGTATTTCACAAACATTAGCAACGACTATTATCTATATTGTGTCAGTAATCGTTATTATAATTAGATTAATCGTTTATTACACAAACTTATTAGCAATTATTCAATACTACAATAAAAATGGCGAGAAAATAGATAAATCAGAAGTTAAAAAATCAAAAGCTTCTACACAATCTAATCAAACATCTAAAGTAAGCAATAGTGTTAATCATACAACTGAGAAAGCTACGGATAAAGTTAATCAAACTTCTGATCAGTTTAAAGATAATGCTGAAGAAAAGGCTTCAGATATCAAAGATCAAATTGATAACAAAGAAAAATAATATCAATAGGAAACAGTTAGGACCATCGTTCTACCTTCAAAAAGGACTAATCCACGTTCAAAAGGATTAGTCCTTTTGAATTTATACTTGTCTTTTTTTACGATACTACTTAACTGTTTATATTATACTTGCACACTCTCAATTGATTCTTATGCTAAAGCATGTGAACAGTCAATTATCCATATCAAAAAAAGACACTTTATCTCATTTAATAATCATTATTAAACGAGAAAAGTGTCTTTTTTAATCAATTTATCTATACGTATATTTTATAATAAATGTTTTTTCAAGTATAATGCCGCACCGTTTTCTTCATTTGTGAATGAAGTGACATCATCAGCTAAAGCTTGAATTTCTGGCCGAGCGTTCTTCATCGCTACAGTATAATTACCAAACGCAAACATCGCTCTGTCGTTATCACTATCACCAATGACTAATGTTTCTTCTTGTTTAATGCCAAAGTAGTCTATCATTTCTTTAATTCCAGTGCCTTTGTCAATACCAAAAGCCATTGTTTCCGCGTTAAAGCGCGATGAATTTGATACACTGATTTGAAGTGCTGTTTGGTCATCGATTAACTGATTTCGAAATTGAGTAATCTTATCATAATCTGGTGAGAATAAATAAATTTTTGAAAATGATGTGTCAGGGATAATTGGTTCCCAACTTACTTTTTCAACAATAGATTCTCTACGGGATGTCCACTCACTATAGCCTACGTTTTCAGGTGGTGTTGATTGTTTAAACATAGCTTCTGCCCACGTTTGATCTTCATTAAGAATGATACGATTGCCGTCGAAAGGAAACACTTCATAATAAATTGCTTGTGCTTTTGCTCTTTTCACAATTTCATTTACCGTATCAAATGTTAAACTATGTTTAAAAATAGTTTCATTGTGAACGACACCGTTCGTACCATTAGAACTAATAATACCATCCACTTTAAAGTCTTTAGGTACAAGGTAATGAATCTCATCATGTGCTCTTCCAGTAGCTAAAAACACTTTATAACCATGATTTCTTAAAGTCTGTATTATTTCTGTTGTTTCGTTATCTACACGATTGTTTTTATGTAAAATTGTACCATCCATATCCAAAAATATTGCTTTAACATTTTCCATTTAATATAAATCCTCCATCATATGTTATCGTCTTAAATTATGGCACTTTGTCTATGTTTCTGCAATGTCTTCATCTTCTAAAAACAATGTATAGCGCCCATGGTTATATGTTATGCTGACATTCCGCTTAAAGAAGTGACTTAATGTTGTATTATTTAGAATTTCGGATAATTGACCTTGTTTGAAAGATTGTCCATTTTTCAATAAAAAACCATAATCAATGTCCTGGGTGATTTCTTCTACAAAATGCGTGACATAAATTACTGCTAATTGAGGATTTTGCTTATACAATTGTGTCAGTGCACTTAATAAATCTTCTCTTGCAATAAAATCTAGTCCTGAAGCTGGTTCATCCAAAATTAAAAGTTTAGGGCTCCCCATCAAAGCTCTTGCTATCAACACTTTTTGACGCTCTCCAGTAGAAAGATAACCATAATATTGATTTTCAAATTGAGTCATTCCCATTTGCTTTAAATATTGTTTTGCCAAATCTATGTGTTGTTGTTGTACATCCTGAAACACACCGATTGACTTAAATATCCCACTCATTACTACATCTAAAACAATTTCACCATCTTGAAAACGATCCATTAAACTACTAGATACAAATCCAATTTGCTGGCGTACATTTTCAGCAGAATATCCTTTGTTTCCAGGCTTCATACCAAATAAAGTCATTTCACCTGACGTATTTGGCTCATAGGCATTTAAAATATTCAATAGTGTCGTCTTACCTGCCCCATTCAAACCATATAACATCCATTTTTCTCCCTCTTTAATCTGCCAACTCACACCTTGAACAATTTCTTTTCCATCTTTTCTTCTTGCTATATTGTTCAAATCAATTAGCATATATATCCCCCTTTGTTAAATTGCCATTTATTTTTGATTCTGTCTAAATATATTTTCCAATGTCTTACCTTTAGCTAATTCATCAACCATCTTGTCTAAATACCTAATCTCTTTCATTACTGATTCTTCCATATTTTCAACACGAATCCCACAAATAACACCTGTCACTTTAGTTCTATGTGGATTTAATTGTGGTGCTTGTTGAATAAATGTTTCATAATCAGTACCATCTTCTACCATTTCATCCAACTGAGATTGACTATAGTCGGTCATCCACTTAATGATCGTGTCCACTTCATTTTTCGTTCTACCTTTTTTTTCGGCCTTTTTCACTAAATGAGGATAAACATTTCCAAAAGCCATAGTATAAATTTTAGGTTTTGTCATTATTTTACACTACCTTTCTTTAATTTCTATATGTAATCGTTCTTCTTAGCATATTAAATTTTCTAAACTTTTGAAAACATTTCACTTTCAATAAGTTAAAAATAAAAGCTGAGACAATTTAATGTCCCAGCTCAAACTTATTTATAAATTTATTCAACTGTTACAGACTTAGCTAAGTTACGTGGTTTATCCACATCTAAATCTCTGTGCAGTGCAGCATAATATGAAATTAACTGCATTGCCACAACAGCAACTAATGGTGTTAACAACTCATGGACATGAGGAATAACGTATGTGTCGCCCTCTTTATTTAATCCATCCATAGAAATTATACAAGGGTTTGCGCCACGTGCAGCAACTTCTTTCACATTGCCGCGAATAGAAAGGTTTACATTTTCTTGTGTAGCTAAAGCAATCACTGGAGTACCCTCTTCAATAAGAGCAATCGTACCGTGTTTAAGTTCACCACCTGCAAAACCTTCTGCTTGAATATAAGAAATTTCTTTAAGCTTCAATGCGCCTTCTAAACTAACATTATAGTCGATTGTACGACCAATAAAGAATGCATTTCTAGTTGTTTCAAAGAAATCTGTAGCAATTTGTTTCATTACATCTGCATCATCCACAATTGTTTCAATAGCAGTAGTCACTTTCGCGAGTTCTCGTAATAACTCAACGTCGGCTTCTTTACCGTGTTCTTTCGCTACAATTTGTGACAAAATTGAAAGTACTGCAATTTGTGCAGTGTAGGCTTTTGTAGATGCAACGGCTATTTCAGGACCGGCATGTAATAATAAAGTATGATCTGCTTCACGAGATAATGTTGAACCAGGAACGTTTGTAATTGTTAATGATTTGTGCCCTAGTTTCTTAGTTTCTACTAATACAGCACGACTATCCGCTGTTTCACCTGATTGTGAAATGTAAATAAATAATGGTTTTTCAGAAAGTAATGGCATATTATATACAAATTCTGAAGCAACATGTACTTCTGTAGGCACGCCTGCCCATTTTTCTAAGTATTCTTTACCAACTAATCCTGCATGATAACTTGTACCTGCTGCGATGATGTAAATTCTGTCTGCATCTGCTACATCTTTTATAATATCCGCATCCATTTTCAAATTACCTTCAGCATCTTGATATTCCTGGATAATACGACGCATTACTGCAGGTTGTTCATGGATTTCTTTCAACATGTAATGATCATAAACACCTTTTTCTGCATCAGCAGCATCAATTTGTGCAGTATAAGCTTCTCTGTCTTGTACCGTACCTTCTTGGTCTTTAATAACTACATCATCACGTTTAACAATAACAATTTCATGATCATGAATTTCTTTGTATTGGTTTGTTACTTGTAACATTGCAAGTGCATCTGAAGCAATAACATTAAAATCATCGCCTACACCAATTAATAACGGCGATTTATTTTTTGCAACATACATAGTGTCACGGTCATGACTATCAATTAATCCTAATGCGTAAGAACCTTCTAATAACGATACAACTTTCGTAAACGCTGCTTCTGTAGAAAGTCCAGTATTTGAGAAGTATTCAACTAATTGAACAATAACTTCTGTATCAGTTTCAGATAGAAATTTTACATCTGATAAATATTCATTTTTTAACTCTTCATAGTTTTCAATTACACCATTATGCACTAAAGTGAAACGTTTAGTTGCAGATTGATGTGGGTGTGAATTTTCATAATTTGGCACACCATGTGTTGCCCAACGTGTGTGACCAATACCTACATTGCCATCAACGTCTTTACTATCTGCAACTTTTCTTAACTCAGCAATACGTCCTTTTGATTTAAATACATTTGTGCCATCATCGTTAACAACAGCAACACCAGCAGAGTCATATCCTCTATATTCTAATTTTTCTAATCCTTTTAGTAACAATTCTTTGGCATTATCATGCCCGATATATCCAACTATTCCACACATATAAATACTCCTCCAATTTAATGGTGAAGGGTATTGAACGTTCGGCGTATAGGAACCTGTTCAATATATAAGACCAATTCAAATAAATTTCTTAACATTCGTTTTTGTAAGAAATTTTAAAAATAGGCACAGAAATCCCATTCACCTTTACTTTTAATTTTTATTTAATTTGGCTATCTTATTAACTTTGTGCACTAGGTCACCCTAATGTTTTCCTTAATAAGTTTACGAATGAGCCACATCCGGGATAGCATCCGCCGATGGTTCGATAACTATCCTCCTCGTCTACAAGCTTCGATTTCATATCTATTAAGATTTCTGCTATAAATCTTAAATGTTAAATATTTAACCGCTTCACTTGCACAGGCGCTTTTATTGATATATTTAAGACAAACTTTCCTCCTTTCCTTCAATACCACTAATTGTACAATGTATTTGTGACCAAATGCAAATTTTTTATTAACTTCATCCTTAAAATAATTGCAAAATGTTTTTATTATTAAAAATTCAAAACCTTCCATATATTAATAGTCATAAACTTGTCAAAAAATATGTGCCAAATTTGAGATTACTATTTGTTGTTTATTTATGTAAACAGACCTACAATGATACTTAAATACAGAGAAAAAGAGGTGCAAATTATGTCACAAACAGATGCTCAAGAAAATAAAGGAATTGGTCGTAAAGTTCAAGCCTTTGGATCATTTTTAAGTAGTATGATTATGCCTAATATTGGTGCTTTTATTGCTTGGGGTTTTATAGCAGCAATATTTATAGATGGCGGTTGGTGGCCAAATAAAGATTTAGGTGAATTAGCTGGACCAATGATTACTTATTTAATACCATTATTAATTGCTTATAGTGGTGGTCGCCTAATTCACGAGATGCGTGGCGGAATTATTGCAGCTGTAGCAACAATGGGTGTTATTGTAGCATTACCAGAAACACCTATGTTACTAGGCGCAATGATTATGGGGCCACTTGTTGGTTGGTTAATGAAGAAAACTGATGAATTCATTCAACCAAGAACACCACAAGGTTTTGAAATGTTATTCAATAACTTCTCAGCTGGTATTTTAGGTTTTATTATGACTATAATAGGTTTTAAAATATTAGCACCAATCATGGAATTTATCATGCATATTTTATCAGTTGCTGTTGAAGCATTGGTACATGCGCATTTACTTCCATTGGTAAGTATTATTGTTGAACCTGCTAAGATCGTATTTTTAAATAACGCTATAAATCATGGTGTATTTACACCATTGGGTGCAGATCAAGCTGCATCTGCAGGCCAATCTATTTTATACACAATCGAATCAAACCCTGGTCCAGGTTTAGGTGTTTTAGTTGCTTATATGATCTTTGGTAAAGGGACAGCTAAAGCTACTTCATATGGGGCTGGGATTATCCACTTCTTAGGTGGTATTCATGAAATTTACTTCCCTTATGTGTTAATGAGACCTTTATTGTTCATCGCAGTAATATTAGGTGGTATGACTGGTGTTGCTACTTATTCATTATTAGACTTTGGGTTCAAGAGTCCAGCTTCACCTGGTTCATTTATCGTATATATGTTAAATGCCCCTAAAGGCGAATTCTTACACATGATTACAGGTGTGTTATTAGCAGCAATCGTTTCATTTATTGTTTCATCAATTATTTTAAAATTCACAAAAGAAACAGAAGAAGATTTAGAAGCAGCGACAGAGAAAATGGAAGCATCAAAAGGTAAAAAATCGAGTGTATCTTCTAAGTTAACAGGGAATAGTGATGATAACACTTCAACAACTACAAAAGATACAGCTGACAAAAATAGTGATAGTCAATCAGAGGATGATTTACTAGATAACTATGATACAGAGAATGTAGATGCACATGACTACAGTAAAGTAAATCATGTTATCTTCGCTTGTGACGCAGGTATGGGATCAAGTGCTATGGGCGCAAGCATGTTACGTAACAAATTCAAAAAAGCTAGCATTCAAGACGTTGAAGTAACGAATACAGCGATTAATCAATTGCCAAGTGACGCTCAACTTGTCATTACTCAGAAAAAATTAACAGATAGAGCAATCAAACAAGTTCCAAATGCAATTCATATTTCAGTAGAGAATTTCTTAAATTCTCCTAGATATGATGAATTATTAGAAAACCTTAAAAAAGAAGAAAACTAATCACTCACTAAAAGAGAAATAAATTGGAGGGTATGGCTATGTTTTTGAGTACACGTGAAAAGGAAATTATCGAAATGTTAATTAAGTATCACGGTCAATATGTCACTATTTATGACATTGCTCAACATTTAGCTGTATCCTCTCGTACTATTCATAGAGAATTAAAGTCTATTGAGCCATTTTTAGAAAGTTTTAATATTGAATTGGAACGCGTTACGAAAAAAGGTTTACAGTTATCTGGTAGTCCATCAGCGATACATTCATTAAAAAATGAATTACTTCAACAAGTTACGATTGATTTGTCTCAAGAAGAACAAAAAGTAATTATATTATATGCACTTATTCAAGCTAAAGATCCAATCAAGCAATACAGTTTAGCACACGAAATTGGTGTTTCTACGCAAACCCTAGCTAAATTACTAGATGAGTTAGATGGTGAACTCGTACAATATCAATTAACGCTTCAAAAAAAGCGTGGTGAAGGTATTCACCTTTATGGTGCTGAATCAAAAAAAAGAGAGTTATTAAGTCAATTGATGGTTAATAATTTAAACAGTACGAGTGTTTATTCTGTAATAGAAAACCACTTTGTGTATCAATCCATTAATCAAACTCAGTTACCAATGGTAGATTTAGATAAAATCTTCCAAGTTGAGAGAATTCTTATGGATCATTTAGGACAACTACCTTATTCACTGACAGAATCAAGCTATTTAACTTTAACAGTACACATTGTGCTCAGCATTGATCGAATGCTTAAAGATGAATATGTAGCTTTAAATGATGATATTTATAATCATGTCAAAGATACCTTTGAACATCAAGTCGCCTCAGCTTTAGCATTACATTTAGAGCACATCTACGGCGTTCAGTTCAACCAAGCCGAAATAACCTTTATCACGATTCATTTACGCGGGGCCAAACGCAAAGAAACTACTGAAGTGTTTAAAAATAATAAAGATGATCAACGCATCAAAAATCTTATTCAAATGGTATCAGAGATTTCTCAACAAACATTTAAAGATTGGCGAACATTAAGCGAAGGGTTAAAATTGCATATAATACCTGCAATCAATCGATTAAATGCTAATATTGAAACGCATAATCCTTTAACTGAAATGATTAAGCATAAATATCCAAGATTATTTGAAAGTGTACATCAAGGTTTAATAAAAACATGGCCAAATTTTCAATTTCCAGAAAGTGAAATTGCATTTATCGTATTACATTTCGGTGGTGCAATTCAAAAACAAGCCACATCTTTTTATAAGGTGCTCGTCGTTTGCAGTAGTGGGATTGGTACAAGCCGTCTACTTGCTACACGATTACAACAAACATTTAGTGAAATTCAACAAACAACGCAAGCCTCTGTGGGTGATCTTAATTCCATTGATATTCAACAATATGATGCTATTATTTCAACAGTTAATCTAGATATCAGCTTACCATATCTCACTGTTAATCCATTGTTACCAGATGCAGACATTAATCACGTAGCTGCTTTTCTAAACATGCAACAAGACAAGCCACAAACGCAAATATTTGATGATGCTGATATAACCTTTTCAAATCCTGAATATCAATTAGATTATATCCGTAAAGGACTTGAAGTCATTGATTCGATATATATTGATTATACACATATTCAAGATTGGATTATGTATTTAACAAGACAATTATTTAAACATCAAATTATTGAAGATAAACAGTCATTCGCTGAACTTATTAAGCAACGCATGGATGAACAAGGCTTTGTTTTAGATCCTTATCCTATTGCTATGCCACACTTAAAAAGTGATTTAATTAAAAAACCATTTATCCTAGTCACTATATTAGAAAAACCACTTTTGCTTAAAAGTAATCAAAATGACAAAGTTTCTGTAACATATTTATTAAATATGTTCATACCTCCGGATGATATCATGGCACAACTTATTAGTGAATTATCTGGAAAAATTGGTGAGCATCTCGATAATATCGATCAATTTATGCAACAACCAGAACAATTATCAGATTTACTAAAACAAAGTTATCTGAAAGCATTACAAAATCAATTAAACATGGAGTGAATAATATGAGCGAATTATTTAGCAATGACAATATTTTTATTAATCAAACTGTGAAAGATCAAAACGAAGCAATTGAAAAAGCAGGACAAGCACTTGTATCCAGTGGTGCAGTTACAGAAGACTACATTCAAGCTATGAAAGATCGTGAGCAAGTTGTAACAACATTTATGGGTAATGGATTGGCCATTCCCCACGGTACTGATGAAGCGAAAACCAGTGTATTAAAATCAGGGTTAACTTTAATTCAAATTCCTGATGGTGTTGATTGGGATGGAGAAGAAGTTAAAGTGGTTGTAGGTATCGCAGGTAAAGATGGTGAGCATTTAGATTTACTATCAAAAATTGCTATCACATTTAGTGAAGAAGAAAATGTTGAACGCATTATCAATGCTTCATCAGCTGAAGAAATTAAACAAGTATTTGAGGAGGCTGACGCATAATGAAAGCATTACATTTTGGCGCGGGTAACATTGGTCGTGGCTTTATTGGTTATATTTTAGCTGATAATGATATTAAAGTTACATTTGCAGATGTCAATGCTGAAATTATTGATGCTTTAGATTCAAAACATGAATATGATGTGATACTAGCAGACGATGCGCAAACAACAACTCGTGTGCACAATGTTGACGCAATCAATTCAGGACAACCTTCTGCTAAATTAAAACAAGCTATATTAGAAGCTGATTTAATTACTACTGCAGTCGGTGTAAATATTTTACCAATTATAGCTAAAACGTTTGCACCTTATTTAAAAGAAAAAGAAACACCGGTAAATATTGTGGCATGTGAAAATGCCATTATGGCTACGAACACATTGAAAGAGGCAATCTTAGATATCACTGGTCCATTAGATGACCATATTCATTTTGTCAATTCTGCAGTTGATCGAATTGTTCCTCTGCAGTCCAATGAGAATATTTTAGATGTCATCGTGGAACCTTTCTATGAATGGGTTGTAGAAAAAGATGCATGGTATGGTCCAGAATTAGATCATATCAAATACGTGTCTAATTTAACGCCTTATATTGAACGAAAATTATTGACGGTAAACACTGGTCATGCATTCTTAGCCTACGCTGGTAGATATAATAATCAACCTACGATTTTAGATGCAATGAATGATAAAATAATCAAACATGACCTGGAAGAAGTTTTAAAAGAAACCAGTCAATACATTACGAACCAATTTGATTTTTCAACATCAGAACAAGCAAAATACGTTGATAAAATTATTGAGCGCTTTAAAAACCCTCATCTTTCAGATGAAGTAACTCGTGTTGGTCGAGGCACAATCCGTAAAATTGGACCTCAAGATAGAATAATTAAACCATTAAATTATCTCTATCAAAATAATCTAAAACATCATGCCTTAATTAAAGCAGCTGCATTACTATTAAAATACGATGATACGAATGATCAAGAAACAGTTGAAAAAAATAATTATATTAAAGATTATGGTGTTGAAGCCTTCTTAAAAGATTATGCTAAAATTGATGATCACTTGGCTTCTGAAATTAACAAAGAATACAACGTTTTATAAAAGATAATGTATTATTAAATATCCAAAATTATAGACTAATCCTCATTTATATGGATTAGTCTTTTTAGTTAATTTTTATAACATTAGTTGTATTTGCAAGAAATAAGTGACTTTATAGCTCAATTCTGTACTTTTCTTATGCTTCTGATTCTACTAGATATCTACCTAACTTAATTTACAAAATGAATTTAAAATATAATATTATGAATTACACACTTCGTTTGGTTTATAGCTAATAAAAAAACTGTCAATACATGTACTAACACTATCATTAGTATCTGTATTAACAGTTTCAAATAAGTCATAGAACTTATTCATTTAACCCCATTTTCTCTTTAACTACATCTGCAATTGTTTGGGCATAATGTTGTGCTGCTTCATCAGTTGCTGCTTCAACCATAACTCTTACTAATGGTTCCGTGCCTGATGGTCTAACTAAAATACGCCCTTCTCCGTTCATTTCAACCTCTACTCTAGTCATAACTTCCTGAACATCTACATTTTCTTCTACGCGATATTTATCAGTCACACGCACATTAACTAAAGATTGAGGATATTTTTTCATTTGTCTTGCAAGTTGACTCAAGCTTTTACCAGTCATTTTAATAATGCTTGCTAACTGCACGCCTGTTAATAAACCATCACCAGTAGTGTTATAATCCATTAACACGATATGGCCAGATTGTTCTCCACCTAAATTATAATTACCTCTACGCATTTCTTCAACTACGTAACGATCTCCTACTTTTGTTTTATTAGATTGAATACCTTCATCTTCTAAAGCTTTGTAGAATCCTAAATTACTCATGACGGTTGAGACGATCATATTATTATTTAATTCTTGGTTCTTGCTCATTGCTTGACCAATGATGAACATAATTTGATCTCCGTCAACGATATCTCCATTTTCATCAATAGCGATTATTCTATCGCCATCACCATCAAACGCTAATCCAAAGTCACATTCAGCTTCAACAACTTTTTCAGACAATGTTTCTGGATGTGTTGATCCTACATGATCATTAATATTATAACCATTAGGATTACAACCAACCGTAACTGTATCAGCCTCTAAATCTCCAAATAAAAACGGTGCTAGAGATGAAGTAGAACCATGGGCACCATCTAAGGCGATTTTCATACCATCTAAGTTAACATCAATCGTTGATTTTAAATAACTTAAATACTTCTGCGCACCTTCAAAATAATCAGAATAATGCACAATGTCTTCACCGACAGGACGTGGTAATTCTGGATTTTCTTGGTCTAATAATTGCTCAATTTCTCTTTCTTGATCATCAGATAGTTTGAAACCATCTGAACCGAAAAATTTAATACCGTTATCTGGGACAGGATTATGAGAAGCAGAAATCATAACACCTAATTCAGCTTCCATCTCTTTAGTTAAATATGCTACGCCAGGTGTTGATATAACGCCTAAACGCATGACTTCTGCACCGATTGAAATCAATCCAGCGATCAACGCAGATTCAAGCATTTCACCAGAAACACGAGTATCTCTACCTACTAGTACTTTAGGGTGCTTTTCACCTTCATTATGGGCTAACACGTAACCTCCAAAACGCCCTAATTTAAACGCAAGTTCTGGCGTTAATTCTTTGTTTGCAACGCCCCTTACGCCGTCTGTACCAAAATATTTTGCCATGATTTATATCTCCTTTATAAAAATCTATTTAATATTAATTTTTGCTGTTGTTTCATTTGGTTCAATTTTTGAAACGTCATCTGGTAATTTAAATTCTACATTTTTTTCAGTTGATTCTGTAACTCCATCTAAATCGATTTCTGCAGTAATTTCGTCAATATCTTGAATGTCGTTTCTATTACCGAAAATTTCTACTTCTTCTTTATCTAATTTTATATCATCTATCTCTTTACCTTTAGGTAAGGCGCCTATTGCTTTAGTTTTCACTTTTACTTTCTTACTATAATCTTCCAATTTGACGCTCAAATTAACTTCATTTGGTTGTATTAATACTTTGATTTTATTGAGTTTTCTATCAAAAGCAGTGATACGTGCAATATCCGTTGTATCTTTACTAATTTTATCTTTATCTTTAAACGTAGCTTTTAAGTATGCAATTTTATCAATTTGCTTGCTACCACCAGTAACTTTAACTGTTTCAGGTGATACGCTTTGGTCACTCACTTTATAATTGGCATCTAAGTCATTATCACTCACATCAGGTTCTACTTTAAGTTTCTTAGTAACTTTTTCTTCAAGATTAACTGTTGTTTCTTTTGGCTTAACTGTATAATCAACGTCTTTATTTAAACCATTGACCTTGAATTGTGTGGTATGTTTTCCAGCTTTCTCACCACTCAAATCAAGAACAGCTTTAATATTTTCGCCGTTTTCAGCTTTCAACACTTGAGATTGTGGACCAGATATTTCAATATCCACTTTATTCGGTACATCGCTAGCATATAACGATTTACTATCATAATTAACTTGTACTGGTACATCCTGAAGTGTTTCAGTAGATTTCTGTCCCAGTTGGTCAGCATTAAAGATATTACCAAACATGTTATTGACAGATAAGAAGAATACTAATGCTAAAACTAATGCGATTAATCTTAATCCCCATTTACTTTCTAACATATTAATTCACACCTTTCTCTTGAAAGTGTGTGCCAAACCAATGTTCAGCCAATAATTCTTCAAATGCTTCATTAGATATATCTTTTCTTAATTTACCATCAAACGTGACTGAAATAGATCCTGTTTCTTCAGATACTACTACTGTAAATGCATCTGAAACTTCTGAAATACCCACAGCTGCCCTATGTCTTGTTCCCAGACTTTTAGCTATTTTAGCACTGTCTGACAGTGGCAAATAACTGGCAGCACTTGCAATTTTGTTCGCTTGAATGATCATAGCACCATCATGTAAAGGTGTATTTGGTATAAACACATTAGTCAGTAATTCTTGAGAAATTTCGGAATTCATTGCTATACCTGTTTCAATATAATCTTGTAATCCTGTTTCTTTTTCAAATACGATTAATGCGCCAATCCGGCGTTTAGCCATATACTGAACAGCCTTAGAAACAGATGAAATAAGCTTGTCTTCATCACTATTCAAACTTGTAGAATAGCGTTTAAATAGACTTCCTCTACCCAGTTGTTCTAAAGCACGTCTAATTTCCGGCTGAAATATAACGATTAAAGCTAAAACACCCCATTGTATTACTAAATCAAACAAACGAGATGTCGCTGTTAAGTTTAACATTTTACTCACTTGTTGGCCGATCACAATTACTACAATACCTTTCAGCAATTGAATCGCTTTTGTACCTTTAAATACTGTAATGAGAAGATAAAGTACATACCATACAATGAGCAAATCGAGTACACTAGCAATTATTTTGACTGTACTCCAATCATCAAAAAAGTTGGATAAATCCATAACATCTCCTCCGGTTATCTGTTCCCATGTTATATATTATACCAATCATAACATTAACTGTCATATTAAGTATTAAATTTTTATCGTAAAATTAAAAGGAATAATATGGAATTAGCCCCATATTATTCCTTTTATTGTTTTATAATAATGTTTCACCAAAGAAACTACCTACTAATGAAACTGCCTGTTCTGCCGTGTGATTATTCATATCTATCAATGGATTTACTTCAACTAAATCCATGGAAGTGATTAAATTTGAATTATGTAATAATTCTAGCGCAAAATGACTTTCTCTATATGTTAAGCCTCCTAGTACTCTTGTACCAGTTCCTGGTGTTTCAGCAGGATCTAAGGCATCTACATCTAATGACAAATGAATGCCATCTGTTTTAGATTTCAAGTAATCTAAAGTTGCCTCCATCACGTGCTTAATCCCAAGTTTATCAATATCGGCCATTGTATATGTTTTTATATTATTTTCTTTAATATATTGACGTTCTCCCTTATCTAAATCTCTCATACCTATCAGTACAATGTTCTCTGGTCTAACTTTTGGCGCATAATTAGAGATATTCACTAAACGTGAGTCCCCTTCGCCTGCCAACACTCGCAGTGGCATCCCATGTATATTACCTGAAGGTGATTCTTCAGGTACATTTAAATCACCATGTGCATCATACCAAATCACTCCTAAATTTTCATAGTGTTTACTAATACCAGAAATTGAGCCTATTGCTATGGAATGGTCACCACCTAATATAAGTGGAAAATTACCATTATCAACACTTTGTGATACTGTTTCACTAAGTTGGTTAGATACTTCAACTATTTCATCTAAATTGCGTAATCCTTTTTGAGCTGAGTTGAACTTCTCTAAATGTATTGCAGGAACACTAATATTACCTGAATCTTTAACATTAATTCCAATATTTTGTATTCGTTCTACAATACCTGCATAACGGATTGCGTCCGGTCCAAAATCTACCCCCAATTTTTTTTGGCCATAAGTCGAAGGTGCACCAATAATCTCTACTAATTTATCCATTTAAAAAACCCCTTTGTTTTCGTTTGATATTAGGATAATCTAAAGTGATATGACTTTCAAGCTAATACAAAAGCCCCCAATTATGTAAATTTAAGCAAATTACATAAAGAAACAAAATAACGATTTTTAATTCAAAATAACTAGGTATAGCAACATAATTTCATTATTTTAAACAAAAAAATGTATATAATAAATATCAAAAAACTTCTATTAAAAACAAAAAAAGCATTCCCGAAGGAATGCTTAAAAGTGAGCCATAGAGGATTCGAACCTCTGACCCTCTGATTAAAAGTCAGATGCTCTACCAACTGAGCTAATGGCTCTAATGGCTGGGCTAGCTGGATTCGAACCAGCGCGTGACGGAGTCAAAGTCCGTTGCCTTACCGCTTGGCTATAGCCCATTAATGGTGGAGGGGGGCAGATTCGAACTGCCGAACCCGAAGGAGCGGATTTACAGTCCGCCGCGTTTAGCCACTTCGCTACCCCTCCGTATTATTAAATTAGCAATGGTGGAGGATGACGGGTTCGAACCGCCGACCCCCTGCTTGTAAGGCAGATGCTCTCCCAGCTGAGCTAATCCTCCAATATGTATCAATGACCCCGACGGGACTCGAACCCGTGTTACCGCCGTGAAAGGGCGGTGTCTTAACCGCTTGACCACGGGGCCATATGGCTCCACAGGTAGGACTCGAACCTACGACCGATCGGTTAACAGCCGATAGCTCTACCACTGAGCTACTGTGGAATAATAATACATTGCCTGGCAACGTCCTACT
>NZ_JAESKJ010000016.1:0-3094 GCF_017892075.1 Staphylococcus sp. GDY8P119P
TGACCAAACATTATTCAGAGGTTGGAACGGCACCCGTAATGCAATTGAAGGATACTTAAGTAACAACTTTGGTGTTCCTATTGCCTTAGATGAATTATCAGCAGCTACCTTTAAAGATACAAATGGTTTACTTTATTCCCTAGCAGAGGGGCAAGGTCGTCTACGTGCTAATCGAGAAGGAAATGTAAAAAATCCTCACCACTTTGGATCTAGTGTGATTAGTACAGCAGAACACACAATATTCAAAGATGCTAGTGCAAATGATGGTTTGAGAGCAAGATGCATCGAAATATCTGAAGCCTTTACGACAAGCGCTGACAATGCGGACGCCATTAAAAAAGGAACATCAAAAAACTATGGACACGTAATGCCGTTAGTAGCTGAATATCTTCTAAATCGTGAATCTGAAGTAATCAAGTGGTTTCATAGAGAACACGATTGGTTCAAAACTCAGCTTAACAGTGAAACAAACAATGTAGGTATTCGAATGTTCAAACGCTATGCAACAATAACGACATCAGCAAGAATATTAGAACGTGTAATTGCAACCCCTATCGATTTGGTCGCAGTTAGAGAGTACCTAGTTAGTTATCATGTAGATTCCGTAAGTGAACGCAGTTTGGCGGCCAAAGCGATTGATAGTGTGGTTCAATTCGTGGCACGCAATCGTAGTAAGTTTGCAGAAAGTAAAAAACTCTCCATAATGACTGAAAATTATGGCCTTATTGAGCTGAAAGACGATCACATTCAAGTCAAGATGCTTAAAGATGTTTTTAAACATATGTTAGAAGAAAACCAATACCAAGATGTAAAAAATGTAATAGATAGTTTAAGAGCAGAAGGATATATCCAGATGGATTCCGATCGGATAGCTATCAAACGTAATGTCAAAGATACTCAAGGCAAAACAAAAACGATCTTGTTCTACCATCTTGTATTGCCTAGTGAGTTTGCACCTGTTCTCGGTTTAAGCTCAAATTCTGAACCATACACACCACCGCAATTTGATAATAATACAACAAATAAGGAATTACTCAACAAATTTGTTAAAGATGGTAGAGAATGGGAAGAAAAGGGCGATTTAGAACTCTAAATATAAATATCGCTACAACGCGCTATGCGTTGTAGCTCATTAAATTAATCGGAGGCATAAAAATGAAAACAAACGTCAACTTATTAAATTACACAATTGATTCAGTAGAAGTCGATGATCATCAAAAACCTATTGTCGTTAATTATATCGACAGATACTACCATATGCAACAATATGTATTAACTGAAACGGAACAGAAGCTACTAAAATTTTATCACTTGTACCCTGAATTCATAAATGAAAAAGAGATAACTGAACATATTGTTCCAAGTACACAGAGTGAACGAATAACAATGCAACATGTTATCAATTCAATATAATTTGATATTTGGAGGTTGAACCATATGGACGAATTAATCACATTACTCGCTGATTTAGTGATTGAAGAAATCAATCACTTTGATGACTAATAATAACGCCCAACACCTCACTGGTGTTGGGCTCATCTATAAATTCGTTCATAAATATATATTATCACTGTGGAAGGAGGAAACAGGATGAAACAAGCAATTGGTTACTTACGACAGAGCACTACAAAGCAACAATCTTTAGCAGCACAAAAACAAACCATCAAGGTATTAGCCGAAAAACATAATATTCAACACATTACCTTTTATAGCGATAAACAATCAGGACGTACTGATAAGCGGAATGGTTATCAACAAATTACTGAACTAATTCAACAGGGACAATGTGACGTATTATGTTGTTATAGATTAAACCGACTTCATCGCAATCTTAAAAATGCATTAAAACTCATGAAATTGTGTCAAAAATACCATGTCCATATCTTAAGCGTTCATGATGGCTATTTTGATATGGATAAAGCATTCGATCGGCTCAAACTCAATATTTTCATCAGCTTGGCCGAACTAGAATCTGATAATATAGGCGAACAAGTCAAAAATGGAATCAAAGAAAAAGCTAAACAAGGTAAAATGATTACAACACATGCACCCTTTGGGTATCACTATCATAATGGTACTTTCACAATAGACACAGTAAAAGCACCAACAATAAAAGCTGTGTTCAATTATTACCTTCAAGGCTATGGTTATAAAAAAATTGCACAATATTTGGAAGAAGATAATAAGTTAATCAACCGAAAACCATATCAAGTACGTAATATTATCCTTAACCCTAATTACTGTGGCCGCGTTATCAATCAATACGGACAATATGAAAACATGTTCCCAGCTATTGTCAGTACAACGATATACGAAGAAGCTCAAGTTACCCGAACTCAGAAACAAGTAGAACGTAAGCCGTCAGAAAATCAACTCAAACAAAAAATCAAATGTCCCTATTGTCATTCGACACTCACAAACATGACTGTCCGAAAACCAGATCATTCATTGCGTTACTATGTCTGTCCGCAAAATATGAATAACGCTCGCTTTGTTTGTAAATTTAAAGGAATCAACGCACAGGAATTAGAAACAAGTGTTTTAGCGACTTGTCAGGACTTCTTTCAAAATCAACAGCTCTATTCAAAAATAAACCATACTATTCAACAACGACTCAAAAGACAAAGAGATATAGAAACTAAAACTACACTCAATCACGAGCAGCTGATAGAAAAATTAGCCCAAGGCAAAATTGATGCAGAAACGTTCAGAGAACAAACGCAATCATTACATCAACAATCAAAACCTATATCATCAATCAGTGCGTATCAAATTCGAAAAGCTTTCCAAAACATCATTCAAGAACGTTTCACGCTAAACATGTTGTACCCCTATATTGATGAAATTAATATTTCTAAAAATAAAGGCCTCGCTGGCATCTATTTCAAAAACGAACCACTGAATATTGTAAAGCAGACTATGAAATTATCAATTGTATAATTAAAGAAAGGATAGATTATAATGGATAAAATGAAGAAAAAGCTTGTAGGAGGCTACATTCGCGTGTCCACAGAGAGACAAGTAGAGGGTTATAGCATCGAGGGGCAAATTACACAAATAGAGCAATATTGCCAATTTAACGGCTATGAACTCG
>NZ_JAESKJ010000017.1:0-3129 GCF_017892075.1 Staphylococcus sp. GDY8P119P
TGACCAAACATTATTCAGAGGGTGGAACGGCACTCGTAATGCAATTGAAGGATACTTAAGTAACAACTTTGGTGTTCCTATTGTCTTAGACGAATTATCAGCAGCGACCTTTAAAGATACCAATGGTTTGCTTTATTCCCTAGCAGAGGGGCAAGGTCGTCTACGTGCTAATCGAGAGGGAAATGTAAAAAATCCTCACCACTTTGGATCTAGTGTGATCAGTACAGCAGAACACACTATTTTCAAAGATGCTAGTGCAAATGATGGTTTGAGAGCAAGATGCATCGAAATTTCTGATGTCTTTACAACAAGTGCTGACAATGCGGACGCCATTAAAAAAGGAACATCAAAAAACTACGGACACGTAATGCCGTTAGTAGCTGAATATCTTCTAAATCGTGAATATGAAGTAATCAAGTGGTTTCATAGAGAACACGATTGGTTCAAAACACAACTTAACAATGAAACAAACAATGTAGGCATACGTATGTTCAAGCGCTACGCCACCATTATGGCATCAGCAAGAATATTAGTACGTGTAATTGCGACACCCATAGATTTGGATGCAGTTAGAGAGTATCTAGTTAGTTATCATGTAGATTCCGTAAGTGAACGCAGTTTGGCAGCCAAGGCGATTGATAGTGTGGTTCAGTTCGTGGCACGCAATCGTAGTAAGTTTGCGGAAAATGAAAAACTCTCCACAATGATTGAAAATTATGGCCTTATTGAGCTGAAAGACGATCACATCCAAGTCAAGATGCTTAAAGATGTTTTTAAACATATGCTAGAAGAAAACCAATATCAAGATGTAAAAAATGTAATAGATAGTTTAAGATCAGAAGGATATATCCAGATGGATTCCGATCGGATAGCCATCAAACGTAGTGTCAAAGATACTCAAGGAAAACCTAGGAGTATTGTATTCTATCATCTTAAATTGGATAAAGAACTTGCCCCTATTTTCGGCTTAAGCTCAAATTCAGAACCATTCACACTACCGCACTTTGATGGGAATACAAATCCAAATTTGCTTAATGACTTTGTTAATCAAGCCAGAGAAAAAGAAGCAAGTGACGATTTAGAACTATAAATTTGAATGTTATACCGCTACAACGCTCTATGCGTTGTAGCTCATTAAATCAACCGGAGGAATTAACTATGAATGTAATTGTATTAGCACATAATATTACAGATGAAAGAGAAGCCTACTTAGACGAACCTATTGATACTGTAAGAGCATATTGTAAAGAACATGGTTATAAAATCATAAAAGATTATAACGACGATAACCAATTGATAAATGATATTAAACTGAAGCACGTCAAACCTAAACATATTGTCTTTTGGGGCATTTATGAAGATTATCCTAAATTGGTCAGACTCTGCTCAACACGAGGTATCGAACTCATTCCAACGTTTCCAATATTGGTATAACACTTTTACTACTATCAAAGTTAATTGGGAGGAATAATATGGACGAATTAATCACATTACTCGCTGATTTAGTGATTGAAGAAATCAATCACGCTGATGACTAATAATAACGCCCAACACCTGATTGGTGTTGGGCTTATGTGTAAATTCATTCATAAATATATATTATCACTGTGGAAGGAGGAAACAGGATGAAACAAGCAATGGGTTACTTACGTCAAAGTACAACAAAACAACAATCACTCCCGGCACAGAAACAAGCCATCAAGACATTAGCTGAAAAACACAATATTCAACACATCACCTTTTATAGCGATAAGCAATCAGGACGCACTGATAAGCGAAACGGTTACCAGCAAATTACTGAACTGATTCAACAAGGACAATGTGACGTACTATGTTGCTATCGTCTGAATCGACTTCATCGTAATCTAAAAAATGCATTAAAACTCATGAAATTGTGTCAAACGTATCATGTTCATATCTTAAGCGTTCATGATGGCTACTTCGACATGGATAAAGCATTCGATCGGCTCAAACTCAATATTTTCATCAGCTTGGCCGAACTAGAATCTGATAATATAGGCGAACAAGTCAAAAATGGAATCAAAGAAAAAGCGAAACAAGGTAAAATGATTACAACACATGCACCCTTTGGGTATCACTATCATAATGGTACTTTCACAATAGACACAGTAAAAGCACCAACAATAAAAGCTGTGTTCAATTATTACCTTCAAGGTTATGGTTATAAAAAAATTGCGCAATACTTAGAAGCTGATAATAAATTCATTAATCGCAAACCCTATCAAGTGCGTAATATTATCCTTAACCCTAATTACTGTGGCCGTGTTATCAATCAATACGGACAATATGAAAACATGTTCCCAGCTATTGTCAGTACAACGATATACGAAGAAGCTCAAGTTACCCGAACTCAGAAACAAGTAAAACGTAAGCCGTCAGAAAATCAACTCAAACAAAAAATCAAATGTCCTTATTGTCATTCGACACTCACAAACATGACTGTCCGAAAACCAGATCATTCATTGCGTTACTATGTCTGTCCGCAAAATATGAATAACGCTCGCTTTGTTTGTGAATTTAAAGGAATCAACGCACAAGAATTAGAAACCAGTGTTTTAGCGACTTGTCAGGACTTCTTTCAAAATCAACAGCTCTATTCAAAAATAAACCATACTATTCAACAACGACTCAAAAGACAAAGAGATGTAGAAACTAAAACTACACTCAATCACGAGCAGCTGATAGAAAAATTAGCCCAAGGCAAAATTGATGCAGAAACGTTCAGAGAACAAACGCAATCATTACATCAACAATCAAAACCTATATCATCAATCAGTGCGTATCAAATTCGAAAAGCTTTCCAAAACATCATTCAACAACGTTTCACACTAAACATGTTGTACCCCTATATTGATGAAATTAATATTTCTAAAAATAAAAGCCTCGCTGGCATCTATTTCAAAAACGAACCACTGAATATTGTAAAGCAGACTATGAAATGATCAATTGTATAATTAAAGAAAGGATAGATTATAATGGATAAAATGAAGAAAAAGCTTGTAGGAGGCTACATTCGCGTATCCACAGAGAGACAAGTAGAGGGTTATAGCATTGAGGGACAAATTACACAAATAGAGCAATATTGCAAATTTAACGGCTATGAACTCG
>NZ_JAESKJ010000018.1:0-3656 GCF_017892075.1 Staphylococcus sp. GDY8P119P
GGATACTATGTTTAATACATCTCCACTTGGATGGTTATGTCCTAGCATAATACTGTTGGCGTTACTGAGCATCGCTGTTTTGAATGTTTCTCTGGGGTGAATCACTGTTTAGTTAATAGAACCTATCGATAGTGTTTGAATATGTGTAGTTTCGTTTTTACTATTCATACATATAAGTATGAGATGTTCTCGATCACTGTTTCCAATGAATGAACGCATAATTTCTGTCGCATCCCCAGGGTTTGAAATACGATTTTTTAGGTAATTTAATGTATCTGTTTTTATCATTTGTAGTGAAACAATATTGATTTCTTACATCGTTTACCTCCATATATGGGTTATGCTTTCAAAGTCCATTTCTGTCTTGCTTTTGGATTAAGGGGGTGCATAATTTCATTGGTTACTGGGTTCATGAGTTGTTTCACTTTCGTCTTATGTGGTTTCAACATCTCTAATACTTCATTGACACGTGCTTCAACAACGGGCTTTTTAGCGTAAGCACCCCAGGCTAATATTACTTCATCCGATTCTTTCACTGCCTTCATAATTTGAATATCGGTATGATTATCATAGGCGTTTTCTAGATGTTTGAGATTGAGGGGTGTTGTAATATTGGAATATAGATTCACAAAATTGATTGAGCCAAATGCATCCATTTCTGAAACTTTGTTCATAATGAGCTGAGTTGTTAAGTCTATACTAAGAAGGCCCATAAAATTTGGATACATTGTAATGATTGTAAGTGTTTGTTTTTCACTGTCCCATGTTTTCTTAAGTAGATAGCGATGTTGTTGGTCATCACTGAATATGGCTTCAGTTTCTAATGTATTTTTTATTGTTTTCATGTAATATTCACTCCTCTAGTATTCTTCTGGTAATAACATGACATAATAAGAAAGGCCTACATCATCTTCACGAATAATGTAGACCTTATTGATATTGATAGGTTGATTGATATTTGCCTTTTGAGTTTTCACATACGCTGGTCGTTCTTGTTTGTGTTTGATATATAATTGATTGCGATGTTTATTAAACTGGAATATATGAAAATAATCTACTGAAGTATTATCTTTGGTTTGTTCTTGTTCTCGCTCAGAAACGAGTTGCCATAATTGGTGTTGTAAGTTAATAGGTAAGTTGTTGGCGATACCACGTGTTATATATCTATTCATAAGCGTTTTCCTTTCGTTCTGATTCTTTCATCCAAATGATAATTTCACTAAGAATTGTAATGACGAGTTGTGTAATTTTGATGTATTTATGCATATTATTGTCCTCCTGTTAGTAAGTATCGTTGATCCAAAAGGGGCATGATAGTGTTGTGTAGATATAAGAAATCCATATCGTGATTTTCATCAATATAACCGATAGCTATGAGTTGTTTCTGATAATAGAGAATGAAGGGATAGATATTACTTTCGTGAAGTGTGTCAGAGTAGTAGGTATTAGTCTGTAGTATTTTATTACTAAGTGGACCAAGTCTTACGTATTGTTCAGGTAGAATATCATCAGCGATTTCTTCGATGGATTCACATTCCCATTTTTCATCCCTTGGCAGATTGAATAAGTTGGTTATATAGTGCTTGAGTTGTTGTTCTAGTGTCATTGTTATGACCTCCTAATGTATTTGATGGATGTATGCATGTGATACATCATTTTGATAATATAAGTTTGAAATACCATTTGTTTCGCCAGGAAATCCCACTGAAATACAGAAAAGATCCCAATCGAAAGTCGTCACAATTGTTGATATGACAAGGAAATCCCGTTATCCCGCTCATTTCTCGGGAAATATAGCTATATATTTATATATCATTTGGATTTGGTGGTGTTATTACGAGTTACTTTTTTTTTTATATTATTTATTTATAAATAATAACGGGATTTTGGGATTACGCTTGCGTAATCCTTCTCCTACATGAAGTTAGCCAATCCCGTTACTATCCCACTTACATTTTATTTTGGGATGTTCTTTCGTCATATCAATATAAGCTTCACATTGAGTTATGACTGCTTAGGTTGCTGAAGATGTTTATTAGATAGGTGTTATTGAATGACGAAAGGACAGTACATAGATATTAGATTTGAAGAAAGAGTGTTTGAGGCAAAAATAAAGACGAAGTGCTGAGGAGCACTTCGTCTAGATTATTATTATTGAAAAGTTGTTTAATAATTTCATTATTAAGTTTTAGTGTAACGTAGAATTGCTTTTTATGATTCTCATCTTTACGAATGTCAATACGGTCAATAACCGTTAGGTACAAAGCTTTGAGCTGTGATTTATCCATGGATTCTATATTTTGAAAGATTCGTTGTAATAGGACAGCGATTTGTTTCGTATCGTAAGATGGTTTCTCTTGATTTTGTTGGTGCTTGAGTTGATTCATTTGATTTGTAATGTCATTGAGTTGTGTTTCATATTGATGAATGGTTGGTTTGAGTGCAGATGTTAAGTCTGGATTATCTTCGATGGTTTGAATTAGATTTTTTAGTTTAGTGTTTATTTCATCAAATTGTTGTTGCTTATATGCGATATCATGGTTAAGTGCATCCATACCAATTTGACTATCTTGATTAACACGTTCGACAACTTGTGTGAGAACTTTATCACTTTTGACAATTTCGAGTATTTGATCCATGACGTATTTTTCAATCACATCAGCTCTAACGCTATTCGCAGAACATACTTTTGAGCCTTTGTTTCGAAAGTTACTACAAGAATAATAGCGTATTCGCTTCTTAGTACCATCTTTCAATGTGTTCGTTGTGTTACTAGCTGCCATTGGTGCACCACATTGTGGGCAGTGAATAATACCTGTTAATAGATTGGTTCCTTTTCCATGAACTTGAGGTTTTTGACTGACCTGTTTTTTGCGTGATTGGACTTTATCCCATAATTCTTGACTAATAATAGGAGGGTGTTTACCATCAGCTATAATAGGTTTATCATTCAGTCCTTTACGACGCTTTTCATTCCAATCTTTGTACTTCGCAAATTGAATTTTACCAATATAGAATGGGTTTGAGAGAATATAAGTAACAGCTGAAATACTAAATGGATTGCCTTTCTTAGTGACATAACCTTTATGATTGAGTGCATTGGCTATTTTACGATAACCATGACCTTTGGCATAAGATTCAAAGATATATTTAACGATGTTAGCTTCATGTTGATTAATAATTAATTCTTTTTTATTATCAGGTATGTTATTATATCCTAATGGAAGATTGCCTTGATAATAGCCCTCTAAAGCTCTTTGATGTTGTCCGGTGTAAATGTTCTCTAAAATTGTATTTCTTTCAAATTCGGAAAAACTTGCAAGTATCTGGAGCATTAACTTACCTGTTGAATTTTTGACTTCCATGCGTTCAGACAAGCTAAAAAATTCAACATTTTGACGATGAAGTTCTTCGACGATTGTAAGTAAATCGGAAGTATTACGTGCCAAACGATTTGTTTTATAAACCATAACACAGTCTAATTTTCCATTTTTAGCATCATTTAACATGCGCTGTAATTCAGGACGGTTCATAGATTTTCCTGATATACCCCGATCTGCATATATATCAACGAGTTCATAGCCGTTAAATTGGCAATATTGCTCTATTTGTGTAATTTGCCCCTCGATGCTATAACCCTCTACTTGTCTCTCTGT
>NZ_JAESKJ010000019.1:0-1293 GCF_017892075.1 Staphylococcus sp. GDY8P119P
ATCATCTTTAATAAAATAATAAGCCATCTTTCCATCTTTCCAAAAATCAAGAACATCATTTTTATATAAAAGTCTCAAGTGATGTGATGTAGAAGCAACACTCATATTTAATATCAAAGAAATATCACAAACACACAACTCATTTTCCTTAATCAAAGATAATATGATTTTTAACTTCTTTTCATCACATATTTTTTGAAAAATACTAAGTAGTTTTTGTGATTTATCATCTTCTAAAAATTTCAAAGCATTATTCACTTTATCTTCATGAATACAGATCACATCACAAGCATTTGCCTTGCCCATATAAACCACACCTTAATTTAAAATATAAAATCAATTATTGTTTGAATTGTATTATTTTCAATAATAATAAATAACCCTAAACCAATATAAATAACAGCCATTATCCAACGACTAAACTTCTCTACAATTTCTCCAACACCTGAAATATTAGCTAATTTTTGTGCTGAATATACTAAAACAAAAATCAATATTAAAAATACAAGAAGAGTAACTAATAAGTCGACAATATCTAAAGTCTGCACCACAACTAGCGACTGTAACCAGAGCAACAATACCGACTAATTTTGACAACCCTTTTTCATCCAATTCTTTTTTAGCTCTTTTTTCGCCCTCACAATCGTCATAAATAGCAACTTTAATACCTAAGTAAATCGGTATTAAACCTAATAAACCCAACACCCATTTTTCCGGAACATAATTCAAAACAAAAGCTAGAAATAAACTAACTAATATTAAAATTACAGAACCTAAATATTGTCCGATATAAATATCTCGATATTCTTTTCTAGTATTTGCTCTAGCAAAAAATATTAATAGTATTACCAACAAATCTACTGCTGTAGCAATATATAAAACAGCAGCAGTAATCACAGTCGAAAACATAAAGCACCTCATTCAAAAATATTTTTGAATGTATTATAGCTTATATTTAGCAAAAATCATAGATGCGTGTTCTATTTTTTATTATCGTCTTGATAATCATAAAAATAAAACACTCCTTTTTAGCAAAATTTATCACAATAGTTATCGCTTTACAGGTCTATTTTTCATCGTTATAATCCAGTTAATTCCCGCAAGGGCGCACTTATGCGTTCTAAAAGAACGCGTGTAAAAACCATAATCGACCTTCGTCGATTTTTTTAATCTTAGTTTTAAGTAATCGGCGTTGTGGCGCAGATACAAAAATTAATACTACATCAAAATTTAACTAAGATTTAAGCTACTAGTTTTTTGCTAGTAGCTTTTTTATTTTTAAAATTTTAAATA
>NZ_JAESKJ010000002.1:0-2998 GCF_017892075.1 Staphylococcus sp. GDY8P119P
GAAACATATATAAATATACAGGTATAAAAATATATAAATATAGAGTTTGCTCTAAATACCCCCTTAAAATTCAAAATAAAGGCATTTAAAAATTAAGAAAATAAAAAAGCTACTAGCAAAAAACTAGTAGCTTAAATCTTAGTTAAATTTCTATGTAGTATTAATTTTTATATCTACGCTACAACGTCGATTCTAGTTCGTGCAGTATTAATTTTTATATCTGCGCTACAACGCCGATTCCTTAAAACTAAGATAAAAATTGACGAAGGTCGATTATGGTTTTTTACGCGTTCTTTTTAGAACGCATAAGTGCGCCCTTACGGGATTTAACTAGATTATAACGACGAAAAATAGACCTGTAAAGCAATAACAGTTGGGTCTACTTTGTCTACTGGGCAGACAAGAAAAGAACACGCATTTATGCCGAGAAAATTTATTGATGTTGAGAAGAACCCTTAACTAAACTTGCAGACGAATGTCGGCATAGCGTGAGCTATTAAGCCGACCATTCGACAAGTTTTGGGATTGTTAAGGGTTCCGAGGCTCAACGTCAATAAAGCAATTGGAATAAAGCAACTTTGTTATTTATAATTATTTGATTGGAGGTGTGAATATGTTTTTTAAGTGTTCTATATGTGATGAAAAATTAAAGAGAGGTTATAAAACTTTAGCATGTGAGAATAACCATACTTTTGATATTGCAAAAGAGGGTTATTCGAATTTAATTTCAGGGCATAAAAAAAGTAAATACGATAAAAAATTGTTTATTGCTAGAAGAGAATTGAATGATAGTAGCAATTTGTATTCGATATTAATTTCAAAAATCATAGAAATTATTAAAAAATATGAGATTAAAACTAAAAATAATGTGATAGATGTTGGTACTGGTGAGGGTTATATTTTAAATGAAATTAGTAAAACATTTCTTGGTGAAAATGAATTCTTAGGTATAGACATTGCAAAAGAAGGTGTAAAAAAAGCAGCAAAATCATATAAAAATATAAATTGGTTGGTTGCTGATCTAGCTGATATACCAGTTATGAATGGGAATGTAGACTTTTTAATTAATGTGCTTAGCCCTTCTAATTATGATGAGTTTAAAAGAGTTCTAGATAAAGAGGGGAAATTGATAAAAATAATTCCTAATAGTGATTATTTAAAAGAAATAAGGAATATAGTCTTTAGTAATCATAAAAATAAGGATTATGATAATTCTGATGTTATAGATTTATTTGAAGCTAATTTTAATAAAATTGAAATGATAGACATTAGTTATAAGGTTAAATTAAATAAAGAAGAATTGAATAAATTACTTGATATGACGCCTTTAACGTGGAATTTAAGTGACGTAGAAAAAGAAGGAATAATTAAGAAAAACTTAAGTGAAATTACGATGAGTTTTAAGGTTTTGGTTGGTGGTTTTAAAACGAGTTGAAAACGAGTTTCTTCTTGTCTTGATACTATATAGAAATAACGTTCTTTTTTAAAATGTTGTTTCAAGCTTGATGTAACAGTGTTTTGAAAGATTTTTAGTGTATAAAATAAAATTTGACATAAAAAAACTCCAGTAATAAGATTAAAGTGTCGAGCTAAAATCAAATACTGGAGGTCTTTTTATATGCAAGACAATCATACAAAATATATAGATGAAAATCAAGATAATAAAACACTAAAAGACTTAACGAAAAGTGGGAAACAACGCCCGTGGAGAGAAAAGAAAATCGATAATGTAAGTTATGCAGATATACTAGAAATCTTAAAAATTAAAAAGGCTTTTAACGTAAAACAATGTGGTAACGTCTTAGAGTTCAAGCCTACTGATGAAGGTTATTTGAAGTTACATAAGACATGGTTTTGTAAATCAAAATTGTGTCCAGTTTGTAATTGGAGGCGTGCTATGAAAAATAGTTATCAAGCTCAAAGAGTGATTGAAGAAGTGGTTAAAGAAAAGCCGAAAGCACGTTGGTTGTTTCTTACACTATCAACACGAAATGCGATAGATGGAGATACTTTAGAAAAAAGTCTTAAACATTTAACTGAATCATTTAGAAGATTATTTAAATATAAAAAAGTTAGTAAAAATTT
Organism: Staphylococcus sp. GDY8P119P; assembly: GCF_017892075.1. Lineage (NCBI taxonomy): Bacteria > Bacillati > Bacillota > Bacilli > Caryophanales > Staphylococcaceae > Staphylococcus > Staphylococcus sp. GDY8P119P. Next base: position 2,086 of record NZ_JAESKJ010000002.1, read on the forward strand.
AATTGGTTTTATGCGTTCGACAGAGGTTACAGTTAATAAAAATGACGGTAGTTATAATCAACATATGCATGTTTTATTGTGTGTTGAAAGTAAATATTTTAGAGGTTCTGAGAATTACATTTCTCAAAATGATTGGATTAATTTATGGCAAAAAGCATTACAAGTTAATTATCGGCCAGTAGCAAATATTAAAGCGATCAAACCAAATCAAAAAGGCGATAAAGATATTCAAGCAGCAATCAAAGAAACCTCGAAATATTCGGTTAAATCATCTGATTTTTTAACTGATGATGACGAAAGAAATCAGGAAATCGTGAATGATTTAGAAAAAGGTTTATACCGAAAACGTATGTTGAGTTATGGTGGATTGCTTAAACAAAAACATAAAATTTTAAATTTAGACGATGCCGAAGATGGCAATTTAATTAATACAAGTGACGAAGATAAAACAACAGACGAAGAAGAAAAAGCACATTCAATTACTGCAATTTGGAATTTTGAAAAACAAAATTATTACTTAAAAGATTTGAAACGTTAGCTTAAAAGCTAGCGTTTTTTTTATGTATTTTTGCCCCTGCAGGAACTATAGCGTTCAACCGGCATGGTTGACCAGTTTTACCATGAAAATTTTAATTTGCATGTAAATGGGCAGTGTCTGAAAAATTCGCCACTGGTTATGTACAAAAAATGAGATAAACAATTTAACTTTTTAAGTTATATAAATTTTAGGGAGTTCCAATCAAATTAGAAAAATATATATAAAAGTTATATCGTTTTTCTGGCTTATGTTTAAAAAGTACAAGTGATTGTATTTAAAATGACTTTAGCAACTTAAGTAATATGTCTTTTGAATACAAGTTAAATGTCAGAAAGATGTACCCTTATTTTGCTCATATTTGCGTTTTAAGAAACA
>NZ_JAESKJ010000020.1:0-5584 GCF_017892075.1 Staphylococcus sp. GDY8P119P
ATCTTGTTCGCTTTCAGAAAGAATAACATTCGCACTAAATTTACCATGCTTGAAATTACTTCCCCAACTGTTCCAAGCAATTTGTTTATTAACTGCATATACGTTTGATGTACCTGATTTATATACATCAATGTATTGCTTATCTTTAAGCAATTTAACGGCTCTTGTTACCGTTGAAGTACTTACTTCGAATTGTTCCTCTAAGACTTTATAAGAGCACATTACAGCGTTGTATGAATCCATATTATTTATTAAGAATTTAAAAATTCTATATGCTATTGGTGATTTTGCCATTAGCCAATCTTCTGCTTTATAAGCGTCTTTATTTAACTGTATCCACCTCTTGTAAGGACTGTTTTTATCTCTCTTGCGAATTTCCTTTTCGATTTCTTCTTCCTTCTCCATTTGGATCTTACGCTCTTCAAAACTCATAGAATTAGGTTTTAGAACTTCTCTTTCTGCTCCTACATGTATTTCAGCCATTATTACTTTCTCCCCTTTTTCGAATATGTAACACGCTGTGATACGTATATGTATCATTTTTGATACAACTTGTATCATTACTGACCATGGTGTGATTAGTATACTGCTCATTTATGGTTATTCTATCGTCATTAATGACCATTCTATGATATTGTTTGACTAAAGTCAAGTCTTATAGTGACTATCTAGTGCTCTAATACTAGTCACCCCATGACTAGTATAGTAATCACACCATGACTAGTAAAAAACGCTCTATCCATTGATATGACAACAACTAGCTTATATTCACTCTTATATCTTCTATAAGGCACTTTTCTACATGCAAGGGTCGGGTAGTATTTTTTAGGAAAACCACCTAAAAAATCTCCACGCCTTTACCCCTTGCATGTAGAAATTTTTCGGCTGTCTAGGCTTCGCCGAACGACCGATATACGAAATAGGGATATTGAGTATTCGCTCGTTCGCTTGTCCAGTGTAGCCGAAAAACCGTTAAGAGTGTCGGCGATAATGTGATTCTTTCGCTATGTATAGAATTCGTTATGCGGGGGCTAGCCCCCACACCCCCAGCCTCACTCCCTCAACCGAAATAGGGGGGAAAGACCAAGTTCAAAGGCATTGCGAAATATGGTTAAAAGCTTTCTGACTGGAAGAAAGCTAAATATGGTATGTGTCAATGGTAAATCGCAACGGAATGGGTCAGCGGTTTTTGCTGATCCATGAAGTGAGAATTTAAGGAATTGACACATTCGCAAAAGTACCCTCTTGGCTTGTCGAAAAACCATTTTTTCGACCTGCCTACCGGCGAGGGAGCCCCCGAAGATTCGGGGGTTGGGGGCTTGATATGTGAAAGTTTTTGGGGTTGCCTTTTTTCAAAAAGGCAAGGTCTTAATCCCCCCATGTAAATGGGGGTTAGGGGGCATTTTTGCGACAGCAAAAACAAGCTTATTTGGGTACCAAATATAGAGCTTGCCAATCCTCACAATACAAGTTACAATGAGAGTGAATAGCGAGCATTTAATTTGTATGATATGCGATTGAAAAATGAGCATAGTGAGGTGGTTGTATGTCGGGAACGAGGAAAGAAAATCGGGCGAGTAGTCGGCAGATTAAATTTCGAGTGGACGACAGCGAATATGAAAGGTTACAGCAAATTGCTGATACGTTTCATATGAGCGTGCCAGCTTTTGCAAAAAAGCGGGCAATGGGCTATCGAATGAAGCCACCGAAAATTGATAAATCGGGGGCAATTGAGATAGCAAAGCAGTTGCGAGCAATTGGGAACAACGTGAATCAATTGACTAGGCGAGCAAATGCAAGCGCTGGGGCGATTGATAGCGAAGAATTACAAGCTATCAAAAAGGAGTTGCATGCAATATGGCAACAATTCAGCTAGGTACAACTCGTTCTGCTAGTCGATTATGCAACTATGCAGAAAAAAGGGCAGTTGTGAAAGATGGCTATAATCTTGATATTGATTATGCAAAGTCACAAATGAAGCAAACAAGGGAACTTTTTTCTAAAAATGATGGAATACAAGCACATCATGTTATCCAGTCATTCAAACCTAACGAGGTTACACCAGAGAAAGCGAATCAAGTAGGTTTAGAATTAGCTGAGAAATTAGCTAAAAACCATGAAGTAGCTGTTTACACACATGCAGATAAAGACCATATTCATAATCATATCGTGATAAATTCAGTTAACTTTGAAACTGGTAAAAAGTATCAAGCACATGGAAAGGAAGCAATTGAGCGTGCTAGATCATTGAGCGATGAAGTATGCAAAAATCATGATTTATCAATAGTTACAGAGCATAACGCTAGTGTTCGTCATACTTTGGCAGAACAACATTTACTAGAAAAAAATAAACCATCTTGGAAAGATGAATTGCGTGAAGCGATTGAATACTCTCGAAATAATTCAACAAACTTTGATAGCTTTAAAAAGCATTTAAATGACGTTTACGGGGTCGAAACGAAATTGAGGGGTAAAACACTTAGTTTTAAACATCCAGAACGAGAACGCTTTATACGGGCTAATAAATTGGGTGCTGACTATGAAAAGGAGGGGCTAGAAAATGTCTTTACAAGACAAGCTGAACGAGAACAGGAGCATGAGCGAACTGTTTCAAGAGACCAGGGAACTCAACGAACTAATGAAAAGTTATATCAGAGTTCACATGAACGAGGAAATGGCGAAAGAAGTCACGATTCACAATCAATTGAATCAAATCCAGTCGAAATCGGACAAAGTCATGAGGAACATGCAGTCAATCTTGAACGAGCAAGAGAAGATGTTGAAAGAAAACACCGAAGTTTTGCAAAAGATTTTGATAGATGGACACGAGGAAATTCAAAGGAACAACAACAGGACCATTCAAGCACTGGGGGAACTTCAAAAGACGAACAACGCTCAATTGGAAGAAATGAACGAGGAAATCAAGTCGAGCGTGAGGAACATGCAGAACAATCTAAACAGCGTCGTCAAAAAAGCAAGACAAGAGACGATGGACTTAGTCTCTAGTGCAAAGCATGGGGCATTGGTTACGAATATCATTGATGCTTTAAAATATGGTGTTGCTACAAGTGCAATTACTGTTCCAATTCTCTATTTGCTCCTTAGTTAATTAAAAAGACTGGCTTTATGCCAGTCCTTTCTGCTTTAGCTCTAGAGGGTTGTAAGCTATGTTATCCAATATTGTCAAGTCTGTATAGGACGAATAGATAAAGTGGATGTATTTTCGATTTTAGTGAAAGGCTCGTATGCAAGGACATGTCGACTTAATGGGACGTTCGTGGGAACATATCAATAGGTTTGCTTTATTCCCCTCTAGTCAGTTCTTTCTTTTCTTTCAATAATCTTTGAAATTCATCTTCTAACTCTTGCGAAGGTTCCAAGCTCAACCTACCCAGAACATCAGATATTTTAGTTTCAATTAATAAAAGTTGGTCATCATTGTTAGACTTTGTTTTATTCTCCAGCCACTCTTCATATGCTTCGTACGATCCATCGAATACTGTTATCTTACCATCTTTTATATCAATTATTTTTGTAGCTATATTTTTTACTAACATTCGGTCGTGAGTAACAAATAGAATCGTTCCATGATAACTTTTCATTAATGTTTCTAGCGCTTCTAAAGCTGCAATGTCTAAAAAGTTAGTCGGCTCATCTAAAACGAGCATATTCACCTCACTTAAAAACAGTTTAGCTAAAGCTAGCTTTACTTTTTCACCACCACTTAATATGCCTACCTTTTTATAGACATCTTCATCCCAAAAATGCATTCTTGCTAAAACTGTTCTTATTAATGTCTCATTTTGACTAGAGGTCGATTGTACATTTTCTATGATTGATTTCTCATCATTTAGGATGGTTAAGTGTTGAGAGAAGTAACCTATCTTTACTTTTTCTGGAATTGTCACTCCTTCATCTTGCTTCACTATTTTTTTAAGCAACGTTGTTTTACCTGAGCCATTTTTTCCAATGATAGCAACTTTATCTCCTCCATATAAATATAAGCTAAAGGGTTCCCAGAGCTTACGTTCTTCAATCTCTCCCTTAATATTTTCAGCACGTAATACAGATTGGTTTGTTAAGTTTTCTTCATTTAACATATCCATCTTAATTTCAGGCAGCTCTTTCACCTTGTCAACCTTATCCAATTGTTCCAGTCTTGTTTCTAAAGCTTTTGCCGAACTTCTCAGCTTTTTCTGTATGTTGGCGTAGTGGGTTTTAGCACCCACTATTCTCGCTTCAGATGAACTTAGATTCTTAGGTTTTTTTGTTGCTCGTTGAGCTCTTTCTTCTTTTTGACGTATTGCTCTTTCTAATTTTTGTTTCTCACGTTCATACTTTTCAAATTCAGTTTGTTTTTGTTTTTTAAGTATTTCTTTTTGCTTTGCATATTCATCATAATTTCCTTTAAATATTTTTAACGTATTTTTTTCAATTTCCCATATGTCAGTACATACATTATTTAAAAATGTCCGATCATGAGATACTACGACAGCTGCTCCTTGATAGTTTCTTATCTTTTTTTCTAGCCAAGCAATTCTTTCCGTATCTAAGTGTGTTGTCGGTTCATCTAAAAGCAGTAAGCCTGGATTCCCATTGAATGCGTTCTGTAAATATTGCTGTGTTATTTCGCCACCACTTTTCTCCAATCTTGATTCTTTAAATTGTGGCACTAATTTCACAGAGGTAAAAGGAGAGATATTACCTTCATCAGGTAATTCTTCACCTGTAATAATTTTTAATAGGCTTGTTTTTCCTGTTCCATTCCTACCTACTAAGCCTATACGTTGATTATCATGCACTTGTATTAAATCAATATCAAATAGCACTCTGTCATGTAATTGTTTTTTGATTGATGTTCCTTCAAATAATAGCATAATCCCATCTCCTTATTTTGAGGGGATATAAAAACCCCCTAATTCCATTCAGAATAGGAGGTCAGTAAAATTTGTAAGTATACACCTAAAAAAGCATTACAAAATTAGGGTAAACCACATTGCACAATACAATCCTATTCTGAAAATGATACATAAAACGCTCCACAAATAACCTAGCTTAAGTTATTGACTCACTATTTTATGTTGATTTTCTTTAATAAATAGGATTAATTGTTCATTGTGATATAGTAACACCCTTTCTCGTATCATTTAATCTAAATATAAGCTTTCTATATGTCTCTGTCAATATTTCTATGCTTTACTTAGATAAGAAATTAAATCTTATTCTGATCAAAGCGAAAATAACTAATCGGATGGGAGCTACAATTTAAGAGATTCCCGAGCCATCTTTCTGGAATGTTTTCTAAACTACTTGTAATGTTTTCTCTTAATTCATTTTCTCGCTTCTCGTACAGCAAACTTGCTTAACTATTATCACGAACATTTCTAGTCTAACATTGGCTACTAATAACGCTTAGACAAACATTTTTCACCTAAGTGTTCAATTTTTGTTACGATAAGCTGTGAATAGAGATAAGGTTCTTTATCTACCATCTCCAACCTGTATGTTATATTGATTTAACGTGATGTTAAATTTCTTCTAAAGTAACCTCTTTATGTCTTTGAATTTTTAATTTAGTTTGTTT
>NZ_JAESKJ010000021.1:0-6435 GCF_017892075.1 Staphylococcus sp. GDY8P119P
TTGTGATTTATCGTTTACAAGCTGTTTAAATCCTGACTCCACAATATCATCTAACTCTATCTCATCAGTAACGACATCTTTAACTTTTAAATTACCTTCATTAATTAAATCTATTGTTTGTTGAAATGTAGTAGGTGTATAAGCAATTGTCGAAGTGAGCTTTACACCTGTATTTGTTAATTGCATTGGATTCCATTCAATAGGATGGCCGAATATAGAAACTATAACAACAATACCTCTTGCTTTAGTAACATCTATTGCAGATTTAAGTGTTGGCGCTACACCAGCTACCTCAAATGCTACATCAACTCCATTATCTGTATGTTTATTAATAACATCACTTGGATCTGATTCACCGGAATTTATAGTATGAGTAGCACCAATCGCTTTAGCTTTATTCAATCTTTCTTCTGATAAATCAAAAACAAATATCTTACTTGCACCTGCAGCTTTAGCTGCTATGACTGTTAATAAACCGATTGGCCCTGCACCAAAAATAGCAACAGTATCGCCAAATAGAACTTCACCTTCTTTAATTGCTTGAACTGCAACAGCTGTTGGCTCTACAAGAGCGCCTTCTTTATCAGAAACGTTATCTGGTAACTTATAAACGTTCTCTTCTGGGGCATTTGTAAATTCTGCAAATCCACCATCAGAACCTAAACCTATAAATGAATAACCATCATAAAGATCAATATTTTCTTCTTTTTCACGATTTGAAACTGTAGGATTAATGACAACACGATCGCCTTTATTAAATTTTGTAACCTTAGAACCAATATCATCTACTACACCTGCAAATTCGTGGCCTAATGTAACGGGCGCTTTTTGGCCAAGGAACGGGTCAGGTTTGTCTGTTGAAATAAATATAGGGCCTTCTAAGTATTCATGTAAATCTGTCCCACAAATGCCAGCCCAAGACACTTTAACTTTAACCTCATTATCTTGTAACTCTTTAGATTTTCGATCTTCAACTCGTACATCCTTTTGACCATACCAAACTGCTGCTTTCATTGATAAAACCTCCTTGTTTTAGTTAATTTAATAGTATGCCTTTTAAAAGTTACTTTCAAATAAACTAACCTTTTAATATAGTGTTTCTAAATTATTATATGATTAGAGTGTACCCTAATCATGTAAAATATTGAATTAGTTTACTATTTCAACATTTTATTACGAATATCTTGTTTATCATTTTCATTTAATTCTGCTAAACAATGATAAAGATACTCGAAATGTAGCAATAATATTACTGCATTTTGTTTTGTTCCATACTGATTATCATAACCATGCATAATAGAATGTCTATTAATTTCATTCATCCTTTTTTCACCAAATTCAAAATTTCGTTTTAATTTAAATTTATAATATTCTTTGATTTTGACGTAATCAGCATCAACATAATAATCATGCTTAGATTTGTACTTGTTTATCGTTTCCTCAATTACAATATTAAAGAGTCGATAATTAGTTCTTCCTTTATAATTCACTGAATTGAATATCATACCTTCTAATCTTGCTAATAATGCAGGTATTATAAGATAATAATATTCATGCTTATATCCATCTAAAATCTCTTTTAATATAGTAATATCTTCTTGAGGTAGTTTGTAAGTGGTTACTTGGCTTTTTAAATGATTAAAATGAATTTCATCAAAATACCTTGTCATTATCAAATTAATATTTTCTTTAGTTACCTCCTGATGATTTGAATTCATTTCAACATAATTAATAACTTCATTTATATCTACATAATCTATTGGCGGATAATCATAGTTAATAAAAATTGAATTTACTGTAGTTGTATTATCAATAAAACTATCTAAAGCATCTTTAAATTCATCTAAGTTAGGTATACTTTTAGCTAAAACTTCTATTGATTCAGATATTTTCTTACTGTATTTAGAATTTATATCTTTTATTGCTTCGGATATTTTCTTGCTAAATATAGAATTTATATCTTCTATATTTTTATGCATTCTATTAAAATTTAATTTATCTAGTATGATATGTTTACTAAAATTATTCTTCATTTTAATTTCCCTTCTTAATTTACATAATGACCGTTATCGTTAACTTTTTTATTTTAAATTATTGTTTATCAATATTTATAAAAGCTATAGAATCAGTATTTATAAATAAGAAATCGCCGCCATCCGGAATTTTTATAGAAATGCTATTTGTTTTATCTTTGACTACTCCTTCTATATCTTCAATGAGCCTATTATAAGCATTTTCACCTAATACACTTTTTATAATCGCATATTGCTGGTCACTATAATTTAACACCTATTGTTATTCTTTCTTCTTCATATGTACTCACAGCTTACCTACCTCCAATTTTGGATTTTTTTAATATAGTATACTCTTCTGCTAATTTAATCACTTTGCATTCCTACCAATTATGATGTTATAATGCACTTAACAAAGTTATTAAGCATAATACACCAATCCCCTCACTATCGGAAGTAGTGAGGGGATTTTTTAGGTGTTGGCTAAAGGTCGCCTATTTTTTCTTATCGTTGCGATTGCGTAGCCAATGCGCAAATAACGCTACGATACAACCACTCGCTGCCGTGGTCGTGATGTGAACAAAGTTATCAAGCATAATTACACCTCCTCTCTACGTCAACTTGACGCCTGAGAGATAGGCGACTCTATAATTATATCATCTGTAAACATGTAAGCATATATACTTCCGATAAGTTGAATTATGAAAACCACTTATAACAGAACATATAACAAAAAATATTAGGAAGTTAATCCTCACAAATATTAAGTTACCATTATCGCTTTAATAATCTGTATTTCTTATATATTTTATACACAAATGTAAGTTACACATGTGTTAATTACATTTGTATAACTTACACATCACTTTTCTAATTATTTGCATACTGTATGCAATATATACCTAAAAAGCCTGTTGAAATAAACAATTAAATAAATATACAAGTTTACTTATTTAACTAATGCCCAATCATTTTTATCAGAGCAATGAAGTACATTTGTGTAATATACACAAATGTACTTTACACAAATATATTTTACACATATATTAATAAATAATGCTTTCAACACTGTATTTCATTACATGCAAAAGCTTATCACTATAACACATAAATCTTCGATTATTTTATTAAATTTTATTGTTTCGATATACTATAAATGAAGTAATGAGGTGCTAAATCTTACTTTGAGAACTAAAATACTTTGCTGAGTGTTTATAAAGCCTAAGTGAAGTATTTCATATAGACTATTCCTTTCTCTGATCCTACTATCAAGCTAATAAATGCTTCATAGTAGTTTTTTTGTTACTCAAAATAATTTTAATAGATAGATTCAATACATTTTACTTTTTCCTGTCTTCTTAAGAAAAAAACATTGGTTTAACTGCAATCATTATCAATTTCCTAAATGTCATAACATCTTCATAAGACCATTTAATATCAGGATTTTGAATAACTAAATCATATAATCTTTTTATCTCTTTACCCATTTCTTTTTCAGTATATAAATCACGCTTTTCCGATAAAGGACGCTCCTTATTCTCAATCATTTTTTCATCCCATTCTATCCTGCGACTATAAGCCCAATATAATTTAGTTACAGTATCTAACCAACCATTTTCTAAATAATAGTTAATTGTATAACTTTTAAGATGTATGATTTTAAACTCATCAATTGTATCCTTTTGGGGTCCACCAGATCCTCTAAATTAGTGGGTTCATCTAAAATTTCGGCCCCATATTTTTCAACTGAAATACTAGAAATTGAATCATAAGTTGCTTTAATTTTTTCCGATACATCTACTTCAATAGAGTAATCTCCTATTGAAAATGATTTGATATTTTGAAACAAATTATGGATGTCTTTTTTAAAAAGTAATATAAATATCAATATAACTATAGGGAAAGAAAAATGTGAATACAATAATTTTAACATCTCATATACAAAAGAAAAAAAGTTCATTATATATCCTACCTTTTTTTAATTAGACTTATCATAGTACTAAATACTCTATAAAATTTTAAAAGTTTTTATAGAATATATTCCTCTGTTTTTCAAACAAAAATACCATAAATATTAATATTCTACTGACTCAAGCAATGCTAAAATTTTATCTTGTTTATTCGCAACTTCTTTTAAAACTTTTGTATTTTGTGCTTGCTGATGTGACTGTTCTGCATATAATTTTTGATAACTTTCAAGTGGATCTAATAACTCTAAAGTCTCTAAAATTAATTTGTTTCTTGATATATTTTTATCTTTAGCCAATCTACTTAATCGATCTAACAACTCACTATCTACATCTCTAATTAGTAAATCTTTCTTCATTATTTTGAACTCCTTTTTTTTAAATTTTTTACTTATTTTTTTATGTTTTACGTACATATACTTACTAAGGTTATTTTGAAATTTAAACTAAATCCAGAATGATATTAAAGTATTATGCCTTCAAAAAAGGGTGTCTCACCTTTGTGACATTTTCTATATATCGTGTCACAAAGGTGAGACAAACACAATATGTTGTGTCACGAAAGTGAGACATTTCTATTTTTTTGATATCATAACACAAACCATTTAAACCCTTGGAATGTCTGGCTTAGCCAGACCTATCATTTCAAATGATAGCATATTCTCCTTATGCTCTTACCAAATATTTACCGATTTTCACGTTTTTTCTAAAACGCTCATAAAATCCATATAGTTTTTTTACTTACATGGTATGAAAAACATACCGAATCAAACATTTAAAACACTAATTTTTATATTATATTTAAGATGTATCTATAACAAAAGGAGTGTTCAAAATAAAACTAAGTTATAAACTAAAAATGGAACGTCTTAACGAAGAACTATCTCGAAAGAAATTGGCAAAATCACTTAATAAATATTTTAAAACGAAATATTATACAGAAAGAAAAATAGGTATCATTGAAAGTGATGAGACTTATTTAAAATTTGATGTTGTTGATGAAATGTGTTGCTTTTTTAATTTAACAATTCAAGATTTACTATATAAAAAATGGCCAGAATATAATCAGGATTTCACTGACTACTTCCAAAATGAAACTACGAAATATTGTCATTTGCCTGATGAAAATAGAACACGAGTTCATCAATTTTCTCAGCTTATATCTCATTTTAATTTAGTTAATAAACAGGATTGGATTTCATTCCCCAAGTATGATTTTATCCAAAGAGTTTATTACGATTACTTTGAAAAAAATGTTATTGATTACTCAACATGTGAAATAGCTTTAAATACTTTTAAGTTCCATTATCCAAATTATTTATACAAAAATAATAGTGGTTTAGTCATTAAACATGATTCAGCAGGTATATTATCAGTTACCGATCATCGTGATCCTATATCGAATGATGCATTGAAAAATGGCGTTGAAAAAATAGAGCATGCCATTGGCTTATTATTAGAAGTCAATACCCATAAATATGATCAAGGACTATTCACATCCCATAATATTGAAAAGTTACTTGAATACTTTAGGTGTCATAATATTAGCTTAAATAACTTAAGTTCTAATACATTAATCCCTTTATCAACATTGAAAAATTTATATAAAAATCCTAAAAAGTTATACTTTAAAGATATTCAGACACTATGTAACTATTTAGATTTTCCAATCAATGAGATTTCAAATTATACTAGCGACATTCAAGATAATATTGACGCTAAAAATATAGGTGAACATCTAGCAAAGTTAACTAACACTGGTGAAATTGAATCATTTAATCAACAATATTATCTAACGTCACAAGAAACTCAATTACTCATTCCTAGCTATTGTTATGAATCATTTATACGACAAATGAAAAAAGACTTAAATAGAGGCAGTGATGAGACAATGCTTTTCATGGAATTTAAGCATTTTATTTTTCAATGGCACTTTTTTAATAAACTTAAAATTTTACTGTCTCAAAAGTTGAACGGAAAAATTGGTAGAGATCTCTTTTATATGTTTACTAAAACGGAAATAGAATCTGCATTAGGTAATAATCTTTATCCAAGTAATCCAGTTAATCTATTAGGCACTTTAGCACTAAACAGAATTTCAAAGTTTGATAATACAAGTAATAAAGAGCTTCAAGAAATCATAGAAGAACAATTCAAATAACTATCAACACACTTATCACTATAATGATGTGTATACGTATCAACATAAACATAACTACATTCATACACATACCTATATACACCAAATTTTATAGTACTTTATTTACGTATAAAATTTGGTGTTGTTCTATAGTATCAAGACAAGAAGAAACTCGTTTCACTCGTTTCAAAATCCCTCTTGATTTTTACAGAAAAAATCTTTGATTTCATCGTCTTTAATAAAATAATAAGCCATCTTTCCATCTTTCCAAAAATCAAGAACATCATTTTTATACAAAAGTCTCAAGTGATGTGAT
>NZ_JAESKJ010000022.1:0-28554 GCF_017892075.1 Staphylococcus sp. GDY8P119P
ATTGCTCGAAGATGTTGTTAGCCATTAGCGTTTACCTCCTGTATTAAAAAGTCGAATTTTTTGATACAGGATAGGAGATTTGTTAGAAATTCTTTTGATAGGAGCGTCGCATCCTTTTCTTTCCCACGCCCCAAACATGCGACCTACTTCTCTAATTTCATTAGTAGTACAGTTGAAAGTGCCAACCTGATTTACTAAGTCATTAAAGATGAATGTCTCTCCGCTGTATTTTTGTTTCGCAGCTTTCTTTGATGCTCCATACAATTGTATTACTCGAATAGGTTTATACTTCATAAGTAATTACCGCCTTTATAATTTTTTCTGAATCATAAAGATTCATTACGTGTATTACATCACACAAAAATAAACCTAACTGTCTAACCAAGAATGATTGGTTAGACAGTTAGGTTGAATAAAGATTGGTACTAAAGAGATTGAGTTGTAGTAATTATTTTTTAAAATATTTTTGTCTCAAGTTTAGATTATCAATTACATTCATAGAATTAATTAGAGATAGATGAGTTTCACTAGAAATTTTAAAGTCATAAATGAATAAGTTTAGGTCGTACTTATTTGATTTACTATGAGTTAAGTCATTTTTAGCATGGAGAGGTGTTATTGTATTACTCCATTTTTTTGTCGTTTTTATAATTTGATTACTCAAATTAAGAACTTCTATAGGCGCATTTGTATGAAAGAAATTCATGTTCTCGCAAATATGAGTGTAAACACCTGATAAAGTACTAAGCAAAGTTTCCATAAATGGTAGCTGATCCATATAAAATAATTTATGTATAAACAAATTTGATGCATTTATAAGTTCATTATCGATGATATGAAAAGATGAAAAATCACCTTCATCATCTTCATTTCCTAATTTGTCATCTGTGAAGACAATGTGTAAGTGATTTTCAGTTAATTCATCTATGTCGTTATGTAGTTGTTGAAAATCAGCGTTGAATTTTAATTTTTGTTCCTCAAAATCTTGGAGTTCTGAATAATTAACTTTTTGCTTTTTTAATATATTTAATTCTTGCTTGTTAAATAGTAAAGCAAAATAGCTATTGTTGCCAGATGCATTTTTGTGTTTAGCATGTGTATTACTGTCTATGTACAAATATCTAAAATAAAAAACAGACAAAATTGTTAGTACATCACTAAAAGGGAACCTTCCACGAATGTTGTCTTTTGATAATTTACCAATTAATGAATTTAGATTTGCAGTTATCTGTTTTTCTTCATCTGTGTTGATATCAGGGAACCTATTTAATAGTGTCTGTATTATAGATGAAATAAGTTGTTCTTTTGTGAAATATCTTTGAAATATCTCATTATTTTTGTCATTTAAATCTATATTGACTTGTGTACTTATATCAGCAATCATATTTAAGTTTTCCCATTCTTCATGTGAATATGATGAGGAATAGTTATTTGAATAATTATAGTTTTTACGTTCGAGACCATTTTTAATTGTAAAAGCAGTGTTTAGCATATTATCCAGTGATGTGATATTCGGATTATTTTCATCGTAAAATCTAAAAGGTATATTATTTTTATAACCAAAAGTAGTATTTACAGTAGCTCTTTTAAAAGTAGTGTCGTCAAGAGCTATAGATCCATCATTATGTAATTTTAATAGTACATGTTCCTTTAGTTTACCTTTAGGTGTGAACAAATAAGTGAAAATTGCATTTTTATACTCTTCAAATTGATCATCTAAGTTTGAGGCATATATAAACCTTGTTAAGACTTCATAAAATCCTTCGTTGAATCCACGCATAAAAGTATCTACACCATCATCAATACCTAACAAATAAATTAAATTTGGTAAAATATTTTTTATATAAAGTTTATTATTTTGAAATTGATAACGTGTATAATTGCCTTCATTATCGAATTCGACTTCAATTGTTGATGAACCTTCAATATCTTCTAACGATATGTTTATTTGATTGATTATATCCTGCATGAATTCAGAGTTATACTTTGAAATTAGTTTTAGTGTCATGTATATAGTCATTCCTTTATTATCATTTACTTCTATTTAAATATAAGCTAAGATAGTTATATAAATAAAGGGAACGTACGTTCTGTTTTTGGGGGTATTTATGAAAGGAAAAATTAAATCATTTAAAGAATTACACGAAGTTCTCGATGGTTACAGAGGCAACAGTTTATGGTTATTTAGAGGGCATAGTAATGAAAAATGGGATTTGGTGCCAAAAGCAGGGCGTTCGCCGTATGACAAATACAATGATGAAGAAACTTTTTATGCATGGCAACGTCAGGCTATGATTTTCCTTAAGGAGTCTTATAATGATTGGGATATGTTAACCATTGCCCAGCATCACGGGTTAGCGACTAGACTATTAGATTGGAGCTTTAATCCTTTAGTAGCAGCATATTTTGCTGTGAAAGACTTTGAGGATTGCGATGTTGTTATTTATCCTTATTTAAAAAAATCAGATATTAATGTAAAGGAAGTACATCCATTTGAGAGCAAGGGGATAAAGAAAGTAAAACCAAATGGGTTAGCAACAAGAGTAGTAAGGCAAAGTGGTATTTTTACAATTCATGATCAACCAACTGCTTTAATTGAAGATAACATATCGAAAAATGAAGAGTTAACTAAAATTATAATTGATAAAAAGTATAGAACAAGGTTAAGAGAAGAATTATCATATTATGGAATAAATGAATTATCATTATTTCCTGATTTGGATGGTTTAGCAAACCATGTAAATTGGATTATGGAAGCGAAACCATACGGGTCAAGCAATATAACCGATGAGTTGGAATCAATTAATGAATAAATAGTATGGGGGAGAATAGTATGAAAGAATTAGCAAAAATGCTTAAAGATCCAAATGTACCAGAATCTGTAAAAACAACTGTGCAATCAATGAATAATGATGGTATGCAATTATTAAATGACTACTATGATAAAAATTCTAATTTTTATCAACATGCTCAACCAGAGATTATTGCAAATGAATTCTATGCAGACCCAAATAAATTAAAAAAATTATATCATTACACTTCCTATGAAGCATTTGAAAGAATTCTTTCATCATCTACTTTTTTAATAGGATCAATACATTATATGAACGATAATAAAGAAATTAAATATGTATATGAGTTAATGAAAAAAGAATTAAAATTACTTGGGGCACCTAATGATATAATCCTCAAATTAGAAGAATTAAATACTATTTTGCCAGATGATGTATACGTATGGTCCTTTAGTGAAAATGATTATTCGCAAGCATTATCAAATTATGGTGATGTAGCGTTAGGTTTTGATAGTCAGGAAATAATGGAGCATCTTGCAAGCTATTACTCAAAAGGTAAAAAAACACTCGATGAGTATACAGTTGGTAATGCGTATGTATTTCCTTTAAAAGTGGAATATGATTATGAAGTACAGTCTAAATATATTACTACATTAGCTCATGCTTGGTATGTTGCACATGATAATTTTGAAAAAGATCCTTATGATATGGATGAAATAATAAAGAGTATAGTACAAGCGCTTCATTTCTTTTCATTATTTTTTAAAAATCCTCATTTAAGACAAGAAGAAGAAATTAGATATATTATTTTTAATATCAATGAGGATAATTTATTAAAACCTGAATTGTATATGAATGTAAACCATTCACAACTTGTAAATTCACATATGAAATACTAAAGGAAATAATTATTGGTTCTGTTGCAAAGTTAAAATTATATGCACATCTATACAAAACTATAAAAGCAAATATTGTTTTAACAGTAAAGAGTTTTGTTAGTATTAATTATTTTTCGTTTTTCAGTATAAATATTACATGATTTTTAACTTTGCAACAGAACCTAAAAATTTAATTTTACAATTACTTGAAAATTCAAAATCAAGAGTATAGAATGTAATTAAAGAAATGAGAAAACGCTTACATTGAGAATATGGCATATCTCATTTCTATGTTTTTACAGAATATTTTGGGATGCACAACGATATGATCTTACGGAAGTGAGTGATAGTGATGATGGACTCATATGATTTGATTGTGGTTGGTGCAGGACCTGGTGGATATGTTGCCGCTATTCGCGCTGCACAATTAGGTCAAAAGGTTGCAATTGTAGAGAAAACAAACGCAGGGGGGACTTGTTTAAACGTAGGTTGCATACCTTCTAAAACACTACTCGAACATGGAACGAAAGCACATGATATACGTAAGGCCAATGATTGGGGAATTGAGACACAAGGGATGAAAGTAAACTTCTCTAAATTAGTGCAACGGAAACAACACATTGTTAGCACGCTCACAGGTGGTGTGAAGCAATTATTAAAGAAAAACAAAGTTACTTTCATTAAGGGTGAAGCTACTGTAACGAAAGATTTAGAAGTTAAAGTTAGTAATCAATCATATCAAGCGAAAGATATTATTCTAGCAACTGGTAGTAAACCTTTTATTCCACCTATTGAAGGATTAAATGACATAAAGTATGAAACGACAGACACATTTTTTGATATAGAAACGTTGCCTAAACAACTCGCAATTATTGGTGGTGGTGTTATAGCTACTGAGTTAGCATCTTCAATGGCTGATTTAGGAGTCGAGGTTACCATGATTGAAGTTAATGAAGATATTCTTCTCACCGAGATTGAAGAAGTACGTGAACTGTTAAAGGACCATTTGAAGAATCAAAGTATAAGAATTTTAACAGGCGCAAAGATATCTAAAGTAACAACCTCTAAAGTGATTTTGGATAATCATGAAGATGTTTCATTTGATACTTTATTAGTGGCAACTGGTCGACAACCGAACATCAAGGTAGTTGAAGATCTAGATATCGATATGGATGGTAAATTTGTACAAGTCGATGAACATTATCAAACAACAATTAATCATGTATATGCTATTGGAGACCTTGTTAAGGGTTATCAACTTGCACATTCAGCGAGTTCACATGGATTACATGTTGTTGAAACTTTGGCTGGATTAAAACCAACGCCAGTATCTCCAAACAATATTACACGTTGTATTTATACTCGTCTTGAAGCCGCATCAGTTGGTTTATCTGAGTCTCAAGCTAAAGAAGCGGGTTATGACGTATCTGTTACACAATCTTCTTTTCAAGGAAATGCAAAGGCGCTCGTAAAAGGAGAAGTACAAGGCTTTATCAAAATTGTAACTGATAAAGCATATGGAGAGGTCTTAGGTGCTTTTATTGTTGGTCCACATGCTACAGATTTAATCAGTGAAGTATTAGGTGTCAAAGCTTCAGAAGGTACAATGAATGAGTTATCTAACATCATTCAACCACATCCTTCTCTATCCGAAGCAATTGGCGAGAGCGCGGATGCATACTTTGGAAAAGCCATTCATATGTGATAACAGAACAAATCAATGAATGATAGGAGGAACTAACGATGGAAAAAGAACAAGCACGTTGGATTTATAAAACGATGAATGAAATTCGATATTTTGAAGAAAAGGTGCATAAAATCTTTAGTGACGGTAAGATTCCTGGTTTTGTTCACTTATACGTAGGCGAAGAAGCTGTAGCAACTGGTGTAATGTCACAACTTGAAGACGACGACTATATTACAAGTACACACCGCGGACACGGACATGCAATTGCCAAAGGATGTGACCTTAATGGCATGATGGCGGAGATAATGGGTAAACGTGATGGACTTGGTCATGGTAAAGGTGGTTCCATGCACGTTGCAGAAATAGATAAAGGAATGCTCGGTGCCAATGGTATCGTAAGTGGTGGCTTCGGACTTGCTACTGGTGCAGGTATTTCTATTCGAAATCAAGGTAAAAAGAATGTTGCTGTATGTTTCTTTGGTGATGGTGCAGCCAATGAAGGTAATTTCCATGAGGGGCTTAACTTTGCCTCAATCTTAAACCTTCCAGTTATCTTTGTTTGTGAAAACAACCAATTCGGTGAAGGTACAACACATGATTATGCCAGTGCTTCAGAAACAATTGCAGAGCGTGCTTCAGCTTATAACATGCCAGGTGTCAGAGTGGATGGCATGGATGTCGTTGAAGTTTATAAAGCAGCGCAAGAAGCTGTAGAACGAGCAAAAAATGGTGAAGGCCCTACGCTAATTGAGTGTGACACGTATCGTAAATATGGTCATTTTGAAGGGGACGAACAAAAAGTTAAATCACCAAATGATCGTAATGCGGACAAAAACGCAACAGAAGACTTTAAACGTCAAGCACTTGAAGAAGGTTGGTTAACAGAAGAAGAATTAAATGAAATTGAACGAGCAGCTGAACAAGCAGTAGAAGATGCAGTGAAATATGCAGATGAAAGTGAATTACCAGATGTAGATTCATTACACGAAGATGTATTTGCCTAAAAGGAGGTCATAACTATGAGTGAAGAACGCAAGTTAACATTTATGGGTGCAATTAACGAAGCAATCGATCAATCAATGGAACAAGATGATAATGTTATTCTCATTGGTACGGACGTTTCAGGTGGTGCAGGTGTAGAACATATTAAAGATGACGATACATTTGGTGGCGTTTTTGGTGTAACTAAAGGACTTGCGAAAAAATATAGTCGAGATCGTGTTATTGACACACCAATCGCAGAGCATATTACACTCAGCTCTGCTGTAGGTGCAGCAGCTACCGGTATGCGTCCTATTGCAGAATTAATGTTCAATGACTTTATTGGATTCGGTTTAGATCCTATTTTGAACCAAGGTGCAAAAATGCGTTACATGTTTGGTGGTAAAGCTAAAATTCCATTAGTTGTACGTACAGTTCATGGCGCTGGTGTAGGCGCAGCGGCACAACATTCTCAATCATTGTATAACATGTTTGCAACAATACCTGGTGTAAAAGTAGTCGTTCCTTCTAATCCTTATGATGCTAAAGGTTTATTAATGGCAGCAGTACAAGATGATAACTTAGTAGTCTTTTCAGAAGATAAAACATTATTAGGACAAAAAGGTGATGTGCCTGAAGAACCTTATACAATAGAAATTGGAAAAGCGAAAGTGACGCGTGAAGGTGATGATTTAACAATTGTTGCAATCGGTAAAATGGTGGCAGTAGCTGAACAAACAGCAGACAAATTAAAAGAAGATAACGTTTCAGTTGAAGTTATTGATTTACGTTCTGTGTCACCATGGGATAAAGAAACAGTTCTAGAATCAGTGAAGAAAACAGGTCGTTTAATTGTGATTGATGAATCAAATCCACAATGTAATGTAGCGGGAGATGTTGCATCTGTTATTGGTGATATTGGTTTTGATTATTTAGACGGACCAATCAAGAAAGTCACTGCACCGGATACACCAGTTCCATTCGCAGCAAACCTTGAACAAGCCTATATACCAAACGTAGATAAAGTATTAGATGTCGCATCTGAACTAATTGAAGACTTGAAAAAAGTTAATTCATAGGCAAGGAGGTGTTGAACGATGAGCGAAAATATTATTATGCCAAAACTCGGTATGACAATGAAAGAAGGAACAGTCGAAGAGTGGTTTAAAGCAGAGGGAGATGTGGTTGAACAAGGTGAAAGTGTATGTACGATTAGTTCTGAGAAATTGACTCAAGACGTTGAAGCGCCAGCTAGTGGTATATTACTCGAAATTAAAGTTCAAGCCGGAGAAGAAACTGAAGTTAAATCTGTACTTGGTATTATAGGTGATGAAGGAGAAAGTACTGAATCAAGTAGTACGACTGAATCTGATAATGAAGAATCCAATAACTCACAATCAGACGATGAAGAGCAACAAACCAACGATACAACTTCTGTAAATGAAGATGATAGTAATCATGATGAAGATACAAATAAGTCTAATAATGTTGAACCTCAAAATGGTAAACGTATCTTTATATCACCACTTGCACGCAAGATGGCAGAGGATAAAAACTTTGATATCACTAGAATTCAAGGTACAGGCGGTAATAATCGTATAACAAAATTAGATATTCAACGTGTAGAAGAGCAAGGATATGATATTGAAGAAAAAAATGAGGATATGCAATCTAAAGAGGATAAGAACACTAAATTTAACAGTGCTAATGTCGGTGAAGGACTAAATCCAATGCGTAAGCGTATAGCACAGAATATGCGTCAAAGCTTGGCCGAAACAGCACAACTTACGTTACATCGTAAAGTGGATGCTGACCGTTTGTTAGATTTCAAAAACAAACTATCAGCTGAACTTGAAAATGCAAATCAAGATACTAAATTGACTGTCACAGCATTGTTAGCTAAAGCCATCGTCTTAGCACTTAAAGATTATGGTGCAATGAATGCTCGATATGAAAATGGTCAACTTACAGAATATGATGATGTTCATTTAGGTGTAGCAACGTCACTCGACGAAGGGTTAATGGTACCAGTTATAAATAATGCAGACACTAAAAGTATTGGTGCTTTAGCTAAAGAGATTAAATCTTCAGCAGAAGCGGTACGTGATGGTAATACAAATGATGTTAAACTGGCAGGTGCTACTTTTACAATTACTAACATGGGTACTAGTGGCATCGAATATTTCACACCAATTCTTAACCTGGGTGAAACAGGAATCCTAGGTGTAGGTGCACTTTCTAAAGAAGTTGTACTTGAAGGAGATAGTGTTAAACAAGTATCACGTATTCCATTAAGTTTAACGTTTGATCATCAAATTCTTGATGGTGCGAGCGCTGCCGATTTCTTAAAAGTATTAGCTAAATATATTGAAAATCCATATCTCTTAATTCTTTAATAACAAATATATTTAATTTGATTAAGATCCTCAGTACACAAACAATGCTGGGGGTCTTTTCATGTCTCGAACCACACTTCCAATCCTTTCGCACAACACAAAGCCCTTTATTGAAAAAGTAAAAATTCTGTCACTTACGTTTATTTGAAATTATAAAAATATAACTCTAATATATAATTGAAAGGGTATAAAAGCGTTTACACATTAAACAAGTGATTATGTTCATAACTAAGTGTATTAAGGGATGAAAACAACTTCAAAGGTAAAAGGGGTACAAACATGCCCCCTGAACCACAACATGGATCGTAAATGCGTCCTTTATTAGGTTCAATCATCTCAACTAATAACTTTACAATTGATGATGGTGTATAGAATTCGCCAGCATTTTTACCTTCGGCACTTGCAAACTTAGCAATAAAGTATTCATACACTCGGCCCAATACATCTTGCTTACGACTTTCAGTATCGCCAACCTTAAATGTAAATAAATCAATAATGTCACCTAATTTTTCTTTATCTAACGCAGGTCGTGCATATTCTTTTGGTAACACACCTTTTAATGACTCATTTTCATTTTCAATTGCAATCATGGCTTTATCAATTATTTGTCCAATTTCTGGTTTTTTCGCATTATCATTGATATATTGCCATCTTGCTTCTTTTGGCACCCAGAAAATATTTTCCGCTAAGTATTCATCTTGATCTTCTTCGTCAGCATAAGGATCTTGCTTCAATTCTTCATACTTTTCTTCAAATGAATCCGATACATATTTTAAAAATTTCGTTTGTCAAAATAAGCTAGACAATTTCTGGTTCTGTTGCAAAGTTGAATTTATAGTATAATTTTAATAAAAAGGAGTCTTCTGTATGAACTATTTCAGATATAAACAATTCAGTAAAGATGTTATCACTGTAGCCGTTGGCTACTATCTAAGATATGCATTGAGTTATCGTGATATATCTGAAATATTAAGGGAACGTGGTGTAAACGTTCATCATTCAACGGTCTACCGTTGGGTTCAAGAATATGCCCCAATTTTGTATCAGATTTGGAAGAAAAAGCATAAAAAAGCCTATTATAAGTGGCGTATTGATGAGACATACATCAAAATAAAAGGAAAATGGAGCTATTTATATCGTGCCATTGATGCAGAGGGACATACGTTAGATATTTGGTTGCGTAAGCAACGAGATAATCATGCAGCATATGCGTTTATCAAACGTCTCATTAAACAATTTGGTAAACCTCAAAAGGTGATTACAGATCAGGCACCTTCAACGAAGGTAGCAATGGCTAAAGTAATTAAAGCGTTTAAACTGAATCCCGACTGTCATTGTACATCGAAATATCTCAATAACCTCATTGAGCAAGATCACCGTCATATTAAAGTAAGAAAGACAAGATATCAAAGTATTAATACGGCAAAGAATACTTTAAAAGGTATTGAATGTATATACGGTCTATATAAAAAGAACCGCAGGACTCTTCAGATCTACGGATTTTCGCCATGCCATGAAATTAGCATCATGCTAACAAGTTAACACAAAGTATTATTTTAAAATTGAGATTAGACATTTATTTTTCAACTTTGCAACAGAACCAGATAATTTATCTCAGGGAAGTGGGATAGTAATATCCAAAACCAAAGAAGTTAAATTTATAAATACAAATGAAATTCTTTTCGGATTGGTAAGTAAAGTGTTTGTTTCTACATACATAGCACTAGTATTAGCATTTTTAGGTAATACGCTATTTAATAAAAGCAAAAGTAGCAAAGATATAAAATAAGGAAAATTTTTAGCAAAATCATTGATAAGGGGAGCCCTACCACAAATAAAACTAAAAATTATATTGTATGATATATACTTCTTAAAAACACTTATATTTTATAAGTCATGGAGGGTAAAATAAAATGACAATATTTACGATAGGCCATTATAATTATACGCTTGATACATTTCTAAAGATGTTAGAACAAGCGAAGATAACAAAAATTATTGATGTGAGATCATTTCCAAATAGTAAAAACAATCCACAGTATAATCGAAATGAGTTCTCTGTTTGGTTAAAAGAACATAATGTAAAATACAAACACATTTCATTGCTAGGTGGAAGAAGCAAACGTTCAAATATAGTTGGAGAAAATTTGAATGCTGGGTGGCAAAATCAATCATTTCACAATTATGCAGATTATACTTTGACTAAAAATTTTAAAGAAGGTATCAATATATTGATGAAAGAGAAAGAAAATCATATGGTTGCTTTGTTATGTGCAGAACGTCATCCTTCACGATGTCATCGTTTGATTATTAGTAATTGGCTAGAGTTGCATAATGAAAAAGTCGTTCATATTATTGCAAATAATAATGATAAAGTAGCGCTAATACCGCATGAATTAGGGCAGTGGGGAGCTTTACCTATTATTGAATATGACGGAGAAGTTGTATATCCAACTACAACAGAGTAATTTTATATAAATAATCCAAATTTAATATTAACAAAGCAAGCTACCATTTTTTAAATGTTAAACTATCATTAACTATAATAAAAAGGTTAAGTATAAATATACTTAACCTTGATTGGTAAATTTATAAAAATTTAGTTTGTTTTTAATTTTTTTAAATATTTTAAACCTAAAGCAAAAAGTGTGTAACCTATAAATATTTGCGACATTACTTTAATTAAATTGTTATTTTTAACGAGTATATTTGAAATTAAATTACTTATTAAATACAGCACAAATACTTTAATATATCTTTGATTGATTTTCATATTTGATAACTCCCTTTAAACTTCGACACTTAATCTCGGCACAAATGTTTCATAATGAACGTGGTTCATATCATGATCTAGAGCTTTTAATGCATCTATAATGGAGTGTAAAAAGCTCGTTCCACCACAGATATAAATTTCAGGGTCATTTATTAAGTAGTTTTTTAGATTATCAGAATTGAAGTAGCCATGTTTACTTTTTAGATGTGTCTCTAATTTTGCACTAACGTTGTTATGAGCAATCATTTCAAAATCTTCTTTAAAAGGTAGGTGTGCCTCATCACTTCCAACCTGTATCATTTGTGATTCAAGGCCTTCTGAAGAGGCTTGATTAAAAATCGCTACCAAAGGCGTTACTCCAATTCCAGACCCTATGAATAGTTTTGGATGACTTGTATCTTCTAAAACAAAGCCACCGACAGGTGCAGCCAAATTAATCATATCACCTTCATTGACTTCATCGTGTAAAATGGTTGAAACTTCTCCTTCGTATTCGTCAGTTGTATCCCGTTTAACACCAAAAGTTAAATGATTTTCATCACCAGAAGTAATTGAATAGTGACGTTTAGCTCGATAAGGTAGTTTTTCACTAGAAAGATCTACAGTAATATATTGTCCAGGTTTAAATTGGCTTAAATCATACTCTGAAGATTCAATTGTAAATGATTTAACATCTTGAGACTCTTGTTTGATTTTAGAAACTTTAAAAGGTTTAAAGCCAATCCATAACATTTGATCATATATGCTTTTTTCAATCTGTATAAATGCATCTGCAAGCTCTCCATAAGCTTTAACCCATGTTTGGATGATAGGATCATTATCTTCTAATCCTGTAACATCTTGTATTGCTTTGATTAAATTTTCACCGACAATGGGATAATGTTCAGGATAAACTTGTAAAGCACAGTGTTTATAAGCAACAGGCATAATTACAGGTTTAATCGCATCTAAGTTATCAATGTTAGCAGCCCCAGCTAAAACAGCTTGCGCTAAAGCCGATGATTGCATGCCTCTTTTTTGATTTGTTTGATTAAACATATTTAATAATTCAGGATGAGCTTTGAACATTTTAGGATAAAAAATTGAAGTAATTTCTACACCCTTTTCTTGTAATAGAGGTACGGTTTGTTGAATAATATCTTTTTCTTCTTTCGTAAGCATCAAATTCCTCCTTTTGTTCTTTAATTCCATTGAACCACTAAAATAAATACAATTCAATAAACTATTGGCTTAAATTGTGAAAATTTTAGCAATATTTATATTTTTAAAATAATACATGTAAAATTTTCTTGTGAATAGAGTTGCTTGCAATAATAATAAGGTGTATCGTTACATTATGAGGAGATAATGTAAGTGTATTTGAAAGGAAGAGGTTAAATGGCAGGTCCTAGTTTGAAAAAGTCCGAAAGTCATAATTCAATCCATGAAGCTTCTTTAAACGAAGCTAGAGAAATTACAGAAATGCTAAAAAACACGATGAATCAAAAAGCTAAAGCTTTAGAAATTGCATATGTTTTATTAGAACATTGGGAAGCAAGAGTTCTTGCTCATGCTGACGTTGAAGAAGAAGGATTATACCCTGAATTAGCAGGAGATGATCCTTCTCAAATAAAAATTATGCACAGACTTCAAAGAGACCATGACTTATTAAGAAAATTAGCAAAACAAATTAAGTTAGCATTAAAAAATGAGGAAATGAATCATGAGGTATTGGTAAAATTTTATACCATGATAGAAGTGGATGATTTACACAATGAAGATGAAGAAGCTTGGGTTGCGAGTAAGGAGAAGGGATAAAATGATACAAAAAAAGGAAAAACCATTAAGATTTGTTAATGAAGATATATATAACTTAATGGTGAATGAATTGGAAAAGAATAATATACATTTTTTTGACGTTGATGCTACTGCAATTGTAGATGGGGATAATTTAGAAATTTCTATCCGTTATGGTGAAACATTTAAACATGGTACAAGTTGTTATTTTAAGAAACAAGCGCTTGAAGCGCCATATAATGATATATTGAATTTTTTTAAATATACAACAGCAGCATGTCATCGAATATTTATTTCAGAATATTTCAAAATGATAATGCCATAATGAATATGGGGGGATTATATGTTTTCAATGGAAAATGAAGCAATGCTTATAGAGGATAGAGAAGACTTAATAGGTATTTTGCGTATGAGATTTGGCTCAATTTCTGGCGAAATGATAGAGAAAATCTATAATATTAACGACAATAATACAATTGAACGACTCATCTTAGTTGCTGCAAATGCACCAACATTTGAAATTTTTATTGAAGAACTAAAAGAAGGTAACGGAGCATTTAAGATTACAGGTGAAAGGTTTAATCCAAATTCTAAAGGTAATAGGGGATGACTTGATGGATAAAAAACATAATAAATTACTACATAAACTGAAACATTTGAAACGTGGAAATTTAATAAACAATAACTGGACTGAAGAAAGTCCTAGACCTCGCGATTGGGAAAGTATCTATCGCAATCGTTGGCAACATGACAAAGTAGTGCGTTCGACTCATGGTGTTAATTGCACTGGATCTTGTAGTTGGAAGATTTATGTGAAAGATGGCATTGTCACTCAAGAAACTCAACAAATTGATTATCCTTCTACTGGGGATAATTTTCCACAATATGAACCACGTGGCTGTCCTAGAGGGGCAAGCTATTCATGGTATACGTATAGTCCAACTAGAGTTAAATATCCATATATTCGTAAAGACTTATATGAATTATGGGAAAATGAACTTGAAGAAGTACAAAATCCAGTTCAAGCATGGGAAAACATTGTTAATGATAGAGAAAAAAGACAGAAGTATATTAAGGCACGTGGAAAAGGTGGCTTCATAAGAGGAAGTTGGAAGGATATTTGTCAAATGATAGCTGCTTCATCTATTTATACTATAAAAAAATATGGTCCAGATCGTATTGCTGGATTTTCACCTATTCCAGCTATGTCAATGATAAGTTACGCAGGAGGGACTCGATTTTTATCTTTAATTGGTGGAACAATTATTAGTTTTTATGACTGGTATGCTGATTTACCTCCTGCTTCTCCTCAAGTGTGGGGCGATCAAACTGATGTTCCAGAAAGTGCAGATTGGTATAATTCTAAATATTTCATCATATGGGGGACAAATTTACCACAAACAAGAACTCCTGACGCACACTTTATGGTTGAATCTCGCTATGCAGGTACTAAAGTTGTTGGTGTTAGTCCTGATTACGCTGAATATGAAAAATTTGCCGATATGTGGTTACCAGCAAAAGAAGGCACAGATGGTGCACTTGCTATGGCAATGACACATGTTATTTTGAAAGAATTCTATGTTGATAGAGAAGTACCTTATTTTACTCAATATGTAAAACAATACACAGATTTACCATTTCTTGTCCAATTGAAAGATATAAACGGAAGTCTGAGAGCAGACAATTTCTTGAGAGCTGCAGATTTATCTAGTGAATATAATTTAGGAGATTGGAAAACGGTAGTGTGGGATGAAAATACACAAAAACCTGTTGTTCCAATTGGTAGCGCAGGCCATCAATGGGATGGAAAACAAAATTGGAATTTAGAATTAGAAGATGAATCAGGAAATGAAATCAATCCTATACTTAGTTTTATAGATATATCTGACAACATAGATTCAGTTGATTTCCCGCATTTTGCAACAAAAGATAATTCATCAATAACGCATAAAGTACCAACTAAAGTAATTAAAGATAAGAATGGTAATGATCTTTTAGTGACTACAGTATATGATTTGATGATGGCTCATACAAGTGTAGACCGAGGTTTAGATGAAAATGTACATGTTACTTATGATGATTCTACTGTACCTTATACACCAGCATGGCAAGAAGGAATCACTGGTGTGAAAAAAGAGCATGTGATTCAAGTTGCTCGTGAGTTTGCGCAAACTGCTGAATTAACTAAAGGTAAGGCTATGATAGCGATGGGTGGAGGTACAAACCATTGGTATCATAGTGACCAAATTTATAGAGCAATACTTAATATTATTATGCTGTGCGGTACAGAAGGTGTTAATGGAGGTGGTTGGGCTCATTATGTTGGTCAAGAAAAAGTAAGACCTTCGGAAGGATTTGCTCAAGTCGCCTTTGCCAATGATTGGAAAGGCACACCTAGACATATGAATGGGACTTCGTATTTTTACTTTGCAACAGATCAATTCAGATATGAATCTGATGAAGATCAAGATAATTTTGATTGGGGTGGAAAATTTAGTAATATGCACCCTGCAGATTTTAATGCATTATCAGTGAGATTAGGATGGTTACCTGGGTATCCACAACTAACTGAGAATAGCTTAGATGTAATTAATGATGCAAGAAAACGAAATCTTGATGATACTGAAGCTATTAATGATATCGCTAAACAATTAGCAGAAGGTGAGTTAAATTGGGCTATAGAAAACCCAGATGATGAACGCACTTTCCCTAAAGTGTTTTTTAATTGGCGTTCAAATTTACTTGGAGACAGTGGTAAAGGTCACGAATATTTTGTGAAACACATGATTGGTGGGGATGATTCGATCTTAACGGATACAAAAAATTCTTGGCAACCAAAAAATATTCACTTAAATGATACCCCGGCAGAAGGTAAAGTTGATTTATTAATAAGTATGGATTTCCGTATGACAAGCTCAGGATTATTTTCTGATATTGTATTACCTGCAGCTACTTGGTATGAGAAAAATGACTTAAGTTCAACGGATATGCATCCATTTGTCCATCCATTTAACCAAGCTATTACGCCACCTTGGGAAACCAAGAGTGATTGGGACGCTTTTAGAGAGATTGCAAGAACATTTTCAGAATTAGCTAAAGATTATTTACCTAAAAGTGAAGATTTAGTTATGCAACCACTTGGACATGATACTAAGTCAGAATTGGCACAGCCATATGGAAAAGTTAAAGACTGGAGAAAAGGTGAAATTGAAGCTATTCCAGGACAAACAATGCCGAATTTTGCAATTGTAGAAAGAGATTATCCAAACATTTATGATATGTGGTCAACAATAGGTCCAAATTTAAAAAATGGATACGGTGCCAAAGGTGTAAAAATACCAGGTCAACCGGTGTATGATGAACTGCTCAAAAGACTCGGGAAAGCGGATAGGGAAAATATAGGTAAAGGTCTTCCTGATATGAGAACAGCAAAACAAGCTTGTAATGCGATTCTACTTATGTCAGGTGCTACAAATGGTAAACGTGCTGTAGAAGGTTGGAAATCACTAAAAGAAAAGACAGGTAAAGATTTTGAATTTGTTTCAAAAGGTCGTGAAGAAGAAGATTTAACATTAGATGATATTACTGTACAACCACGTCAAACAATTTCAACACCTGTATGGACTGGTTTAGAAAATGATGGCAGACGTTATTCACCATTCACATCTAATGTAGAATTTAAACTACCATGGCATACTTTAACAGGCAGACAAAGTTTTTATTTAGATCATGAAGTCATGCTTGATTATGGTGAAGGATTACCGTTATATATCCCGCCACTATATTCAGGTCCTTATTTAAAAAATGAAAAAGGAATAACAGATACAGGGAAATCAATAAAGCTACGTTATTTGACGCCACATCAAAAATGGGGTATTCATACAATGTTTACTGATACTGATCAAATGACACAATTGTTCCGTGGATGGCAAACGGTGTGGTTAAACGAAGATGATGCGAATTCTATAGGTATATATGATAATGATTGGATTGAATTATATAATCGTAATGGGGCTGTTGTTGCCAGAGCTGTTACGACATATAGAATTCCTCAAGGTGTTGCTTACATGCATCATGCTCAGGATAGAGTAATGGGTGTTCCAGGTAATACAATTAATAAAAAACGTGGCGGGACACATAATAGTGTTACACGCATACATCCAAAAGGAACACATATGATAGGCGGTTATGCGCAATTGAGTTATGGCTTTAATTATTATGGTCCAACAGGAAATCAACGTGACACAGTTTCAATTGTTAGACCACTCAAGGAGGTTGATTGGCTTGAAGATTAAATCACAAGTAGCAATGGTTATGCATTTAGACAAATGTATAGGTTGTCATACATGTAGTGTAACTTGTAAAAATACGTGGACAAATCGTCCTGGGACAGAATATATGTATTTTAATAACGTAGAAACCCGCCCAGGTCCCGGTTACCCTAAAAGATGGGAAGATAGAGACCGATTTAAAGGTGGTTGGGAAATGAAAAATGGACGGTTGAAACTAAAAGCAGGTGGTCCTATTCAAAAACTTGCTAATATATTCTATAACCCAGATATGGCTACAATAGATGATTATTTTGAACCATGGACACATGATTTTGCCCGCCTTCATTTTGCACCTAGAACTAAAAATCTTCCTGTAGCGCGTCCAAAATCAAAAATTACTGGTAAATTTATAGATAAGCCTGAATGGGGACCAAACTGGGACGATGATTTAGCAGGTGGTAGTGAAATTGTTCCTATGGATCCAAACATAGATAAAATGAAACAAGAGCATGTTGCTATGGAATATGAGAAAACTTTTATGATGTATTTACCAAGAATTTGCGAACATTGTTTAAATCCATCTTGCGTAGCTTCATGTCCTTCAGGTGCATTATATAAACGTGATGAAGATGGTGTAGTTTTAGTTGATCAGGAAGAATGTAGAGGATGGCGTTTTTGTATGAGCGGTTGCCCCTATCATAAAGTCTATTACAATTGGAATTCACATAAAGCAGAAAAATGTAATTTCTGTTATCCGAGAACGGAAGCAGGGCTGCCTACTATATGTTCAGAAACGTGTGTAGGACGTATTAGATATATTGGTGTAGTGCTATATGATGCAGATAAAGTGAAAGAAGCAGCTTCAGTTGAAGATCCACAAGATTTATATCAAGCACAACTAGATTGTTTTTGTGATCCCTTTGATGAAGAAGTCATTGCAAAAGCAAAAGAAGAAGGTATTACTGATGCTTGGATTGAAGCTGCTCAGCAATCACCAGTTTATAAAATGGCTATAAAATGGAAAATTGCTTTACCGTTGCATCCAGAATATAGAACGATGCCAATGGTTTGGTACGTTCCACCATTAAGCCCAATTATGAGTCATATTACAAATGAAAATCAATTGAGTGCAGATGGTTATATTCCAGCAGTTGATGATATGCGTATACCGCTTGAATATTTAGCTTCTATTCTTTCGGCGGGGGATACAGAAGTTATACGACAAACTTTACTAAAAACAGCAGCAATGCGCGTTCATATGCGTTCAAAAAATGTTGGTGGTATAAGTGAAGTAGAGCATAGCAAATTGTTAAAAGAGTCTGGATTGACTGTTGATGAACTAGAAGATATGGCAGATTTACTCGGGGTAGCGAAATATGAAAAACGATTTGTTATTCCTACAGGACGTCGAGAAAATAAAGAAGAAAATTATTATGAACAAGGGGCTTGTAGTTTAGAAGATTTAGCGCCTCCAGAAGGATTACATCCAGCTATGATGAGGATGAAATATGGAAGCGAGGCTAGAAAATGATAAGCGAAGAACAGCAAGTTATTTTGTTTATCGCGGCATATCTTCTCGATTATCCTGAAAAAAATAGACTGAGTGAATATAGAGAATTGAAAGATTTATATAAAAATGACGTTGATTCACAAGATGCAAAAAATTTAATAAATTTAGTATTTAATGATTTAGAAAGCTATTCTTTAAAAGACATCCAACAATTATATGTAAGTACTTTTGATTGGCAAGAAGATACAGGGCTTTATTTAACAGCTCATGAGTATGGTGATGATTCTATGAGAGGTGGCGGATTAATTCAAATCCAAGTTATTATTAGTCAAGCTGGATTGGAACGAGACGAAAAACAACTTGCTGATTATCTACCATCTTTATATGAACTTTTAGCTGTATCTACTGATGAGAAGATTCACAACAAACTTATGAAACGTTTAGGAAAGGCTACATGGCAAGTTAATCAATCACTAGATAAAAAGAATCCTTATAAAAATATTTTAAATTTACTTACTGATTTTGTGTTTGATAAACCTACAACTGAAGAAATGGAAGAAATCAAAAAAGAAGATCCTGACACTGAAAATATGCCTTATCCAATAATGTATGAATAAGGAATTTTGTTTTATCATCCCAATTAATATGGAGGAAATTCTATGACAAATATTATATGGTGGATAATCTTTCCCTACATTACGCTTGCCATAATGATTTTGGGTGTTTTATACCGATATGCATTTCGACAATTGAGTTGGACAGCACCTTCTACAGAATTTTTTGAGAGAAAAAAACTAAAATTTGGCTCTTTATTATTTCATTGGGGGATTGTCTTTGCCTTCGTTGGTCATGTGATGGGAATGGTAATACCTATGGAATTTTATGAATTTATAGGTATTACAGATCATATGTATCATTTTGGAGCTATTGTTGCTGGTGGTTTCGCAGGATTGATGATTGTAGTAGGTGACATTATTTTATTATATAGAAAAATAACAGACGAAAGAATTCGTGCTCATACGTCTTTTGGTAATTATTTCTCATTGATAATGGTTTTAGTAGTTGCAGCAATAGGTGCTTATATGACAATTATATATAATACTACTGTCATTGCATATGAATATAGAGCTACAATAGGTCCATGGTTTAGAAGTTTATTTATTTTCCAACCTAAATATAATTTAATGGGGGAAGCTCCTTTAATCTTTAGATTACATGTGATTTCAGCATTTTTATTGTTTGCTTCTATTCCATTTACGAATTTAATACACATATTCAGTTTTCCTATAAAATACTTAAAACGTGTACCTCAACAGTATAGAGCTAGAAACCAATACCAAAGCAGAAAAAAGAATTTATAAAATATTAAAAATAGGTAAAGTTATTCGATATTTTTTAAATTTAAAATTTGACTTAATTTCGTTATAAGTATTCATTTGTGTAATTCAAATTAAAGGTTATCTATTTTAGAAATATCAACAAAATACAAATGGGTGAAGGTGATAGCATGTATAAGACAAATGGTAGTTTTCAACTTGGTTTGCAAACTTTAAGTTTAGTAGTGGGATTTATGGCATGGAGTATTATATCTCCACTTATGCCTTATATATCACAAGATATAAAAATTTCTGAAACACAATTATCTGTAATTATAGCCATACCTGTTATACTTGGTTCAATATTAAGAGTACCGTTTGGATACCTGACCAATCTTATTGGTGCTAAATGGGTATTTTTCTGGAGTTTTGTTATTTTACTTTTCCCGATTTATTTATTAGGACAAGCACAATCGTCAAGTGTATTAATGATCTCTGGATTTTTTTTAGGTGTTGGAGGTGCTGTTTTCTCGGTTGGTGTTACTTCTGTGCCAAAATATTTCGATAAAAATAAGGTGGGTCTAGCAAATGGTATTTATGGCATAGGTAATATTGGAACTGCTGTATCTGCTTTTTTAGCTCCTCCAATAGCAGGTGTATTTGGTTGGCAAACTACTGTACGTTTTTATTTAGTTATAATTGCTTTGTTTGCCATTTTGATGTTTTTCCTTGGTGATGGCAAAGAGAAAAGAGTAAAAGTTTCAATAAAACAGATATTTGGACTTGCCGCTAACTATAAAACATATTATTTAAGCTTTTGGTATTTTATTACTTTTGGTTCGTTTGTAGCATTTGGTTTATTTTTACCTAATTACTTAGTCAATCATTTTGGTATAGATAAAGTAGACGCAGGTATTCGCACAGGCATTTTTATTGCATTAGCAACATTTCTAAGACCTATAGGTGGTGTTATTGGTGATAAAATAAATGCTGTAAAATCATTAATGGTGGACTTTATATTTTTAATTGTTGGTGCTGTTATATTAGGTATCTCAAGTCACATTGCATTATTTACAATAGGATGTTTGTTAATTAGTTTTTGCGCAGGTATTGGTAATGGCCTAATATTTAAATTAGTACCAACATACTTCCAAAATGCAGCAGGATCAGCAAATGGTGTCGTATCGATGATGGGCGGATTGGGAGGATTTTTCCCTCCACTAGTAATTACATATACTTCATCTTTGACAGGTTCAAGTCACCTAGCATTTATTTTATTAGCTATATTTGGTGTTATTGCTTTTATTACAATGATTCATTTATATAAAAAAGAATATGATGTAGAATTTAAAAATTAATTTAATGAAGTTAAAGAAAAAAATTATTGTGGAAAGTCTTAGATTTAAAGAGAGGTTAAAAGAGTATCAACTTTAAAAGGTTGATACTTTTTATTATGTTTCTTTTCAACTGATAAATTAACGAATAAGAGCTTTATTTGATTTATTTAAAACTTAAAAAAACCTCATCGTTAAATGATAAGCAGAAGCGTATCATAAATGATGCGGTTTTTATAAGGTTCTTCTTATTGGTGAAATTGTTAAAAAAACAAAATGCAATGAACTGACAAATTAAAATCGCTTTAAGTCGTATTCTCAAAGAATCTATAAATCACTCGTATGTACACAGCCCCTTACTATCAGTTAAAGTGTCACTTTTCGGTTCTAATATTTATTATTCATAAGATATGCAATATATGATACAATTCATTCAAATGTATATTTGAATGAGGTGCTCTATGGTTCAGACTATTATAACTGCGGCAATACTTTATATTGCAACTGCGGTAGATTTATTAGTGATTTTATTAATATTTTTTGCTAGAGCAAAGACTAGAAAAGAATATAGGGATATTTATATAGGTCAATATTTAGGATCGATTATCCTCATATTAGTCAGTTTATTTTTAGCTTTTGTGTTACATTATGTTCCAGAGAAATGGATATTAGGTTTATTAGGTTTGATCCCCATCTACTTAGGTATAAAAGTTGCTATTTATGATGATTGTGAAGGTGAAAAAAGAGCAAAAAAAGAATTAAACGAAAAAGGTTTGTCCAAATTAGTAGGGACTGTTTCTTTAGTGACAATTGCAAGTTGTGGTGCAGATAATATTGGTTTATTTGTCCCTTATTTTGTAGCATTGGATATTATTGAATTACTGACTACCTTAATTGTATTTTTAGTTTTAATTTTCTTTTTAGTATTCACAGCACAAAAACTAGCTAGAATTCCTGGTGTGGGTGAAATTGTTGAGAAATTCAGTCGTTGGATTATGGCTGTTATTTACATAGCATTGGGCTTATTTATTATTATTGAAAATGAAACCATACAAACGATATTAGGATTTATATTATAAATTAAGGTGTGACTTAATATGAGTAACAATAAAATTTGTGACGTCATTTGTGTTCATGAGGAAAAAGTGAATTATGCTTTAAGATTTTTAAAAGAAGAAAAAACTCAACGGCTTATCAATACATTATTAAAGATAAGTGATGAGAATAAGCTGAAAATTATATTAGCTCTAATTAAAGAGAAAGAATTATGTGTTTGTGACTTATCTATAACATTAGGTTTGAGTATAGCTTCAACATCACATCATTTGAGAGCTCTGTATAAAAGAGACGTGCTGGATTTTTACAAGGATGGGAAAATGACATACTATTATATCAAAGATATAGAAATGAAATCATTATTAATAAAATGTATGACTTAAATATAAAGAAACGCTCACATTAAACGAGCGTTTCTTTGAATTCTTGTATTCT
Organism: Staphylococcus sp. GDY8P119P; assembly: GCF_017892075.1. Lineage (NCBI taxonomy): Bacteria > Bacillati > Bacillota > Bacilli > Caryophanales > Staphylococcaceae > Staphylococcus > Staphylococcus sp. GDY8P119P. The sequence continues at coordinate 23,206 of NZ_JAESKJ010000022.1, forward strand.
TTTTCCAATTTCATCTCTAACACGTTGAAATTCTGGCCATTCTTTTCCTGCTGGATCATCAAAGCCCCAGTGTTCTTTTTTAACATTAGGTGGTAATATAGGGCAATTATCGTCTGCATCACTACATAATGTTACGACCAAAGCTGACTGTTCTAAGATATCACTATCAATCAAATCTGATGTATGGTTTGAGATATCAATATCCACTTCTTTCATAGCTTCTATTGCTTTAGGATTAACACCATGTGTTTCAATACCAGCAGAATAGACATTCCAATCTTCACCCAATATTTCTTTTCCCCAACCTTCAGCCATTTGGCTACGACAAGAGTTTCCTGTACATATAAAATAAATTGTTTTCTTATCCATAATTAAAGCCTCTTTTCTTAAAATATGATTAGTGAAAGGTATAAACCTAAGAGTGTTACAAATAGGACCGGAATAGTAATGATAATTCCAGTTTTAAAGTATGTTCCCCACGAAATTTTCACACCTTTTTGTGTTAAGACATGTAGCCACAATAATGTTGCTAAAGAACCAATCGGTGTTATTTTAGGTCCTAAATCAGAACCTATGACATTCGCATAAACCATACCTTCTTTAATTGTTCCAACTACATTCGATTGTCCGATAGCAATTGCATCTATTAAAACTGTAGGCATATTATTCATAATTGATGATAACAAAGCAGATATAAAGCCCATGCCCATAACACTACTGAATAGTCCATAACTTGAAATATTGGATAATGCATCAGCTAAAATTGTGGTGATGCCTACGTTTTTCAAGCCGAATACGACTAAATACATACCAATTGAAAATAGGACAATATTCCATGGTGCACCTTTAATTACTTGTTTCGTATGCACAGCTTCGGAATTGCGAGCTAACAGTACAAAGATAATAGCAATAATACCAGCAATGATTGATACAGGGATTTGAATAAACTCACTAACAAGATAACCCACAAGTAGTATTGCTAATACAATCCATGAAATCTTAAATAATTTAGAATCTTTAATTGCATTTTTAGGATGTGAAAGATTTTCTGTATCGAACGTTTTAGGTATAGATTTTCTGAAATATAACCATAAAACGAGAATACTAGCAATCAGAGAGAATATATTAGGAATAATCATTCGACTAAAATATTCAATAAATCCAATATCGAAGTAATCTGCAGAAACGATATTAACTAAGTTACTTACAATTAAGGGTAGTGATGTAGTATCAGCGATAAAGCCACTGGCAATAATAAAGGGGAAAATCACTTTTTTATTAAACCCTAGATTTCTTACCATCGCTAATACAATAGGCGTTAAGATTAAAGCCGCACCATCATTTGCGAAAAATGCTGCTACAATTGCCCCAAGTAACATAATAAAAACAAACATTTTTAAGCCATTACCGTTTGAAGCCTTGACCATATGTATTGCAGACCATTCAAAAAAACCAATTTCATCTAATATTAATGAAATTAGAATAACAGCTACAAAAGTTAAAGTTGCATTCCAAACAATACCGGTTACTTCTAATACATCGGAAAAACTTACGACTCCTGTAAAGATAGCAACAACAGCTCCAATTAAAGCTGTAATACCAATATCTAAACCTTTTGGTTGCCATATCACAAAGATTAAAGTTAACAAGAAGATTATAATTGCTAAAATGGTCATCAACAGTCACCTGATTTCACATTTTTACATACACATCTTTGATTAGATGTATTAATGATGTTTAAGTTTTGAATAATATCATCTAAAATAGCATGATTAAGTTGATACCAATGTTTGTTGCCGTCTTTTCGTGTTGTAACTAATTCGTTATCTACTAATGACTTCATATGATGACTTAGTGTAGGTTGTGAGAATTGAAAGTGTTCTAATAAGTCACAAGCGCATAGCTCACCACAAGAAAGTAAATCTAATATTTCTAACCTGCTTGGATCTGATAAAACTTTTAATATTGCTGATAATTCTTTATAAGACATAAATAATACCTCCTTTTCATTACATAGATTAACATCTATATAGTTTTATGTCTATGTAGTTTTTTGACTAATTTTAGTATTAGATTAGAATGCGTCCTAAATAACTAGTTTTATTATCTTGCAAAAGTTGAAATAATAATTTATATTTAATACATCAAAAAAAATTGATGTATCATTTTAGTATTTTATAAAGGAGTTCGATTTTATGAGAATAAATCATGCAGGTACATTATCTGTTGATTATTTTGTTAGCTACTTAAATCTAATTATGATATCAAGAGAAGTTTCTTTAAAAGAAGCTATATCATATATGAAAAATGAATTCTTTAAAGGAGAACCTGACATGTATGGTAAAATAACAGAAACTCATTTTAATCAAGCAATACAAGAACTCAAACAAAAATAGAAATATCTATATATAAGAGAGGTGATTATTTAATGGAAATTATTAAGTCCAGTCCTAATAGAAGTGAGGAAGAAAAATTAGACTTTTATGAACAGATGTTTAATGCGCTAGCTGATAAAATCAGGCTTAAAATTCTACAATCAATACGTCAAAGCGATTCAAAATCTTTATGTGTTTGTGATCTAGAAGAATTATTAGCGTTAAAACAATCTAAACTTTCCTATCATTTAAAAAAATTAGTAGATGCAAATATTCTTATTGCTGAAAAGCATGGCACATGGAATTATTATAAAATTAATGAGCAACAAATACAGGTGGTTTTAAATGAAGATACTTGCTGTAAGATACTTTAAGTATCTTCTTTATAACATAGAATTAATCAAATTTTTTTGATTAATACATCAAGAAAAGTTGATTAAATGAATTCGGAGGCGTTATACTAATGATAGATTCAATTATGGAATTCATAAAAACATTTCTGATGTTATTTTTTGAATTATTATTACTATTTATAGTAGTGAGTTTTATAGTAAGTCTGATTCAACAAGTTGTTTCAGAAGAAAAAATTAAAAAGCTTTTGAGCAAACCTAATAAAGCTGTCAATTACATATTAGGTATGGTGTTTGGTGCTGTTACACCATTTTGTTCTTGTTCAACTATTCCAATACTTGCAGGTCTATTAAATTCCAAAGTTCCTTTTGGTCCGGCTATGAGTTTTTTGATTGCTTCACCATTAATGAACCCATTAATGATATTTATGTTATGGGCTTTATTAGGATGGAAAGTAGCCATTGTTTATTTTGTAGTACTAGCAATTTTCAGTATTTTAACAGGTTTAGTATTTTCAAAAATGAATTTAGCTGAAAGTTATAAAGGGGTCAATGTTAAAGGTGATGGATTTTTTGCTAATAAAACAGGATCTCGTTTTAAACAAGCATTAAACGATGCGTGGGCATTTTTATACCCAATGTTACCTTATCTATTTATTGGTGTATTTATTGGTGCCTTTATATATGGATTCATACCTGAAGAATTTATAACTAAGTATGCAAGTGGTGATGGTTTTATATCGGTGTTTATTGCTTCTGTTATCGGTATCCCTATGTATATCAGACCAGAAACAATGTTACCTATAGCCGAAGCATTAGTATCAAAAGGTATGTCGCTAGGAACAGTAGTTGCATTAATAATTGGTGGTGCTGGCGCAAGTATTCCAGAGGTCGTATTGCTATCTAAGCTATTCAAGAAAAAATTTGTAATATCATTCATTATTGCAATTTTAATTGTAGCCATTGCTACAGGTTTGATTGTGAATATCATTATTTAAAGGAGGTGAAATAATGGGTATTAAAGACGCATTAAAAAAAATAAAACCTCAAGAACAGTCATGTTGTTCGGTAGAAATTGAGGAAAAGAACGAAAAAAAAGAAAAAGATGAAAAAGAGCAAGAAGATAATAACAATTGCTGTAACAAGTAATATAAGGGCCTGGAATTTATATCCAGGCCCTTATATTAATCTATTTTGCTACGCTTTTCTATATTTATTCTACAATAATTAAAAAAGGACATATTTTGAAATCAATGTGTCTTTGAAAATGGTTACCTCTATATTATGCTTTGATTTCTACAGGTTCACTAAAGTGATTTTCTATAATTCTTGTTATTTCTTTACCTAGTGGTCCATTTATTGTGAAAGTTCTTTTGAAATAAGAACCTAAAATACCTAGACCTGCTGTTGCACCGACACCTTTTCCAATGCCTTTGCCTATCGTTTTTATGATGTTACTCATGATTATCATTCCTTTCATTATAATTAATATTATTTGTAAAACATTGTCTGCTTGGTTTACTTTTGAACTTGTTGTTTTAAATATGTTAATTGTAGTAAAAGTAATTCATCAATCACTTGTTCTCTTAAATCAGGGGGTGAAATGATACGTATATTGGATTGATATATAAAACGGAGTTGAATAGCTTCGACTCTTGTCATCTTGAAAGTGACAATAAGATAATGTGCATCATATTTTTCTATTACATGAATTTGATAAAATCGATGCATTTTTGACCACACATCTTTACCGATTTAAAACGTGATATAGGTTTGTAACTTTGATTTTTCTTGTATATCCACGGATTTTTCAGACAAACTCAGATTCATTTGATTAATATCATCTATATAAATTTCATTCATTGCGCGAACAACTAATGATGCTGGCAAAATACCTGTTTGATTTTTATCAATTTCAAAGCGGTCAAGATATTTTAGTAATGTAGTTCGATGACCTGAATGATGTTTGATGATTAATAATTTAAGATATTGATAAAAGTAATGACTTAATTTGGGTGTCGTCAGGTATAAAGCAGTCAAAATATCATACATAAAATGCATATTTTCATGCTTATCTTGTTCGAGCTTATAACTTTCTGATTTATAATCGTACGTGATTGCTTTAGGTGTACTGATCCACGATTTACTTTCATATAAGAAGTTTCTGGTATCGTCGATATCTCTTTGTATCGTCCTAGGACTCGTATTGAGTTCTAATGTAAGTGATTGTTTGTTGACGGATTTATTCTGTAGTAAACGATGGTATATTGTTAATATTCGAAATGCACGATCCAATATGTCACCTCCTTTAAGTTATACATTACAAAATAGGTTTGTCACAATAAGTCAATCCTCCGTATATTTAATAAAAGTTGTGAAAAAAATTTTTTAGATAAATACATTGATATAAAGAGATTTTATAAATATTGATAAGTGAAGAAATAGCGGTAATGACAAAATACGGCTATACCTCTACTTTTAAATTATGTTTTCTAATGGAATAGGCGTTACTATTTGAGAAAATAACATGGTCATAAAATAAAATGCCCATCATTTCACTGATGAGCATTAATCGTTCGGTCACATTGATATCTTCAGGAGAGGGTGTTACATCTTATCAAGAG
>NZ_JAESKJ010000023.1:0-9507 GCF_017892075.1 Staphylococcus sp. GDY8P119P
GATGTATTAAACATAGTATCCTAAACTAGAGTACTCTAAGTACTCGAAGTTTAGGATTTTTTAATTACAGTGCTTTAACTATTAAATATATAAGGGTATTATTAATAGTAGTTAAAGTATTTAAAGGTGGTGGAAAGATGAAGGTTCAGAAAGTAATTGTGGAGGAAAAATCATATCCGTTATACATACTGCTAGATAAAGAATTTGAAGTGATAGAACCGGTTAAGCGATTTATAAAGTACTTGGATAATACGGGCAAAGCTCCAAATACCATTAAAACATATTGTTATCATCTCAAGCTGTTTTATGAATTTATGAGCCAAAGTAGAATCGAATTAGGAGATTTACAATTTGAGGATTTAGCAAACTTTGTAGGATGGTTAAGAAATCCAGCAGGGCATTTAAAGGTAATAGATATACAACCAAAGAAGGCTAAAAGAGAGGAAACATCAGTTAATTCCATACTTAACGCTGTAACTAGTTTCTTAGAGTATTTAAATCGCACAGAAAATTTTAAAGCTATAGATATGTCTAAAGAAGCAAGAGGAAGAAACTTTAAGGGGTTTCTTCACCATTGTATATGTTAACTTAAAACTGAGCCACCAACGCAATTGAAAACTGAGCCACTTCTGTAGGAAAATAACCCTAGCACAATCGTTAGGGGGAAAACAGGAGTGATTACGTTGAACAAGAAGCAACAGGTGATTCAGCTGCATCTTCAAGATGTCAGCCAAAGACAAATTTCCACAGAAGTGAAGGTCTCTAGAAACACCGTATCCAAATATATCGAAGCCTTTGAGAAGAGTAAGGCGACCGATGTTCGTAACCTGCCGGTTACAGAAGATATTTTATCGCCTCCCTCCTACAAGAAAAGGGCTGGAGTGAAACGTAAAATGACGGAAGAGATTGTGGAAAGGCTCAAGGGGTTCATTCAGGACAATGAATGGAAACGCAAAAACAACATGAGCAAGCAACAAATGAAAAAGATTGATATGTATGAAAAACTGCAAGAAGAAGGGTACGATATCGGCTATACAACGGTTCGGAATTTCGTCAATAGCGAGGAGAGACGAACAAAAGAGGTCTATATTCGCCAACGCTATTCAGCGGCCTGGGAAGTGGAATTTGATTGGGGAGAAGTAAAACTGGTGATTGACGGGAAACAGAAGTCCTATTCACTGGCGGTCTTCACCTTGGCTTACAGCAATTACCGGTTTGCGCTGCTTTATGAATCCGAGACGATGATCTGCATACAGGATGCACATACCAAACTGATTGACCACTTAGGTTTCGTTCCCTCTGTTTTCACTTACGACAATATGCGAACCGTGGTGAAATCGTTTGTCGGAACAGACCGGAAAATCACGGATGGCATGATCAACCTCTCCAATTACTATGAATTCCGGATCCGGCTCTGCGAGCCAAGAAAAGGAAACCAGAAGGGGCATGTGGAACGGAGTGTGGAGGTTGTTCGCAGAAAAGCATTTTCGTATGACATCGCATTCCCTTCTCTTGAAGACGCCCAGAAACGTCTAGCCCAAACCATTCTGTCGCTCAATAAACGGATTCACCATGAAAAGAAACTCGCTCATATAGAATTGAAAGACCAGGAAAAAGTTGCCGCTGCTCAAGAGGCGCTTCCTCTGCCATTCGATGTTTCGGAAGTCGTGGAATGTCGGGTAGATAAATATAGCACCGTCACGATTAAGCAAAATCGGTATTCCGTACCTGAAGGTCATGTAGGCGCATGGATTCGTGCAAAGGTAAGTGCGGATTCAGTCCGTCTCTTTATTGAAGGGGAATTCGTCGCAGAACATCGGAGAAATTGGGGTGTTCATCAATGGGAAATGGATCTCTATCATTACATAAAAACTTTCACAAAGAAAAAAGGCGCTTTAGCTCAAAGTGAATGTTTGAGCCAAGCACCAAATCAAATTAAAAAACTCTTCGAAAACCATTATATCGGAAAAGAGAAAGATTTTCTAGAGCTACTCCTTTATGTACGTGAGAAAAATCAGTGGGATAACGTGATGGCTGCCGTCCGACAGATTGAGACAAAAGGTCTCGGCGACATCACGACCGAAAAGCTAATCTTTCTGAGCGAACAAACAGATCTGGTACCTGCGGTACCGCTGCATCCAGACGAGACGGTCGAACAGGCGCTTCAAAACATTAAGGCCTTTTCAGCGATGTTCAATCAAGTCGATGAAGGAGTGCTTGAACATGGATAAAAAGCAAAGCGTCATCGACCTGTGCAAAGAATTACGTCTTCCTGGCATCCGTGAGTTGGTCGAAGAAGACGTAGCATTCCAGGAAACGACACCTGCGATTGACCTGTTACACACCGTGTTAACGAAGGAAAAGAATGACCGCTGGATCCGGTCTAAATCCACACGGATCCGCCGTGCGAACTTTCCGGAGAAAAAGCTGCTGGAGGAGATTGATACTCGAGCGCTGCCGACAGATGCGCAGCAAAAACTGCCCAACTTACAGACGCTCGATTTCATCAAAGCTGGACAGAATGTGATTCTGACCGGTTCTCCAGGAACCGGCAAGAGCCACCTGGCGATCGGCTTAGGGGTAGAAGCTTGTTTAGCGGGCTACAAGGTTTATTTCGCCAGTGTCTCGTCCTTAATCAATCAGTTGAAGGAAAGCCGGTCCGAAAGGACCTTACGCTCTTTCGAATTGCGATTTGAGAAATATGACCTCGTTATCATTGATGAATTAGGCTACATTTCCTTCGATAAAGAAGGGGCTGAATTACTGTTTACACATTTGTCGTTGCGTGCTGGTCGATCCTCAACCATTATTACGAGCAACCTGTCTTTTGCGAAATGGGAAGAGGTATTCCATGATCCTATTTTGACCGCCGCATTGACGGATCGCTTGACGCATAAATCGCACGTGGTGAATATGATCGGCCCATCTTACCGAATGAGAGAAACGCAAAAGTGGCTTGAAAATAGCCATTCATAAGTGGCTCAAAATTAAATTGCGAAATGGCTCAATTTTCAGTTGCGAAATACACCCCCACCTTCTATCTCGTCCAGTTGGTTTCCCCAGTCCATAAATATCAGATGAAGACAAGGCACTAAAAGTTTTTATAAAATTGGTTGATTTAGGTTTTACATTATGTTGCTAACTTTAATATTTACATTTGAATATTAAAATGTTACAGTACAGGCTAAGTATATTAATTAGTGAAAGGAGGTAATAGCTATGTTAACTGTTTTTAGAATCTTATTCGGTGAAAATACAAAAATCGGAAACCGTTTAGCTATTAAAGGGAGTAGTCTGTCCTTTTTTAAACTAAACAATGATATAAAAACAGTTGCCGGAGCTTTGCCTCTACTATGGATAAGTTTAAAACAAGATCATCAACATACTTGTTTTATGTAGTGAAATATGCATATTTGTATGTTTTGACTTTCGGCACCGGTAATTTTTATCTGTGTTTTTTTTGTGTGCAAAAAGAAATTGATTCTTAACTAGAGCAAATTGTGAAAGGATGAAAGAAATGAATTTTAATAATAAAACAAAGTATGGTAAAATACAGGAATTTTTAAGAAGTAATAATGAGCCTGATTATAGAATAAAACAAATAACCAATGCGATTTTTAAACAAAGAATTAGTCGATTTGAGGATATGAAGGTTCTTCCAAAATTACTTAGGGAGGATTTAATAAATAATTTTGGAGAAACAGTTTTGAATATCAAGCTCTTAGCAGAGCAAAATTCAGAGCAAGTTACGAAAGTGCTTTTTGAAGTATCAAAGAATGAGAGAGTAGAAACGGTAAACATGAAGTATAAAGCAGGTTGGGAGTCATTTTGTATATCATCACAATGCGGATGTAATTTTGGGTGTAAATTTTGTGCTACAGGCGACATTGGATTGAAAAAAAACCTAACTGTAGATGAGATAACAGATCAAGTTTTATACTTCCATTTATTAGGTCATCAAATTGATAGCATTTCTTTTATGGGAATGGGTGAAGCTCTAGCCAACCGTCAAGTATTTGATGCTCTTGATTCGTTTACGGATCCTAATTTATTTGCATTAAGTCCTCGTAGACTTTCTATATCAACGATTGGTATTATACCTAGTATCAAAAAAATAACCCAGGAATATCCTCAAGTAAATCTTACATTTTCATTACACTCACCTTATAGTGAGGAACGCAGCAAATTGATGCCAATAAATGATAGATACCCAATAGATGAGGTAATGAATATACTCGATGAACATATAAGATTAACTTCAAGGAAAGTATATATAGCTTATATCATGTTGCCTGGTGTAAATGATTCTCTTGAGCATGCAAACGAAGTTGTTAGCCTTCTTAAAAGTCGCTATAAATCAGGGAAGTTATATCATGTAAATTTGATACGATACAATCCTACAATAAGTGCACCTGAGATGTATGGAGAAGCAAACGAAGGGCAGGTAGAAGCCTTTTACAAAGTTTTGAAGTCTGCTGGTATCCATGTCACAATTAGAAGTCAATTTGGGATTGATATTGACGCTGCTTGTGGTCAATTATATGGTAATTATCAAAATAGCCAATAGTATTGAACAAGGTATATAGCTGATATAATAAGGTGAATTTTTAAATAATATTAATGCAATTAATATTATTTTGATAACTCAATTATGCTAGTATTTTCTTCAAATATGAATGGACTACTGGGTGGAAGATAATTAACTAATCTGTATTCTTCTAATTTGAAATGAATAAGTTTCAAAGTACTAAGATATAGGATTAGTCATCCATTTTTTTTAAATCAGTTTAACTAGATGTTTTGTTTGTCGAATGACAAAAAACTCTTATTTAGTATAAATGAATAGATAATCCTTCCAATAATAATTGGGAGGATTTTTTATTCTCCCTAAATACAAATGTAAGTTAATGAAATATATACTTGAAGATGTTTATGGCATTCTAAAAATGTAGTCTTTGGCAGTTAATTTATGTAGTCTCTCTAGAGAACAACTTGAAAGTATTCGGGAATGCGTTCAGCTTCATAAAACCCTCCTCAATTATATAATCTGAAACCCTCTTGCTAAGTTCTTCTTCAACTTTTTGAAAACCTTTTAATATCATTTGATTTCTCACTTTATTAGCGTTCGTAAAAGTACACTTTTACGAACACTATTTAAGTGACCCTATATAAAGAGAAAGTACCGTTCATAAACATATGAAAATAAATTGTGAACGTTCTCTAATTTACATATACTTTTACGAACGTTTCTTGATAAAATGAAGAAAGAGCATATCATTCCTATTTCTAAAGAAATTGCTGCATTGATATTAGTTCAAGAGCAAAGGGTGGCTGATGAACTCGATGATGGATGTGTATATGTGTTTCCCCGAAAAGATTGCTCACCATTGAAACAAGATACCTTTAGGGTTAAATTAAATGAACTAGCTTATGAAGAAAAGATAACGGACAGCAACGGAGAAATTTTTCGTTTTCATGCTCATGCCTTTCGGCATACAGTTGGCACTAGAATGATAAATAACGGAGTGCCACAACATATTGTCCAGAAGTTCTTGGGTCACGAATCACCGGAAATGACGGCAAGATATGCACATATTTTTGATGAAACCCTAAAGAAGGAATTTACGAAATTTAAGGAAACCTTAGTAACGAATAACGGTAGCATTCTGGATTTAAGTGAGGAAAATACTGAAGCTGACAATACAGATCTTCAATGGTTTAAAAAGAATATCAATGCACAGGCACTTCCTAATGGCTATTGTCGGTTACCAGTAATTGCAGGACCATGTCCTCACGCAAATGCATGTTTAGATTGTACGAATTTCTGTACAAGTAAACAATTTCTTACTGAACATGAAGAGCACTTAGAGCGAACTAAAGAAATACTAAATAGGGCTAAACAAAACCAATGGCAGCGTCAGGTTGAAACCAATGAACGTGTTAAAAATAGATTAGAACAGATTATTCATTCGTTAAAGGAGACGAATTAAAATGATTAGAAAAGGTAACACAACTGCCATAGTTCAGCTAGCTAAAGACAAGTCGGAGAAAACAAGAATTAGGGTTGAAAAGACAATTTCAGAGATGGCATTGAAAGAAGAGAAGATTAATTTTAATTCCGTTGCACAAAAAGCAAATGTTTCAAAGTCATGGCTTTACAAACAAAAAGATATTAGAACTAGAGTGGAGACATTAAGAGGGATGCAGATAAGTGAGTTAACCCCCCGTAAACCTAGTAAAAGCCCTCGTTCAGAGGACGTATTAATAAAAACCTTAAAAAGCCGTATAAAGGCGTTAGAAGAAGAGAATGAACGGTTAAAGGATCAAGTTCAAAAATTACATGGCAAGCTGTTTTAGCAGATTTGTGTTTCTTGGAATTTATTGGGCACTTTGAATTGGCTACCTAAAATGAAATCGCTAAAACCTTCAATAACTTCAATAGCCCATTTCCCTAAATGTGTTAAGGGGAAATGGGCTTTCTTCTAGTATTGTTGGCATGATCGCAGAAGTGTTTTATGCTCTTAAATAATACTTTTTAATATATTGCAAATACTCATTAGCACTTTTCTGTATCTCTTCGCCCTTCATATCCGAATTAGCACCGTAAAGTACAAACTCTGGTACATATTCAGCATGAATCTATGCACATAAAGATTTGAATGGTGTTAACATCTGGGTTAATGTATGCTTGTTTTTACCCATACTTGTAAATTCACCTTTTTTTACGCCAGCTGATATAGCTAATCCTAATTTTCGATTATAAAATATTCTTTTACCCTTTGATCCGTAAGCCCATCCATATATAATCACTTCATCGATCCATTTTTTTAATAATGAAGGAGAACTATACCAATATAATGGAAATTGAAAAATAATATTATCATGATTTTCAACTAATTCCTGCTCTCTTTTTACATTCATAATAAAATCAGGATACTCTCTATAAAGATCATGAATGGTAATTTCGTTTGAATAAGACGCTGCTTTTTCTACCCAAACTTTATTGATTCGAGAATTTGGCATATCTGGGTGAGAAACGATCACCAATGTTTTCATTGTTTCATCCTTAACATACTCAACTTTCGCACCAATAAAACAGTGTACGAAAGTTGAGTTACTTAAAAGTATTCTATTCTAAGAAATTCAAATTTGCGTGATTCCTAAGCTATTTATTTACAGCTTAAACTATAGAAGATGAACTAAACAATAACTAATCTTTACATAACTAAGTTATTACCCACGCTTTTTTAAACCTAATCCAGCTATTAAGGCAATGAGTATTGCCCCTGTAGCTGCAAGGAACGCATCTGAGTAGGACATAGCGTCCAATATATATAATGGATTTATCGGCTCAGTAGCATCACGTCGAGCGGATAATAATGCTCCAATCATACCTGCTCCAGTTCCTGATCCAAGGTACAAAGCACCTTGGAAAATCCCCATTCCGACACCAACCTTGTCTGCATCGAGTGCACTTACTGCGGCGTTATTTGCGGGAGAATTCGTGAATGCAAAAGCAATCCCTACTCCGAGGACCCCCACGGAAACTAACAGAGGTGAAGCACCAGATGCATAGGTGGACAAGAATAAGGTAGACAGCCCCATCAGAGTCATCCCAGTAATTATCAGACGTTTATCCCCAAATCGATCAGAAAGACGGCCAACGAAGGGAGATAAGATTGCAACAGCCACACCACCTGGCAACAATATCATTCCAGCCTGTCCAGAAGAGAGTCCATTCACCTCAACGACTAGTAATGGGACGAACATAAGAACAGCGAAATAAGCAAACATCGAAAAAAATGCAATTATGACCGTATTGACATAATCCTTGTTATTGAACAGGACAGGTGGTACAAATGGATTTTCTGCGGTAACAATTCTCCAAATAAATCCCACCAAAGCTACAACAGAACCAATTAGGCTAGTTAACGATGAGAACGAAGAAAAACCAGAAGTTTCTCCTTGAGTGATGCCAAAAAGGAGTAATCCTACTGTGAGGCCGAGGAATAAACCACCAATGAAATCAAAGTTCTTATTGCTTCCTACGGATTCTGCCGGTTTAATTGTCGGTAACGCGTAGTAGGCACCAATAACAATCATAATGGCTAACAAAAATGTGAACCAAAACAAGGCATTCCACCCTAAATATTGACCAACTACTCCACCAAATATTGGACCAGCAGCAGTTCCAACACCAATACTTCCTGCGATAATTCCCAAAGCTCCCCCACGTTTTCCTTGTGGGAAAACCTTCGAAATTGCAATGACTGATAGAACTGGAATTGCGGACATCCCAGCACCCTGAACCATTCTTCCCAAAACCAACAATGGGAGGTTCGGGGCAATTGCACATAAAAGACTACCACTTGCCAGAATCATAATGGCAAAGATATATAGCTTTCGTAACTCAAAAAAGTCTGAGATTCGACCATAAATCGGAACTCCAATCGCAAGAACAAGTGCAATACCACTAACTATCCAACTCACTTGAGATTTCGAAGCTTCTAAATCTTTGCTTATTAGTGGAAGTACGGGATTGACTGAATCAGCCGTAATTGCACCTACAAGTACAGATAGGGAGAGTACCATCATTAAAAGCCTAGTAGAACCCCTTTTTTCAGATTGAATCATTTCTTTAGATTTACTATCCTTTTTCATTTTATTTCCTCCTAAAATATATTGTGATTTTAGGAGGCTAAATCCACTGCTTTCACCATAAACCTCACCTCATATCTATTTATATTGTAAAACCAAATCAACGAACTCACCATATTTCTACAGCATGATTAAAGATTCGGTTCTCCAAACTAACTGAACTGATCAAACAAAAAAAAGGCACCAGTTTAACAACCGGTGCCTAATCATTCGTATGCATTTTTACAAATGCAATAGATTCATAAATTTTTGCCCATTATATAAAAGGAGGCAAAAAGTTTTCCGGTAGTGTTTCCATTTTTTGTTTTTGTGAAAAAGGACATACTGATCCCGTTGTACCTAAATCCCCTGAAACTTTTACATGCTTTCTAAACTCGACATTAATGAAATCAATTCCCATTACTTTTTGCCTCCTTTCTCATATTGTGATAATAACACAATAATAATTGATGAAAAAGAAATAATCAACCCTACTTTTTTGAAAACCAATTTAAAGCTTTACTACTTTTACTTACATAATAAAGGCAGGTGCAGTATAAACTTTTTTAAATAGGTCTTCTTTAACGAGCAGGTAGCGTCAGTTAAAGTAGATAATTTAAGATCGAAATCATATTATAGATATTCCGAAATTGGGCGTGATTGTTGCAGGTCAAAAGCTTAATTCCTCGATAAAATAAAAAGGAATTAGTTTTTTTATTTGTGGTACATTCTTCTGACCGTAATCAATTGTCATCTAATAATTACATTGTATTTTTTCATTTGATTTAACACGTTAAATATATGTTCTTAAAGTAAAAACATTGATGTTAATGGATTTTTAGTAATTTACTCTTGATAAGATGTAACACC
>NZ_JAESKJ010000024.1:0-39223 GCF_017892075.1 Staphylococcus sp. GDY8P119P
TTCAGTTTTCAATGTTCATTTAAATATATATGGTGGAGACTAGCGGGATCGAACCGCTGACCTCCTGCGTGCAAAGCAGGCGCTCTCCCATCTGAGCTAAGCCCCCATATTCTTTTAATAAGAGTCGGGAAGACAGGATTCGAACCTGCGACCCCTTGGTCCCAAACCAAGTGCTCTACCAAGCTGAGCTACTTCCCGTATTTATTATAATATTCATTCTAAAAATGGTGCGCCCAATAGGAGTCGAACCTATAACCGCTTGATTCGTAGTCAAGTACTCTATCCAATTGAGCTATGGGCGCTCTATTAAAATGATGGTGCCGAGGACCGGAATCGAACCGGTACGATGATCTCTCATCGCAGGATTTTAAGTCCTGTGCGTCTGCCAGTTCCGCCACCCCGGCAAAATAATGGAGCAGAAGACGGGATTCGAACCCGCGACCCCGACCTTGGCAAGGTCGTATTCTACCGCTGAACTACTTCTGCAAAATGAAACTGGATGAGCCATAGAGGATTCGAACCTCTGACCCTCTGATTAAAAGTCAGATGCTCTACCAACTGAGCTAATGACTCATGAAATGGTGCCGGCCAGAGGACTTGAACCCCCAACCTACTGATTACAAGTCAGTTGCTCTACCAGTTGAGCTAGGCCGGCTATTCATTTTTTAAATGGTGGAGGATGACGGGTTCGAACCGCCGACCCCCTGCTTGTAAGGCAGATGCTCTCCCAGCTGAGCTAATCCTCCACATGATTATTATAATGCCTGGCAACGTCCTACTCTTGCGGAACGTAAGTCCGACTACCATCGGCGCTAAGGAGCTTAACTTCTGTGTTCGGCATGGGAACAGGTGTGACCTCCTTGCTATAGTCACCAGACAATGTCATGTATAAAATTTATCATACATTGTTTGTTATTCAATTACAATAGTTAATTTTACACTATCTTAAAGAATTTCACAAGTTCTTTACTTAGTATTTAATATGTAAATGCTCGTTTTCGACGACTTTTATATAATACTATGTTTTTTTGCTGAAGTCAATAGTTTTCGTAACTTTTATTTAAACATAAATTTATTTCGTATGTATTTGCGTTTACTTAACTCGACTTGAATTATCTTACCATAAGAATTCGAGGTTTACCATACCTTTTTTAGTATATTTTTATATTTAAATAGCATAAATATGCATAATTGTATCTTATTACTTTTATTATTTTCTATTTTAATTCTAAGCCTTTTGTATTTCCTTGTTTCTTGCATAGTTTATATTAGTAAATAAAAAGGATTAAACATCCCGGCTTTTATTTGTAAGCCACAATATTTAATCCTTTATTATTAAGTTGAGCTATATTACTTTTGTCTCATATATGGGAAAAGTAATACATCTCTAATTGAAGCTGAATCAGTAAGTAGCATGACAAGTCTATCAATACCTATACCTAGACCACCTGTTGGAGGCATACCATATTCTAATGCTTCAATGAAATCTTCATCCATTTCATGCGCTTCGTCATTGCCTTGCTCTTTTTCAACTAATTGTGCTTCAAATCTTTCTCTTTGATCTATCGGATCATTTAATTCTGTAAATGCATTACCATGTTCTCTGCCGACAATAAATAATTCAAAGCGATCCGTAAATCTAGGGTCTTCTGGATTTTTCTTTGCTAATGGTGATATTTCAATTGGGTGTCCATATACAAAAGTAGGTTGTATTAATGTTTCTTCAACTTTTTGTTCAAAGAATTCGTTTAAAATATGACCGTATTTCATATTTTCAGTAATTTCAACACCATGCGCTTTAGCCAGTGTTTTTGCCTCTTCATCATTTTGAACATTAAAGAAATCAACGCCTGTAGCTTCTTTGACAGCATCTGCCATATGAACTCGTTTCCAGTTTGATTCTAAGTCAATAACTTCTTCACCATAATTAATTTTTGCAGTACCAAGTACTTTATTAGATATATGTCTAATCATATCTTCTGTTAAGTCCATAATATCGTGATAGTTTGCATATGCTTCGTAGAGTTCGATCATTGTGAACTCTGGATTATGACGTGTAGATACGCCTTCATTTCTAAACACGCGACCAATTTCATATACTTTTTCTAATCCACCAACAATTAATCGTTTCAAGTGTAATTCTATTGCTATTCTCATATATAATGTAGCATCCAAAGCATTGTGATGTGTTACAAACGGTCTCGCTGCAGCTCCACCAGCAATTTGGTGCATCATTGGAGTTTCTACTTCTAAGAATCCTTGATTGTTTAAGTAATTACGCATTTCTTGTAAGATTTTACTTCTATTAATAAAAGTTTGCGTACTATCTTGGTTTGTTATTAAATCTAAATAACGTTGACGATAGCGTTGTTCAATATCTTGTAAACCATGAAATTTATCTGGTAATGGTCGTAATGCTTTTGTTAGGAGCGTGAATGATTTTGCTTTGACCGACAATTCACCTGTGTTTGTTTTAAACATAACGCCTTCAATACCTACGATATCTCCTAGGTCTGCTGATTTCCATAGTTCAAATTGTTCTTCTCCAACTTGGTCTTTTCTCACATAAATTTGAATTTGGCCTGATAAATCTTGTACGTGTGCAAAACCTGCTTTACCTTTACCACGTTTCGTCATTAGACGTCCTGCAATGCTAACATGACTTTCTGCTTCTTTTTCTTGTAATTCTTCTTTGGAAAATTGATCCCAATCATCATGCAATGGTGTAGCCATTGAAGTTCGTACAAATTTTCCGCCGAATGGATCGATACCTAAATCGTATAGTTCTTGCATTTTTTGACGACGCACCTGCATTTGGTCGTTCATTTCTTCTGACATAACTTTCTCTCCTTTATACTTCTTATCCAATTTTAATTTTAGCATTAACCTTTTTGTTAGAATTCGAGGAATATCTATCATTGATGATTACCGTATTTTGATTTGTTCCAATCATTTCTAACTTTACCATGACCACCCCATCTTTTAAATACAAAGATGGTATTT
This sequence comes from Staphylococcus sp. GDY8P119P, assembly GCF_017892075.1. Taxonomy (NCBI): domain Bacteria; kingdom Bacillati; phylum Bacillota; class Bacilli; order Caryophanales; family Staphylococcaceae; genus Staphylococcus; species Staphylococcus sp. GDY8P119P. Next base: position 3,004 of record NZ_JAESKJ010000024.1, read on the forward strand.
GCTTATGTGCTTAGTACCAATTTTTCAACTTTTAATTTTACTAGAGGTCATGAATGTAATAAAGTAATTTAAACTTTAAAATGTTATATCAGTATTATTAATCAATTGTAGATAAAATAATGCTATTGTATTCCCTTTTACATCTACTTAAATATTTTATTAGAGTTAACGATAATACGAAAGGTATTGTTACTCATTTATTATTTGGTAAGTTACTATCCTGTCAATATGATTGAAGAAACAACATGAATTTTACAGTTTTTATATAATAAAACTGAAAGTATACGCATTCAAGTATAGCGCTTTGCTATTCCGCTTCATCATGAAATTTACACACATTTGTTTCCTTACCCTTTATATTGTTTCACTGAATTATCTAACATTACTAAATCTCTAATTTTTTTATTTGTATGAGGTTCAGTAAAATCTGGTGCAATATCATTTAATGGTATGAGCACAAAAGAACGCTCTAACATACGTGGATGCGGTATGATCAAATCATCTTCATCTATGATTTGTTCCTCAAATAATAAAATATCAACATCTAATGTTCTAGGACCCCATCTTATATCTCTCACTCTATGCAACTGTTGTTCTGTTCCTAAACATGCCTTTAATAAATCATGAGGTGTCAGTGATGTTTCTATTTCAATACATTGATTTAAAAATTGCGGTTGCTCAACATATCCAACAGGTTCAGTTTCATAAATTGGTGATGTTTGTGTTACATTGATACCTTCTGTTTCATTTAAAATACGAATTGATTGATCGAGCTGTGCTTTTCTATCTCCAACGTTACTTCCCAAACCTAAGTACGCATATGACATTATAAATTCTCCCTCACTATTTCTACACCTACACCTTCATAATGACCTGGTATAGGGGGATTTTCTTTAGTGATTCTAACTTGCGTTTCCATTACACGATTATAGTGTGAATTTATACGTTTTGCAATACGTTCAGCTAGATGCTCTAATAAATTCACTGGTTCACTTTCCATGATTGATTTCACATCTGCATAAACTTCACCATAGTGAACTGTATCAGTTACTTGATCTGTTTCACCTGCAAGGCTTAAATCGACTTTCATAGTCAAATCAACGATGAATATTTGACCAATTTCATTTTCGGCTGGTAATGCACCGTGATAGCCATAAAACTTCATACCGTTAAGAAATATTGTGTCTTTCATCCTCATTCTCCTTTAAATAATCCATGCTTTGAGCCAAACGGACATTGAGCGCAACGTTATGAACCCTCACACCTTTAACGCCTTTCATTATACCGTATGCAGTAGTAGCTGCAGTTGCTTCATCTCTTTCAATTGCTTGCGTGTCTCGATCTATCATTTCTTTAATAAATCTTTTTCTACTTGTCGCTAGTAGCACAGGATAATCTGTAGCTACTAATTCATCCAAGCGTGCCATTACTTCTTTTTCTTCATCTCTTGTTTTTGCAAAACCAATGCCAGGATCTATCCAAACTTTTTCTTGTGGGATACCTGCCATTTCTGCTTTATTAGCTTGTTTCAATAAATGCACAAGCATTTCATCCACAACAGGCATTGATCTATGACCATCACCATTGTGCATCAATATAATCTCACCTTCATATTTAGATACAACGTCAAAGATTTTTTCATCATATAATCCAGCCCACTGATCATTAATCATTGTAGCGCCTAATTTCATTGCTGCTTCTGCTACTTCACTTCTATATGTATCAATAGACAATTGAACATCTAATTGGCTAAGTGCTTTTACAACAGGGACCACGCGCTGTAATTCTTCAGTAACACTTATTTCCTCATAACCAGGACGTGTTGATATACCACCTACGTCAATCATATCTACACCGTCTTCAATCATTTCTTGCGCTCTTTTGACAGCCTTTTCTACTGAATTATATTTACCGCCATCAGAAAATGAATCAGGTGTTACGTTTAATATGCCCATAATTTTTGTATGTGCCATCGTTACTTTCTTCCTTTCACTATGAAATGACTCATCGTTAGCTTAGTAATCACTATTCTATAATAACGCTAATTTATAAATTTTTCAGTAACCAACGTTCATATCGTCGGAAAATTTAAACTCGTTTATTTCACCCATTTCCACATTTTGTAATTAATAGCTGCTATTCAGACATTTTAATCATTTCGTATTGTACTTTTTCAATTGCTTTAGTTGTCTTTAAAAACTCTACAAACAAAGCATTCACAGAAGTCATAAAAAAATGTCGACAAAGTCAGAAACCTTGTCGACATTTGAAACTGATCACTTACACATAATCGGTTTTATAAATATATTTTTAATCTTCAAATGAATATAGAGGTGTTGAAAGGTAACGTTCACCATTACTTGGTAATACAGTAACTACTGTTTTACCTTTACCTAAAGATTTGGCTTTTTCTATAGCTGCATAAATTGCTGCACCTGAAGAAATCCCACCTAATATACCTTCCTCTTTAGCAACCTTACGAGACATATCCATCGCTGTTTCATTACCAACTTTTATAACTTCATCATAGATATTCGTATCTAAAGTATCTGGTACAAATCCTGCACCTAAACCTTGAAGTTTATGTGGTCCTGGTTCTCCACCACTTAATACTGGAGAATCTTCAGGTTCAATAGCTACAAGATTAATGTCAGGGTATTTCTCTTTCAATACTTTACCTGCACCAGTTAATGTACCACCAGTGCCAACACCAGCTAAGAATGAATCAATGGTTTTACCTTCAAATTGTTCAACGAGTTCTGGACCAGTTGTCAATTCATGCACACGTGGATTAGCCGGGTTTTCAAATTGTTGTGGTTCATAATAACCAAATTCTTCTTTTAATTCTTTGGCTTTTTTAATTGCACCTTTCATCGCTTCTGATCCTGGTGTTAAAACAACTTCTGCGCCATAAGCTTTTAATAAATTACGACGTTCTTGACTCATTGTTTCTGGCATTGTGAATACTGCTTTATAACCTTTCGCAGCACATACAAAAGCTAAACCAATACCTGTATTACCACTCGTAGGTTCTACAATTGTATCTCCTGGTTTGATTTTTCCTTCTTTCTCTGCCGCTTCAATCATTGCTAACGCGATACGGTCTTTAACAGAACCACCTGGATTTTGATATTCTAATTTCACATAAACATCTGCAGCATTTTCATCCACCACATTGTTCAACTTAACTACTGGCGTATTGCCAATCACTTCAACGACATTATTTACTGGTTTGTTTGTCATAAGTATTGCTCCTTTTCATTAAAAAGTTTAAAACCTACTTTTTCTATCGGATATACTTTATATTTTATCAGATTTTGATTTGAATACAACTAAGAAGATTAAAAATTACAATATTTTTATACTTTATAGTGACTTAAACTTCATTTTAAAGGATTTTTTACATCTTTTCTAATAATTCCTGTAATTCATTTTCTGTATATTGATATTTATTTCTACAGAAGTGGCATTCTGCTTCTGCACCATGATCTTCATTAATCATACTTTCGATTTCAGCTTGGCCTAGTCCTTTAATTGCATTTAAAAACTTTTCGTGACCGCAATTACATTCAAAACTTGCAGGCATTTCTTCTAAAATTTGAACTTCATCTTCACCAAGTATTTCATATAATATTTCTTCTGGAGTTAAACCTTGATCAATTAATTTCGAAACGGGTGTCATGTTGTTGATTGCTGTTTCTAATTTATTGATTGTTTTTTCTTCTGCACCTGGCATCACTTGTATGATAAAACCACCTGCAGCTTTTATAGAGTTATCAGGATTCACTAGTACGCCTAACCCTACAGATGAGGGTACTTGTTCACTTTTTGCAAAGTAGTAAGTAAAATCATCGCCTAATTCACCAGAGACTAGTTCACTTGAACCAGAGAAATAATCTTTCATTCCAACGTCTTTTACTACAGTTAATGCACCATTTGTTCCAACAGCTCTACTAACATCTAATTTTCCTACGTTATTTAGAGGGAAGTGCGTTTGTGGATGCGTCACGTATCCTCTGACATGACCGCTGGCATCTGCATCAGCTATAATTTTTCCGATTGGCCCTTGTCCATCAACTGTAACTGTCAGTTTTTGATCGCCTTTTAACATTGCACCCATCATCAACGTTGCAGTCATTGTTCTGCCAAGTGCTGCGGATGCTGTCGGCCAAGTATAATGTCTTGTTTGTGCTTCTTGAACACTTTCTGTAGTTAATGCACTATATGCTCTTATCTGTCCTTCATAAGCCAATGCTTTAACAATGTAATCATTTGTCATTTCTTTAATTTCTCCTTTTATTCATTGTAAGTGTTTAAATTGTTTTCTAACTTCTATATAGAATTTTATAATACTTTTTATCAATGCAATTTATTGTACGTGTTCAATCAAAAAATTGCTACATATCTGTTTGTGATTTTATTGATTGATGAATAATAAAAAAGCTTCTTTCCACATCAATATGATAGCAGAAAGAAGCTTTTTGTTCAGTTATTAATTTCTATTGCTTGGATCATTAGGATCACTTGGGTTGCTAGGTTTATCGATATTTGGTGCTTGTTCATGACCTGTCTCTTCTGAGTCGTCATTGCCATGTTCACTTTCTTTGCTTTCTTTATCGATATCTTTTTCCTCTTGTTGGTCTTCTTCTTGTTGTTTTTTACCAACTTCTAGTTGTTCTTTTCGTACATCTTCATATGATTTACCATATTTACCTTCTTTAAATTCACTTTCTTGATCACTTACAACTTCTGCTGCATCGTAATCAACTTCTGGCAATACGCCATCATAGAATAATGAACGAATTTGTTCAGCAACTAATGTCTCTTCTTTTAATAAAGATTCAGCAATTAAAAGTAATTGTGATTTATGTTCTAAAAGAATGTCTTTACAACGTTCGTATTGTTCTTTAATAATACGTTGAACTTCTTTATCAATTTCATACGCAATTTGACCAGAATATTCTGGTTCGCCTTGCATGTCTTTACCTAAGAATACTTGTCCATTGCTGCTACTTGAGAATTGAACAGTACCAAGTTTCTTACTCATACCATATTCAGTAACCATTTGACGTGCGATTTGTGTTGCACGTTCAAAGTCATTTGAAGCACCTGTTGATACTTCGTTGAAATTAATATCTTCAGAAACTCGACCACCTAACAAGCCACAGATCTTATCAAGTAATTCTGGTTCAGTCATTAAGAAACGATCTTGTTTTGGTAACATCATTGCATAACCACCGGCTTGACCACGTGGTACGATAGTAACCTTATGGACAACCTCTGCTTCATCAAGCACCATACCAATAATAGTATGACCGGCTTCATGGTGTGCAACAATATTACGTTCTTTTTCAGAAATGACACGTGATTTTTTAGCAGGGCCAGCAATCACACGGTCAGTCGCTTCTTCAATATCACGCATATCTATTTTCTTCTTGCCTTCACGTACTGCAACTAATGATGCTTCGTTCAGCAAGTTTTCTAAATCTGCACCAGAGAAACCAGGTGTTCTTTGAGAAACTGCTTTTAAGTCTACTGTTTCATCAAGTGGTTTATTTCGAGCATGAACGTGCAGAATTGCTTCACGTCCTTTTACATCTGGACGTCCAACTTGAATTTGTCTATCAAAACGACCAGGACGTAATAATGCTGGGTCTAAAATATCAGGACGGTTTGTAGCAGCAATCATAATGATACCCTCGTTTTCACCGAAACCATCCATTTCAACTAGTAATTGGTTTAGCGTTTGTTCACGTTCATCGTGACCGCCACCAACACCTGCACCACGTTGACGACCAACTGCATCGATTTCGTCAATAAAGATAATACAAGGTGCATTTTTCTTAGCATTTTCAAATAAGTCACGTACACGGCTTGCACCGACACCTACAAACATCTCAACGAAGTCTGAACCACTGATTGAGAAGAATGGTGTACCAGCTTCACCAGCTACTGCACGAGCTAATAACGTTTTACCTGTACCTGGAGGTCCTACAAGTAAAACACCTTTAGGTATTCTAGAACCCATTTGCTTAAATTGTTTATTATCTTTTAAGAAGTCAACAATTTCTATTAATTCTTGTTTTTCTTCATCTGCGCCAGCTACGTCTGAGAAGCGTACACGTTTTTTCTGACTGTCGTACATTTTCGCTTTGGATTTACCAAAGTTCATCATACGACCGCCGCCACCGCCGCCTCCTTGTGCTTGACTAAGGAAGAAAATAAATAATAAGGCTATGATTAAAACTGGTATTAACGTCGTTAAAATACTTACAAATACGCTTTGCTTTTCTTCTTCTTTAACTGTAAATTTCAATCCATCTTGACTTTGTGCTTTATCTGTTATTTTTTCAAGCTCTTTATCATTATTATATAAAATAGTTGAAGAATAATCTTCATCTTTTTTAGTTTTACCGCTTACCATATATACATTTTGTTCTGGTTGAATTTCTAAGGATTTTAATTCACCTTTATCTAATTGCTTAACAAATTGGTTATATGTAAGCTGTTTTGGCATATTTCCGTTACCATTTAGCCACGAAAACAAGCCAAATATAATAACGCCAATGATTGCGATAACTAGCACGTTACGAAAGGCTTTCTGCATGCGTCGTTTCCTCCTACTTCAATAATAAAACTAACAAAAATTGTAACACAATACACAAGTTTTGGGCTAGTAATTCTACTTTTGTATGTACGTTACAGTTCTTGTTGTTTTTATACTTTTATATTTTTGATATACAAACATTTTACATATACTTTATGATTAATCCCTTAAATGATTTACGTATATGTTCGCGTATTTTATCAATATATTATGTATATCGACTCATTTAATATGATTACGTTTTACAGTATATAACAATATTTCATACGATTAAATTGTACTGCTTACTTTGAATAAATTTCTGGTTTAAGCGTTCCAATATATGGTAAATTTCTATAATTTTCAGCATAATCTAATCCATAGCCAACTACGAATTCATCTGGAATTTTTTTACCTACATATTTTGCTTCGATATCTGCTTTACGGCGATTCGGTTTGTCTAACAATGTCACAATTTCTAGTGAATTGACTTTTCTTGATTCCAATAATTCAGTTATTGATTTTAATGTTGTCCCAGTTTCTAAAATATCTTCAATAATCAAGATGTCTTTCCCTTCTATTGAAGCGCTTAAATCTTTAAGTATTTGCACTTCTCCTGTTGATTCAGTACCGCCATGATAACTAGAAACATCCATGAAATCGATAGCTAAATGCGTTCCAATATGTTTAATAAGGTCTGTCATAAACATTACTGAACCTTTCAAAATACCTATACAAACAAGTGGTTTACCGGCATATGCTTCAGTAATCTTTGCACCCAAGTCTTTACAAATTTGTTCTATTTCTTCTTCATCTATTAATATTTCCTTTAAATCATTTCGCATAATTTCATTCCTCTCCCGTATTTCGTATGAAAATAGTATCTTTATATTCATTATTTAAATATAACGTACCTACAGCAATAATTGCTTCATCTGCATTAACTAAAATTGGTAATTGGTTACGTTCAGTTTGTATCACTTTATGATCAATCAGTAATCGACTTACTTTTTTGTGTCCTTTTATCCCATTTAGTTTGAATTTATCACCATTATTTCTAGTTCTAATAACTAACGGATAATCATCTTCCGGAAAATCATCTGTTATACTAATACTATAATGACCATAATGATATAAACCTGGCTGCAAAATTTTAGTTGGCATAAGAAATTTATCATAATTTGCCATTATTATAAATTTATCATAAGCGATATAAATATTCCATTTATCCGTTGTATATATTGTGCATTGCGTAACTTTGCTTTCGAGTTGCTGAAACCAAGATTCATACATTTTTTCAGTCATTGGTGCTGTTATCTGTAATTTTGAAAATATTTTATCTAATATTATGATTTTAATATTATGGTTCAAATTTGAAAATGCAACTCTTGGAATGACTATTTCATCTTTATCAGCATTTTCGTGAACATGAGTTTCTATAAAATGTAACGCATGGTCATGTAATTCTTGCAGTTGTATATCATGCCAATCTTTCAATTTTAGTAGCTGTTTTGTCGATAAATGTCGGTTGTCGTCAATAGCAGGTAAAATACGATTACGAATATCGTTTCTAACATAAAGATTTTCAGCATTGGTCTCGTCTTCATAATAAGGTACTTCATAACTTTGCTGATAGTTTCGAATGTCTGCTTTTGTTGTTTCTAACAATGGTTTACACAACATATAGGCACTTCGTGAAGTCAGATATGACATACCTAAACTACTTCGAGTTGAACGACCAGTCATCAATCGATAAAAGATAGTTTCAATTTGATCGTCTTGATGGTGAGCGGTTAATAAAACGTCTGCATCCAACTCCACCATCATAGTATCAAACCACTGATATCGTTCATTTCTCGCAATATTTTCAATGCTATTCCCCTGTTCAATAACTTCTGATAAATCTAAATGATGCACGAACAACGGAATCTGATAAAACTCACAATATTTTCTTATAAATGTTTCTTCTTCTTGTGCAATATCACGAATATTATGATTCACATGTAAGCAAGTTAATTTTCTATACGATTGGGATAATGGATGAATTAAGTTGTGTAATAATACCATGCTATCAATCCCGGTTGAAACGGCTAACACAATGTGTTGTTCTTTATTCCAACCATCAGCATTAACTTCTATCATAGCTTACCTCCTATGTCACAATACGAAATTTTTTTACATGCACCTTGTAATGTCTGTGAACAACAAAAAATAGACTGTTTCCTTAAGTAAGAAAACAGTCATTTATTGTCAAAGTCACACGTCGTTAAAATGATATTAAATGTTGTATTTGAGCAATTAATTTAAGTTCTCTTTGGAACAGTCTTATTTTATATATTTTAGCGTCTAGCGCCTTTTCCACCACGTCTAGATTCCGTTTGACGCTTAATAGAAGTCAATTTATCTTCACTATCTTTTAAGAAGTTTGTTAATTTCTTTTCAAAGTCCTCACCTTTAGGTTGAGTTTGTTTATGATTTGGTTTGTTTTGAGGTCTACGCGGACGATCTTTTGCTTTTTTGATTGATAAACTAATTTTTCCATCATCAGCAATTGATAGTACTTTAACTTCAACTTCATCACCAACAGATAAGTGATCTTCTACGTTTTCAACGTAGTTATCTGCAACTTCACTTATGTGAACTAAGCCACTCTTTCCTTCTGGAAGTTCGACGAAAGCGCCAAACTTTTTGATTCCAGTGACTTTACCTTTAAGCTTGTTTCCTACTTCGATTGACATATTATAAATAAATCCTCCCGATTCGTTTCGATTTTAACCCTATTATATGCCTGTTTGCATAAATTAACAATGGTATAATGATGCAAAAAATTAAATTCACTTATTTATCATCATTTTGCGCCTTAGATTTGGTGTCAGATTTATTTTCTCCGGGCAATTTGAAAATAACTTCCCCATCATTACTTAGATAGTAATCATCACGTGCAACTTTTTCAATATAATCTTTATCATTTAGATTATTTAATTGTTCTTTTAGTGCTAATTCTTCATCTTGTTGCTTTTGATACTTTTGTTCTTTTTGTTGGCGCTCGACTGCATCGTCATTGTTACTTTGTTTTTGAGTGACAAGCATGATGGATAAAATGATAATAATCAGTAGTAAAAGACCACCGAATAAAGTGATACGTTTACGAACAACACGCTTCCTCATTTGTTTGTGTTGCTTTTTTTTGTTTTCTGCTGAAGTATACGTATTGCCTATATTTTCAACTTTTTTATTCATTTGCTTGTCACCTCCCGTTCCTATATTTCACTTACTTTTTCTTCTTTAATGAGTTCATACATGCCCTTTGCATTTTCTTTTGTTGCATGTTCACTCAATCCCGTAACTTTGATTGTTACAACTTTTTGACCAAATCGGATAACAAGCTCATCCGATTCTTTTACATCGGTACCTGCTTTAGCAACTACACCGTTTACAGTAATACGTCCTTGATCACTGATCTCTTTAGCTAAAGTGCGACGTTTTACTAATCTTGACACTTTGAGATATTTGTCTAATCTCATCATTATTTTCCTCCTTGCTCTAAAATTCGTTTTAAAGCATTTTCATCTAACGACTTATTTTTTGTTTTATCATACAATGCTAAGAAGTGGTCTGCAAATACTTTCTCAAATTTCACTCGCTGTTCTTTACCTTCTTTAGACTTAGCGTCGGACCAAATATTTTTCAAATCTTCTTCAGTTTCTGCTTTTGTGTCACCAAAAACATGTGGATGTCTGCGTATCATTTTTTCTGAAAGGCTTTGTATCACTTCGTTTATATCCATGTAACCTTCTTTTTTGCCAATACTTGCGTGTAATAATACTTGTAACAGGATGTCTCCTAGTTCTTCTATCATATGCCAATCGTCTTCGTTATCTATAGCTTCAAACAATTCGAATGTCTCTTCCAGTAAATAGCGTTTTAACGTATGGTGTGTTTGAACCTTATCCCATGGGCACCCTTTTTCATCGTCTACAAGATGATTTATGATACCAACTGCATAGTCAAAATCACCAAAGTATGCTTCTTCGGTTTCCACTTTTGGAATAAATACACTTGTTATATTGTTAAAAACATCATCGTAATGATCTATTTCATATAACGGTGTTTTGATTACATTGGCGTGATTATTGCTCGCACCATCTACGATATAAACAAGTTGGTCATCACTATAGCGTTCCATCAATGTCACTTTTAAATCACCTGCGACCATTGCACTATAGACTTGTGTGATAAGTGTGTGCGTACGCATATTCAACTTTTCTTTTTGAAGATCTGTTGCATCTAACATCGTAAAACCATCATTAGGGTCAACTTTTACCGCTTCAAAAATATCGTCTATAAAGCTCTTGCCGCCCAATATTTCAATTTCAATATCAGAATGTTGTTGAGCATACTGCTCTAAATACACAGTTGTCGTTTCAGCTACACGTGGATGCCCTGGTACAGTATATACAATATCATTGTCTCTTGCAGCATCAATCAACTTTGTCACAATAGCTTCATATACATTTTGAAAAGCGTCATGGCGTTTATATTCTTGATCAAAACTTTCCATGTCGATACCTTCCGAAGTTAAATCTTGGATAACTGGATGGTCAAAGGTACGTGTGTAAACGAGTGTTTGTTTTTTTAAAAATTTATAAATTCCTAAGGGTAAATCTTCTATACCATAATTCCCTAATCCAACAATTGTTATTTTATTTGTCATTAATGTTTCCCTCTTTTCATATGGAATAGTTTATCTCCAAAAGGCAGGTGTTTAAGTTCTCTAAAACTTAATAAATGCATGCGTACGATAGAAAAAATCACTACAATAACGCCGATAGTTGCTGCTACAGCTAATTCGACTAAGCCTTGCATTCTACCTTCTCCCGGAATAAGAAACATAACTATTTGTACTGTAATTGATAACAGCATCATTGTAATTACTAACTTAACAATGAACTTTTTCATTGTTTGAAAATGATACAGCTTTAAGACTTGATACTGTAAAATCCACACAAAGATGAACAGTGAAATCACAGTACTTACACTGGCACCGAAAATTGAAAATTGCGGTATTAAAACCATATTCAATATCGCTTTGACCACTACCCCAATACCAAATGCACACAAAATAATTTTAACGTGATTTTTCACTTGTAATAAGGCGATATCCATCATTATAAGAGAAACGCATATGACGGTAAGCATATAAACGGATAACGTACCGTTCAAACTATCGTTTTTAAAGAATACGCTATTCATTACAGGTAGCAAATTGATTAAACCTATTGCTGCTGCAACACTAAATAAAACTGTAATCTTTATAGATGCGTTAGCATAACGATTTACCAGTATATGTTGTTTTGTTTTTAATGCATCTGTTAGTAATGGAATAAGTACAAAACAGAACGTTGTCGTTACAATTAATCCCATCTGTATAAAAGACGCACCTCGATCATAAATACCTTTAAAAATAGTTGCTTCGTCAAAATCTAAACCAGTCATTTGAAGCGCATGTATTACTGTAAAGCTATCCACGACTTGCCATACAATAACAATTAATTGGCTTACCGCGAACACAACGATACCTAACGTTAACTTTTTCCAAGCCACTTCCACATTGGCATGTGCTTTAGATAACTTAAAAGGTTTCCGCTGCATCAGAAACAAACTAGATGCGAAAAAGCCAATACCTGAACCAACAATCGCCAATGTACCTGCACGGTATATACTCCATGATTGACTCGTAAACATCACAATAGCAATCATGATAATGGCGACACGAATAAATTGTTCTATAACCTGGGAAATAGCGGGTATATTCATCTCATGATGCGCTTGATAATAGCCCCTATAAACACCAAGTATGCCAACAAATAAAAAGCTAACACTTGCCGCCCTTAACATAGGTGCTAAATTGACATCTCCCATAAGAAAGGCAACCCAGTGTGCACACATAAATAAAAGTAAGAAAAAGATAACACCAACAAATTGTAACCTTAATAACACGCGCGTATATTGACTGGGGTGCCCGTTTGCGTTGAAAGTTTGAGTGACCGCACTAGGAATAGCATTCATCGATAAAATAACGCCTAAAGCTACTATGGGGTACACTTGTTGATAGGCATATAATCCGCCATCGCCCAGTAAATTTTGATAGGGAACACGGTATAATGCACTGAGTATTTTAACGATAATAAGCGCTATTGTTAGTACAACAACACCATTAAAAACACTTTTTGTATCCGATTTAACGTTCATCTGGTATAACCATACTTTCCTCTAAACATTTCACTAAGAATTTCAAACTGTCCAACCATACTTTATCTTTATTTAGCGTCACTTTCATTTTACCTTCTTGAACACCAACTTTCATTGCGCGTCCAAGTGGTTGTGTTTGTTTAAAGAGTGCTTCGCCATTGATGTCAGTAGTACCTTTTTCGGATAAATAAACCTCTATTTTTTTACCTATATCTTTAATAAGTGTTACACCTGCATTCAATGCATGCACTTTAATTTCCATCATTTCAAGCAATCTTTCAACCTCAACAGGATAGTCATTAAAACGGTCAATGAGTTCATCTTTAACATCCATCAATTGTGATTCCGTCTCAATTTTACGTAATTTTTTATAAATTTCTATCTTAGCCTGTTCATTTGGAATATATTCAGCTGGTAAATAAGCATCAATATTTAGTTCAATTTCAACTTCAGGCGCATCATGCTGTTCTTCTTTAATGCCTCGTTTTTCATTTACCGCTTCTTCTAACATTTGTGAGTATAAATCGAAACCTACGGAATCAATAAATCCATGTTGCTGTTTGCCTAAAAGGTTACCTGCACCTCGAATATTTAAATCTCGCATTGCAATCTTAAATCCAGAACCTAATTCAGTAAATTCTTTAATTGCTTGCAATCTTTCTTCTGCAGTCTCTGATAATACTTTGTTAGATGGATGTAAGAAATAAGCATAACCTATACGACTTGAACGTCCCACGCGTCCTCGTAATTGATATAATTGACTCAGTCCAAACTTATCAGCATCTTCGATAATTAAAGTATTAGCATTGGGAACGTCTACGCCAGTTTCAATAATCGTAGTCGTTACAAGAATATCAAATTCATGATTGATAAAGCTTAACATCGTTTCTTCCAAATCACGTTCATTCATTTGACCGTGGGCCACACCTATATTCGCTTCTGGCATTAACATTTGTAGCTGTTCTCTTTTTTCATAAATCGATTGCACTTTATTGTACAAGTAGAAAACTTGGCCCTCACGTGATAATTCTCTTTCTAACGCTTCTTTAATAAAATTCATATTTTGCTCTAATACATAGGTTTGCACAGGAAAACGATTTTCTGGTGGTGTTTCTATGACAGATAAATCACGCACGCCTAACATACTCATATGTAGCGTTCTCGGAATAGGTGTTGCAGTTAATGTTAAAACATCAACATTTGTCTTAAGTGATTTAATCTTTTCTTTGTGTCTTACACCAAAACGTTGTTCCTCATCTACAATGAGTAGACCCAAATCTTTGTAATGAATATCCTTGCCTAATAATTTATGTGTACCCACAACGATATCAACATAGCCTGATTTTAGTCCTTCTTTCACTTCTTTCACTTCTTTAGTCGTTCTAAACCGGCTAATAAGTTGAATTTCTATTGGAAAATCTTGCATACGTTCAATCAAAGTTTCATAGTGTTGTTGCGCTAAGATTGTGGTAGGCACGAGAAACGCTACCTGCTTACCTTCCATTACAGCTTTAAATGCCGCTCGTACCGCTACTTCTGTTTTTCCGTAACCTACATCACCACATAATAACCTGTCCATTGGACGTTCTACTTCCATATCTTGTTTAATCTCTTCAATGGATTTGCCTTGGTCTGGCGTTAACTCATAAGGGAAATCAATTTCAAAATCATTTTGTTGTGGGGTGTCTGGACCATATTTATAACCAACTGACATTTCTCTTTCTTTATATAATTCTATTAATTCATCGGCCATATCTTCAACATTTTGTTGAACTTTGGCTTTCGTTTTCTTCCATTCTGTGCCACCAAGTTTATTTAATCTAGGTGATTTATCTTCGGAAGCAACATACTTTTGTACTTGATCCATTTGATCTACGGGTACAAATAATTGATCAGTACCTTTGTATTGTAATTTTATATAATCTTTGTGTACGCCTCCAACTTCAAGCGTTTCGACACCTAAATATTTCCCTACACCATGGTGAACATGAACAACAAAATCTCCAACTTTCAAATCTTGATAGGATTTGATTTTTTCTGCATTTGTTAATTTCTTATGTTGCTTTACCTTTTTCTTTTGTTTAGATTTAAATAGTTCACGTTCTGTTACAACAACAAGATGCATATATGGCAATTCAAAACCTTCTGACAAACTGCCTTCAGTGATAATCGCACTACCACCATCGCTTTGTGTGCTTGGTGTATCTATAAATGTTGGTATATGCATTTCATTTAACATTGATTGAATACGCTCTTTTTTCGCTTCAGTTTCTGCTAATACGACAATCGTATAGTCATTTTGAATAAATCGTTGAAATTCAGAACGCATGATATCATATTGACCATAAAATTGTTGTACCGGCTTACATGAAAATTTAATGATTTCATTGAGTTCTACCGGCATCGTTGCCGTAAATAAAGTAAAATACGTAACTGGATATCGATTTAATAGTGACTCAAATCCGTCATATTGTAAGAAATTCTGTCCGATAAATCCTTTACCGCTTTCAATTAAACTTTGCATAAATTCTTCAGCTTCAGAAATCAGTGTTGTTTCAGTTTCTTTAATTCTATTATATTCATCCACTGCTACAATCGCATCAGACTTGAAGTAATCAATAATGGTTGCAGGTGCTTCATACATAAAAGCAGCGAGTCTGCGTAATACTTGATGATCAAATAAAGAAGATTCAAAAAGTTGAAAACTTTCATATGTTTCTTTCAAGTCATTACGTACAGATTTATCTATTTTGGGACGTGTATACTCATATGCTTCTTTTAATTTTAGTTTAGTATGCTTCAATACATCATCTGTAATAATATAATCACTAGCCGTCGTAATATCTACTTGGTCTAAATTTTCTTCTGAACGTTGGGTTTCAACATCAAAGTTTCGGATTGAATCTACTTCTGTATCAAATAGTTCAATTCTTACAGGCATACCTATTAAAGGATATATGTCAATAATCCCACCACGCAATGAGAATTCACCAATATGCGATACTACACTCTCTCTACGATATCCCATGTTTACAAGTTTGCTTAAAAATTCATCAATATCAATGTCGTCACCAATGGTAAGTGTGAGTTGATGCTCCCTCCACATTTCAACGGGTGTTAACCATTTTTTAAAACCATTTAACGGTACGATAAATAACCCTCTCTTTTCTTGAGCAAGTGCCGTCAAAGTACGTACACGTTCACTCATGAATTGGGGGCTTTGTGTGGAAAATTCTTCTGTCATAATATCTTGCATTGGATACTTGTATATATCGTCAGTATCAACATATTGTTGTAAGTCGCTCTCTAGTTTGTCAGCTTGATACAAGTTGTTCGTTACTACAAGAAGTTGCTTTGAACTATGAATAAATTTTTCAGCTATAATTGTTGCCTTTGCCGAACTAGATAACCCAGTAACCAATACGTTGGCTTCACCAAATACTTCATTCAACTCTTGATATCGTTTATCTTCTTTAATGTATTCTGTAATTATTGATTTCACTTGACCTCACCATTAAACTCATTCATCACACGGTCAAAACGAGAACTTTCAATATAAGCTTCTACTGCACGTGCTGAATGTTCTATTACGTTATTCATTGTTTCCATTTCTTGTTTTGAAAATTTTTGCAATACATAATCAACAATCGACATGCCGTTGGACGGACGATCAACACCAATACGAATACGTTTAAATTCGTCTGTACCTAAGGCTTGAATAATCGATTTCATACCATTATGACCGCCGGCACTGCCTTTTTGTCGTAATCGAATTTCCCCTTGAGGTAAATCCAAATCATCATATAGTACAAGTAAATCGTCTATATCAATATCATAATACTTCATCAGTGGACCTACAGCATCCCCAGACAAGTTCATCATCGTCATTGGTTCTATAAACATCACTTTCTCACCAGCCAAATGTTCGATTGTATAGGCACCTTTATACTTTTGTTTATCTAATTTAAATTGATTCTGTTCTAACATATAGTCAATCACTTCAAAACCAATATTATGTTTTGTCAGCTCAAAGCGTTTGCCGATATTGCCTAAACCTACAATACATTTCATTATGTTACCTCCAATTGTTGTTGTCACTCAGAAACATTTATTATTTCGCAACACTCTATAGTTTCTTTTTATATTTTCATATCATTCACTATATTAACATAAAAAAACACCAGCTTAACGAATTAAGCATGGTGCTTTTTAAAATCATTTTTCTTATTGAAATCGCGTGTTTGAAAAAGGGATCGAAGAAATTACTCTTCTTCTTTTTCTTCTTCGTCGTCTTCTTTATCTTCACCAACAACTTCAGGCTCTTCAGTTTCTGATTCGCCTTCCATAGCTTCGATTTCTTCTTCAGTAGGTTCTTCAGTTGGAGGAACTACTGTTACTACAGACTCTTCAGGGTCATTTTCAATTGTGAAATCACCTGAAACTTTAATGTCTGCCACTGAATAGCTATCGTTAACATCTAATTCGCTGATGTCAATTTCGATAGATTCAGGGATATTATCCGGTGTTGCAGTTACTTCA
The DNA here is from genome assembly GCF_017892075.1 of Staphylococcus sp. GDY8P119P. Taxonomy (NCBI): domain Bacteria; kingdom Bacillati; phylum Bacillota; class Bacilli; order Caryophanales; family Staphylococcaceae; genus Staphylococcus; species Staphylococcus sp. GDY8P119P. Next base: position 20,381 of record NZ_JAESKJ010000024.1, read on the forward strand.
AGGTCGAATAATGGTTGTTCAACAACGCCACCTTCTTTAGCTCCTACTGCTTCACCAGTAAGTTGAACTGGTACTTCAACTGTACGTTCTTCACTCATATTGATCGCTAAGAAGTCAATGTGAGTAATTTGGTTTTTAAGTGGATCGAATTGATAGTCTGAAACCATTACTTTAATTGTTTTAGAACCTACGCCTAATTCGATAACACCGTTACGTCCAACTTCACGAATCACTTTGATAAATTCTACTTCATCAACTTTTACTGAAGTATTTTTTGTACCATAACCATAGACGATTGCAGGTACTTTACCTATTTTTCTTAGTGTTTTAAGGTCTGAACGTGTTTGTTTACCTTGACGAATAATTGACTTTAATGAAGCCATATTATTTCCACCTTTCATTTTTTGTTCTTATTATCATAATAAGAACCCCTCACTTGCCCATCAACATAATGTTGCTTGCAAGTGTTTATTTAATCGTGAATTGAAATCACGAACGGAATAATTATACAACTATTGCATTAATTAGTCAAATAGTACACTAACAGATTCTCTTTCATATACGCGCACAATAGCTTGTGCTAATAAACCTGCAACTGACAGTTCTTTAGTATTGGCTGGTTTACGATTTTCATCTAATTGAATTGAATTTGTAACGACTAGCTCTTTAATCGCTGAATTTTCAATACGTTCTTTAGCTGGGCCTGATAAGACAGGGTGTGTACAACATGCATAAACATCTTTTGCTCCTTTATCTTTGAGCGCTTGAGCTGCTAATGTAATCGTACCGGCTGTATCGATGATATCGTCGATAATTATCGCTGTGCGACCTTCAATTTCACCAACAATATTCATTACTTCAGCCACATTAGGTTTAGGACGTCGTTTATCTATGATTGCAATTGGTGTTTTAAGAATATCTGCAAGTTTGCGTGCTCTCGTTACACCACCGTGGTCTGGAGAAACTACAACACATTCCTCTGGGTCAATGTCTGTATCATTTTGGAAGTATTCTGCTAAAATCGGAACACCCATCAAGTGATCTATTGGCATATTGAAGAACCCTTGGATTTGTGGTGCATGCAAATCTAAGGCAATCATGCGATCTGCGCCAGCAGTTTCGATTAAGTTTGCAACTAATTTTGCTGTGATTGGTTCACGGCTGCGCGCTTTTCTATCTTGACGTGCGTACCCATAGTATGGCACTACGATATTAATATTGGCTGCTGAAGCACGTTTGCAAGCATCAATCATAATTAATAATTCCATTAAATGTAAGTTTACTGGATTAGAAGTAGGTTGAATAATAAATACGTCACAACCACGAATACTTTCTTCAATATTAATTTGAATTTCTCCATCGCTAAAACGTTTTACAGAACATTTTCCTAGCTCGATTCCAACATTATCTGCTACTTCTTGGGCTAAGGGCTCATTACCTTTTAAAGAGAATATTTTCAAAGCAGAATTCTTATACTCATTGTTTAACATTTATAGTCCTCCAATTAATTCATTCAATTAGTTTCGTTCATAGACAAAGTTATATTTATTTCATTAATCTACAAAATGTCGATTGAGGTCTTACTTAGATCTACATTATATTTATGTGATTAGAATCATAATCTAATCGTGTCTATTTTTTCAAATAACCTTCTTTAGTTGTTTGTCTCGCTCTTGCTAATGCTAAACTATCATGTGGCACGTTATCAGTAATGGTAGAACCTGCAGCTATAAATGATCTATCACCTAAAGTAACTGGTGCTACTAAGTTGGTGTTACAACCTATAAATGAATCATTGCCGATGATTGTTTTTGATTTATGCTTACCATCATAGTTTACTGTGATAGAACCACAACCTACATTCGTACGTTCACCAATTTCTGCATCACCAATATAACTTAAATGCGGTAATTTAGCACCTGTTTTCACGACTGATTTCTTAACTTCTACAAAGTTTCCAACTTTAACATTTTCACCTAAGTCTGCCCCAGGACGTAATTGAGCAAACGGTCCAATTGTAGTATTGTCACCTACAACTGATTCGTTAATCACCGATTGCTTAATTGTAACGTTTGAACCTATTTTACTATTAAGAATTTCTGTGTTTTGGCCAACAATGGTATCTTCGCCAATTTCACAACTACCAGCTAATTTCACATTTGCTTCAATTGTAACATCCATGGCGATTTTTACATCTGCACCTATATATGTAGTAGCAGGATCGATAAGTGTTACACCGTTTCTCATATGGAAGTCATTGATACGTTTTCTATAAGCTGCCTCTGCCTCACTTAACATTAGACGATCGTTGACACCCATAATTTCTTCAAAATTATCTGTACGATATATTTCAACCGTTCCTTGTGCTTGTAAAATAAGAGATAAAACGTCAGGTAAATAATATTCAGCTTGGACATTATCATTTTTTACCAATTTCAATTTTTCAAAAAGTAATTTATTATCAAATGCAAAAATACCTGAGCTAATTTCATTGATTTGTTGTTCATCTGCTGTTGCATCTTTCTGCTCTACAATCTTAACTAAATGATCATTGCCATCTCTCACAATACGACCATAACCATATGGATTACTCGTCGTCGCTGATAAAACTGTTGCATCAGCTTGATTGTGCTCATGATGTTCTAATAATGATTTAAGTGTCTCTCCAGTTATTAATGGCGTATCACCACAAACCACTAATGTTGTACCTTGTTCGTCTTTCAAGTGCTCACTTGCCATTTCAACAGCATGTGCAGTACCGAGTTGTTCGTCTTGGAAACTATATAATGATGTATCTCCTAACGTTTCTTTCACGCTTTCTGCACCGTGGCCAACAATGGTCACAAGATTTTCTACTCCAGATTGTTTAACGTTATCAACGACATGTTCAATCATTGATTTGCCCGCAACCTCATGTAGTACTTTGTATTTCTTAGATTTCATACGTGTACCTTTTCCAGCTGCAAGTACTATTGCATGTCTTTGCATGTGTGTAACCCTCCATTAAATTATACACTTCTATATTATTATAATTTAACGCTAGTACCACTTTCAAGGCTCAAAACCCTAATGTTATACAATGGAAACAATTCAAGTTATTTTTTATCAACTTCACATATTCATAATTGTCATCTTTGACTGACACAAATCATCACAAAATGTTTGTCACAAATTGATTTCATACTTTGTGAAAAATTATATATTTTAGAAGTCACACCGTTACTAATTTAAATGTCAGTTTTTCAATTATTAAAATAACTTGTAATTATTTAGAATAGTTTTTGATTTATTTGAAAACAAAAAAATATATTTTTGTCACCTTTTCATTATAATAATTTATTTCAATTCTTTATATTCTTATTTTTGAGTAAGACACAAAAAGACCAATCCGTTAGCATACGAATTGGTCTTTTTTATATTAAGATTGAGATCTATGTCCCAAGCCCTTTTTAATTTGATTCATCTTTTATATTAAGCTTCATCATTTGTTTCTTCTGATGATTGAGCATTTTTATCAGGGATAACTTCATCCGTTTCGTCATAAACTTTCATAACCGCATCTTGAATTTCTTGTCTCATTTCTGAATTAATTGGATGCGCGATATCACGAAATTCACCATCTGGTGTTCTTTTACTTGGCATTGCGACGAATAGACCTGAGTTGCCTTCAATCACTCTTAAATCATGTACCACAAATGATTCATCTAGAGTTATTGAAACTAAAGCTTTCATTCTTCCATCTGTTTGTATTTTTCTAAGTCTTACATCTGTCACTTTCATGTAGTGAGCCCCCCTAGTATCTCTTTGTTAGAAGCTTAACAATTTCATCAAAAATTATAAATCCCTTAAATTACTTCACTTCTGCGATTACTTCAATTTCAACTTTTACATCTTTAGGTAATCTTGCGACTTCGACACAACTTCTTGCCGGTTGATGTTTCGCAAAATATTCACCATAAACTTCATTTATATTTTGAAATTCATTCATATCAGCAATGAATATTGTTGCTTTGATTACTGAATCTATATCCGATCCAGCTTCATCTAATACAACTTTTACATTTTCTAAGACTTGTTTCGTTTGTGCTTTCACATCATCACTAACAATTTCACCATCTAAATTTAATGGGATTTGTCCTGATGTAAACACAAGTCCGTTAATGACCGTTGCATGTGAGTATGGCCCCAATGCTTCCGGTGCTTTTGATGTGTTGACTACTTTCATGATGTTGATCCGCTCCTTTAAGTAAATTTAGTTAAACTGTTGCCATTTTCCACTTTAAATTCCTGATTGTATTCATCTACATCAGACAATCTAACTAAGGAAGTATAATCTTCAATTAATCTTTGCTTAACTTCTTTTGATTCTACTAATACGGATACCCCTTTAACATGTGCTTTAAACTCATTCATTAAATTCATTACACCGTTAATAGAACCACCTGCACGCATAAAATCATCCACAACGAGGACATTAGAGTTTTCTGGTAATGTACGCTTAGATAATACCATCGTTTCTATCTTTCTAGTAGAACCTGATACATAATTTATCGAAACCGTAGAGCCTTCGGTTACTTTATTATCTTTCCTTATCACTACCACTGGTAAATTCAATACATTAGCTACTGCATTGGCTAATGAGATACCTTTTGTAGCAATAGTTACAACCGCATCTAACTCTTGATCCATATAAAGCGTTGCAATTAATTTCCCCACCTTATTCAATAAAGTTGGGTTCCCCATTAAATCTGATAAGAATAAATAACCACCTGGTAACAGTCTATCTTTTTCTTGCAGAAGTTCGATAACTTCATCTACGACTTCACTTGCTTCTGCTTTACTCATCTGTGGCTTATATGTAACGCCACCACTAGCTCCAGCGGTCGTTATTACTGTGCCCAACTTTTCTTTTTGAAAAGTAGACTTAATAATTTGTACATCTTCACTGATGGATGATTTTGCTTGCTTAAATTTTTGTACAAAAAACGTTAAAGGTATTAATTTATTGGGGTTATTCATCAAGTATTGTGTCATAAAAACAATACGTTCACTTCTTTTATAGCGCATTTTCTTCATCCCTTCTCACTAACCTAATAATCTTGCAATATAGACTTCATTACAACAACCATTGACTGCATTATATACATGCCTGGCTTGTCGTTCTTTTTGCGTTAATCCATATACGGTTGGACCACTCCCACTCATTACAGCACCATCTGCTCCATTTTCAAGCATATTTTCTTTAATTTTATAGATTTCTGAATACATTTCTCCAGAGATAGGTTCCAATCTGTTTGAAAGACTATTACATAATAATTCATAATTCCCTGTATCCAATGCTTCTTTACAAGTTTCAGTATAAACCTCATGTTCTTGAGTTAAATCTAGCTTTTTAAAAATATCTGGGGAGGAAATGCCTATATCTGGCTTGGCAACAATAACCCATGCCGACGGTGGTTTGTTCATAAACCCAATTAACTCACCTTTCCCTCTACAAAAAGCAGTTTTCCCATATATACAAAAAGGAATATCAGTGCCTATTTGTATTCCTAACTCACATAGTTCTTCTAAAGGTCTATTTAACTTATATAGTCGATTCATTCCTCTCAATGTTGCAGCGGCGTCTGTCGATCCACCTGCAAGGCCAGCTGAAACTGGGATATCTTTATCTATCGTAATCGTCACACCTTGCTGTAAATTATAAGTTTCTTTCATTAACGCTGCTGCTTTGTAGGCCAAATTTTTATTATCGGAGGGAACATAACTTTGTTCTACGTCTACAACTATTTTTTTATCTTTTCGCAGTTCAAAAGATAAACGATCATTAAGATCAATCGTTGTCATAATCATTTCAACTTCATGAAAACCATCATCTCGTTTGAAGAGTGTGTCCAACGTTAAATTTATTTTTGCTGGCGCAGTCTCATAAATCATATTCCCACCCTCTTTCAATTCGATATGGTAATAAAATGATTTTAACATATTGTTATACTTGCGTTATTCTTTTTTTAAAATTTATAAGTTATTTATCCAATTTACCTTACTTATGACTTAAATTAATCTGACATATAAAATAAGCGGTTAATTCCTTATTTTACATTAATATTTTGACGTAACAAAACTATATCTCCCTAATTCTGATGCGCTTTATATTATTTCAAAAAGAAAAAGGTATATTGATGATTATTCACCAACATACCTTTTTCTAATCAATCTCATATTAATGTCTTAAATAAAAATATGGTTGCTTTAACCAAAATTTCAATTTATATTACTGCTATTTAGTGTGCAATTGCTTCTTGATGATTATCATCTTCAAAAGAAACTTGTACGTTTTCTGTTAAAACGTCAGTGTATGTATATGATACACGCTCAAAATTATGAATATCTTGGTCTAGTTCAACAATAAAAACGGATGGGTACGTTTCTTTTAAAACACCGCTACGCTCAATTGTTTTTTTACGACCACCATTCGCTTTCAGTACAATACGGTTTCCTAATTGACAATCAAGTGAATTTTTGATGTCTCCAATAGATTTTGGCATATTGCTCCACCTCGCTACAAGTTGTATAATAACACATTTAGCGCGATTTTGTCAAATAAACATCAATTTTAGCAAGGTGAAACGCAGTTGTCAATCATTTAAAATGCTAATTCTGGGAAATTTTTCAATTCATTATATAATTTTGCAAATTCTTTTATAGAAAGTGTTTCTCCCCGTCTTTTAGGGTTAATGCCACTGGCTTCCAACCAATTCACAATGATTTCTTTATTTGCTTTTCCATCCACAAACAAACTTTGATAATTATTGTTAATGGTTTTTCTTCTTTGTCCGAATGCGGCTTTTGACATTTTGAAAAACTTATCTTCATCGTCTACATCGACAAGTGGTTGATCACGTTTCATTAATTTCACAACGATTGAATCTACGTTTGGTGGTGGTAAAAATACCGTTTTGGGCACAGTCAGCACTTTGCTCGTTTCTGTATAAAACTGTGCGACTATAGAAAGGGAGCCATAAGCTTTCGTGCCTACTTCGGCGTTTAATCGCTCACCAACTTCTTTTTGCATCATAACCACATAACCATCAATCGGTAATTTTTGTTGCATTAAGTTTAATAAAATAGGTGTAGTTATATAATATGGTAAGTTAGCAACAACTAAAATTTGGTCACAATCTGCTAGTTCATGTGTCACATAATGCGCAATATCCGCTTTCAATATATCTTCATTGATTACTGTAACATTGTTATATGGTGCCATTGTTTCATTCAATACTGGTATTAAGCGTTGATCAATTTCAAATGCAATCACTTTTTTTGCACTTTTGGCTAATTGTTCTGTCAATGATCCCATGCCCGGTCCTACTTCAATAACACCTGTTCGTTCATCTATGTGACTGGCATCAATAATATTATGAATAATGTTGACATCGATTAAAAAGTTTTGTCCTAAACTTTTTTTGAAACTAAAACCATAATGATTTAAAAGTGCCTTTGTTCGCGATGGTGTGGCAATATCTTTCATATCCAATTATTTTTCACTTCCTTTATTATCTTTCAAGGCATTTCTAACATCTTCTTCTGTATAACCAAAAGCATTTAACTTGTTAAGTAGTTGTTTGCCGTTAGAATGACCGATATGAAGTTTTCTTCCTAAAATTTCTCTTTTTCTACGCGCGTCTTTACCAATTATTAATCCAAGATCAATCAGAACTTCCTTACTGATACTTTCATGACCCTCTTCGAATGGTGTACTTACATAAATCAAAGCTTCTTTTATGTCTTCAATTTTCGCATGTTCGACACCTATTTTACCACGTTTACTTTTAGCTTTTTCTCGATCAATATAAGCGTGTTTAACCCCTGGAATATATTTTTTTATCGTATTACGAATTTTATCACCTGGGAAATCAGGGTCTGTTAGAACAATGACACCTCGAGTTTCATATGCTTGTGCAATCACATTTAAAGTCTTTTCGTCAATTGCACTTCCATTTGTTTCAATTGTGTCGCAATCCACAGCGCTTTTGACCCGCTCTGTATCATCTCTGCCCTCTACTACAATAAATTCATTTATCTTCATTTATTGTGACACCTTTCGTTTTTACTTCATTTTAGAAAAATTAAAAAGGTATCGGCATAAATTATGGTTACTCTTAGTATTCACTAGACCAACTAAGCCATATTTCAGACCGATACCTTTAAAATAATATCTTTATGCTTTTAATTTAAACAAACGTTCAGCGTTCTCAGTCGTTTGACGACAAACGTCTTCATAGCTAACTTCACGTAACTCAGCAATTTGCTCAGCTACTAAAGTTACACGTGCTGGTTCATTTCGCTTCCCTCTATAAGGATGTGGCGATAGGAACGGTGCATCTGTTTCAACTAATAATCTATCGAATGGTACATGTTTAGCAACTTCTTTAGGCTGTTTTGCATTTTTAAATGTAACAGGGCCTCCTAATGATACATAGAAATTCAATTTATTAATGACATCGTCAGCAATCTCAGGAGAAGCACTAAAACTATGCATAATACCGCCGATTTCTTCTGCATGCTCTTCTTTTAAAATATCCACACAGTCTTGTGTCGCCTCTCTATTATGAATAATAATTGGTAGATTCACACGCTTAGCTAGTGCAATTTGCTTTCTAAAAAGGGCTTGTTGGACATCTTTTGGAGACTTATCCCAATGATAATCTAAGCCAGTTTCACCAATTCCAATAACTTTAGGATGTGCTGCCAACTTTTCTATCCATGCCAATCTTTCTTCTGTGCAATCAATAGCATCTACAGGGTGCCATCCAATAATACCGTATATAAAGTCATATTGATCTATTAACTCCATCGTACGTTCAACGGTTGGTGTATCAAAGCCTACTACAAACATACGATCTACGCCATTATCTCTTGCACGCTCAATAACCGCTTCTAAATCTTCATCGTATTGTTCTGCATTTAAATGAACATGTGTATCGATTAGCATATTAAATCGCTCCCTTTATCTATGATTACTTAATTACTGCACCATTTGGAATTGCATTCGGAAGACTTACCAGTGTAAGTACACCATCTTTTTCAGCAGATAAAATCATACCTTCTGATTTTCGTCCCATTAATTTAGCTGGCTTCAAGTTGGTAACTACCGCAACTTTTTTGCCGATAATATCTTCGGGTTGATAGAACTTGGCAATACCTGAAACAATTTGACGTTGTTCATTATCTAAATCAACTTGGATTTTTAATAATTTGTCAGATTTTTTTACATTCTCTGCATCAATAATCGTTGCTGCTTTGATTTCTACTTTATCAAAATCTTTGATATCAATTTGTGATTTACTAGGTACTTCTGCTTTCGCTTCTTCCACCTTATCTGGTTGCATAGATTGCTTAATATATTCTATTTCAGCATCACTTTCTAAGCGTGGGAAAATAGGTTGTGGCTTACTACTTACCATAATTGGCTCGGTTAATGCACCATATTGTTTAATACTGCTAAATTCATATAATTCAGGTGAATTGATATTTAGCTGTTCAAAAATTTGTCTTGGTGCATTTGTTAAGAATGGTCTTAATAACACTGCAATGATACGAATATTTTCTACTAAATGAGCCATAACATTGCCGAGCATTTCTTTCTGGTTCTCATCTTTCGCTAGAATCCAAGGCGTCGTTTCATCAATATATTTATTCGTTCTACTTATAAATTTCCATATTGTTGAAAGCGCTACTGAGAATTGCAAATTATCCATATTTTCATGGAATGTTTTCACAGTATCAAGCGCCAATTGTTCCATTTCTTCATCGAGTTCGTGCTTAGGACCTTCATAAGCTGGTAGTTCGCCATTAAAGTATTTATTAACCATTGAAATGGTACGGTTAACTAGGTTACCTAAATCATTCGCCAAATCATAATTTGTGCGTTCTACGAATCCTTCTGGCGTAAATACACCATCAGAACCAAATGGTAACTCACGCATTAAATAATAGCGTGTTGCATCTAAGCCATAACGATCAATCAACACATTAGGATCTACTACGTTTCCTTTTGATTTACTCATCTTGCCATCTTTCATTAAAATCCATCCATGAGCAAAGACCTTTTTAGGTAATGGAATGTCTAAAGCCATCAATAAAATCGGCCAAATGATAGAATGGAATCTAACAATTTCTTTCGCCATAATATGAATGTCTGCAGGCCAATATTTTTTAAACAAGCTATCATCATCTGATAAGTAGCCAAGTGATGAAATATAGTTTACTAGTGCATCAATCCATACATAAACCACATGTTTCGGATTCGATTGAACATGGATTCCCCAATCGAACGATGTACGAGATACTGCTAAATCTTCTAATCCTGGTTTGATGAAATTATTAATCATCTCATTTTTACGAGATGGTGGTTGAATAAAATCAGGATTTTCATCATAAAATTCTAATAAGCGATCAGTATATTTAGATAAATTAAAGAAATAGCTTTCTTCTTTTACCAATTCTACTTCGTGTCCAGAATCAGGGCTTTTACCTCCGACAATTGCACCGTTCTCATATACAGGATCAACAAGTTGTGTTTCAGTATAATACGTTTCATCCGGTACAGAATACCAACCCTCGTATTCACCAAGATATATGTCACCTTGCGCCAATAAGCGTTCAAATATTTGTTGTACAACTTCTTTGTGACGTGCTTCTGTTGTACGAATAAAGTCATCATTGGATATCTCTAATTTTTTCCATAACGCTTTGATGCCTGAAATCATTTCATCTAAATAATCCAATTCTGATTTCCCTGCTTTTTGCGCTTTTTCTTGTATTTTTTGACCATGTTCATCCGTTCCTGTTAAATATCGAACATCATAGCCTTGCATTCTTTTATAACGTGCGATGACATCACCAGCTGTAGTTGTATATGCATGACCGATATGTAAATTCCCACTCGGATAATATATAGGTGTAGTGATATAAAATGTTTCTTTCGCCATCAATGTTCCTCCTCGTTTCTCTCACTTTAAATATATCTAAATTTATTTTTATTTTCAATGAAGCAGATAAGTGTTCATTTTATATTTATTAATCATTTTAATACGTTTGATGTAGTATAAAATTAAGTATTTGTCCCTCGTCTATTTCCACTCATTTTACAACACGATAAATAATCTCTATCTTATCTACATTACCATAAATCAAGCTTGTTATGGGAATTTTTCACTTGATTTTATTGATAAAATTTCAAAAAATCTATTCTTCTATTTTCTTTTTAACGCTGAGATTTGTTAGCCTAATTTTATACATTGTGATATATATCATATACTTCACTTGTCTTCATTTGTCTTTCTTCAGCAACTTGTTTAATCGCTGCTTTAGGTTTCATATTTTTATTAATGTAGTGCTCAACGTGTTCATGTATCGACATATCTTCAAACCAAGACGTATCTTCTACTGCAATGTCCCCTTCAATAATGATGACAAATTCACCTTTTGTAAGTATGTCGCCTTCATCTAGTTTCATTAGTAATTTTCCAACTTTGTCCGTGATAATTTCTTCGAATTTTTTTGTTAATTCTCTACCTATTGACACATTTCGTTGCGCATCTATTTTATAAATTGCCTTTAATGTATCTTTAACACGGTGCGGTGATTCATAAATAATCAATGTACTATCTTGAAACATGCGTTGTTCTAACAAATCATATTTTGCCTTTTCTTTCCTTGGTAAAAATCCAAGAAATGTGTATGTAAATGAAGGTAATCCACTTGCCATTAATGCAGTCAATCCAGCATTTGGTCCCGGTACAGTCTCAACTCTGATTCCATTATTTCTTGCAGCTACAACAAGTTCGTATCCAGGATCACTTATCAAAGGTAGCCCAGCATCTGACACTAACGCAATATCAATCCCTTCCTGTAATTGTTGGATTAAATATTCTGTCTGCTGCGCTTTATTATGGTCGTGATAGGATTTCAACGGTGCATGTATATCATAATGTGCACAAAGCTTTTTTGTCACTCGTGTATCTTCACATGCAATCAAGTCTACTGTACGTAATATATCAACTGCTCTATATGTAATATCAGCTAAATTTCCAATCGGTGTGCCTACTAAATACAATGTCGCCATACTTCTACGCCTCACTTATCAACTGTAATTTTTTCTCTCTGGTAAATGTTTTGATTTCATATTCCCGCTTCAAAGCTTCTGATTTAGTATTAAACATTTCTTGATAAACTAACTCTACCGGCCGTCTTATTTTAGTATATTTAGCACCTTGACCGCTATTATGTTTTGCTATTCTTTGTTCTATATCTTTTGCATAACCTGTATATAAACTTCCATCTTTACATCTAACGATATATATATAATGCTTATCCATAATAGATTTCTCTCATTTCTTCTGAATATGTTCCATCTTCATTATAAATATAGAATGGTTGCTGTATGTCTAACCCTTGGTTACCACCTTTTCGTCCTTCAACTACAATTGTTTGTGCTACTTTACCCGGCTTACTATAAATAAAATAAAGCTTTTTAGGTTCTATGCGGTAATGTCTCATACTGCTTAAGACATCCATAAGACGGTCAGCACGATGCACAATTAAAAATCTTCCGCCTTCTTTCAATAAGTGTCGTGCCTCAAAACAACAATCATCCAATGTACACATTATCTCATGTCTAGCTATTTTATGTGCATCTTTTTGATGTTGAAATTGTTGATTGACTTTAAAATAAGGCGGATTGCATGTAACAAGACTATACTGTGCTGGTTTAAACGTATGATGTGCTTGCTTCAAATCCATATGATACATATGAATTCTATCGGTTAGATGATTATGAGCAATACTTCTTTTCGCCATGTGCACTAATTGTTCTTGTATTTCGATACCTTCAATAAACTGATTACCTTTATGAGATAACAGTAAAGGAATAACGCCATTACCGGAACATAAATCCATAATAACGTCCTTTTTCTTTATTTTTGTAAAATGCGCGAGTAACAAAGCATCCGTTGAAAATGAAAAGACATCATCATTTTGTATAATTTCTAATTTCTCTTTTAGTAAAAAATCATACCTTTCGTTTTGCAATAACATTTTTGTAACCTCCAAAAAAGAGGATGAGCCTACGATGCTTCGCTAATGAAGCCTATCGCTTTTCTCATCCTCAACTCCATATTTTTTATTTGTATGAAAAACATTGATACTATTCACTTAGTACTTCAAGACAAAACAAACAGTCGTCGCCTTTTCTATGTTTACCAAATAGCTCTCCATTGCATATATGAAAACCTTCTTTATATAACATCGCTAAATTATCTTTACTACGTAATGGGCGTTTAGGTTGATCTTTTTTACCGTTTTCTATTTTCTTAGTTTTTTCTTCTTTATCTATTAATGTTTTTAAATTCTCATTTTCGATTTGTAAGGCGACATTTTCTTCAATTAATTCTACTGTAAGATTTTTTAAATTTAACATGTCACGATTAATTTGATTAATGTTTTCCTCTAAATGAGCTAGATTTTCAAATATGTCGCTTCGATTCAATGTTGTCACGGCCTCCTACTTTAATGTTTCTAATTCTTCCATTTTATATTCTAATGGTTGCTCAAGACCCTCTACTTTAACTTGCATAGAGATATCTAAAATATTCAAGCCCACTACTTTACCATTACCTTCTGGTGTTTCAATGACATCTCCAACATCTGGTAACTGAGCTCTCGCTTCTTCATAATAATCATTTTCATATTTTAAACAGCACATAAGACGGCCACAAGCACCAGAAATCTTTGAAGGATTTAGCGATAAATTCTGATCTTTAGCCATCTTTATCGAAACTGGTTCAAAATCCCCTAAAAAAGTAGAGCAACATAACGAGCGACCACAAGGTCCAATTCCCCCTAATAATTTCGCTTCATCTCTAACGCCAATTTGTCTTAATTCTATTCTTGTTCTCAGCTTTTGAGCTAAAACCTTCACTAACTTTCTAAAATCTACACGCTCATCTGATGTAAAATTAAAAATAACTTTCGATTTATCTAAAGTAAATTCACAATTCACTAGGCGCATATCTAAATCCTGTTGTTGAATGATATCTTTGCACAAATTCAAAGCATCTTTAGCATCATATTCATTTTGTTCATATTGCATAATATCTTTTTCAGTAGCCTTACGAACAATCTGTTTTAATGGCAACGCTACATCTTCGTCAGCTACATTTAATGGTTCATACTTCACTCGTCCAACTTCTAATCCTCGCTTTGATTCGACCACAACCCAGTCGCCCAAGCCTAAGTCAAAATTTTGTGGTGCGTAATATTCCATTTTGCCTAAGTGTTGAAAGTGTATGCCTACTACATTTTGCATAATTATTTCACCCCTTTTATAACGATTTGTTCAAATACTAATGTTGGATTTACATTTTGATTTAATTTTTTATGTGCTTCTGTTAACTGATCAAACATTAAAACAATCTGATTATATGATAAATCTTGTGCGTATTGTTTAATTTCAACCTGTAAATCTTGGAATATCATTGCTTCTTCTAATCCTACTTTAGCATGCATAATATCTTCAAAGAAACTGTTAACCGCTGCCAACGATAATAACTGTAAACGTCTGTTTTTAGCTTGTTTTAATAAATCGACAACTGCTATTAATGCCATTGAACGGTTTTTTAATATTAACTGACACCATTTGATGATACTTTTGCGCAAAGCCATTAAATCTGAGTCTTCGTTTAACGCAACTGCAGTCTCTATCTGTGTTGTATAGGCACTTAACAATTCCGCAACAGGTCGAGTGATTTCTCGCTCAACTAATCTATCTATAAAATTCAATTTATTAATTGGTTTAAAATAAACATGTTGGCATCTTGAGTGTATCGTATCTAAAATTTGCTCTGGTTTTGTAGTTAATAAAATGGCAATGGTATTATCTGGAGGCTCTTCAAGAAATTTTAGTATACTATTTTCACCTTGAATGGTTAATTTTTCAAAGGATTCTATAATATAGACTTTATAATTTCCTTCAATAGGTAATTGATTCATATGATGCACTAATTGCTCTATTTGATCTTTTTTAATGGTTGTTTCCTCAGAAGACACATACATAAAATCTGGATGATTAAATGTTTCTACTTTTAACTGACATTGATCCTCTCCACCACATAAAATCATTTTAGAAAAATCAATCGCAACTTGTTGCATTGTCTGTCCATCGTCACCTTCAAATAAATATGCATGCGATAATTTATTAGATTGATATGCTTTTGTCAGTCTTTCTAGTTCATCCATGTTAATGTTGCTCCTTTATATAAAAAGGCTGCTAATACATAGTGCCTTTACGAATTACATTTAGCATTAGCTAATCAAATAGCAACATGTAAGTCGAAAAGTTACCATATACAGCAACCATGTTTTTAGAATTGATGGAAAGCTTCAACTGGCATAACAAATACCGTTGCTCCGCCAACTTCCACTTCAACTGGATAAGGTATATATGAATCAGCACTTCCACCCATCGGGGTAATCGGCGATACAAGTTGTTCTCTATTTCCACAAGTATCATTAATAACCTGTAGCATTTCATCGACACGATTATCTTCTACACCTGATAAGAAAGTTGTATTGCCCGCTCTTAAAAATCCACCTGTTGTTGCAAGTTTTGTCGCTCTAAAATTATGTTTAACAAGTTTGTCTGAAAGTTCCTGACTATCCTGATCTTGTACGATTGCTATAATCATTTTCATACTAAACACCTCTTTTGAATATTATATCATAATTTTTCTAAATAATTGGTGATAGATTCATACGTAGCATTCACTACTTTATCTATACTTTGATCCGCATTAATTACAATAAAGCGCTCAGACTCATTATGAATAATCTTTTTATAACCTTCAACTACTTTTTCATGAAATTTTACATCTTCTTGATCTAATCGATTTTGATTTCTTTGATTTTTTAGTATTCGCTCTCTACCAACTTCGACACTAACATCTAGATAGATTGTTAAGTCTGGATATAATCCATTAATAGCAAATTCATTAATAGATTTAACTTCTTCTATACCTATACCCCTTGCATACCCTTGATATGCTAATGAACTATCAATATAACGATCACATAGAATAATATGATCATTATCTAATGCTGGAATAACTTTACCTACGAGGTGTTCCCGTCTTGATGCAGCAAATAATAATGCTTCAGTACGGTCATCCATATCTTCTCCCTCTAACAATACTTCTCTTATTTGCTCTCCTGTCTTCACGCCTCCTGGCTCTCTTGTAAGTACGATATTATACTCATGTTTGAGTTTTTCTGCAACTTGTTGTATTACAGTTGTTTTTCCAGAACCTTCTGGCCCCTCAAAAGTTATAAAAGCTGACATCTTATTCATCCTTAATTTCTATTTTAAAATTTTTTATTCCTTCTACTCTTTGTTGCTGTTCACACCAATAATTCATTAATTTTACCATATCTTCTGTGATTTTTTCTCCTTTAAACATTATTGGAATACCAGGAGGATACGGCACAATGTGATTAGCTAATATTTTATTTTCTGCATATTTAATGTCTATTTTCCGCACATTATGTATTTCGCCACCATAATACATACTACTCCCCGTTCTATACGGTACGCTGACATTTATATCGTGCTGTCTTTCTACTAATTGAACCTTTTCAATCCTTGATAGTAATTCATCAAATGGGAATTGATCACCTTCATGCCACAACGGCAAGACCATTAACACTTGAAAGTCATCAGCCAATTCAACATAAATATGGTGTGCTTCAAAGTATGATTGTAATTCGTAACCATGATACCCTCTACATCTTACATTTAGTTTTAGTGGGTCATCAACCTCAACAATTTCGAACCCTTTGTTTTCCAATTGTTGAACCAATTGTTCTCTCTTTTGAAAAAAGTATTCGCTATGATAGTCGTCATAAAATTTTTGTGCCAGTTCTAGGCTACTCATTAATAAATATGATGGACTAGAAGATTGAAAATAGGATAAATATCTTATGACTGCTTCTCGACAAGGTGCCTTTTTATGAATAAATATCACTGAACTCATCGTTAGCGATGGCAGTGTTTTATGATATGACTGCACAACATAATCCGCGCCCATGTTCAATGCCGTTTCTGGAAAATGTTCAAATCCTAGATGTGCACCATGAGCTTCATCGATTAGCATTGGTATTTTCAAAGTTTTTAAAAGTTCTGTAACAGTTTTTATATCAAAACATTCACCATAATAATTAGGATAAGTAAACACTGCTAGTTTACTATCTTTCACTTGATCATATAATGACGTTTTGTCAGGCCCTAGATATTGATTCGTAGCGTCACTGATATCCATTTTTAATAATTGTGCCTTTGCCTTTATTAAATCTAATGCATGAAATACAGACTTATGTACATTGCGCGCTATCGCATATTCACCATTTTTTGAAGAAAACGCTTGAATCACTGACAATATTCCTGAAGTAGTACCATTCACTAAATAATAAGCATCATAATCAGGGTGTTTGTCAACATTCTTCATGCTTTCAGCTATTACTGACTCAGGAGAATGTAAGTCATCAAGTCCTGTAATTTCTGTCATATCCATTTTAAAATCCAATTGATTCAAGTACCCAATAGTCATATTTTTATGTCCAGGTACATGTAATGAAATAGGTTCTTCAGCTAATAGTCCTTTCAATTTATGTAACAACGATTTGCTCATGCTTATCCTCGCTTTTCAATTCAATATTTCTTGTTTCATTACAATTCCACTATATAAATAATAAAATTAACATTACCTTATAAAACAGTATAACGTTGTAATCTTCTACATTTTAACATAATAATATAAAAAAATGCGTGCACTTAAAAACCATAGTTTTAAAGTATCACGCCTTTATGAATTAATGATATTGATACATGAACTTAACTCATTCTGTTAAAATTCTTTTTATGCAAAAAAGACCCTTTCGGGTCTTGATTGCCTGTAAAGTCACACTTCTTAATTTTAATTTTTACCTTTCACACTTATATATCTTATGAATTTACATGTTATTAGAATAGTGTGACTTATGCATGAGCTTTAGCTCATGTATTCCTCTTTACCTACTCTTGTGGAACGTAAGTCAGCTACCTTCGGCGCTAAGCAGCTTTTCTGACTTCAGGCAAGCGTTCGTAAAGTACCACTCTCAATTTATTGAGATAGCGGTACTTATGCATGAGTTTTTGCTCATGCATTCCTTTTACTTTTTCACGCTTTCCTCACTCACTTACCGCTTGTAAGCTCATTTCGTCTTTCGTTTACTTCGTCAGCTTCAAACGCTTTCTTTTGTCAGTTTGCAGTTCTTCGAACTGGAAGTTAAGCTCCTTTTATGTAAAAAAAAAGAGACCTCTCGGTCTCGGCTCATCGCATCCTATTTACTTGCCTATAAAGTCACACTTCTTAATTTTAATTTTTACCTTTGACACTTATATATCTTATGAATTTATATGTTATTGGAATAGTGTGACTTATGCATGAGCTTTAGCTCATGTATTCCTCTTTACCTACTCTTGCGGAACGTAAGTCAGCTACCATCGGCGCTAAGCAGCTTTTCTGACTTCAGGCAAGCGTTCGCATCTTTCCTCAATTTCACGCTTTCCTCACTCACTTACCGCTTGTAAGCTCGTTTCGTCTCTCGTTTACTTCGTCAGCTTCAAACGCTTTCTTTTGTCAGTTTGCAGTTCTTCGAACTGGGAAGTTAAGCTCCTTTTATGTAAAAAAAAAGAGACCTCTCGGTCTCGGCTCATCGCATCCTATTTACTTGCCTGGCAACGTCCTACTC
>NZ_JAESKJ010000025.1:0-4630 GCF_017892075.1 Staphylococcus sp. GDY8P119P
TCCTATTTGGAATTATAATAAATTGTTTCGGGTCGGTAATTGGGTTTGTTGGCCATTCTTTCTTTTCCTTACTTATTATGGCTCGTTTTATTCAAGGGGCTGGTGCAGCTGCATTTCCAGCACTCGTAATGGTTGTAGTTGCGCGCTATATTCCAAAGGAAAATAGGGGTAAAGCATTTGGTCTTATTGGATCGATAGTAGCCATGGGAGAAGGAGTCGGTCCAGCGATTGGTGGAATGATAGCCCATTATATTCATTGGTCCTATCTTCTACTCATTCCTATGATAACAATTATCACTGTTCCGTTTCTTATGAAATTATTAAAGAAAGAAGTAAGGATAAAAGGTCATTTTGATATCAAAGGAATTATACTAATGTCTGTAGGCATTGTATTTTTTATGTTGTTTACAACATCATATAGCATTTCTTTTCTTATCGTTAGCGTGCTGTCATTCCTGATATTTGTAAAACATATCAGGAAAGTAACAGATCCTTTTGTTGATCCCGGATTAGGGAAAAATATACCTTTTATGATTGGAGTTCTTTGTGGGGGAATTATATTTGGAACAGTAGCAGGGTTTGTCTCTATGGTTCCTTATATGATGAAAGATGTTCACCAGCTAAGTACTGCCGAAATCGGAAGTGTAATTATTTTCCCTGGAACAATGAGTGTCATTATTTTCGGCTACATTGGTGGGATACTTGTTGATAGAAGAGGTCCTTTATACGTGTTAAACATCGGAGTTACATTTCTTTCTGTTAGCTTTTTAACTGCTTCCTTTCTTTTAGAAACAACATCATGGTTCATGACAATTATAATCGTATTTGTTTTAGGTGGGCTTTCGTTCACCAAAACAGTTATATCAACAATTGTTTCAAGTAGCTTGAAACAGCAGGAAGCTGGTGCTGGAATGAGTTTGCTTAACTTTACCAGCTTTTTATCAGAGGGAACAGGTATTGCAATTGTAGGTGGTTTATTATCCATACCCTTACTTGATCAAAGGTTGTTACCTATGGAAGTTGATCAGTCAACTTATCTGTATAGTAATTTGTTATTACTTTTTTCAGGAATCATTGTCATTAGTTGGCTGGTTACCTTGAATGTATATAAACATTCTCAAAGGGATTTCTAAATCGTTAAGGGATCAACTTTGGGAGAGAGTTCAAAATTGATCCTTTTTTTATAACAGGAATTCAAATCTTTTTGTTCCATTAAAGGGCGCGATTGCTGAATAAAAGATACGAGAGACCTCTCTTGTATCTTTTTTATTTTGAGTGGTTTTGTCCGTTACACTAGAAAACCGAAAGACAATAAAAATTTTATTCTTGCTGAGTCTGGCTTTCGGTAAGCTAGACAAAACGGACAAAATAAAAATTGGCAAGGGTTTAAAGGTGGAGATTTTTTGAGTGATCTTCTCAAAAAATACTACCTGTCCCTTGCTGATTTTTAAACGAGCACGAGAGCAAAACCCCCCTTTGCTGAGGTGGCAGAGGGCAGGTTTTTTTGTTTCTTTTTTCTCGTAAAAAAAAGAAAGGTCTTAAAGGTTTTATGGTTTTGGTCGGCACTGCCGACAGCCTCGCAGAGCACACACTTTATGAATATAAAGTATAGTGTGTTATACTTTACTTGGAAGTGGTTGCCGGAAAGAGCGAAAATGCCTCACATTTGTGCCACCTAAAAAGGAGCGATTTACATATGAGTTATGCAGTTTGTAGAATGCAAAAAGTGAAATCAGCTGGACTAAAAGGCATGCAATTTCATAATCAAAGAGAGCGAAAAAGTAGAACGAATGATGATATTGACCATGAGCGAACACGTGAAAATTATGATTTGAAAAATGATAAAAATATTGATTACAACGAACGTGTCAAAGAAATTATTGAATCACAAAAAACAGGTACAAGAAAAACGAGGAAAGATGCTGTTCTTGTAAATGAGTTGCTAGTAACATCTGACCGAGATTTTTTTGAGCAACTGGATCCAGGAGAACAAAAACGATTTTTTGAGGAAAGTTATAAATTATTTTCCGAACGATATGGCAAGCAAAATATTGCTTATGCAACAGTTCATAATGATGAGCAAACCCCTCACATGCATTTAGGTGTTGTGCCTATGCGTGATGGAAAACTGCAAGGAAAAAATGTGTTTAATCGTCAAGAACTGTTATGGCTACAAGATAAATTCCCCGAGCATATGAAAAAACAGGGTTTTGAGTTGAAGCGTGGTGAACGTGGCTCTGACCGTAAACATATTGAGACAGCTAAATTTAAAAAACAAACTTTGGAAAAAGAGATTGATTTTCTAGAAAAAAATTTAGCAGTTAAAAAAGATGAATGGACTGCTTATAGCGATAAAGTTAAATCAGATTTAGAAGTACCAGCGAAACGACACATGAAAAGTGTTGAAGTGCCAACGGGTGAAAAGTCCATGTTTGGTTTGGGAAAAGAAATAATGAAAACAGAAAAGAAACCAACCAAAAATGTTGTTATATCGGAGCGTGATTATAAAAACTTAGTGACTGCTGCGAGAGATAACGATAGGTTAAAACAGCATGTTAGAAATCTCATGAGTACTGATATGGCGAGAGAATATAAAAAATTAAGTAAAGAACATGGGCAAGTTAAAGAAAAATATAGTGGTCTTGTAGAGCGATTTAATGAAAATGTAAATGATTATAATGAGTTGCTTGAAGAAAACAAGTCTTTAAAGTCTAAAATAAGCGATTTAAAGCGTGATGTGAGTTTAATCTATGAAAGCACTAAGGAATTCCTTAAGGAACGTACAGACGGCTTAAAAGCCTTTAAAAACGTTTTTAAGGGGTTTGTAGACAAGGTAAAGGATAAAACAGCACAATTCCAAGAAAAACACGATTTAGAACCTAAAAAGAACGAATTTGAACTAACTCATAACCGAGAGGTAAAAAAAGAACGAAGTCGAGATCAGGGAATGAGTTTATAAAATAAAAAAAGCACCTGAAAAGGTGTCTTTTTTTGATGGTTTTGAACTTGTTCTTTCTTATCTTGATACATATAGAAATAACGTCATTTTTATTTTAGTTGCTGAAAGGTGCGTTGAAGTGTTGGTATGTATGTGTTTTAAAGTATTGAAAACCCTTAAAATTGGTTGCACAGAAAAACCCCATCTGTTAAAGTTATAAGTGACCAAACAAATAACTAAATAGATGGGGGTTTCTTTTAATATTATGTGTCCTAATAGTAGCATTTATTCAGATGAAAAATCAAGGGTTTTAGTGGACAAGACAAAAAGTGGAAAAGTGAGACCATGGAGAGAAAAGAAAATCGCTAATGTTGATTACTTTGAACTTCTGCATATTCTTGAATTTAAAAAGGCTGAAAGAGTAAAAGATTGTGCTGAAATATTAGAGTATAAACAAAATCGTGAAACAGGCGAAAGAAAGTTGTATCGAGTGTGGTTTTGTAAATCCAGGCTTTGTCCAATGTGCAACTGGAGAAGAGCAATGAAACATGGCATTCAGTCACAAAAGGTTGTTGCTGAAGTTATTAAACAAAAGCCAACAGTTCGTTGGTTGTTTCTCACATTAACAGTTAAAAATGTTTATGATGGCGAAGAATTAAATAAGAGTTTGTCAGATATGGCTCAAGGATTTCGCCGAATGATGCAATATAAAAAAATTAATAAAAATCTTGTTGGTTTTATGCGTGCAACGGAAGTGACAATAAATAATAAAGATAATTCTTATAATCAGCACATGCATGTATTGGTATGTGTGGAACCAACTTATTTTAAGAATACAGAAAACTACGTGAATCAAAAACAATGGATTCAATTTTGGAAAAAGGCAATGAAATTAGACTATGATCCAAATGTAAAAGTTCAAATGATTCGACCGAAAAATAAATATAAATCGGATATACAATCGGCAATTGACGAAACTGCAAAATATCCTGTAAAGGATACGGATTTTATGACCGATGATGAAGAAAAGAATTTGAAACGTTTGTCTGATTTGGAGGAAGGTTTACACCGTAAAAGGTTAATCTCCTATGGTGGTTTGTTAAAAGAAATACATAAAAAATTAAACCTTGATGACACAGAAGAAGGCGATTTGATTCATACAGATGATGACGAAAAAGCCGATGAAGATGGATTTTCTATTATTGCAATGTGGAATTGGGAACGGAAAAATTATTTTATTAAAGAGTAGTTCAACAAACGGGCCATATTGTTGTATAAGTGATGAAATACTGAATTTAAAACTTAGTTTATATGTGGTAAAATGTTTTAATCAAGTTTAGGAGGAATTAATTATGAAGTGTAATGAATGTAACAGGGTTCAATTAAAAGAGGGAAGCGTATCATTAACCCTATAAACTACGTCTGCCCTCATTATTGGAGGGTGAAATGTGAATACATCCTATTCACAATCGAATTTACGACACAACCAAATTTTAATTTGGCTTTGTATTTTATCTTTTTTTAGCGTATTAAATGAAATGGTTTTGAACGTCTCATTACCTGATATTGCAAATGATTTTAATAAACCACCTGCGAGTACAAACTGGGTGAACACAGCCTTTATGTTAACCTTTTCCATTGGAACAGCTGTATATGGAAAGCTATCTGATCAATTAGGCATCAAAAGGTTAC
>NZ_JAESKJ010000026.1:0-10938 GCF_017892075.1 Staphylococcus sp. GDY8P119P
TTGTGATTTATCGTTTACAAGTTGTTCAAATCCTGACTCCACAATATTATCTAGCTCTATCTCATCAGTAATAACATCTTTAACTTTTAAATTACCTTCATTAATTAAATCTATTGTTTGTTGAAATGTAGTAGGTGTATAAGCAATCGTGGAAGTAAGTTTTACACCTGTATTCGTTAATTGCATTGGATTCCATTCAATAGGATGACCAAATATAGACACTATAACGACAGTACCTCTTGCTTTAGTAACGTCTATAGCAGATTTAAGTGTTGGTGCTACACCAGCTACTTCAAATGCTACATCAACTCCATTATCTGTATGTTTATTAATAACATCACTTGGATCTGATTCACCGGAATTTATAGTATGAGTAGCACCAATCGCTTTAGCTTTATTCAATCTTTCTTCTGATAAATCAAAAACAAATATCTTACTTGCACCTGCAGCTTTAGCTGCTATGACTGTTAATAAACCGATTGGACCTGCACCAAAAATAGCAACAGTATCGCCAAATAGAACTTCGCCTTCTTTAATTGCTTGAACTGCAACAGCCGTCGGTTCTACAAGGGCGCCTTCTTTATCAGAAACATTATCTGGTAATTTATAAACATTCTCTTCTGGGGCGTTTGTAAATTCTGCAAATCCACCATCAGAACCTAAGCCTATAAATGAATAACCATCATAAAGATCAATATTTTCTTCTTTTTCACGATTTGAAACTGTAGGATTAATGACAACACGATCGCCTTTATTAAATTTTGTAACCTTAGAACCAATATCATCTACTACACCTGCAAATTCGTGGCCTAATGTAACGGGCGCTTTTTGGCCAAGGAACGGGTCAGGTTTGTCTGTTGAAATAAATATAGGGCCTTCTAAGTATTCATGTAAATCTGTCCCACAAATGCCAGCCCAAGACACTTTAACTTGAACCTCATTATCTTGTAACTCTTTAGATTTTCGATCTTCAACTCGTACATCCTTTTGACCATACCAAACTGCTGCTTTCATTGATAAAACCTCCTTGTTTTAGTTAGTTTAATAGTATACCTTTTAAAAGTTACTTTGCAACAGAACCACTTTTATAATAACTTATGTTTGCGTAATAATTCTTCAATGAATGTGCCATGTATTTTTTCCATCCCTTTTTTTAGAACTGAACGTTTAAGAAAGTTCTTATTAACTAATTCAGGTAATGATTTACGATCGTTTAATTGATAATAAGCATCCATAAGTACACGTACATCAAATTCAGAAGCATACACTTCAGGCACCCCTCTGTCTACCTCTAATAATTGATATACAGCTTCCATAGCCGTACGTACAGAATATTCAGTTGTGAATACTGTATCACGTTCTGTTTCAGCAAAGTTACCTATAAAGGCTAAGTTTTTAGAACCATTAGGAACAACCAATGGACGATCTTTGTATGCTCTCGGCATAAAGTACGCTGTCACATAAGGCATATAAACAGGGATTGTATTGCATTCTGTTTGTGCTAATTCAACTAACTCATCTTGTGGCACTCCCATATGATATAACCACTCTTGACAGATTTCACTACCTGTACACTCAGTGATTGGTTTTTTAATGAAATCTCCTTTAACATCAGAGTATAATGCATATATCCATACACTTACTTGATCTTTAGGTTGCTCTTTAAATTGTTGTTGACGATTGACTGTAAAACTAAGTTGCCAACTTGAATCTGCTACCGTTACAATACCCCCAGTAACGGTACGTCCAGATAACACATCACGTTTACTTAATTTTTCAATATAAGAAATTACTTTTTTATTATTAGTTGTTGTTGTTGCAGATACGAGCCAACTTTTATCTGGAATGTGATCACAGAATTTTTCAGGTCTTCCAAATTCCGGACTTTGATTAGCTAAATTTTTCCATAATGCCCAACTACCTCCTAATGCTTTCGTTGGTGGAGCAGGATGGTCATTATCCCCATAAGTTGAACTTTCTGTAATACTACCGTTCGTTACAAAAACAAGATCATCTAATGTTAAAGGTATAGATTCTGTTTTACCATTTTTGTTTACAAGAATCTCTCGTGCAATTTTCGTAGATGATGTTGAATCGACCAATATATTGTCAACTTGAACACCATATTCAAAATGCACGCCATGTGACTTAAGATATTCTACCATTGGCAATACTAAAGACTCATATTGGTTATATTTAGTGAATTTTAAAGCACTAAAATCTGCCAAACCGCCAATATGGTGAACAAAACGCATAAGATATCGACGCATTTCCATTGCTGAATGCCAAGGTTCGAAAGCAAACATTGTTTTCCAATATAACCAAAAATTAGAATTTAAAAAATCTTCAGTGAAAACTTCGGAAATTTTAACATCTTCTAAATCTTCTTCTTTTTTCATACATAAACTTAAAATTTCTTTAATAGCTTTTTTAGACAATGTAAAATCGCCATCAGTATCAATGCGTTTACCGCCACTATAAATGGCTCTGCATTTAGAATAGTTAGGATCTTCCTTATTCAACCAATAAAATTCGTCTAACACGGATGCATCAGGTTGTTCTAATGATGGAATACTTCTAAATAAATCCCATAAGCATTCAAAATGATTTTCCATTTCTCTACCACCACGTACAACAAATCCATGATGTTCCATATTAATACCGTCTAAACTTCCCCCTGAGATGTTTAATTCTTCTAAAATATGGATATTTTCACCTTTCATTTGACCATCACGAATTAAAAAACATGCTGCTGCTAGTGAGGCTAAACCTGATCCAATCAAATATGCTGATTTTTTATCAACGTTTTCTGGTTTTTTCGGACGCGCAAAAGCTTCATAATTACTATTAGTATAATACATAAGAACATCACCCTTTTAATAAGTATAATTTCTCAATATTCCAATTCTTTATACTTTTAATATACGCCTCTGAGGATTAAAATACAAAAAATGATAAAATTTACTATTTTACTTTTATGATTTTTTGCTTTTTTAGGTTTTTATTGTAATTTGTTAACATAAGAGTATATTGTGGTTTTCAGGATTATACTAAGGAGAAGTAACGATGAGTTTCAAAAAATTCATAATAGTTGATGGGGCAACATAAGGAAGACAAACCACTTTTCAAATTACTTTCTCTGGTTTTGATGTAGCAATTTATGAAACGAAGGTTAATATGCGTTTTAGAATGCTGTGAGAAACGCTCAGTTGCATTGACAATCCATTTACCAAGATAATCCCTTATCATGTTTAATTCTATAAACTGTTTGTCTTGTAATATTAACTTCTTTCGCAATTTTACTAATTGCTCGCCCTTCTTCTAACATTTCCACCACGCGATGATAAATAACACGTTTCTGAGGGTCTTTCGCGTTCGGCGAATAGAGTAAAGGCCGTCCTTTATATATTCCTTTGTCTTTCGCGACTTGAATCCCTTGTGCTTGTCGACGTTTACTTTCATTTCTTTCTTGTTCTGAAACCATTGCTAATATTTGAATGATTAGATCTTTCATAAATTTATCTAATAATGGATTGCCAATCACTTCATTCATCATAGGTAAGCTGGTAATCATTAACTGAACGTCTTTTTCTTTTAAATAATTCACAGTTTCAATAATTTCATCATAGTTACGTCCTAAACGATCAATAGACTCCACAATAAATCGATCTCCCATTCTTACAAAATTAAGAACTTCTTGAAGTACGGGTCTGTTTTCTATAGATTTCCCAGACTGTTTTTCTGTAAAGATTTTCTCTACGCCAAACGTTTTTAAATTTTCCAACTGTCTTTCTAAATTTTGATCTATCGAAGATACTCTCGCATAGCCAACAATCATTGATTTCCACCTCGCAATTAATATATTTATTTTCTATACGATAAAGTAGAGTCCATTAATAGCTTTTATCTTTATGATCCCTTCATTCAAAAACAAATGAAATCAAAAAAATAGAAAGGCAATGAAATATAATTGAGTATAATCACATTTCATTGCCTTGGAATATAGTCATACACCTCTGCTAATAGTTGAAAGAAGTCAATTTCTAGAGCAGTTGATAATATTTTCAAAGTTGATAAACTAGGTAAATTATATCCATTTTCAATATTAGTTAAAGTCTTTACAGATAGATCTTCATATTCTATTAATCCTTGTCTTACTCGATCATCTAAGAAATAACTCCTTGTATCTTTTTTTAAAGATAAATTCATTCTATGTTCTCTTATAATTGATCCAAATTTTATTAAGTCTCTATTTTTTCTTTAGAAAAA
The DNA here is from genome assembly GCF_017892075.1 of Staphylococcus sp. GDY8P119P. Classification (NCBI taxonomy): domain Bacteria; kingdom Bacillati; phylum Bacillota; class Bacilli; order Caryophanales; family Staphylococcaceae; genus Staphylococcus; species Staphylococcus sp. GDY8P119P. The sequence continues at coordinate 4,270 of NZ_JAESKJ010000026.1, forward strand.
ATCCTAAAGGAATTGGGAATATTCACCAGCAAGCTGACCAAACTTAAATTTTACATTGTAAAATTTAAAGGTTTATAAGTATATAAAATAGTAATAAAATATTATTTTATTTTTTAATATAATAATATTTTTATAAGGCCGTTATAGGGGGATTTTATTAAAGGTGGGATAGATAATGAATGTATTAACGCAAGAAGATAGAATACAAATTTTATCTGATATTGTTGAAATTAAAACCGTAAATGATAATTAATTAGAAAGGTTCTGTGTCAAATAGTGTTGGGGACCAAAAGTAAATAATCACAGTTAAGATTTAAATGAAATTTTTAATAACTGAAAGGCCATGTTTATTTTCAAGATAAGCATGACCCTTTTCTCGCCCTTAGGCGAGAAAGTCGGATCAAGAGTTGGATAATTAATAATGAAAGCTAACAAGTGTCATCGTCTAATATTTAAGCTGCAACTGGTTGGAAAGTCGCAGGTAGTGGATTAGATGGTTTAAAGATCAGTTTAAATTGTAATAGAATTCTGGCTCTGAAATTTCTAAAGCTTGCGTAGCCATATCCTGTACGTTTGATTAACTTAATCTTGTTATTCATACCTTCGGTAGGACCGTTAGAAACACGATAAATTAAAGCATTTTCGACATATGGTAAGAATCTTTCCAGTGTATTAATCGTTTTTCTTACCTTTTTATTTAATCTGACTTTCTTTAAATCTTGTAAAGTGGCTAATAAGTAACTGTAGTCTCTAGTTTCTGTCGCAAATTTAAGGTCATTCATCACTTGGTAAGCTTGTTGTAATTTCGGAGAAAGACTTAATAAATAATCTACCATACGTTGCTCAGTCATCTTTTCATGGTATAGGCGATGATAATAATAGTTTGAAAAATCGAGATAATCAGCATTTTTTAATATCAATCTCTATTGATTTTTTAGTTTTCGATAATCTGTAGGGCGACTTTTTTTGATTTCATTCATGACTGCAATCCACATTGAGTTAATTGTATTATTTAGTAATTGTACGATATGAAAACGATCAATAACAATTTTTGCATTAGGGAAAAAAGCCTTAACAACACTTATATATGGAGAATATAAGTTCATTGAAATCGTCTTTACTGCAGCTCGTGCTTCTTTAGAATAGCGATGGAAATACCGAATTAACGACTGCTGTTTTCGATCCTCTATAATGTTTCCTGCTTTCAAGTATATTGTGGTAATTTACTTTATTTTAGGATTTCATGGCCTTTTTGTATACCCAAAAAACCGTGAGAGTATTATCCTCTTACGGTTTTTTCGGCACTTTAACTTGATGAAAATAATAATTCATCTAAATCAAATATCTCAATATATTTATGCGTATGTTGTTTAATTAAACCTTTTTCTTCCAATGCTGAAAACTTTCGACTTATTGTTTCAGGAGTTGTACCCAAATAAGAAGCTAGATCCTTCTTTGACATTGGTAAGGTCACATAAGTATGATTTTCTTCATTCTCAACGTATTCTGATAGAAAATCAATAATACGAGACTCTACTTGCTCCATACCAACCTGCATCGTTTGCTTTTCTGATACCTGTAAACGTTTCGTAACGTCTGATAGGATTCTTCTCATAATTTCTGGGTAAGCATCTAAATAGTCATTCATATCCTTTTTATGAATTCTACATATACTTACTTCTGATATTGCTTCAGCATAATTAGAATGGTAACTTTCAGTTTGAAAAATAGCCACTTCTCCCATAAAATCACCAGGATTTAGTATGCGTACAGTTTGTTCACGACCGGATTCATTTAAGTTATAAATACGTACACGCCCATTATTTACGATATATAGTGTGTCATCTTTATCACCACTTCCAAATAACAACGCATTCTTTTCATAATGTACTTCATGCGCTGATTGTGCAATTAAACTCATTTGTTCTTCATTTAGGTGGTTAAAAATCGGAACTAAACGTATACAATCTACATGACTATGGTGATGATGGTGTGCCATACAACTTTCCTCCTAATTAATCATTATCTATATAGTCATCGTCTTCTAGCGCATCCTTGTTAACAAAGGCTTGAAGTTGCCAAATATTTACATCTAAATAATCTTTATAACTAATTAGTAAATCCTCTAACGCATCATCTGCTTCTTCTTGGGCTAAACGCATTGCACGAATGGTAAATTCACGGTTAGATCTAAAATCCTCTACTAACTGTAAGACCATTTCTTCAGCAGAATAATATTTTTCAGACAGATCTTCAGAAATCGTTGTAAATTTTTGGAATTCGGTAGTTGTTGATGCTGGCTTAAATCCTGAAGCTAGTAAACGTTCTGCAATTTTATCAAACCATGTTTCATTTTCATTATATAGTTTTTCAAATACCTCATGCAATGAATAAAAATTTGTGCCTTTTACATACCAATGATATTGGTGTAATTTTACATGTAAGGTATGAATATTAGCCAGTACATGATCTGTAACAGCTGCTGCATTAATCTTAGTATGATGAATGTGTTCTTTATAGGCTTGTTCAGCAGCTAATTTTTCTTGTCTTTCATTTACTATTGTCATTTTATACACCTTCCTTTACTTTTGAACTAATAACGGAATATCCTAAGTTTTCAATAGCTTTTTCAATTGTATTCAAATTGACTTGTTCTTCATCAAAATCCACTTTTACCTTACTTGCATTGAACAGCACTTTTACAGAATCTTTTTCTACACCAGCAGTCTGTTTTAAACCACTTTCAATTTTTTGTAAACATGATGGACAAGTTAATGTTTCTAATTTTAATGTTGCTTTAGTCATATCTATCACTCCTTTAAATAAATTATATAAGGTATTTTTTTAAAAATAATTGACATGGATCAATTATCTTAATTGATAACTTCTTAATCTCATTGCATTTAAAATAACGACCAAAATACTTGCCTCATGAACTAACATACCAATTGACATAGACATCCACTCACTAAATATTAAACTACCCAATAATATTATCACCACACCAACAGCAATGAGAATATTTTGTTGCATATTCGCGTATGTCCCTTTAGCTAAACCTAAAGCATGGGGGAGACGATTAAAATTGGAATTCATTAGAACAATATCTGAACTTTCAATAGCCACATCTGTCCCATTTCCCATAGCTATCCCTACTTCTGCAATAGCTAGAGAAGGGCTATCATTCACACCATCACCAATAAAAGCAACAATTTCACCAGTAGACTGTCTTTCTTTTAAAAATGCTTGCTTGTCCTCTGGTAGCATATCGCCATGGGCCTCGGTTAATCCTAGCTCCTTTTTAACTAAATTAACTGTACCTTGATTATCCCCTGATAATACAATGAGATTTTTAACACCAAGTGATTTTAATTTTTGTAGGTCTTGTTTAACGCTTGGTCGAACTTGGTCACGGATTTCCATTAAAATGATTAACTGACGATCAACTGCCGTTAATACAATTGAACTACCGGCTCTTTCTAATTTATCTAATTCTTTAAGAACATCATTAGATAGTGGAATACTTTCTTGTTCCATTAAGGTTTTATTCCCTACTGCAACAATGTGTCCGTCAACGTGAGCAATTATACCCCCACCTTTTATAACCTGTGTACTCTCTACAGGTCTTAGTTTATATTGCGCTAATTTATTTGTAATAGCGACAGCTAAGGGATGGTCAGATTCCCTTTCAATCGAGTATAATAAAGATAAATCCTCCTCTTGATTATTTCCATAGTAAACGAATTCGCTAACTTCAGGCTTTCCTTCAGTTAAGGTACCTGTTTTATCAAATAGGACTGTATCTACATTCGCAAAATGACTAATCACTTCAGAACCTTTAAACAAAATACCATTCTTTGCACCATTTCCTATACCCGCGACATTTGAAACAGGTACACCAATGACCAAGGCCCCTGGGCAACCAAGTACTAATACAGTAACTGCAAGTGCTGTATCTTTAGTTAATACCCAAACTAATAGCCCAATAATAAGTACTACAGGTGTATACCAACGAGAGAACTGGTCAATAAATCGTTCAGCTTCCGATTTAGAATCTTGTGCTTCTTCTACTAACTCAATAATTCGACCAAATGTAGAATCTTCCCCAATTCTATCAGCAACTATTTGAATAGTCCCATTATCCATAATGGTACCGGCAAATACTTCATCACCTTTCTCTTTCTTTAGAGGTAAAGATTCACCGGTGATATTAGCCTCATTTACATGTCCTTTTCCAGTAGTTACCCTACCATCTACTGGAATCTTAGCCCCAGTTTTTACTATGAGCATATCTCCTTCCTCTACTTCATCAATATCTACTTCTTCAAATTGTCCGTCGTACAATTGCTTAAAAGCAGTCTCTGGAGCCATTTCCGTCAACTCTTTAATAGCAGACCGTGTTTGCTTAAGTGTACGCTGTTCTAAATATGATCCAAATAAAAATAAGAAAGTAACAATAGCTGACTCTTCGTAATTTTGAATAAAGAAAGCACCAATAACCGCTATAGTTACTAAAACATCAATACTCACTACTTTTACTTTCATAGCCTGATAAGCCTGTATTGCGATTGGTATAACACCCAATATAGAAGCAATTATAAAAGCACTATTAAAGATAACCATATTGCTAAAGATAAAATGTGCAATAAAACCTATAATAATAAGTAAACCACTAATAACAGTAATATGATTTTTATGTTTCAAAATAGTCTGTTGCATATAAACCTCTCCTACACTTTAGTTTAATCATAGTGTATTCGTTTTTAAGAAATATAAACTTGACCCATATCAATCTTATCTAATAAATATAGCGAATAATATTTAGGCTTAAACAGATAGATATATAAAAAGAGTCCAGAAACTTTATGTCCCGGACTCATGAAACAGAAAAATTTAATTATATATCGAGAGAAAAAGATATATTTGAAAATCTCTATGAAAATGTCTTGCCTTATAACCCATATATTTATGGAATTAATGAAAATCAAATAAACACTTATTATAATAACTATGAATTAGTTAAAAATAATAAGGATTTATTAAAATTACTAAAGTTAAAAGGAATTCATTTCGAAAATTCTTTAAGAAATGATCCTCTTTATAGCGAACAATACGAAGTATTTAGAAATTTACTTTAGTGTGATTAGTCTGAATACATGGTTTTGCATTCCTCTACCAGCCAGTGTTATAATTTAATTAACAAATAGTGTACTAACATGATAAACACCGAGCCCGATAACTACTGCGAATAGTTATCGGGCTCTTTTGGTGTATTAGCTATATGTCGCCGCTAAATTACTTTTCACGATTATTCAGCCAATGAGAAAATAACGTGAGTATAACTCCTACTATGATAGGAGCTATAATAGTTACAAATAGTGTACTGAACATGATGTCACCTCCTTCCATGCTAAATACAGCACAGAAGTGAACGACAACCTTTGTATTATATCATTTCTAATAATTGAGTTACAGATGACTTCCGATAAGTCATTTTATGTTATATCTTTGCTTATTTTTATAGTATCAAGACAAGAAGAAACTCGTTTCACTCGTTTCAAAAACCCTTCTGATTTTTAGAAAAAAACTCTCTTATTTCATCGTCTTTAATAAAATAATATGCCATCTTTCCATCTTTATAAAAATCAAGCACCTCATTTTTATATAAAAGTCTTAAATGATGTGAAGTTGAAGCAATACTCATTTTCAATATCAAAGAAATATCACAAACACACAACTCATCTTCTTTAATCAAAGATAATATGATTTTCAATTTTTTCTCATCACAAATTTTTTCTAAAATGTTAAGTAATTTCTTAGATTTATCATCTTCTAAAAAACTTAAAGCATTGTTAACTTTATCCTCATGTACACAGATCACATCACAAGCATTTTCATAGCTCATATAAAATCACACCCTAAATTAAAATATAAATCCTAAAATTGTTCCAATAGTGTCATTTTCAATAATAATAAATAAACCTAAAGCTATGTAAATAACAGCTATAATCCAACGACTAAATTTCTCAACAATTTCTCCAACTCCTGGAATATTAGCTAATTTTTGTGCAGTAAATACCAAGAAGAAAATTAAAATTAAAAAGACAAACAAAGTAATTAATAAATCAGTAACACTTAATGTCACAAAATACGGAACAAATAAACCAATATTATCAGCACCACAACTTGCTATCGTAACAATTGCAACCGTACCAACTAATTTAGACAATCCTTTTTCATTCAATTCTTTTTTAGCTCTCTTTTCTCCTTCACAATCATCATAAATAGCTACTTTAATTCCTAAATAAATCGGTATTAACCCTAATAATCCTAATATCCATTTTTCAGGAACATAATTTAAGACAAAGGCAAAGAATAAACTTACGACAATCAATGTCACAGATCCTACATATTGACCAATATAAATATCTCTATATTCTTTTCTAGTCTTTGCTCTAGCAAAAAATATTAATAAAATTACTAATAAATCAACTGCTGTAGCAATATAAAGAACAGCAGCAGTGACAACCGTTTGAATCATACATACACCTCATTCAAAAATATTTTTGAATGTATTATAACTAATATTTTTAAATAATCATAGGTGCTTTATTCCAATTGCTTTATTGACGTTGAGCCTCGGAACCCTTAACAATCCCAAAACTTGTC
>NZ_JAESKJ010000026.1:10956-11678 GCF_017892075.1 Staphylococcus sp. GDY8P119P
TTCGTCTACAAGTTTAGTTAAGGGTTCTTCTCAACTTCAATAAATTTTCTCGGCATAAATGCGTGTCTAATCTTTTTTAGAACGACTAATCAAAAAATAATCTAAAAAATCACAAACCAAAATTAAAAAAATAAAAAAGCCTAAATACTCTCTCAATTTGTGAGAAAGTATTTAGGCTTTTTGAATTAATAAATTTCTTACTTCTTATGTTTATTTAACAATTAGTACTTTAGCAATCTTATGTGTAACATCTCCTAAAACATGTTTAATATTCCAATCGACTCTATGATTACTCATAATTACTAAATCAAATTCACCATTATTTATATCTCCAGAAGTAATTTTTTCTAAGATTGTATCTTTAATATGCCCAAAATCTACATCTATTTTATATTGAATATCTCTTTTTTCTAATTCACGTAAAAATGGAGTAAGTTTTTTTTCTTTTTCTCTAATAATATCTTTTTTATGCTTATTATAATATTTGACATTAATTGCAAGATCATTTTCTGTTACAACGTGATAAATTACAACAACTGAATCTTCATCGGTGGCTTTTTCTAAATAGTCAGGGATAGCACTAAAATCATTTTCGAAATCATAGGGTAATAATATATTTTTGAACATCTACACCAGCCTCCTATTACTTATTATTTAGATGTCTATTACTTATATATACCCTGAATATATATGCTTATTCTGGTTCTGTTGCAAAGTAAAAA
>NZ_JAESKJ010000027.1:0-4944 GCF_017892075.1 Staphylococcus sp. GDY8P119P
TCCGATTTCAACATTAAATGTTGAATCAAAACAACGTGTTATTGATAACACAAATTAGTATTTTATGAGCTAATCAAACATCATAATTTTTTATGGAGAGTTTGATCCTGGCTCAGGATGAACGCTGGCGGCGTGCCTAATACATGCAAGTCGAGCGAACAGATAAGGAGCTTGCTCCTTTGACGTTAGCGGCGGACGGGTGAGTAACACGTGGGTAACCTACCTATAAGACTGGAATAACTCCGGGAAACCGGGGCTAATGCCGGATAACATTTAGAACCGCATGGTTCTAAAGTGAAAGATGGTTTTGCTATCACTTATAGATGGACCCGCGCCGTATTAGCTAGTTGGTAAGGTAACGGCTTACCAAGGCAACGATACGTAGCCGACCTGAGAGGGTGATCGGCCACACTGGAACTGAGACACGGTCCAGACTCCTACGGGAGGCAGCAGTAGGGAATCTTCCGCAATGGGCGAAAGCCTGACGGAGCAACGCCGCGTGAGTGATGAAGGTCTTCGGATCGTAAAACTCTGTTATTAGGGAAGAACAAATGTGTAAGTAACTGTGCACGTCTTGACGGTACCTAATCAGAAAGCCACGGCTAACTACGTGCCAGCAGCCGCGGTAATACGTAGGTGGCAAGCGTTATCCGGAATTATTGGGCGTAAAGCGCGCGTAGGCGGTTTCTTAAGTCTGATGTGAAAGCCCACGGCTCAACCGTGGAGGGTCATTGGAAACTGGGAAACTTGAGTGCAGAAGAGGAAAGTGGAATTCCATGTGTAGCGGTGAAATGCGCAGAGATATGGAGGAACACCAGTGGCGAAGGCGACTTTCTGGTCTGTAACTGACGCTGATGTGCGAAAGCGTGGGGATCAAACAGGATTAGATACCCTGGTAGTCCACGCCGTAAACGATGAGTGCTAAGTGTTAGGGGGTTTCCGCCCCTTAGTGCTGCAGCTAACGCATTAAGCACTCCGCCTGGGGAGTACGACCGCAAGGTTGAAACTCAAAGGAATTGACGGGGACCCGCACAAGCGGTGGAGCATGTGGTTTAATTCGAAGCAACGCGAAGAACCTTACCAAATCTTGACATCCTTTGACAACTCTAGAGATAGAGCGTTCCCCTTCGGGGGACAAAGTGACAGGTGGTGCATGGTTGTCGTCAGCTCGTGTCGTGAGATGTTGGGTTAAGTCCCGCAACGAGCGCAACCCTTAAGCTTAGTTGCCAGCATTAAGTTGGGCACTCTAAGTTGACTGCCGGTGACAAACCGGAGGAAGGTGGGGATGACGTCAAATCATCATGCCCCTTATGATTTGGGCTACACACGTGCTACAATGGACAATACAAAGGGCAGCTAAACCGCGAGGTCATGCAAATCCCATAAAGTTGTTCTCAGTTCGGATTGTAGTCTGCAACTCGACTACATGAAGCTGGAATCGCTAGTAATCGTAGATCAGCATGCTACGGTGAATACGTTCCCGGGTCTTGTACACACCGCCCGTCACACCACGAGAGTTTGTAACACCCGAAGCCGGTGGAGTAACCATTTATGGAGCTAGCCGTCGAAGGTGGGACAAATGATTGGGGTGAAGTCGTAACAAGGTAGCCGTATCGGAAGGTGCGGCTGGATCACCTCCTTTCTAAGGATATATTCGGAACATCTTCTTTAGAAGATGACAAAGGAATAACATTGACATATTGTATTCAGTTTTGTTGAAAACTAGATAAGTAAGTAAAATTTATGATTTTACCAAGCAAAACCGAGTGAATAAGAGTTTTAAATAAGCTTGAATTCAAAAAGAAATAATCGCTAGTGTTCGAAAGAACACTCACAGATTAATAACATTTTGGGTTTTCAACCGACGGTTGTCGAGTTGGAAAGCAAATAGATTAAGTTATTAAGGGCGCACGGTGGATGCCTTGGCACTAGAAGCCGATGAAGGACGTTACTAACGACGATATGCTTTGGGGAGCTGTAAGTAAGCTGTGATCCAGAGATTTCCGAATGGGGGAACCCAATACGAGTTATGTCGTATTATCGATACGTAAATACATAGCGTATCGAAGGTAGACGCGGAGAACTGAAACATCTTAGTACCCGCAGGAAGAGAAAGAAAAATCGATTCCCTGAGTAGCGGCGAGCGAAACGGGAAGAGCCCAAACCAACGAGCTTGCTTGTTGGGGTTGTAGGACACTCTATACGGAGTTACAAAGGAATAGATTAGACGAAGCATCTGGAAAGATGCATCAAAGAAGGTAATAATCCTGTAGTCGAAAATCTGTTCTCTCTTGAGTGGATCCTGAGTACGACGGAACACGAGAAATTCCGTCGGAATCTGGGAGGACCATCTCCCAAGGCTAAATACTCTCTAGTGACCGATAGTGAACCAGTACCGTGAGGGAAAGGTGAAAAGTACCCCGGAAGGGGAGTGAAAGAGAACTTGAAACCGTGTGCTTACAAGTAGTCAGAGCCCGTTAATGGGTGATGGCGTGCCTTTTGTAGAATGAACCGGCGAGTTACGATTTGATGCAAGGTTAAGCAGTGAATGTGGAGCCGTAGCGAAAGCGAGTCTGAATAGGGCGTTGAGTATTTGGTCGTAGACCCGAAACCAGGTGATCTACCCTTGACCAGGTTGAAGTTCAGGTAACACTGAATGGAGGACCGAACCGACTTACGTTGAAAAGTGAGCGGATGAGTTGAGGGTAGCGGAGAAATTCCAATCGAACCTGGAGATAGCTGGTTCTCTCCGAAATAGCTTTAGGGCTAGCCTCAAGTGATGATTATTGGAGGTAGAGCACTGTTTGGACGAGGGGCCCTTCTCGGGTTACCGAATTCAGACAAACTCCGAATGCCAATCAATTTAACTTGGGAGTCAGAACGCGGGTGATAAGGTCCGTGTTCGAAAGGGAAACAGCCCAGACCACCAGCTAAGGTCCCAAAATATATGTTAAGTGGAAAAGGATGTGGCGTTGCCCAGACAACTAGTATGTTGGCTTAGAAGCAGCCATCATTTAAAGAGTGCGTAATAGCTCACTAGTCGAGTGACACTGCGCCGAAAATGTACCGGGGCTAAACATATTACCGAAGCTGTGGATTGTCCGTAGGACAATGGTAGGAGAGCGTTCTAAGGGCGTTGAAGCATGATCGCAAGGACATGTGGAGCGCTTAGAAGTGAGAATGCCGGTGTGAGTAGCGAAAGACGGGTGAGAATCCCGTCCACCGATTGACTAAGGTTTCCAGAGGAAGGCTCGTCCGCTCTGGGTTAGTCGGGTCCTAAGCTGAGGCCGATAGGCGTAGGCGATGGATAACAGGTTGATATTCCTGTACCACCATGAATCGTTTTAAGCGATGGGGGGACGCAGTAGGATAGGCGAAGCGTACGATTGGATTGTACGTCCAAGCAGTAAGACTGAGTGTTAGGCAAATCCGGCACTCATAAGGTCAAGCTGTGATGGGGAGAGGAAATTGTTTCCTCGAGTCGTTGATTTCACACTGCCGAGAAAAGCCTCTAGCTAGATTTATGGTGCCCGTACCGCAAACCGACACAGGTAGTCAAGATGAGAATTCTAAGGTGAGCGAGCGAACTCTCGTTAAGGAACTCGGCAAAATGACCCCGTAACTTCGGGAGAAGGGGTGCTCTTTAGGGTTCACGCCCAGGAGAGCCGCAGTGAATAGGCCCAAGCGACTGTTTATCAAAAACACAGGTCTCTGCTAAACCGTAAGGTGATGTATAGGGGCTGACGCCTGCCCGGTGCTGGAAGGTTAAGAGGAGTGGTTAGCTTCTGCGAAGCTACGAATCGAAGCCCCAGTAAACGGCGGCCGTAACTATAACGGTCCTAAGGTAGCGAAATTCCTTGTCGGGTAAGTTCCGACCCGCACGAAAGGCGTAACGATTTGGGCACTGTCTCAACGAGAGACTCGGTGAAATCATAGTACCTGTGAAGATGCAGGTTACCCGCGACAGGACGGAAAGACCCCGTGGAGCTTTACTGTAGTCTGATATTGAAATTCGGTACAGCTTGTACAGGATAGGTAGGAGCCTTAGATACGTGAGCGCTAGCTTACGTGGAGGCGTTGGTGGGATACTACCCTCGCTGTATTGGATTTCTAACCCGCACCATTAATCATGGTGGGAGACAGTGTCAGATGGACAGTTTGACTGGGGCGGTCGCCTCCTAAAGAGTAACGGAGGCGCTCAAAGGTTTCCTCAGAATGGTTGGAAATCATTCATAGAGTGTAAAGGCACAAGGAAGCTTGACTGCGAGACTTACAAGTCGAGCAGGGTCGAAAGACGGACTTAGTGATCCGGTGGTTCCGCATGGAAGGGCCATCGCTCAACGGATAAAAGCTACCCCGGGGATAACAGGCTTATCTCCCCCAAGAGTTCACATCGACGGGGAGGTTTGGCACCTCGATGTCGGCTCATCGCATCCTGGGGCTGTAGTCGGTCCCAAGGGTTGGGCTGTTCGCCCATTAAAGCGGTACGCGAGCTGGGTTCAGAACGTCGTGAGACAGTTCGGTCCCTATCCGTCGTGGGCGTAGGAAATTTGAGAGGAGCTGTCCTTAGTACGAGAGGACCGGGATGGACATACCTCTGGTGTACCAGTTGTCGTGCCAACGGCATCGCTGGGTAGCTATGTATGGACGGGATAAGTGCTGAAAGCATCTAAGCATGAAGCCCCCCTCAAGATGAGATTTCCCAACTTCGGTTATAAGATCCCTCAAAGATGATGAGGTTAATAGGTTCGAGGTGGAAGCATAGCGATATGTGGAGCTGACGAATACTAATCGATCGAAGACTTAATCAAATTTAAAAGTTTTGTTGGTTGAACTAAATTTTACTTACAATCTAGTTTTGAGTGTATAAATTTTATACATGACATTGTCTGGTGACTATAGCAAGGAGGTCACACCTGTTCCCATGCCGAACACAGAAGTTAA
>NZ_JAESKJ010000028.1:0-3341 GCF_017892075.1 Staphylococcus sp. GDY8P119P
CATAACCAATTTTAGCCATTTGAATACCACCTCTTACTAATTGTTTTATGGGTGCTTATACTTATTAATAAAATCTACTTCTCGATGCTGTCACTTTATTCGATATATGAGAATGACTTTACCTAAAAAATGAGAAAAGCAACGCACTATATTAAAATGCGTTACTTTTTCTATTATCGAATACCTATAACTAAACTATCTCTAGCTGTTTCTACAACTTCTGTACTTATTTTATCTAAACCATTTATATCCATAATTCTGTCTATCTGCGCAAATAAACGATGAATCAGCCTAAAATTCCCTTTTGTGATTTTAATAATCGTCGTTATTGCCTCATAATCAGTAAAGTCTTCGAGTTTTAAATCAAATCCTAAATCTTGCCACTTATATTCTAATATATGATGCGTCTCATCTTTACTTAGATTATCAAATTCATGCGCAAAACCTATGCGCGAATATAGTTGAGGATAACGAGATAGTTTTTTCTCTATGCCCGGCATACCAATAAATATCATTGCTAAATTATGTTCATCATAAATAGCTCTTAATTGCTCTAAATGTTGCACTTTAAGGCGATCAATCTCATCTACTATAATTAAATCAATATATTTAAACATATCACTATAATGTTTACTATGTTCATGTCCATACTTATTTACAACATGTAATTTTTGACCCAAATCAATGCTTGCAGTAATACTATATAAATCATTCCTTAATTTAGTTTGTTTTTCTGCTGGTGCAGTATAAAATATTTTATCCACCGATAGTATGTCATCGGTCGTTTTACTAGCTAAATCTTCCCAACCTCTATGGTTAACTTGTTTTTCGATAGTATCCCAATTTGTATAATATCTTGAAGATAAAGTTTTCCCAACTCCAGGTTGACCATAACAGATACCAATATATTGATATTTAATGCAAGCGTCACAAAATTCAGCAAACCGTTTATACTCTTTCGTTTCAATAAAATTCTGATTTTTAGTCATTACGATACCTCTTTAATTTATTGACGTTTTTAGTCGTTTCTTGAGGTGAATAACCACAATTTTTTTCTTCCTTAATTAATTCCGTGGTACTTGGACTAGTAATATTTTGTTTTAAGTGTTTTCTTCTCTGACTACGAGCGTGCTGTATGTCTTTTATATCTATGGAGTAATCAGCTATTTCTGGACATATAGCAGTACAAAGAAATTCATCTCTATAAAACACACGTATTTCAGCCATATCATTTGGGTTATAACGAATCAGTACATATTCACCTACATAAGCTGCTAGATTAGTATTAATGTATCAAAAACCTTGAAAATGAATGCCATCTGAATGAACTTTTCTAGATTTAGGTATTTCCAACAATAATAAATCAAGTTGTTCTAAGCTACTTGGCATATTAGGGAAAAAGTGATTACTATTCCAACGACTGATAGGCGTGGTATGAATAGCACTATGTTCTTTTTGATTATAATTTTCAATTAAAAAGTAACGTAATTTTTCTTCAAAATTGTGAAAATTTATTAAATTACTAGGAATATCACTATTGTTTATATATCCAGGCAGTTGTTCTAAGAAAATTTGGTTAACTGTCTGAAAAAAGCGTTCTATTTTTCCACGACCACGAGGGACACCAACTTTTGAAAACATCAAATTTATTTTCAAGTCAATAGCGACTTGTTCCATGTGATTTGAGGTAAAGTCACTTCCGTGATCTGTATAGAATTTTTCGGGTATACCACACACTGGCCAGTTGGTATCATTCTTATTCCATATTGCTTGGTATAGTGTTAATGCTGTGTTTTGAGCATTAGGAGAATCAAAACTTATAAAATAGCCTGCAATGGCACGACTATAGTCATCCATAATAATGGTTAGCCATGGTCTATTGATATTACCTTTTTGATCTAATATATAAATATCTAGCAAAGTATGGTCGGCTTGCCATATTTCATTGGGTCTTGAGGATTCTCTTATTTGTATTAAATCGTACTTATTTTGATAGTATTTTTCACCTTGGTGAGAGAAATCAATAACAGACTTAGGCATTGCTTTAATAACACTATAAATTTGTTTATAACTTGGTATATCAAAATTATTCTCTATACAATAATTAGCGATTTTCCTATGAATTGTGGCTATACTATTTCTTTTATTCATAAGCGCAAGGCGTTTAATCTCGTCAATTATGTTTTGTTCTAATTTACGCTCACCTTTATCAACTCTTGTATTATGAATTAGACCAGTAAGTCCTTGTTCCTTATATAATTTATTCCATCTATAAAGTGTACTTAATGCAATACCTTTACTTTTTGAAATGGTTGATAAAGATTGTTCGCCCAAGATAAAAGGTTTTATAATATTGTACTTTTGAGTAGCTTTTTTACGCTTGGCTTCAGAAAAATTAGTTAGATACTTCTCCTTGTTTTTCATCTTCCTTATCCTCCAATTTATTGAGGTAACGATAAATTGTTGTACGTGAAACTTGCCACTGCTCCGCAATTGTTTTGATTGGTGTGCCATTATCATAAAGTGTTTTAAGTAAATTTAAATCTTTTTGGCTTAATTTTTCTGGTCTACCTCCATAGCGTCCTCTAGCACGTGCTGCAATTCGGCCTGCTGAAGAACGTTCTAAAATTAAATTCCGTTCAAATTCTGCAAATGCTGCGAACAAATGAAATAATAATTGTCCTGTAGAACTTGATTTATCCATCGTTATATTTTCTTCTAAACTGTGGAAACTTACTCCTCGTTCGTTAAGCTCATTAACTAATGTGATTAAATCCTCCATATTACGTCCTAATCTGTCTAATCTCCAAACAACAATCGTATCTCCTGACCTCGCAAATTCAATTGCTTTATCTAAACCAGGTCTTTTACTTTTTGAACCACTGATATGGTCACTAAATATTTTTTCACAACCATATTGATTTAATCGATCCTCCTGTAAATTCAAATTTTGTAATCCAGTTGAAACTCTTGCATAACCTATTTTCAAAATACAAACCTCCTATATACACATTCAGTGTACCATAACTTAATTCTAAGGTCTTTTATGAACATAGATTTTTTGTTGGGTTTTTGAACACTCAATCATATAATATACCTACCTATTTAGACATAAAAAGGGAGTGTGCAGAAAATGGTTATTTTCTGTACACTACAAAATAAAAAAGTCAAATGGTATATACCCATATACCGTATATGTTATACTCAAATTGTCTTGTTACTATCTTTAAAAATATAAAATTAGGAGGTTTAATTTTGTCGAATAACAAAAAACGCCAAAATCATGAGCATCATAGTCATCAAGAACATGAAAATCACACTAGTCATGGTAATCATGAGCA
>NZ_JAESKJ010000028.1:3350-3636 GCF_017892075.1 Staphylococcus sp. GDY8P119P
TCATGGTAATCATGAGCATCATAGTCATCAAGAACATGAAAATCACACTAGTCATGGTAATCATGAACATCACCATCATGGAAATTTTAAAAGTAAATTCTTTATTTCTTTGATTTTTGCGATACCGATTATTATTTTATCGCCCATGATGGGAGTTAAATTACCGTTTCAAATTTCATTTACAGGGTCAGATTGGATTGTATTAATTCTTGCTACAATTTTATTCTTTTACGGAGGAAAGCCATTTTTATCAGGGGCTAAAGATGAAATTTCAACTAAAAAACCT
>NZ_JAESKJ010000029.1:0-9220 GCF_017892075.1 Staphylococcus sp. GDY8P119P
ATCACATCACTTGAGACTTTTATATAAAAATGATGTTCTTGATTTTTGGAAAGATGGAAAGATGGCTTATTATTTTATTAAAGATGATGAAATTAAAGATTTTTTCTGTAAAAATCAAGAGGGATTTTGAAACGAGTGAAACGAGTTTCTTCTTGTCTTGATGCTATATAGAAATAACAATCTTTTTAAAATGATTTGAAACATAATTGAATTTATAAAAATCTATTCCCCAAAAATCTCGTTCGATATATGTTGAATGATAGAAAGCCCTCTTGTTTTGGCTCTAAATATCCCTTTAAAATCCAAATAAATCTATATAAAAACAAAAAGATACCCCAGATAAAATGGGTATCTTTTATTTCAATACGGACTGTTTAGGTTCTTTCAAGCCGTCTACTTAATTCAGTACTTGTACTTTTTGTTTTCTCGAAAAGACTAAATTAATGATTAGCCATATTAGCTGTATGATTAAAGAAATTAAATATGTAGTTCCTATAACAGCAATATTAACCCATTTCAATTCAGTCATTTGTATGGCGCCTGATGCGTCTACATTTCTTGCCCAAAGAAAAATGGTAAAGCCTATAAAGCTTAAAATTTCAATTTACTTACCTTCTTTTTTGAATTCATCAAAGTCTTAATTAAATCAGAATATTTCTAGCTTAACAATATATAAAAATAACATGAATTTTAAAAAATAATATTGTGAGTGAAAAATGATCTACATGTATTATAAATTAATGCAGTAGGTCATTTTTATTGGAAGTTTATCACTAGTATTTGTAATGATAAAAAACGAAGCCTAATATACGTTTTAAGAAAGGGAGTTATTTAAACTTTTAGAACATTGAAAATGCATTTATGTGGCTAAGAATTCAACTAGAGGAGTCTCGAAAAGGAGTCCCAGACAACAGGATAAGGGTGAACAATGCCATCACGATGGCCCCCAGCATAGCTGGGGTTCAAAATGAATGTTTCATTTGTTATAAATGCTTTCATATCAGTACTTTTAGCAATTTTATATATTTATAAAACTTGACTTAAGTGTAATATTACATGGCATTTCGATGTAAAATCAATGATTCTTCTATCCCTTGTGTCACATGGGATAGAAGAATGGGGAGTCTAAGGACTCCTCATAGACTCCCGAAAGGAGTCCTTAAATCATTGTTTATAACCAATGATTTTCTTATATAAGGTATTAGTAATTGCTTAGTTATTTATGATAGAGTATTTACTAATCAAATACTTAGTATAAAAATGTGATTCTTACTAAGTAATTACTAATTTTAGGAGTGGCGTGAATGGTGAGCAAGAATCATAAAAAAGCTAAAACAATTAATATTAATTTAACTGAAGAAGAATATGAAAAAGTGAAAGTATTAGCAGAAGATAGAAACTTAAATCCAACAGCTTATACGAGACTTGTGGCATTAGGAAATCGTATTAAGCCGACATCTGTTTATCCAGTAGATGAACGAATTAATGAGCTTGAAAAAGAAAATGAAGCTCTTAAAATGCAATTTAAAGTAGATCATAACAAAGATGAAGTGTTGAAAGAAGACTATGAAAATATAGAAGAGGAATATTCTGAAGTTGCCAAATACTTGGATACGTTTAAACGTTTTTTACAGTATGTAAATGATGACGCTGAATATATTAATTTCAATGGATATAAAAGAGATGAGCAATTAAAAGAAGAGATTAGAGATGCTATACAAAAATTTCATAAAAATTAATTTGATATTTCAAAATAAGAGTAACCTCCACAAAACCTGTATTTAACTTGTGGAGGTTTTTTGATTAACCACAGACACATACTTCCCCTTAATTTTAAGCGAGCAATAAACCGTATTGTAACTGTACGCTTTTAAATTTAAAAATTATAATATTTTATTTTTATGAAAAAGTAGTGTATGATTTTTATAAAGGAGGGGTTATATGAAATTATCCCAAAAGCTTTATCTAGAAAGAAAAAATAAGAATTTAACTAAACAAGCATTGGCTAAAGAATTGAATGAACTTAGTGGATTTTCCAATTATTCTAAAAAGGAGATAACACTTTTAGAATCTAAGCAGAAAGCATTTACTTATCGTATCGTAGATGATATTGCAAAATATTTTAATATGACAATATACCAATTTTTAACAAAACAGTGGAAATCTTATAACACAGAAGAGATTACTTTGATTGATAATAATATTGAAGAATATTTTCATGGCTATTCAGAGTGGATGCCTAAAACGTTTAAAAATTTGTCTGATATAATCCATAAATTTGATTTAGTAAAACATGATGATTGGGTAGCCATTCCCCAATATGAGTTGATAATGAGAGAGTATTATGACTATCTATATCGAGATGTTAGTAAAGAAAGTAGCAGTATTATTATTAGGAGAGCTAAGGGCCTCTTAGATAACTTGGAGTTATTTAGTTCATATAATCATGAAAATGATTTACAATTTCCTATAAACTTAGAGACAGGTTCTGCTGGATATACTAAATTTAATGATAAACGTGAACCTATTAATATGAATATACTAATACAAAATATAGAATTCTCATTAGGCGAAATTAGACAACTTTTTGAAGATGACTACTTTGATTATGATGAAGAAGATACAAAATATTTTAATTTGTTAAATTATTATCGAGAAAAGTTTGATATAAGATTTGAAGATATTGAAAAGGATTTGGGTATTTCAAGTGCAGAGTATAGAAAATGGGAAAAAGGTGAAATTGATCCTAGTATTAGTAATATTATAAAATTATGTGATTACTTGAATATAAATATTGATTTACTTTCTTCAAGTTCATTACGCACACTGAACAACATTAATTCTCAATCAGTTGGGTCATATATTCTGCAAAATACTAATATTCATGACTCTGAAGAATTATCTAAAGATTATTATTTTTCAGAAAGACAAAGCGTCATATTGATTCCCAAATATTGCTACGAATATATGTTTTATTATTTAGAGGATAAAACTCATAAAGATATAGGAATAAAAAAAGCAATTCAATTTACTAGAGAGTTTTTTGTGAAATGGTATGAATTTAATAAAGCTAGACAATTCTTATTTTATTCATTAACGGGAGTCGTTGCTAAGGAAAATTTCATTCATTATACAGAGAAAGAAATTAAAAGGTATTTAGGTGATAGTTACTATCCTGAAAATCCAGTGAAATTTTTAACGCAATTAACATTAGATAGAGTTGAAAATTATGGATATAAAGACAAAAAACAAATTATCAACAGAATTAAGCAAATTGATATAGAGAGGGTTCTAAAATCCCCTGAAAAGACAAATTTAAGACCTGAAGTAAATTGATTTAAAATTACAACGAAATCTCCCTACTAAGTTCTACTTAATAGGGAGATTCGATGAACGAATAGCATGTTTAGTTGTTCTCACAATTATTGGTTCAGTATTAATTAGCAATAACCAAAAAATAACCTTCCAACTTTGACAGGTTCGAAAAGGTTATTTTTGTCTTTTTAACAGTCTCATTGGGGCAACATGTTAGCGCATGTTGTCCTTTTATATATATTTATTATACTAGCATGATATTATACGAATACCAAATATGATATATGTGTATACATTATACATATATAACTTCCACATGTATAACTTCCATATGTATAATGTATACACAGAAAGAAAAGTAGAAATTGTATTATTTCAATCTAAGTAAATACACCCATTTAAGATTTGAATGACATAATTCAACTTATCGGAAGTGCATATGCTTGTAGATTAACAGATGGTATAATAGTGGAGTCGCCTATCTCTGGCGTCAATTTGACGTAGAGAGGAGGTGCATACGCAATGACCGACATCTTTGTAAACATCATGACCACAGCAGCAAGTGGTTGCATCGTTGCTTTATTTGCGAACTGGCTACGCAAACGCAATGATAAATAGGCGACTAGTCACACCAAAAAATCCCCTAACTACTGGCATAGTTAGGGGATTTGGTGCATACATGCACGACATCTTTGTTAATTGCATTATAACATCATAGTGGTTAGGAATGCAAAATCATTAAATTGATATACTATTAAACAAATATACTAATTTAATAAAAATTCAGTTAAACCCTGAGAAGTGGAGGTAATACGTTTTAAATGTAGATAACTGTCATTATGTAAACAAAGAAAGGATTTTAAAAATGAAATATAACCTTGGTGAAAACATTACACAACATAAATTGAATTTTAATAGTATATATAAAAACATAGAAGATATAAATGATGAATTCAGAAAGAAAATATTTGAAACAGTAAAAGTTTTAGCTAAAAGTATACCTAATTTAGATGAATTAAAAGATGCTTTAAAGAGCTTTAATAATAATGCAGCTAGAATTAATTCAATTTTTATTAACTATGACTATCCACCAATAGATTTTATCGTTATAAGTGAAGTCATGAATTATATTGAAATGAATTCAAATAATCAAGAGGTAACTATAGAAAATATTAATTTGATAATGACAAGATATTTTGATGAAATTCATTTTGATCGTTTAAAAAGCCAAGTAACCACTTACAACTTACCACAAGAAGAAATTACTATATTAAAAGAGATACTAGATGGATATAAACATGGATATTATTATCTTATAATCCCTGCATTATTAGCAAGATTAGAAGGACTGATATTTAATTCTGTAAATTATGAAGGAAGAACTGATTATAATCTCTTTAATATTGTAATAGAAGAAACAATAAACAAGTACAAATCTAATCATGATTATTATATTGATGATGATTATGACAAAATTAAGGAATACTACAAATCCAAGTTAAAAAGAGCCTTTAAATTTGGCGATAAAAATATAAATGGAATTAATAGACATTCTATCATGCATGGTTATGACAATAAGTATGGAACAAAACAAAATGCAATAATGTTATTTTTGCACTTTGAGTATCTTTATAAATGTTTAACAGAGTTAAATGAAAAGGATAAACAATATATCCGTAATAAAATGGAAAATTATAAACATAAGAAAAGCAAAAAGCGTAATAAACAAAATTGACTGATTAGGGTAAGCCCTAATCAGTCAGTAATGAATGTTTGTGACTTTACCTGCTAATTTAGAATAACTTTTCTTGATAAATGATAAAGCTCAATACATTCACTATTCCATTTTTTATATTTTTCGAAATTCCATTGATAAATTATAAAAGATCCCCTCATTTTCATTAAAATCATTTAATTTTTCTAAACAAATGGCCACTCTCATTATTGTGGATATGAGAGTGGCCATAAATTTTATTTGTTTACTTGTCTATTTAACAAAGGGGATTCTCATTGCATTTGTGAATAACTAACTAAATACTTTAAAGCTTTAAAATGATAGACATTAACGAGATTTTAGTTCGTCAGTTGTCATCCATTTATGATTTTTAACCATCTCATCGTTTTCTGTTGATTTATAATCCACCATATAAACGGTTGTTTTTTCTACATCATCAATTTGAGCTTCTGCACCTTTCATACCAGGCATATGGTCAGCTTCTAATTTAACTGTATCACCTTTCTTGAATCCATTTTCAGGGGCATCTGCAACTTCCTCATTAACGACCCATTTGTGATTATTAACTTTTTCATCACCATTTGTAGGTGTGTAACTCACGACATAAGCATAGGTTTTGTAAGCACCTTTAACTGTACCTTTAGCATTTTTCATACCAGGCATATGATCAGCTGTAATTGTTATTTTATCGTCCTTTTTATATTTACTGTCATCTGTACTTTTCATATTATCTGGGGCTTTACTTTCACTCTTATGATTCATATGTTTTTCTTGTTTTTGATCTTTAGAATTTTCTTCTTCTTCGTTACCAGTTGAACAAGCTGATAATACTAATCCTGAAGCTACTATAATTGAGCTCAATTTTTTCATCATATTGAATTCTCCTTATAAATTATTTTGTTACTTTTATTTGTCCCATCATTCCATTATCTTCATGCTCAAGTATGTGACAATGGAACATGTATGTCCCAGTATTTTTAAAAACCACTTCTATTTTGGCTTTTTGTCCAGGTTCCAGAGATATAACGTCTTTTTTGCCTCTCATATCTTCTGAAGGTTTCTTCCCATCCACTGATAAAACTTTAAATTGCGTTCCGTGGATATGGAACGGGTGCTTCATACCACCCATTTTATCTTTGACGTTTTCAATTTCCCAAGTTTCTTTCTGGTTTACCTTTTGTGTGAAATCTATTCTGTTAGGATCGAATTTTTTGCCATTAATAGTAACATTATCGTCCATACCTTCTAATTTGATTTTTTTATCTACTTTTGGAGTAGTGTCTTTGTTAGTACTTTTTTCTTTGTTAATAATTGGTAAAATTACTGTTTCATCATTATCAACAAGATTGACTTTTTCTTCTTTCATTTTAGATAAATCTATTACTATTTCTTTTCTTGCTGAAGGAGCTAAATTAATTTCTTTTAACTTTTTAGTCTTTTCTAAATGGCCGCCTTCTGAAGCAATATATTCAAAACTTTGATTATTACTTAGCTTAAGATTTAAATCCCGAGCATTGGAGCCATTTAAAAGTCTCAAACGTATTTTTCCTTCTTTTGTTGTTAATTTAGGATCTACTTTCCCATTCACAAGGACTGTATCACCTTGAGTACCATCTTCATCTTTCGTTTTTGTATAATTTAATTTTTTAGATACAAATGTTTTATCTTGGATTATTATAGGCAAATCATTTTTCCCATAATTGCTAGGATAATTATTCTTTTTGTCATCCTCTATATATAATAACCCTGATAAACCATTATAAACTTGTTTAGCTGTATTTGGGGAGGGGTGGGGATGATACCATAATGTAGCAGCCTCTTGTTTAACCTCAAATTTTATTGTTTTTTCTTTTCCTGGTTTTATAACTTGAGAAGGGCCTCCATCCACTTTTCCATCTATTTCTAACCCATGCCAATGAAATGTTGTATTTTCATCTAAGTTGTTGACTAACTTAATTTTAACCTTATCTCCTTTTTTTAATTTTAAAGTTGGCCCAAGTAAATTTCCATTGTATCCTAAAGTGTTAGAGAAATTACCTTTGTAAAATTCTGTCTTTCCTTTCTGCGCTTTTAATGTATAACTTTTATAACCATTGTTATCTTTTTTAGGATCTAAAACTTTGGGAAATGTTATTTCATTTTTTCCTTGTGAAGAATTCAAATTTTTTCTTTCGTCATGACTTTTCATATCCATCATATCATTTCGCTTTTGATCATTTTCTTTCATGTCCATCATGTTGTGCTTACCTTCTGCAAAAGTATCATTAGGAACCATAAACATTATAGAAAATAACGTAATTAAAATTGTGAACATTTTTTTATACATTATATTTACCTCTTTTATTTTAATTTTAATGTAAATGCATTAATTGCTACGATGATCGTACTTAAAGACATAAGTATTGCACCCACAGCAGGTGATAATATTAAACCAATAGAAGCTAATATACCAGCTGCAAGAGGAACTGCAATCACGTTATATCCTGCGCCCCACCATAAATTTTGAACCATTTTTTTCATCGTATTTTTTGAAAGGGACAAAAAATTGATAATATCAGAAGGATTACTTTTAACGAGTATGACATCCCCCGATTCAACAGCTACATCTGTCCCTGCGCCAATTGCCATACCAATATCTGCTCTAATAAGGCTTGGCGCATCATTGATACCATCACCAACCATCATGATTTTGCTACCATTGCTTTGATAATCTTGGATAATACTTTCTTTATCTTCGGGCATCAATTGCGCGTGGACATCACTAATACCTAATTCTTCAGCCACTGTTTGTGCCACTTCTTTATTATCGCCTGTAAGCATGACTGGCGTAATGTTTCTCGATAATAAATCCGAAACCATTTGTTTTGAACTTTCTTTAATTTTATCGCCTTGTGCGATAATACCAATAACTTGTCGGTCATGAATTAGATAACTAATAGAATTCCCTTGTTGAGCGAGATTCGTAAATTGTTCTTTATTATAATCAAAATTGCTTTTATCGAGATAAGAAACATTCACTATTTTGAGTTTTTTATTATCAACTGTGCCTTCTAAGCCTACACCTGGAATATTATTAACTTCTTGAGGAGTAGCATATGAAATATTTTTGCCTTTAGCAAAATCAACAATACCAGTGGCAAGTGGATGATTAGAATTACTTTCTAATGAAGCAAATAGACTCAATATTTCTTCATTATTTAACTCGTCTGTAAAACTTTCATAGTGATTCACTGAAAAGTTACCTTCAGTTAGTGTCCCAGTTTTATCCATCATGATGTAATCAATGTGTTGTGCGATTTCTACAGATTCTCTGTTTTTAATGATTAAACCATTATGTGCGCCTATAGAGGTAGAACGTGCTGTAACTAAAGGTATTGCCAAGCCTAATGCATGTGGACAAGCAATGACTAATACGGTTACTAGCCGTTCAAGTGCGAAATCGACGTTGTTTTGAATAAGCATCCATACAATAAATGAAATCAGGCCAATACTTACTGCAAAGTAAAACAAATAACCTGCGACTTTATCAGAGAGGAGTTCAGCTTTTGACTTATCATTTTGAGCTTGGTTAACAAGACCCATAACTTGAGATAGGTAGCCATTTTCACCCGTAGCAGTCACTTTAACTTGTACTGTACCTGAACCATTAATTGAACCTCCAATAACATCATCATTATGAGTTTTATGAACTTTTTTTGATTCGCCAGTAACTAATGATTCGTCAATTGATGTTTCTCCTTGAACAATGATTCCGTCTGTGGGTATACTTTCGCCTGCTCTGACTTCCACAATATCGTCAATATGAATATCTGATATTTTAACTTCTTCTCGTTGATTATTATCAATCAGCTTCACTGCAGTATTAGGTAAAAGTTCTGCCATTTTCTTCAGTGCATTGCCTGCATTACCTACTGCGTTCATTTCAATCCAATGACCTAATAACATGATTAAAATTAAAGTCGCTAATTCCCAGAAAAAGTCCATTGTATGTGTGGATGAACCACTGAAGTTATTCATATAAAAGGCGTATAAACTATAAATATAAGCTACTGAAATACCTAGAGCAACAAGCGTCATCATTCCAGGTTTTTTAGTTGAAATTTCATCTTTAGCCCCTGATAAAAATGGCTTTCCTCCGTAAAAGAATAAAATTGTAGCAAGAATTAATAC
>NZ_JAESKJ010000003.1:0-7185 GCF_017892075.1 Staphylococcus sp. GDY8P119P
GATAACATCCTTGTTAAATTGTTTATATCTGAAATAGTTCATACAGAAGACTCCTTTTTGTTAAAATTATACTATAAATTCAACTTTGCAACAGAACCACCTGCTTTATAAACAACATTTATTTTAATGTCTGATTTTTTTGAATAATGTTCATGATTATCATTCGTATTTTTTCTCCTTTATTTTTTAATAAAGGCATATCAATTTAATGATATGCCTATTTATTTAAATTATTCAACTACATCATAACCTTGATTTTCAATAGCTTCTTTAAAATCGTTAAAACCCACTTGACTTCCATCAAATGCAATTTCAACATTCTCATTTGACAAGTTTACTTCTGAAGAAGTTACACCATCTAAGCTATTCAACGCTTTTTCAATTGAATGCTTGCAATGGTCACAACTCATACCTTCTATGTTAATTAATTCGTTATTCAATATTGTCACCTCCTTTCAAAAAAATTTGAAAGTCTTATAATTTCATACGTTTTAAACGTAAAGCGTTTGTGACAACACTTACAGAGCTTAAAGCCATTGCTGCTCCTGCAACCCAAGGTGCTAACAAGCCAATCGCTGCTATTGGGATACCTGCAACATTATAGCCAAATGCCCAAAAGAGGTTTTGACGTATATTCCGAATTGTAGATTTACTTGCTTTTATTGCTTTTGGAATTAATAAGAGATCGCCTCCTAAGATCGTTACATCAGCTGCTTCAATTGCAACCTCCGTACCAGTACCAATAGCAATACCAATATCGGATTTAACCAGTGCTGGAGCATCATTCACACCATCTCCAACCATTGCAACTTTTTTCCCTTGATTTTGAAGTTCTTCAATTTTAGAAGCTTTTTCCTCAGGTAATACTTCGGCAATTATTGTATCTATACCTACTTGTTTTGCTATTGCTTGGGCTGTACGTTTGTTATCACCCGTTAACATAGCTACTTCAATACCTAAATTATGAAGTTGTTGAATAGCTTGTTGGGCAGTACCTTTAACTGTATCAGCTACAGCTACAATGCCGCTTAATTCATTATCTATACTTATTAGCATTGCAGTTTTTCCTTCTTCTTCAAAATTGGTTAGGTTTAGTTCTACTTCTTTAGTGTCGACTCCTTTTTCATTCATTAGCTGCCGATTACCAACAAAAAGTTCTTTATTATCAATATTTACTTTTATACCGCGGCCAGGTATAGCTTCAAAATATTCCACTTCTAAAAGTTCTAGTGATTTTTCCTTAGCATAATTTACGATTGCCTCGGCTAATGGGTGTTCAGACCCTTTTTCAGCACTAGCTAATAATTGTAACGTCTTATTATCTCCAATGAAATCGGTTACTTCAGGAGTACCATTTGTTATAGTTCCAGTTTTATCTAAAACCACCGTGTTAATAGCATGAGTACGTTCAATATGCTCTCCACCCTTAAAGAGGATACCATTTTCAGCAGCTTTTCCTGTTCCTACCATGATAGAAGTAGGTGTAGCTAACCCTAGAGCGCAAGGACAAGCAATAACTAATACTGCAATTGCAGCAACTAAAGCTGGTTCAAATTGTCCTGGTTGAACTAATGAAATCCATATAATAAATGTAAAAATTGCTATACCTACAACAATAGGTACAAAATATCCAGAAATAATATCTGCTAACCTTTGTATCGGTGCTTTGGAACCTTGTGCTTCTTCAACGACTTTAACAATAGAGGCAAGGGCAGTATCTTTGCCAACTTTTGTTGCTTCAATAGTAATTGCTCCGTTTTTATTCATTGTTGATCCGATAACATTATCACTTTGTGTTTTTTCAACAGGAATAGATTCTCCAGTTAACATTGATTCATCAATTGAAGTTATTCCTTTGATTATTTTTCCGTCTACCGGTATTTTCTCTCCCGGTTTGACAACTAAATAATCTCCCTCATTTACTTCACTTAAAGGAACCATAATCTCTTCATCATCACGTAATACTCGAGCTTCTTTAGCTTGTAAATTTAATAATTTGCTTAAAGCATTTGTTGTTTGAGTTTTAGCACGGGCTTCTAGATATTTTCCAAAAAGAATTAAAGTAATTAATACAGCACTTGTTTCAAAGTAAAGGTGTGGCTCGTAGTTCGTATCGATTAACCACTTAATTGATTCATAAATACTATAAAAGAAAGCTGCACTTGTACCTAAAGCGACAAGAACATCCATATTGGCTGACTTATTACGAAGGTTTTTATAAGCGCCTACATAAAATTGCCAACCAATGATAAATTGAACAGGTGTTGCTAATACAAATTGGAACCAAGGGTTCATAAATATATTTGGTATTTGAAGACCAAATAAATGAACAAACATTGTCATTAACAATGGAGCTGCTAAAATGGCTGAAATAATTAATTTAATTAATTGTCGTTTCAATTGTTTTTCTTTTTGAGAACTTTTTTCTGATGCTTCTTTCTTAGGTTGAGCATCATATCCTAAATTCTTAATACGTTGTTGAAATTCATCCACAGATGTCATATCAGGGTTATATTCTACAATAGCACTTTCAGTGGTTAAATTTACTGTTGCCTTATCCACGCCTGAAATTCTATTTAATACTTTTTCTATTTTATTCGAACAAGCTGCACACGTCATGCCTATTACATCTAAATCTACTTTTTCAGTTAAAATTCCATATCCTGTTTTTTGAATTGTATTCGTAATATCTTCCAATGATGTAATATTTGGATTATATTCAATCATAGCCTTCTCTGTTGATGGATTTACGTTAGCATTAACTTCATCAAGCTTATTTAAGTTTTTTTCTACTTTATTTGAGCAAGCCGCGCACGTCATACCTGTAATTCCTATTGTTGTTTTTTTAATATTATCATTCAATTATTTCACTCCTCTTATTTTGAAAATTGTTTCAATACAACCATCAACTCTTTAATACTTTCTTCACCATTTCCTTGCTTAATACCTTCAGTTATACAGCTAGATATATGGTCTTCAGTTACTATAAAGCCTACTTGTTTTAAAGCTGATTGTATTGCTGTTATTTGTATTAATACATCTATACAGTATCTATTTTCAGCTATCATTGATTGCAAACCACGTATTTGTCCTTCTAACCTTTTGAGTCTATTAAGTAATACGTCGTTTCTTTCAACAGTAGTTATATCCAATTTCAGCCCTCCTAATATACCTATATGGGGTATGTGTTATCGTTTATTATATTATACCCCATCCAGATATAAGTCAACATAAAAACTTAACATTTGTCATTAATGTAATATTTATATAAAATATACGGTAAAACTTATATTTAGAGGTGATTATTTGAATAAAAATATACAACTTGAGCTTTACACAAGACCTACATGCTCCGATTGCCAAGAATCCAAAAAATATTTAAACTCCCAAGGGATTAATTATATTCATAAAGAGGTAAGCCAAAATTTAGAATTAGAAGAAGATATGAAAAAAATATCAGGGAACCGAATTGTTCCTTTATTTGCTTTTTATAAAAAACGATTTTGGGGCAAAAAAAAATTATTTAAATATTTCGTAGGTTTTGAAAATAATAAAAAAGAAATTTTTAAAATCCTGGAACAGTAAAATAAAAATCTATCTTTGAATGAATTAACTCCAAAATGCTATTAAATTGAATAAAAAAGTTAAGATGCTAATTTGTTTATAAAATCTCAAAAATTAGCATCTTAACTTTTTAATTAATTATGATGACCCTCTCCTTTTCCCTTCATGTCACAGAACAATTTGCCACTATGATTATTATTGGAAGTTTCAGTCTGTATTGTTACATGTTGAATGTTTTTGTGATTCAATTCATGTTCAATACGTTTAAGTAAAGTTTCATTTTCACCAATAGACATTTTATCATTGACAACTATATGACAAGATAATGCATTCATCCCACTAGTTACTAACCAAATATGAAAATCATGGATATTTATTACTTCTTTGAAGGTTTTTAAGGTTTTAATAATTTCTCCCGTATTAATAGTGTCAGGTGTCCCCTCCATTAATACATGAAGACTTGATTTTGTTACATAAAACCCACTACGTAGTACTAGAGCAGCTACAATAACGCTTGCTAAAGGATCTGCCCATCCCCATCCAAAAAACATGATAAGAAATGCCGCTACTACTGCACCTATAGAACCGAACATGTCGCTAATAACATGTAAATAAGCACCACGCATATTTAAATTTTCTTCTACATCTCCACCACGTAACATAATCCAAGCTACAATAACGTTAATTAATAAACCTATTAAAGCAATAATTAACATAATCGATGATTATCAGAAGTTCTCACTATAAAAAAGGCACTAAAAGATTATAATCTTTTAGTGCCTAATTAATTATATTAGCTACCAAACAAACGACTCCAAAAGCCTTTTTTAGGTTGTTTTTCTTCCATCTCTTCATCTTCACTATCTATTTCTTTAAATTGTGTATCGTCTTTTGTGGATGGTTTTTCGTTGATGTTCTCATCCTCTTTTTCTTCAGAGATATCTCTATGCTGTACCTCTATGGGCTGTTCCTTTTCTGGTTGCTGATTAAAATCTTTAGTTTCTTCGGTAAACTTTGCTTCTTGCGCCTTAACATTTTGTCTATCATTAGAAGATGTATCAAAGGAATAATTAAGCTGTCTTTCTTCCTCTAATTGATTTTCTAGTTTTTGAATTTTTTTATTACTTTCTAAAGCCAATATTTGTTGATTTTCCAATAGTTTGTTTAATGTATTAACATTGCTATTTTGCTGATCTAATTGCTTTGTTAGGTTCTCAATATATTTTTCGTCATTTTCAGCTCGGGTTTTAAAGATTTCTATTTGTTTTTCTAATTCGTTTACTTTTGTTTTTAATGTCTCAGAAGTACCTAAATTACTATACTCCACATTTTTAACTTCGGAAGTATTTTCATTAGGTATTTCTTTTTTAACTGTTTCCTGCTTTTCTATGGTACTTTCTTTTTTTGTTATTTTTTCTATAATTTTCAAACAATCATTATCACTAATGTAATTAATACCATTTTCTTTTGAAAAAGTAATATTTAAATTTTTAGCATTATTAACAATAGTTTGTTTAGTTACATTCAATTCATCAGCAAGTATTTTAATAGTTTTCATACAAATCATCCTTAGGTACTAAATTAGGTACCTAAATTTTACCACCTAACAATAAATTTTTCATCTTTTACTACATAATTTGACTACCTAATTTAGTGACTAAGCGCCTAATTAGGTACCTACAAACCGTTTTGCTAATTAATTAGGCACTAAATAAACCTGTTCTAAGATTTTTAGGTACTTAATATTATCCTAACGATTTTTAAAACGCTTTATATGCGTATTTAAAAGTGTTAATATTACTTTATGAAAATTAAAAGAGCCAATGCTATTGGCGTAGCATCGGCTCTTGGTAATAAAACGATTCGCATTCGTTTGTTTATATATTTTTTTGATACTTGTATTATATATATCTAATCATCTAAGTGCAAGCACAAAACATGTAACTTACGTAAAAATTGTTTTATTACCTCAACTTCTAAATAAATGGAAATGAGGTTTTTATTATGCCAAATTTTGAGAAATATAATTTATCTCAAGTGAAAACTGAAAGATTCTATCAATTACCTAAATACTTATTTGAAGATGCATATTTCAAGAAAATGTCAGCAGAGGCCAAAATTATGTATGCATTATTAAAGGATCGTTTTGAATTATCTATACAAAATGAATGGGTAGATAAAAATAATAATATTTATTTTATTTTTAGTAACAAGCATTTGTGTGAATACTTAGGCTACGCTGAGCAAAAAATCATAAAATTAAAAAAGGAACTAGTGAAATTTAACTTACTTACTCAAGAGCGAGTGGGACTTAATAAGCCTAATAGATTATATCTATTAAAGCCAAATTATAATAATGAAATCAGTCATAGCAAGGAACTTCCAAATTCACAGTTCCAAAACAATGAATTTGGAAGTTCTGGAACTGTGAATTCGGAAGTTCTTGAACAGTTGAATTCACAGTCTAATGATACTGAATTTAGTAATACTGATTATATAGAGACTGAGAACAATGATACGAATGATTTGAATGATACATCTAACAATATTTCTGAAAACGCTCATTCGAATCATACAAATCATCAACAAACTGAATTTAATAATGATGCCTTAAAATTCCAAGTGCTTGAAGAATTGCCACAACAAATCAAAGATTACTTAAGTAATTTTGAAATTAGAGAAATTCGTATTATTAAAAGTGTTTTACTTAAAGGAAAAAAATCATTTAATAATGCGCATAATACATATTACCGTTTAGAAGACGTGGAGTTCGAACTTGTGAGTGTATTAAAACGATTTAAAGCGATGCTGCTACAAAAGAATGAAACCGTTGAAGCTATGCAAGGATATTTAATGCAATCGATTAAAGCTGAACTTGAAGAAATACACGCACTTAATATGCGTCGTCAAAACATGAAACAACATAATATCTTTAACCAATAATTTAGATAATCTTATAGCAATCAAAGAGACTTCAAAATACTCGGTTAAGTCATCTGATTTTTTAACTGATGATGACGAAAAAAATCAAGAAATCGTGAATGACTTGGAAAAAGGTTTATACCGAAAACGTATGTTGAGTTATGGTGGATTGCTTAAACAAAAACATAAGATTTTAAATTTAGATGATGTCGAAGATGGCAATTTGATTAATACAAGTGACGAAGATAAAACAACAGACGAAGAAGAAAAAGCACATTCAATTACGGCAATTTGGCATTTTGAAAAACAAAATGATTACTTAAAAGATTTGAAACGTTAGCTTAAAAGCTAGCGTTTTTTTATATTTTTGCCCCTGCGGGAACTATAACGTTCAACCGGCATGGTTGACCAGTTTTTATGGCAATTTTTAAATTTGCATGTAACTGGGCAGTGTCTTAAAAAGCGACACTGGTTTTGCTCAAATTTTTGCTTTTGGAAATAGTATATATTTATTTGGCTCATATTTGCGTTTTAAGAGCTTATATAAGTTTTTAGGCATAAAACTATATGAATTACCCCTAAATCTTTAAAATGCCCCCTTAAAATTCAAAATAAAGGTATTTAAAATTTTAAAAATAAAAAAGCTACTAGCAAAAAACTAGTAGCTTAAATCTTAGTTAAATTTTGATGTAGTATTAA
>NZ_JAESKJ010000030.1:0-8385 GCF_017892075.1 Staphylococcus sp. GDY8P119P
GGTTCTGTTGCAAAGTTGAATTTATAGTATAATTTTAACAAAAAGGAGTCTTCTGTATGAACTATTTCAGATATAAACAATTTAACAAGGATGTTATCACTGTAGCCGTTGGCTACTATCTAAGATATGCATTGAGTTATCGTGATATATCTGAAATATTAAGGGGACGTGGTGTAAACGTTCATCATTCAACGGTCTACCGTTGGGTTCAAGAATATGCCCCAATTTTATATCAAATTTGGAAGAAAAAGCATAAAAAAGCTTATTACAAATGGCGTATTGATGAGACGTACATCAAAATAAAAGGAAAATGGAGCTATTTATATCGTGCCATTGATGCAGAGGGACATACATTAGATATTTGGTTGCGTAAGCAACGAGATAATCATTCAGCATATGCGTTTATTAAACGTCTCATTAAACAATTTGGTAAACCTCAAAAGGTAATTACAGATCAGGCACCTTCAACGAAGGTAGCAATGGCTAAAGTAATTAAAGCTTTTAAACTTAAACCTGACTGCCATTGTACATCGAAATATCTGAATAACCTCATTGAGCAAGATCACCGTCATATTAAAGTAAGAAAGACAAGGTATCAAAGTATCAATACAGCAAAGAATACTTTAAAAGGTATTGAATGTATTTACGCTCTATATAAAAAGAACCGCAGGTCTCTTCAGATCTACGGATTTTCGCCATGCCACGAAATTAGCATCATGCTAGCAAGTTAAGCGAACACTGACATGATAAATTAGTGGTTAGCTATATTTTTTACTTTGCAACAGAACCTAAATCTTTATAGTTAGTAGACTTTTCTTTTTCTTCATCTTCTAATTTTTGTCGGCTAGTAAACTCTTCTAGTAAATCATCTACATCTACATCAGTCATAATTAAATCGTCAAAGTTTAAAAATTCAAATTCAGTTGCGATTTCTTCCCAATCTTTAAAATCTTCATACTCTATATAATTATCATATTCATGAGATAATTCTTTAATAATTCGATTATTCTTCAAATCTAGTGTAACCTGAATCTCAAATTCTTCATTATCTCCTTTTGTAGTATATGCCAAAGGACATTGTAAGCTAGAATCAAAAACTTCTTCATCTTCATTATCATGGCCGAACTCTACCTGCTTATACTCCTTAATGTGTTCACAAATTTTTAAATAACTTTCAATCATATTTTCATTCATATTGACCACTCCTTAAAATTTTTCTTTTAGAAATTATTTATTTTTGCTGTGTTGTGAAGCCACTGCAACAAGCCGTTACGTTGAGATTGCAAGGGTTCAAGCAATAAAAGTTTTTAGACTGGCCGTATGGCCACAAATAAAAAGTTTTTTGCCCCTTGCAAGATCATCACGTAGGCTTGTTAAAAGCACAATCTTTGATTGTGCGTGTGAGCGTATCAACACAAAAAAATAAATTCTAAAAAATGGCAATAAAGGGAAAGTGAAACCTCACTTGCCCTCCATCTAATACTATGAACAGTTAATAAAATCGTATACATTAAAAATCTTCAATTTATAGGTCAAAATCGTTATCTTGCTAACATTTTTGATCATTATAGTGGTATATTCTATTTTTTAGTGTTCATGACTATGCGTAATATCATCATCCCTGCACATTACAGAATCCTTATGAGGGTGGTTTTCACTCTCCATCTGAATCGTTGCATGTCCAATATTCTCATCTTCCAACTCGTCTTCAATTGTTCTCAGAATTTCCTGGCTTTCCTGAATAGAAATGGTACCATCTACCACCACATGGCATGAAAGTGCATTTTGGCCACTTGTAATACTCCATACATGTAGATCATGCATATTATTTACTCCTGGAATGCTCTCTATGGTTTTAATCACTGCGTCAATTTCAACGTTTTTAGGGGTACCCTCCATCAATACATGAACGGCATCTTTTGTCACACGCCACCCACTTATCAATACAAGCACTGCAACAATCACACTGGCCAACGGATCTGCCCAGCCCCAGTTGAAGAAGAGGATCATCAGAGCCGCAATAATGGCCCCCACCGATCCAAGCAGATCGCCTATCACATGTAAAAATGCTGCACGTATATTCAAGTTTTCCTTCGTATCCCCGCCTCGCATGAGAATCCATGCTACAAGAATATTTACCAGTAGTCCAATAGTTGCGATGATTAACATACCCGTAGAGGCGACTTCAGGTGGATCTGTAAAACGTTGATAGGCCTCATAGAAAATGTAGATGGCAATCAGTACCAGAGTAACTCCGTTAAATACAGCTGCAAGAATTTCAAATCGTTTATATCCGTATGTTTTACTATAATCGGCCGCTTTTTCTCCAAGTATAAAAGCCAACAAACCGACACCTAGGGAAATTGAATCACTTAACATATGGCCCGCATCAGCTAGTAAGGCGAGGCTATTGGTCAAAATTCCCCCAATCGCTTCGATAATCATATATCCTGTGATGATTATGAAACTGATCATCAAGGTTTTTTTGTTCGCACCATGTGTATGGTTATGTTCATGACTCATTCAATCATCTCCTATTAATATTTATAGATGGGTATAATAGATGGGTTTATATAATTTTTTGGTCAATGGTGACGAGCATGGTTGATTGTTTCTTTCAACATGTTCATTACATGGGCATCATCATGGGAATAATATAGAGTCGTACCTTCCCTTCTATACTTGACCAAGCGCAAATTTTTCAAAAAGCGTAATTGATGCGAAACGGTGGATTGTCTTAAATGTAGGTTTTCAGCAATCTCATTTACGGAATATTCTTTAAGAAACAGCAAATTCAGTATTCTGATTCGTGTTGGATCACTTAATGCTTTGAAAGTTTGGGATACAACAAATAAAGTTTCTTCATCAAGACCTTTTTTATTACCAACAATTTTGTTTTCGTTAATATCTTTTATGATGGCTCACCTCTTACTAATCATAATGGTAGCTCTTAATATAAATATGGTTATATTTATATATACTCATATATTAAAAATGTTTAGCACTATTGTCAATATATTCGTAATGATGAGTACCACCAAATTTATCTTTTTTCTATTACTTCAATTGGCACTCAAGACAATCATTGATAGACTATCTTATACTGGTTTGCAGAAAGGTTCATCTTATAAAAAATTTCAAATGGAAAAGAGGTGCGTTTATCGGAATATTAGAAAAGTTTCAAACCTTGATTATACTGCTCGCTGTTGGTTCAGGTATCTTATTAGGACAAATAGGTGTAATTGAACGATATGCAGAGACACTGGTCGTCCCGTTTTTATTCTTAATGCTCTATGGATTGTTTTTGACGATACCACTGCATCAATTGAAAAAGGCATTTTTAAATATCAGATTCCTTGGCTCCAGTACTATCATTAATTTTATATGGACACCAGTATTAGCCTGGGGGTTGGGGGCTATTTTCTTATCAGATCATCCAGCTTTATGGATTGGTTTTATTATGCTTATGGTGACACCTTGCACGGATTGGTACCTCGCATTTACAGGCATAGCAAAAGGGAATGTGTCTCTTTCAACATCGATTCTACCGATCAATTTGATCCTGCAAGTCGTACTTTTACCTATATACCTACTATTATTCGCTGGCAGCATTGAAACCATTCCTCTCCCAACACTCATTGAGAGTATATTGATTGTACTGATCTTTCCTTTCGTGCTTGCTCACCTTACACGATTTCTATTGAGAAGAAAAGAACTAGTTTTAAGCAATATCGTCATACCCTTTTTCAGCAATGCTCAGATTTTCTTTCTATCATTTGCGATTATGGCAATGTTTGCTTCCCAAGTCTCATACTTGCTTGACCATTTGGAAGTCATTTATATCTTGATTATTCCTATTTTGATATTTTTTATTATCAACTATGTGTTAGGCCGTTTAGTGGGAAGACTACTGAAATTTTCCTATGAAGATACGGTCAGTTTAAGTTTGACGATTATTGCACGAAATTCTCCAGTTGCCTTGGCTATAGCTGTCACCGCTTTTCCAAATCAACCTCTCATTGCTTTGGCTCTGGTCATCGGGCCTTTGATTGAATTGCCTATACTTGCCATTGTGTCCCAAGTACTGCTTTTCACAAAAATGAGTGGAAAGTGAAAGGGAACTACCATATGACTTGGGTGAACTTTATTAAAAACGACCGTTTATTAAATATTTACAGGTTTTAATTTAAATTAGCTATGTCTAATTTGGGTACACCCTAATCATACATATATAGTTGTTGAATTTATAGCAACTGTGACTTTACCTGCTAATTTAGAATAACTTTTCTTGATAAACGAGAAAGCTCAATACATTCACTATTCCATTTTATATTTTTCGAAATTCCATTGATAAATTATAAAAGATCCCCTCATTTTCATAAAAATCATTTGATTTTTCTAAACAAATGGCCACTCTCATTATTGTGGATATGAGAGTGACCATAAATTTTATTTGTTTACTTGTCTATTTAACAAAGGGGATTCTCATTGCATTTATCAATCACTAATTAAATACTTTAAAGAACTAAAATGAAAGATATTAACGAGATTTAAGTTCGTCAGTTGTCATCCATTTGTGATTTTTAACCATTTTATCGTTTTCGGTTGATTTATAATCCACCATATAAACGGTTGTTTTTTCTACATCATCAATTTGAGCTTCTGCACCTTTCATACCAGGCATATGGTCAGCTTCTAATTTAACTGTATCACCTTTTTTAAATCCATTTTTAGGGGCATCTGCAACTTCTTCATTAACGACCCATTTGTGGTTATTTACTTTCTTATCACCATTTTCAGGTGTATAACTCACTACATAAGCATAGGTTTTGTAAGCACCTTTAACTGTCCCTTTAGCATTTTTCATGCCGGGCATATGTCCTGCTGTAATAGTAACTTCATCCCCTTTTTTAAATTTACTATCGTCTGTACGCTTCATATCATCTGGAGTCTTGCTTTCACTTTTATGTTCCATGTGTTCTTCTTCTTTTTTATCTTTAGAACCATTATTTTCTTCTTTACTACCCGTTGAGCAAGCTGATAATACTAATCCTGATGCTAATATAATAAATCCTAATTTTTTATACATATTTTAAAATTCCTTATTAATTATTTTGTTACTTTTACTTGTCCCATCATGCCATTATCTTCATGTTCAAGAATGTGACAATGGAACATATATGTTCCACTGTTTTTAAAAACAACTTCTATTTTGGCTTTTTGACCAGGTTTTAACGATATAACGTCTTTTTTTCCTCTCATATCTTTTGGAGGTGCTTTCCCATCCACTGATACAACTTTAAATTGGGTTCCATGGATATGAAAGGGATGCTTCATACCTCCCATTTTGTCTTTAACATTCTCAATTTCCCAAATCTCTTTTTGATTTTTCTTTTGTGTAAAATCTATTCTGTCAGGGTCGTACTTTTTATCATTAATAGTAACCTTATCATCCATACCTTCTAGTTTGATTTTCTTGTCTACTTTAGAAGTTGTCTCTTTATTATCTTTCGATTCTTTGTAATTTATTGGTAAAACCACGGTATCTTCGTTATCAACAAGATCAACTTCTTCACCTTTAATTTTAGATAAATCGACTATTATTTCTTTTCTTTCAGAAGGCGCTAGATTGATTTCATTTAACTGTTGTTTTTCCTCTAAATAACCACCATCAGAGGCAATGTATTCAAAACTTTGGTTGTTACTTAATTTAAGGTTTAAATCTCGAGCGTTAGAACCATTTAAAAGTCTTAAACGAACTTTTCCTTCTTTGGTTGTTAGTTTAGGATTTACTTTCCCATTAACAACTACTATATCACCTTGAGTACCATCTATATCTTTTGTTTTTGAATAATTTAATTTTTTTGATATAAATGTTTTATCTTGAATAACTATCGGTAAATCATTTTCCCCATATTCATTAGGGTAATTTAAATTTTCATTATCTTCTATATATAATAGGCCAGATAATCCATTGTAAACTTGCTTAGCAGTATTTGGAGAAGGATGAGGGTGATACCATAAAGTGGCAGCTTCTTGTTCGACTTCAAACTTAATTATTTTTTCTTCCCCTGGTTTTATAACCTGAGAAGGGCCACCATCTACTTTTCCATCTATCTCAAGACCATGCCAATGAAATGTCGTATTTTCATCTAAATTATTAACTAATTTAATTTTTACTTTTTCACCTTTTTTAAGTTTTAAAGTTGGCCCAAGTATACTTCCATTATAACCTAAAGTATCAGAAAAGCTTCCTTTATAAAATTCTGTCTTCCCTTCCTGAGCCTTTAATATATAATTCTCATAACCATCTTTATCTTTTTCTGACTTTAAAACTTTAGGAAAAGTTATTTCATTTTCTCCTTGTGAAGAATTAAGTTTTTTTCTTTCATCATGTCCTCCCATATCCATTTCATCATTCTGTTTTTGTTTGTCTTCTGTCATATTCATGTTCTGCTTACTTTCTGCTAATATATCATTAGATAATATAAGTAACATGGAAAACAAAGCAGCAAGAACTGTAAATATTTTTTTTTTATCCATTTTACACCTCTTTTATTTTAATTTTAAAGTAAAGGCATTAATTGCAACGATAATTGTACTTAAAGACATTAAAATAGCACCTATTGCAGGTGATAAAATCAAGCCAATAAATGCTAAAATACCAGCTGCTAAAGGTACAGCAACAATATTATAACCTGCACCCCACCATAAGTTTTGCACCATTTTTCTCATAGTATTATTTGAAAGGGTCAAGAAATGAATGATATCTGATGGATTACTTTTAACAAGTATGATATCACCTGAATCCACTGCAACATCTGTGCCTGCACCAATTGCTATACCAATATCGGCTCTTATAAGACTCGGCGCATCGTTGATACCGTCTCCGACCATCATGACTTTATTACCGTCACTTTGATAATCTTTTATAATGCTTTCCTTATCTTCTGGCATGAGTTGTGCGTGGACATCACTAATACCTAATTCTTTTGCGACAGCGTGTGCCACTTCATTATTGTCACCTGTAAGCATGACTGGTGTAATATTTCTTGATAGTAAATCAGCTACCATTTGTTTTGAGCTTTCTTTAATTTGATCTCCTTGAGCAATCATGCCAATGACTTGTTGATCCTCAATTAAATAGCTGATTGAATTACCTTGTTGAGCTAATTTAGTAAACAAGTCATCGTCATAATTAAGTTTATGTTTATCAAGATAAGAGACATTTGTTATTTTATATGTTTTATTATCAATTAGACCTTCTAATCCGACACCTGGAATATTATTAACGTCTTGTGGATTAGTAAATGAAACATTTTTACTTTTCGCAAAATCAACAATACTTATAGCTAATGGGTGATTAGATTGACTTTCTAATGAGGCGAAAAGGCTTAATATTGTATCATTACTCAAATCATTTTTAAAGCTCTCATAATGATTCACAGAAAAGTTACCCTCAGTTAAAGTACCAGTTTTATCCATCATTACATAATCGATATGTTGAGCTATTTCTACAGACTCTCTATTTTTAATAATTAAACCATTATGTGCACCAATTGAAGTAGAACGTGCAGTGACTAAAGGTATTGCCAAGCCTAAAGCATGTGGACAAGCAATGACTAACACAGTTACAAGACGTTCTAATGCAAAATCAACATCATTTTGAATGAGCATCCAGACAATAAAAGAAATCACGCCAACACTTACAGCAAAGTAGAATAAATAACCCGCTACTTTATCAGATAACAATTCAGCACTAGATTTATCACTTTGTGCTTGATTAACAAGTCCCATAACTTGAGAAAGATATCCATCTTCTCCCACAGCTGTAACCTTGACTTGTATTGTTCCAGACCCATTAATAGAACCCCCGATGACGTTGTCATTTTGATTTTTTTGTACTTTTTTAGATTCTCCAGTGACTAGGGATTCATCTATAGATGTTTGTCCTTGAACGATAATACCATCTGTTGGAATGCTTTCTCCGGCTTTTACTTCGACGATATCATCAGTCATGATGTCTGATATTTTAACTTCTTCGCGTTGGCCATTATCCATAACTTTAATAGCACTATTAGGTAACAGTTCTGCCATTTTCTTTAAAGCATCTCCAGCATTTCCGACAGCATTCATTTCTATCCAATGTCCTAATAGCATAATTAAAATTAAGGTTGCTAATTCCCAAAAAAAGTCCATTGTATGACCAGTTGCACTACTAAAGTTATTCATATAAAAGGCGTATAAACTATAAATATAAGCTACTGAAATACCTAGAGCAACAAGCGTCATCATTCCAGGTTTTTTAGTTGAAATTTCATCTTTAGCCCCTGATAAAAATGGCTTTCCTCCGTAAAAGAATAGAATTGTAGCAAGAATTAATAC
>NZ_JAESKJ010000031.1:0-3013 GCF_017892075.1 Staphylococcus sp. GDY8P119P
CTTCTACAGTGATAACATCCTTGTTAAATTGTTTATATCTGAAATAGTTCATACAGAAGACTCCTTTTTGTTAAAATTATACTATAAATTCAACTTTGCAACAGAACCAAATAGTATATGTATATGATTATGAAAAAGGTGATAAATAAATGAATATAGTTGAAAATGAAATATGTATAAGAACTTTAATAGATGATGATTTTCCTTTGATGTTAAAATGGTTAACTGATGAAAGAGTATTAGAATTTTATGGTGGTAGAGATAAAAAATATACATTAGAATCATTAAAAAAACATTATACAGAGCCTTGGGAAGATGAAGTTTTTAGAGTAATTATTGAATATAACAATGTTCCTATTGGATATGGACAAATATATAAAATGTATGATGAGTTATATACTGATTATCATTATCCAAAAACTGATGAGATAGTCTATGGTATGGATCAATTTATAGGAGAGCCAAATTATTGGAGTAAAGGAATTGGTACAAGATATATTAAATTGATTTTTGAATTTTTGAAAAAAGAAAGAAATGCTAATGCAGTTATTTTAGACCCTCATAAAAATAATCCAAGAGCAATAAGGGCATACCAAAAATCTGGTTTTAGAATTATTGAAGATTTGCCAGAACATGAATTACACGAGGGCAAAAAAGAAGATTGTTATTTAATGGAATATAGATATGATGATAATGCCACAAATGTTAAGGCAATGAAATATTTAATTGAGCATTACTTTGATAATTTCAAAGTAGATAGTATTGAAATAATCGGTAGTGGTTATGATAGTGTGGCATATTTAGTTAATAATGAATACATTTTTAAAACAAAATTTAGTACTAATAAGAAAAAAGGTTATGCAAAAGAAAAAGCAATATATAATTTTTTAAATACAAATTTAGAAACTAATGTAAAAATTCCTAATATTGAATATTCGTATATTAGTGATGAATTATCTATACTAGGTTATAAAGAAATTAAAGGAACTTTTTTAACACCAGAAATTTATTCTACTATGTCAGAAGAAGAACAAAATTTGTTAAAACGAGATATTGCCAGTTTTTTAAGACAAATGCACGGTTTAGATTATACAGATATTAGTGAATGTACTATTGATAATAAACAAAATGTATTAGAAGAGTATATATTGTTGCGTGAAACTATTTATAATGATTTAACTGATATAGAAAAAGATTATATAGAAAGTTTTATGGAAAGACTAAATGCAACAACAGTTTTTGAGGGTAAAAAGTGTTTATGCCATAATGATTTTAGTTGTAATCATCTATTGTTAGATGGCAATAATAGATTAACTGGAATAATTGATTTTGGAGATTCTGGAATTATAGATGAATATTGTGATTTTATATACTTACTTGAAGATAGTGAAGAAGAAATAGGAACAAATTTTGGAGAAGATATATTAAGAATGTATGGAAATATAGATATTGAGAAAGCAAAAGAATATCAAGATATAGTTGAAGAATATTATCCTATTGAAACTATTGTTTATGGAATTAAAAATATTAAACAGGAATTTATCGAAAATGGTAGAAAAGAAATTTATAAAAGGACTTATAAAGATTGATTATATAATATATGAAAAGCTATTATAAAAGACATTAGTATTAAATAGTTTAAAAAAATGAAAAATAATAAAGGAAGTGAGTCAAGTCCAGACTCCTGTGTAAAATGCTATACAATGTTTTTACCATTTCTACTTATCAAAATTGATGTATTTTCTTGAAGAATAAATCCATTCATCATGTAGGTCCATAAGAACGGCTCCAATTAAGCGATTGGCTGATGTTTGATTGGGGAAGATGCGAATAATCTTTTCTCTTCTGCGTACTTCTTGATTCAGTCGTTCAATTAGATTGGTACTCTTTAGTCGATTGTGGGAATTTCCTTGTACGGTATATTGAAAGGCGTCTTCGAATCCATCATCCAATGATGCGCAAGCTTTTGAATATTTTGGTTGATCGATATAATCATGAATCAATCGATTTTTAGCCTCACGCGCTAAGTTAATATCTGTGAACTTAAAAATTCCTTTAACAGCTTCTCTGAAAGATTTTGAATTTTTTTTAGGAATGGTGGTAAAGATATTTCTTAGGAAGTGAACTTGGCATCTTTGCCAACTTACGTTGGTGAAGGATTTTCTAATGGCAGAGACTAATCCTTTGTGCGCATCAGAAATAACGAGTTCCGTACCTTGTAAACCGCGTTCTTTTAGGTATTCAAAAAATGTTGTCCAGGTCTCTTCGCTTTCGCCACTTTGAATCATGAAGCCGATAATTTCACGGTCGCCATCTTTGGTTATTCCAATCGCTATATGACAGCTTTTTGAGAGTACTCGATTTTCTTCTCGTACTTTTATATAGAGTACATCGGTCATTAAGTAAGGATAATTTTTTTCTGATAATAAACGATTCTGCCACTCGTTAACCATAGGTTCTAGCTGTTCTGTTAAGCTAGAAACGAAGGACTTAGAGACGGATTTACCACAAAGTTCTTCCACAATTTTTGATACTTTACGAGTTGAAACGCCTGATACATACATTTCCAACATTGAAGCCATGAGGGCTTTTTCGTTTCGTTGATAACGTTCAAACACTGTGGGTGAAAAATGGCCATCACGTGTTCTGGGTACTTTTAATTCTAGCGTGCCTACACGTGTCGTAAAGCTGCGCTCATAATAGCCATTTCGTTGACTTTGTCGGTTTTCTGTTCGTTCATATTCTTTTGCTTGAATATATTCTGTTCGTTGATTTTCCATTAGTTGATTAAATACCGTTGTTAAAATATTTTTAGAAACGTCATCCTTTACAGAATATTCAATAATGCTTTGAATCTCTTCGCTTTTCAGTGTAAAATGTACTTGGGTCATGTAAAAGTCCTCCTGGGTATGTTTTTGTCGTTAAAAACATTGTACCGTAAAAGGACTGTTATATGGCCTTTTTACTTTTACACAATTATACGGACTTTATCTTAATACTACATCAAAATTTA
>NZ_JAESKJ010000032.1:0-787 GCF_017892075.1 Staphylococcus sp. GDY8P119P
CTAACAACATCTTCGAGCAATATCCATACTGGTTAGATTCAACTGCATGGTATGAACTTATTCGAGCAAAAAACAAAAATGACGAAGATAAGATAATTCGTTTATCTAGTCCAATCATCATAGAAAACAAATTTCTCGACCCTACTACAGGGGTTGAGAAATTGACTATCACGGATGGCAAAAATATTGAACGTATTGAAACGTCAGATATTCTAACGACACAAAAGTTACCTAGACTGGTTATGTTTGGGTTCAGCATCAATGAAAAGTACATTA
This sequence comes from Staphylococcus sp. GDY8P119P, assembly GCF_017892075.1. Taxonomy (NCBI): domain Bacteria; kingdom Bacillati; phylum Bacillota; class Bacilli; order Caryophanales; family Staphylococcaceae; genus Staphylococcus; species Staphylococcus sp. GDY8P119P. Next base: position 277 of record NZ_JAESKJ010000032.1, read on the forward strand.
AATCGCTAGGTAATGCACTACAATTAATGCGTCAATCACTGCCCATTTCTACATTGTATACAGGTGTAGGTGTCTTAAGTACTGATGAAGGTACTGTCATTTCATTAGATGAACCATATCTTTCAAAAGACATCGAGCAGTCTCAGGCTGATGAAATCATTTGTGAAACAAAGTATGACTTACAACCTAAAGGTACATTTGAAGGCTGGTGGCAAATGTATCTTGATGAAGTAAAAGGAAACTTGTTACTGGAGCTTGCTGTGATATTTGGTGTTTCTTCATTAGTGACTGCGTTCTTAAAAACAAAGCATGAAGTCGAATATTTTGGCACGATATTTTCATTTATGGGGAACTCTAGTACGGGTAAATCGACTGCAGCGGCATTAGCAGTTTCAATAGCAGGTAATCCATCTAAAGGTGACCAAACATTATTCAGAGGGTGGAACGGCACCCGTAATGCAATTGAAGGATACTTAAGTAACAACTTTGGTGTTCCTATTGCCTTAGATGA
>NZ_JAESKJ010000033.1:0-2684 GCF_017892075.1 Staphylococcus sp. GDY8P119P
TTGTAAACGATAAATCACAAGCAAAAATTCTCGTTAAGTTATAAAAGCTAATAAAAGAGCCACTCTAAAAAATCAGAGCGGCTCTTTTATTAGCTAAAATATAGTTTCATTTAGTCAAATAATTTGTGAATTTTTATAATTTTTTAGTCTAAGCATTCTTAATGAATTTATTATTTATTATTTAATAATTGTATTATTAAATACAAAACCAGGTTCGGCACCTAAAATGATAAGAAATATTTGTGAGTAGTCCACATTTTGGAATTTTAATATCATATCTTTAAAAAACACAAAATTAGTATCTTTTTTAACTTTTGCAACTTCTTGTTCATATAATTTCAAAACAGATTCTCTTATTAAAGTTGGTCTCTCATTTTGAATATTTTCACGGTTATCTGAAAACATAAGTACTCCTAAATATTTATAATGGATACTTAATTGTCTTGTCAAACTAGCTATATATTCTAACTTTTCATACATACTAGGAAATTCGTTTCTTAGTTTTTTCAAATCTAACTTAATTTGGTTTAATTCTTCCATTTCATTAATCATTTTATCACTACTCCAATTCCCATGGCTTATTGATATCAAGAGAGTCAATTATATTTTTAGTTTGTGATCGTTTAATTTTTCGCATTTTAGCTCTTTCTTCGCCATCCATAAATAATAATTTTTCTTCTTTGGACTGAGGAGAGATTTTGGGTATTTTAATTGGTTTTTTATTTTCATCCAAAGCTACAAAAGTAAGAAAAGCTACAGCAGCAATTTTTCTTTCTGCAGTAATCATATCTTCTGAAATGACTTTACAAAATATTTCCATAGATTTTTCTCCAGTATAAACTACATAAGATTCTATACAAACGGAATCAGATTGGGTGATTGGATATAAAAATTCTACTGAATCTGTAGAAGCTGTAACACATTCTTTAACTCTTGCATGTCTTCTAGCTGATAGCGTTGCGTTATTATCAATTTTTTTCATTAATACCCCCCCAAACAGTGTATTATAATTGTTTAAATCATTAATTAATACTTGATCCGTACTGACAATTTTACTATCTCTAGGAAATTTATAATTTTCCATAAAAAACTCCCGTTTCTATAATATTTTACATTCTAATTATAGAGCGAGAGTGTATAAATATAAAATATCCTTTTTTTATATAGCTATAAATTTCTCAAATGCTTTTATATTTAATAGTTAATTAAGAAGTTTTCTTGGAGAAATTTAATCCAATTTTTTGTTAAAGAATCAACTATAATATCTTTTCTCCAAATAATACCAAGTTCCCATTTCATGGAAGGTTCATTAATATCGATGGCTTGTAAATTATTATCTAATAAGCCTAGTATTCCTTCGGGTAATATACATATCCCTAGATTATTTAATAACATTTCTTCTATGAAGCTCCATTGGGTGGTTTCAAAAATTATATTAGGATTAAAGCCATAATTTCTACATGTATTTTTGATTTTATCGTTTAAATAGAAATCAGAATTGAATAAAATAAATTCTTGTTCTTGTAAATCTTCAATATCAATCTTTGTTTTTTTAGATAATTCATGATTTTTATGAACGACCAGTTTTAATTTTTCTTCTAAAAAAGAGAATATATCAAAGTTTTTATTGTTTGTAGGAAGTACAGTAATTCCCATGTCCAAATCACCATAATATACATCGTTTTCAATTTTTTTACTACCATTTTCAAAAAGTTGAAAAGTTATATTAGGATACATTTCATGAAATTCCGAAATTAAGCCAATTAATATTCTTATATTAATAATAGTAGGGATTCCAATTTTCAAATGTCCCTTTTTTAATTCTAATAAATTACTTAACTCATTAGGGATATTATTATACATTTTAAGCATTTCTTTACATTGGAAAAAGAAAGCTTCTCCTGCGTCAGTTAAGTATATTTGGTTTTTATACCTATTAAATAAATTTACATCTAATTCTTCTTCTAATAATTTAATTGTATTACTAATTGTGGGTTGTGTGATAAAAAGATTAGATGCTGCTTTGGTCATACTTTTTTGCTTTACGACTTCTACAAAATACTTCATATGTCTAAGTTCCAATAAATTTCCTCCCTTTTTATTATTTCTTCACGTTACCAGTTTTTTAAACTAATTATTTTTTATTATTCTGTATACCGTTGAACGACTAACATCTGTCTGTTTAGCAATCTCTTCCCCAGTTAGTTTTTGTTCATCGTATAAGAATTTGATTTCTCTTTTCTTATAATCTGGCAAAGAAGGACGGCCGCCTTTTCTCCCTCTTGCTCTCGCAGCTTCTAGACCTTTTTTCGTACGTTCACTTAATAAGTTAGCTTCAAGTTCTGCAAATGCACTCATCATTGTAAAAAACATTTTTCCCATCGCATCTTTGGTTGACACATTCATATCAATAATATGTAAATCAATGCCGTTTTCATCTAACCATTGAGACAGATCAATTAATTGTTTTGTTGTACGTCCAAGACGATCTAATTTATAGATAACTAGGATGTCTCCTTCACGTAAATAGTCTAAACACTTATCAAGTTCTGTTCTTTTCGTTTTGCGACCACTCACTTTTTCGCTAAAGATACGTTCACAACCATAGTCTTTAAGTGTATCAATTTGTCCATCAAGACTTTGATCTTGTGTTGATACACGTGCATAACCAATTTTAGCCATTT
>NZ_JAESKJ010000004.1:0-264481 GCF_017892075.1 Staphylococcus sp. GDY8P119P
AAATTATGATGTTTGATTAGCTCATAAAATACTAATTTGTGTTATCAATAACACGTTGTTTTGATTCAACATTTAATGTTGAAATCGGAATTAACGTTGACATATTGCAATTCAGTTTTCAATGTTCATTAGTTTCAATCACAAGAATTAATTCTACAGGTTTTGACTTTGAAAGTCAAGAACTTTTTAAAATTAATTTTAAAGCTTGTTTTGAAATATTGTTTTGTGTGTCGTTTTGTTTCGTCCGACAAGTAAATACTATACACGCTTAAAACGCTTTGAACAACAGTAAAATTTACACTTTTATGTAAAACCAAAAGTATAACTTCTTCAATTCACATACTTTAAAATCTCAAAAAATACATAAAGTTCGTTTTTATTACTTCATCATGAGGTTTGTTATCGAAAAACAGCTGATAAACCTCTATAAAACAAACTTTACTATTTATTAAAATTCTTTTCGAAAAATTAAAGCTACCTTAAAAAAAGGTAGCTTCGGTTTCATTTGAATTTACAATTGAGCATTTACTACATCTCTGTTCTGCCCATAATCGCTTTTGATAGGGTTACTTCATCCGCGTATTCTAAATCTCCGCCGACAGAAAGTCCTTGCGCTAATCGAGTTACTGTTAGACCAATTGGTTTGACCAGTCTTGATATATACATTGCTGTTGACTCACCTTCCAAATTGGGGTTCATCGCTAAGATTAACTCTTTTACTTCGTCATTTTTCAAACGATTAATCAGACTTGGAATATTAATATCTTCCGGTCCTATGCCATCCATCGGAGAAATAGAACCATGTAACACATGGTACAAGCCTTTATATTCACGCATTTTTTCCATAGCGATTACATCTTTATCGTCCTCAACTACACAAATAATTGAGCGATCTCTCTGTTTATCCTGGCAAATATAACATGGATCTTGCTCAGTAATATGCCCGCATTCACTACAATAGGTAAGTTCTCGTTTAACATCGACTAAAGCTTTAGCAAATTGAACGACATCGTCTTCTTTCATATCTAATACATGAAACGCCAGACGTTGGGCTGTTTTAGGCCCAATGCCTGGCAGTTTCATGAAACTGTCGATAAGTTTGGATATTGGTTCTGGATAGTGCATACAATCACATTCCAGGAATATTTAAGCCTTGTGTATGCTTACCTAAGCGTTCTTGAGTAAGTTCATCAGCTTTATTCATCGCTTCATTAGTAGCAGCAATAACTAAATCTTGTAACATTTCAATGTCATCTGGATCAACTGCTTCTTCTTTAATTTCTACATCGAGAACTTCTTTGTGACCTGATACTGTGACAGTCACCATGCCACCGCCAGCCGTACCTTGTACTTTTTCTTCTTTTAATTTTTCTTGCTCTTCATTCATTTTCTTTTGCATTTTCTGCATTTGTTTCATCATTTGTTGCATATTTCCGCCACCGCGCATATATTTATCCTCCTTAAAACTTCAATCTCAACTGATTGTATTTCATCTTTTGTCTCATTATACATGCCTTTTAATTCATTGTCATGTATCACTCTTCATCTATGACATTTACTGTATTTTCTCCAAATAAGTCCTTCGCCTTTTGAACGACATCAACATCTTCAGGTGACGTTGTTGTCGCTGTTCTGTTTTCCTCGGCACTTGTACCTTGTTTACGATTTTGAAGATATTCTGTCCTTACCCTCATCCACTGGTCTGCTGGGACACCGACTACTTTCACTGTTTTATCTATAATGTTACATACTACGTTCTCAATATTCTCTCTTTTTTCATCATCTTTATTTACAATCTCACAATGTATTTCTTCTTCGAATTTAATCAGTACATGGGTTTCACTTGCTGCCACTGGTTCTGAATTTTGAAGAAGACTTACTAATGACTTCATATCATTACTCTTAGCGTGATCTATAACTTCTTGCCAGTGGTCTTTAAGTTGCTTAATATCTTCTTTGTTAGCTTTGTCTAACACTTTGGCTATTTGTTGCATTGAAAATGCATTTTTCGATTGTGGACCTTTACTAGCTGTTTTTTTAGCTTGTGGTTTGGCACTGTTAGCTACGACGCCCTGTGATTTTAAAGTTTTTAATTCATTTTCTAATTGTTCCATTCGCTGTAACAATACTTCATTATTAGGCTCACTGGCTACACTCGTTGTAGCAACAGTTTGCACATTTTCAGGTTCTCCTTTAATCATTTCTGCTATTTTAACTAATAATACTTCAAAATGAACGCTTTGATTGACACTAAATCTGATTGAAACAAGCGTATCATTAATCACGTCAATCATTTTATATAAAGTATCCAAGTCAAAATGCATCAATGCATCATATTCAGAATCCATATTAGATGTCTTATTCATAATGGTATCTCTTACAAAATAAATCATATCGTTAATCAAGCGATTTACTTCTTTACCTTGTGCAATAAATTGATGGTAAGTTGAAAATGCAGTTTTTACATCTCCTTCAACTACCTCTTTCAGTAAATCATTCAACGCTTGAGCATCTACACTACCAGTTACATTCAACGCGTCTTGTAATGTAAGGTGTTCATCGCCAAAAGCGATTGCTTGGTCCATAATGCTTAGCGCGTCTCGCATACCGCCTTCAGAAGCTTTAGCGATAAAATCTAAGGCTCCATGATCATATTCTATCTCTTGATTGTCTGCTACGAATTGCAAACGTTCTACAATTTCATCATGGCTAATTGCTTTAAAATCAAATCTTTGCGCTCTTGAAATAATTGTCGGAGGTATTTTATGTGGTTCAGTAGTCGCCAAAATAAAGATTGCATGGGCTGGTGGTTCTTCTAAAGTTTTCAACAACGCATTGAAAGCGCCTGTTGTTAACATATGAACTTCATCTATAATGTATACTTTGAATTTTGATTCACTTGGTGCGTATTTAACTTTATCTCTGATATTTCTAATTTCATCCACACCATTATTACTAGCAGCATCTATTTCAATCACATCTGAATTCGTTCCGCGCGTAATACCTGTACAAATAGCGCATTCATTACAAGGTTCTCCATCAGAACGTTCTAGACAGTTGATAGCTTTCGCGAATACTTTTGCGATACTTGTTTTACCTGTTCCTCTAGGTCCGCTAAAAATATACGCATGTGATTGTTTTCCTTTTGAAATTGCGTTGCGCAATGTTTTAGTTACATGTTCTTGGCCAACTACATCTTCAAAACTTTGGGGCCTGAACATTCTATATAAAGCTTGATAATTCACCTTTGCACCTCCAATAACATTCAACAACTATTATATCACTGTGCTTTATATTTTGAATATTAATTAAATGCCTCTGGATAAACTACATTACCATTTGGTTGCTCAACAAGTTGTTCCCACAAGAATTTAACCATAAAGTATTTCGATGGCACATCAAACGGACTATAAATTTGATAACGGCTCGCCTCTTCATAACCTAACATACCATAATATCCAGGATCTCCAAGTACAATGATTGTCGTATAATCTTGCGCTTTTGCACGTTCCTCCACTGCTTGGACAAGGGCTTTACCTATACCTTTACCTCTGTATTTCGGCAATACGGATAAAGGGGCTAACGCTAAGGCGGTAAAGCGTGTTTCATCGTTAATTATCTCTATTTCCGAAAGCATCACATGACCAACGACATCACCTTCATCTGTCTTAGCAACAACTTCCAATTCGTAATTATATTCTGTCGACGCTCTAATTTTCAAAACTAAATCTTGTTCATCATGGTTGGACTCTACGACGTTTTCAAAAGCGGTTTTTATTTCCTCTAAACTTGCGTCATAGTCATTTTCAGTTAATGTACTTAAATAAATTTGCATATGTCGTTCCTCCAAATTCACTAAATTCAATTTTCAGCAGTTACAATCAGAATGATATCGTTGCAGTTCGATCAATTAAATTAATGTATCGCTCTTATTTTAATATAAAAAAAGAGTGACTGCTATCAAAAGATAAGTCACTCATAATATATGGTTAATTGTATTTATTTAAAAATTAAAACCGTGCACCTTCGCTTCGAATACGTATCATAAACGTAACCAAAGTCGACAGCTAAATCTCGGCAACCCTACGGCACATATGATAATCCACTTAATGCTGCTTCCGTCAGGACCTGACATGGTTCATGGGTTCATATTGCATAGGACCGAAATCTTCAAACACTACGTGCTTTGGGCAGACTTCACAAAAACGTAGCCTCAGCGAAGGAATTAAGTCTCGCATAAAGCGGATTTCGAGTACAGGGAACCGCTACCTCCCCACCTAGCACGGCAAGATATATCATACTATAAGGTAATGACTGATTGCAAGTCATACAATTCATTATTTTATAACTTATTTCATTAAATTTTATGACGTCTCGAAAAATCGTTAAACTTAAATTCTGTAGCTAAATGTTTGGAAATATTATATTGAAATTTTGTCGTATCCTTTAAATGGACGATTCCTCGGACCGTAGCAGTATACGATGGCGTTACATCTCCAAATATTTCATATTCTAAATTACCAAATGATTCGAAGGTGATAGATTTATTAGAGTAACTAATTTCTAGTTTCAATGTTTGTTCTATATAATGGTACAACGAATCTTTAGCAATATGCATCGTTATATTAGGAACGATTTTTTCTACTAAATAATCTTCATCGATAATTTTCACACGATGATCAATCTTTCGCGTTCGAATAATATGCCACAATGTTTCACTCTGACGCAAGGCCAAAGCGCTTTTTACTTCTGGCACTTCACTAGCAGGTATGCGTTCTAATAATCTAACTTCAGTCTCGTGACTCAAACCTAACCCTTGTTGAACTTCCCTGAAACTGGTTAAATTCGCAAATGGGAATTCTGTAATGCCTTGATAAATGACAACTGAACCCTTACCTTTTATTTTCTGAATCATGCCATCTCTAACAAGTAGGTTAAGCGCTTTGCGCACAGTTTCGCGAGAAGCATTATAGTCGAATACCAATTCATTTTCTGAGGGTAATTGAGCGCCATAGGGTAACTTTGATTCGATGATATCTGTGCGTAAATTTTCATAAATCGCAATAAATTTTTTCTGTTTCATGTGATTTCACTCACTGCCTTTTACTTTAAATTATTGTCTAACTACTATGGCACCAAATCCATCTATTAAGCCATTCTCAATCGACCCATTTTGTAACATGACTTGCCCATCAAGGTTTAACGCTTTTGGTATTTCAACTTTTGCTTTTGAAAAGTTAGCAATCACCAACCATGTTTCATCTTCATGATGACGCTTATAAATAAACAATTCATCGTGATCCATGTAAAGTGGCTCAATATTTCCATAAGTTATAATATCATATTCGTGACGTAACTTTATTAATTTTCTATATGTTTGTAAAATAGATTGGTCGTCTTCTATAGCTGCTTCAACGTTAATTTCCTTATAATTATCAGGAATATCAATCCAAGGTGTACCGGAAGTAAAACCTGCATTTTCACCATTTGTCCACTGTACAGGTGTACGAGAATTATCACGAGATTTTTGTCCTAAAATCGTTAGAATCTCTGCTATTGGATAACCTTCACCTTTTAACTTATGATATGCATTTAAAGATTCTATATCTCTATACTGGTCTATATCATTAAAATGAGGATCTGTCATGCCAATTTCTTCACCTTGATAAATATACGGCGTGCCTTGGAGCATGTGCAAGACGATGGCTAACATTTTAGCACTACTTTGACGTAAGGCTTCAGTCGAATCATCACCGAACCGCGTTACTACACGTGGTTGATCATGATTGCACCAAAAAATGGCATTCCATCCGCCACCGTTATAAATACCGATTTGCCATTCCATTAATATTTCTTTTAATTTATGGAAATCTAATTTAGCGTTTGTCCATTTTTCGCCATCAATATAGTCTACTTTTAAATGATGGAAATTAAACACACTACTTAGCTCTTGACGTGCAGGATCCGTATACTGGATACAATTTTCAATCGTTGTTGAAGACATCTCACCCACCGTCATCATATCTTTACTACCAAATGTCTGCTGATTCATTTCATGTAAATATTCATGCACACGTGGCCCATCAGTGTAAAATTCCTTCCCTACCTTTTCTGAATTTTTAAATTCACCTTTTGATATTAAGTTAATGACATCGAATCTAAAACCGTCTACGCCAAAGTCAATCCAATAATTAATTACTTTATAAAGTTCCCGACGTACTTCTGGATTATCCCAATTTAAATCTGCTTGTGTTACATCGAATAAATGTAGGTAATATTCATCCGTTTTGTCATCGTATTTCCAAGCATTACCACCAAACTTCGATTCCCAATTAGTTGGTGGTTGATTATCCGCTGACCGCTTAAAGAAATAGTAGTCTCTGTACGGGTTACTTTTATCTGAATATGCTTGTTTAAACCATTCATGTTCTGTAGAAGTATGGTTAATGACGATATCCATCATTATTTTTAAATCGCGTCGATGCGCTTCAGCAATCAACCTTTTTAAGTCTTCAATCGTGCCAAATTGTTCGTTCACTTTATAATAATCACTAATATCATAACCATTATCATTCATAGGTGATTCATAAATAGGCGTTAACCAAATATAATCCACACCCAGATATTGTAGATAATCTAATTTTTCAATTATGCCGTTTAAATCTCCCTCACCATTACCTGTCGTATCATTAAATGATTTGGGATAAATTTGATAAACTACCGATTTTCTCCAATCATTGACTACCATTTGATTACCACCTTATCTTTGTATTTTAAATTAAGAAACCCGCTAAACAAACTTAGCGAGTTTAGTTGTACTTATCTATTTGCATTAACTATTCTTCTACTATTTCTTTCGCTTCTTCTTTACTAAATTTCGAGAAGATCACAGTTAATATTGCTGGTACTACCATTGCCAGAACAGTACCTATGCCATAAATGAGCCAAAAATCTTTTTTAATAGAAATGATAGCTGGTACACCACCAACGCCAACATTACCTAAGACACCGATTGCACCTATGATAGCACCTATCACACCCGAAGTTAAAATCGCTGCAACAAAAGGATATTTCAACGGTAAGTTTACACCAAACAACGCTGGTTCAGTAACACCTAAGAAACCTGATACGCCAGAAGTCATTGCCAAGCCTTGTTCTTTTGCCATTTTACGTCTTTTATAGACGAACCATGCACCGAATGCAGCCGAACCTTGACAGATATTTGAAATCGCTAAGATCGGCCACAAATATGTTCCTTTAAGACTGCTTCCCATTAGTTGGAAATCAACCGCTAAGAACATATGGTGTAAACCTGTAATCACTAGAGGTGCGTAGAAGAACCCATAAATTGCGCCACCTAACCAACCTATATGTTCAAACACAAATGTCACACCGTTTGTAATCCCTGTTCCTAGCCATAAAGCAATTGGGCCTATAACGATAAAGGCTAAGAAACCAGTGATTAATAAGGCGACAGGACCAACAACTAACATCTTGATTGAATCATGCACATATTTACTTAAGAATTTTTCAATTTGCGCTAATACATAAGATGCTAATAAAATCGGTAAGACCTGACCTTGATAATTCAGTTGTTTAATTTCTAAACCAAAGATATGCCACGCCGGAATGTTACCTTTACCTATGTCATATTGTGAAGCGAGTTGCGGATTCATTAAAATCAGACCTAATACCAAACCGAGTATTTGACTCCCGCCAAACACACGCATACTACTCCAACCAATTAAAGCCGGTAAGAATATGAAGGCAGTATTCGCGATAACATTAATGATATCTGCAAAGTCCCCTAGCTGTGGATATTGTGCCACCAATGCCTGCTTCCCAAACAAGTCTTCCATCGTTAATACATTATAAATCCCTAATAATAAACCAGCAGTTACGATAGCTGGTAAAATCGGAATAAAGATATCTCCCAATAACTTAACCAATCTTTGTATAGGATTGCCTTTTTGAGCTGCCGCTGCTTTAGCATCATCTTTAGAGGCACTTTCTGCCCCAGTTTCTTCAATAAATTGTTTATAAACTTCATCAACAGTACCTGGTCCAATTACAATTTGATATTGATTGTCAGCTTTGAATTGTCCTTTAACCAAATCATTGTTACTCAGACTCTCTTTATCTACCTTATCATCATCTTTCAAAACAAGTCGCAAACGCGTCACACAGTGTGTTGCTGTGTCCAAGTTTTCTTTGCCCCCAATAGCCTTGACGATATCTTGAACATCTTTCTTTTTAACAGCCATGATGATTCCCTCCCTTAAACTTTAATATTATCCAGAGTATAACTTGTATAGACAAGTTTTGCAAAGGCTTTCACTCAACTCACAAAAAAGGTCTATACGGAAATTAAAAATTAATTTCCGTATAGACCTACTTCAAAAAATATATTGTTTTGCATTTGATGTAATCATTGCATTATGTTTAATAACCTGTGACACAAGCAATAGTAAGACGATATTCACTATTCGTCTATTTTTCTTCATCATTGACTTTAAAAACAAAAAAGACAAACACTTTATATTAAATAAACGTTTGCCTACTATATTTATTAGTCTTGGTATTTAATAATAATGGCGGAGGAAGAGGGATTCGAACCCCCGCGGGCCGTTAAGCCCCTGTCGGTTTTCAAGACCGATCCCTTCAGCCGGACTTGGGTATTCCTCCAAATGAACACAATAATTATAATATTATAGCCCATTAAAAAAGTCAATTATAATTAAAGTATTACACCAATGTTTTTTCATTTAGGAATTCATCCACTGCACGAGCGACTGCTCTTCCTTCTTGAATAGCCCAAACAACAAGACTTTGACCTCTTCTTGCATCACCTGCCGCGAAAATATTTGATTGATTCGTTTTAAAATCTTTATTATCTGCGACAATTTTATTTCTTTCAGTTTGTATATCAAAAGCATGTGGCACAGTAGTTTCTGTACCAATAAATCCAATGGATAACAGTACCAAATCAGCTGGCCAATGACGTTCTGTACCATCGACAACCACCATACCATCCTCTGTTTCTTCAAGTATTTGTGTATAAACGCCTGTTACATTACCAATACGATCCACTTCGTAACGCATCGTTTGCACACCATATGCTCGTGGTTCAAAACCAAAACGCGCTTCATATTCGTTATGCGCATAATCCATTTTAAACACAGGCATTGCCAACGGCCAATACGTATTTTCATCAAATTCAATGGCTTCTGGTTGCTTCGTGTATTTGTTAAATTGAACGATAGATTTACAATTTTCTCTCAATGCAGTTGCCACACAATCTGCACCTGTGTCACCTGCACCAATGACAATCACATTTTTTCCTTCTGCGGAAATGGACGGCGTTTCAATTTCACCATTTAAATATTCGCCTTGTTCCGTTAAGTAATCCATAGCAAAGTGAATACCCATGCCCATTCGGCCTTCTAATGGTAAATCGCGAGCATTTTGTGAGCCTGTACAAATAATAATGGCATCAAATTGTTCCTCTAAACTTTCTTTGCTGATGTCTACCCCTATTTCCGTATCAGTGATAAAGGTGATACCAGATTGTTCCATTAATTTAATTCTACGTCGAACGACCGCTTTATCTAGTTTCATATTGGGGATCCCGTACATTAACAACCCTCCTGCTTCACGCGCACGTTCATATACAGTTACCCAATAACCTAATTTATTCAATTCATCTGCAGCTGTTAAGCCAGCCGGACCGCTTCCTACTATCGCTACTGATGCTGCTTTGCGCTCACTTGGTATCGTAGGTTCGACCCAACCATTTTCAAAAGCTTCATCTATAATGGTACGTTCAATCCCTTTTATCGCAACAGATGCTCTATTTATCTTCATTACGCACGATTGTTCACATGGTGCCGGGCATACGCGTCCAGTAAATTCTGGGAAGTTATTTGTCTCGTTCAACCGTTCATATGCTGTCTTGAAGTCTTTTTGGTACACTAAGTCATTCCATTCAGGAATATAATTCCCAATAGGACAACCAATTGTTTCTCTACCATGTGGCTCACCTGTCTGACAAAAAGGTGTGCCACAATCCATGCATCTCGCACCTTGTTCTGATGCTTCTTCTTTGGTAAATCTCTGCTGAAAGGGTGCGTGTCCTTTCAAACGTTCTACTAAAGACAATTCAGGCAAGGGTTGTTTGTCATAACTCATAAATCCTTTAAATTCCCCCATACTCAGTCCCCCTTCAATTTAATACACAGCCGTTAATTGTTGTGCTGGTTCTAAATGTGTTCTCTTGTCATTAAAAGCATTCAATAACGCTTCATCTTGCTGGTTAGATTCGCGCTTTTGCAATTCAATTTTTTGCATCATTAATTTATAATCTTTTGGTATGACTTTTACTACTTGATCAACTACAGATTCAAAATGCTCTAATATATTTTTAGCTTTAGTACTATTTGTATAAAGTAAATGGTCTTCTAACATTTCTTTTACAACATTTTTTTCTGCTTCAACAGTGATTTCGTCGAAGTCTAAACTGTCTAATTGATGCGCTTCTTTAAATTTTTCAACATCAGATGGGAAGATATAAGCGACGCCCCCACTCATACCTTGACCAAAGTTCTTCCCGACATCTCCAAGCACAATGACACGTCCACCTGTCATATATTCAAGACCATGATCACCAATACCTTCAACAACTACTTGTACACCACTATTTCTAATACAGAATCGTTCACCAGCTTTACCATTAATAAAGGCTTTGCCATATGATGCACCATAGAAACAAACATTGCCAATTATAATTTCTGATTCTCGTTGTTGCGTCGGTGCCTTAACAATCACTTTACCGCCAGAAAGTCCTTTACCTACATAATCGTTAGCATCACCCGTGTGATGTATTGTTAATCCTTGAGGTATATAGGCACCTAAACTTTGACCAGCATGCCCTACCGTATTGACATAAATACGATCCTCAGGCAAACCGTCGGCACCGTGGATATCAGTAATCATACTGCCAGTAATGACACCCACGTCTCGTTGTTCATTTTTTACAACATAATTGCCAGTAAATGACTTATGTTGCTCAATTGCTGATTGAGCATCAGGTAATAGTTGCGTTAAATCGAAACCTTCATCAAGATGATGATTTTGCACTATATTTTTATATCTTTCACCGTCGTGTTGATATAATAATGCTTCTACATTCATAGAAGCAGCTTTAGGTCTTTGTTGAGATAAATTATCTTTTCGTTTTAATAAGTCTGTGCGACCCACCAATTCATCTACCGTGCGTAATCCAAGTTCGGCTAATATCTCCCTTAATTCCTCAGCAACAAAATGCATAAAATTAACCACGTGATCTGCTCTACCATTAAATAACGCGCGTAAATCTTGGTTTTGAGTAGCAATACCTACTGGACATGTATCTTTATGACATACACGCATCATGACACAGCCAAGTACGACTAAAGGTGCTGTTGCAAAACCAAATTCTTCAGCTCCCAACGCACACGCATATGCCACGTCTTTACCTGTAAGTAATTTGCCGTCTGTTTCTACAATCACTCTCGACCTTAAATTATTCATCATCAGAGTTTGATGTGTCTCTGCTAAGCCAATTTCCCAAGGGACACCTGCGTGTTGGATACTTGTTTTAGGAGAAGCACCCGTCCCACCATCATATCCACTAATCACAATTTTATCTGCATAAGCTTTAGCTACACCTGCTGCAATTGTTCCGACACCAGTTTTAGATACGAGCTTCACTGTGATATTTGCGTTTTTATTAGCATTTTTCAAATCATGAATTAATTGTGCTAAGTCTTCAATTGAATAAATATCATGATGAGGCGGCGGGGAAATCAAGCCAATACCCGGCGTAGACCCTCTGACTTCAGCAATCCACGGATAAACTTTAGAACCAGGCAACTGCCCGCCTTCCCCTGGTTTAGCTCCCTGAGCTACCTTGATTTGTATTTCTTTGGCATGTTGTAAGTAGTGACTCGTCACTCCAAATCTTCCGGAAGCAACTTGTTTGATTGCACTAGATCGATTTCGACCCTCATCATCCACCACAAATCGTTCTGGGTTTTCTCCGCCTTCACCACTATTACTTTTACCACCCATTTGATTCATTGCTTCAGCAAGTGTTTGATGTGCTTCTTCAGAAATAGAGCCATAACTCATCGCACCTGTATTAAAACGTTTAACGATTTCAGTCGTTGCTTCTACTTCATTGATATCAATCGGGTCTTGTTTTTTAAATTCCATTAAATGACGAATATGATCTGTACGTTGATGATTGACTTCATTTGAAAATGTTTTGAACTGTTTATAATCATTCAAACGACACGCATGTTGTAGTAAGTGAATTGTCGTCGGGTTAAATGCGTGATGTTGACCTTGTTTACGCCATTGAAACGTACTGCCAGATTCCAAGTACTCGCTCTCAGATGATTGTCTTGCTTTATTTTCTTTATCTATCAAGTTTATATCGATACCAGATAACTTGGTTTGTGTACCTGTAAAATACTGGTCAACCACATCTTGCGACAAACCTACCGCTTCAAAAATTTGTGCTCCTTGGTAACTTTGAACGGTAGAAATGCCCATTTTAGCCATTACTTTTATGACACCTTCTGACAAAGTATCTGTATATGTTTGGACATTTTCAGTAACCTCTCCGTTTAAGCGTCCTTTATCTACTAAATTTTCTATTGTACGTTGCGCTAGATATGGTACGACTGCATTCGCCCCATACCCTAATAAACACGCTACATGATGCACCTCTCTCGTTTCACCAGAAAGTGCGATGATGCTTGTGCGCATGCGTAAACCTTTTCTGATTAATAACTGATGCACATAACTGACCGCAAGCAATATTGGCATTGCATAACCTTGCTCTTCTACTAATACACGGTCATCTAAGACAATGATTTCATAGCCATCTTTTACTGATTGAATTGCTTGTTCCCCTAAATTGTCTAACGCCGATTCTAAATTTTCTTGATACAATGTTGATAAATGCTTAACTTTAAACCTACTGTCGTCAATCGTTTTTAATTGCGCCTCAGTTAGCACCGGTTTTTTCAATTGAATTCTGTTCAACACATCTTCATTAGGATTTAGTAAATTACCTTCTGAACCTAGATAAGACAATTCACTTGTCACTATTTTTTCTCTATATGCATCAATTGGCGGATTGGTAACTTGTGCAAAAAGTTGTTTAAAATAATTAAATAACGATTCATCTTTTTCATTTAAAACAGCAATTAGAACATCATACCCCATAGCACCAATTGGATCTTTCTTACTTTCAATTAATTCTGTCATATATTTGTCGATTTCTTCTTTCGTATAAACAAATTGCTTTTGTAACCTTGTTAAAGTTGTTTCATCCCAATCCGATGGTGTCACTTTTACATGATTTAAATCTAAGTCTATTTTAAATTGATTTAGCCAATTCTCATATGGTAGTTCATCAGCGATACGTGCTTTTAGTTCATTATTATCAACTACTTTTTGTTGTTGAAAATCAACTAATAATAATTTACCTGGATTGAGTTGGCCTTTAAAAGCAACTTGTTCTTCCGGTACATCTACAACACCCACTTCTGACGAAAAAACAATGTAATTATCTTTAGTGATTGTATAACGTCCTGGACGCAAGCCATTTCTATCTGTTAGCGCACCAATTTTCTCCCCATTACAAAAAGAAATCATTGTCGGGCCATCCCACGGTTCCATTAGGTAACTATAATATTCATAAAAAGCACGGACATTATTGTCATTCGCCGTATTATAAAGCCAAGGCTCCGGTATCATTAACATCGCTGCTCTTTCTGGTTCCATTGCTAAAGATAAAAATTCTAATGCGTTGTCTACAATAGCAGAGTCACTACCGTCTTCATCAATGATTTCCTCTACTTTATGTTTGTTTTCACCAAAAATACTTTCAATGAGATCATTTTGTCTTGCGCGCATCCAATTTACGTTACCTTTAATGGTATTAATCTCCCCATTATGCATTAATAATCGGTTGGGGTGTGCACGTTTCCAACTCGGAAAGGTATTTGTACTAAAACGGGAATGTACAAGTCCAAGTTTTGATATATAATGCTCATCATTTAAATCTTGAAAGAGTTTCTTAATTTGATCAGAACGCAACCACCCTTTATAGACGATTGTTTTATGAGACAAACTTGTAAAATATAAATCTATTTGTTGTTTTTTAGCATATAATTCAATTTGCTTACGTGCTAAAAACAATGCTTTTTCTATATGCGTTTGATTATTTAAGGCGATGAATACCTGTTGTATATATGGCATTGTTTGAGCTACATGTTCGGCAATGGCATTGACATCAACTGGTACGTCTCTATAACCAATAACATTCAATCCTTCGCTTTCAAAGTAACGATTAAACGTTGCTTCATGCTTTGAATTTTTTATCTTCTCATTTGAAAAAAACATGCCTACTGCATAATGACCTTCTTCCGGTAATTCAAAATCTGTTTGTTCAGAAAAATACCCAAAAGGAATCTCTGTCATGATACCGGCACCATCACCAGTTATACCATCTGCACCAATTCCTCCACGATGATCTAACCTACGTAGCATTTCCAATGACTTTTCAACGATATCGTGTGACCTTTCATTATTCATATTGGCATAGAATCCAATACCACATGCATCGTGCTCTTCACGACTATCATATAATCCCAATTGCTTACCATATTCGATCATAACCCTCACCCCTTTTTCGAAAATTCTGAATATTGAATAAGTATAGTAAACTATATAGTAATACATTAATCTATTCAATATATAAAATAGATGATATTATTCTAATAATTCGAATAATATTAATATGTTGGGAATGGTTATATGGAAATTAAACAATTGAAATATTTTATAGAAGTTGCAAAAAGAGAACATTTATCAGATGCTGCATTAGAACTTAACATTGCTCAATCTGCCATAAGCAGGCAAATTACATTATTAGAAAAAGAGTTACAAGTAACATTGTTTAATAGAGAAGGACGTAACATACACATTACCGAAGAAGGACAACAATTGTTTTCTGAAGCAACCAAGATTATCGAACAACTTGATAACACAGTACGTTTATTTCATAACCAATCTGAAACAGAGCATTATATTATACGTATTGGTTACGTTGAAAGCTATATAACGCAGGTATTAACCTTATTAATGCAATCCTTTGAAAACGAAAGTAAATCTATCATTCAGCCTATTTTAATGGAAGAGGACGATATATTTGGAGCTTTGCTCACAGATAAAATTGATATTGCTTTTACTGCTATGTCAGATGAACTCAAACAACATCGTTCTTTAAAAGTAAGCCCTTTATTTGAAGAAACATTTCATGTCTATGTACCTAAAGATGACCCTATCACTATGGCTACAAATCCACCTTTAGTACAATTTTCGAATAAATCTATTTACGAATTATATCCATTACCAACGAAAATCAGACAAGCATTAGTAAAAACAACCAAAACACCTATACAAACGATCACACATCCTCAACTAGCAGAATATATCCTAAGCAAATCGCGTGGTTACATCGTCACAGCTTCTTATCATTTGCTAACAAAAAATCTACAAAAATGGAAAAAAATATCTTTAGAACATACTGCATTGAAAAGAACCATTTGCCAAGTTGTTCGACTAGACAATCGAAAACACGATTTACAATTTTTATTAGAACTCATTGATAAATTATTAAGTAGAAGCACAACTTATCATTAATCATATGCATAAAACTTTTGAATTTAAATCGTTGTGAGCGTATAATCGCATTGTCTATATAGAGAGGACTGAAACAAAACAATGCCTTTTAAAACGATATTTAAACGGCCTTTTGGTTGGGTCGTCTTGATATTCATGATCTTATTTTTAGCTGTATTTATTTTCACATTTTTCAATGACAGATTTTACGATACACCAATTGGTCAAATCACAAAAATCGAAAATAAATCCACATCACACATTACGGATGATAATCACAATAAAGATACTAAATATAACCAAACCCTAACACTTAAAATTTTAAACGGGAAGTTCAAGGGGCAAACGACGAAGATACCACACCATTACATAGCATCACAAGCTGATAGTGAAGCATTCTCCAAACACAACAAAGTTTTGTTACACATTGGCAAGCATCTAGGTGATACTTATATCATAGAAAAGAAACGAGATAGCCTCGTCGTTATGATAACTGGAATATTTTTATTAACCGTTTTACTGGTAGGTCGAAAAATCGGTTTACAATCGATACTGTCTTTAGTTTTCAATACTATTGTTGTGCTCTTGGCTATCTACTTACACAGTAAATTCCCGAATTTAAACTTATTTGCACTTATGAGTATCGGTGTCATTTTCAGCACGATATTCACTTTACTCTTAGTTACTGGTTGGCGATGGCGAACGTCAATTACGATAGCAAGCACTTTATTAGGGACTTTTATTTGTGTTGGTGCTACCCAATTAGTTATTGAATTAACAGGCGGTGCTGGCTTAAAGTTTGAAACTATGAGTTTCTTAACTTTGCCTCCTAAGGACGTTTTCCTCGCTTCTGTTATGATTGGCACACTCGGTGCTGTCATGGATGTTGCTATCACAATATCAAGTGGCATGGCTGAAATATTACGCAGAACGCCTAACATCAACATGACTCGTTGGGCGCTCGCAGGACGTAATATTGGCCAAGATATTATGGGGACAATGACAAATATCTTATTATTTTCATATTTATCTGGTAGTCTTCCAATGTTTCTTATATATCTTAAAAATGCCAATACAGTTACTTATACAATTTCCATGAATTGGTCATTAGAAATTTCCCGGGCAATTACTGGTGGTATTGGCATTGTTTTAACTATTCCAATCACTATTTTATTAATGCAATTATGGTTTAAAATGCGAGGTGCTAATCAGTGAGCGTCATAACAATCTTAGGTTTTATACTTTTCTTATTAATGGCAATCTTTGGAGGAAAAAAAGGAATCATCTCTTATTTAACACTCTTTTTAAATTTTGTCATATTATTAATCACTGTTATTATCATTATGCTCGGTACGCCTATTTATCTTGTAACACTAATATTCTGTATCGTTATCGCAGCATGTAATTTATTCGTTTTAAATAGTTACAATACAAAAACCAAAGCAGCATTTTGCGCGACGATTATTACTACTTTATGCTTGATAGTCGGCATTTATTTATCAGTATCTATCGGACATTTACAAGGATTTACGACCGAGCAACAAGATGAAACGTATATTTTTTCTATGAATATTGGCATTGATATGGTGAAATTCATGGTGTTCACAGTAGTGCTTGCCGTCATAGCTGCGGTGATTGATTTAGCAATAACAATCAGTTCACCCATGTATGAGCTATACGAAACCAACCCAACTTTATCAAGCAAAGCATTGTTTCAATCTGGTATGCGGGTAGGACGTGAAATTTTAGCTACATCTGCAAACACAATTTATCTAGCCTATTTTGGTGGGCAATTAACGTTATTCTTTTGGTTTTTTAGATTGAACTATTCTTTTGGACATATCATCAATTCTAAAATCTTCGCACAAGAATTTATATCCATTCTTCTAGGTGGTATCGCTGTTGCAATCAGCATCCCTATTACTGCTTGGATAACTGCACTTTTAATTAAATATCAAAAAAAGCGTCATCCAGAACACACACATCAATCGTCACATTAAAAAATGAAAAGGAAGTGGGACATCTTTAAATGCTTCCCACTTCCTTCTTAAATTTGTATAATTATATAATGCATACATACTAATTTTTATAATTAAAGCTTTTTACCATCCTACAATGGCACAAATTTTTCAGCTTTTATTTGTGAATTTAACTTTCCAAGCGTTTTTTCAACACATTGATATCATTTAAAGTTCTTGCAATTTTTCATTTAATAACCGTATTTTACGTTCTCGTAACTTTGTGTAATATGCGATATCCTCTTCTCTTGTTTGCAGTGGGAATATATAATAAATATCTTGATAAAAATCAATATTAAATTTAGTACGTCTACCTTCCAATACAATTCTCGAACTACTAGGTTGTGCCAAGGATAATTCATATTTGGGCATCACACTATGGTACACATTGACTATCTTCCCATCTTTGATTAAATCTGAAGTATTGATAAATTTAATCTCTATATGGTTTTCATTCGCTAAACTTCTCGTTAATAATGCTAACATAATGTCACAAAACATAATTGTCATAATCCCTTTGTTTTCAAAAGGAGGTGCCACCTCTAATTTTTCAATGTATACCTTTTCAGTTTCATCAAAATGATCAAATCTAGAACTAAATGTATCGTAAGCTTCATTTTCATATCTAGTAATAACGCTTGTCGCAATATAATCAAATGAAGTACCTTTCAAATAATAGTAACATTCCCCAAAATCTACGAACCTTTGATATGTAAAAGGTTTTATTTCTTCATTAAAATTTTTACACATAATATTAAATGGACTCACATTTTGGCTCACATTGTTACGTTTTATAAGCATAAAATAACCTCCTATTACATTGTTTTTCATCATAATAGTTGGCTATCGCAATACTCGCTGTCGACACACATAGAAAAACACCCCACATCAAATGTGAAGTGCCAAAGCTCATGTTTACTTTTCAACTTAAGAACAATGATTATTAATCAATAAAATAATCTACTATTTATGTCATGCTAAACTTTTAAAAATCAAACTTCTACAAAGTATCATCTAAACTTATGACAGCAGACAACATTAATAAATGACTTTCAACCATAATATCTATTAAGCTCTACGTACAATCTCATATGCGAAGCACTTGCAAAAGCCAATCTTAACGTTTTAAAAATGATTTTTCATAAACCAAACTGCACATCAAGAAGTTCAAATAAAAATCTTCGGTTCATATTGTCTATTCAATCTAATCATGCTTGAGCAATTCAGTTTAACAGCTTATACATTCAAAATAATCATATCCTTATTTTATATTATTTATATATTTAACATTTAATAACCAACCATAGCAGATTTTCATATTTAAATAAACATAATTGATTCATCTAAATTTAAATAATTATAATATATTTTTCATTCTGCGTTTAAAATCTTCAAATTTAATTATAGTTATCAATTTTTTACTCTTATTTATTTTCCATTTGTAACTCTATTACGCAACCACATTTATCAAGTTTTTCACGTAAAAAAAACGTCGCAAAGTCTAACAAACTCTGTTAGTTTTCACGACGCAACTTTTAATTTCAACAACTTTGCTTCATTATGTAGACAGGTTTGTTTTCTAATAACGTTTCCCCTACGATTTCATAATGATTTTGAATATAAAGTTTTCTAGCCAAATGGTTATCTGTATTAACCGTTAAACAAATTTCATTGATTGTCGGATAATACCGCTTGATATATTGAGGTAATGCTTGCATAACCTTTTTACCGTACCCGAATCCTCGATATTGACTATCCACACTAAAAGATCTAAAAAATATTGCATTTGGGTTTGTAGAATAAGGTTTGACCCCTTCACCTTCATGTAACGTAAAAAAGCCAACACATCGGTCTTTGTCATCATACACTAACGTAGGGTGACGTTCTTGATCTCGATTTGCCAAATCAATATTTTCCAAAGGGGTTTTAGTGAATTTACGATCTTCTTCCAACAACGTAAATTTCTCTAAATCAGAAAATAACAATGTATGATACGGTCTTAATTTCACCATTTTAGATACCCGCTTCTTTAGCATATTCAATCCATGTAAGCACGGCAGGTGCAATTTTTTCTGTTTCATCTTTTTTCATCCACTTTATATCAGTAATTTCTTGTGCTGGTTTTACTGATGACCAATCAATTTCAAAAGATGTTGAAAAACAATTTAACTCCGTCTTTTTATCTTTTTGGGGATAAGCATCTCCTACAATTTTCCCCATATATGTAAAGGTTTCTTCCGAGATATCCAACTGTAATTCCTCTTGTAATTCTCTTCGTAAAGCTTGTTTTAGGGATTCTCCTGAATCTATTTTTCCACCTGGAAAATAATATTTATTTCTGTTTCTAGCTTGTACTAATAACAACTTGTCATCTGATTCAACTACTAAGCATACACATTTAATCATAACTAACGTCTCCACTCCCCCTCATGAATAAACATCATAATCAAACTATTTTTGTACTTTCAGCACTTATGTTATCATTTTTTCTTCCTTGAAAACATTTGGTATCTCTCTCTCACCATAGAGTTTAATTTATTTAATGTTATAATAATAAAACGGATTTTATAAAATGGAGGATTTCATTCATGGCTAAAAAAACAAAAATTAACCGCATTTCAAATACAATTAATTTCATAGGTATTGCCGTAGAAGGCTTTAATTGGTATGCATATCAATCAAAAAATAAAAAATTACTATACACGAGCATGGCTATTACAAGTGTGGGTGCAGTCTTAGATTTCTACACTGCCTTAAAATCACCTAAGAAATTTGCTAAAATATTTTCAACATTCACTTTGGCAAGTACGTTGTTCTCAACTGCCAAGCGTATAAAATCATTACGTCAAGAACCATAAATATAAACCGCACATCAATGTGTTGTAAAATTTCATAAAAGCAAAACAAACGTCAATTTCTATATAATTAATAGAAATTGACGTTTATGCGTGAGTGTCAAAAATATTTATTTCTTCGACAGCTTTAATGAATATATTTATATGAACTTACTTGAGATGCTGGAATTGTTCTATAAGTGACGATGCCAGGCGAAGCACTGTAGTTCATTTCAGAAACCGTAATACTACCATTTGAATTTACAGATTCTACAAATGCTACATGTCCATAATATCCAAGGTCACTTTGTAAGATTGACCCTACAGTTGCTCTATGATCTACTGTGTAGCCATCTCCTGGTGCAGCGTTGTCCCAATTATTAGCATTCCACCAATAAGTACTAATCCCTTTACCGATTTGAGCACGTTTATTAAATACATGCCATGTACACTGACCCCAGTCATATAAATTTGAATGATTGAATACCGGCGTTTTATAGCCAGTTGAACCTGTTGAGCCACTAGATGACGATGCAGTACCAGATACTTTTAATTTTTGTCCTGGATAGATATTAAAGTTTTTAAGACCATTCAAACTCATGATTTTTTGATAAGTCGTACCGTATTTAGCTGCAATCGCCGATAATGAATCGCCTGATTTCACTGTGTATGTCGTTGTGCTACCTGATGCAGTTGAACCACTTGTTGACGTAGATGTTGATCCAGATACTTTTAATTTCTGACCTGGATAGATTGTAAAATTCGAGAGTCCATTTAAACTCATAATTTTTTGGTATGTCGTCCCATGTTTTGCAGCAATCGATGACAATGAATCACCTGATTTCACTGTATATGTTGTCGCACTTGAGCTGCTTGTTGAAGTGCTTGAAGTTGTAGTACCTGACACTTTCAATGTTTGATTTGGAAAAATCACATTCGATGTCAAATTATTCAATGATTTCAATTTTGCTATTGAAATATTATATTTATTCGCTATTGACCAAAGAGAATCGCCACTTTTGACTTTGTATGTTGTAGCTGCATCTGCATTTGCAGAGTTAATAGCTGCAAGCGCACTTGTCCCAATTACAGTTGCTATTATTTTTTTATGCACTTATGTTAACCTCCCAAATATAAATCCGATACTTTTCGTTTCCATCACGCTTACTATTATACAATTTAATTTAACACTTTTGTATATAATTTATATGACATTATTATTACAAAGTAAACCTTTTGTTATTTCTAATGAAACATGGTTTTGAAAACTGTATATTTCAGTCAAATGTTTTTATATCTATATCTTTAATATTAAAATAACGATGTAAAAAGTATTTATAATTTTCAGATGTTATATTTTTCTTTTCCTTTTGACCATGATGTGTAATTGTTATATGATCATTCGACATTGTCACCCTACCATATGGCATTGCTTTACTAATTAACAGTTTCTGTACAAAAATAGATGATTCATTATTTTGATTAAACGCTATACCTGGTTCAAAATCTGCCAGTTCTCTAGGTTCATCTTTAAATTGATATTGCGTCTGCCATTTATAATCAACTTCTTTCTTCATTTCAAATGTATGGTCACTTACTTTACTTACCTTAAACTCACCGTTCACATCATAAACAGGTTGCTCATCATGTGCAATAGGTATGGCTGCTTTAGGTATATCCGCGTAACCGACATCAACTAAATATTTTTTCTGATTCAATATAACGATTAATGCCATATGTGAACCTTCCATGGCCCAGCCTGAACCATTATAAATTGTCGCAGAAACCATATAAACGTTATAGCCTTTACTTGTTAAATATTCACAAAACAATCTGTTTTGTTCATAACAATAACCACCTCTATGTTGGTTCACAATTTTATCTATCATTGATGCATTATCTAAAGCAATAGGTTGTCCATTCTGAACATTAATATTTTCAAATGGCACATTCAATACATATCTTTCAATATAATAGTTCAATGTTTCTAAGTGATTGCCATGATCTGTATGTGTGTCTATCTCTAAATAATTTTCTAATACGTTAAAATTAGTCATACAACTCCTCCATTTCTTAATAGCTTAAAAATAAGCTCGATACTCACGATGCATGAATTCAATTAGAAGTAACAAGCAAACCAGGAATTTTAAGTACATCAAAAAGCATCTTCAACTTAAACTCGATCAACCCCACTCATTCACTCGAAACAACAAAAATATAGTTATTCTAAGTTATGTATAATTTTCTTCAATATATTCTATTATTTTATATGATAAGGGGTAATAATGATTATAGACAATCTTTTGATATTGACATCAATTAAATAAATAGATATTGTGTATGTCTATACATTTGTATAGCTAATCTAATAATTTTTACACATTTTGGCACCTCACGGTTTAGTGATATGTATGAACGTTTAAGCGTCACACTGCTTGGTGTTTATTATTAATTTTCAGACTATTCTTAATATATTATGTTTTTTATTTTGGAGGGGATTATTTGAGCAAGGAACAATCGCAAAATCAACAACCAAACGATTTACGAATTCGCAGCAAAGTGATTAGTGAAGGTGTAAGTCGCACACCAAATCGATCTTATTTACGTGCACTTGGTTTTGAAGATGAAGATTTTGAAAAGCCTATGATAGGTGTCGCTAGTACATGGAGTGAAGTCACACCATGTAATATGCACATCGACGGTCTCGCTCGTGCAACTAAACGCGGTATAAGCGAATCCGGAGGTTCACCATTAATTTTTAATACGATAACAGTTTCAGATGGTATCTCCATGGGCACAGATGGTATGCGTTTCTCATTGCCAAGTCGTGAAATCATTGCTGATTCAATTGAGTCTGTAGTCAACGCAGAAAATTTAGATGGCGTAGTAGCAATCGGTGGCTGTGATAAAAACATGCCAGGATGTATGATTGGTATCGCTCGTCTTAATTTACCCGCTGTCTTTGTATATGGCGGTACTATATTACCCGGAAAATTAGATGGTAAAGATTTGGATGCCGTATCTGCTTTTGAAGGTGTGGGACAATACAATAATGGAGAAATAGATAAGGCAGCATTACATAAAGTAGAGTGCGCTGCTTGCCCTGGTGCTGGTGCTTGTGGTGGGATGTTTACTGCGAATACAATGTCCTCTGCCATTGAAGCTATGGGAATGAGCTTACCTGGAAGTGCGTCTCACCCAGCTGTATCAACTAATAAATCTAAAGATAGTCGTGCAGCAGGCAAAGCTGTTTATCATTTATTGGAACAAGGTATATATCCTAAAGATATCATGACCAAAGAAGCATTTGAAAATGCAATTACTGTTGTCATGGCATTAGGCGGATCTACAAATGCGATTTTACATTTACTAGCTATTGCACATACTATTGACGTAGATTTGACACTTGATGATTTTGAAAAAATACGTAAACGCGTACCGCATATTGCTGATTTAAGACCTAGCGGCAAATACGTCATGGCACATCTTGATGAAGTAGGTGGCGTGCCAGGCGTAATGAAATTATTACATGAAAAAGGGTTAATTCATGGAGATTGTTTAACAGTTACTGGGAAGACCGTTGCTGAAAACTTAGCTCAACAACCTAGCCTTTCTGACGATAAAGCCATCATTAATTTTGATCAGCCTAAACATCCTACGGGTCCACTTGTTATTTTAAAAGGTAATCTAGCACCTGAGGGCGCAGTAGCTAAAATTTCAGGTTTAAGTGTGACTTATATTAAAGGACCTGCTAAGGTTTTTGATTCAGAACCTGCAGCAACAAAAGCCATACTCAATGACGATATACAACCTGGAGATGTTGTGGTGATTCGCTATGCTGGACCAAAAGGGGCGCCTGGTATGCCAGAAATGCTATCAGCTTCTTCTATTTTAGTAGGAAAAGGATTAGGTGAATCTGTAGCATTGCTCACAGATGGACGTTTTTCAGGCGGTTCACATGGTCTAGTAGTTGGTCACGCTGCTCCAGAATCCCAAGCAGGGGGCCCAATGGCATTACTTCAAGAAGACGACATCATTACCATTGACGCTAAAAATTTAGAAATTAGTTTTGATATTTCTGATGAAGAGCTAGAACGTCGCCGCAATGCATGGCAAGCACCACCACTAAAAGAAACGCGTGGTACATTAGCAAAATATGCCAAACTCGTATCATCTGCTTCAAAAGGTGCAATTACTGACTAATGCATCACATTTGTTTAATACTATTCTATAATTAATGTTAAAAGTATAATTTAAACTCTTAATTAAAAACCAATGTACATCAAAAAGCACTGACCCCAAATAATGGAAATAAAATAAAAACACTTTCGTTGAATTCATTAAAAATGAATCCTACGGAGGTGTTTTTTTCTATGAAAAGAGTGTCGTATTCATTAGAAACAAAGCATAAAACTATTGAAATGAAAAAAGCTGGTTATACTATTAAAAAAATTATGGAAGCATTAAATATTAGAAACAGAACACAAGTGAAAACATGGTGGAGATGGTATCGAAATGGGGAAACTTACAGATTTAGCACATGAATTCGGCATGTCAAAATTCCAATTTATACGATATTTTAAAGAGCAAACTGGGATAACACCTTATCAATTTTTATTAAACAGCAAAATTGAAGAAGCAAAAAATATCATAGAAATAGATAAAGATATACATTTAGCAGTTAGTGAATTAGGATTTTCTGATTTAACACACTTAAATAGACAATTCAAAAAAATATACGGCATCACTGCAAACAATTACGCTCAGTCTTTTTAAACTTTATTACATATAGTTAATTTCACAAAATTTGATAATAGTATGATGTTAAGACATCAATGTTTTTGATTTACGAATTGACATTTACTTTGTTTCTATGGAAATTTTATATTTAAAAAAATGTTGCTTTTTGAAAATAAGCTTCTATTAAGTATAAATGATAATGTAATCATCTTTCATACACTTTTGAATACTTTATTGTTATATTTTTTTATTAAATTCCATTTTGGAATAATTTATTACTATTTAGGGAATTTCAAACAAAATTTAGCACAAGTCTTTTATAGTGAAGTTAACAAATAAAAGTGAGGTGAAGGACATGGACTTTATCATTGATATCATCAAAAAAATCGTTGGTTTATTCACAGGTAAATAATTTCTAACCTCTATAAAGAGACTGGTACGGTATGTATCAGTCTTTTTTTGATACATACTATAACCAATAGTTGCACTGAAACCATTCACTGATGTTGTTCTTTTTTATATTTCTCTCATCCTTCTTTAACGTCTTGTTTCACTTCCTTTACCCGTTCAATAAGCTTATTCACCTATCATACTTCATTATTATACAAAAATTGTATTCAAGAAAATATGACTCAAATCATAGTACGCTTAATAAAAAATAAACGAGGATAAAATCAAAACCATAAATTTTGATTATTTATCCTCGCTCAATTTTTCATATCAAATCGCCTTAAACCATTCTCTTTATATAATAATATTTAATTTCCTGCATTATATTTATCAATTTCTACTTTCTTACGAAAATAAAGTTTTCAATATATTAAATAATGAACCTACTAAATCAAAAAAGTCTCCACTCATCATTTACCCTCACCTTCATAAAATATATTTGCATCGCTTGATCTATGCTTCAGCGTTTTCAGTTTTTACTAAGTCTGAGGCAATGCCTTCATAAAATTGTCTTAATTCTGCTTGTGAACGCTTTGTATCATTACTATCTTGTCCGACAAAGTCCGCATGATCCCAATCATGCATAATTGGTGTCACTTGCCAAACACCTTTTTGAACCTGGTTCGATGCTTCTATATGTGCTTGATTAAATGGATGTAATGCTGAAATTGTTGAAACCAGACCATCATTGACACGCCATTCTTTTTCAGGTGCTTTTCCAATCACATTACCTGTTAATCCCATAGGTAAATACATGTTAATATCTGATTTTTGTTTACCAAATAATCCATCTCTTGTAGATTCTCCAGTATATGTCTTATAAACGATGTTCGGATTTAGTGATGTTTTTTTATTTAATTCAGTCGCTCCTGCTCTGGTTAAATCATAAAAGCCATTATCGTTTGTCGTCCATAATTTACTATCTTTCAATCGTTTAACATATTGATTATATGTCTCATCATCTTTTTGTTTTAAGCCCCATTGCTCAAGACCAAAGCTAACTTTAGAATTTTTATTACCTTTTAGTTTCGCGTAATCAAACGCAACTTGTCTGATGAGCGTTTCATTACCTAATTGATCAGCTGCGTGTGTACCATTATGGGGTGTTGCTAAGGTAGTAATTGAACTAATCATGTTATCGTTATTACCTTGAAATACTGGTGCTATATCGCCACCATGTTGTTTTTGATATTCTATTTCTTCTGGATTACCATTACGTAAATATTCTTCTAGTTGCCTAATCGTTTGTCCACCCATGCTATGACCAACTAAATGAACTTTTTGACCTGGTTGCCAGTCTTTATATACACCTTCATATGTCTTGCCATAACGTTCGTGACCATATTTTTCAGCATGTGCAGCCCCATAATCTACTGTACCGCCTTTAATGTAATAGTATAATTCAACTGCTCTGTCATGGTTACTACTTAACGCACCAATACTTGCTTCATATGCATTGTAACCCTTTTGTTCTAAGTCTTGTTGAATATTTAATTTGTCGCCTCCCCAATAATGAGGTAAAACAGAGGGTTTAATATCGTCTGTAAAACCATTAAAACCGTGTACTAATATAATGGGATCTTGGTTTTTATATTGGCCTTGTTTCGCTTTTTTTGTTGGTTGTTCTTGCGTTTTTTCAGCGTTCTGTTGATTCACTTGATTATTTGTTGTAGCAACCGCATTTTTCTTAAGTAAAGTTAAATTTTTATCTGGATCGTTTTTCTGTTGATTGCTTTGGCTATCTTCGTTAGCTAAATTGTCATTTTTTAATTGTCCAAATTTAATATCATTTTGAGATTCTGATTGGGATGCACTTTCATTTACTTTCATCTCTTTTACTTTATCTTGTTCATTGTAGTTTGGGTCTACTTCTTCTGTTGTCTGTGCTTCGGTTTTATCTTGCTTGTTGTAGTCCGGGTCTACTTCTTCTGTTGTCTCTGTTTTAGTTTTATCTTGTTTATTGTAGTCCGGGTCTACTTCTTCTGTTGCCTCTGCTTTGGCTTTATCTTGTTTATTGTAGTCCGGGTCTACTTCTTCTGTTGTCTCTGTTTTAGTTTTATCTTGTTTATTGTAGTCCGGGTCTACTTCTTTTGTTGCCTCTGCTTTGGCTTTATCTTGTTTGTTGTAGTCTGGGTCTACTTCTTCTGTTGCCTCTGTTTTAGTTTTATCTTGTTTATTGTAGTCTGGGTCTACTTCTTCTGTTGTCTCTGTTTTAGTTTTATCTTGTTTATTGTAGTCTGGATCTACTTCTTCTGTTGTCTCTGCTTTAGTTTTATCTTGCTTGTTGTAGTCTGGGTCTACTTCTTCTGTTGCCTCTGTTTTAGTTTTATCTTGTTTATTGTAGTCCGGGTCTACTTCTTCTGTTGCCTCTGCTTTGGCTTTATCTTGTTTATTGTAGTCCGGGTCTACTTCTTCTGTTGTGTTATTTTTATTATTTTCTAAGTCTACCTTTTCATTATTTACGTTTTCTGCATCAGTCGTTAATTTATCATTATGTAAGCTTTGATTTTCTGAAGTTTGTTTATCATGCTCTAAATTATTATTCTTATTAACCGGTACACTACTTTCCCCAGTAGTGTTATCACTATTTGTTTCCCCAACATGTTCCCCAATGTCCTGATAACTCATTTCGCTTGCTTGTTTTTCTGTTTCAGCAGCTTGCGCATTGTCTACGCCTATAAAGAGTAAAGATCCAATTAATATAGATGATGCGCCAAAAGTGAATTTGCGAATACTATATTTGTTTTTTTTCTGTTCCATACTAGACACCTCTTGGTTAATAGAATTTAATAAATAACAAACTTCCTTTTGCTAAATGAATAGATTTAAAATAAAACGCGGTACTAATTCGAAAATTTTACCAATAATCTCTTTCATAAATTACTCCTTTCAGAAAACGTTTTCAAATAATAGTAAAAATTAAATTATCTATTTAAAACAATTAATGCAATACAACAAATTTTTTAAATAAATAATTTAATTTGACCTTACTAAACAAATAAAAAATAGTCAACAATATAAATAAAAATATAATAACTTAATTCATACTTTACAAATTATTCAAAAAAGCCCTTTATCAATACTCAATTTTCACATTGATTTGATAAAGGGCTAATAATTAATGTTATTTAATTGCTATAAAAATTGTACGACAAATATTAATATAATAACGACTGGTAAAATAAATTTAATGAGATAATACCAAGGCATAAACAACCTAAATTTATCTTTTCCAAAGTGTTCTTTTAAAGCGTGTTTATCAAGTAATTGTCCTACAACAAGTGTTGTTCCCAACGCACCTATAGGCATTAAAATGTTGGAAACTAAGAAATCCATGTTGTCAAAGATAGTACCTGCTGCAAATTTTACATGACTCAGACTTCCAAAAGATAATGTTGCAGGAATACTTATCATAAAAACAAGTACACTTATATAAAGCGATACAGATTT
Source organism: Staphylococcus sp. GDY8P119P (assembly GCF_017892075.1). Classification (NCBI taxonomy): domain Bacteria; kingdom Bacillati; phylum Bacillota; class Bacilli; order Caryophanales; family Staphylococcaceae; genus Staphylococcus; species Staphylococcus sp. GDY8P119P. Next base: position 29,228 of record NZ_JAESKJ010000004.1, read on the forward strand.
ACGTTTCGAATTATCATTTTTAGTAAAGTTTGACACATTGAGTTCTAGTAACGAAATTGAAGAAGTAAGTGCTGCAAATAAAAATAATATTAAAAAAATAAAATAAAAACCTGAACCATATGCCATCTGATCAAATACTTTTGGTAACACTTTAAATAGTAATCCAGGTCCTTCAGTTGGGCTATAACCGAAAGCTGAAATCGCAGGGAATATTGCTAAACCTGCTAACACAGATACTAGAATGTTCATCGCTACAATAGAAACAGCCGAAGTTTTAATAGTCATTTCTTTAGATGCATAACTAGCATATGTAATCATGCCTGTTGTTCCTAATGACAGTGTAAAAAACGATTGGCCTAGCGCAAATAAAATCCCCTCTATTGAAATATCTTCTAAGCGTGGTTGCAATATATATTTCAATCCTTCGAACGAGCCATCGAGAGTTAGCGATTTAACAACAATAATAATAAGGAAGATAAATAATAACGGCATCATAAATTTAGATGCTTTTTCTAATCCTTTTTCAACTCCCATCATTACAATGAACATCGTCAACAAAATAAATATCCCTTGGCCAGTAACCGTCAACCATGGATTACTTATAATAGATTCAAATTCTATTTGGCTTAATTTACCACCATTAAACGAGCATATTTGAAGTAATACATTAAATATATAAATGATAATCCAACCACCGATGACACTATAAAAACCAAATAAGATAAAAACAGCTAAATTACCATTCCATCCTATAATATTTAACCATTTTCTATTTGTTAATTTTTCATATATTTTAGTAGTATATGTTTTGCCCATTTTTCCCACTGTAAATTCCATCATTAATAATGGCAGTCCTACAAACAGTGTAAATATTAAAAACATTAATAAGAAAGCCCCACCGCCATAAATACCTGCCATATATGGAAATTTCCACATTGCGCCTAGCCCTATCGCAGACCCCGCACTTGCCAATATGAAACCGAGCGATGACTTCCATTGTGATTCATTATGCATCTTTCATACATCCTTTACACCCTATTATTCTTTACTGCGTTAAAGCGTTTATGTAACATAGGAAACTACTATAACATTTTTTTGAATTGAGCTCAATAGTTAATTACTTAAAACACTCGATATCATCACATTTACAAACATGACATTAAAAACTACTTCATTTAACATTTTAGACATTCTAATTTTCTGAAATTTCATTGAATTCATATAACTTTTGTGTTATATTAATGTATGTTTTGCAACAAATAATTTTAAAAATAATAGAGGTATTAAAATGAATAGACTCATACTGATTTCTGGTCTAATGTTATTCTCATTTTTCTTTGGAGCCGGAAATCTAATATTTCCACCTATGTTAGGATATACAGCTCAAGAAAATATGTGGGTTTCAATGATAGGATTTTCAATCACTGGTATTTTATTACCATATTTAACAGTCATCGTCGTAGCTTATATGAACGGTGGCGTTGAAAGTATTGGTAACAAAGTCCATCCGTTATTTGGTACGATTTTTGCAATCTGTATTTATGCATCTATTGGTGCATTATATGGTATACCACGTGCTGCAAATGTCGCTTACGAAATTGGCACAAAAAACGTATTACCTGTACATAATCAATTAACTTTAATTATATTTTCAGCAGTCTTCTTCTTAGTCGTTTACTTGATTGCACTTTATCCAAATCGAATCATAGATAATTTAGGTAAATACCTAACACCTATTTTAATATGCATTATCGCTATTTTATGTATTTTAGTTATTATTAAACCAGAAGGTTCAATTGGTAAAGCTGGTGGCGACTTTGCGCAAACACCACTTGTGTCTGGTGTCTTAGAAGGTTATTTCACAATGGACCTCGTTGCTGCACTCGCTTTTTCAGTAGTCATTGTTCAAAGTTTTAAATTAAATGGTATTAATGAACCAAAGTTATTAGTTAAAAATGTTGTGAAAGCAGGTTTTATTTCTGCCGTGCTGTTATTTATCATTTATTTTGCTTTAGCTTATGTTGGCGCGACAACTGATCAAACAGGCTTAAAAGATGGCACAGATATTTTAACTTTTAACTCATTACGTGTATTTGGGTCTTTAGGAAACTTAATTTTTGGGATAATTGTGATACTAGCTTGTTTAACAACTTGTATTGGACTTGTAAATGCTTGTTCAGCGTTTGCAATGAAAAAATTACCAAAGATTTCTTATAAATTATTTGTACTTATCTTTTCAATATTAGGTTTTACTGTTTCTACTTTAGGATTAGAACTTATTTTGGAAATTGCTGTACCATTACTTACATTTATTTATCCAACATCTATCGTATTAGTGCTTATTTCGTTATTGAGTATCTTCATCTCATTTGAAATGAAATATAGCTTTATCATACCAACAATTGCAACATTGATTATTTCTTTATTACAAATATTAAATGACTTTAATTTAATTAAAATACTTAATGTTGTATATGCGCATTTCCCATTAGCAAATATCCAATTAGCATGGTTGATACCATTTATAGTGTGTCTGCTAATCGGTATTATTATCGATTTCTGCTATGCTAAATCGCAAGCTAAAATGACTTAAGTTAGTGCGCACTATTAACCAGACGGTATGTCAACACATATCCATTCTCATCAATACATCCCTTCAACTATGGGATGTATTTTTTATGTAAAATAGTAAAATTTCAAAAAGGTTTTCGGATTTTTAAAGTTGTTTATACGCATAATTTAGAATTTTCCATTATATTCACTCACCTATAAAATGATATATTTGTATGTAATTGGTATAATACATGTTAGCTATATAATAAAATTTGCTATTTAAGGATTGTGATTGGGTATGACTGAATTTAATGAATTTTTGGAGTCATTAGAAAATGACAAACAAACAGCCACAATGGAAGCTATCTTTAATTGGATTTCTGAGACTTTTCCTGAACTCGAAACAACAGTAAAATGGAATCAACCGATGTTTACGCATCACGGTACGTTTATTATTGCTTTTAGTAAATCTAAACAGCATTTCTCAGTAGCACCTGAAGCAAAAGGAATGGCTGAATTTACTGAACAGATTGCAGAATCTGGATATTCACAAACCAATAATTTATTTCGTATTAAATGGACACAAGACGTTAACTATGAACTATTGCAGTCCATGATTCAATTCAATATCGAAGACAAAGCGAATTGTACTACATTTTGGAGAACTTAATTTTAAACATATTGAAACATAAAAGGATGGCTCTACTCATATTGGGTAGAAACCATCCTTTTTAGTATTTAAATTGTTTATGTATAATCTTCAAAAAACGCTATCACATCTTGCTCTACATCCAAATGACCTTCACCATACGTCATTAAATGTTTACACGTAGGATAACCTTGAATTTCTTTATCCTCATGCTCAATTTGATTATAAATATAATTTGCACTAGCTTCATAAGCCTTTTCATCTTGTTCGCCAAACTTTATAGCAATAGGGACAGAAATTTGATTTAAGTGTGCCATCGCATCATCAACAAGTTTTTTAAATTTATCAAAACCAACGGCATAGTTTTCAATTTGATTCATCTGTTGTTGTATTGCTTCTTGTGACAAACCTACTAAGTTTCCCATGCGTTCTCCATAAAATTCCAGCCTTTTTGCAAGTCCAGCATCGTCTTTACTAAACGGTGTCGACATCACTGCAACAGAAGCAACCTGCTTTTCTTCCGCCAATTTTAAAGACAAAATACCGCCTAATGAGATGCCGCATACACTTATATTTGAATAACCTTGATCTTGCAAATATTGATATCCTTCTAGCGCATCTTGCCACCAATCCTCTGCGTCATAAGCCATCAATGATTCGAGCAATAAGCCATGCCCTTTATAGGAAGGCGCATAACATGTAAAACCAGCTTTATTTAATTTTGTAGCTAATAATTTTACATCTCTAATCGTACCTGTAAATGAATGTAATAACAATATAGCACGTTCAGAAGATTTATTTTCCAAAAATATCGGATTAGGTTCTTTTACATTTATCATCTATTGTCACTCCAACTTTTAACATCCATACACATTGTAATAGAAAATCGTTTACGATACAACGCGTTATGATTAATGAAAATCAAGATTGCTCAAACGACTATCTCTCAAAAAAATACAAGCCACTTCCTTAATGGAAGTAGCTTGCTTCTATGAGGAAGTCTGGAAACATGCCTAAGGCATGCTCACAGCGACCCATAGTGTGTGCATGCTCTTGGCATGCTTATATAGTGTACAATTTTATGTAAGTTCTTTCAAACATTTATAAATACTGAAACTATTGAAATTCATTTTATCTACATGCAAGTATATAGGATAATTTCTATTTATCTTCTTTATTTTTGTAATATTCAGATAAATGATTGTTAAATAATTATCGATTTTGACGAATATAACTCAGCTTTAATAAAGTATAATATATAATGACGGAATTTAAAGGAAAACGAGGTAATAAATATGGATGATTTAAAAATCAACAAAAGATTAATTATGACACCTGGCCCTGTTAGCGTAGACCCCGCGTTTCACAAGCAATGTCAAACTCTATTTTAGGTCAATTTGACTATGAATTTGTAGACATTATGAATCAAACAATGGAACTAATTCGTAAATCTTTTTTAACAAAAAATCAATGGTCATTTCCTATTGATGGCACAAGTCGTGCTGGCTTAGAAGCTGTGATTTCCAGTATTGTTAAACCTGGTGATGATGTCCTAGTTCCAGTCATCGGACGTTTTGGCTATTTATTCGCTGAACTGGTTACGCGTGCTGGTGGTATCGTTCACAGCATTTATAAACCAATGGGAGAGGTATTTGAACAATCAGAAATCATTGAAGCTTTAGATCAATATCAACCAAAAGTACTTGCTATTGTACACGGTGAAACATCGACTGGTAGATTGCAACCAATTGATCAACTTGGTCGAGCATGTAAAGAAAGAGGGATATTTTCTGTTGTTGATGCTGTGGCTACATACCAAGGTATGGTTATTCCAGTAGATGAGTGGGAATTAGATGCAGTCATCGGTGGCGCTCAAAAATGTTTATCTATTCCTTCAGGTATTACCCCAATTACTTTCAACGATAGATTTAGTGATGCCATCAATGCGCGCAAACGTGTAGAACTTGGCATTCGCTCTACTGAAACCACAGAACCAGATCATTTTATCAGAAGTAATTATTTAGATTTAGCACAATTACAAGATTATTGGAGCCCAAAACGTTTAAATCATCATACTGAAGCAACGACTGCAATATATGCACTTCATACTGGTCTAAGATTAGCACTATCTGAAGGACTGGAAGCACGTGCGCAACGGCATGCCTTTCACCAAGAAGGTTTAAAAGCAGCCTTGAAGGCATTAGGACTCGAAATATACGGCAATGAATCGAACGAAATGAAAATGGTTATATGCGTTAATATTCCTGATGGTATAGATGATATAGCATTCAGAGACAGTTTATTAAAAAATTATGGCATAGAAATTGCAGGATCCTTTGGAGAGTTAAAAGGTAAAATATGGAGAATCGGTATCATGGGTTATGCTATCCAAAAACAGAATATCTTAACATTTTTAGCTGCATTTGCAACTCACCTTCTTGCTCAAGGCCTTATCAAAAATCTTGATATAGAAAATGCAATTAAAACACTTATCAATCACTATGATAATAATGCGATATCATAAGATTTCAACACATCATTTGACTATATAAATCAAAAAAGGTACAACTCCAATCCTTAAATGATGCACATCTCAGAAGTTAGATTTTTAGTCCAACTTTAGAGGTGCCCATCAAAAACCATTGGTGTCGTACCTTTTTAATTTTTTCATTATAAATTTAAGTCTTTGCTATTATTCATCTTCTACAACTCTATTTTTAGCTGCAGGATAACCAAAAATAAAGAATAGTAATGACATGAGTAATAATGCAACAATGCCTGATATCCAATTTCCTGTGAAATCATGCAAGTATCCAATTAAAAATGGTCCAATCGCTGCAATTAAGTATCCTACAGATTGACCAAAACCGGATAATGAAATACTACCATCACTCGTCCGTGCACGGATTGAGAAGAATGTCATACATAAACTGAAACATGCTCCCATTGCTAAACCAGCAATAACCATACCAATAACAAGTAACACTAATGATTGTGTAAAGAATAAGCCAAAACCAGTTAAGAATAAAATTGTGATAATAACGACCAATATACGTTGGTCTTTCAATTTAGATGCTATAATTGGAAATGAAAATGTCATAGGTACTTGAGAAAATTGATTGAGCATTAATAAATAACCTGCTGTGGATGGATCTACCCCTCTATCAACTAATATAGATGGCACCCATGCGACAACGGTATAGAATACCATAGATTGGAAGCCCATCGTCAAAGCAACCATCCAAGCTAATTTAGATTTGACAATATTGACTTTCTTACGATGTTTGACTTGTGTTTGATCAATTGTATGTTGTTCTAATTGCGCACCTTGACGTGCTTTAGGAATCCACAAAATAATCGCGATAATACCTAGAATAATCCAAAATGACAGTGACAACCTAAAACCGAGTGATGTTTGTGATAATGGGAAGCTTAACCCGCCACCTAAGCCTGCTGTAAAGTTCATAGTTCCACTATAAATGCCCGTAGCAATGCCGATTTGCATTGGGAAATACCATTTTACATAGCTAGGTAGTACAACGTTACCAAATGCAATTGCTATCCCTAATACTAATGTACCAATAATAAATAAAGTAAAATCACCAGCTACACGTAAATACAATCCAATTATTAGTAATATAGTAGAGTACAGAATTGTACGTGACATTGTGATACGCGACGTTACTCTCGATACTAATGGAGAAACAATCGCAAAAATAATGAGCGGTATAGTAGTTAAGATGCCAGCAACACTGTTATTAATTTCCATTACATGCTTGATCTCATCAACTACAGGCCCTACTGATGTGAGTGGCGCACGTAAGGTAGAAGCAATAAACACAATTGCCAAAATTACGCCCCAATTTTCTTTAATTCTATGTATACGATAGGGTTCAGTCATCTTATACCACCTTTCTTCCAAATCTTTTAATATAATAATACAACGAATCGATCAAATGAAAACCATTTGAACGATTCGCAAGTAATTGTTTCTAAAGAACTCATCCATTATTGTTCAACATTTAATAAAATACGTGTACCTGCTTTACCCTCTAATGCTTCAACTGCATCATCTAATGAACAGATAATCGCTTCTTTACCCATTTCAGCAAATTGAATCGCAGCTTCAATCTTAGGTAACATACTTCCTGCAGGGAATTGCCCTTCGGCAACATAAGTTTTTGCTTGTTCAACTGAAATTGTTGCTAATTTCTTTTCGTTCGGTTTACCAAAGTTCACACAAACATTTGATACATCTGTTAACATCATAAATGTGTCTGCTTCAACTTGTTGCGCAAGTTTTAAACCAGAGCGGTCTTTATCGATAACCGCTTCCACACCTTGAATATTCCCGTTTTCATCACGATAAACTGGTATACCACCGCCACCAGATGAAATAACGATCGCTTGGTCAATCAATGCTTTAATTTGATTGACACCGTGAATCACGAGTGGCTCTGGTGAAGGAACAACACGACGGTAACCTCTACCAGCATCTTCTACCATCACAAAACCATGCGTTTTTTCTAGGCGTTTTGCTTCAATTTCGTCAAAAAATACGCCAATTGGTTTTGTTGGATTATCAAATGCCTTATCATCTTTATCCACTTCTACCATTGTTAATAATGTTACCACATCACTTTGAATATTTAATGCATGTAAATGATTTTTTAAAGATTCTTCCATCATATAACCAATAAATCCTTGTGATTCAGCGTTACATGCATTGATTGGAAGTGGATCTACAACGTCTTTTGCCGCTTCATTTTGTGCAATAATATTACCGACTTGTGGTCCATTACCATGTGTAATGACAACGTTATGTCCAATTTTTTTCAACTCTGCCATTTTTCGTGTAGCAGCAAACACGTTTTTATATTGATTGTCGTATGACGCTTCTTGTTTAGGTTGTAAAATAGCGTTACCGCCTAAAGCAAGTACAACACGCTTACTCATACGTTTCACTCCTTCAAGTTAATGCTACAAACATGCCATATACTGTGTCTCTTCCTGATGACGAACCTACTTTAAGCAGTCGCTCAATATTTGCCAGTGACGGCTCATGTTGTAACTCTGATATTTTCGAACTAAACAACCCTTGCTGTGCGCATTTTAAAAATGTTTCTCCTACTAGTGTTGTTAATGGTTCATCAAGTAGTTGTTTTAACTTTTCTAAATTTGGTTTTCTAATATAAGGATCAGTAAAATGAATGAACAACATACCAGTTAGAATGTCATCACCAGAGGGTGTGAGCCCTTTTCCTCTACCAATTAAGTAGCGATAATAATGTTCTACGGTTTCAACATCTTCATCTTTAAGCGCATGTATGATTCGGCTCATTGTTTGGCGGTCAAAGTCACCTTCTTCATACATCGTAAAATCATATGTCGATATATTCTGCTTGAGTTCATCATTATTTACCTTTTCAGCGAAGTCTTTAAATGGCAATGATGGGACATGCCACACAAGTTGGCACGTTTTACTAATATATATCGTGTTAGGACCTATAGAGATTTGTTGGTTTAAAGCAATCTCTTTTAACAAACTTTGTTTCGTTTGTTGATCTATTAATATGCCGAACGGAAACATGCCATTTTCATCTGTACCTATAAATACCAGTTCTTGCGCATCATTGACAATATTGAATCCTTTGTTAAATATACTATGCACATAAAAGGTTTGATGATTTGCCAATATTTCCTGGGCAATATTGCCTATAGCTGTTGCGTGGAAAATCACGCTTTAAAACCTAATTTCTCAGCATATGCCGTAATTGCTTTTTCGAAACATTCAATCGGTGGGTGAACGGTACCTGCTCCGATTTGACCATAACCTGCAATTTTATGAGCAATACCTGTATTAATAACTGGCGTAATACCAGTTTCAACAACTTTACGTGCATCAATACCTAAGCAAGCACCTTTAAAGTTCCATGTAGGGATGGCAAAGTTTGGATTCTCACCAATACAAATTTCAGTCATTTCATTACTGATATCTAATGCGTCATCAAAGCCCCCAGTACCAACGAATCTAGTTACAGCTGGTGCAGCGATCATTGCCATACCACCAACACCAATCGTTTCAGTAATCGCTGAGTCACCAATATCAGTATTAGCATCTTCAGCAGAGTAACCTGTGAAGAATAGCCCATGTGGTGTATTGACTGGTGCAGTAAACCATTCATCGCCCATACCAGCGATACGAATACCAAAGTTTTCACCGTTACGACACATCGCTGTTACAACTGTACCGTGCTCAATTGTACGTGCTGCATCCATCATAGCTTTACCTGTAGCCATCGCTATGTTCAAGAAGAATTGGTCTGTATCAGCTAAGAATTGTAATACCTCAGTACGTTTTTCTGCTTCAACATCATCTAATGATGAGATGATAGGCGTAACTTCTTTTAAGAAAGCTAATGAAGCTGCAATGTTACGTTGGTGGAATTCATCACCCATTGCAATTGCTTTAGCGATTAATACGTTCACATTTAAACCATCGTTCATTTTGTGTAATGCCTTACTTAATACCGGTCCTAAAACATCTTTCATCCAGTGAAGACGATTGACTACTGTATCATTATAAGCACCGAAACGTAATACTGCGCCGATACCTTCGTTCATTTGGCAATATGCTTCGTTACCTGTTTCTCTGTTTTCCACAACAAGTACAGGCATATTAGCTGATGTAATACCACCCATTGGACCAACTGCATTGACGTGGTGACAAGGGATGAAAGTGATTTGACCTTCTTCTAACAATTTACGTGCGTCTTGTTCATTGTCTGCCCATCCTTCAAAAAGAATTGCACCGACACAAGAACCTTGCATAGGATCAGTCATATTTTCATATTTAATTGGTGGACCAGCATGTAATAATACGTTTTCTTTGAGTTCAGGAATTTTAGATTTAGCTGGCACGACATCCACTAAAAATGGTGCTGCTGCAATCATCTTATCAATGACTGCTTGGTTAGCTTCATCTATTGTTTTATATGCCATTTTATACCGTCTCTCCTTCATAATTGTTTAAGAATTGCAGTACTTTCATTAATTTTTCGTCTCCTCCTGCAATTGGACGCCAGTTGAATTGCACGACTGGTGCATCGCTTGCTTGGATTGCTTCAGTAAAGCTCTTCAATCCAATGTTAATCACGCTTGGTTTCATGTTTATTAAATTCATCACTTTTTCATCGACAGTTAAATCTACAGGTTCTGAATCAAATGATTTCGTTGATAATTTTGGTTGTGCTACGCTGCTGCCAACTAAGTTAAGCGCAGTACGAACCATTTGGTCGTTTGTTTCACAAACAATCGCACCAGCTTCTTTTAAAGTTTTAACTTGATTATCATACCCTTGATGATCATGTTTCGTACCAACAACTGTAGCAAGCACTGCTAATGAACGACCATTAGCTTTAACTTTGTCTAAAATCGTTTTGATTGTCGGTGCAAGTTCGCTAGCCATATCATCATGACTACCATAACCAATAACATTATCTAACATAATTACAGCAGTTGATGGATCATCAGATGATGTTTCTAACATTTCAATGCGTTTCGATGGATCAATCATTGGATGTGGTCTACCTTGTGTATAAATGTCATCGCCTAAGTCGATAATTTCATGGTTTCCACCTTTATATGAGAATCCTTCTGGTGTTACTTCACCTGAAGCGTCGCCTAAAGTATCCTTCACTAACATTGCTGCTTCTGAAGCTAAAGTACCACCTGAATAATATCCTTTGATGCCGTCTTGATTGTCAGCAAATTTAATACCAAGATTTTCCTTAAAAGTTGGGTTAAATTGCGGCGTTTCATCATTAGATAGTTGGACAGATACGCGTGCCGCTTCTTCTAAAGTATATGCATGATAGATATTTTCTTCTGTGTAAGTTGGTTTAGAACCTAAGAATAAGGTAACCACAGGTTTTTCAATATTACGTAGAAGATTTAATACTTTTTCTTCGACTTCTTTAGCTGGTGGTTTAGATATAACAGTAATGACTTTAACTTTAGGATCGGCATTTAATGCTTTTATACTATCTAACATCGTAATCGCACCAACCTCAGTTGATAAGTCACGACCGCCAGTACCGATTGCATTTGTCACACCTTTGCCTTCACGGTCAATGATAGTAGTCACTTCTTGGATACCTGTACCAGAAGCACCGATAACACCAATGTCACCTTCGTTCACTGTGTTAGTAAATGCAAGTGGTAGGCTATGGATTATCCCTGTACCACAGTCAGGCCCCATCACTAATAATCCTTTTTCATGCGCCATTTGTTTTAAGCGCACTTCGTCAGCTTTTGCAACGTTATCACTAAACATAAATACATTTAAATTGTTTTTCAAAGCAGTTTCAGCTTCCATCGCTGCATATTGACCAGGAATTGAAATTAATGCCAAGTTTGGATTGTTTGCTAATTCTAAAGCACGGTTCCAGTTTGAAGCTTCGTCTTGCTTTTTAGACTTGTCATCCTCTTCACCTTTACCTTTGAGTTCTGCATCAACTTGTTCATTAACTTCATCAACTTTAGATTCATCATCAGTATCTACGATCACAACGATGTCATTAGGTTTTGCATTATCTAATGCTTCAGTGTCAAATCCTGATGATTTGAAAATATCCTTATTGGCAGGCGTGCCCATCATAATTGAAACTTGGTTCACACCATCAATAGCAGACAATTTATTCGATAACAACATTAATACAATCGAATCTTGGTACGTGTTTTCTTTAATTATTGTGTATAACATACTATTCCTCCGTTATTATTCTGCAAATCTATTTTTTCCATGATAACGATCAAAGTGTACATCCTCTGACACTAAGTAATCGTAAATTTCATCAACTATTTCAATGCCTTTTTCATCGTATTTTTCACTACGTAAGCGTCCACGTTCACCTGGATAGAATATTTCTCCATATCCTTCAGCAGCTGGTTGCGCTTTTAGTTCATCTAACATCGTTGAAATACGTGATTTAAATTGATCTAAGTCAGTAAAAAATGCAGGGTTAATGACGATGTGTAATTGTCCTAGGTCACGACCTTTAGTTAAGTCTTTGTACATAGATGAAACATGAACACCATGTGGCACACCTAACAGGCTTCCAGACAAGATATCTACCATCATCATCAAACCATAACCTTTTGGACCTGCCACTGGAACTAGTGCATGAACATCTCTTGCATTTGTTGTTGGCTCGCCGTTAGCATCTACTGCCCAAGTATCTGGAATAGATTGATGTTTGGCTCTAGCATCGAGCACTTTGCCCCATGCTTGTACTGTTGTCGCCATATCAAATGTAATAATTCTCTCATCATTAGACGGCGCACTAAATGCAATTGGATTTGTACCAAAATAAGGTTCTGTACCACCAAACGGTACGACCATTGGATCAGATTGACACATACTTAAACCAACCATGTTTGCTTTAGATGCCATTTCCACAAAGTAACCTAAGGCACCACTATGAGAGATATGTTTCACACCAACAACTGCGACACCATTTTCTTTTGCCATTGCAATTGCTTTTTCCATCGCTTGTTTCGCAGCTTGATGTCCAGGGCCATTATCCCCTTCAAAAACACCTGTCGAAGGACCTGTTTGCTCAAATTGATACTCAGGGTTAGCAGTAATACCTCCCTTAGCAATACGTTCCGCATAATATTCCACTCTGACTGCACCATGAGAATGAATACCTCTATGGTCTGCAAAAGTCAAAACATCAGCGACATCCTTTGCAGCATCTTCATTTAATCCTGCTTTAACTAGTTTATTTTTCATTAAATCAAATAAATCATTTTTAGAAACACGCATATTACAACCTCCTTATTACTATTATTGTGTTATATTTCATTAAAATTTGTGTTTTCAAGCAGTAAAAAAAGAAGTTACTAAAGACGCACCATGCTAAATGTCATAAGTCACCATTTATTACATTAAATTATCTCGTTCACTTCTTTTTATTACTTCCTAATATATGTCATCAGATATTAAATAATCATAAATTTCTTGCGGAACTGGAATACCTCGCTCTGCATATTGTTTTTTAACTTCTTCTTGAATCTCACCTGGATAATACACTTGATCAAAACCTTTAGCAGGTTTAACGTCATGCAACTCATCTACCATGTCAGAAACCTGTGTTAAAAACTGTGTTTCATCACCAAAATATGCTGGATTAATTACGATATGAAATTGTCCTAATCTACGATATTGACTTAAATCTTCATACATTGAAGTGACATGCTTACCAAACGGTAAACCTAACAAGCTACCTGCTAATATGTCTACCATCATCATCAAACCGTAACCTTTTGGTCCGGCAACAGGTAATAACGCAGCTACTTCAAAAGGATCTGCAGTAGGTTCACCATGTTTGTCCACTGCCCATGTATCAGGTATTGATTTGTTTTTTGAGCGTGCGTCTAATATTTTCCCCCACGCTTGTACCGTTGTTGCCATATCAAACAATATAGGATCACCACTTTTTCGTGGTGACGCAAAAGCGATTGGATTCGTACCAAAATAAGATTCTGTACCACCAAATGGTACGACCATTGGGTCAGATTGGCATACGGTTAATGCAACCATACCTTGTTTTGCAGCTTGTTCTGCAAAATAGCCAATGGCACCACTATGCCCCATCTCTTGAATACCTACCATGCCGATACCACTGGATTTTGCTAAATTGATCGCTTCTTCCATCGCTTGATATGCAACATAATGGCCAACAGCATTATCGCCGAAGTATGTGCCTGCTGAAGGACCCGTCTTCGTAAATTTCAAATCTGGTTCCAAATTAAAACCTTTTTTAGCAATTCGTTCTGCATAATACTGCATTCGAACTGAGCCATGTGAATGAATGCCTCGTTCGTCAGCAAATATCATCAGATCTGCTGTTTTTTCAGCTTGCGCGTCAGGTAAACCTGCGTGTGTTAATTTCTCTTTAAATAATTGGCGTAGTTTACCACGTTCGACGTATATTAATGCTCCCTCTTCCATGACTAACAACCTTCCTTAAATTTCTATATCTCTATTTGCATCCTTGGAATAGATGTAAGCGAATGGTTCGTCTAAACCAACAGCATAAGTTGCTTGTGGTGCATAAGCACCCATAAAGATATAATCACCTTTATCAACTGGTTGCTATTCGTTGTCTAAGTTGTACATACCACGTCCACTTAATACATAAGCCCCATGTTCTTGAACGTGTGTTTCAATATAACCGTGTGAAGCACCTGGTTTAAATGACAAGATGTGAATATTCATATCATATGCTAATTCTTTTGGTAGCAAATCAAGAATTTTAACTTCTTCCATGCCTTCATATGGCTCTTGAACCATATCATTAACGTTTCCAGTTACAACTTCTGGCGTATAACCTTCTAAAGGTTGATAACGTTTTTTATATAAGAATACTCGGCTGTCATTATTTTGATTGCTATTTTCAAATGTCATTACTTGATGAGATGGTACATATAAATAACCACCTGCACTCAACTCATATTTTTTATCATCTGCATACGCGTTGATGTTTCCATATTCAACATAGATGAATGTTTGAACACCATTTCCACCAAATCCTTGTCTATTTCCACCTTGATTTTTCAATGTTACGAGGTAGTCTACGAAACGCGCACCAAGTCTTGGTGAACCTAAAATCGTTACGTCACAATCTTCAAAACCAGGTACAACATTATTTACTAAACCATCTGGTGTGATGACTGCATAGTTATCTTTTTTAATTACTGAACGTGTTTCTAATAAACCTTCTCTATATCCTTGATTATGATTAATATAACCCATAAATAAAATGCTCCTTTTCTTTATCTGTATTTAAAATCTTTTTTGCTTTTCTCTATAAAAAGTTTGTTGAACCATGTTTATTTATATAGCCCAATGATGTTGTTCTAGGTGTCTATGACTAAGTATTATTCTTTATAAGCAAGTTTATATAATACTTGTTTTAACACTTCGATACCTTTAACTAAATCTTCTACATTTGTCTCTTCTTCAACGTTGTGACTCACACCATTAATAGATGGTACAAACAACATTGATGTTGGCACATATTTAGCAAAAATTTGAGAATCGTGACCTGCACCAGAAGGCATTAATTTCCACTTTGATTCACCCACTACTGTTTCAGCAGCATTTTGAACTTCTTTAACCAAGCGTTCATCCATCAAAGTCGGTGCTTCATCCATCCATAAATCGATGTCGCATTGCACGCCTTCTTCTTCAGATACACGTTTAATACATGCATCAATTTCTTCTGCAAATTGATTTAACTCATCTTGATTAATATGACGACAATCAATAGAGAACGTAACTTCTCCTGGAACCACATTAACTGTATTCGGCACTGGGTCTACACGACCAAATGTAATGACTAATGGATCCCCTATTTCTCGCGCACGATCTGTTAATTGATTAGCAATTTTGCTGAAAGCTACAACTGCGTCATTTCTCAAGCCCATCGGTGTCGTACCTGCATGGTTTGCTTCACCTTTTAATTTAATCGTATAACGTTTTTGACCAACGATGCCGTTAACGACACCAATTGATTTATTTTCCGTCTCTAATACTTTACCTTGTTCAATATGCACTTCGATAAATGATTTTATGTAACTATAATCATTATCTGCTGTTCGATAATCAAAGCCACATTCACGCATCGCTTCTTTAAAAGCAACACCTTCACCATCAGCAATTGAATCTACATCAGCTTTATCAGCTAAGTTGAAGAAGTTTTTACTTCCCCAGAAAGCAAATGGGAAACGACTACCTTCCTCTTCCGCTAAAGCTAAAATTTCTAATGAACGTAATGGTTGGCCATATTCGGCTTTAAGTGACTGCATCGCAACAACAGCAGCTAACACACCAAATTGACCATCTAAATGACCACCTTCAACAACTGTGTCAATGTGAGAACCGGACATAATTGTTTCTTCAGGGTATTTACTACCTTCAATACGTCCTTTTAAGTTGCCGATGCTATCGAATTCTGTTTCAAATCCATCTTTTTCTAGTGTTTCTTTCAATGCTTGTACAGCATTTGACCATTCTTTAGAATAAAGTAGACGCGTGATGCCTCCACCAGTCAAACCGCCAAACGCAGTGAATTTTTTGTCTAGAGCCTCAAAAGAAGATCGGATGTCCATGTAATTCAACTCCTTTTTCATTTCACATACAATTATAAGCGTTTACATATGACTTATCATTCACAATTCTAACAATAATGTTCTTTACTTTTATTCGATTTATACAAATACGTCGTGTTTTTTATTTGAGATAATATATTTAGCAAAATATATCTAATAGGAGGCTAGGTCAATTTGACTCAACAAAAAGCTACTTGTCTATCAAAGGATGGTTTTCCATTACCTTATTCCATCATAGCAGCTAAAAACCAAAGCCCTAAAGGCGTCATTATGTACTTTCATGGTGGCGGACTCATTTTTGGACAACCAAACGATTTACCGCAAGCGTATATAGATATTTTATCCGAATCCTATCACTTAATAATGGTTTCCTATCGACTTGCCCCAGAAAGTCATATTGATACGATTATTGAAGATGCACTGAGTAACTACGATCATTTAAAATCACTTTATCCTTCGTTGCCACTGATTACCTTCGGACGTTCAGCCGGTGCATTTTTAGCTATGCTTGTCGCACGTCATCGTAAAGTTGATAGTATCATTGATTTCTATGGTTACTCGCGTGTACATGTGCCTGCCTTTTTGAAGCCAAATAAACAATATCAAGCGCTATCTACACAAATTACACCGAAAATATTAAATCAATTGATTCAATCTAAACCATTAACATCTGCGCCGTTGCAAACAAGATATCCAATTTACTTATATGTTCGTGGTCAAGCACGTTGGATGTCCTATTTAGGGATTCAATCATCTACACAAAGTACTTATAATATCACACCACAAGAAATGAAAAACTTCCCTCCTATGTTCATTGTACACTGTACAGGAGATCCTGATGTACCTTATAGTGAAAGTGAATATATAGCTAGATTAATTGAAACGAGTCACTTTGAACGTTTAGACCTAGACAGCCATGATTTTGATCGTGAAGTTAACTCAACGAGTAAAGCAGTATATGAACGAGTTATTCAATTTTTGAATCAAATTAAACTGAATATCGAAGGGGATAAATGATGAACTTACAAAATGTAATAGAAAATTTTCAAACATTTAATAATTTTGCTCGCAACCCCAAAAACGGGGGGATTAACCGCATTGCTTTTAGTCATCCAGAACGTGTCGCAGCCTTAAAATTTTCAATGTTATGTCAAAAGGCAGGTTTAGATGTTTACTTTGATTTCTTTGGTAATGTTATTGCACGTAGAGAAGGAAAGCATCCTTCTTTAAAACCAATTGTACTAGGCTCACATATCGATACTGTAAAGGATGGCGGCCAATATGACGGTCTATTAGGTGTGCTTGGTGCACTGGAAGTAGTCGAACATTTAAACGCGCATCATATAGAAACGGATCATCCCATTATAATTATTGCATTTGCTTGCGAAGAATCTACACGTTTCAACGAAGCAACTTTAGGAAGTAAATACCTTACTGGTAAAATGACAAAAGATGATATGAAATTTATCAAAGATAACGATGGCAACGTACTTTACGATATTGTTGCACCTTTAGCGCAAGATATGAACGGTAAAGCAGCATTATTTGAAAGAAACAAAATCAAAGCATTTTTAGAATTACATATTGAACAAGGTCCAATTCTTGAAAATAATCAAAAAGATATTGGCATCGTCACACACATTGCTGCACCACACCGCTTCAAGTTACAAATAGCTGGTATTACTAGCCACTCAGGATCAACACCTATGCCGATGCGTACAGACGCATTGACTACTGCTGCTGAAGTCATTTTAAAAATCGAAGCCTTAGGTCAGGCTTATCATGATAAGGGGATAGTAACGACTGTGGGGTATGCCAACGTTTATCCTAATACAATGAATGCAATTCCTGGTGAAGTCACACTACTCATCGATATTCGAGGAAAAGATGAAGATATTCGAGAAAAAGTTGTCGAAGAGATGAAAACGCACATCGAAACCATTACCACAAAACGTCAAGCAGATTATGAATTAGAAGATTTAGGTCAGGATCAACCTCGACAATTTAATCAAGCGATTGCTAAGATTTCTGAAGACGGTTGTAAGGCACTAGCATATCAATATCGCTATATGTATAGTGGTGCTGGTCATGATGCGATGAATTTCGCACCCATTTGTCCTACAAGTATGATTTTTATTCCATGTAAAAATGGCATTAGTCATTCGCCAAAAGAGTCTGTAACTGATAGCCAAATCGAAAAAGGTATTAATGTGATGATTGCAACAACGATCGAATTAGCAAAAGTTGACACAGTACTGGAAACTTAATGCACATTAGTCTTTTGACCTATCAATCGCAATATGATATACAATCTTTCAGCATAATCACACCAATCATGATCATGCATCATTTCATAAACACAGGGTTCTTGAAACCAACGCCTGTTGATATGTGTTTCACCATCTAACACAAGCAAACGTGTTATGATTATTTATAATAAGTGGAAATTTAATTCGTGTTATACCATAATAAATAGAAAAATCGTTAATAATATCAAAGAGATACTGCTTAAAACACATCAAGGTAAAGGTTGATTTATAATGACAAAAATATGTTTTATTAGACATGGAGAAACAGATTGGAATATTGCTGGTAAATTACAGGGCAGAACAGACATCCCATTGAATGAATCAGGCATAAAACAAGCGCAAGCTTGTGGCACTTCCTTACTTCAAAATGAATGGGACCTCATGATTACGAGCCCATTACTAAGAGCTAAAGAAACTGGACAAATTATTCAACAAAAGTTAAACATACCGCTTTATGAAAAGGAATCATTTATTGAAGTTGCATTTGGAGATGCAGAAGGCCTTACTTATTACGAACGAGATGCGCGTTTTCCGAATCGTGAATATCCAAACAAAGAAACTGAAGCAATGGTTACCGAACGTTTTTTAAAGGGGATTCAGACCGTACATCAAGATCACACAAATAAAAATATTTTAATTATCTCTCATGGCGCCTTTATTAATGCTATATTCTATTATTTTTCTAATGGAGCAATCGGCACTGGTATTACTAGACTTGCTAATGGTAGTTTCAGTACATTAGAAATTAACGACAATAACACGCACATCCTAGACTATAATACGACACATCATTTACCAGTTCAGAGCCCGAAATCATAAATATCATCAACAATTAAAAGTACCATAACACTCATTCATGATGCATCGTACTAAAAGTTAAAGCCAATATTTCCTTTTAGTAATGACAAGTATGAGGTTTGGTACTTTTTATATTAATAAGGTTTATTTATAATTTTTAAAGAAATCAGTGGTTAACGATTTCACTTTGGGCGATAACATTATCACTGCGATAACGTTTGGAATCAATACGGCTGCAAGTGCCAAATCAAGCAAGTCCCACAATTGTTGTGCAGCACCTAACGCACCTACGATCATCGAAAGCACATATATTGTTTTCATCACCCAACCTGCCGTAAGTCCAAATAAAAATTCTGCCATTCTTGATCCATAAAAAATAACTACTACAACGGTTGAAAATACGAAGAACATCATCGAAATAGATACCATCATACTTCCAAATTGACCAAAAGTATTTTCAAATGCTCTGGCAGTTAACGCTGCAGACTGTGCTTTCGCATCACTCGCTTTCCAAACACCTGAAACTAAAACAACAAAACCAGTGGTACTACAAATGATTAACGTGTCTACCACAATTTCACTGATACCCCAGAAAGCTTGTCGAACTGGGTGGTCCGTTTTTGCAGCTGCATGCGCAATTGACGATGTACCAAGACCAGCTTCATTAGAATAAATCCCTCTCGCAAAGCCCCAACGAATTGTAGTAGCTAATGCTGCACCAAATGTACCTCCTACAGCTGCCGTAGGATTAAATGCCTGTTCTATCACTAACCAAATAACATTAGGGACATGACTAATATTCATTAAAATGATTAAAAAACCAAAAAAACAGTAAAGCCCAACCATGATTGGTACAATTTTTTCAGCAAACGAAGCAATACGTTTCACACCGCCAAAAACGACGAGTGCAGCAAGAACTGCTAATATAACACCAGAAACCGCCATAGGCACATTAAATGTATCCTTCATCGTGCTCGCCGCAGAATGACCTTGAACCATAATACTTGGAACAATTTCAATCATCAGCGCAAAGGCAAATATCAACGAAAAAATTGTGCCTAACTTCTTGTTTTTAAAGCCTTTTTTCATGTAATAAGTCGGACCGCCCACAAACTCACCTTTTTTATTTTGCTCACGATAGTGGACACCTAAGACATTCTCACTAAATTTTAAAGCCATGCCTAAAAAAGCGATAACCATCATCCAAAATACCGCACCAGGCCCACCCATCATTATCGCAGTAGGTACACCCACGATATTAGCTGCACCTACAGTTGAAGATAAGGCGGAAGTTAAAGCCTGACGTGGTGTAATTGTTCCTTCCCCTCTAGGTCTTTTATTAACACTCCCAAATGTTTGTTTGAGCATATAGAAAAAATGCCTAAATTGAATAAAATTTAAATAGACTGTCAAAAATACACTTGCAAACAAAAGCAGGAGTACAAGTGGATAACCCCATAACCAATCCGAAAAAGAAATTAATTTTTCCAAATATTACAACCCCTTTGCTTTAAAGCACCTCACCATACGTTGTGATCAAAGTAATATGACTTTAAGCTCCAATCACTTTAAAAGCGATATATGTAGATACTTAAAAATGTAATATGTAATATTATTCCCTAGAGTCGTTCACTCAAACCGAGTTCAGAGCTTGTGAAAACAAAAAATAGTCCCGTTAATAAATGGATCAGTTTTTGTTTCTTTACAGTATTAACAAATTTCAAATCTTCAGCTCTACCCTAAATATCAATGGTCTGCTACATTTACTTCTATTTCTTTGAATCACTTGTCTCACTGATTTGATTGATATATTGTAATCATTTTGAGTGATATTGGCAGTGGTTTATACCTACTCCTGTGGTAACCACACTAGCGAAAGACTACAGCTAAGGTAGTGTCCCTAGAAAGCGCGCATAAAAAAACTGCCAACAAAGTCAGAGACTTTGTCGACAGTATGGACCAATCCATTTAGTAAACGGATTAATCCTTGTTGAACTTGATTTTAATATTCCAACATCCTTAACTTCAAGCTTTTCAAGAAACTTTTAGATAAAACGTCCAATACGTTTGTCTGAAATACCTGCTTCATCACTATAAATTTCTTGTCCTCTTAAAATTGTACGTGTGACTTGAGCACCAATTTCACGACCGATATATGGACTCATTTTGTTACGATAAGCTAAATCTTCAGCTTGTAATGTATAAGGTGCGTCTGGTTTAATAAATACGAAGTCAGCATCTTTACCGATTGCAATACTACCTTTTGTATCTAAACCAAAGCGTTTTGCTGGTGCTGTCGCAATAATATCAGCAAATTTTGTTAATGGCATTTGACGTTTTTGAACACCTTCGTCGAATAAAATGTCTACGTTGTTTTGTAATCCAGCAATACCACCCCATGCTTCAAATGCATTGTCAGTATCTTTTAAGTCTGGCGTACAAGGTGAATGGTCAGATGTTACAAAACTAATATCACCGTTTAATACGCGGTTCCACATTCCCTCTAAACGAGATTGCTCACGGATTGGTGGAGAACATTTAACAACTGGTCCAATGTCATCTAATTCTTCTTTATAGAAGTACAAGTAGTGTGTACATGTCTCACAAGTAATGTCTACACCTTCTTGCTGTGCTTTGATGACTTCATCAACGCCTTCTTCACAAGCAACGTGTACAATGTGCACACGACAGCCCGTTTCCTTAGCAAATAAAATAATTTTACGAATTGGTTCAACTTCTGTAAATACCGGACGACTATCCACGTAAGCACTTAATGTCGTTTCACCATTTTCTTTTGCGATCTCACCTAATCGATCAGTGATTGCCGCATTTTCAGAATGAATTGATAAAATTTTGCCAGTCTTAGCAATTTGCTTCATACCTTCATATAATGAATAATCATCAACATTTTCAAAGTCACCCTCAATAGAACGGTCACCACATGTTGCTAAGAAAGCTTTATAAGCCACAACACCTGCTTCATCTAATTCTTGAATACCACCGTTTAAGTTATATGGTACTAAACCACCATAACTTGCAACATCCACTGATAATTCATCTTTTCCAGCATCAAATTTTGCTTGGATAGACGCTTTGTCAGTTGTAGCTGGAACTTGGTTTAATGGCATTTCCACAAATGAAGTCACGCCACCTTTAGCAGCAGCATTTGTCCCTGTAACATATCCTTCCCAACCATCACGATAGCCACCGCCTGGCTCAGTTATATGCACATGCGCATCCACCATACCAGGTGAAACAATTTGATTTTGTGCGTCAATAACTTGTTCAGCTTCTCCCAATGCTTGACCAATAGCGACAATTTTACCGTCTTTAACACCGACTTCAACTTGTTGCTCTCCGTCTTCTAAAATGACTAAACCATTCTTAATAATCAAATCATACTTCATTATAATCTGCTCCTCCTTTTTTTCTTCTTTCTGCATGGAATACATAATGTAAAATTAAGTAAACACCACCGGCAATGACAAAGCCTATAAACCAAGAAAAGTCTGATATCACTGTAAATGCTGGTAAAAATCCTAATAGTGAAATGATGACACCAGCAACCGTTCCGACGTATGCAGAAATATTAATACGTGGTATTTTGTGCTCTTTTTCTTTCAAATCAAAATACAACTTATCTATATCAATGTGACATTTAGACACAATATAGAAATGAACAATCATAACACCTGCTACCGGACCAAGAATAGCACCTATCGCGTTTAGGAATAAGAAAATACTATCTTCCTCTTCCATCATCTTCCACGGCATAATGACTATACTCAATACCGAGGCAATAATTACACCACGACGATAGTAAATCCATTTTGGTAAAAGTGCAGTGAGTTGATATGCTGCTGGGATGATATTACTCGTCGCATTTGTTGAAATCGTCGTCATCAATAGCACACCAGTAGATATCAGAATCGCCCAGAAGTTGCTCCATTCATTAATAATTGTTAGGATATTCCATTCTTGATGTCCAAGATAAATCGAGCCACCAATAATGATGAACACACTAGCAATCGCGAATAAAATGTGGGCAACTACAATACCTGAAATTTGACCAACCACTTGTGTTTTAGTAGATTTTGCATTTTGCGTAAAATCAGAAACACTTGCACCAGGTCCTGCCCACACACCTAATAGCGAGTTGATAATTAAAATAAAGGATAAAATCGCTGGGTAAATGATACCACTAGATTTTGTAGAAATTTCATAATCTAAAATATTTCCAACGCCACCAGCAGCCATAACGCCCCAGATAGCCATACCACCAAAGACAATATAAATAAGTGGATTTAATATAGCTGTGAATTTATTTAAAATATCTCCTCCACCAAATCCAATTGCAAAACTAATAGCCCAAAATATTAAAAATGCAATGAGACCTGGAACAGAAATACCAAGTATCGATATGCCTTGTCCAATATCCGCAAAACCAGGGAATATTTTATTTAATAGTATTAATAGTGCTTGTGACCCCGCAAACGTTTGTAGACCAAACCAAGCGATACCTGCGACAACGCCACGTAGGATACCAGGTAACTTCGCGCCTACATCACCATATGTATGACGTAAATGCATAGCAAATGGAATACCGTATTTAGAACCAGCATAACCATTACTAACTAATAATAAAGCGATTACAAAAGAACTTAATATTAATGCAAATATGACTTGTAATGGCGATAGTCCTAATAATAAGAATCCCCCAACTGCAGTATAGTTAGGTATATTATGGACAGCACCCATCCATAGTGTGAAAAAGTTAAATGCGGAGTTATTTCTTTGTGTCGGTGTCTTAGGCATTATATCTTTATTATAACCGCGCTTCTCGAAAACCGCTTGTGATAATGCCGCATTGTTCTCCTGTCTTCCCATTCTATTTTTATCTCCTTTACTTTAACAAGCTAATAACTAGTTGTATAATCTTCAGTTATAAGTGTAGTACGAGTGTAAGCGTTTTTCTTTGTTATTAATGACATTTCTAAACAATAAAATTATAGGAATCGAACAAAATAAGTGTATAATTAATGATATACATTAAATTTTTTGAACATTTTGAACAATCGTTATCACAAATTGACAAAAACCCTGTTTTTTAAGATAAATACAGACAAATAGAATTTATCATTATATATATTTTCATGCATTTTCATTACTAGTGATTGTGTAAATCAGAAGCGGAGGACATAATTATGACTACTCTAAACGAAATTTTATCCGTTCCCCAATTTAAAGGCTTAAAATTGTTAAATAGCAACGGAGATTTATCAGCAGAAGTGACAAATTTAGACATTACTGAAAATAATGATATTAAGCATTTTACTTCAAATAATTCTTTTATTTTAACAACCGGTGTCTTGTTTCAAGATAATCAAGATAACTTAAAAAAGTTAATTAAAGATTTAAATGATATACACACTGCTGGACTTGGAATCAAAGTTTCAAGATTTTTACACGAAATCGAGCAAGATGTCATTGATTTTGCGGATGCTATCGAATTCCCATTAATTGAAATACCAGAAAGTTGGAACTTAGGTGAAATTACACACGAGATTTCTTCATTTATTTCTGACTCTGAAACTGGAAAGTTAAATTATGCATTACAAGTACAACAAGAATTAAACCAATTATTAATCAAAGGCTTCAGTATTGATACTATGATTGAGCGCATGAGCAAACTCTTAGGTGTACCTATCATTCTATTCGATCCTTTCAAAGCACCTGAAGCATACAGTCGTCATTATAGACAAGGTAACGCTTTAATGGCTGAACATACCAAGTATTTCATGAACCATTATCAAGATGCGCTAACATATGATAAAAATAACCTCGTCTTTGAAAATAAAGACCATGTAATTTTCAAAGTATTAGGTTACACATACTTTCCATACTATTTAATGGTTTCTCAAGTTAATAAGCTTTCCTACCCCTTTAGTTTATTAACACTCGAACAAGTAGTCAGCGTGTTAAGTTTCGCCTTATACAAAAACACCAAAATACAAGAGGCCGAAGAAAATGATATTAATCGATTTTTCGAATCGTTAGTCAATAATCAAAACGATCAAACCCTTTCGATCAAAAAGCATGCTGATTTATTAAGACAATATTATATTTATCCCTCTGACTATTATCAAATTATCATTTGCGGCATTGACACCAAAAATAATCTAGAAAATAGTTACTACTTAAATGAGCGGCACCATCTCACATTCCTTTGGTTAAAGCATAAATTAACTGATATTGATTCTTATATCAGCGTTTATAAATTACCGAGTAACGATCGTTTTGCGATATTAATCCAAAATCGACATGAATATTACTTTGAATACCTAAAAAAAATACAACAAAGTTATAGTGAGTACTTTGATGATACGATTTCATTTGGTATCGGAAATGAAGTAACAGAATTCACACAGTTACCTTCTTCCTTTTTTGAAGCAAATGAGGCCTTTGAAAATGAACTGCTAAATCATGCAAAAACTTTTATCTCACAATATCATTCCAAAGATATTCAGGAGCTATTACAACTTATCCCTCAAGAAAAGCTATTACCTTTCGTAAAACATACTTTGGGCCCACTGAGTTATCCAAAACAAAAAAAAGATTTAGAATTAAAACAAACTTTAAAAGTGTACATGGATAATCAATGCGATATAACAAAAACGGCAGATAAAATATTTATACACAGAAATACTGTAAAATATAGAATCAATAAATGCAGTAATATGATTGGCACAAATATAGAAGACCCTGTTCATTCCTTAAACATACGTATCGCTTTATATGTATCTGAAATGATTCGTTTCGATTAATCGCTCCATCTATTTAAAAAAGCTACGCTGTTTGCGCAATCATGCAAACAACGTAGCTTTTTCCATTAATAAAACAACAGTGATCTATGTTACCTCTAAAACAAGCGATTCCAACCTATATTATCTATGCATTCATTTTTTCTAAAAATTCTTTGCAAAAAATATTAATTTTTTAAACCGAATGGTTTGCTTTGCTAACTTAAAATAATTAAAATTTATCGATGGGATGTTATAAAAAGGAGATGCATTTATAATGTCGGAGAATGTTATATCTAATAAAAAAAGAAATACGATTATATTAGTTATGCTAAGTAGTGCTTTTGTAGCGATGCTAAATCAAACATTGCTCAACACCGCACTACCAGCAATTATTACGGGATTAGAAATAACTGACACAACTGCTCAATGGTTGATTACAGGCTTTATGTTAGTGAATGGTATCATGATTCCACTAACAGCCTTTCTTATGGATCGATTTCACACAAGACCGCTCTATATTTTTTCTATGAGTGCGTTCTTAATTGGTTCAATCATTGCAGCACTTTCACCTACATTTGGCTTACTCATGTTTGCACGTGTAATTCAAGCGATTGGTGCAGGGATACTTTTACCGCTTATGCAATTCACTGTATTTACACTGTTCCCTTCTGAGAAACGTGGATTTGCAATGGGACTTACCGGTATAGTAGCACAATCAGCCCCAGCAATCGGACCAACCTTAACCGGATTTTTAATTGATACATTTAGCTGGAGAGCACCATTTATTGTGGTAGCTTTTATTGCGATTATCGCATTTATTGTAGGCGCAATATTTGTAGAAAGTAATAACGAAACCAAACATACACAATTAGACAAAACTTCTGTTATATATTCAACATTAGGTTTTGGTTTAATGCTTTACGGCTTTAGCAGCGCAGGCAACTTAGGTTTCACATCACCAATCGTTATTATTTCACTTATTGTGGGAATCTTGATTGTTACCATTTTCGTAACAAGACAAATTAGAATCGATAATCCACTATTAAATATGCGCGTATTTACAAATCGTACATTTTCACTATCTGCATTTGCGTCTATGGTATTATTTATCGGAATTGTAGGCCCAGCATTATTGATTCCAATTTATGTCCAATCAGGCTTAGGTCTATCTGCAATTTTGTCAGGCCTTGTTATCTTACCAGGCGCAGTAGTCAACGCATTTATGTCCGTCTATACAGGGAAAATATATGATAAATATGGCTTGAAAGTATTGGCGATTCCTGGATTTGTCCTTTTAATTTTTATGACAATACTACATTGTTTCTTAACTTCAGACACACCTTATTGGTATATTGTCGTCATTTACGCTATAAGAATGTTTGCTGTAGCATTGATTATAATGCCACTGAATACAATTGGTATTAACGCATTAGAAAGTAAAAATATTTCACACGGTACTGCGATTATTAATTCTTTAAGAATTATTGCAGGTGCGATTGGTACTGCCATTATGATTACAATTATGGCAATTGTTCGTACAAACTATGTTCCAAGTAAGCATCAGTCCAAAGCAGATATTGCACAACAAGCGACTGTACAAGGTGTCGACGCAGCATTTGCATTCACTACGCTATTATTAATTATTGGTTTTATATTAACA
The DNA here is from genome assembly GCF_017892075.1 of Staphylococcus sp. GDY8P119P. Taxonomy (NCBI): domain Bacteria; kingdom Bacillati; phylum Bacillota; class Bacilli; order Caryophanales; family Staphylococcaceae; genus Staphylococcus; species Staphylococcus sp. GDY8P119P. The sequence goes on from NZ_JAESKJ010000004.1 coordinate 57,179, forward strand.
CTACTGATAAAAACAAAAAATAAAGCGGATAATACGCGTGAAGTATAATATTAAATCTATTTAAGTGAAAGTAGCAATGCTTCAACAACTTGAACGGTGTAAAAAACATACTAAGATTAGCTATGAAGAAATCTATGACAATAGATTTTTTCATAGCTATTTTATTATTCAATATTTCGTATTGTTGGCTCACTTTCTTAGGGGACAACTTCAGCTTGTAGTCTTCAACTTGTCCTGTTCCCTCAAGCGTCTCGTCAAAATACAACGTATTTATATGTAATTTCTCATTGAAGTACTTAAAAAAGGCTCTATTTCAACCCAAAATGATGTTAAAAATTATTCTACATGCCATACACCCAAAAATTAATTTTTATGCTGCTGTTTGTGGCTATTACCATTCTTTTATAAAATTGGCTTCAAATGATGTATTAATGCTAAGCAATCTTGCAAGAGTCATTAATATTTTATTGGTAGTAAAAAAATAGGTGCAAATCCGAGTCATAACTAACAAGTTGACTTTGAATTAACACCTTTTAAAGTAAATACATGTATATAACTTCAGAGATCGATTTTAAGACAAATAAAAAAAGACGAGCGTTGCTCGTCTTCTTTTATGCGTTATTATAATTTAATAACGTTAGCTGCTTGAGGTCCACGGTCGCCTTCAACGATTTCGAATTCAACAGCTTGTCCTTCTTCTAATGATTTGTAGCCGTCTTGGTTAATTGCTGAGAAGTGTACGAATACATCGTTTCCGCCTTCTACTTCGATAAAACCAAAACCTTTTTCTGAGTTAAACCATTTAACTGTACCGTTATTCATAATAAAAATCCTCCAAGTGCTTTTGCACAAAAATTTGTAATCTGTCTAAAAAATCAAAAGGAGTAAATTCAAAAGAATAAAACTACAAATCAATTTCACGAACTAAATTACTTAATACCTAGTATAACGAATAATCAGACCTTTGTATACCCCTATTTTCAAATAAATATATTTTGCACTTTATTTCTAGTAATATAATCCATTTGAAATATATAATTTAATTGAATATGAAAAATGACAAAATCGTTATATTAAAATGCATTTTTGTAACTTAAAAATATAGCGAACAAATCAAATAACTTTTACATTATAGATAGTTACTTTAAGGAGGTAATAAGTATGAACAGGTTTGTAAAAGTACTTCTAAATATCTTTGTTATCATTATCATTGTTTTTATCGGCCTTTTTGGCTGGAAAGTTTATGCAGAAAAACATACGGACAATCCTGATGTTGTTAGTTTTGCCAAATTAAATCCGCTCATTACTAATGAAGCATATTATGTAAAAACTCAAAAGCCAACAAAAGTTGAGCACAACAAAAGTGATGATGGAGAAACTCTTGTCACATATAATTATAAGCAAAATGGATATAACAAAAAAGGTGAAAAAAGACATTTAGATTTTAATGGTTTTGGTGAAAAACCATTAAAAACAAATCATTACTTAAAATTAGACACCGAACTTGGGCATGTCCAAAGTTATAAAGAAGTGCCTAAAAATAAAGTACCTAAAAAAGCATTCAATCACCTTTAAACATCACATTATGAATCAAAACAATACACTTAATAAAAATATTATTTTGATGAGCTAATAATATAATAATGCGCACAAGATAGAATTATTTATTGGCAAAATATGTTTTCTAACTTGTGCGCTTTGATTGTAATTTTTTAGTGACTACACCTTAGTTATTCATTCTTTTGACTATTTCATGCTTAATAATCATTAATGCTTGGCTATACTTAGAACTTGTATTTTCTTGAGTGTTAATAATCAAAATGTCTACTAAATCATCATTATCCATTTGAACTAATTCTTGCCGAAATTGATCGATATTTTCTACTAATCTCTTATGGTTAGGCTGATACTTATCTATAACATAATATTGATCAGCACCAAGTCCACCCTCTTCAATCATTTTAGAAATTTCATCCGTGCGCATCTCATTAGTTCTATCAATTTTGATATCTTTATTGTAATAATTAACCATACATATCCCCCACTTCATTCACAAAATCCATCTCATATTAAGGTTACATGCTATCTTTTTGACACTAAACGTAAAACAATAAATCACGCCGTACCACTTACAATGAAATAAAATTACTCCAAAAGTTATATATTACATCTATACCCTGAAATGATATTTTAAACTTTAATTTAGATCATTCTTTTTTATACTTATAATTCAAGGAAGTAATTTAATAAATTTATAAAATATTATCGATTCTCTATATCGTTTCTAAAAACACCGAACCCATATACCTCATCTCCTTATAATGAACCTATTTTATATCTATCCTTTTTAAAAATTTTTAAAACATTTCATTATTTTATACTATTAAAATACATTATATTCTATGAGTATAAGATAATATCGTCTAACAGTTCATTATTCCTTATTGGATTGATGATGCATAAAACAGATTCCTAAGTTTTGATAGTAATACCACCATAATAACATTCATAAATACAAAAATTGCTGAATGATAAAATAAAGACTGAGACAACATTTGCCTCAGTCTTTAATACTTCTAATATTTTCTACCATTTTAATGCTCATAATCGCTTTTTTGCTTCGATGCCAATCCATATATTTGTTACTAAACCGACAATCCCCATAACTAATGATGGTATAACAGAATGATTGCTAGTATAAAACGTCACTAAAAACATAAGTAAACCAGTTATCATACTGATTAATATAGATGAAAATTTCATTGGATTACTCCCTTTTTTCGCTATGTTAATTTACATTATTCCTATACTGAAATTCATTTAAAATGAAATAAAGACAGTCTGTTGTAGAGTTTTAAAAAATTGGGCATCACAAATACAATAACTTTTTATTTATAAAATATAGAAAATCCCACTAAACCACATCTTTGCGTTTTTCAACTCAATATGTATGCAATCACAAATAATATAATCGAAATAATGAGTGACATTAACCAAAACGGAGAACTCACTAAATCTTTATACGCTTGATCTGGTGCATTACGCATTTTCAACCGAATAAATTTGATTCCTAAATACAACGCTTCAACAAAATTAACGATTAAAACAATGCTTAACAGTATCATTGACATGACTGAACCCCCAAGATATCGTCTCATTTAATCCACATCGTACCATAAGATTTTTAATAATTAAATATATATAAAAAATATTAATTCAAATTTTTATTACAACCTAAAAACATATGTGTTATTTTATAATTAACATTGTACGTGGTTATTTTTAAAATTATATGGGCTAAATATCATAAAGTTGGAGGGGTATTGTGCAACTATTTTTACTTACACTTTTAGGTATTATTTTCGTTTTTGTATATGCTTCAAATTCAACAATACTTTTACATATCAAACTTATTAGACGAGCTAAAAAAGAAGGTACTGCAGCAATGAATGGTAAACAATGTCGCTTTATGTGGTGTTTGTTTGCAGTTATGGCAACAGGATTTTACCTATTATTACTTAATTCAAATTTGTAATCGAATAATCAAAATATGGTAACTTTCTACCATAAATGAGCAATGATATAGTTGAATTAAAACTCGAACTGTAAAAAGTATGTTTCTAAAATACTGTATAATATAATAAAAACAAAAATAGTAAAGGAGTCAGCGTATGAAATTTGTAAATTTAACAGCTATGACAGAAAAAGGCCTAAACAAGAAAGTTAATGAATTCTTAGTGGAAAACCCTTATATCGAAATCATTAAATTCGATTACCAATTAGGATATAGCAGCTGTGGCGTAGGTATTCTTTATAATAAAGTTAAGTCTCAGTCTTAAGTTTAAAATCAAATAAAATATGTTGAGGCTACTATATAACATTACTTATTTATTCATTTACAAACTTAATTCACGAATGACTAATAAAATAATTGTAAAACGGTCATAATTATAGTTAACAAACAAGCTAATAACATAACATTTTGAGCTCTATGAGTGCCCTGATTTCCATTTTTGTATTCTTTCATTACAAATAGCCAAGAAAGAATAACTAAAATCCCTAAAATAATGCTAATCGTTTTCATTTTACCTCTCCTAAAATGTACTGTATAACTTACTATTATTCGCTCAAGTTCAAAAAGATACTTCGAATTATATTTTTATAATATCATACATTTTAAAACGTGAATTGTTTGTAAATAATCTAACTTATTGTAATTGAAAATATCCCAATTTAAACTATACTTGTAATAAAAACAAAAGCTGAAACATAATAATGTTTCAGCTATGAATATCTTATGGAAAGTATACGATTGTGTATACATCCACATCATAATATTTAAATTTTTGTTAATGCTATTCAAAATGATATCACTGTAAGATTATCACAATAGTAATACCTAAAATGTCTTATTTTTGAAAAACTTTAAAATTAACACGTTTACATAATAATAAACTACCCGCAATCAATGAGATACTCGCTAAAAAAATGGTTAATATTCTATTATCTGAAATCATGCCTGTATCAGGTAATTCTTTTATTGCATTGTGCTTCACGCTATTTTTTGAATTTTTTACTTCAGAGTTAACTTTTGAGAAATCATTATTTTTTGAAGCGTCTAACTGCTGATTTTTATTAAATCGATCACTTTCTATTCCTGGATTTTTAGGGTTTAAAACACCTTCATCTTTTAATTTTTCATTTACTGCATTATTGTGCAATGACGTCTCACTATTAGATTTATGATTAAATTCATTCGTAGCATCTTCTAATTCCTTCGGCTCTTCAACCTCTGCTATATCTTTGTGCGGAAACACATTTGGTTCTGTAAAACTTCCATCCTTATGTAAAATACCATGAGGTATTTTCTTCGTACCATCCTTTAACTCTATAGGTTTTTCAACCTCTGCTATATCTTTATGTGGAAACACATTTGGTTCTGTAAAGCTTCCATCCTTATGCAAAATACCATGAGGAATCTCTTCACCATTTGCCCCTTGACTGCTAAATTGTACAACTGTCATTAATAAAGCTGTAGATAATAGTACCTTTTTCATTTTAAAACTTCCTTTCTAATAGAGTTATTGTAATATGAATATCTCACTCATTTTTACTGTTAAAGTGAATATTCGTAATATAAAATTTTCCTTAACTACCAAGAAGTTATCTGTTGTATGTATACAATATATTTTATACATTAATAACAAATATTTATGGAATTATTACTAATTACCATAATATTGCAAGGAGTCATTTATTAGGGTAATATTTCCGTTTAAGTAAAAATATAGATAGAAAATAGTAATAATATGTAAGTTTTAAATTTAAATATTGGTAATATCAAGTCTGTCAAAATGTTTAAGTAAAAATAAAAAGAGCTGGAAACTGTACCTTAGTAATGTTCCCAACTCTTTTTATATGATTAAATATGATTCAATCTTATTTTAAAATGGTATTTTAGGTGTTTATAATTTCCCATAACACTGATCTTCAAATTTTATTAGTCTATTCTGATTGTACTTTTATATAAAAGATACACTCTTCGTTTTATCAATAGTAGGTAAACCTATAATTAAGCGTATTATTCACTTGATTTTGCTTTATGAACTTTCAAAATTATAAATATAATAACAATTGTTATGGTAATGAAATCAAAAGAATGTGTAAAAGCTTGCCCAAATTCTTTATCTTGCCAGAAATAACGAATGACGAATAAAAGCGTTGAATGCACAAACAATGCAATAAACATGTATATCACTGGTTTATCAAGTAATAGACCAAAAACAAATACAAATAACAGCATTATTATAGTAAGTATCAGCATGACTATGTTTGGCATAGACATATTAAAACTCCAATCATATAGTATTTTAGTCTTACTCTTCTAGAAACCTTTACGTTTAATTTGTCTATATGTAAAAATACCAAAAATAATGACAAAGGCGAATTGTACAGTTTTAATTAGAGGTGAGCTAAATTCTAATATTTTAATATGCAGCATTGTTCCAATAATAGGGGCTATAAAATTAAAACTAAATAATATTAGACATATACCAACTAATACTTGTTGTGGTTTAGGCATATTTACCACTCCAAATTATAAAATTATTGTTAAGAATGTTGATGCTTCCACTGAGGGTGACCCATTATTTAATGATGTAGCAATATCATCATCACTAAAAATACAGTGCTAAATTCCAAAAAATATTTTCTGATTTATTCTAATATGCTTATGACCCAATTGATACTTTTTCTTAATAAACGTACATAAACATTTAGTTGGATTATATTATTTCATAAAAAATAACCGCACCAATTAAGATACGGTTATATAAATATATGACTGCTTGATAAAATTCCAAAAAAATCTTATCTAGCTTTTTGCATCACTTTACTTAATTAACGCTTACAGTAATTTCAATATCAATCGTGTGTTTTAGTGCTTTCGAATACGGACAATAATTATGCGCTTTTTCAACGAACATCTCCGCTTCTTCTTGGCTGAGATCTTTAAGTAATACATCTAATTCAGCTGCCAATTTCACACCGCCATCAGATTTATCTGGCAATAAATAAGCAGTCGCACGTACTTCTGGCTCAATTGTACCTTTGCCTGCACCTTTCAAAATATGCATTAGCGCATTGTTAAAACAAGAGCTGTAACCTGCTGCAAATAACTGTTCAGGGTTTGACTCTGTAACGCCGTTGCCACCCATTTCTTTTGGAACAGCTAAGTCTTGATAAAATGTATTATCTTCACTAAAAACTTTTCCATCTCTTCCTCCATTACTTATGACAGTTGTTTCAAATAATGGTTTTGCCATGAAAATCACTCCAATAATTTTTGAAATTCAATAATAATGATTAATTAACCGTTTTACATATCGAATTAAGCTTAATCTAATTGTATTCTATCATTATTTTTTAGATATTTAAAATAATAAGTGTTAAATTGTCATTTGTCTCTACTCATAAAAAAATAGGACAAGTACATAAGTAAATGTCCTATTGGGCTAAAATACTTTCAATCAATTCAACATATAAATCACTATTTTTATAGCCTTTTAATACGTCTTCTACTTGTCGAAGTGGTATTTCAGGCATTTCTCTTATTTCACTAAGTTTCTCTTGAAATTGCTTTTTTGTTACTACTTCATTATTTACTGCTAAATTATATAAATATAAATTCAATTTATTAATTTCATTTGCAGAGTAATAATAGCGTAACAACACTAAATCTTTAGTAATTAGGTTTGGAGCTAAATGCTCTTGTAGCACATCTATAGAATTCTTTATTAGTAATAGCTTCGATTCTAATTCTTCATTATTGATGAAATCACTTCCATATCTTTATATTAAAGTCTGTCCTACTGTTGATACCCAATAACCTATACTAAGGCAGTTGAATCCTTAATACCTGTTCCCATTAATGTTTGAGCAACTTGACCTTCAACATTTCCCCAAGTTGCTTCTTCTTGTTTCAAGATATTATTCAAAGTAGGCTCAACATGTTTGTCCCATCTTTTCTCTAATGACTTCCCTGCTCTAGGGCTTAACTCCTTCACACCAGAAAAAACAGTTTTTTTATTGCTTATCATTGCCTTAATACCCTTTTTAACTGCAAATGAGCCACCAATTCTTTCCGAAGTTCCTTCTTTAAGGTTTTTAGGTAGATTTTCAGTTGTCTTTTGGTTTACATATTCAGGGTTTTTAAATAGTTCGTCTAACGCTTTATTTTCTTTTTGTGTTTCTGTATTTTGATTATAATTATTCGTTTGGGATACTTCCTCCGCATTTGCTAATGGTGAAACCGAAGTTAATAAAACTGCACTCATAATAAAAGTTCCAAAGATATTTTTGATTTTCAAAATAAAAATCTCCATTATTATAATTTCCTCCCAAATCACTTTACAAACAACATTCCCAATAACAGATTAACACAATTAATACTCAATTCAATTAAGGTAGTGTAAAGATTAAATAAAACCACCCACCAGAACTTATACTGGTGAATGGCTTATCCTAATCCTCCAAAGGAACATCATCAATAATTTTAGTTCTATTAGGGTATCTCTTATCCATTTCCTCTTCTGTTTCATCATCCCACTCACCTACATTAATGATTACCGGTGTATCTCCAGTGAGTTCATACTTATCTGTAAATAGTGTGTGGTATTTGCCAAACAGATCACGCGCTTTTAAACGGCCACTAATTTTAATAGGTACTTCCACCATCTCAACACTTTCATTGTATATGATATTGTATTTGCCTGTGTCTGGATTCTTAACATATTCACCACGTTTGGTGACTACTTCTTTTAGTTTAGTTTCTTCCCCTACTGCTGCATTAGATAATAAATGTAGAATCTCATTCACAGAAAGCACATCATTATCAATAATCTTATTTTTATCTTCATAGTTATAGTTGTGCTATTTTTCATTCTTAAATAGGTTATAACCTTGTATATGAGCATTTTGCTACCTGAATCATTCCTTTGATGATAATTGTCTTACATATACTGTTTTTAGATAAGTATACACAAATTATTCTTCTCTTTACTTCCTCCTTTAACCACAAAAACACCCCCTTAAGCCAAAGACTTAAGGGGGTTCACCATTCTATATATTATTCCCACTCGATGGTACTTGGGGGCTTAGATGTAATATCATAGACAACACGGTTCACGTGGTCTACTTCATTAACGATTCTGCTTGAAATTTTTTGTAAGACTTCCCAATCAATACGCGCAAAGTCACTTGTCATACCATCAATGGATGTCACTGCGCGAATACCAACAGTATGATCATACGTCCGGTAGTCTCCCATGACACCTACGGATTGAATACCAGGTAACACTGTGAAGTATTGCCATATATCGCGTTCAAGACCTTCTTCACGAATGACTTGTCTTAAAATCGCATCTGATTCGCGTACGATTTCAAGTTTATCTTCTGTAATTTCACCTAGCACACGAATACCTAAACCTGGACCTGGGAAAGGCTGTCTCCATACTAAGTGTTCTGGAATACCTAATTCGATACCTAATTCACGTACCTCATCTTTGAATAATGTATTAATAGGCTCAATTAATTGGAATTCCATATCTTCAGGTAATCCGCCTACATTATGATGTGATTTAATCGTTTGTGCTGTTTTTGTACCTGATTCAATAACGTCTGTATACAATGTACCTTGCGCTAAGAAATCTACACCTTTTAGCTTAGATGCTTCATCATCAAAGACATAAACGAATTCATTACCAATGATTTTACGTTTTTGTTCCGGATCTGACACACCTTGCAATTTGTTCATAAAACGTTCTTGAGCATCGACACGAATGATGTTCATGTTGAAGCCCTCACCAAATTGTTCCATGACCATGTCGCCTTCACCTTTACGTAATAAACCATGGTCTACGAAAATACATGTTAATTGGTCACCAATCGCTTTGTGTAATAATACAGCAACAACAGATGAGTCTACGCCACCACTCATTGCACATAGCACCTTGCGATCACCAACAAGTTCGCGGATTTTTTCAACTTCAATATCAATAAAGTTTTCCATTGACCATTCACCAGTACATTCACACACACGACGTACGAAGTTACGTAATAAATCGTTACCAAATTCAGTATGACGTACTTCAGGATGGAATTGAACACCATAGATACGGCGTGATTTATCTTCAATTGCTGCATAGTTTGTGCTTGGACTATCTGCAATCACTTCAAAACCTTCTGGGATTTCGATCACTTTATCTGAATGACTCATCCAAACATTTTGTTCTTCAGGAAGTCCGAAGAATAATTCATCCGTTTTCGCATTAATCACTGCTTTACCGTATTCTCTTTCATTGGCACGTTCAACTTTGCCACCTAACAATTTAGTTGTTAATTGCATGCCATAACAAATACCTAGAATAGGAATACCTAAATTGTAAATTTCTGAGTCTATCGTAAAAGAGTTCTCTTCATATACTGAATTTGGTCCTCCTGAAAGGATAATCCCTTTCGGATTCATGCGTTTAATTTCTTCAATGCTGATTTCATGGTCGTGCAGTTCACTATACACACCCATTTCACGTATACGACGTGTAATTAATTGGTTATATTGGCTACCAAAATCTAAAACAAGTATGAGCTCTTGCTCTTTCGCCATTTCCATAACTTTAAATCTCCTTTTAACTTAGAATGAATAATTTGGTGATTCTTTAGTAATTTGCACATCATGTGGGTGACTTTCTGCTAATCCAGCAGGTCCCATACGTGTGAATTGTGCTTCTTCTCTTAATGCTTCTAAGTTTCTTGAACCAGTGTAACCCATACCTGATCTCACACCGCCCATAAGTTGGTAAATTGTATCTTGTAATGGACCTTTATAAGCAATACGACCTTCAATACCTTCAGGCACGAATTTTTTAGGGGCTTTATCTTCTTGGAAGTAACGATCGTTAGAACCACTTTCCATTGCACCTAATGAACCCATACCTCTGTATACTTTATATTGTCTACCTTGGAATACTTCTGTTGCGCCAGGGCTTTCTTCAGTACCTGCAAGTAAGCTTCCTAACATCACAGCGTGTCCACCAGCTGCCAATGCTTTGATGATGTCTCCTGAGAATTTAATACCACCATCAGCAATAATAGCTTTTCCATGTTTACGTGCTTCTGTTGCACAGTCATACACGGCTGTAATTTGTGGCACACCTACACCAGCAACAACACGAGTCGTACAAATTGAGCCAGGTCCAATACCTACTTTGACAACATCTGCACCAGCTTCGTATAAAGCTTTAGTACCTGCAGCAGTCGCAACGTTTCCGGCAACTAATGTCACTTGTGGGAATTTTTCTTTAATGTGTTTAACCTGTTCTAAAACACCTTTAGAATGTCCATGAGCTGTATCAATAACTAAGGCATCTACACCCGCTTCAACTAATTTTTCAGCGCGAATATCTGTATCTTTTGCAATACCAATCGCTGCACCAACTAGCAATCTGCCAAGTTTGTCTTTAGCAGAATTTGGGAATTCAAGTACTTTTTCAATGTCTTTGATTGTGATTAAACCTTCTAATTTACCATCTTTAACTAACGGTAATTTTTCTATTTTATGTTGCTGTAATAGTTCTTCAGCTTCATCTAAAGTAGTGCCTACAGGTGCTGTAATTAAGTTTTCTTTAGTCATAACATCTGAAATCTTAATAGAAAAATCTTCAATAAAACGTAAATCACGGTTTGTTAAAATACCGACTAATGTTCTTTCTTCTTCATTGTTAACAATAGGTACACCTGAAATACGATATTTGCCCATTAATGCCTCTGCTTCATATACACTTTCTTCTGGCGTTAAGAAGAATGGGTTTGAAATAACACCATTTTCTGAGCGTTTAACTTTTTGAACTTCATCTGCTTGATCTTCAATATTCATATTTTTATGAATGACACCTAGGCCACCTTGTCTAGCCATTGAGATTGCCATTTTAGATTCAGTTACAGTATCCATACCTGCTGAAATAACAGGGATATTTAATTTAATACCTTCTGATAATTGAACGCTCAAGTCTACTTCTTTCGGCAATACATCTGATTCTGCTGGTAACAATAACACATCATCAAAAGTTAAAGATTCTTTTTCAAACTTATTTTCCCACATATGAATACAGCCTCCTAATATTTGTTTTATAGCTCCATTATTCCATAGTTTCTATGTTTTGTTGATTCTTAATGCCGTTAAAAAAGAAATTCAAAACAATTGCTGAAATCGCACCGAGTACAATACCATTTTGAGTTAACCATGCGAATTGGTCTCCTAAAGCTTGAAACGCTTGTGGTACTGCACTTATACCCGTTCCTAGTCCAACTGATACCGCGATTACCAATAAATTATTTTGATTTTTGAAATTAATATTACCTAATATACTAACACCATATGCCATAACCATGCCAAACATTGCTATCATTGCGCCACCTAATACTGGTAGTGGAATCATATTTGCTAAAGCACCTAATTTAGGAATACAACCACAAATAATGAGCAAGATAACCATGCCATAGATAACTTTGTTCTTTTTAGCACCAGATAATGATACTAAGCCTACATTTTGAGAATAAGCGGTATACGGGAATGCATTAAAAATAGATCCTAAGATAATCGCAATACCTTCAGCTGTATAACCTTTACGAAAATCTTTTCTTTCCAATTTCTTACCTGTAATTTCACTTAATGCATGGTAAACACCTGTTGATTCTATCAGACTGACTAACGCAACAATAAAGAATACTAAAGTTGCGCCAAAATCAAAGCTGAATGTTGAAAATCTAAATGGTTGTGGTAACGAAAACCAATGTGCTTCACCAACTTGTTTCACATCAACAATGCCAAATATTGACGCTAATACTGTACCTACAATTAAGCCAATCAATATGGCAATAGATTTTAAGAAACCTGTTGTAAAACGTTGCACAATTAATATGACTATTAATGTAATTACACCAAGTAAGATGTTTTTAGCATCACCAAAATTTTTAGCACCTTCTCCACCTGCTAAATAATTCATCGCTACTGGCATCAAATTGATACCTATAATTGTAACGACACTACCTGTTACAACTGGTGGAAAGAATTTAACTAAATATGAAAAGAATGGAGCAATGATGACAACCAATATACCTGATAAGAAAAGGGAACCATATAAATCACCTATGCCTTTGGTTTGCCCGATTAAAATCATCGGCGCAACGGCAGTAAATGTACAACCTAAGACGATAGGCAATCCGGTGCCTGTGCCTTTCCAAACTTGTAAAAATGTGGCTACACCACACATAAAAATATCAACAGTGACTAAGAAGGCAATTTGTTCTGGAGTAAAATCTAAGCTTGTCCCTACAATAATTGGTACGAGTATGGCGCCTGCATACATCGCCAATAGATGTTGTAAACTTAAGATAAATGTCTTCATGATTGTTCCTCAACAAATGTCACTTTATTTCCACTTAGAGAAGCAACTTTACATAAAGACGATACTTTCAACCCTGCTGTTTCTAAACGTTCTCTGCCTGGTTGGAAGCTCTTTTCAACTACAATGCCTACGCCAACAGTTTCAGCATTGGCTTGTTGAACAATTTCATTTAAGCCTAATGATGCATCACCATTAGCTAAAAAATCATCAACAATTAATACGCGATCATTTTCGTCTAAAAATTCATCTGAAACCACTACAGTACTCGTCGTATTTTTAGTGAATGAATGGATATCAGCTTGATATGTATTTTTCGTTAACGTGCTAGGCTTTGCCTTTTTAGCAAATAAGCATGGTACATCAAAATGCATTGCTGCCATGATTGCTGGTGCAATACCAGATGCTTCAATCGTTAATACTTTAGTAATTCCTTCATTTTTAAATTGATTATAAAACGTTAGTCCTACGTCGTGCATCAGCTTTGCGTCTATTTGATGATTTAAAAACCCATCTACTTTCAAAATCTTCTCATCAATGACGACACCGTCTGCCTCAACTTTCCGTTTTAACAAATCCACTCAAAAAACCTCCTCATTTTTTATACAAAAAAAATCCTAAACTAACTTAGTTTCAGGATCTATGAGTGAACGTGCAATACTATAAAGAACTGATAGCCTTCAACATTCATTTCCCTAATTATGTAGAAATTGAAAACACGACAATTGTTTTAGAAGAATATATTAATCACTTCATTTCCCAAATCAAACTTTAAAACGATTGAAGTTGAATGCTTTGTATTGTATTGGTTACCCATAGTCATGTCGTTAATGGCAACATGGTAGAAACTTCTAGAGCCATATTCTCTAGATTATATGAGTTAGATAAATTATTAACTGATGATAGCAAATTTCGGCATGATTTTCAACACGAATATTATAAGTAAGCGCTTTAAAGAAGGAGATTTATTAATAATCAATTATGTTAGTAACCGCTTTCTTTACTTTTAAATCAAGATTGTCAGATACGCCACTTCATTATATAATAAATATATATTCGTTTTACCTAGTAGTTAATAGGGAAAGTATTAGATAAACAATAGAAAAGTGGACGGAGGGACAGTTAATGGCTGATTTTACAATCGTACAAAGTAAAGACGAAATACTACCAACTATCCAGCAAAAATTGTCAGAAGGATATGTTGAATCTGAAATTTCAGTAATTAGTAAGACAAAACTTCATTTTGACGAATTACATGATTCTGAAGTAAACCTAACAGCAACGAGTGGCTCATTCAGTGACAAAATGGCTAAAATTTTAACTGGCGAAGACGGTGAAGAAACTGTTTTAGCTTATTATGATATTAGCGATGACGATAAAGAGCGTTATAAAAAAGAGATTCTTGATAATAACTATCTCGTGATTGCCACTAAAGATAACTCTTCTCATGAAGAAGTACAAGAAGCAAATGCTGCATATACAAATAGTGCTATTAAAGATAAGCATTACGCAGAAGAAACAGAAGGACCAAAATCCTAATCTACGCTCAAGTAAAGTGTGATTTATACTATTATTTTAATAAGATCACAAAATACTTTAACATAGCTACTTAACATTATAGACTACCTTTATAAGGAGCGAACGCAGGAAATCACTTTGTATTTTGTGGTTTCTGTCTCGCTCCTATTTTATTCCTTTTATAAATGACCCATAGAATATTTTTATAAATTATTTCCACTGATTTCCATTTATTTACTATGTTATAATAAACGCATTATTATTGGGGGGCATCTATTCATGGATTTTAAGACTATCAAATCAATTGATGATCCATTATTTAAAGCAGCATTAAAACTTTACGATGAGCAATTTGACATTGATTTATCCGAAGATGAACAAATATTTAAACAATCTTTAAAAAATGAACATACCAAAGATGACTATATCTTTTTAGTAGGCATACAGTCAGATAAAGTTGTTAGTTTAGCAACTGCACATTATGAAGCGACAACAAATTCTGCATTTTTAATCTATCTGATTGCAAATGATCAATCGGACCACGATGAATTAATTACAAATACTTTGGCACGTATAGAAAAGGAAATTAATTATTTATCCAATCAATTACATGAACACGATGTAAACTTTATTATGCTAGAAGTACCTAAAGAACCAGAACTTGTTTCAGAAGATGAGCAACAAGTGCTCAGTAATAGACGCGAGTTTTTATTTAGCCATGGTTTTGAAAGACAATATGATTTAGATTATCTAGCCCCAAATTTAGACGGATATTCAGAAGGATTACCTAAAGATTTGTTTATCAAATCTAATATAGAACTGACAAAAGACATATATGGGCCAAGTATTAAATCAAACTATATATTAAAGTATGTATTTGCGAACAGAATTTCTAGAAGTATTATTTACCCATTATTAGAAGAAATGGATTTACGTAAATCATAGTGTACACCACTTGAAATCACTGTTAAAACAGTTTAGACTAACATAGAGGTAAGACTGACGTTTCACTAACCGAAGACAAACGTCCGTATACATAAAATCACTTATGAAAGGACTCATTTCTATGTTAACTAAAGAATTTGCACAACGTGTTGAACTAAGTGAAAAGCAAGTCCGTAAAATCGTTCAACATTTAGAAGAACGCGGTTATCAACTTAGTAAAACCGAATACCGTGGCCGCGAAGCCACAGATTTCCAAGAAGAGGATATTGAACTCTTCCAAGATATTGCTGAAAAAGTGAAGCAGACAAATAGCTATGATTTAGCCTTCGAAGAACTTGAAAAGGAAAAAGATTTTCTACAGGTATTAGTCAAAGAGGATGACAACAACCTACCTTCAGATCAAAATGTGTCTTTACTCGTAGAAGATTTACGTAACGAAATTCAAAATATGCGTGACGAACGCCAAATGCTCGGACAAATGATTAATCAAGTGCACCAACAACAGCAAGAATTGCATAAAATGCAAGATCAAATTACATCTAAACTAGAAGAAAATACAGAATCACTGAAAGCAATTCAATCATCTACAGATGAAATTAAATCTACACAAAGTGTCATTCAGGATTCCCAAAAAGAACAAACAGAACTTGTGAAGTCTAATGTCGAATCTGAACGCGTGCATACAAATCAAAGTTCAATTAATAATGAAGCGAATGCATTCACTGAAAATACAACTGAGCAAGCAAATACGAAAGCAACACCTGAAAAAGCGACTGACACAGCAGATGCTCATACAAATACAGTTTCTGAAAATGTATCAACACAAACTGCCGATGAAGAAATCACACAAATTAGCGAACAACCTTCGACACAATCAGCAAATTCAGAAACTAAAAAGCAAGCTGCCGAAGTAAATTCAGCCGATAAAACAGATGACCAAATTGAACAAGATACACATAAAGAAACGTCTGAAGCTGAACAACAAACAGATCATAACAAAGAAACCGCATCAGCATCGTCTACTACAAATGAGCCAGACGCACAACAAGCAAACACGTCTCAAGAAACAACGTCATACGCTTCACCACTTGCTAAAGAAGAGCGCAAAGAAGAACGTAAAGGATTTTTCGCACGCCTCTTTAATTTATAAGTTAAAGATGATACCAAAGCCAAAAAGTCTTTGGTTAAAAAAACGTCAATTTCTATTGAAATCATATAGAAATTGACGTTTTTTGTTTTGCATAAAATTTCACAGTTTGTGATATAGCTATTATTCAAAAATTACAGCGCTATTTTGACTTTACTAAGGTCACTTTAAACTATAATATTACTCGAATCGAAATTCGTATTAAAATATCTACCAGCTTTTCTAAATCCAAAAGTGTGTTTACTTCATTATCTTCTTTTAATGGATTATTTAGTTTCTAAATCAAAAATTTTCCTTAATTTCATCCTGATTGAATTTCTATCTAATTTAGTCACAAACGCCTTGACACCATATTCTGCCTAGATTTATAGCCCTTCCGATTCTGCTTCAAAAATAAAGTCATATAAATTTTATAATTTTTTTGAGTAATTGACTTGAATATTATTCGTTTTGCTACTATCCTTAGTATGCGTATCGGATTTAACAAAATAAATTAAATAAAAGAAAGTGTAGGTCTTGTTTTTATGTTATTAACAATTTTAAACATCATTATTTTTGCGGCCTTCCTTATCGGATTATATGTAATGGCAAGAAGACATGTTTCGTTTCCTAAACGTGTCTTTACAGCTTTAGGCATCGGGATTGTCTTTGGGATTGCTATTCATTTAATTTACGGTGTGGATTCAAAGGTCACTAAACAAACCACAGATTGGTTTAGTATAGTTGGAGATGGCTATATTTCATTCTTACAAATGATTGTTATACCTTTAATATTTATTTCAATCGTTTCCGCATTTACTAAAATTAATATTGGAGAAAAATTTGCTAAAATTGGCATCTATATCTTCATTTTCTTAATTGGGACTGTAGCAATTGCGGCAATTATCGGTATTATCTCAGCACTTGTCTTTGGCTTAGACGCATCTACGATTGATTTAGGTAGTGCCGAAAGCTCAAGAGGTAGTGAAATCGCAAGTCAAGCTAAGGATATGACAGCTAACACGCTACCACAACAAATCTTAGAATTATTACCAAGTAACCCATTCTTAGATTTCACTGGTCAGCGTACAACATCAACAATCGCTGTAGTGATCTTCGCTGCATTTGTTGGCTTTGCCTTCTTACGTGTAATGCGTAAACAACCTGAAAGTGGTCACTTACTTAAACGTGGTATCGATGCCGTTTATAATATCGTAATGGCAATTGTAACGTTTGTATTACGTCTAACTCCATACGGTATTTTAGCTATCATGGCGAATACAATCGCTACAAGTGATTTTGGTGCAATATGGACATTAGGAAAATTTGTAATCGCATCTTACGCGGCATTAATTGTAATGTATATCATTCACTTACTCATTGTAACTGGTATGGGACTGAACCCTGTTACATTTGTTAAGAAAACGTCTGAAGTATTGCTATTTGCATTTACTTCTCGTTCAAGTGCTGGTGCTTTACCACTCAATGTTCAAACTCAAAAAAATCGTTTAGGAGTGCCAGATGGTATTGCAAACTTCTCAGCTTCATTTGGTCTTTCTATTGGTCAAAACGGCTGTGCCGGCATTTATCCAGCAATGTTAGCAATCATGGTAGCACCGGCAGCTGGTGTCGAAGTTAATTTACAATTTATCTTATCTGTCATAGGCATTGTTGTGATTAGTTCATTTGGTGTAGCAGGTGTCGGTGGTGGCGCAACATTCGCATCTATCATTGTATTATCTACATTAAATTTACCTGTTGCATTGGCGGGTGTACTGATTTCAGTAGAACCACTTATCGATATGGGTCGTACTGCATTAAACGTTAACGACTCTATGCTTGCTGGTACAGGTACAGCTAAATTGACAAACAACTTAGATACTGACACTTATCATTCGAAAGAATATGGGGAAATCACAAGTTCATAATAAAAGACATCACTCACTATGAACTTCAGATATTTTTATAAATATAATTAAAGGTTGGAACGCTAGTCGTTCCAACCTTTTTTCATTTCTATACTTTTACTATATTATCAATTCAATTTTAATCATATTACTATTTTTGTCGTTTTATTGTTATCATCAGTTTTACGTAATTATAAATAAAGACAATAATCAAACTTAGCGATAGTGATTTCAACAATAGGTTGACCCATGTACCGTTCGTAGTTAAGTAATACGTCACGATACTATTTATAACAAACACAATAAAAATAATCCCTAACTTCAGTAACATGTCTCCCACCTCTTTTAATTTAGTTTAGTGGGAAACATGCATTTTTTCAATTTAATTTTTCAATACCTTCAATAGATATATCTTTACTTTTTAAGATTCAACACTTGTTTGTCCAAATATTTTTTTCTTTATTGCTTCTCCAGTTGGCGTTCCAGCTAGACCTCCCAGTCCAGTTTCTCTCAACGATGCCGGCAAGTTGCGTCCTACCCTATCCATCGCCTCTATCACTTCGTCTACTGGAATTCTACTTTTTATTCCAGCTAACGCTAAATCAGCTGAGATTAAACCATTGCCTGAACCAATAGCATTACGCATAACACAAGGTATTTCAACTAACCCTGCCACAGGGTCACAAACTAACCCTAATAAATTACTGATAGCTAATGCCATCGCATGACCACTTTCTTCAGGTGTTCCACCAAATATCTCAACTGCTGCAGCTGCTGCAATTGCTGAGGCTGATCCCACCTCTGCCTGACATCCACCAATAGCACCTGCCACACTTGCATTGTTTGCGATAATTTTGCCACATAGTGCTGCAGCAAATAAAAAGTCAATCATCTGCGCTTCTGTTAAACCGTGTGTTTTTTCTAACTTGAATAATATGCCTGGTATTGTACCTGATGACCCAGCAGTTGGTGTTGCACAAATAATACCCATCGCAGCATTCACTTCATTTGTCGATATTGCACCTTTTAAAGCTTCTACCATATCATGTCCAGATAAAGCATGGTAATCTTCATTATATCGATCTAGTTTCACTGCATCATGTCCAGTATAACCTGTCACACTTTTTACACCATCTCCAGAAAGTCCTTTTTCTAACGCTTCTCTCATAACATCAAGATTTTGTTTCATTAATGCACGAACTTCATCCCTTGAAATCCCTTTTAATTCCATCTCCTCATGAATCATCATTTCAGCAAATGTTGTGTTCTGTGCCACTGCATAATCTATAATTTCTCGCATTGAATGATACATATTGCCACTCCTCTAACAAATATATGAAAAATTTAATTCTTTATATTTCTCACGTAATTTACTTAAACTATCTACATCTAAAGCTTTATTTAGATGTAATGCCAATAAACATTTGTCATTATTAATTGTTTTAATTTCTTCATTAATATCTACTTCATACTCAATCAAGTCATTAATCAAATGGTTAATTAAAGAAATATTAGCTTCTCCATCTACAACCAAAATAGGCAATGCATGATGCATGAGGATACAAAGCCCATCCACGTGGATACTTTTAATTTTAATTGTACCTCCACCAATTGAAATACCATTAATTTCTACATGTCTTCCATTACCATCTAATTTAATTAATGCGCAGTTCGGATGTTCACCCAAGCTAGCACTTGTTTCTTCTATAATTTCTATATCAATATTTTGTGCTTCCGCAAATGTGATAGCGTCTTTAATTCGCTCATCAAATGTGCTGAAACCCATTGACCCACCAATAATTGCTAAATCTGTTCCGTGACCCTTGTGCGTGGAGGCAAATGATTCATAATAATGAATCACAATCTTTTGAGGTTCAGACTGTAATACTGTTCGCGCAGCATTGCCTATTTTCACTGCACCTGCAGTGTGAGAACTAGATGGGCCCATCATAATTGGACCAATAACATCAAAAGCACTTTGATAATCTTGTTTTCTTGCCATTCTTCTCTCTCCTTAATTGGTCTGTTTTTTCATTCTAGGTAGATTGAAATTCAAGCTAGTCATATTAAATTTATTAATCATTTTTCCTATAACTAGACTTAATAAAATACTAGTAATTGATACCGTAATAATCGTAATCACAGATTTAATCGGGTCATTAAATCCAAACAATACAATAGCACCGGCAATTGGCGTCGCCATACCTGTCACGTTGATTACTAATCCACTAAATGTGACGATACATGCGTTTACAACACCAATAAGTGCATTGGTACCATAGAGTTGCAAAGGATACTTCGCAATAATATCTATTTGGGTTAATGGTTCAACTGCAACAGCGAAAGCTTTGGAAGCGTTACCTATTTTTAATTGTTTAAACATAATGAAATTGACAAATGAGCTACCTGTACATGTCAGTGCACCAATCGCCATAGGCAAACCAGTTAGTCCTAATAAGCTTGTTAATACCATGGAACTAAGTGGTGTCATACCTGTAACAGGAATAATAAGACCTAAAATAATTGCTAATACATAAGGATTGTTGTCACCAACAGCTGTCACGGCACTACCAATTTGTTTTAATAAAGCGATAACACCTGGGCTCATAATACTTGCAAGAAGGAAAGAAACAGCAGGAGCAAATAAAATTACAGTTATTAAATCTAAGCCCTCTGGGACTTTTTTTTCTAAAAATTTAATAGCAAATGAAACCAAATAAGCAGCTAAAAAAGCGGGTAATAATTTAAAATCGTGAAGTACTAAACCAACGATTACAGCAAAAACTGGCGAGACACCTAATTTTAAACAAGTAAGAAAACCGACTGCTACACCACTTAAACTACCAGCTAAGTCACCAATTTCCTGCAAAAACTTAATGTCAAAGACGCCACCAATGGCATAACTTAAAAATGCTTGTGGTAAGAATGTTGCACAGGCAGCACCCGACAATGCTTGTAGCCCTTTCTTACCATAAGGTGCAAAATTTAAAAATAACGTCATAGCTAACAATACAATGAGTAGCGTTCCTACACCTAAAATAATATCCATTTCCTCAAACCTCTTTCTATTTTTCATTGATATCTATCATTTTTTATTTCCAACCACATCATAAAACTTTGTGAAAACACTTACAATGGCAAAAAACAGACTTTTATGAAATATTTGTGAATAAATTCACAAAATAATGAATTTTATATAATATAATAATCCATTTGTTATATTGTTTGTTATATTAAGTTAATGAATTTGAGAAAGATAATAAGTTTTCACTAAAATAACCGTTCAATAGCTGCAATAATTTGAACAAATGACTGAATTGGTACTAATATCGTAACTAAGCACTATCATTGTGTAACGAACTCCTAAATGACATAAAACAAAAACCGTCAATTTCTATTATTATTGCAATAGAAATTGACGGTTCTTTTTTAGACCAAAGTATTTATTTTACAAGTACTTAACATATGGACATAAATTTAATGAAACAGTCGATTTAATTTTAAATTTTTCATTTTGATTGTTTTCCTTAACACTGACTGTCTTTACTTCTATTTTGTTAACAGAAAATTGATTCTCACTTTTAAATATTTGTTATCTTGGTTTAAATGGACCCCAAGTAATTTTTTGTTTACTATCTAACGGAATGTTATCAATTGTATTCGAAACATCATCAAACCATTTTAAAAATGCAGGATTTTTGTCTAAATGCGCTTCAGCACTATCTTCGCTAATATCATGTAAATACCACGCCTTACTTTCAAATTCATATTGAATCTGTGAATATGCGAGCCGAGTTAAATTAACACTATCATATAAGCAGTTCACATGCTTCACGAGATTAGGTGCTTGTGAAATTAAACTATTTGATATTGTTCTTTTATAGGTTTGATTATCTAAATCATTCCACATTCTTAACTGGCCATCCATTTGAAAGAATATATCTATCGTAGAATCGTTTTCGTTAAATGAAATAAGAATAAATATACGTTCTGCTGTGTGATCAACGGAATTAATAGCTCCAACAACTAACTTTTGGGCCAATTTCACCCAATAGGCTTGAGCTTCTTGAGGGGTTAGTTTACTGCTAGAAGAATAAATATATTGCTCTTTAGCTTTATGATTTCCATGCGTTTTCTTACCAAAAAATTTGTCAAACATGCTCAACATAACCAACCCCTTTCTATGATATGACCTTTTCATCATAAGTGACACGCAACAGAAGTTGTCAGTGAATTATTTTTTAATAAAACCTGATTTATTCAATTGTTCTAACATATCTAGTCTCTGCTTAGCACTCATAAAATTAGAAATTTGTTCTCACCACGTTTCAGTACGTTCACCATTTGTACGGGATTCATAATATTTACTTACAGTTTCATCGTAATCTGCTAATGTTTTACGTTGCGTTTCTTTATCACTGTCATATTTATTGTGATGGAAGATATTTTCAAGTGGTAAACGTGGTTTAGGATCTCCATTTTCGTCATCTGCTGGTAAGCCTAATGCCATACCAAATAATGGGAAAGTATGCTTAGGTAAGTCTAAAATTTCACGCACACGTTCAACATCGTTTCTCAATGACCCTAAATAAACCATGCCATAACCCATGTCCTCAGCTGCAGCAGCAATATTTTGTGCAACTAATGTCGCATCTATCGTACCGACCAACAAACCTTCTGCTGATTCAAATGATGTTGCCATATCTTTTTTAGTATTTTCATTAACGATTGCATGTCTGTAATAATCCATAACAAAGACAAATAAATAACCGTTTTCTACTACATAAGGTTGACCTGACACTTCTTTCAAGTCCTCTTTAACTTCAGGATCATCTATACCAATAATTGAATAAGCCTGTAAATAGCTTGACGTTGAAGCGCTTTGACCCGCTTCAATTAATTTTTTAATATGCTCCTCTGGAATAGGCTCTTGCTTAAAGTTTCTGACTGAATGGTGTTTTTTCAATAAGTTGTATACATAATCAGACATGTATTATCCGCTCCTCTTTTGTGTATGTGTCTATAGTATTTAAATGTTAACAAAGCTCACAGTGAATTGCTTGTTATTTGTTTACCCTTTTTTCACTCTTATTAAATGTTATCATCCTATTTAAATGTTGAATATTCCTAAAATATATAAACAAAATAAAACACGAATGTGATGCTTGTGTGCTTCAATTAAATAAATCATCTTGGCACATTATATATGTCAGAAATGGACACAAAAATACTTCTTAAATTTTTTCATATATTGCTATATAACCACAAGTATATTTTCCTTTTGTAATATCTCCTGTTTTAAAAATAATAATATTCAAAATTGAAATGTTTTCCAAAACATAAATGTGGAATAATAATAACAAGGGGGTAATTCATTTGAGTAACAAAAAACAGGAACAATTAAAAAATGTAGAAAAAAACAATGACGATAAAGCAATGACGACGAATAATGGCGTTAAAGTAAGTGAAGATGAAAACACATTAACCGTTGGTGAACGTGGTCCTAGTTTATTAGAAGATTTCCATTTTAGAGAGAAAATTATGCACTTTGACCACGAGCGAATTCCTGAAAGAATCGTACATGCTCGCGGTTTTGGCGCTCACGGTGAATTTCAAGTTTACAAAGATTTATCTGAATACACTTCTGCAGACTTTTTAACACATCCTGAAAAGACTACCCCAGTGTTTGTCAGATTTTCAACTGTCCAAGGATCAAAAGGTTCTCCAGATACAGTAAGAGACGTGCGTGGTTTTGCTACAAAATTCTATACAGATGAAGGTATTTTTGATTTAGTAGGTAACGATATACCTGTTTTCTTTATACAGGACGCTATTAAATTTCCAGATTTAATTCACGCTGTTAAACCTGAACCACACAATGAAATGCCTCAAGGTGGGACTGCTCACGATACATTCTGGGACTTTTTCGCACAAAACCCAGAATCAACGCACACAACGGTTTGGGCTATGAGTGACAGAGGTATCCCTAAAAACTTTAGACAGATTGAAGGATTCGGCATCCATACCTTCCGCTTGGTTAATCGTGATGGTCAATCCTATTTCGTAAAATTTCATTGGAAGCCAGTTCACGGTTTAGAATCATTGGTATGGGATGAGGCACAAATCTTATCCGGTAAAGATATTGACTTCCATCGCAAAGATTTATATGAAGCAATTGAAAAAGGAGACTACCCTGAGTGGGAATTAGGCCTTCAAGTGATTCGACCAGAACAAGAATTTGATTTTGATTTTGATATTTTAGATCCAACAAAAATATGGCCAGAAGATGAAGTTCCAGTTGAAATTGTTGGTAAAATGACGTTAAATCAAAACGTATCTAATGTTTTTGATGAAACGGAACAAGCAGCGTTCCATCCTGGTCATATCGTGCCTGGCATTGATTTCTCTAACGATCCTCTATTACAAGGACGTTTATTCTCATATACGGATACTCAAATATCAAGATTAGGTGGACCAAACTTTAATCAAATACCAATTAATCGACCAGTTAATGAAGTACACAATAACCAAAGAGATGCTATGCATCAAATGAATGTCCATAAAGGACAAACGGCATATCACAACAATGCATTAAACAACAACGATCCCCACACAACACCTAAAGAAGAAGGCGGCTACGAACATTATCAAGAAAAAGTTGAAGGACGTAAAATACAAAAACGTAGTGAAAGCTTTAAAGATTATTACAGCCAAGCTAAACTTTATTTGAATAGTTTAACAAAGCCTGAGTTCGACCATACCGTAGATGGATTTTCATTTGAAATTGGTAAATGTAAATCAGCTATGGTTAAACAAAATGCAGTGAATCAACTAAACAAAGTTGATCGCGCATTGGCAGAGCGCGTCGCAGCAAACGTAGGTGTTGAAGTGCCAGAAGAAAATGAAGAAGTACAAACTGATGCCAAAGATAGTAAGTTAACAATGGAAAAATTCGATATACCATTACCTGGACATTCTGTAGCAGTACTTGTGAACGGTGAGATAAATGAGGAAACATTAAAAGCATATGCCAAAACATTTGTCGACAACAAACTCAACTATGCTTTTGTAGGCAAACAACCTAAAGATATCACTAAAGATTTCGGCATAACTGAAACGTATGATACTGCACACCCTACATTATTTGATAGTGTGTTTGTAATTTCAGATGGTGCAGAATTATCACCGGATGCAGAGGCATTTGCAGAACTCACATACAAACACAACAAACCGCTAGTTGTTAATCAAGCCGCATCAGAAAAATTATCAAATGCAAAACTAGACTTGAACGCACCCGGTGTATATATTTCAGATGATGCTCAAACGATTATTCAAGCATTTGAACGCGCAAGATATTGGGACAGATAAGCATATAAAATTAAAATAATATATCCCTACAACGATATATTTAATGATACAAGCAGACGAGATAGAAATTTTTCATTGTAATTTAATTTCTATCTCGTCTTTTTTATGTGAATATGGGTAAATACTTACTAAACATTTAAAGATTCAATTTACATCAAATTGATCTGATTTCATGCTATATTTATTTCAAAAACACCTTCAAATAGGTGTTTGCAACCTCGAGTTGCACACGAGTAAACGATTAAGTGCGTGACATTACATGGTGATACCGTTAATTTCATATAAAAGGAGTGATAACTATGGAAATTGGACCACGTATCAAAGAACAACGCGAACTCAAAAATTGGTCGCAAGACGAACTTGCTGAAATATTAAATATTTCACGTCAAAGTATTTCAAAATGGGAACTGAATAAAGTCTATCCTAGTATTGATATGTTAATAAAAATGAGCGACCTATTCGACGTCTCATTAGATGAACTCATTAAAGGAGATAAAGCATTAAAAAAGACAATTATTGAAACCTATCAACAACCAGTTTCTAATCAGAAAGATCGTCCTATGAATGTTTGGGAATTTCTATCTAACTTTTGGTGGTTATTCTTCCCTGTAGCGTTTATTATTTGGTGGATGGTACAGTCGTTTGTTTGATTATAAAAATCAATTATTCATGAGTACTATGA
Source organism: Staphylococcus sp. GDY8P119P (assembly GCF_017892075.1). NCBI lineage: Bacteria > Bacillati > Bacillota > Bacilli > Caryophanales > Staphylococcaceae > Staphylococcus > Staphylococcus sp. GDY8P119P. The sequence continues at coordinate 83,684 of NZ_JAESKJ010000004.1, forward strand.
TCTAGGGAGTTAAATAACTTTTAATTAAGTTAAATAAACTCGGAAGAGAAAGTGATAGACTTACTGCACTCTTCCGTTTTTTTACTTTCAAAATGGATACATAATGCTATAAAATTGTTATAATATATCCACAAATATATTAAATGAGGTGCTAATAATGGTTAACCATACGAAATTGTTTATAACATCAAATAAAGAAGTGGAGCTTAATTATCGCTTAGCTACTATCGTTACAGAAAACGAATTTCAAGATGCCATTATTAATTTAAACCAAAATAATAAACAATTTAAAACATACACACTTACAGCTTCATTGCCAGAACGTATGACTGTTAATGAAATCATTAAATTTTGGTGTAAATGGTATGAGACAGATATGACTAAAGAAACTGTTTTACATAAAGCAAGTCTCACTCCCTTTAGTCACAAGCGTATTAAAAAACTTAATGATTCTGAACTCAAACTTTTACATATTGCTAAGTTAATCATCGTGCCGGAAACAAAGTTTATTATTAAAGAACCTTTACAAAACACCTCAATAGAAACTAAACATATCATTATCAACTTGCTGGATGACTTAAGCAAATACAATTCTATCATTACGCTAACAAACCATACCGAAGAAGCACTTTTAATTAGCGAAAATTGCTATCGTCTTAACAAAAATACTTTTAAACCAATAGAAATATCTGGAAGTCAATCAGAAAATTCTGAAACACACACAGAAAGTATTCCACACTTAAATCGCCAACAAATTAGAAGACTAACGGTAAAAACAAATGAAAAAGTAATGTTTCTAGACCCAATAGATATAGATTATGTAGAAGGCCAAGACGGTAAGGTAGTCATCCACGTAGGCAATGAAACGTATCAACAAGACACAACACTCCAAAATATGGAAACACTGATTGTCCCTTATGGTTTTTATCGCTGCCATCGCTCTTATATAATTAATTTGCAAAAAGTTAGCGAAATTATTTCATGGTCTAAAAACAGTTATTCAATTCGACTTCTACATTCCAAAGATACATTAATACCACTATCACGACAAAAAGCGAAAGATATTGAACAATTTTTCAACATCAATTAATAACAGTTCACAGATTTATAGTTACATTTCACCTCCTTTTGACTGTGTAGCATGCCTTTAAACGGTAAGCTGACACTAATAGTAAAAGGAGGTTTTCAAATGGAAAACATTATTGAAATGAAAAATGTAACAAAATCTTTTGATGATAAAATAGCAGTGAAAAATATGAACATCTCAGTGAAAAAAGGTGAAATATTTGGTTTTCTAGGTCCAAGTGGTTCTGGTAAAACCACTACTATTAAAATGCTCACTGGCACTTACAGTCAGTCTCAAGGAACACTAAATGTACTTGGTTATGAAACTTCTAGCATCGGCTCACGAAATTTTATGAGTAAAATAGGCATTCTATCTGATCATAGCACTGCCTATGAACGACAAAGCATAGGAGATAATTTAAAATTATTTGCTAAACTTAACAATATTCCAATATCGAGAGTTGATGAAATCATACAATTTATAGGACTTAAAAACGATAAAAAAACAATATTCAAACATTTATCCGCAGGTATGAAACAACGTGTTCTATTAGCAAAAGCATTGATTCATGAACCAGCTCTCCTATTTTTAGACGAACCAACTGCGTCCTTAGATCCATCCACGATTCAATATATACATAAAGGACTCAAAGATTTAAACTCGCGTGGTACCACAATATTTTTAACCACACACAATATGGAGGAAGCTAATAACCTATGTCATCGCGTTGCTTTCATTGAATCAGGCATACTACTAGACCTAGATTCACCCGAAAATCTTAGATTCAAGCACTCAGAGCATACGATTAAAGTCATTCACAATAACAATCGTTCGAAGATATTGCCAATGACAAGTGAATCAGCACAATATATTTCAGACATGTTAGAGGCTGACGATTTAAAATATATTTCTTCAGATTTACCTACATTAGGAGAAGTATTCTTAAAAATCACAGGAAAGGAGCTCATATAATATGAATATTACACGTTTATCTGCATTATTAGAAAAAGATTTCAAAGAAGCTATACGTAATCCATCAATCATTTTTATGCCAATCATCGTTCTAGCCCTTAGCTTTTTCTATAGATTTATTATGTCAGAATTAAGCGATTATGATTCCGCTATAACCTTAATGCAATTAATTATAATTAATATGGCATTTGTTGCAGTTGCAACTACACCGATTATTACAATGTTTGCTGAAGAAAATGAAAAAGGTACTTTAAAAGGATTGATTGAAACACCCGCAACAAAGCTTGAAATATTATTATCAAAAGCTATTATTATGGCAATCCTTGCTATTATCACAACTATCATAAGTCTACTGCTTCTAGATAGCGCTATTAATTTTGAGATACAAACATATTTCGGGTTTGCAATACTGCTAATTTTTTATCTAACACTTGGTTTAACGTTAGGCCTTTTAGCTAATAGCACCGGAACAGCCACAACATATTCAATGATTCCTTTTTTCATATTTGCTATGACACCATTATTTGAAACTATGAAGGATGTTTTAAATTTAGGTTTCTTTGAAAAATTATTAAGCATTTTACCTATCGGTCTTATTTTAGAATTAGATACAAATCACCAACCATTTAATTTATTCTTTTTAATAATTTGGTTAATTGTATCTATACTTTCTTTAATATTTACTTATCATTACAAGTTCCAAAAACGGTAAATAAGTTCACAAATTTGTGATAATTTTTTATAATCCTATCATATCAAACTTTCAATGCCTTCCTTCTCAATTCTTATGTTTAGTTGAGAATAGGATGGCTATTTATATAGTGTGAAAGAAAATACAAATAATGTATATGCTTTCATTTTCTTATGCAGCTTAACTAGTTTTATTGTCTTCTAACACAAATAGCGAGCACGATTTAAATCTATTGTGCTTTAAAGGTACTAATGTTGACGAAACAATAGCTACATGCAATAATAGTAATTGAAAGATTAGAATTATTATAATTAAGAAATTATGATAATCTGATTAAAAATATTTAAATTAACACTAAGTTATTAAATAGGAGGATGTTTTACATGTCTTTAATCAACAAGGAAATTTTACCATTTACAGCTAATGCTTATGATCCAAAGAAAGATGAGTTTTTCGAAGTTTCTGATGAAAACTTAAAAGGTTCTTGGAGTGTAGTTTGCTTCTACCCAGCAGACTTCTCATTCGTATGTCCTACTGAATTAGAAGATTTACAAAATCAGTATGATAAATTACAAGAATTAGGTGTAAACGTATATTCAGTTTCAACGGATACACACTTTGTACACAAAGCTTGGCATGATCATTCTGAAGCAATTAATAAAATTCAATATACAATGATTGGCGATCCTTCACAAACAATCACTCGTAATTTTGATGTATTAGATGAAGAGGTTGGCCTAGCTCAACGTGGTACATTTATCGTTGATCCTGATGGTGTTGTTCAAGCAGCTGAAATTAATGCGGACGGTATTGGCCGTGATGCAAGTACATTAGTACACAAAATTAAAGCAGCACAATATGTACGTCAACACCCAGGTGAAGTTTGCCCAGCTAAATGGGAAGAAGGTTCAGAAACATTACAACCTGGTCTTGACTTAGTAGGTAAAATCTAAGGAGGCATTGATTTGAATGCTTAATGATCAGCTAAAATCACAATTACAACAATTACTTCAATTAATGGAGGGTGATGTTGTACTACGCGCAAGTCTTGGTTCAGATGATAAATCGAAAGAACTAAAAGAGTTGCTAGATGAAGTTGCAGCAGCATCATCTCATATCACAATTGAAGAGAAAGACCTAAAACGTACACCAAGCTTTACAGTAGATAAACCTGACGCAGACACAGGGATTACATTTGCTGGTTTACCTATGGGTCACGAATTTAATTCACTTGTATTAGCTTTATTACAAGTCAGTGGTCGCGCACCTAAAGAAGAGCAATCTGTCATAGATCAAATTAAAGCTTTAGATCGCCCACTCAATTTTGAAACTTATATCAGTTTAACGTGTCAAAAATGCCCGGATGTCGTTCAAGCATTGAACTTAATGAGTTTATTAAATCCAAATATCACTCATACAATGATTGACGGTGCTATTTTCAGAGAGGAATCTGAAGATATTATGGCAGTGCCAGCTATCTATTTAGATGGTGAAGAATTTGGCAATGGACGCATGACTGTACAAGATATATTATCTGAACTAGGTAGTAAAGCAGACCCTTCGGAATTCAATGATAAAGATCCTTACGACGTGTTAATCCTTGGTGGTGGACCCGCAAGTGGTAGTGCCGCTATCTATACTGCACGTAAAGGATTACGCACTGGTATTGTTGCAGATCGCATTGGTGGTCAAGTCAACGATACTGCAACAATTGAAAACTTTATTACAGTTAAAGAAACGGATGGTCCTAAGTTCTCCTCTGCACTTGAAGATCATGTAAAGCAATATAATGTAGATACCATGACAGGTGTCAGAGCAAGTGATATTGAAAAAACAGACAATGGTATTATTGTCACTTTAGATAATGACGCTAAATTACAAAGTAAAACCGTGATTATTGCTACAGGTGCACGTTGGCGTAAGCTAGAAGTACCTGGTGAAGAATCCCTTATCAATAAAGGGGTGGCATTCTGCCCGCACTGTGACGGACCTCTATTTGAAAATAAAAACGTTGCTGTTGTTGGTGGCGGTAACTCAGGTGTAGAAGCTGCAATAGACTTAGCAGGTATTGTAGAACATGTTACACTACTTGAGCGTAACGCTACCCTTAAAGCAGACGACGTATTACAAGAACGTTTAAGCTCTTTACCAAACGTTACAATTATCAAGAACGCACAAACAACTGAAGTTTTAGGTGAAGCTTCAGTGACGGGTCTTAAATATCAAGACAAATCAACTGGTGAAGACCACACTATAGAATTGGAAGGTATATTCGTACAAATCGGATTACTTCCAAATACAGAATGGTTAGATAACTATGTTGAGTTAAACCAAGCAAATGAAATAATCATTGATCGTACAAACGCTACAAGCATCCCAGGTATATTTGCTGCAGGCGATGTTACAGACGATCGTAATAAACAAATTATTATTTCAATGGGCGCTGGTGCAAATGCTGCATTAAATGCATTTGATTATATCATTCGACACTAATCACTTCCCTATTCAAATAGATGATAAAGGAGAACCAAATTTGGTTCTCCTTTTTTTGTTGTTTTCATTTCTAAGGAAAAGCAGTCAAATCTTGTTACACAAATATGAAACGTTTTCGCTCAAAGTTTCAAACTTTGTTCAAAAGATTGTGCGTTTAACTTTACGACATCTATATCAATCAATAGCTTGAAATGATAGTCTTAGGTTATAATTTCAAAAGCACATCAATTAATATAAATTGGACTATTTTTAAAGGAGCAATACGTTTTATGAAAAAAAGTATACTTATAACATTCGTTCTCATGCTAACTGTCATACTCACAGCATGTGCTAATGAAAATTCAAATGATGATAAACAACACAGTGAAAGACATGCCCCTTCAAATGTCAAAAAAGTTACAGAAAGTAATATCTTTGCTTCTCATAAAAAAGGCGAAAATATAAGCGAAGATGAAATGAACAAAGCGATAAAAAAATATCTAAATGTTAATGCCGATATTCTCGACAATAAATATCTAATACAGTATAAATTAGATAAGCAAACCGGTACGGATACTAAAATCACAGACGCACAAGCCAAAAGATTATCTGATTTATCACACAATGCGATTAAAAACGATGTGCGATTTAAAAACTTTGTCAAAGACAATCATCTGCCTAAAGGTTATAAAGATGACGTGGATCGAATCATTAACTATTTCACTGCGTTAAACACCACGATTAAAGATGCTGATAAACAAATCGAAGAAGTAAATTATCAACCGCAAAACACGCTAAACGTTGTAGACGTATCAGCAGAACATGCAGGAAATGTAAACGGTAAACAACAAGAAAAAATCAAAAAGTTCCTTAAAGATAAAGGTATTAAAAGTGATGCAATAGATAAATAATGTATCATTCATGGTTATTCAACTACTTGAATTTGTGAACATTCTTTGAATAACTATCAAATTCATTTTTATTGATATCAAATAAAGTGTTATGCATTACAAAATGATGACAATACCAATTCCCAGCATTATAAAGCCTTTTAAGCGCTTACTTAAAGTTAAATGATTCATCTTGACTTATATTTGTAAAAAACCTTACATGATTGTAAGGTTTTTTAATATAAAATGACTTTTTTTCTCGGAGATGTATTTGTTATCCTATGTTATAAGATTGAACACAGTAAACGTAGGAGCACAGCCGAAAACTTTATAGGGAGGTTTGCACTATGGTAATTACGATTTTACTAGGTGCCATGGCTGCTATCTTCATAGCTTTTAATCTCTTTGAGAAAAAAGAAACTTATGGCGTAATTTCATATAAATCTATTGCTTTAAGCATTACTTACGTCATACTCGCAGTTATTGTTGGTAGTTTCTTAGACAATATCAACACTATATTCCAAGGATTTCACGATAGCTTAACAGCAGCAAAAAGATATTAACCTGAACTGAGCAAATAAACAGTTCAGGTTTTTTAATACGTCATTTTATCAAAGCTAAAGCTCAATTTCATAAGGTACACAATTATCAATTTGCTTATCTATCACAGATGCTTTATTTTCATAACCTAAGTATACGAAACAACATCTAATTACAACTTGATGAGCAATGATTACAACTGTATCTAAAGATGTATCTAGCTCTTGTTTAAAGAAAGTTTCTACACGTTTTAAAACATCTTCATAACTTTCTCCTTCTGGTGCTTTTTGAGTAAAGCTGTGCCTAAATGAACTGTTTGGACCGCCATTAAAATAAGTTTCAAATTGAGCATTTTGTTCAATTTCACTCACTTTTTCACCCTCAAACTGACCTAAAGAACGTTCTCTCAGTAATGTCGTTACACTAGCTGGAATATCTTTATCAAAAATTGCATTATATGTTTGTCTCGTTCTTGTTAAATCTGACAAATAAATATGATCAATTTTGACTTGATTAAAATGATGTTGTAATAATTGCGCGTCTCGCGCGCCTTTTTCAGTTAATGGAACGTCTAATTGGCCACAAAAATAGTGATTTCCTTCTTTTTTATCGTAATTGGATTTTGATTCACCATGGCGAATTAAGTATAGTTTCATATGTTTGTACTCCTTTGTATTTTTAAATAAGGTAACATTTTTGTTAGATGAAGTATAACTTCTATAATAAAATATTTATTTTTGTTACTTTAAATGTGAGGTGATAAAAATGAATGAACAACCTTTAAATTCAGATACGCAAGGTGGACGTGTCTTAGCTTCTGTAAGTTATTTCAGCATATTTTTTGCTCCAATCATATTACCTATCATCATTTGGATTTTTGCTGATAAACCAGCATCCACGCATGCTGCTAAATCGCTATTCTATCATGTCATCACATATTTAGGACCGATATTTATTATTATCGTTGCAAGTTTAGGTGGCATGATCGTCAATCAACAACATCATACAATTATGGTCATAATGATAATTTTAGGAATTATTTTAATCATATTCACTATTTGGTATACAATTAAAAATATTTATCGTGGCGTCAAAGTATTAATTTCTGAAAGTGCTTATTTTAACCCCTAAGATAAATCATTTACTTTTGAATATTCGATAGACACAAAAACACACTAAAAAAAACAGCTTGGGAAAATATTGTTTCCTCAAGCTGCTTTTTTTGTTAAATCTAGATTAACTACTTTTGCTAAATAATAAATTAAGCGACAGACCAATTAACACTGCACCTACCGTATAGTCAAAAATAGCTTTAATCTTTCTGTTTGCAAAAAGTAATTTAATGTATTGAAAAATATATACACAGAAAATAAACCATAATAAAATAACTGTCGTTACAATCGCGGATAACACCGCTATTTGTGTGGTAACGCCTTCGCCCGCACTTAAAAATTGCGGTAAGATACTTATGTAATAGAGTAATGCTTTTGGATTTAAAATGGTACTAAAGAAACCTTGCCTATATGAACTTAAATAGCTGATTTGTTGTGCTTTCATTTGTGTGATTGAAAAATTCATACTTTGTCGTGCGCTAATAATACTTTTGATACCTAAATATATAAGGTAACAAGCACCCAGTATTTTAATCACTAAAAACACGTAATACATATTTGCCAAAATAAAAATAATACCAAAGACCGCTAGTAGAGAATAAACAACATGGCCTGTCGTTATACCCAATGCTGCCATCGCACCATTACCTTTACCAGAAGTGATTGAATTTTTCATCACGACGAAAAAATCAGGTCCTGGGACGATAATAATCATTAAAGTAATTGTTATAAATGCGGCTAATCCTTCCATTTTCTGCACCTCCACCTTAATTATGTTATCAAGATGCACACTGTATCGCAACACGCGAAACAAATCTTTTATGATTCTGTTATGGTGATGTTCAAATAATATATGAACGAAATCCAAAATTTGGTCAATGGTCAATCATTGAAAGCCGTGAAATGGAAAATAATTCATGTGATATAACTCACTTAATTTTAACTTAATAATTTCAAACCAATGGTGCTGCCCAATATAACTAGAATACAAATAATGCGTTTAATATCCGTTGACTCTTTGTAAAAAAGCATACCTAAAACTGCTCCGCCAACAGCACCAATACCAGTCCATACAGCATATGCAGTACTCATAGGCAACTGTTTCATAGCAATAGATAGTGTTAAAAAACTAATTGCAAAGAAAGTTATCATCCAGCCGAGCGATTTATATTTGCGACTATGCACATAAGCATTCAAAAAAGTAATACCAAGCATTTCAAATATACCTGCACAAATCAGTAAAATCCAAGCCATTATGAATGCCCCCCTTCATTTGTCGTCACTAATTTCAAACAAATTACACCAAGCAACAATGTCATTATTAAAATGATTTTCCCTGGGTTAAATGGTTGATAAAAGAATATAAAATCAGCTAGTGTAACGCCAGTTGTACCAAGTCCTACAAAGACTGCATAAGATGTCCCTACCGGTAATACTTTTGAAGCATCTATAAGTAAGTAAAAACTTAAAAATATAGCAATGACTGTCAATATCCACTCAAATACTGATGAAGCATGAGTTAAGCCAATAACCCATCCCACTTCAAAGAGTGCTGCAATCACAATTTTTAACCAATTCATAACAAAATCCTCCTTTAAGATTAAAAAAGCCTGAGAGATAGTCATCTATACTATCTCCCAGGCTTTTATCCTTCCGTGTCACATATTAATATGTGCCTTTCTCTCGGACCGAACCAACACCATCGTTGTGGAACCCTAGAAAGGTTTATTCAATTAGTGAAATCGTATCAAATTACACTTCGAACTTCAAGTTAAGATGATTCAGTTTATAATAAATTATATTAATTCTTATAAAGAAAGCGTTTTAAATTAATTTTTAAGTCAAAACTCTCTACATTTTATGTATTTTAATGTATAATAAGGATTACATTATAATAATTATAATGTAATGGTGTCGTCAATGAAACTTATTCTCAATTGAGTATTTTGATAAACGGACTAAAACGATTAATAAAAGTGAGGGATTATTATGAAATTATTAAATTACAAAATGCAAAATAATGAACTCGTTGCAACTGTATTATCTGACAAGAAGCAAGTATTCAAATATACGTTTGATGTAAATACACCAGAGTATGAAATTTTAGATGTACTAGAAGAAATCAACCATTATGTTGACAATGGTCATCATCCACTGGGTTGTTCTCTATTGAAAAATTATTCACATGAGGATGTGAGTCACAATATTTTATAATCTAGATTCTCGACCAAAAAGGTGAGTATAGCTGATAGACATTAATCAGTATACTCATCTTTTAATTTTTGATTTGCATAAATGGCCATACCTGTTTTTAATTTTCGAAAACCTAATTTTTGATATAATCCTTCAACGCCATGCGTTGAAATTAAATGCACGCAAGACACCTGCCCCAATTGGTTAATCATTCTACATACAATGTCATAACCTATACCCTTATTTTGATAGGACTGATCCACGATAACATCATAAATAGCTGCGTTAAATACACCATCTGATAAGGCTCTCGCTAATCCTATAGCACTACCATTATGCTTTGCCACCACGATATGTGTGCTAGCATTAAAAATGGTCTTAATTTTTTCCTTATTATGTCCCATCCAACCATTCGAGTGATATATTTTTATAAAATCTTCTAAATCATGTGAGTCAAATACATAAGTATAATCTATTTTCATCTCTATCACACCCTCATCATTTGTGTATATCAATCTATTTTATAGCTTTCTATACCCTTACATTACATAATCATTTATAATATATTTAAATCATCTTTTAATGTCACATCATACATCACATATGATGTACAAAGAATAAAGAAGGCGTTAATATAAACAGTTAACAGGGTAAAGAGATAGTAAAGACGTTATTATTTTATCGATACAAGTAAGGAGGGACGCAAAATGTGGATTGTTTCAATATTACTCATTATCGTTGGTATTGTGTTGCTCATCATAAATAACCATACACCTAAAAAAGAAGGTGTCGGCAAAAAACAAAGTTTAGTCAGCTTTGGTGTGGTCTGTTTAATCATCGGTATTTTCGGACTCATAGGTCAAATTATTAAATCAATTATATAAATCATCATATAAAAAAGAGCGGGGTCGTAATCCAGTTACACTAGATTACTTAACCCTGCTCTTTTTGATTAGAAACTTTTTAATATTTGTTAAAAATATTTGCTTTACATATTGAATAAATCATTAAATGATTCAACCATTGTAGGATGTGTATAAATATTTTCTTTTAATACTTCATAAGATAAATGTTGGTCAATTGCTAATTTTACTAAATTAATAATTTCCTCAGATTGTAAGCCATATAAAGTGGCACCTAATATTTCACTAGTTTCTTTATTAACGACTGCTTTAAACAAACCTCTTGTATCATTGTTTATTTTATGACGCGGAATTGTGTTTACAGGTACTGCATTTTCTAAAATTTGATAACCTTGCGCTTTTGCTTCTTCTGCTGTTAAACCTACACGTGATAATGGTAGATCAATAAACACAGTGTATGGCACAGCACCGCGATTTTCGGTAGTACGTTTGCCATTACCAAACAATTGATCTTTTACAATTCTGAAGTCATCTAATGAAATATACGTGAATTGCATGCCACCTTTAACATCACCTAATGCATATATATTTGGCACGTTTGTTTGTAAGTTTTGGTTTACCTTGATTTCTCCACGTTCACCAATTTCAACATCTGTATTTTCTAAACCTAAGTCTGTATTCGGTTTACGACCAGTAGCTAACAATACCGCATCCGCTTCATAGCTTCCTTGTGTCGTGTGTACTGTTGTGCCAGATGCATTATCTTCAAAACGCTCTGTATCCGCATTTAATACAAGATTAACACCTTTATTTTCAAGATCTTTTTTAACTTCTGCAACAATATCTTTATCTTCTTTAGGCATGATATCATCATGTTTCTCTAAAACAGTTACTTGTGTATCAAAGTTCGCAAACATAGAGGCAAATTCTAATGCAATATAGCCTCCACCCACAATAACTAAACGTTTAGGTTGTGTTGCCAATTCCATAATGCCGGTAGAATCATATAAATGTTGTGATGTTTCTACACCTTCGATGGATGGAATGATTGGTTGTGCACCTGTATTAATCACGATATCTTCTGCAGTAAGTGTTTCTTGTACTTCACCATTTTCATCTAATAATTCTACTTCATTATTAGACTTAAATGCTGCAGTAAAATCTAATACGTTGATATTATTATCATCTGCTAAATTATGATAATTCTTACTGTTTAGTGCATTTACTACATCGGATTTTCTAGAAAAAGCTTGTTCAAATGAACCGTGTGCTAAACCTTCATGCACAAGTGTTTTTGAAGGAATACAACCTATATTAATACATGTACCACCATACATCTTTTGCGATTTTTCAACTACAGCTACACTTTTTCCTTGGCCAGACGCAAATTTTGCTAAAGTTTTACCACCTTTACCAAATCCAATTATTAATAAATCATACTTTTTCATAATAATCCTCCTTAATCGTTTCATTTAAAACGTCTTTAATCGTTACATTTTGATAATAATTAATTAATAGCTCTTCTTCTTTTTGATGAAACTTAAACATCGTGTTGCCAATTTCTCTTGAAACTTCACAGTCACTACCAGCATCTCCAGTAAATAAACGTCCTTCTGAGCGATCTTCTTTAAACATCACAAATAGTTCAGACAAGTTAACATTTGCTGTCATATCATTAGCCTGATACCCTCCAAATTTACCTCTAGAAGTAGCTAAATAATGATGTTGATTTAACTTACGAGTTACCCTGCGTAATTGAGCCGGATTAATACAGATACGTTCCGCTAATTCATTGCTGCTAAAACGCTCATCATCATGTTTTAGCAAAAAAGTCAGTAAATGTACTGCTATATTGAATTCTAAATTCAAAGAAATCACCTTTTATCTTTAATTGAAACTTTTATAGTTACATTTAAACATATTAAACCATATCGTGCAAAATTTTTGTTTTGGTATTTGAAAAATATATAAAAAGGATTGGAAGCGTGAACAAAGTTAAACATTGCCATGCTTTCAATCCTAGTTGGATAGTTACAATAATGCACCTCTTATTTTATTGCCATATTCTAAATATGATTTCAGACAACTAAGCATATATACCCAGCCTTCTTTTTGGCCTAATAAGCGTGCTACATCATTTTCTTCTATATCTTTTTCTGTAGTAGTTACAATTGTATGATTATCATCACCATCGAATTGTATTGTTACATGATTATCGCCCCACTTAAATTGAATCATTTCATTTTCAACCATATCTTCTATTAAAATATCGATTTCAGCATGATACTCTTCATATCGTAAGGTAATTGTTTTACCCTCTTCCCAACGTTCAGAACTTGAAGAAAACCAAAATCCTCCTATATAATCTGGATTGACAAAAGCTTCAAACACTTGATCACTAGATACATTGACTTGCATTTTAGTTACTATATCCAAAAAATTCACAACCTTTCTTCTAAAATTAAATATTTTGTAATCATTCAATCATAAAAACACATCACTATGTCTTATTAAGGCATTCAGCGTGATTGACCGAACAGGAAAGACTAACCGCACATGTTAGCGTTGATCATAAATTCATAAACATGGTTATCATAAATGCTCGGTCAGTACATGTTTTATTCTTCATGCCGTCGTTATTACTTTTTCTAAAATATCCAAGCTATTTCATTTTCAATTTAATAATTCACTCTATATCTTTCATACCCTAATATGTAAATTTCATTACAATGTTATTAACATAATTGTAAATAACATATAATCTATGCAGCATTAATAAATTTGTTATACTTTACTAGTCAGTAAATACTTTTGATCAGGAGTTAACGATGAAAAATATTCTAAGCACTTACGTATATTATTTAGTTATGCTTGTTATTGTTGGCATCATACTAGTTAGTCTATACTTTACATACATATGGAACAATAACCAGTCACCCAATCAAGATAAATATCAAAATTTCGCTCAATTAAAATCAGATACAGTGAAACAGCGTGATTGGCAAAGAAATGTTAAAAAAACAAATAATAAAGATATACTTATTACTGCGATACATGGTGGCGGTATAGAACCGGGCACCTCCGAATTAGCTAAAATCATTTCTAAAAAAGGAGACTTTAATTTATATAGCTTTGAAGGCTTACTAAAATCAAGTAACAAACAATTGCATATTACATCTACCAATTTTGACGATCCTAAATTGAAAGAAATGACAAATCGTTCTCAAGAATCTATCTCAATACACGGATTTCAAGGTGATAAAGATATCGTTTATATCGGCGGCCAGGATAAAAAAATGGCGCAATCCATAAAAAAAGAATTAGAAAAAGAAGGGTTTAATGTAGAAAAAAGTCCAAATAATATTAATGGCCGTTCTTCTAAAAATTTCATCAATGAAAATGACTCAGGTTCTGGTGTTCAACTGGAGATATCTACATCTATTAGAAAATCATTTTTCAAAAAAGACAATTTAAACAGAAAGACGAGAGAAAACACGAACAAATACCGAAATTCAATTTATGATTTCGCTGAAGCCGTCACTAAAGGCATTCGTTCACAAACTTAAAAATTAATTTTTTCAGTTTACTTCTATCAATTGACTTGCTTTTTTTAATAATGAGTATAAAATACTCATTATTAAAATGCGAGGGACTTTAAAAATGAGACTATTAAACAAACCATTATATATGTATTTAATGTTGTTTTTATTCACCACAATCGTTGGCACCTTATTATTATATTTACCGATCACAGGTGTAAAACCTTTAGATTTTGTAGACGCATTTTTTATCTCTGCTAGTGCATTTACAGTTACTGGCCTAGCGACTATAGATATATCTAGTCAATTTAATTGGTTAGGCGATACTATTATTTTATTACTTATTCAAATTGGTGGGTTAGGAATAGTCACGGTAACACTTTTAACACTGATACTGATGCATCGAAAAATCAGTTTAAGAAACCGTTATTTGATTATGACAACCTGGAACATTGAAACACCTGGTGGCGTCATCAAATTGATTCTTCAATTCGTCGTTTATAGTATCCTTACAGAATTCATTGGAGCAATATGTATCGCACTATCATTTATTCCAAAATATGGCTTTGGTAAAGGGCTATTTTTAAGTGTGTTTACTTCAATTTCTGCTTTTAATAATGCTGGTTTTTCATTATTTAGTGATAATATGATGCGCACTGTTAATGACCCTATAATAACTATAATCGTTCCAGCTCTTATCATCATGGGTGGTATTGGACCGCTTGTCTTTTTAGACGTCGCTACAACAAGAAAGTTAAGTAAATTAACCGTACACTCAAAAATAGTATTAACGACATATGTCATACTCATATTTATTGGTTGGGTTGTGTTTTACTTTTTAGAATATAACCATTCTATGATGCATTTAGCATTTTTAGAAAAACTTGGCGCTTCATTCTTTCAGTCTGTTACGACACGAACTGCTGGTTTTAACAGTGTCGATATCGGACAAATCACACCACCTACTTCAATATTATTAATGCTTTTAATGTTTATTGGTGGCGCCCCTATCAGTGCTGCAGGTGGTATTAAAGTAACAAGTTTAGTCTTAACATTATTATTTATAAAAAGTACATTAAAAAACGAACAACACCCTTCTATTTTCAAAAAATCTATACATGAGCATACATTAAAAACTGCTGTGGCCATTACATTTTCTGCCGGGACATTTGTTATATTTATCTCATTTATTGTAAGTTATTTGAATTCGGCAATACCTTATTCTAAAGTATTATTTGAAGTGATTTCCGCTTTCGGCACTGTTGGGCTATCGATGAATTTCACGACATTATATGATAGCCCAACGAAAATAGTCATTGTACTCACAATGTTAATAGGTAAAATTGGTATACTTACATTTCTCCAATTATTTATTACTGAAAAAAAGCAAAAATTTTATTATGCTAAAGAAAATGTGCATCTATAAAAAATGAAAACAGACCAGAAATTAGTTTTTAATTTCTGGTCTGTTTCTACTTCACATAAATATTCGTTTCAGTACAATCTAATCAAACCCGTATCACACTATTTTACTCTTCTTAAAATTGTTGATGTTATTGCACAAATCATTGTCACTAATACCAAAATATTCATCATTATCATATGTGTACCAGTTATTTCGAATCCTAAACTAAAGTTACCAGATTGACTGTTGGTAAAACCATTAACAAATATGATCGCAAATACGCTTATCGCACATAAAATACCAATCACATCAAAAAAGAATTTACCATATGGATATTTAATACCTTTAGTTAACATGCGTCTCATCTCAACTAAATTTAAAGTTACGAGCTATATATCGTATGCGAACAATTTCCTAATTACGATTACATGTAATGTATCACACTATACAAAATCATAAAATAGTTAGAATTGTTGATGCCATGATCAAATCACTTCAAAATTGTTCTTTACTTTATACCACAAAGCATCATTCATTAACCAATTGTATACTTTGAGCTAACTTTTTGATTTGTGCATTGTCTGTTGCATTAACTTCAACTGTTTCTACATCTTGCTCAACTGCATTTTTAGTGTCTTGATAAACATCCTCAGGGTTCGAAGATGTGCTTGTCTCCCATCTGTAAGGAATTTTTTTATAAATATTAATAGTTCCATCCCCATTACTACTATATGTTATTGAGCCACCCACTTTCATTGGTGCTTCTAATTTAACAACATCCTCAGGATATTTTGCGCTTTTTTCCGCATTTTCATTTACTGGCGACCCTTTTGGATATTTTTTGACATAAATATTTTTGACATCTTTAATCATGCCTAGTTGATGCCAAACACGTGCGTATTCGATCTCTGAAGCACTTAAACCTGTTAAATAACTTGTACTATTATCGTCATTTTTCTTTTTTGAAACATTATCGTTTTTCTTTTTAGCTTTTGAATCTGTATTGTTGTCATTTTCAGCAGTTGAATCTTGAGGTAACGACTGATCCTTTTTTGTTTCACTTTGTTCTGTAGATTGTCGTTCCTCACGCTGATCATTGTCTTCATCTTGTTTGTTTGTATTACTGCTTCGCTCAACATCATCACTATTTTTTTCGTTGTTACCACATGCTGTCAAAATCACTGATAAAAATAACAATGACAGTATTAAACTGATTTTTTTCATTATCTATACCCACCTATGATTTTATATTATTAAAGTAACACGAAACTATGACGTTCACAATTATATTCAAAAATCGTTTTTTAATGTATTAAAAAACGAGCATAGTCCATTAAGACTTGCTCGTTTATATGCAATACTTCTATTTTATTTTTAAAATTTGCCCTACTTTCAAACTATTAGAACTCAACTTGTTATCCTTTTTAATTTTATCTACAGTAGTACCTTGATTTTTAGCAACACTGTATAAAGTATCACCTTTTTTAACCGTATATGTCTTAACTAGATATAAAATTTGTCCTTTACTAATATTATCAGACTTTAAATGATTCCATTTTTTTATGTTTGCTACACTCACTCTACTTCGTTTTGAAATATTATAAAGTGTGTCTCCCTCAACCACTTTATGTGAATCTCCAGTAATGGAATCACTTGGTGTGTTAGGATTTTTTAACTTTAGTACTTGTCCTACAGAAAGTGTGTTACTCGTTAATTTATTCCATTTCTTAATATTATCTATTGAAACGCCACTTCTTCTCGAAATACTATAAAGCGTATCACCTTTTGATACTTTATAAGTGCTACCAGTAATTGCTCCATCACTACTACCACCTGATAGAGATTTATAGTGTTTTTGTACTAAACTGTAAAACTGGTTCATATTATATCCCCATTGTCCGAAATAACCAATCGGATCTGAATGGTCTGAACCACCCCAATATTGACTTACCGCATTGTGACTTATAATTGTGCCTGTCCCTTGATTATTGTCAGCAAGCGAAGGTTGTAGCCCATTGGCTTTCAACATTTTTGCGGTTAAATATGCTTGGTTATTAACTGATCTTGCAAAACCATCAAATGTGTTTGATCTTGTTAATTCAATTTGATAAAAATATGGATTAGCGTTAGCACCTGCACCCCAAGCTAAATATTGACTTGGCGCAGTCTGCACAATTTTATCGCTACCCGCATACGCATGTACAAATGCACTATTATAATTGTTGTACATGTAATTTACCTCACCATCAATTGTACTGTTTGGATTGGCCGTTTCATGAATTACTACACCGATATATTTGCCAGATTTATAATTATACTTGGGTAAGTTATTCATTCTAGAATCTTGTACGATTTTAGCTGGCTTTATATTATTATTTGCTATGTATGTATTTACATCTTGATATGCTCGATTTGCTGAAAAACTTCTCATTTCAGTATTTTGACGTTCACCATCTTTATTATGTAACTTTAAATCTCCTGGTGTTAATGCATTTTTCAATTGTTGCGGACTCATTTTTTGAGCTTTTTCATAATCAATGGCTTTACTCGTATTTTCTTTATTTTGTGTATCATTTTTCTTTGTATCCTGAGTGCTTTTATTTTCTTGTGCTGCCATTGCAGTTTGTGACAATAATAAACTTGAAACCAACAACAATGAAACACTAAATCTAAACTTCATAACGACATCTCCTTGAATAAAATATTAATCCGTTTACTATTAAGTAGCAAAAAATTTCATTTACAAAACTTCTTTAATTCATTCTATATTAATATTGAATTAATTACAAAATGAAATATTATTTTATACTTCATATTAACGACATTTACCGTTTCTAAAACAAAATTAAAAGCCGTCGCTCACTTGAGCAACGACATTTTATTAAATATCTGTAAAAACACTAGACAGTATCGCAATCAAAGCCACCACTAACACAAGTACTAAAATGGAATCAATTTTTCTTTGATTACGTTGGTTCATAGGTTTTCTGAACTCTTTTAATGCTTTAAAACCTGCGATTAAAACAATAATTAAACAGACTAAATGAAATAACAAGGCAAACACAGCCATCACAATCACCCCAAGTCATATGAATAAGATTTTCAAACCGTATCACTACAAAAACCTAAAAATCTCTTATGAAAAGGTCATATTATTTATTTATCCATACCCTTTCTACTTATTAAACTAACGAGCACTTTTATTTTCTATTTAAAAATGTCAAAAACATTTGACATTTAAGCACATGTTTTTTATGTTGAAAATGAAAAATTTTCTACTCATGGAGGCATCATTATGAAATTATTCATCATTTTTATTGTTGTTTTATTATTTACAGTCAGCTGGACGATACTGTCACATAAATTTTTACCTTCAGAGATATCTGACCAAGCTAATCATCAATATGACGAAAGGCAAAGTAAAATATTCACAGAAGTACTTGCTAGAACTTGCGTTTGGACAATACACGCCCTACTCTTAACATTTATATTGCGTATAATTAATGTATGGGACTTTAATCACAGCTTTTTTTCAACTTATCCAGAGCTATCCGTCATTATCATTATTTTCATATTAACGATTATGAACTATTTTTACGTAAAACGTAAATATACATAAAAGGAAGATAAAATGAAAAACAAAATCAAATATTATCGCAAGCAGAAGGCCATTTCTCAATTAAAACTTAGTCAATCACTTGGCGTTTCTAGACAAACCATTAATGCGATTGAAAATAATAAATATGATCCATCATTATCTTTAGCATTTAAACTGGCATCAATGCTCGATACTACCGTTGATGATTTGTTTAGCTAATTGGCATTGATGCTAATACGTATCGCAAAATGTTTCCACTGACTTACCAAACGATTAAAATAACTTATCTAACATCATGTCCGGCACAATTTCTATAATACTTTATTTACTTGCTCTAAAATAGCATCGTTGGCTTTAAACATAATTATTTCAATATCAATTGATAAAAAGCTAAATCTAACCATCTGTCAAATTTATAACCGACACTTTTTATAGTTCCACATAATTCAAAACCATATTTTTCATGCAATTTAATGCTAGCAGTATTTGATGCGTCAATACCTGCAACAATTGTCTTATAATTTCTGTTTTTAATTTCTTCAATTAATTTAACTAAAAGTTGTGAAGCTACACCTTCATTTCTAGTTTCTGGGTCAACATAAATCGAATGTTCTACAGTATATTGATATGCTGGCCAATTTCTAAACGCACCATATGTTGCAAATCCAACAACTTGGCCATCTTTTAAATATACAAAAATGGGTTCAGCTTGCTCTAATTTTGTATGAAACCAAGTTTCTCTTTCTTCAATGGTTACTGGCTCATATGTATAAACTGCAGTCGTATTTAATATTGCATGATTATATATACTTAAAATCGATTGTAAATCTGATTGTCGTGCTTGTCGTATCATATCGTTTCACCTCTATTACATTGTATATTCAAAGTATATCTACAGCAAATCTATGTCATAAAACATAACAAAAACACTCACCATAACCCTAAAGTTATCTAATGAGTGTTTTTTATAAAAATATTTATATATGCACAAAGCACAAATAATATTATTTATTAATAAATTGTAATTCATAAAGTTCTTTTTCATCATACGTATTAAATCTATCTAATTTACCATTTAACATGATTGTTTTTACTTTTCTACTAACGTTATGATAATAATTAATTCTAATATTTAAATTAGATTCATAACCATTATTTTGAATGGTACTTTGCAATTCATCAAAAACATCTTTATTAATTGGTAATAAATAACCTTCTTTACTTGGTAATATACTTACATATTTCTTTTGAATTACGTTATCTTCATTAAGAATAATTTCAATCTTAATATCTTTTGCTGCTCCGCCACCTAGATTAAAAATTTTCAAATAATCTTGGTGTTCAACAGAATCAGAACTTGTATTAATCATTTGTAATTGATTATCTTTATCTAAAGAAAGTAAAATTTGATTAAATCCAAGCGCAGGAATAAAACTTATTTTCATTTGGTACAGTTGTATTGAAACTGAAACAAAATAAAATAGTGCCATTATAAAAGTTCCAATAGAACCAATAGCTGAAATAATGTTTATCATACTAAACCACCTTTATATTACCATTGAGAGATGGTCGTTGATTATCGTAATAATTTCACAAAAAAGATCATAATTTCTACCCGTTATAATAAAAATTTTTTCTAACTTTTTATAAGTCGATTTATCTTAATTATTTTTTTCTTAGCGCACTAATAATAAGTGAAGCGATAAATATAAATACAATTGACCCAATCAATGCTGGGAAAATTGGTACACCACCCCATACTGGGCCCCAAGTACCAAGTAATCTACTACCAATCGCAGAACCAATTAGACCAGCAACAATATTACCAATGATACCTCCTGGAATATCTTTACCTACGATAGCACCTGCAATCCAGCCGATTAGGCCACCTACAATGATCATTATTATAAAACTCATATGCATAAACTCCTTTTTATTTGTATATTTTTAAACACATGAATATTACGATAATCAACATGAAAATACAATACCACAATTACTTTATTTACGTAAATGGTAATCAATATTTTTAAATACAAAAAGACCCCTAATAAAAGGGGCCTTATAACGGGAGTTATGAATCTTCTGCATGCCCAAGGGCACACAGAAAACCCATCTCCTCATTTTCGCACACCCGTGGGCATGCAAAACTAATTATAAAACTACATGACAGTAATGTAAATCTTAAATTTGTAACATGTGCTTGATTTCATCTTATAATTTTATTTTTTCATTTAATGCAATAAAGGGTTATAACTATAATGATAGACAGCTATATTATAAACTTCTCTATATGTATCATTGAATTTGATACCTTTCAAAACATTGATTTGATACAGTTTTTTTGTTTCAAACCACTATACATTTCACCTAAATATAGCGCTAGAAAGAGATCGATTTATAAAAAAATGGCTAATATCTTCAAAATCATTCCAAATTTTCTTTTCAAATAACACAAAAATATGATGTATGACTTTATTCATTATTATGTTTGTCTTTTATCATTTCAGAAGGTACTGCAAATACAAATAGTAAAATAAATAATATCAATGCTAAATGAGGTATATCTTCAAGAAAATACCATCTTAAATTCCAATCAAACATCATATTCGCATATTTAACAATATACTTACTAAACAATAAAATAACGCATATCCATACTAAAACATCTAAAATTTTAGTGATAAGTTTCATGTATAGCCCCCTTATAAGTTATAAAAAATAAACGCTATAATTACGATAAAGAGAAAATCAAAAATGATTTTCTTGATATTTTTTTCCATAACGTGTGGTATCGCACCTATGATTAAACTTAGTATAATAAGTATACCAGACCCGTTAACAACATAGTCCAAAAATTTTCATTCAAAGATCAAAGCTAGAATCAATGAGGCAAATACTAAGATCAAAGCTACTATGCCAAAAGTGTTTGCTATCACTTCTATTGTCTTATATTTTTTCTTATTATTTTCATGATTCATAAAATGCCTCCCAAATGCAATATGAACATTCATTTTAAAATACTTAAGATTAGTATTTATGTTTTTTAAATTTCTGTGAGTGGACTATAAAGGTAGAAAACACTTTAGTTAAGCCTTTTAACGGTTACTTTTCTTTGAAATTTCAATACTTTTATAAAGCAAAAAGCCTGCATTTAAAACAGTTATTATTGCAAAAATCACGGTAAGAAAAACATTAAGATGATTGAATGTACCAAAAGCAAATAATAATACTAAAATTATATTCATAAAATTAGCAATCATAAAACCCATATCCATATTATTCCTCAAATTTCTCACTCCTGTTGAACTAATACTTTTAGAAAAATATTTCACTCGTATTTACATAAATTTATATATTGAGTTAATTTATTAATAATGTGCTGAATTATCCAAATGTCTCTATATTTCTTTAATACACTATCTACACTTAGTAATTATCTTCTCTTTTAGCTCTTAATGCCTTAATCATGTAATAGATATTTACTGTAGTCACAATTAAAGCACCAACGCCAACTGTAATAGAATTATTGTAAAATGAATAAACAGCAAATATGAGCGCACCTACAAATATAACAAAAGAAACAATTATCTCAATATTATTCCACATATAAATACCCCTTTTTGTTATAATATTATTTCAATGTTAACATACTTTTTATAAAGCATATGTAGTATCCATCAAAAAAATAAAAATTTTTAATTCATATATATGATTTAAGCAATATGATACTTAAATACATCAAAGTTATATGAACAAACAGCAACACACCCAAAGTACTCTAGGAGTTGACATAATTTGAATAGATTAATTGATGATATGGGTTTTTGGTATGAAGGACATACACTATCTTATCCTTTGATATTTTCAGATTGCACAGTTACATATAGCATTATGGAATTAAAAGTACTTTTAGAATATTATCAAAAAGATTCATGGTGGAAAAATTATACTATTGCACTCATGGATTTCGAGTCAAAATACAATAATGCTGGGTAGTTCATTACAAATTTTTGAATCCAAATTTTAAAAATAGAGAATCAATATCTAAGGGGCGAAGAAAGTGAATAAGAGAATGGCTATACACCATACAATTAATATCATTTTAATGATAACACTCATAATTTTTAATTATACAAACATTAGTGGATTTACCACTTCATTAATATTAGCAGTACTTTTTATGGGTAATGCAATTTTATTAATACGGGCTAGTACGAAAAAAATAGAAAAGGATGGCGTTACGATAGATGATTATAACAAGAAGTAATATAACTTTACGAGGAGTGTTATGATGCAATTTGGCAAATATAAAATTGATGAATTTTACCTAATCGTGATTGGCGGATTTTTAATAACATCTATTTTTGTACCATTCATGCTCATTTCAGTTGTGTTAATGGTTATTTTAGGATTAGAAAAAGAAACATAGTATATAAAAGGAGATTGGTATAATGGAATTCAATAATTGGACAGTTACAATTAATGGCAAAGGATCATATAATATAGTCAGAGACGAAGATACACTAGTTATTTTAGAAAACTATCAACACGTTGCCCTATATTTAAAATTGGAAAATGATACTATAAAAGTTAAATCACTAAGTTATGGAAATGATGTCTCGTTTAATGTTGATACAAGAGAAATCATTGTAAATGTTACAAATTTATTAGATGATGACGATTAATCTAAATCATCACTATACAAACTTCAACAATAATGAAATTATAGAAAGTTCACTTAAAAAACTTAAAACACTGTTAAATAGCTTTTATAAGCAATTTAATATGATTTATTATGCATATCCTTGTCTTTATTATCAAAGTTATGCCTTTTTTCCTTAATATTACGTATGTTTTATATCAAACTTTATTAAATAAATATATTTATACCTTTTTATTATTAATCAAGGAATCAAAGTGTAAACAATAGTAACTAGAACCACCACAATAAGAATTATAACATTTGTTATTCCTACCTTTTTAAGTTTTTCTTGATATTCATTATCAGACATTTCATTTTTCTTTTTACTTAAAATATAATAAAAAGTAAAAATAGAATAACCAATAAAAATCACGAGTGAAATCACAACTAAAATTAAAAATATAATTTTTAGTATATCCATTTTATTCATCTCCTAATAATAATTTATCCATCTTTCAAATTGATTATCTGTTTTTTTAGTTCAATCATAGTATTGTACTTTTCATTAGGTTCCACTTCAGACAATAATACATCTAGTGACCTATCATATATGCTCTTAGCTTTAGATTCGTCTTCTTGAGCCATCGTACTATATAAATATCCAATTTCTTCAACTAAATTTGCACTTTTATTTAAATAGATAAGTTTTTCTTTATTAGCATCATGATCAATTAAACCATCTCTAATACCGTATTTAATTGCATAATAAAGTAAAATAGCTGATAAAATTATGTATATAAAAACCAAATAAACCCAGCCTTTCATTTTTCAAATTTATGTGTTCTGTTACTCATTAATTTTTATTATTTTTCTTATTTAAATAAATGGCTAAAAATGCAATTCCGATGCAAAACCACATTCCCAATATTGAAAACCAAATTGTCATCGTAAATTCAGTCCTTCTTCTTAGTTTTATTATCTTTCTTGTAATAAATCTTATTCAAAAAAAGTGATATCTGCTAAATAGCTACCTCCAATAACATCTACAATAAATGATGCGATAGTTGCAAACACCTTTCTAAGAAATTTCATATAAAAGTCCTTATAAATATTGTTTTAAATATGATTTCATACTAACATACCCTAGATTAAATTTATATTGTGTAAAATTAGTCTGTATTTCAATTGTAAAGTTATGAGATCTTCCTAAAAGTCACATTATAATTCCTTTATAAAACGAATCATATCTCTACACAATATTCCATTTTCATAAATTTTTTCATTATAATTTCTATCATAAAACCCTACATCTATATTACGCATTCTAAAACCCATTTTTTGATAAAATATAATTTGCCCAATACTAGAATTACCTGTTCCAACCTCGATATTTTTGTAACCATTCTTCTTGGCATATTCAAAAGCATTTGCTAACAACTTTTTACCAATCCCCATTTTCTGTTTAGATTCTAGTACTGCTATGTTAACTAATTCAATTTTATCTTGATTAATTTTTTGTAATACATAGCACCCTAAAACTTCATTATTTTCTTTATATACAAAGCATTCTCCTTTTTTTAAATAATTTAAAATTAAATTTTTTGATGGGTCTGCCAGCAAAAGAAGTTCAATCGGTGCTTCACCTACAGATTTCAACTTTTCAATCATAATGATCACTCTTTCAAAACGTTATTTTTTGTGCTTTTTAAATATAATACGAAAACACCCTTCAGAAATTATACTGATGGGTGGAAATAGCTAATTTTCTTTTTTTGAATTTTCTTTAAATCTTTTTTTAATATCCTCAATCAAGGAGCCACTACCTGCAAAGTTAGAAAATGTATTCATTACAAATGTTAATATTTTTCCAATTATGTCCATACAGCATTCCCCTTTACTATATAGATACCTTATTTCCCCATAAAATAATCACACATTTAGTATAAATATTACTTTATTTTTTAAGTGAACATTATCTTCTATTTTGTTGCTTCTAAGATATTGCTAATTAATTTCATGTATCTCTGTTCTATTGCTTTTATATACAAAATTTATTAACTCTCAAACTCTACGAATTTTTAGATACAACCCCTTATCAATATTTCTGCTAATGGTGAGTTATTTATATAACTGAAAGAAGAGAATATAAAATTTTTCTTAAATATTCTTCACAAATTGCTGCTAATACTATTACTGGTATCACTACAAATATATAGATTTTAATTGTATTATAAAGTGATTTTATTATTGATGTTCTTTCACCATTCTTTTTAAATAGCTCTCTGATTTTACTTCGAATTGATTTATTTAGTTGAAACAATACACTTGCAAATATACAGAAACCTAAAATTTCTAGTGTAGTATGAGGAAATACAGATATGATATTGGCTATAGCTTTATAAAAATCAATTTTTAATAAAATACCAATCACAATACCTGGCAATACAGAACTATATATCAAATTAAAGAAATATAAAAATTGAATAGGTATTAGTGAAAGCAGGAACATTTGTAGTGGAACTATAAAACCATTATTTACGATATATATAATAACTGCACCTAGTCCTGAAGATTGTTTAACAGAACGAGATATATCGTTATCTATACCTTTAATCATTGCTTCCACATTCATATCGATACTATATGTAATTACAATTGTTAAGATCATTATACTCAGACTAAATAAAAATATTTTTAAAGTTCTAATAATAAAACCTTTATCAATAACAAACATAGACTTCTCCTTGCATTTTGTGTAGTTCACAACCAAACACAAACTAACATATTAGAAATATGAACAACCTACAGCAGCACGTATTGATGTTTAGAATTGTATTATACATATAACTCATTTCTTTTTTTCATCCATAAAATACAATGACAGTAAAGCAAAGAAAGCACTAACAATCCATAATCCAGAAATATAAAATAAAATAGCTGTTAACCCAGAGAAAGTAATCTTTAAAATTTTCAAATCTTTTTTCTTCATAATTTTCCACCTTTTTTTAAACCTTCTCCTACAAAAACAGATCCTACAAACCCTATTAACCCATTAATCAAAGATGGCCAAAAATTCATATCTCCCATATAAAAGGAAACTAAAAAAATTAATCCTCCAGTCACTATACAAATTATCCATTGACTTAATTTCATAGACTAAAATACTCCCTTCTAGAAACCTTTATTTCAGTTTATTTAATCTTATTCAGAATATAAATATAAAAAATAGGTCAAGTACATAGATGTTTATCCTACATACCACTCCTCATATCAAAAGTATTGGGCTACATACTTCTATTCATAAACCTTTACGTTTAATTTGTCTGTATACAAAGATGATTGCAACCATTAAAGTTATGCTATCAAGTACCTTTATAAAAATTGAGCCAAACTCTAAAATTTCAATTTTAAAAATTGCACCTATTATAGGTAAGAAAATATTAAAACCTATTAATACTAATAAAATTGCTAATATTACTTGTTGTGATTTAGGCAATACAAACACCTTCATTTCTTATTATATAAAAGCTAAATATTAATATTAAGAGAAACCCACTCCACAAATCTATGGAGTAGGCTAAATATTTATTTAAATTGCCTTAGTGTAAAGAAATATTAAACAGAAGTATTTTCATTACTTTTTATTATTAGAGTTAGAAGAAAATAAAAATGCACCAAAAAATAATAATGGGAATATGGCAAATAAACGTATGTTAAAAGAATTATCATCAAAAATAATTGGCAAAGAAATATAAATTATAAATGTTATTACTAAAAATATTAGATAAATTTTTTTATTATTACTCATATGTAAAACCTACAAAACAATTGCTATAAATGCTCTAGCAACAACATATGCAAATTGTTTATTAAAACCAAAGTTATTAGTTAACCCATTCGCTATGCCATCTGCTAAGTTGCCTTCAAAACCTGTTAAAATATCACAAAATTTATTGATACTTTGATAATGGAACATAACGAGTTTAGTACCAGTTGTATTTTCTATTTTCTTTACCAATTTATTCCATGCCTTTTCACCGACTTTATTTACAGTAGCTCTAATTGCTTGAGCTCCTGCTTTTGCAGTCATTGTAGCTTTTCCTCTTTCAGCTAGACCATCTCTATAATTTTTCACTTGGCCTTTTAGCCTGTCAGCAACTGCCGGATCTTTAAAATCACTTTTACTATTATCAATCTCTTTTAATAGTGCATCACCAATCGCTTTTCTTTGATTCATTTCTTTATCTATTTCACTTCTAGTTTCAGCATTAGCTTTACCAGAATCAATAGTAAAATATACAGGACCAGATAGAATCGCAGTAGCTACACTAGCAGTTAATATTTTTTTAATTTGCTTATTCAATATTAAATCTCCTTTTATATAATAATTCTCCCAAATTACTATATAAATAACATCCCCAAAATAAGTTTAACAAAATTAAAATTCATTTCAATTAAGGTAGTGTAAAAATTAGTTTTTTGTTGTGTATGAACGATAGCTCCTCAACATTTATAAACCTCTAACACTACATTCATTAAACAGTAATAACACAGTATCATTCCAAGAACTAACGTTCATTTTTACATTGTTAACAATTAAATATTTCCATGCTATCCTTATACAAAAAGGTGATTAATAATGAGCTTACCTGTTGCGATAATGTTAGGAATCATTGTTATACTTGTATACGCTTACTTTTGGGCATCTATATATCGTTGGGAAAATAATAGACGGGTAAAACGTAACAACTTCAAACCGATGACTAAAAAGTTATTCTATTGGAATTTATTGGTACATAGTATTATTGCTGTAATTTTCGTTATTATTGCAATCTACTTAAGTTATTTTAAATAAGTTACTTTAAAACCTTATTACTGATTAAATAAAATATTTCTATAAATACCAACTTTTTGGGAATGGCATTTTGATAAACTTGCGCTTTTACATTTTTTGATATTGTCAATTATTATTTTTTTACTAATGCAATCAGACTTTTTGTGTTTTGGTTATCTAGCCATATTCTAATAATAGACAGATGCTCCATTTTAGTGCATTAGCTCGTAAATTAACAAAATGCTAGAAAAGTTTTGTTGACCTCTTCAATTTTATGGATTTTAAAATTCAATGATCAAACAAAAATCCAATAAATCGTACCCATTACTTACATAAAGGAGCGTTATTATGGATATACTTATAGGAATCATAATCAAAATAATAGATATAATTGTAGCTATAGTAAGCATATTTGAACAGGAAACATCAAAGTTATTGAGTAAGATGTTTAGACGCAAGGATAAGAAAGCCGATGAGAAAAAAGAATAGCAGCAATAACTGTGTCCTATCATACGTACGCAAAATATAATAATACCTATTACGTTTACAAAGGGGTATCGCTGTGGAGTACATTATAGGTATAGTAATTAAAGCAATAAGCTTCATATTAAGTACAATGCTCGATGGTTACTTGTATTTTAAAGAGTTCATTAAAGAGAGAAAAAAGAATAAGGATTAACCATTTACTACGTGTCTTTTCACACGAACGTCCTATTTTATGGTTGCGAGATACATAATGAAATTTTAATTAAATAGCGTTGAAAGGGGAGTAGGTAATGAACAAGCCATTGTATATACATCACATAATTAATCTTGTCCTATTGATACTCCTGTTAATATTAGATTATTTCAATACTATTAATTTGACTGTGGCAATATTACTTATCCTTTTAATTTTAATAAATTCTATTTTATTACTAATTGTTTCCAGAAAAAAAGAAGATAAGATGATACACAAAAATTCTAAAACGTTCAAATCAGAAGACTTATCATCTTTACCTATAATTATATTTTTTATCATTTTATCAATTCATAATATATTAACTAAAGATAGTATAATCTTTTTGAGCTTTTCAATACTCAGTTTAATTGTTTTTATACTTATTCTAATATTAGAAATCAAATCATATTTAAAACGCAGAAGAAATGATAAGGAAAGTAAATAAAGGGAGGGATATTATGAAAATAGGTACATGCAAATACGATTACAACTATTTAATTATGTCCATACCACTTTTATTAGTATCTATATTTGTACCAGCAGTTTTTGTAGTATTTGTAATTTGCTTA
The DNA here is from genome assembly GCF_017892075.1 of Staphylococcus sp. GDY8P119P. Taxonomy (NCBI): domain Bacteria; kingdom Bacillati; phylum Bacillota; class Bacilli; order Caryophanales; family Staphylococcaceae; genus Staphylococcus; species Staphylococcus sp. GDY8P119P. Next base: position 113,794 of record NZ_JAESKJ010000004.1, read on the forward strand.
ATATACGGATTTGAGAAGCGTAAATAGGAGGAATATTATTAGATTCGGTAAATATAAAGTAGATGAAACGTACTTTGTTTTCGCAATGACATTTCTAGTATTATCTATTACCATAATGCCTTTATTTTTGGTTATTAGTATATCTTTTTTAGCATTTAGCTTTAAGAAAGAGAAGTAGTAAATAACAAGGAGGAATTAAAGAATGCAGTTTAATAATTGGAATGTCACTATAAATGGAAAAGGTTCACATGATGTCGTTGTTAATGACGATACATTATTAATTTTACAAGGATTTCAACGCGTTGAAATAGCGTTGAAAATAAAAAATGATTTCATGCAAATAAAATCTTTAGGCTACAGCGAAGATGTAAGTATCAACCCTGTTACAAAAGAGATAACTGTTAATGTCGCTAATTTATTGGAAGATGACGAATAGTTCTGAAAAAATGAACAAGTCAAAGTTTGATTTATTAAATGACAAATGATTTTCTTCATGGGTAAATCGTCTCCCTTTATTATTTTTATATGTAGAGATAACAAATGAATCTACTACAAGAATTATATTATTAATTGGTTTGTTTTTAATTATGTATTTTGGAAGTTAGAATTTTCACATCCTGCCTTTTTCGATCCAAACGCACAAAAAATACCCCGCAAGCCTTAGCCTACGGGGTTTTCAGATACAATATCTATTATTGTTCTTCTTTTATATATTACTATTTTATGAATAATCATCAATGTTCAAAACACTTTTGTAAAGACATTTTTGAGCTATTTAATCTATTTTCTTATTCATACCCTTGCCCTTATTATCAAAATTATGCCCTTTTTTCGCCCTTTTTTAATTAACATTGATTAGTTTATATTATTTCATTTTTTTAGTTTTATACCATTCGCTTTTAAGATAATTTGAAGCTTCACCATTTAATAAAGACAAATCCATAGTAACTTTATCATAAGCTAAATCCATTTCTTTTTCACTTACTGATCTACTATTTATTAATTCAAAAACTAAATTAATATAGCTCTCCATATTATCATTCACATTATCTACAAGTTTATTAAAGTGTATATTATCCTCATCATTTTTGGTTACTTTTTTTAAATACCAAGTTCTATATGTTTTAGTTTGGCCAAAGTGTAAAAAAATTTTATTTTTTAATATAGTTAAACTTTTAAACTTTTTATTACTCTGATTTATTATAGGGAGAGAAAATTTATTTCCGTTAGTTTGGTATTCCATATTAATATTATATTTCAGATGTTCTATTTCACTTATATATTCGCTTATCAAATTCCTAACTTCTTGTATCCATTCATGACGAGCTTTCGAAACTACTTGCGCATGTATCGTTTTGTTAGTATTCCAAACATTTAATACACCAGTAACAATCGCAGCAACAAGACCTGAAATTAAAACATTGATAAATTCATTCATTGCTTACCCTTCTTTCGAGTTCTCTTTATATACATTTTTATACTTTAATACTATAAAAGTGATGAATTTTTCAAAATCATTTATAAATTGATCAATAGAATTTATATCATTATTCTTTCTGCCTACGAACTCTGAATTTTTTCCTTTGGTAACTTTTAGCGCTCCATTTATAAAAACATTATAATTATGTGTAATATCGTTTCTATAATTATCTAGCAATTTGCTATTTTTTCCCAATGCTATAACTACATTTCTTCTTTTATACTCTTCTAATTTTTTCACTACATCATTTTTAAACGTAGATTTGGGGTTGATTTCAAACTGATTTACTAAGTTTATATATCTATATAAATAGTCATTTAAGGTACTAATTAGTCTAATTGCATACTGAGCGTTGTATTCAAACCAATATTTTTCAGCATTAAAATCATCAGTTAAATCATACATGCCATTTATATTATCTCTATGTACTAATATTTTGCAATATGTGTTGACTATATCTGCACATAACCTTTGTGCATTTCTTATAAAAACTACTTTTTCATCACCAATTTGAAATTTCAATGCTTTAAAAAAACTGGATTCATCATTATATTCTGTTTCTCTATCTAACCCCCATTCTTTTAAAACATCATTATTCATTAATTTTAAAACATCATATACTTCAAAAAACTTTTTATTAACTATTTGATGATAATAATCTAATTTATCTTCATCTAGATTCCCCCACAAATTCATAGCTTTTCCCCTTTCAATTTATGTACTTTTAATAATAACCTACATGCATTCTCAAAGGTAGTAGTCATATATTTATTCCCTACATAAAAACACCCACCAACACTTCTGCTGATGGGTGGAAATATAACTATTTGTACTCTTTTAGACATAAATTACATTACTATAAATTTTTAAAGTCTCTTATATTTATTTTTTTAACTTTGTCTGGGTATTCAGGAAAATACCATTTAAAATATTCAGTACCCGTTACAAAGGTCATGGTGCCATCACCTTCATTATCTGAATATAGGATATTGATTTTATTAACCAAAGCAGAGTCTAATCTATTCATAATTTCCAATACTCTATCTGAAGACGATAAAGCTCTTTTTATATCATTAAGCATTTTCTTATTATTAATTTTTTCACGGTTATAATGTTTCATTAACTGTATCTCAATAAAATCGTTCAAAAAATAAATTTCGTTAAAAGTACCTCCAATCAATGCGATTTCAGTATCATCCTTAGAATGCAAATACAAATGTGTTGTATCAGTTTTAAGTATCATCACATCTTTTTTTATATCAAAATGCTTTTGTAATAATTCTTCTATTTTAGAAATTTCAATATGCTCATTATTCTTAGGAAGGTTACTAACTACATATTCTAAGGTATATAAAAAACTAATTGAAGACATTACAGTGCTATAACCTAATTTAACAAAATTGTTTATAAAATCAGTTAATTCTTTTTTATTATTTAAATTCTTGATATAATTTTGATTTGCTTCTTCTATCTCTTTTTTATAATTATCCATTTGCTTTTGGTATTCAAAATTTCTTTTCTTCCATTTTCTAGCTGAAAAAGTATTGAAAATCGTTAAAATTGTACCTACTAAAGTTATGCTCACGCCAAATACAGTCATAAATATCCCCTCTGTTATATGTACATATCTTATACATAGGTTAAGTTATAATTAACTATAATTGCAAGCTTTCATCAAAATTTAATATCAATTAAATGATTTGGCACTTAATTCGCATATCCTTCAACGGAACATCATCAATAATTACTGTCCTACCTGTATACTTGTCAGTAGCTTGTTCTATTTCCTTATCCAATTATTCATCATCACTATCCCATTCACCTATTTCAATAACAAATGGTGTGTTTCCAGTCATTTCTTTTTTATCTGTAAATAAGACATGGTATTTACCTAACAAATCACGCGCTTTTAAACGATCACTTATCTTAATAGGTACTTCCACCATCTCAACACTCTCATTATAGATAATGTTGTATTTGCCTGTATCTGGATTTTTGACATATTCACCACGTTTAGTAACGACCTCTTTCATTTCCGTTTCTTCTCCTACTGCTGCATTAGATAATAGATGCAGTATTTCATTCGCAGAAAGCACGTTATCATCAATAACTTGGCTCTTAACTTCATTTATATAATTTGCTATCTTTTCATTCTTAAGTAGTCTATGACCTTGGGTATGAGCACTCTGTGTGCTATAGCCTGCTTTGATAGCCGATTGTGTTAAGTTTAGGGTCTTTAGATATTCAGTTACAAATTTCTCTTGTCTTGGGTTTAAATCACTCATATAATCACCTCTTATTTCAAGACTAGGTGTTACCCTAGCCTAATTTTAATATTATTAAATTTTTCTATTTCTCTTAGCAAGATCAAGTATTTTATCCCCTGAACTCTTTTCGTTTTTTGGCATATTCGCTTTAATATCTGCTACAACAGATTGTTCGATTGCTTCTATAAACTCATCATCTAACTCACAAGCTTTTTTCAATTTCCCTAAAGTATTTTCAGTATTATTTAATTTATAATGAATACTTCAATCATTCCTTGACTGATAAAGATAAGCAAATGATATATAATGTTGTAAAAAATATTCTTAAGAGAGTTTACGAAAATCAATAATTAAATCCTTGGAAGTTAAAAAGAATGTTGCATTTTAAATTCCACAAGACGCATCACAATCAGAAAATGAATAATCCCCCACACAAAGGAGCATTACTGTGGAGTATATTGTAGGTATAGTAATTAAAGTTATAAATTTCATATTAAGTACAATGCTCGATGGTTACTTGTATATTAAGGAGTTTGTTAAAGAGAAAAAGAAAAATAAGGAATAACAGCATCCACTACGTGTCTTTGTACACGTACGCCCTATTTTAAGGTTGTGAGATACACATTAAATTGAATTTTATATAGACTATTGAATCAAATGGAGTGATTTAGATGCAGACATTACAAGTTACTGTTCCAATACCAGAAGATTATGTATTAATTGAAAAATCACACTACCAAGAATTAGAAGAACTGACATTAGATCCTGTATGGGATATGAAAGATTTAAAGAGGAAAATAAAAATGTCATCAGATAGTACCGTAAAAGATAAATTACTTTATCATCCTAGACATGAAAAGACACTGAGAAAAAATGGGATAGTACATTATCCAGATAAAAATTTTAACCGTTGGAGATTCAACGCTAGAAAAATGAATCAATATATCAATGAACATTTTGAAGAGATACATGGAAAATCATATTAGCTATAGGTGACTATAAGATGAAATAAGTATATACTTTTAACGTCCCTACCAAAATTATTAGAATAAAGGTAATAATATAGTCTGATTTAATTAATTTTTTAATTAGTTAACACAAATGATTATTAGTAATACTTAATAATATACATCCTGAACTAAATTTGACGTTATCCGAACAAACTGTAATAAGTTTAAGTTTACCTATATCTTTATTTTTTAGCCGTATATTAGGAGATGATAGTATGAAGAAACTAACTAGCACTAAAGAATTACTAAACAGGGTAAGCCCCTTTGCCCCTATTAACTTATATTAATAGAAAATTGTGCTAATTGCTGAAAACCTATCATTATAACGATCAGCATCTACATTTTATGGTAGTTCAACGACTAAATGCATAATGCCTTAAGCAAGCTATTCTAATTATTTTGGAGGGACTTTTATATGTGGCATGAACAATTCACTAATAAGCATAATCAAACACAGTACCGTTTCTATGAGAAGTACAAAGACCCATACACAGATCAAATGGCTAAAGATATGATGAATAAATTGGAGAAGGTAGGATATTAATTTGAAAAAAATCAGTTCTATTCTTATAGTATTAGTTATAATAATAACAGCATTATTATATTTCACCTTACCGAAAGAACAAAATTTACTTTCATTAACATTAGGTGCCTCTTTGTTATTAGGAACCATTTCCATTATTACTACATTATATAATAACAATCAAATAGACCACCGAAATAGGATAAGCCAAATTGAATCTACACGTCCCAGATTTCTGATTACAGAGAAATCCACACAACAAGAGACTATTATTAAAATTAGTTACGATTGCCCTAAAATTTTAACTCTGGATAAGTTTCTTATAGAGATCGAAAATGGAGAAGATTGGGATGACACGAATATTGCCCTTAGTCGAGTTGAAAATGAGTTATCAAAACACAATGGTAAATTACTACCAAATAGAGTTCTTGAATTTAAATTCCCAAATTTCCCTAATAACAAAACTTTTCTTGATATAGTAAAAAATTCTAACAACGAAATGAAATTAAAAATATCATGTCTTACTTATTATGATGAAAAAATCTCCTATTATTTAGGTCACAATTTAGATCAACACTATGTAAAATTCAGTGATAACAAAGCCACTATAAAAACTCTTGAGAAAAACCTAAAACTCTCTTTTTATAAAAATGCAAATTTTTCAAAATAAAATTTCATGCCCTTTTTCTGCCCTTTTTTTAATTTCAAAAACACAAAAAATACCCCGCAAGCCTTAGCCTACGGGGGTTTCAGATACAATATCTATTATTGTTCTTCTTTAACATATGGTAATAATGCCATATGACGTGCACGTTTAATAGCTAAAGTCAACATACGTTGATATTTAGCTGAAGTACCTGTTACACGACGTGGTAAAATTTTACCGCGTTCTGAGATAAAACGTTTTAATAATTCTGTATCTTTATAGTCGATGTGTGTAATTCCGTTTGCTGTGAAATAACAAACTTTTTTACGACGACGTCCGCCTCTTCTTGGTCCACCTGCCATGGTAACTGCCTCCTTTTAAAATTTTTTTAGTTTTATACGTTCATTATAATTAGAATGGTAAATCATCATCACTAATATCAATAGGGCCGTTTGCATTTGCAAATGGGTTATCTGATTGATTATTGTTTGATGGATTATTGTTGTTATTGTTTTGATAAGAAGACGTATTTTGTCCGGATTGTTGTCCACCAAAATTTTGGAAATTATTATTTCCTTCTTGAGCATGACGCTGATTTTGGTTTTTAGGTTCAAGGAATTGAACGCTATCACAGACAACTTCAGTTACAAATATACGACGACCTTCTTGGTTTTCGTAGCTACGTGATTGAATGCGACCGTCAACGCCAGCTAGACTACCTTTGAATAAGTAGTTATTTACATTTTCTGCTTGTTTTCTAAAAACAACGCAGTTAATGAAATCAGCTTCGCGTTCCCCTTGCGCATTTGTAAACGTACGATTTACTGCTAGAGTAAAAGTCGCAACACTCACGCCTGAGGGTGTTGTTCTATATTCTGGATCTTTCGTTAAACGACCGACTAAAACAACTCTATTTATCATTTAAACGACCCCCATTTATTATTTTCTTGTCTTATCTTCGTCTTCACGAATTACGATATAACGGATGATATCGTCTGTGATTTTAGCTAAACGTTGGAATTCGTCAGTCGCTTCATTGTCTTCAGTTTGGATACGTACGATGTTGTAGTAACCTTCACTGAAATCATTAATTTCATAAGCTAAACGACGTTTGCCCCAATCTTTAGTTTCTAAAACCTCTGATCCGTGAGAAGCTAAGATACCGTTGAAACGTTCAACGACAGCTTTTTTAGCATCTTCTTCAATGTTCGGACGAACGATGTACATAACTTCATATGTTCTCATTTTATAATTGCACCTCCTTGTGGTCTATGCGGCTCACCATCTTTGTGGTAAGCAAGGAATAATTTTCATTACTCACAATCAAGAATTATAGCACAGAGCTTTACATTTTACAATGATTATCAGACGTTCAAAATGACATTTTTATCTCATGTTTCATATGAAACATTTCATTACCTCAGCATCCTACAACTTGGAAATTCACGCGACATTCCATATAACTCATAAAATATTATATTACTTTTTAAATGATTATAAATAAATTTAAAAGTTATTTCAGATAAACTTGATAAATCATTTTAATTCTAATAGCATATCATATACGTTCTTGATTTATATCATTAAAATCCAAGGACATGTTTACATAATTCAAAATTAATCAAAGGAGATTTATATGACTTCAGTTATTAAAAAAGGATTGCTGTCCATGAGTGTCCTGTTTGCAACTACAATAACATTTAATACTGTACATGCGGCTGAAAATACAGCAAGCGAAAAAGGAACCATGGGATATGGCTATCAAAAGTATATTGAAAAACACCCTGAAGAAAAAAATAATGAAACTCAAGAAAGTGCCTTTCGTTCAAACGCCAATACAACCGCTACTGGTGAAAGGGTCTTAGATATTTCCGAATGGCAAGGTAAGCTTTCAGCACAACAAGTCAAAGATTTAAAAGCAAATTATGATTTCATTATTATTCGTGCACAATATGGTTCTGAAAAAGTCGATGCAACATTAGAACATAACTCAAATTTATTAGATAAGTATAACTTGGACTTTGGCGTTTATTCTTATAGTATGTACGAAAATCCCGATGATGCCAGATATGAAGCGCAAACTTTATACAATCGTGCACCTAAAGCCAGTTTTTATATCAATGATTTTGAAGAAAATACTGTGACATCGGGTACCGCTGATGAAAGTACAACTGCCTGGTATGACAAAATGCGTAGCCTTGCTGGAGATAAAAAAATCTTATTTTATTCATATGAAAACTTTATGAAAGAACATGCTTCAGAATCAGTGGGACAATATGATGGTTATTGGCTCGCTAACTATAACCAAGAGCAACCAACACAAGAACATGTGTTATGGCAATATACAGATAGCTATGCTTCACCTGAATTAAACCAAAATGTCGATGCAAATTATACGGGACCTGGTGTAGACACATCATGGTTTACATCTTAAGTTTTTCATCGCAGCATTCATAATGCTATTTTGGTAAGTAAAACTTAGTACAACTAATGTCATGTCACTTTTACCTCTTTAACCAATATTCGTATCACCGTTTGTATTTATTCATACATCAAGGATTAAGAAGTATATATAGTTAAAATTTTAACCTACTACTAGTTAAGTTGAATGAAAATGTATCTATGAACAAAATGAACATTCAAGACTCCCGGCATACTTACTTTCCAAATTTCTGAAAAAAGCTTACGTGTTACCATATTAAGTAACACGTAAGCTTTTATTTTATACATTAAATCTAAAGTGAACGATGTCTCCATCTTTCATAATGTATTCTTTACCTTCTAATCTTTGTTTTCCAGCTTCTTTAGCACCATTTTCACCATTAAATTCTACATAATCATCATAGCTCGTTACTTCTGCACGAATGAAGCCACGTTCAAAGTCAGTATGAATAATCCCTGCACATTGTGGAGCTGTCATGCCTTTAATGAATGTCCATGCACGTACTTCTTGCACACCCGCTGTAAAATAAGTTGCCAAACCTAATAAGTCATAAGTTGTGCGAATTAAACGATCTAAACCAGGCTCTTCAATGCCTAAATCTTCTAAGAACATTGCTCTATCATCATCATCCAATGTAGCAATTTCTTCTTCAATCTTAGCACTGATAACAATGACTTCTGAGCTTTCTTTTTCAGCATATTCACGAATAGCTTGAACTTTTTCATTATCTTCATCGCCAATTTCGTCTTCTCCGACATTAGCAATATATAACATTTCTTTAGATGTTAATAATTGTGCTTGGTTTACATATTTTTGGTCTTCTTCCGTAAAATCTAAACTTCTTACTGGATTACCTTCTTCTAAAGCTTCTTTAATTCTTGATAAAATGCGAACTTCGTTAACCGCATCTTTATCTTTTTGTCTTGCCATTTTTTCTAATTTTGGTAGACGTTTCTCAACTGATTCCAAATCTGCCAATACAAGTTCCATATTGATAACTTCAATATCATCAATAGGATTAACGCGACCAGAAACATGCGTCACATTATCATCATCAAACGCACGTACGACTTGGCAAATCGCATCAACTTCACGAATATGTGATAAGAATTTATTTCCTAATCCTTCACCTTTTGAAGCCCCTTTAACAATACCGGCAATATCAGTAAATTCAAAAGTCGTTGGTATTGTTTTTTTGGGTTGTACCATATCTGTCAATACATCTAATCTATGATCTGGAACTTCAACAATCCCTACGTTAGGGTCAATCGTTGCGAATGGATAATTCGCTGCGAGCGCACCCGCTTTAGTAATTGCATTGAAAAGTGTTGACTTCCCTACGTTTGGAAGCCCAACGATACCTGCTGTTAGAGCCATTTATTCATTCTCCTTATTTTTCCGTATCTTGATGAGATACTAATATTTTTTTCATTTTTTTATTAAACGTTTGTCGTGGAATCATAATGCTTCTTTGACAATTTTCACATTTTATTCGGATATCTGCGCCTACACGAATGATTTTAAAGCGATTCGTACCACAGGCGTGTTGCTTTTTCATCTCTACAATGTCATTTAAACCGTAATTTGATGTCATTCTGTCACTCCTCCGAATATTTAAGCGTTATTTTGTTGATTAGGGTCATATTGTAACATCATCGGCTTAGGTGTTTTAATCTCTTTTTGCTTAAACAATTTCAATATCTCTTTTCTTAAAATACGTGCTCCGGAAGCACCCTCACCTGGTATTGTTTCAGCAGACACACTCAATACAATTTCATCTCGACTGATTGAATTGATACCAACGACTTGTGGTGTAGAGATAAACAAATAATAATTTGTTTGTATAGATTGAAAATAGTCTGTGAGTACATTTTCTACTTGATCAATATCTTCCTCTACCGAAACTGGTATTTCGACAATTGCTTCACCATTGGTCACTGAATAATTTGTAATCTCACCCATACTGCCGTTTGGTAATGTCGTTAATTCACCTGTAATTGTATTTATTTTTGTCGATCTTAAACCTATGACTTTAACTGTACCTTCTGCAACAGTTGTACCACCGTTATTTATTTTAACATAATCTCCTACATCAAATTGATTTTCGAATATAATGAAGAAACCAGTGATAATATCTTTAACAACGGTTTGTGCACCAAAACCAACTGCTAAACCAACAACCCCAGCACTTGCGATAATACCTTCAACACTGATACCAAACTTGCTTAAAATGGTTGTTAACACTATAAACCATACCACATACGATACGATATTTTGAACTAATGATATTAATGTTGCTGAACGTTTTTTATTCGCTTTTTTGCCTTTATTTTGTATTTTGAAAAATTGCTCTATTCCTTTATTAATAAAACGCAATACTATCCACGCTACAATGATATATATCACAATCATAATGAGATTTGAAAGTAGCGTTTGATATGTTTCCGGTTTAGTTAAAGGTTCTATTAAGGAATACATAATACTTTTTATTTGATCCAATCATATTTCCTCCCTTAGTCAAAGACTCTTCTCATTTTATTATAATTATTTAAACTGTTAAACACATCCAACTTCCGACTAAATATTAAAATTTGCAAAACAAATAAACAGATCATTTGAAGTGTATATCTGATTTCATTTACATAGAAAGCATACTACAACTTATAGGATGATAATCAGAAACCACCATACTATCATTACTCTCTTTATACTATCAATTTTTAAATATAGTTTATATAATTTTCATGTTTAATTAAATTTAAATTATGTAATTTAAAAAAGACAAAAGAAAAAGAACCATAATTTAAAATTATGATTCTCTATTTCTCAGTAAGTCATATTACTATAAATACACCTTGAAATAAAGGATTTTTCAGTTTTTAGTCATCACTTTCATCAATCATTTTCTTTATTCGGCTATTTTTTTCTCAAGATTATCGTATAGTTTAAATATCATAACACGTTCACCTGTTTTAGAACTCAAATCAGTATGAAAGCCTTTGACTGCTTCACCAGTAACTGAAAAAACAATTTCATCAAGTGCCTCTATACCAGATTCTACAAGCTTAGATCTGGTACGTTTAATTGTTAATAATCCTTCATGTGTCTCACAAACTTTATATTCAGCTTGTGTTAACACACCCTGCAAACTAACAATAATCATATCACGCAAAATATCAGTTTTCACAGACAGTGAACCACGACCAAGGAAGTCTTTTTCCCATTGTGTAATTGCTTTGCTGATTTCAGACTCATAGGTACCTTTAGTTGTTTTCATGTCGAATGCATCTCCCATAGAATCAAAATTAATTGTCGTATTATTTAATAATGCTAACATTATCATTTTTATATACTTTTCTCCATAGTTATGTGCAATTACCCAGAAAATAATATAACTATCGCTTATTTCTTCTGTCCTTTAAGAAATCAGAAAAACGTTTTTTAAGTTAATCAACTGACCAATGTTGCCAATCACCAAATTCATCAATACTTGCCAATTTAAGCCAACCATTGTGCACCTTTTGATAAAAATCATATTGCTCATTTAATAGCTGTTTAATATAAGCATTGGGCGCATGCACGACGATGAGTAGTCTAATCGGAGAATGATATATTTTATTGTCTGCCGACATTACAGATTGCCAAGGTAGACCCGTCAACAAATCGCTCGCATTACCTTGCATAACGCCTATACCTGCCGTAATAGTCTGTGTTGTTTTACTACCGCTACCATAATAATGAGGTGCAACAGTTGAGGCATAATACTGTAGATTAATCCATTGTGCCACGGTGGCTGGACCGCTAATGATATTCGCTAAAAGGCTCCCATCATCATCTTGTTTCCAATCATAATTGTGTAAAAAGGCACGCCCTTTTAAGTCGCTATTTTTTGTTAAATCACGTGAACCTATAATAAATGAAGCGTTTCTCGCTAAGCCCCATTCTGGTCTAATCTCGCTCCAATCATTTGTTAAGCGATGCACTTCTTTAATTGGGTCTTGTTTTAAGATGTGATTGTCTGGTAATGCTTTCAATCGTTGTTCATTTGCGCGATAAGTAATGTCAGGCATTGCGGCTTGAATTTGATTTAAAGCATTTTGTCCAGCTTTTGACATTGTTGGTACGTATATCCATTTTAATTCATCTGTAGATGTTTGGTGCTCCGCTGCCGCAAAGATAGTGTCTTCTGGAATGACAATACCTCGCTCATTTAATGCCGTTCTAACTTCAGTCGAGTTACAAAGCTGTGCTAATACCTTCGCGTTAAAACCACTGGCTGCACCACCACATGCACCACAATCAAGTGAAGAAGCATAAGGATTATTCGCACTTTGACTGCCGTGTCCACACAATACGATTAATGGGGCAAACTCTAATTCCAAACCCATTAAACGCAACGCTTGTTGGACATAGTCCACTTTTTCTTCATTTGTAAAACCAACTGGTATACCTTCTTCATTAATATTGCAATGATCTAATGATAACGTTGTATCATTCGGTTTTTGTAACCAACCATCATAAAATTTTCGTATCAATTTACCGATAGGTCTCGGTGCGAAACTTCTTGAAAACATTTGAAGCGTTAACCAAGGTCCACTTAGTTCTGGTAAAAGTAAGCTCGGTAAAGCATTTTGTTTCATCTTTTTAAATGTATACGTTATCGATTTGAGTATGTGTTGATGCTGGCGAAAAGATGTAGGTTCTTGCTCATGCGTGTATTCTTTAATTTTATGTTGCGGTTGATTCATCACAGGTAAAGATGGGTGACTGTGGGATTGTCCCAGTTCTTCTTTGACAATGGGGAGTCCAAAAAACCCAGCAACACCGATTGTCTCAAATGCACCAGCCGCTTCTATTTGTCGACGAAAAGGTTCCGAGCGTACATCTATACAAAACGCCATTTGTACTTGTGGCTTTTGGCTTTCTTGCTCATTATCTTGGTTTGTGGTCACGGTCGCTTCTAATTGATGCTCGTATGTTGCTTCCCAAGCCGTTAATAAAATTTGTCTGCGACCATGTTTTTCAAATTGTAATGCAAAATTTATATAAGCATTTTTTTCGGATTCAGATAATTGTTGCCATTGTTCACTGGTAAATATCCCAATAGCAAGCCAATGCTCTGCTAATTCATCGTATTCATATGTTATTGAATTTTCTGGTAAATTCACGGGTAAATATGGCTCAACAATTGCCCATTCTATACCAAGACGAATAGCTAAATATGACAATAACATTTGATCAGCATTAGACGTTTGTTCATCTTGCCATAGCATCATACCAGCCCATCCAGGTAACGATAGCAAATGATTTTCCAAATATGTTTGATACTGTGCTTCAGCAATGTCTAACTTTTGTAGGACCATATGAATGAGCGCTTCAGCTTGACTTGGCAGTGTTTTCAACCGTGCGCGTTGTTGCTTGGTCAATGCTGGATCATGTTGTGCCAAACGTTGCCATGCAAAGAATAGACCTTTTTCTCTGTTAGGCATCGTCCATCCGGATTGTGCATCATCTAAATATAATTTGCACCATTTAATAACGTGATAGTCTACAATATCTATCAATCGTCTACCATCTTTATCCATAAGATAGGTGCTCACTAATGGCACTGTATGAGTTTCATCATCTAAATTTATTGTTTCATTGTGTTGATTCACTTGTTTTTTGTTTTCAGAATAACGCGTTACGTCTACAATATTAGACAAATCTAACATTGCTCTAGCATATCTTTCAGCAAATTGTCTATCTATCGAGAGCATCGATTGATTTAGCCATGTTTGTAACTTAAATTCAATCATATCTTTATCAATTTCATCACGTTGATATGCTTGTTCAAACATATGCATTGTAGGATAGATATCTACGTCACGGACATTTGTTAACCATTGCGCCACATCTTGAAATGCATTCTGTTCTAAATTTGACCAAGGGTTTCTTGCGGCAAACACAGAAATAGGTGATAAAGGAACGATAACTCGGCTCGCTTTAGCAATTATTTGATCGATATTATCTTTATGTTGACTTTGGTTTGTCACTGCTTTATGTTTCCCCATTTTAGTGTCCTCCTTTTGACAAATAAGATTTTAAATAATTAGGATGACGTTCAACCGTTTCAATTTTTGCATCTCCTAAACGAACTATCCACATATACAAAATTGAAAATACGACAGAAGATCGGTGACGTGCTACCCACGTACTAATTAAGCTACCGAGCAATAAAATGAATGCTACGGCAATAACGATAAAAGCGGGTGGCTGCACGCTATGAATTGTCAAAGTATGTAATGCATCTGAAAAATAATGATGTACCACAAAATAAACTGCACCAACAACAATGAGTATCGACATACCCATGACACGCCCGAAATTACCTTCACCAAAAGCTACCAACTGTGTCCACGAGACAGATAAGGACCATGCTAAGATGAGACCACTTACCAGACGATAACTTTCTTCTGGTGCACTCAACCAAAAACCTAATCCAATTAGAAACGCTAAAATACGACCACTGACTATCCATACATAAGACATTCTTTCATTTGCACGACTCGGGACACTAAAATGACGCACTGCCGACCCAGAACGTAGAAACAAAGTCGCTTTAAATAAGCCATGTAAAATCAAGTGAATGATCGCAGGAATATATGCACCTAATGCACATTGAATTAGCATGAAGCCCATTTGGCCTATTGTAGAACCGACCAATAATCTTTTATAATCCACATGGACTAAACTAATACCTGCACCGAGTAATACTGAAATACTTGCGAAAATTAATAAAACAATAGATGCGATATCGCCGCTAAAGATACCTGAAAATCTGGTTAACATAATACCACCAGCATTAACGATACCAGCATGCATAATCGCAGAAACCGGTGTAGGTGCTGCTACAGATTCAATTAACCAACGTTGAAAAGGCCATTGTGCCGCTGGAATCATAACAGCTAGTACAATGAGTAAATTAATGCCAAATTGTGCCAAACCACTAATCATGGATAGATGTGCTTCATTTAAGGCTACAGAATAATGCCATTCACCTGTCGATAATCCAATCCACAAAACAGCACTGATTAACGCAACCCAACTTAACAAGAATAATTTTCCTGTAACTTTTGCTGCCTCACGTGTAACTTTCCAGGCACTTGTTAAACTGATTAAAATCGTAAGTCCTAATAGTGTACATCCCCAACTGATTACCATCATTCTCATATCCGCAGTTAACCAAGCAAATGATGCAAAGGTAGTCGTGAAAGTAAATAAAGTGAAGTATTTTTTATAGCTCTTATCACCAGCTAGATAACGAATACAGTAACGTTGGATAATCACACCAATAACGAGGACAAAACCAACCATGAGCCAAGATAATACGTCAGAACGCCATATACCTACCTCTATATTTTTCTGTGACAATATAAGACCTAAGCTAGCTACAATTGTTGGCAATGCTACAATATAAATATGTATTCGAGCATATTTAGACGGTACTTTTTTTATTAAGAAAAAGAGACTACTTAAAATTGAAATAGTTAAAGTTAGAAATAATAATGTTAGAAAAATATGCGCGTCAATCATGATCAATCACCTTACCTTCTGTAATACGACATTTAAATTTATAATAGTAATACAACACTTGATTTAAAATTACATTTTCCACGAAAAAAAGCCGACAATTAATAATAAATCCATACTGACTTATTATCATTGTCGGCTTCATTACAACGCACTTATGACGAGTGTTTTGCTTTGCTACCTATTATATATATATTCATTTATTTGAGAATTTGCTTATTCTACATTTTATGCAGTAAGACGTACAATTCCTTATATTCACCACTATTTATTCACTTTTTCAATTTGCCAATACTTTTATTAACAACTTGCTAAAGCTTTAATTATGTAGAAAAACATAGAAAAGTATGCCTAAATTTTTAACTTTTAATATTAATAAGATATAACGATTATTCGTGTTTGTCAAGATAGACAATAGGTTAAGCCGTGTTGTTTATAACTCTTTATACTTAAATGCTTGTTTCGAAGCAATAAATGAAAGCGCCATAACAATTAAGCCAATCACTGCAAAAATACCACCGTACCACAAGTTTTTACTTATTTCTTCTATAAGATTACCTGTCCCAGATAATATGGCCATACCTACAAAATAGTAAATAAAGAATAAAATGACTACGATAATGGATACAATCATAAATATGACATTTGATTTTTCTGCTCCCATTTTAAAAGTAAATGGGAAAATAAGCGAATACAACGCGATAAATCCTGTACCAAGTAACGCTGAATTCACACCACTTACTATACTCCCCGCAACAATTGCATTAATCACAAGTGATACCACCATACCTGTTAATGCTAATAAGCTATAAAATGCAAAATGACTACTCACATAAGTGTTTCTGCTATAGGGTAATGTAGAAACAAAATACATCCACTTTGAGTCTTTTTCATTTTTTAAATTATCTGTTGCTGGTGATACTAAAAATATCATAGGCATGAAACTAGCCATTATTGGATTTGTAAAAGAGAAAAACAAACAAATTGGAATACTTAACAATAAATATATGTAAATTGATTTTTGATTTGTAAAATAATAACTCATTAAGTAACCTTTCATGCTAATTCTCCTCTCATTAATATTTTTGTGGCATCATCAATATTTTTTAATGGCTGTGCTAAATCTATATCTTTGTTTTGATTTACAAGTGCTTTTCCTGTACCTTTATGTATGCGATACGCAACAACATTACTGTGATTAACATCGAATTCTCCTTCTTCAAATGAAACAATGCCATAATCATTTAATAATGTATCTTTGTGCTCTTGTAATAAAATACGCCCATTTTTCATAAATACTAATTTATCTGCAAGCGTCTCAATATCTTCCGAAATATGAGATGAAATTAAAATACCATTACCTTTATCAACAAAATCTTCAAGTATTTCTAACACTTCCTCACGTCCAGAAACATCCATTCCTGCCGTAGCCTCGTCTAAAATTAAAAGTTTACTATCATGAGATAGTGCAATAGATATTGAGATTTTCATGCTCATACCACGGGAAAAAGTTTTAATCTGACGTTCTTTCGGTAATTCAAAATTCTCCAGCATTTCAAAAAAATGCTGTTCATCCCATGTGCGATAAATATTAGAAAACACTTTACTAATTTGTTTTGCATTAAGTTTATTAGGCAGTCGAAGATCATCAAATACAACGCCTAGATGTTCTTTATACGCATAATCATCACGAGAAATTGGCGTATCAAAAAATTGAATGTCTCCAGCATCTGCAAATCTATTTCCCACCAATGTATTAATCAACGTAGATTTACCAGAACCATTTTTCCCAACAAGCCCTACCACTGTATTGGGTTCAATCGATAGATTAATCTGATTTAAATTAAAATCTGAATCAACGTAAGTCTTGTTTAAATTTTGTACATTGAGCAAATACTCCATAATAATCCCCCTTTTTTGATAAAAGCTTAACCTTTTACATGAAATCACTTTCTAAATTAACATAATACACCTAGCCAATTTACACAATACATTTCCTGAAAATATTTATTTTTATTATTTTTAATTAAATATATATCTAAATGCACAATTACTGGAAACATTAACTGATAATTATATTTAGATGGCAAAGCATCTCAAAAGCCGACACTAGCAAATATCGTAAATTTCATGTTTCCATCTGATAGACATAAATTTTGTTCCTGAATGAACATATTTTTAAAACAAGTAGTGAATCAAGATTGAAATCTGATGTATTTAAAATGACTGCAGACCCCTACTGCATCGAGAAGAACTAGGGATGAATGGGATAAAAGGCTGAGACTATTCTTTTGTCCCAGCCTTTTGCATGTCATATTTATACTTGAGCTATAAATGTTTATGTTTTTTGTATCCAACTTGTATCGCATAAAATGACGAAACCTTTTTATAAAAGCGAATGGCTCTTTTTATATCTTTTTTAAATACTACTTAATTATATCGATCAATTCTTTCTTCGCAGCTGAACGCGCTGGAATCCAACCAAATACGATACCGATCAATGTAGAAACACCTACAGCAATGAGCACTGAGCTTAGACTAACCGCACTCTTAATATAATCTGGTGTTACTGCATCTACTAGACTTGCGACAAGTATGCCTATGATTAGACCTATGATACCGCCAATCACACAAAGTACAACACTTTCTACCAAGAATTGGACTTCAATGTCTCGCGCTTTTGCACCAAATGCACGACGTATCGCAATTTCTTCTGTACGCTCAGTAACTGAAATGTACATCACATTCATAACTCCAATACCAGCGATAAATAGTGAAATACCTGCAACAGCAGCTACAAAGTAAGTAATACCATCAAATACTTTGTTGATATTTTTCATGAATTCTTCCATATCTGTATAACTATAGTTTCCATCGCCTGCGCCTGAACCTTTTTTATTCAATTCTTTAGCGACTTTGTTAGCGACTTCTTTCTTATCAGCGCCATCTACTAATGATAATTGAAGTGATGGAAAATCTTGCGTTAACTGCCCCATATACCTATTAAATGTATTGGAAGGCATATGAACAGCTGAAGGGTTCATCGCATCGTTTACAATGCCTACAACTTCGAAACCTTGATTATCAATGTATAATGTTTTACCTATAGCTTCATTATTGAATACATCTTTGGCAATTTTGTCATCAACGGTAACAACTTTTTTATTTAGTTCATTATCATCTTCATTAAAACCTTTGCCTTTTTCTGGGCTAGTCATTTCTTTTTTCTTTAAAATACTAACGTCGCCTTTTTTCTGGGCATTTGTCATTTTTGCAGAATAACCTTGATCGTCACTTTCTTTGATTTTTGCATCTGTAACACCATTCACTTGTTTAGCAATATCCAAATCTGACTGGCTAAAAGGATTATCTTTCGCACCTTCACCACTACTCGTCATATAGTTTACTGTAGCAGAATCTTTGCCTGCTCCTGTATCTTCAAATTGCTCTGACGCTGTTTGTTTAAACCCATTACCTAACGACATAATCGTAATAACAGCAGCAATACCAATGATGATACCAATCATAGTAAAAATATTACGTCGCTTATTCTTTAAAATGGATTTGAATGAAATGGCGATGATGTTCGATAAATTCTTCATTCAACCACCTCTTCTCTTTGTACACGACCATCTAGTATATGAATAATACGATCTGCCTTATCCGCTACTTTGCGATCATGTGTTACGAGAATCATCGTTGTGCGATGTTCTTTATTTAATTTCATAAACAAATCAATAATATCTTCAGACGTTTTTGAATCAAGTGCCCCTGTAGGTTCGTCAGCAATGATAAATTTCGGGTTATTGATGATTGCACGAGCAATGGCTACACGTTGTTGTTGCCCTCCTGATAATTTGTTAGGTACTAAATTTTCTTTATCATATAGTCCCACATCGTGTAATGTATTGATCACTTTTTCTTTACGTGCTTGAGACCCCAGTCCTGCATAAACTAAAGGAATACTTACATTTTCCAATATCGTATTGTTTTGAATTAATTTAAAGTTTTGGAAAACAAACCCTACTGTTTTATTTCTAATTTCTGCCAATTCGTTATCTGAACTTTTTTTATAATTCTCGCTATTAAACAAATAATCGCCTTCATAACCTCGGTCAATAAAACCTAATATGTTGATGAGTGTACTTTTACCAGAACCTGAAGGCCCCATAATTGCTATGAATTCTCCTTCTTTAATGTTGATATTGATGTCTTTCAAAATGTGATTTTCTTCATCACCGTTTTTGAAATGTCTATTGATATCTACAAGTTCTATCATGATGACACCTCAACTTTGTCTCCATCATTCATAGATTTTTTAGGGTTTTTAATTAGTTTGTCACCTTTTTTCAGACCCTCTTTTACAAATATTTCACCGTTGACTTTATCAATTTTAATATCACGTTTTTCAACTTTATTGTTTTTACCTAGTACAAAAACATTATTGTCTTTAGTTAACACTGATTTTGGTAACTTGATTGCATCTAATGGCACTTCAACTTCCATAGAATAACCTGCACGTACAGGAATATCTATATCGCTAATGACGATTGTATATTTAGATGAATCTGAGTCACTGCCACCGCTCGGGTCCGAAACTGGATTAGAAGCTTGAGCACCACCATCTTCTTCACTACCTGAACTAGCTGCTGCTCCGCCTCCAGATTTACTTAAACTTTCTTCATAACTTTTTGGCAACTCTGAAATTTTCTTGATTTCACCTTTACCTTTTTTACCAGTACTTGTTACTTTAACGTCTACTTTGTCGCCTTCTTTAATCTTTCCTAGATCAAATTCAGTCACTGTTGCTTTGATTTGTGGTTCATCTGCAACAAGTTGTAGAATAGGCTCTCCATCAGAGACATTTTCTCTATTTTGAATATCAATTTTACCGTCAAAAGCAGCATAAATACTGTCGTTCACTTGACGATCATACTGGTTAAGTTGTTGTTGTGCTTCCGCTCTTTCATTTTCATCTTTGGCGTTGTCCACTTTATCAACTAACTGCTGGCGTTTATTATTATTAATTTCATAATTGATGAGTGGGTCACCTTGTTTAACTGATTGACCATCATCAACTTGTGTACTTACGTACGTTCCCAATTGACTGTTATTATTATATGTTTTAACTGATTTAGGTGAAGCTTTACCTTCTAAATTGAGCGGACTTTCTTTCTCCACTTTATATGTATCATAACCATCCTTTTTATCTGAGCTACTATTTGCTTGCCTTAAAATTAATGCAATTGCAATTAATACGATAACGACAATAACACCGATAATCCACATCCACTTTTTCTTCAATGCTAAAACACTCCTTTAAATTATTATTCATTTTAGATACTATCATAATCACACAACAAAAAATATAATGCATAACATTATTTTATATACAATATTTTTTGATAAATATATACCTAACAATATTGTAATATCACCAATAGTAATCGAAAAGATTTTATTTTTTTAATTTTATTTAAAGTTTTTCTTAAAAGTGTTTTAAAATATTGTAGGTAATGTTATGCTTTGGAAAATAATATATATAGGGGGCAAGGGATTCATGGAAAATTCTAACTTACCATTCGCACAACATTTTTCAAAATTACGCGAACAACCTAAATGGGGACTCAAATTAATCATTGCAATCGTCGTCATTGCACTCTCAACAACTGTTGGTGCATTATCTATTGATTACAATGAAATTTATCAAGATGCAGGTGCAAGTGCTCAAGATATGGGCAATATGCAAACGATTGGCTTAATTACTGGCATCATCACTGGTTTAATTGGTGGTATTTTTGGTATTGGTATTACATTTTTAATCTTTTTAGTTATTTCTAAAATAATGAAATCTGATGCAACCGCAAAACCTATCTTTTCTGCAACATTAAGTTTTACTATAATTACTGGCATCGTAGGTTTAATTGTTGCATTAATCCAATGGATTGCTGGTTTATCTCCTACTGATTATAATATTGCAAGCTTAAATGTCTTTGATAAAGGCAACCAAATGTTAGGCGCATTTAACTTACAAACACTAATCAGCGCATATGTATTTGGCATTATGCTCTTTGCGACGAATCGTTTGTCTAAAAAAGCTTCAATTATTTGGGCAATTGCATACATCATTGTATCAATTGGATTTGCCTTAATAGGAGCAAGTTTCCAATAATACATATATTTGCTAAAAAACATGGAACACTCCGTTCCATGTTTTTATTTTGATATAACACTACTCACACACAAAACAAGCGCCCATCATTATTATTGTCAGTATGATAGGCGCTTGCTTTCAAATGAATCAACATTGATTTATAAATATTTTTCTTTTTCCGCTTCTCTTAATTCAATTCGTCTAATTTTACCTGAGTTAGTCTTAGGTAAATCATCTACAAATTCAATTGCTCTCGGATATTTATAAGGTGCTACGTCTTGTTTAACGAAATTTTGTAATTCCTTAACAACTGCTTCATCACCTGTAACGTTATCTTGTAAGATGACAAAAGCTTTGACGATATTCCCTCTGATTTCATGTGGACTCGCTACGACTGCACATTCTTTTACGTATGGATGTTTTGTCAATGAATCTTCTACTTCAAATGGTCCGATAGTATAGCCAGAACTAATGATAATATCATCTCTTCTACCTTCAAACCAGAAATAACCGTCCGCGTCCATTTTTGCTAAATCACCAGTAATAAAGTACTCGCCAATTTGTGGATTTGCAGTACGTGCTTCATCTTTATAATAGCCTTTAAATAAAGCAGGTAAGTCTAACGGCACTGCAATATTGCCTATTTCATTGGGTTGTGCAGGATTACCATCCTCATCGATAACCGTAACATAACTGCCTGGGATAGCTTTACCCATTGATCCAGGACGTCCTTCTGTATCCTTTAAGAAACCGATTAACAATGTACTTTCTGTCTGGCCATAGCCGTCTCTAACAGTTAAGTTAAAGTTTTGTTGAAATTTATCAACAACTTCTCTATTTAATGGTTCCCCAGCAGATACAGCACTATGTAAATGTGACAAATTATAATTTGTTAAATTAGGGGATTTTGCCATTAAACGATATTCAGTTGGCGTACAGCAAAGCACATTGATTTGATACATTTCTAGTAATTCGAGGTATTTCTCAGCATTAAATTTACCATTATAAACAAATGCCGTTGCGCCTGAACCCATGATTGATAAAAATGGACTCCATACCCATTTTTGCCAGCCCGGTGCTGCTGTCGCCCATACGATATCATCTTCAGTTATGCTTAACCAATGCTTCGGAGCCATCTGTAAATGTGCATAGCCCCAACCATGAGAATGTACCACTGCTTTCGGATTACCTGTTGTGCCTGATGTATATGATAATAAAGCAATATCTTCTCTTGAAGTTGCTTCTATATCAAGTGTATCTGAAGCATCAGTTTGCGCTTCTTCAACGTTAATCCAATGATCAACCTTACTGCCAACGATAAATTTAAGTAAGGAGTCATATTCTTGAACGCCTTTGAACTCTTCGATACTATCGCCTGTGGCTACAACTGCCTTAATTTCACCATGCGTTATACGATATTGTAAATCTTTAGTACGCAACATTTCAGAACTAGGTACAATGATAATACCTAATTTCCACGCGGCTAAATATACTTCATATGTCTCAATCGCACGAGGCATCATGATTAATAATTTATCACCTTTTTTCAGACCATATTTTAAAAATACATGGCCAATTTTGTTTGCATTTTTTATCAGTTGGTTATACGTTATATCTCGTTCTTTACCAGTTTGATCATTAAAAATAATCGCTTTTTTTGACGGATCATTTGCATATTTTTCAATTTCGCTAACTATATTATATGTTTCTGGAGCAATTAAATCTGCTTTATTCATTGGTTACTCTCCTTATTTCGGTAATTAATTTTACAATATACATGGCAATATCAAGTTGTATTTTGATTATTCAGAAAATAGCATTGCGTTCACATTCATTTTGTAATGAACTACAACTTAGCACATACTTGATTAGTTCATATATCTTTATCATTGTATCATTATAACAAATGATACTTTAATATACTTGATACAAGCATTTTTATATTGTGTTTCAACTTTAGTTTCTGTGGTATAAAATTTATAGCAAATAATATATGAGGTGGTATTCGTATTATGAATTTTAAAGATTGGGAAAATGAAAAAGACACACTACATTTATTATCACAAATATTAGGTAAATATAAATTAGAAGCAAGTTATCAAGAGCCCCAGTGGTCACACGTGACGCTAAATATAGATGTCCAAGGCTTTTCAACTGGTATGTTAAGTTATGAAACACATACATTTTCGCTAAGCGTTAACCTGATACAACACCACATTGAAGTCGTCGTTGATCAAAACGTGCATGACATTACCTTAAAAAATGGAAGAACTATACAATATTATTATAACGAAATTGAAAAACTGTTAAACCAGTCAGATATTCATTTAAAAATCAATACTTTACCACAGGAAGTAGCAAACCCGATACCATTTGAAAATGACATAGAACATCATCATTATGATGATAAAATTGCCAAAAAAGCATTAGCATTAATGAAATTCGCCTATCATGCTGAAGCAAACTTCGTTAATGGGCTAAGAGTTAGAAAATCTAAACCAGGTTTATTTTGGGGGACTTTTGATATTTCTTGTATGATCGTCAAAGACCAACCAGCACCATTTGAAGATGATAGCAAGGTTATTGAACGTGCAGCTTTTGATGAAGAAATGATTGAATTTGGCTTTTGGTTTGGTGATGATCAGTTTGAAGGACCAACCTTCTTTGTCTTGCCATATCCTTTTGCAGATCAGCCATTTGATACTGACGATCGATTTCCTAAAGATAGTTATTTCGATAAACAATTAATGGAATATCTGATTGAATACCAACAACATCATGACATTGATACAATCACTCAATTTTTCAAAGCATCTTATCTTAAATTCGCAGATTTTTTAAATTGGAATAATGTCGATTATGTTTTTTCTCCTTTAAAAATGAAACCAAACCATTTAAATAATAGATAATCATTTTTAACTAAATACAGTTACTTTTAATAAAATCGAGGGTATGAGACGTCAATCATGTCTCACCCTCATTTATATTTTTATACAACTTTTGATGTATAACAGAGTGGAATTAATATATACTCAACTTAAGAAATCCCTTTCATGACAATATTTCAAACTTATCACAGATAAATTTGAAAAAATAAGTTCAACTTTTAGATTTACGACGATTCGAGTGCTATAATAATTAGATGTGTAATTTGTTAAGAAAGAAGTGAGTATATTGACAGAAACTGGAAACTTCCATGTTGAAAAAAGAATACCTCTGTTTATCGTACTATTATCAGGGGCTTTTATAACAATTTTAAACCAAACTTTACTTGGAACGGCATTACCACCAATAATGAAAGATCTCCAGGTCTCAGAAAGTACAGTACAATGGTTACAATCTATATTTATGTTAGTAAACGGAATTATGATTCCTGTAACTGCATTTTTAATTGAACGCTTTACATCGAGGCAGTTATTCTTAACTGCAATGAGTATTTTTGCAGTCGGTACGTTGTTATGTGCAGTTGGTATTGACTTTTCAATGCTATTAATCGGACGTGTCCTACAAGCAGCAGGCGCAGGTATCATGATGCCACTAATGCAAACAATACTATTTTTAACTTTCCCTAAAGAAAAACGCGGTACAGCAATGGGTCTATTTGGACTTGTTATCGCATTTGCTCCAGCTATTGGACCTACTTTATCAGGTATCTTAGTCGAACACCTCACATGGAGAAGTGTCTTCTATGTTGTATTCCCTATCGCGATTATTATTATTATTGCTTCTATATTCCTATTGAAGAACGTTACAGAAACAACACATCCAAAACTAGATATTGCTTCAGTTATCTTATCTACACTCGGATTTGGTGGCTTACTATATAGTTTCAGTTCTGTTGGTGAAGCAGGTTGGACTAGTGTTCAATTTATTGCACCACTCATCGTTGGTATCGTTTCACTCGTTATATTTATTCGCCGTCAATTAAATTTAAAAGAACCTATGCTTGAGTTTAGAGTATTTAATTACGGAATTTATACGTTAGGTACGATACTAAGTATGTTTGTATTTGGTGTGCTGATTGCAACAAATATCATCTTGCCACTTTATATGCAAAATATGCTACAATACTCAGCCTTAAAATCTGGTTTAGTATTACTACCAGGTGCAATTATTATGGGTATGATGAACCCAATAACTGGTTACTTATTCGATAAATTTGGAGGTAAATGGCTCGCTCGAATCGGTTTATTCGTACTAGTTGTTTCAACATTACCATTTACAATGTTAACAGAGCATACAACATTTACGTATCTCACTACTTCAAATGCATTGAGAATGGTTTCAATTGCTATGGTTATGATGCCGATGACGACATTAGCAATAAACCAACTGCCAAATGAGCTAATCGCACATGGTACTGCCATGAATAACACTTTCAGACAAATGGCTGGTGCTATTGGTACTGCAGTCTTTATTACTTTAATGTCAGTTTCAGCAATACCTCAAGATGGTATTACCGGCATTATTCACGGTGTTAACGTAACATTTATCGTTGCTACAGTTATATCAGCTATTGGATTACTACTATCATTTAAACTTACGGACGATAGCAAACCAAAACGTCGTACCTTATAAACATGCGTAAATAACAATACAATGTTTAGACTATCGATATTATTGATAAAAAACGTCAATTTCTACCTTGATAGAAATTGACGTTTTTGTTTATGATAAATCTCAGCATTTAAGTTTTTCAAAACATGAGCTGCATTGCATTTTTGTTTGCTTACGACCTTAAATCAATGTCTTTCTCCTTCAAAATTTTACAATAGTCCTCTAACTCTTGAATCAGTAACAATTAAATACACTTTGCCGTCATCCATATCACTTTTAAAAGATGCGATTTCACCTTCATCTACGCCTAGCCCAATCAATTTTCTTTTCAATGCATCTCTTTCAGAATCATTTTCTTTTTTTATATCTATTCCTAAAATACTCGTATCTTCTACAATTTTATCAGTTCGAGATTTATCCAATGATAATACATAAATGTCCTGATTACCGATACCTTTATCCTGTAATGCTGCAACATCTACTTCTAATTCACTATCATTCTTATAAGCTTTAACTACTGGTTTCATAAGAAAGACCTCCTCTTAAAATGTCCTTCATCATCATTCACAAGTTCATATTAATTATTACGCTTTAGACTGAATCATTAACTGATCGAAACGTTCTTTTGTCATATAAAAATAGGTGTTCTCTAAAATTTTATCAAATAAGTCTTCTCTTTCATCCTCTTCTTTTAGGGTGAAGTTCGTCTCGACATCTTCCTGATTTGCTTCGTCGACAAAAATAACTTGTTCATTTTTTACATCTAACGTTTTACGATGATAAATTAGCTCTAAATGATCATTTTTCCGGTGAATTGCTTCAATATTTTCAATTTTATACGCACTATGAATAAAATCAATCACTCGTTTCTCTCTATAACGTTTATGCTTTTGATCTTTAAAATCTTTAGCAAAACGTTGTTTCACTAGTAAATAAATTATAATGATTACAGCTATAATTAATAGAAAAATTAACGTGCTCATCAGAATGTCCCCCTTATCACTAACCCCTTAGTTGTGTTATTACGATATTATGCATAATTTTCCCATTTTGCATATTCTTAAACATGCCAAAAGCTTTTATCACAGTCATTAAAGCTATTTTATTTTATAGACATTTAACGAAAAAGCAATGATAAAAATTACATACAATACAACGCAAACCAACACTTTACATCCATCTATAATTTTAAATGCCTTAGTGATAATTATAATGGAAAAGAAAAACATTTATTTATGCAAAAAAATATGAACCCCCTTCAGCTATTAATTACCAGAGAGGATTCATATTTTTATTTATTGTTGATGATAACGAAGATGTAGTGCTTCAATTTTAGGCGACAAGGCTTCGAAAGGCCCTTCAACATTCGCATCTCTAATTACGCTTTCAATAGGTAAATTTTTAAAAGGTGCCGGCGCAACATTGATAGCTTCCAACCATTGACTCAATTGTTTTGAGGAACTCACATATACAATTTTATCTAAATCAACGAGTGCATGTGCAGTCGCACACATCGGGCAATGCTCTCCTGATGTAAAAACAATTGTATGCTTTCTTTCTTCAGGCGTAAGATG
This sequence comes from Staphylococcus sp. GDY8P119P, assembly GCF_017892075.1. Lineage (NCBI taxonomy): Bacteria > Bacillati > Bacillota > Bacilli > Caryophanales > Staphylococcaceae > Staphylococcus > Staphylococcus sp. GDY8P119P. The sequence continues at coordinate 142,020 of NZ_JAESKJ010000004.1, forward strand.
AGTTGCTGCCCATTTTGCAATCGCAATTTCAGGGTGTTCAGTCGCATCTCCGCTACTGATTCTATTATAATCTTCAAATAAAACATTACCTTCAACATCCACTAATAGTGAGCCAAAGGGTTCATTACCATAGTTTAACGCTTCCTCGGCAAGCTCGATTGACCTATTTAAATATTTTTCATAATTCAATTAAATGCCCCCTCCTCCATCATCATATGTATTAATCAAAAATTAATTTATAGATTAGCATTTATCTTAACAAATTATTCGATTTTATCTAGTTTTCCGCTTACATGACTATTGTAATTAAGTGATTGAATCATAACTGAAATGACTAATAAACTCCCCATAGTATCAGTAAAATAATGGGCGCCCACGTAAATACGGGAAATTATGATTGAAGCTACTAAAATAATTGCTATACAATATAATATTTTATTCCTTTTTATTAATAATATTAGACTTACCAATATGCACACACTTAAAACATGCATACTGGGAAAACTATAACCTTCAAAATATGCGGTTGGTCTCGGTCGTTGAATGACATATTTCATAAACGTACCTATTAAAAATACTGAAAAGCACCAAAAGCCATACCACAAAAATTTAAATTTATGATAGAAAAACAAACCAGCTAAAACACATATTGTTAAAATCAAACAAATTTTAGGGTCAAAAATAACTGAAACAAAATAGAGATATCGTTTTATAATATCTGTGTTTAAATATGTATGTAACATATTATATACAGTTTGGTCTACGGGTTTTGCTATACCTATTGCAATACTAATCAATATAGCAATAAGCAAAATAACTGGCGATGTAATTTTTAAAATATGCTTCATTTTACAGTATCCTTTCTTTCGTTGTTAATTCTTCTAGCCACTGCTAAGAGTGCACCAAACGCTATGCTGATACTCAACATGGAAGAACCACCATAACTCAATAACGGCAAAGTCACACCAGTTAATGGAATAATACCAGACACACCAGCTAAATTAATAAAAACTTGCATAAATATGTAACTAACCACGCCAACACATATCAATTTATAAAACTGATTATTTGTTTTATTCGCATAAATAAGCCCTTTTACTAAGAGATAACCATAAATTGTAAGTGTGAATAGTACGCCAAGTAGTCCTAACTCTTCTGAAATAACAGTAAATATGAAATCAGTGTGCGGTTCTGGTAAATACCCTAACTTGGCTATCCCATTGCCTAAACCTTTACCCGTCAGTCCACCATTGCCAATCGAGGTTAAGGCACTCGTTAATTGATAACCATCATTATCTTCATATTTAAACGGATCTAACATCACTTTTATCCTTTTTAGTCTATATAAATTTTTAGAATCAAAAATCAGTGTATAAATTCCATAAATAACTAATGGCACGAGTGTAATTCCCATAATTTGAAATTTAATTTTATTTTTTATATCTGAGTATATTAATATACAACCAATAATAGCTACTGTTAGTAACGTTCCGCCTAGATCTCCTTGCATCAACACAAGCAATAAACCAATACCTAATATGGCAAGTGGTGGTAACATATGCTTTAATTGGTAATCTTTGTGACTCCTCACACGTTGATTAATAATGTAAGAAAGATAAAAAATCGAAGCTAATTTCAAAAATTCCGAGGATTGTAAACTAAATATTCCTAAATTAATCCAGTTTCTTGAACCATTAATCTCTTTCCCTATCAAAATTGTAATTAATAGCAAGCATAAGGTGCCAATAACCATCAATTTTTGTATATGAACACTTTTAAAGAAATTTATATTTATGCACAATGCAATAAATATAACGACTACAATACCCATAATCAAAAAGATAAATTGTCTTTTCATAAAATAATTACTTTCAATTGAAACGCCACCAGTTAAAGCGCCTTTAGATGCCGATACCATGCTCGCACTATATATCATGACGACACCTAAAATGCCTAGTATAATAAAACTAATTAGCATCCCATAATCTAGACCTTTTAACCGTTGCTTAATCATTCTTAAAATATTCTTCATTTCTGCACCTCATTATAAACGTCCACCACCTAGTAAACCAGATATAACAAGCATGCTCAATCAGACTTTAGGCTTACCTAATTTAATATGCTATTCGTATATTATGTATTTCTATTTAAATATTTTATCTATACATAAAATGAACAAATTTACTTTTTAAAAAGTATCAATTAATTATCTATAATTTTAAATTATACGAGATAACTGTAAACGTATTGATTTGAAAAGATTATGTCCATTATGCTAAACTCTATTATAGATTTTAAAAGTCTTTAATAACTTTAAAATCTATAATATGGAAATCTACATTAAAGGATGACAAATTTGAATCAATCTCAATTTAATCAAATAGCCCGAAATTATGACAATAACGAAAGAATAAAGCTCGCTAAAACGATCTCTTCCGAATTAAATTTATTATTTAACAAAGGTACGTATGATTCATTATTAGATTATGGTGGCGGCACTGGCCTTGTCACATTCGATATCGAACATCATTTCAATCACATCACTGTTTTAGATGCTTCACCGAAAATGGTTGGAATATGTAATACCAAAATTAAAACATTAAATAAAACTAACATTGCAGCCATTGAAGGTGACTTGCTCGCTTCGAACAATATACTGCTTCATCAAACTTATGATGTGATATTGCTTTCTCTTGTATTGCTTCATAGTGGGAATTACATGGCATTACTACAACAGTTAGTCACGCAATTAAATAGTAATGGCTTACTTATCATAGTAGACTTCGATAAAAACGAAAATGTTAATCATCCGAATATCTATAATGGGTTCGAACAAAAAGATATCCAAAAATCACTACACACAATAGGACTTTCAAATATAGACAGCCATACTTTTTATCAAGGCAAAAATATATTTATGAACAAAGATGCCAGTCTCTTTTTAGCTTCTGGACAGTTAACGTAATCTCCTCAAAATGTATAATCATACAAATTTAAATGTATAATTTTTGTATAGTTATGCATTGCAAACACGAATTTCCTTTCCAATGAATTGAACAACAAAAAACTACTGTTTTCTAACACTTTATGTGTGAAACAGTAGTTTTTCTTAAGTATATATTTAATTGAAAATATGTCTATTAACCAAAGAATCCAGCGATGAAGTCTGCACCTTTAGCTACTACATCTGCGATGCTAGTTCCCATATTTACCCAGTCGTGATCTAAACCTGATTTTACTGCATTTGAAATTGCTTCTACGATACCTGACATAATGTAAGCACTCCTTTAAATTGATTTAATTTGCTATTTAAAAATTACGCGAAAGTGTCAACTAAAGTTTTGATTAATTTAATGATACCACCGATAATATCTGCAATCATCATGTCAATACACCCCATTACTTGTTTGTGTAATTACATTGTATACTAATTAATAATTAAAATGTTAAATTTTTCTCAATTCGTTTAATTAAGTTCCTAACTGTCTTAATTTAATAATAAAAGTACAGTTAGGCAAAATACTTATGTGTATTGATATCACTTTTAGAGATATCAACCATCTCTTTTTGTAATTTTACACCTAGAACTATTGCTATTAGACTTGAAAGAAATACTTGCCAAATGATTAAATTTGTTTCAATTAAGGAGAGATGGAAATGGGAAAACATTACGATGTCATCGTTGTCGGAGCTGGCTCTATGGGTATGTCAGCTGGATACTATTTAGCAAAAAGTGGGTGGAATACACTAATGATAGATGCTTTTGATCCACCACATGAAAATGGAAGTCATAGTGGTGATACAAGATTAATAAGACATGCTTGTGGAGAAGGTTTATCGTATGTCCCCATTGCTTTGAGAGCACAAGAACTTTGGAATGAACTTCAAAAACAAACAAATGAACGTATATTTTTAAATACAGGTGTTATTACTTTTGGTCCTAGTGATTCATTATTTGTACAAACTGCAATCAATGGTGCTCGGCAATATAATCTAAATACTGAAACTTTATCTGCTAAACAAATTAACGAAACTTGGCCAGGTATTACAATACCTGATGGCCAAATTGGTTGCTATGAACCTGAAGCAGGTGTGCTATTTTCTCAAAATTGTATTCGCGCTTTTAAGCGACTCGCTCTAAATCATGGTGCCGAATTAAAAATCAATTCGCCAGTGATGCATATTGATATTCTTAATGACTCAGTAGAAGTTCAGACCCCCTCTGAAACAGTTACAGCAAATAAATTAATTATTACTGGTGGTGCTTGGAATAAAAAAATTCTAGATGATTTAGATTTAAAACTACAACTTCAACCTTCTAGACAAACGATAGCATGGTTTGATTCCAATGATATTTTATACAAGTCAGATGGATTTCCAGGCTTTTTTGCCGACGTTCCGAGTGGTGTATATTATGGATTCCCTTCTATTGATGGTACTGGTTTAAAAATAGGACGTTATGATAACGGAGATCCTATCGATCCAACTTATTACAATAAATCATTCGGGTCTTATGTAAAAGATGAAAAAGATATTAGTGGTTTTTTGAACGCATATATGCAACAAGCTAATGGAAATATCAATGTAGGTAAAACTTGCATGTTCACCAATACATTAGATGAGCATTTTGTGATAGACAAACATCCCAAATATGAACATATTGTCATTGCTGCTGGTTTTTCAGGACATGGCTATAAATTTTCAAGTGCCGTCGGAGAAATATTATATGAATTAGCCACTAAAGGTAAGTCCAAACAAGATATATCACTATTTAAAATAACACGTCCAAGTTTACAGCCTGAAAATAAAGAAAAAGTTTTTAATAAAGCAAGGGGGGTTTAAACATGACACAATCAAATTTAGAATTCTTACAATCGCTCATCAATGTCGATAGCACCAACCCACCTGCTAACGAAAATAACGTTGTACAAATTTTTAAACAACGATGTGCATCTCGTAATATTCCTTTTGACATTACACATTTAAGTGACAAAAGAAGTAATTTTTCAGTAACTTTAAAATCTGAGCATCCAAACGCTAGCAAACTCTTATTATCTGGCCATACCGACACTGTAAAGATAGGCGCACAAAAATGGGATTATGATCCTTTTAAAGGCGATATTGCTCATGGAAAATTATATGGAAGAGGAACAACAGATATGAAAAGTGGTTTAGCTGCTTTATATCTTGCTTTAGAATCTTTGATTGAGGAAAACTATGAATTCAAAAAAGATATTGAATTTTTAGCCACCGCAGGAGAGGAAGTAGATTCAATCGGTGCGGAACATTATGTCAAAAACGCAAATATGGATAATGTATCTGCTATCATCATAGCAGAACCCACGACTGAGAAAGTTGCAATTGGACATAAAGGAGCGTTATGGATAGAAGTCACTTTGACTGGAAAAACTGCACACGGCGCAATGCCAGAACAAGGTATTAATGCAGTTGAGGGCATAAACAAAGTCATTCAATTGGTAAATGACTTAAAAGACGAATGGTCAGAAGAAACAGCAGCTTTAGGTAAGAGTAGCATCTCAGCAAATATGGTTAACGGTGGCATTCAAACGAACGTGATACCCGACAAATGTACATTAAATGTTGATATACGAACAGTTACACCTAATATTCATGACAAACTGTACAAGCAATTTAATCAACGCTTAACTCAGATATTTGCTGATAGTAACTCTCCAAAAGTAAACACAAAAATATTGCTTGACCGGGCGACTGTTTTAACGGATGTCGATGCTGAAATTATTCAAAAAGCCTTAGATATTTCGGAAGAAAATGATATTACTGGAATGGCTTATTATACCGATGGATCCGTGCTAAATCCTAACAGTAACATTCCCACATTAATTTATGGGCCAGGAATAGAAACATTAGCACATCAACCCAACGAATATGTAGAAATAGCAGCTTTCGAACGATCTATAGACTTTTTCAAAGCATTAATTAAAAAATATGCAACATAATTAGACTGCCGTCATAGTGACGGCAGTACTTTTTTCTGCATAAAAGAAATTGTTTCATGTATAATAGCCTCAAACGAAAACTCAGGTGATATTATGGAAATCAAAGACTTTAAAATTTTTCAAAGCGTTAGTCAACATCAAAGTATCAGTAAGGCTGCTAAATCACTAAATTATGTTCAATCTCATGTTACATTTCGCATAAAACAACTAGAACAAGAACTCAACACACAACTTTTTTCACGTCATAATAAAGGTACAACTTTGACGAAAGATGGTGAAAAATTCCAAATATATGTTGAAAAAATTTTAGCCACATTAAATGAAATAGAACATGATTTTGATAAACAAGAAACATCTAGTGGCAAAATTGATATTGGGATTGTCGAAACTATTACTAAATTACCGATGTTATTATCTATGTTTCGGAAAAATTCGCCACACGTTTCTCTTTCACTACATACCGATGTTACTGCCAATATTTCTAAAAAAATAGTCAATCAAAACTTAGATTGTGGATTTGTCACTGGTTTCAAACATCATCATCATATAAATAAAGTGGAGTTATTTAAGGAAAAACTTGTATTAATCTCCAGTACAGAGATGACCCAATTAGAAGACATAACATCCGCAGTATTTTTGGTATTTAAAAATGGCTGTAATTATAGAAGAAATCTTGAAGCCTGGTTAAAATCCGAAAATACTAAAAAACCAACACTTATAGAATTCGGCACTATGGAAACAATTATCGGTAGTGTAAAATCAGGTATCGGCATTAGTTTAGTTCCGAAATCCTCGGTACAAAATGATTTGGAAAACGGCTCATTATATAGCTATGAATTGCCAGACAAATATAGTAATATCTCGACAGACTTTATTTGGAATAGAAATTATCATTTAAGTCTTGCTATGACTCATTTTATTCAAACTATCAAATCTTTTGCATATCAATACTAAAATAAACAGTAGTGTATACGCGTTATGACATTGACTGAAGCACTTGCCTTTTTTCTGCTTCAGTTAAAAAGGCATATTGAACGGCACGCTTATTAATATATTTAATCTGCTTTTTATTGATTAACTGATGTTTTAATAGCAACGTATATTCTTCATTTAATGAAGTTTGTGTCACCATACGATTGTCTGTATTGATAATAAAAGGTATATCATTTTTTAATAAGTAGGGAATATTGATTTGTGACAACGTCTCTATAGCTTTAGTTTGCAAATTACTTTTAGGACATATTTCTAATAATACATCCTTCGCTTTAACTTCATTTAATATTGCTTCATCTAAATTAGCAGCAACACCATGACCGATACGTTTAGCACCTATTTTGATTGACTCTAAAACATTATGTATACATCCACACTCACCTGCATGGAGTGTTAAATTCATACCTTTTTCTAACCCATATTGAATGGTATCTTGTATTTCATGTGGTGGAAATCCTACTTCAGGACCCGCAAAATCAATACCACATATTTTTTCACTGTTATATACAGACACATCATCAAATAATTGTTTATTCACAGACGCTGCATGTTGCCTCATTGCGCAAATCAGTAAATTCACTTTCATATGTAATGTATCTTGTACAATATTAATGCCCGCTTCTACTGCTTTTAGTACATCTAAAAGGGTCATCCCCTGTTCCATATGCAACAATGGTGCAAAGCGAATTTCTATATATTTAACATTATCCTCATAAGCTTGTTGCGCAACATCTACAATTGCACGCTTAAGACTATCTGCTGTTTGCAATACTTTTAATACTTCATCAAAACACTTCAAATACGACGCTAAACTTTCACAATCCTCTTGCACCGTGAGACGATCCTCGTTTAGATGTACGCCTTGTTCTTGAGCCAATTGTCGAATTAAATGTTTGCTGACTGAACCATCTAAATGACAATGTAATTCTATTTTAGGAATCTCCTTTATACTTTGATTCATTTTAGTAAACTTCCCTACCTTTATATTGTGTTCATTACTTTTAAAATGCTAATCAGATAAATTTGATTTATTTAATATAACACTTTAATTTTCACATTTCTATAAAATATATGAGTATGATTCAATACTGTTTACTTACCTACAAAACACCTTATAGTAAGCCTTTTTAAAAGTTGATACGCGCATTAACATTTAAAAACAGGGTGAAACCAAACTCGTGATTTGATTTCATAACCCTGTTTATCAATGCATTCATAATTTATAATTGGTTATAATGACCTAGTATTATCATTGATATACCTATGCCAATAAAGGATACTACCATAATTGAGATCATTATTTTTAATTCTATAAGAAAGTGTTTTCTATTTTGACCTAAACGCACAAGTAACAATCCACTCAACATTACTAAAATAAATATAATAAATAATATTATGGCAATGATATTTAATATCTCCATTCGATTGCCCCTTCAGTTTTTTATTATTAAAGTTAAATGCTATCGATATACTGATGTTGTTGTAAATAATCCATAATTTTAGATACTGATGCTTCAACAGAGAGGGTTTCTGTATCTAATACAATCTCTGGTTGTGTAGGCGCTTCATATGGCGCATTTACGCCAGTAAATTCTGCAATTTCACCATTTCTTACTTTTTTATATAAACCTTTAGGGTCTCTATTTTCACATTCTGATAGACTACATTGCGTATAAATTTCTATAAAATCATCTGTATCTAATAATTGGCGCACCGCTTCTCTATCTGATTTATAAGGAGAAATAAAAGCAGTAACTGTTATCAAACCTGCATCTACCATCAATTTACTAACTTCCCCTATACGCCGTATGTTTTCCTTACGATCTTCAGGTGAAAATCCTAGATTCCGATTCAATCCATGTCTAACATTATCTCCATCCAAACGATATGTATGGATTTGATGGTTAAATAGTGCTTTTTCGAGTTCTACGGATATCGTTGATTTTCCTGAGCCTGAAAGTCCTGTAAACCAAATGACTGCACTCTTATGTTGATTACGCTGTAACCTTTCATCTTTGGTAACCTCTGATGCGTGCCATGTTATATTTTTAGATTCTCCCATTACTACATCTACACTCCTTTTATTTCTGTTCTTTCAATCCATTTATAAGAACTTGAGCCACTTCAGGTCTTGAAAATTCTTTCGGTAACGTTTCTCCATTTTTCAATTTTTCACGAACTTTCGTACCACTTAAATGTAAATGTGCTGAAGCATCATGTGGGCACGTTTTTGCTGTAGCCATGTTTTCACATATTTTACAATAAAAGGCATGTTCAAATTTTAATATTTGTATACCCAATTCTGCTTCGTATTTAGCAATCAGTTCTTGCGCTTCATACGTGCCATAATAATCACCTACGCCTGCATGGTCACGCCCTACAATAAAGTGTGTACATCCATAGTTTTTACGTACTGTAGCATGTAATATCGCTTCTCTAGGCCCTGCATATCTCATTGCGGCAGGATAAATAACTAAACGCGTTTTATTTTCCGGGTAATAATTTTCCAATATAACCTGATAGCTTTCCATACGTACTGATGCTGGAATATCATCAGATTTTGTTTCACCTACTAAAGGATTCAACAACAAGCCATCTACTGCTTCTAGAGCAGCCTTTTGAATATACTCATGTGCGCGATGTACTGGGTTTCTAGTTTGAAAACCTACTACTGTTTGCCATCCTAAGTCTGTAAAGAGTTGTCTTGTTTCTTTAGGATCCAAATGATAATCTACAAATTCGTCGTGTTTAGGTCTATTTAATAAATAAATTGGGCCTGCGAGATAGACGTCCCCTTTTTCATAGACCTTTTTGACACCAGGATGATCAACATCCGTCGTTCCATATACAAGTTGCGCTTCTTTTTGTTTGTCATACGTGTACTTTTCTTCTAAGTCAATCACACCATATAAAACACCATCTTCCCCATACAAAGCCACACGAGAGCCAATATTCAAATTTTGAGATTGCGCTGTTGTCACAGGTAATGTAATCGGAATGCTCCAAACCAAACCATTATCTAAATGTAAGTGTTCTACCACGTTGGTATAATCGTTTTTATTCATAAAGCCTGTCAGTGGACTGAAGCCACCTATTGCAATTAATTCCAAGTCTGATAAACTCCACGGATTTAAAGTGATAGATGCGAGTGTTTCAACTTCTTTAAGCAATTGTTCTCGCTCTGCGCCGTAGACCTCCCTATTGATAAGTGCACCACCATGAGGTTGAATGGTAGATTGTTCTTTTTCGTTTATTAATGACATGTTGTCACACTCCTTAATGAATTAATCTAATTTATTTACATTGGTTTCATCTTTAAAAGTAGCAAACGGTAATTTATTATTTTGGTATAAAGCATATAAAATTAATCCGAACCAAATCACAATCAATGCAATTTTTATTGCGATTGATAAAGCGTGATTGATTTCAACAACACTAATCAGTGAATTTGTATTTGTGAAAATAATCAATCCACTCACACACACAGCTAATATATTCATCGGTAACAGTCTGACTAACCATGCTGCAAACGGTGCAGCAATCATACCACCGACACTTAATGACACGACAAGCCACCAATTAATTTGACTCCAACCAAGAAAAATAATAAAGCTTAGCGACGCAGATACTGTCACGAAAAACTCACTTGCCGATACTGTACCAATCGCATACCTAGGTTCCAATTTCTTTTGAGCAAGTATTAATGGCGTATTAACCGGTCCCCAGCCTCCACCACCAATTGAATCTAAAAATCCTGCCACGGCGCCTTGTGGTATTAATACAAAGCGGGATGTTTGTTCATTCGTTTTTGATAATGGTTTTTCTTTAGTAAATAAAAATTGGTATAAAATATAGAGTCCCATTGATAATAGAAATACAGCGATAAATGGTTTAATAAAGTCACTGTGTATATGACTTAATATAGCAGCACCAATAAAAGCTGTTATCGCTCCAGGAATCGCTAATTTAATCATAGTAGGTTTATGTACGTTTTCAAATTTCCAATGCGACGTTCCTGACGCTGCTGTAGTAGCAATTTCTGAAAAATGTATTGTAGCTGAGACTATTGCCGGTGCTACACCAAATGTCAATAATATTGAAGAAGATGATGCGCCAAATCCCATGCCTAATGAACCGTCAATTAATTGAGCGAGAAAACCAGCCAGTGCAAAAACAAATAACTTATACATATGATGTCCCCTTTCCTTTCAATTTACTTCAGCGCTGATAACCACTTTCTAACTTCATTTTGCTTACTTATTTTTAAATATTTATCATTTAAAATTTGCTTCAAAAACCGTTCTTTTTCCTCCGATGAAAGTGAGCTACGTTTAACTTGCTGTCTACATTCATATAGGAAATCTACATAATCACCATATGCGCTATTAAAATGTTGTTGTAACTCAGCTAAAATTTGACTGGCCAGCTTAGGACTGGCACCTTGTGTTGAAACGCTGATCGTTAACTTACCACGTCGCAATATACTTGGTATCAATACATCACCTGCTAACGCTTGACCTGCCATATTAATTAATGCCTTGTCTGGCTTTGCTTGTAATATAGACTGGTTTACATTTGTATCATTCGTCGCAGCAATAATTAAATCTGCATCTTGCACATCACTGCTTTCAAATATTTTATTCCGCCACTGAATCTCTTGTTTATCAACTAATTGTTTTAAGTTATTAGTGAGCGTGGGGCTAATAATTTGAATTAGTTTTGTATATGTTTTTAAAAGATTGATACGTCTTTCTGCTATTTTTCCGCCACCTATAACAACGATTTGTTTTTGCGAAATATCAACCATTAAAGGGATGTAAGACATAATGTCACTCCTCAGATAAGGTACTTTCAACTTTGATAAAATGACTAAACTGTATCAAATGTCTCTTCCACACGTTCTTTTAATGCAATTTGTAATGTCTCATGATGACTCAGATGCGCTGCTAAAATAATGTCACTTTTAAATTGGTAAGCACTCACAACATTAGCGATGTGTTGGTCTAAAATACCTGTAAACCAGATATACGGTAAAATAAATATTTGCGAATGACCTTCATTTACTAATCGGTCCAGTGCATCTTCAAATAACGGTTCACAAGCTGCTAAATAGCACACTTCTATACTTTTAGAGGGGAACATTTCTGATAATTGTGACTTTATTACCGAAAAATCTTGCTTTGTTTGCGGATTATAACTTCCTCTACCAATAACTAATAATTTAGCGTCAGCATTAGGTGTGATTTTACGTTCTTCTAAACGTTGTTTAAGCACTTCCGTTAATCGTTTTTGTACGCCTAAAGGTTTACCATAATTAATTTTCACATTGGGAAATTGTGCTTTCATACGTTCAATTTCTTCAGGTATATCTTTGTAGTAATGTCCTGCGCTAAGTAGCAATACAGGTACCACTGAAATTTCTGTTGCACCTTGGTGCACTAATTTCCTAAAACCTTCAGATATATCCGGGTCTACAAGTTCTAAAAAACATGTTTCTTGTAAAGGAATATTAATTTTTGTTTGTACACGCGCAATCAATGACGTTGCTTCTTCGACTGCTTCTGCTACACGACTACCATGACTGACATATAAAACGCCTTGCATATCATAACCCCTCCAACAACTATGATGTGAGTTGTGTTAATAATTCATTTTTATATGTTTCTTCAAACCAACTGATTCGGTTACGTAATTTCACGACTTCACCCACAATAATCATAGCTGGATTTTCAATCTCTTTTGCACCGTGGACAATGGTTTCTAATGTGCCTACAACGGTTTTTTGTAATTTAGATGTACCCATATGTACAAGTGCTACTGGCGTATTTTTATTACGTCCATTTTTAGTTAATAACTCAACAATTTCTGGCAGCTTTTTAACTCCCATATAGATACATAACGTTTCCGGCCCTAAAGCTAGATGTCTCCAGTATTCATCCTTGTCAATTTCTTTATTGATAACACCCGTAACAAATGCAACTGAAGAGCTATAGTCTCGATGCGTTACAGGGATACCTGCGTATGCAGGTGCTGCGATACCTGCAGTAATACCTGGTACGATTTCAAATGATATATCATTTGTGGCTAATACTTCTGCTTCCTCGCCACCTCTGCCATACACGAATGGGTCTCCACCTTTCAAACGTGTAATCGTGTGTCCTTCTAGTGCTAAATCGACAAGTAATTGGTTAGTATCTACTTGCGACACTGATTTATGGTTAGGATTTTTACCACAATATATTAACTTAGCAGTTATAGATGCATAATCTAATAACTCAGGGTTAACTAAACGGTCGTATAAAATAATGTCAGCCGTTTCAATCGCTTTTTTACCTTTAACTGTAATTAAATCCGGATCACCAGGGCCCGCACCTACTAAAAATACTTTTCCCATCCTAACACCACTTTCTTAATTGATTAACTGTGGAATAATTGACCGTCTGTAACTGCTTCAACAATACCTGCCCTGACGACAAAATCACCAAAACGTTCACCAACAGTTCTTTCTTGTGCATATTGCAATAAAATAGGCCTTAAACTTTCTAATATTTCCGCTTCATCAATATTTTCTTTATACAACTTATTTAAACGATCACCAGCGAAACCGCCACCTAGGTACATATTGTACTTACCTGGTGCTTTTCCAATAAATGCAATTTCAGCTAATGCTGGACGTGCACAACCGTTAGGACATCCCGTCATTCTAATGGTTATTTCTTCTTCGTTTAAGCCTGCTTCATCTAACAGACTTTCTATTTTCGTTATTAGCGAAGGTAGGTACCGTTCAGATTCTGCCATTGCTAAACCACAAGTAGGAAAAGCGACACAAGCCATAGAATTTTTCCGCAATCCCGTATAATGTTCGCCATCTGTTAAACCATATCGCTTTATCAGCGCTTCAATTTCTGGCTTTTTCTGTGTTTCAACATTCGCAATTACTAAATTTTGGTTAGGCGAAAGTCTAAAATCTCCAGTATGCACTTCAGCAATCGCTCTTAACGCTGTTTTCAATTGATATTCTTCTGTATCTTTAACACGGCCATTTTGAATAAATAATGTGAAATGATGTTTGCCACTGCCTTCAGTCCAACCATATCGATCACCATTATCTTCAAAGTGAAATGCACGCTTAGGCTCTAGTTCCCAACCTAACCGACGATTGAGCTCATCCGTAATCCATGTTACGCCTTTACGATCCACCGTATATTTAAAACGTGCATTTGTTCTCTCTTCACGATTTCCATGGTCTCTCTGAATTGTCAGGATTTTTTCACAAACATCGATGACCTGTGATTTTGGAAAATAGCCAATCAAACGTCCAACTTGTGGATATGTCGCAGTATTTCCATGTTTCATTCCCATGCCGCCACCAACCGTAAGATTAAATCCAACTAATTCACCATCTTCAATAATCGAAATTAACCCAATATCTTGAGAAAATACATCGATATCATTAGAAGGGGGGACTGCAATACCAATTTTAAATTTACGTGGTAAATAGGTTTTACCATACAGTGGCTCTGGTTCTTGATCACTTGTATCTAACACTTTTTCTCCGTCTAACCAAATTTCGTGATAAGCTTGTGTTTTAGGTGAAAGATGACGGCTAATATCACTTGCAATCTGATTAATTTCCGCATGCACATCAGATTGATAGGGGTTAGGGTTACACATTACATTTCTATTAACATCGCCACATGCTGCTAACGTGTCTAATAAAGATTGATTGATATCAAACATTGTTTGCTTTAAGTTTCTTTTCAAAACCCCATGGAATTGAAACGCTTGTCTTGTTGTTAATTTAATCGTTTGATTTGCATATTGGTTCGCAATATCATCCATCGCAATCCATTGTTCTGGAGTCGAAGCACCACCTGGCGCACGCACTCTTATCATGAAACTGTATGCAGGCTCTAATTTTTGTCTACGGCGTTCGTCGCGAAGATCTCTATCATCTTGCATATAACTTCCATGAAACTTTAATAATTTAGTATCTTCTTCTGAAATCGCACCTGTAATTCTATCTGCTAATCCTTCGACAATTGTGCCGCGAAGGTAATTACTATTAGCTTTGATACGTTCCATCTCATCAAGTTTTTGAGAAAAATTTAAATTTGATTCTGTCACGTGATCAACTCCTTTTTTAATAAACGTCTCTTTGATATCGTTTGTCTTGTTTCATCTGTGTCAAATAAGTCTCAGCTTCTTCATCTGACATATTACCTTCTTTAACTAAAACCTGATGTATCGCTTTGTGTACATCTTTAGCCATATTTTGTTCGTCACCACATACATATAATGCTGCACCGTTTTTCAACCATTCATAAAAAGTTTTACTTTGTTCTTCAATTTTGTGTTGAACATAAATTTTTTCTTCTGTATCCCTTGAAAATGCCAAGTCCAACTTACTAAGAACGCCTTCTTTAAGCCAATCTTGCCACTCTGTTTGATATAAAAAGTCTGTTGTAAAATGCTGTTCACCAAAGAATAACCATGTTTGTCCTGATAAATCTAATTCTTCACGTGCTTGTAAATAAGATCTAAAAGGCGCGACACCTGTGCCGGGTCCAATCATAATGACAGGTGTAGCTTCATCGAATGGAAATTTAAAATTCGGATTTTTCTTTAGATAGACAGATATAGATGTACCAGGTTCCATACGTTCAGCTAATTGAATTGAACAAACACCTTGACGTTCACGTTGATGCGCTTGATACCTTACAGCGCCCACGGTGATATGAACTTCATCAGGATTTGCTTCATAACTGCTTGCTATAGAATATTCTCTAGGAGGCAGTTTTCTTAAAAATTGGTACAACACTTCAGGCTCGAGTTTTTCAGGTCTAAAGTCTTGAATTAAGTCAATTAAATCTCGACCATATACATAAGATTTAATCCAATTTTGATCTATAACATTTTCTGCCAATGTTTTATTTCCAAACAGCTCAGCTGCTTTTTGTAATAACGGCTTTGTTAATTTAGTGATTTCAAAATGGTGCTGTAGTGCCTCTTTTACTGTAAGTACATCACCTTTGTCATTGATTGGTACTTCTGTTTGAGCATCCCAATCTAATTGATTCAGTAACGTTTCTACCAGTTTTTCATCATTTTCCGGAATCACTACCAAGCAATCACCTGGCTCGTAGTCTTCACCATAATCTTCAAATTGTAATTCAATATGTCTAACCTCTTTATTAGAACCTCTACCATTCAAGTTAATATTTTCTAATATTTCAGCTTCATATGGTTGTGTTTTTGAATACCTTTTGTCATTTGTCAATGGCACAGTGTTCGTTGTTGTCACTTTTTCCTCGCTCAATGAAGCATCACTTAACTGTTCGATAATGTGATCCATCCAGGATTCAGCCGTATCATCAAAATCCAAGTCACAATCTTGTCTATCCACCAAGCGAGAAGCACCTAAATCTTCTAGACGTGCATCAAAGTCTTTACCTGTTTGACAGAAGAACTCATACGACGCGTCCCCGAGTGATAAAACTGAATAGCGTACACCTTCCAATTGAGGCGCTTTTCTTCCATGTAAAAATTCATGAAAGCTAATGGCATTATCGGGTGGGTTTCCTTCCCCATGAGTAGAAGAAATAATAAATAAATCTTCTACTTTTTTTAAATCCTTAGTTTTGTAATCACCCATTGCACTCAATTTCACATTGAAATTAAGTTCGACAAGACGATCAGCTAATTTTTCAGCTAAACCTTGTGCATTACCAGTTTCTGAACCATATAAAACAGTGATATGTCTCTCACTATTTGAAGTAGATTCTTTATTCAATACAAACTGAGCTACTTCCGATGGTGTTTCTTGTTTTGTAGTAACACTCTGTAAATTTGCAGTTAAATAACCGCTTAACCAAACTTGCTGCTCAATCGTAAGATTTTGAATAATTTGGTTTAGTTGTGTAGCTTGATTTTCATCAAATGGACTATTTATTACAGATAAGTTCACAACCATTTCACCTCATTTTAATTTTTTATTTAACAATCATTTATCTAAAATCACTCAACAGTTGATTCCATAACTTTTCACGGGTAAAAGTAACTATCACTATAAGATTGATTTGATGACCAATCTTTAGTTATATCTATCCGATTGGAATACTAAGGATTAATAGCAAAAAAATTTTTTAACTATAAAGATGTTTAATCTGTAGTATGAAGACCGCATTCTGTTTTATTTGAATTTGTCCATCTGCCTGCTCTTGAATCTCCTGAGCCTTCAACAGCTGTAGTACATGGTATACACCCTATACTTGGATAGTTAAAATCGTGTAATTCGTTATAATGCAATTCATATTTTTTAATATATTGCCAAACATCTTCCCATGTCCAATGTATCAACGGACATATTTTTACTGACTGAAAGCGTTCGTCTTTATTTATAAACTGAGTATTTTCACGACTGGGCGATTGTGCTCTACGTAATCCAGAAATCCAAGCAGTAGCACCAGACAAAACATCTTCCAATGGTTTGATTTTTCTAATATAACAACATTGGTTTGGATTATTTTTCCAAAGTGCAGAATTATATTGTGATGCTTGTTCTTCCAAAGTTAATTCAGGTTTCTTAAGTTTAATTCGTAGTTCTGGATAACGTTTTTGAACACGATCAATTAGATCGTATGTTTCTTGAAAGTGAAGACCTGTGTCTAAAAATACAATTTGGGCATCTTTCTTAACACTATAAATCAAATCAATTAATATCATGCCTTCCGCACCAAAACTGCAAGCATAAATAACTGAATCACCATAGGTTTGATAAGCCCAAGCGACGATTTCACGCGCACCTTTTGTTTCATCATCAATATCAATTGACTCAAAGACGTTTGCGTTAAAATGCGCATATGTAACTTTTGGTTCAAACATTAATTTATTCGCCCCCTCATAACATTCATAAATATATTATAATTAGAGTTATTTTTAATTTAGAATAATTTGAAAATAATTATGATTTACACTTTACTCATTGTAAATTTTTATGTCAAGTGTATATTTGAACACACGAATTAGGTATATTTTTTATTAAATTTGTAAACAAAGTGCATAGCTATAGTGTTTTTAGCACTTCTGATTTTTAATTTAATTTATTTTTATAACAACCTTGTTATATTGGATTATCGCCTTTGCTATAACCTTTTCAAATTTTTCTGAAATTTTTTGCTTTTTTTATTCTTGATTGTATTTTAAAACAGTCCGAAACATAAATCCTAGAAAAATAGCACACAGATGATTTAATTTATACATCTGCGTGCCTCTTTGTTATTCAATACTTGTGGCATATTGTTGGTTCGTTTGCTTAGGGCACAGATTTAATCTGTAGTCTTCAGCCTGTTCTGATACCTCCAGCGTCTCACCAAAAATACAATATATTTATATGTAATTTTACATTAAATTATTTTTAAAAATAAGCCCTATATCAACTCAAGTAGTGAATCAATGAGATAACCATAACTAAAATAATATAGAAAAAGGCAATTTCTATATTGTTTCAATAGAAATTGCCCTTTTTTCACTTGTCCAAGAACTTTATGTCCCAGCGTCTCACTCATTTCTTTTTGTAAATATAAATAAAACTAAACGCGGGCAAACAAAACATACTCTATTTGATTAAGTCATATATTTTATAAAGCAAAGGTCTGATTGGTTTAATAAAATCTCCAATGTACTCTTCTACATGTGCATTAAAACCTGCTTTGAACTTTTGTACACCAGCATCTTCAGCATTTTCACTGAAATCTCCAGTTATGCCATAAAAGTTATAACGCTGGATATTATGCGCCTTCGCAAACTTGATCATTTCCCATTGCAATCTATAGGCACCCATATATGTATTGTATTTAGGGTTAGAGCCGCTTGAAAGATAATAAACTTCATAGTCGTTGTAAATATAAAGCGCTGCTGCTAAATCCAATATAGTGCCATCAGTTTTGATTAATGCTTCTGTTTCAGTTATTTTTCTTTTTTGTGCTTTTATTTGTTGTAAGCCTTGATCATATTTATTTTTACTTTTTTTCGAGTTAGGATTGTTTTCTAAGCTTTCTTTCGTATTTTCTAAGTCCTTATTCAACTTTTCTAATTGCTTATTTTGCTTTACTAATAATTCTGACAAATCGATATATGCTAATTTTAACATGCTATTATCATGATAAATATTTTGCATTTCTTCAAAATATTGCTGATCTCTAAACTTAAATCCATGTTTTTCTTCAGCCATTTTAAATAATTTAAAAAATCTACTTGTCTCCTCAATAGCCAGTGTACGTACGCGCACGTCCATTTCGTATGTTTTCTTAATATTTCTACGCGTTTGGTAATCCATTTCTTTAAGTAAGTCATCTTCTGTTTTATCTTTTAAATCCAAAACTGATAACCAACGAATTTGACTTATTTGAGAATATCCTACCGTATATCCTTGATGTTTATAACCTATATCTTCCATAGTCTTGATAAGTGGTTTATTGTTATAGCTTTCTAATATTTCGCCTTGCGCATTTCTTATATTTTCTAATATGTATGGATCGGTTAAAACATATAAGCATCGATGCTTTTTCAAATACTTCGTTAAACTTTTATAGAAAAATCTTACTAACTGATAATCAGAAAAGTCTAAAACAGGACCACGATGTGTATAAAAATATTTAAAAAATTTGAAGGAACGTGCTTCTGTTAAAAGGCATGCTGCTATGACGTTGTCTTCATTATCTTTAACACCTACAATATGCACATCATTTTTATGTTGGTTTCTGTAACGAAAATGGTTAGCACTTTGTGTATAATGCGCCGCATGGTTATGAATAAAGTTTTCAAATTCATCAATGTTTAAGTGAGTGAAATACATTGTAAACCTACTTTCTATTTAAATTTATAATGCATTGAACAATATATATCATAAAAAAAGCCAAGCTCTTGAAAGGCTTGGTAAAAGATTTAACGGAGGGAGAAGGATTCGAACCAACGCAAGCAAGATGCTTCTAATTAATATTAACTATTAATTTCCCTTAAGCCAGACTTGGGTATCCCTCCAAAATTTTATTTCTTTAATTATATTGTACTACTTCTTTATAATAATTAAAAGTATTGTCCAAAACATATTAAACATTTTTTCTCATTGTAGATATATATATAAAGTGCAATCTTTTCAAAACAACGTAAAAAAGAACAAGTAACGCCTCTTACGTTACTTGTTCCATCTTTAATATCATACATTATCATTTTCAACAAGTGTTATCAGTTTTTCTAAAAAATGAATTGTATTATTTGTTTTAGTGTTAAAATGATCCGACATAAAATTTAATAACCCTTCATTTTCAGTAGTTACCTGAATCTTATACTTTATCTCTTTTGATTGTATCAACATTTGTTTATAATCTTGAACTTTGCTTTCTAAGATATTAATTACTTTTTGCTTATCTACAAATTTGAGATAAGCAATACCAACATACATTTCATTAATTTCTTTAGCGTTCTCGAATAACTTATATATCAATTTAGGCAAAGTTTGTTTACCTTTTTCAGTAATTTGAAATACTTGTTTATCTGGACGATTTTCTTCTTTAATTGTCTCCACTATTTCTACAAGGCCTTTTTTGGATAATGCTTCAAAATTATAATAAAGCTTACTTTCTGTTAGTCCGCTCATTTTATCAAAAGGTATAGGTTCTGATAGCTGTTTTTTTAATAAATAAGGGTAACTGTTTTTTTCCATTAATTTCCCTAATATAAATATTTGGATAGACATTATTAAAGGCTCCTTTTTTCTTAATACCTTTATTTTAACAGAACTAAAGAAGGTGTTAATAGTTTGCAAGCGTTTCGTTAGTATTTTTATAATTCTCAAAAACGATATCGGATTCTTTTTTATAAAGAAACGTAACGATAACAATATTAACGAACATAGCAACGACACCTACAGCTGCCATAGATAAAATATAAGGTGTTTGTGGTATGCTTCCAAAAATGTTTGCAAAGTGACCCTGAACTGAATAATACATTGGGGAAATATGACTCATCCAGTTATAAACTGTAGGCATCATATCACGACTCATTGTTGCCCCATTAGCAATTGTTTGTATGAGTAAAATAGGAATATTTAAAATCATACCTGCCTGTCCTATTAAGAATACGACGATTGCTGTAAAGTTAAAGGAAACCCAATAATTCAATACTAATTGACCAAAAATACTTAAGAATTTATCAGCTTCTAAATCATTGACTAAATAAGCAATACCTAAAGAAATGACAGAAGAAGCTAATCCAATGATTAGAGCTGTTAGTTGCACATAGATAAACAACTTGGTTTTACTAGCTCTGTGTCTGTTTTCTTTAAATGCACTAACTAATTGCATCGCTCCAATCATTGCGCCTACATATCCAGCTAAAGTTAAAAACATAGGTAACATTTTAAAATTCATGCTTGATGGCATTTTATTTATATGATTAATGTTACCAGAATAAGAAGCGTTGATTTGCTTAATTAAACCGTCCATTTGTTCATCAGGTATTTTTGCTTGTTTTAATACACCTTCAGTTGTTTGATTAGAAAATTGCTTGCTAAGCTGACTATTAATTTCACTTCCAATTGAATCCATAGATTGACTAATCATTGTTGGAGAAGCATCATTTACTTTAAAATCTAGCCCTGGTGTACCCTTTTCAGATTTTAAATTACTTGAAAAATCTCGAGGTATATGAATTACAAGATTCAATTCATTATGCTCCAACTGATTATTTGCTTTCGAATTAGAAATATCTTTTTTTATATGATCGAACGGTAAACTGTTGTTCAATTGTTTTGATATTTGGTTACCATAATCTCCGTTGTCATCGTTAACGATTGCAATAGGTAATTTATCAATATTACCTGGCATCGCTTTGTAACCAGGTAAAAAGATGGCCAACATCACTAATCCATAAAAAATCCCCATAAATATTGCGCCAATTGCCCCTTTTGATTTTAAAAAATCACTAAATTTCATCTTAATTATCCTTTCTAACACGCATATATAGTTTTATAAAAGTACTTTTAACAAAGTACTTTGTTTATACTACTCTCTTGAATTAAATAGGTCAATAATATAAACCTAAAATTTTCATTATTTTTACAAAGCGTTATAAGGCGGCAACTTAATGACTGTTTTTATACATACAATTTATGCTCATATGGTTTTATGAATTGGGAAATTTTACTTAATTGGCAGCATGTCTTTGTATTTTTAATATATTTGAAAAATATTTGCGCAACATAAAATAAAAAACCCCCGACTAAACTATTAGTCGAGGTTATTATTTAAAAAATATGAAAAGTCTCCAGATAAATAAAATGAGCTATCTATTTTATGATTTATTTTTTAATTTATATAAAATGTGTAAAACGCGTTACACTATACTGAAAAACTCAATCTTGGAATGAATGTTTCGTAGTGAATTTGGTCCATTGGCACTTCTAATTTTTGTAATTCTTGAATCATAGCTTTTAAGAATGAATTACCACCACATACATAAACTTCTGTTTCACCATCAAGGTATTGTTTTAATTGTTCAGCGTCTATAAATCCGTCTTGATTACGGAAATGTTTATCAAATTGTGCTACTGAAGATTGTGCTGTGATTGCTTCTAAATTTTCTTCGAATGCTACGTTTTGAGCATCTGATGTTGATTGAAGGAATGTTGAAGTTAAATCAGCATCAACCGCTTCTTTATACATTGAAACAAGAGGTGTCACGCCTACACCAGAGCCTATGAATAATTGTTTATGATCTTTGTTTGCCAATCCAAATCCACCAACTGGCGCAGATAAAAATAGAGTATCTCCCACTTTGACTTCATCATGTAGTACTGTAGATACTTCACCTTCATGTTCTTCCGTAACGTCTCTACGTACACCGAATGTTAAGAAATCTTTGTCACCATCTACAATGGAATAATGTCTTTTAGCTCTGTAAGGCAACTTATCACTAGATATATCTACTGTAATATATTGTCCAGGTACAAATTGACTTAAATCAATGTCGTCTGATGTTACTGTGAAAGATTTAATGATTTCGGTTTCATCAGTGATATTGGTTACAGTAAATGGTTTAAAGCCATCCCAAGCCATTTTACTGTAAACTTCTTTTTCTAAACCAATAAATGCATCAGCAATTTCACCATATGCTTTAATCCAAGTTTGGATAATAGGATCTTCTTCTTTTAAGCCAGTCACTTGTTGAATTGCCCAAATCAAATTTTCACCAACGATTGGATAATGCTCAGCTTTTACTTGTAAAGCACAATGTTTGTAAACCACAGGCATAATTGCGGGAACAATTGGTGATAAGTCATCTATATTTTCTGCCGCCGCTAATACTGCCATCGCTAATGCAGAAGATTGTAATCCTCTTTTTTGATTGGTCTGGTTAAACATATTCTTCAATTCAGGATGTTGTTCGAATAATCTTTTATAGAAAGTTGATGTTATTGTCTGTCCTTTATCTTTCAATAATGGTATCGTTTCTCTTATTGTTTTTATTTCTTCGTGATTTAACATAAAACCCCTCCTAGTCATTCCTTCACTTCCATTATTGAACTACATTATTTTGCTTACAAGCAAATGTGTTTAATTTCACATAAATTTCACATTCGATATTCATTAATTTGTAACTATTTTTTGATTAATGATTTTTAAAAAAGATAATATATTGAAAAATATCGCTCATTTTTATTCACTATATAATCTAAAATAAAATATATTATATTGATAATTCATTTTTGCAAACTTAAAAACCACATGCACCTGGTGGTATATCAGTTCGCATGTGGTTTTAGGTTTGTTATTTATTATTATTACTTAATTCAAACGATGGGTAAAATTTCTTGTTTTAATTATATTTCTCGTTCAATTGGTGTATTAATCTTCTGAACTCAGTTTCAGATTTAAATTCAAAAGTGATGTAACCTTTTTTATTTTTGTTAGATATCGTTACAGCTGAACCATATTGTTCTTTTAGCTGTCGCTCTTGTTGTTGTATAAACTTAGGTTTTTTAGTTGTATGCGACTTATCTTTAATAGATTTTTTATTTTCAGTGTTTTCATTTACATATTGTTCTAATGTACGTACACTCCAAGACTCCCGGTAGGCTTGCTTAGCTATGCTTTTCATCTTTTGCTTATCTTTTATCGCTAATAGCGTGCGTCCATGTGCGCCTGATAGTTTGTTATCTTTGACCATTTGAGTAATGTCCTTAGGCAATTGTAGTAAACGCAACATGTTGGCAATATATGGTCTAGATTTACTTAATCGCTGTGCCACTTCTTGCTGTGTTAGCGCTAACTCATCCATTAATTTACGATAACTTTCTGCTTCCTCAATCGCATTTAAATCTTCGCGTTGTAGATTTTCAATCACAGCGAGTTCCATCATATCTTCATCAGATAGCACTTTAACGATGGCGGGTATTGTCGTTGAGCCTGCTAGTTTTGATGCTCGAAAACGTCGCTCACCTACTACAATGTTATAACCAGATATTGTTTTTCGTAACACGATAGGCTGTAAAATACCATGTAGTTTTATCGACTCAGCCAAATCTTCCAAACGTTCTTGATCAAATGATTTCCTAGGTTGATAAGGATTAGGTTTAATGCTATTGAGTGCTATTTCTTTTACGTGCGCATTGTGATCTACTTTGAGTCGTTCATCTATAGCATCATTCATTGTTTACACCTACTTTCTTAAATAAAAATGACCTTTTTAGTTAAACATAGTATATCATCACTACAGCAATGAAAAATATCATTTTAAATTATCGCTTAAATCAAAATTTTCAGATAAGTTATTGACAAAAGTTATTTTAATGTGTAATCTAAGTGATAACAAATTTGAAATAGCAACACACAGTAATAAGGAAAGTAGAACTTACACTGCTGACACAGAGAGTCTTCACTTGCTGAAAGGAGACACAGAAAGAAAGTTTGAAAATGGCCTTTGAGTGTTGATGCCAATATGAGGTGTCAACGGGATCGCCCGTTATAGCGATACAGTATTAACATTTTGCTTAATGGCGTACTGGATTATTCCAAGCGTTGTATATGTCGTTAATACTCATTTCACTTTCAGTGGCAGTGAGTTTTTTTATTTGATCATATTACGGTAGCGCACGTTCAGTACAAGTAATGAATGCAATTTGGCGTACTGGATAAGGTTACTTTAGTGATAAAGTAACAAACAAAGGTGGTACCGCGAGCTAAGCTTTCGTCCTTTACATCCGATTGATTCGGGTTTAAAGGACGGAAGCTTTTTTTATTTTTAAAGGAGGTTATCTGTATTATGAAAAATACTGAGTTATCACAAATCGCACTGACACAAGATGCAACAGGAGCGATTGCAAATCCAATTTATTTATCAACAGCATATCAGCACCCTCATTTAGGAACATCGACGGGTTTTGATTATACAAGAACTAAAAACCCAACACGTTCAGCTTTTGAAGAATCATTTGCTAAGTTAGAACGTGGTACTGCTTCATTTGCTACTGCAAGTGGCATGGCAGCCATACAATTAATATGTAATTTATTTAAAGCTGGCGATGAAATACTCGTTTCATTCGACCTTTATGGTGGCACATTTAGACTATTTGATTTTTATGAGCAACAATACGGTGTACATTTCAAATATGTTGATTTCTTAAACTATGAAACTGTTAAAGAAAGCATTACAGAAAATACTAAAGCGCTATTTATAGAAACGATTTCAAATCCACAAATGCAAGAAGTAGACGTTGATCCATATTATATTTTAAGCAAAAAGCATCACTTATTAACGATTATAGACAACACTTTTTTAACACCATATCTCTCAACACCACTTGAAGATGGTGCAGATATTGTACTACATTCTGCTACGAAATACATAGGTGGACATAATGATGTACTTGCTGGTGTCGTGACGGTTAAAGATGAAAATTTAGCTGAAAAATTAGGTGAATTTCATAACATGATTGGTGCAACTTTATCACCTTTTGATAGCTACTTACTACAACGTGGTTTAAAAACATTACATTTAAGAATGGACCGTTCAGAATATAATGCTCAATTATTAGCCAAACGATGTTGTAACTTAACAGGCATTGACCAGGTCTTATATTGCGGTCGAACGGGAATGATGAGTCTACGCTTAAATAAAAATTATAAAGCCGATAAATTTTTAGAAAACTTAAAAGTATGTATTTTTGCAGAAAGCTTAGGTGGAACAGAAACTTTTATCACATTTCCTTATACACAAACACACGTTGACATGCCAGACGAAGAAAAAGAAAAGCGAGGCATTGATGAACATTTACTGAGATTATCCATCGGCGTTGAAGATTACGCAGACATTGAACAAGACATTATACAAGCATTAGAAAAATCTAAAGAAAGTGTGATTATATGAGTTTATCTAAAGAAACAGAAGTAATATTTGATGCACAAAGAGGTGTTGATTACGATTCAGCTAATCCACCATTATATGCATCTTCGACATTTCATCAAAAAGTTTTAGGTGGTGACGCCAAATATGATTATGCGCGAAGTGGCAACCCTAATCGTGCTTTGTTAGAAGAAAAATTAGCAGCACTTGAAGGGGGCGATTACGCATTTGCTTATGCATCAGGTATTGCAGCCATTTCAGCTGTACTACTCACATTAAATGCAGGTGATCATGTCATTCTCCCAGATGATGTCTATGGTGGTACTTTTAGATTAACAGAACAAATTTTGACACGCTTTAATATTCAATTTACCACGGTAGACACAACACAGTTACAAGAAATTGAAGAAGCGATTCAATCAAATACAAAACTGGTTTATATTGAAACACCATCTAATCCATTATTTAAAATCACTGATATTAAAGGCGTCTCTCGTATCACACAACAACACGAACTATTACTCGCTGTTGACAATACATTTATG
This sequence comes from Staphylococcus sp. GDY8P119P, assembly GCF_017892075.1. Taxonomy (NCBI): domain Bacteria; kingdom Bacillati; phylum Bacillota; class Bacilli; order Caryophanales; family Staphylococcaceae; genus Staphylococcus; species Staphylococcus sp. GDY8P119P. The sequence goes on from NZ_JAESKJ010000004.1 coordinate 168,937, forward strand.
ACACCACTTGGTCAGTCACCTTTAGCTTTAGGTGCAGATATCGTCGTACATAGTGCTACAAAATTCTTGGGTGGTCATAGTGATATCATTGCTGGCGCTGCTATCACAAATAATAAAACAGTAGCAGACGCACTTTATCTATTGCAAAACGGTACAGGAACTGCATTGTCTGCACATGATTGCTGGACGTTAGCACAGCATTTAAAAACGTTGTCTGTACGTTTCAATCAATCTGTTGAGAATGCACAAAAAGTTTATGATTTCTTAACGCAGCGCGAAGAAATTGCAGAAGTCTATTACCCAGGAAATGACAAGTTACATTTATCTCAAGCAAAACATGGTGGTGCTGTTTTAGGCTTAAGACTTAAAGATGAATCAAAAGCGCAAGCTTTTGTAGATGCGCTAACGCTACCACTTGTATCTGTCAGTTTAGGTGGCGTTGAGACGATTTTATCCCACCCTGCTACTATGTCTCATGCTGCTGTACCAAAAGAAGTTCGTGAAGCACGCAATATTACATTTGGATTATTTAGATTAAGTGTAGGCTTAGAAAATGCTGACGAATTAATTGCTGATTTAAACTACGCACTGAAGGAGGCCTTCAATGAGTCAACTCATCAACAAACTGAAACAGAACATTTTAGTCGCTGATGGTGCAATGGGAACCATTCTATATTCTGATGGTTTAGATACTTGTCCAGAAGCATATAATTTAACCCATCCTGACAAAATAGAACGGATTCATCGCTCCTACATTGAATCTGGTGCAGATATTATTCAGACCAATACTTATGGTGCAAATTTTGAAAAATTAAAAGTATTTGGTTTAGAACACAAGGTTAAAGAAATACACAAAGCCGCAGTACAAATTGCCAAAAGAGCAGCTAATGATGAAACATTTATATTAGGTACTGTAGGTGGATTCAGAGGTGTGAAACAGGAAGATTTAGGTTTAGAAACCATTCAATATCATACCGAGATCCAAGTAGATACTTTAGTTGAAGAAGGCGTCGACGGTTTACTTTTCGAAACCTATTATGATTTAGAAGAGCTGACCAACATTATTACAGCTACAAAACGCAAACATCATATTCCTATTATTGCTCAATTAACAGCATTAAACACAAATTACTTGAGAGATGGTACGGAAATTAATACAGCTTTACAACGCGTTGTCGACAGTGGTGCTGATATCGTTGGACTCAATTGTCACCATGGTCCTCACCACATGCAACAATCATTTTCACATATTGAATTACCTGACAATGCCTATTTATCTTGCTATCCCAATGCAAGTTTATTAGATATTGAAAATAGTCGATTTAAATATAGTGACAATGCCGAATACTTCGGTAAAGTGGCAGAGCAGTTGATCAAAGAAGGCGTTAGGATTATCGGGGGTTGTTGCGGGACTACACCAGAACATATTCAATACATTAAGTCCTCTGTAGCCAATCTCAAACCGGTATCCAGTAAAAATGTAATACCTATTAAAAAATATAATAGTCCTTCACATAACAATGTACAACAACAAAACTTAACAACGAAAGTCAAAGCACGTCCCACTATTATAGTAGAATTGGATACGCCAAAACACTTAGATACAGAAACATTTTTCAGAAATATCAAAAAACTTGATGATGCTCATATTGATGCGGTGACCTTAGCAGATAACTCTTTAGCTACTGTGCGTATCAGTAATGTCGCAGCAGCAAGTATCATCAAACAACAATATAATATTGAACCGCTCGTTCACATCACGTGTCGCGATCGTAACCTCATTGGACTACAATCACATTTATTAGGCCTATCCTTACTGAATGTAAATGAAATACTAGCCATTACAGGGGATCCATCAAAAATTGGTCATTTACCCGGCGCAACTAATGTTTACGATGTGAACTCCAAAGGATTAACAGAAATTGCATTACGCTTTAACGAAGGTATTAACACAGATGGTGATGCGCTGAAGACGAAAACGAACTTCAACATCGCAGGTGCTTTTGATCCAAATGTTCGAAAACTCGAAGGGTCAGTCAAACGTGCTGAGAAAAAGATAGAGAGTGGCACACACTACTTTATCACACAGCCAGTCTATAGCACCGAAAAAATCGAAGAAATATATGAAGCAACCAAACATTTAGACGTACCATTCTTTATTGGCATTATGCCAGTCACTAGCTATAATAACGCACTATTTTTACACAACGAAGTGCCTGGAATTAAACTATCCGAAGACATTTTAGAACAATTTGAAGCTGTTAAAGACGATAAAGAAAAAACGAAAGCATTAAGCCTTAAACTTTCTAAGGAACTTATAGATACCGTCCATAAATATTTTAACGGCTTATATTTAATTACACCGTTCCAGAAAGTCGATTACACTTTAGCACTCGCATCATATTCACAATCAATTACTTCAAGTAAACAGGAGGCAATATTATGACAATTCAAACATCAAATTTAGGTTTCCCAAGATTAGGCAGAAAAAGAGAGTGGAAAAAAGCAATAGAAAGTTACTGGGCTAATAAAATAGATGCCCCTACATTAAATCAACAATTAACAGACTTGCATAAAGAGAATTTATTACTACAAAAGAACTATAATCTAACGAGTGTCCCTGTCGGAGATTTCTCTCTTTATGACCATATTCTTGATACATCATTATTATTCAATATTATTCCAGAACGTTTCCAAGGCAGAGCATTAGACAACGATTTATTATTCGACATTGCTAGAGGTAATAAAGAACATGTTGCAAGCGCATTAATCAAATGGTTCAACACAAATTATCACTATATTGTACCTGAATGGGACAACGTAGAGCCAAAATTAAATGACAATGTATTATTAGAGCGCTTCAAATATGCACAATCCATTAATGTGAATGCGCACCCAGTAATCGTGGGTCCCATAACATTCGTAAAACTTTCTAAAGGCGGTTCGCAATCATTTGAAGAAAAAGTAAATACATTATTGCCTTTATATAAAGAAGTTTTACAGTCTTTAGTAGATGCAGGCGCGGAATACATTCAAATCGATGAACCTGTACTTGTGGAAGATGATAGTGCATCATTTGAAGATATTACACGTACTGCTTATAACTATTTTGACGAAGCAGGCGTAAGTAATCACCTTGTGATTCAAACTTATTTTGAACGTGTCAACTTAAAATTCCTCAACAGCTTACCTGTAAAAGGATTAGGTTTAGATTTTGTACATGATAACGGCTATAACTTAAAACAAATTAAAAATGGCGAACTAGACAAAAACAAAACACTTTATGCAGGTATTATAGATGGTCGTAATGTGTGGGCAGCAGACATTGAAGCTAAAAAATCATTAATCGACACACTACAAAGTGCTACAAATAACCTTGTTATTCAACCATCTTCTTCATTGTTACATGTACCAGTATCATTAGATGATGAAACATTAGACGAATCCATCGCAGAAGGTTTGAGTTTTGCCACTGAAAAATTAGATGAATTGGATGCTTTAAGACGATTATTTAATGACAATGACAGTCAGAAATTTGATGAATTGAAAGCACGTTATGAGCGCTTCCAAAATCAATCATTTAAAAATCTAGAGTATGATTTCGACAGTGTGCGTACTACACGTCAGTCACCTTTTAAAGTGCGTAAAAAAGCACAAGATGCACGTCTCAACTTACCTGATTTACCAACGACAACGATTGGATCATTCCCACAATCGCAAGAAGTAAGAAAATTCCGTGCAGATTGGAAAAATAATCGAATTACAGATGAAGATTATAAAACATTCTTAAAAAATGAAATTGCGCGCTGGATTAAAATCCAAGAAGATATCGGATTAGATGTCTTAGTCCATGGTGAATTTGAACGAAATGATATGGTAGAGTTCTTCGGCGAAAAATTACAAGGCTTCTTAGTGACGAAGTATGGATGGGTACAATCATACGGTTCACGTGCGGTAAAACCACCTATCATTTATGGTGATGTAAAATGGACAGAGCCTTTAACAGTTAAAGAGACACTTTATGCACAAAGTTTAACGGATAAACCAGTAAAAGGTATGCTTACAGGTCCAGTGACTATCTTGAATTGGTCATTTGAACGTGTAGACTTGCCACGCGAAACCGTACAAGACCAAATTGCATTAGCGATTAATGAAGAAGTTTTAGCTTTAGAAAAAGCTGGTATCCAAATTATTCAAGTTGATGAACCTGCATTGAGAGAAGGTTTGCCATTACGTTCAGAATATCATGAAGATTACCTTAATAAAGCTGTGCACTCATTTAAATTAGCTACATCATCTGTTGCCGATGAAACGCAAATTCATACACATATGTGCTATTCTCAATTTGGCCAAATCATTCATGCTATTTATGATTTAGATGCAGATGTTATTTCAATAGAAACATCTCGTAGCCATGGCGACTTAATTAAAGATTTTGAAGATATTACTTATGACTTAGGTATTGGATTAGGGGTATATGATATCCACAGTCCACGTATCCCTACTGAAGCAGAAATCACAGAAGCAATTAACCGAGCGCTACAAGAAATTGATCGTTCTTTATTCTGGGTTAATCCAGATTGTGGTTTAAAAACACGTAAAGAAGATGAAGTGAGAGAATCATTGACTGTGCTTGTAAATTCAGTAGACAAATTACGTAAATCAACAAACCCTGCAACAGTTTAATCATTAATGACGAAGGTGATACCAATGACATATCCACTATGGGAACAGTTAGAACAATTAAAAACTGCAACATGGGTAGACTTAACCCATACTTTTGATGAAACAATTCCGTGTTTTAGTGAATTTGAACGCGCAAAAGTTTCTACACTATTTAATGTTGCCGACGATGGTTTCTATGTCCAAAACTGGAATATTGTGACTCAGTATGGGACGCACATAGATGCCCCGATACATTTTGTCGAAAAAACGCGCTATCTTCATGAAATTGATCTAAAAGAACTCGTATTACCATTAGTTGTTTTAGACTTTTCACAAGAAGTGGCAGCTGATGCTGACTTTATTTTAACGCGTGATCATATTAAACAATGGGAAACTGAACATGGTTCAATCGAACCTGGCACATTTGTTGCGTTTCGCAGTGATTGGTCCAAACGTTGGCCAGATATTGAACATTTTGAAAATAAAGATGCAGAAGGACAACTACACTTACCTGGTTGGGGCTTGGATGCCTTACAATATTTACTTGAAGATAGACAAGTCCAATCTATCGGTCATGAAACGTTTGATACAGATGCTTCAGTAGATGTTGTCAAAAATGGTGATATTGTCGGTGAACGTTACGTATTAGGTCAAGATACCTACCAACTTGAGTTACTAACAAATTTAGATCAACTGCCTACACGAGGCGCCATTATTTATGCTATCAGTCCAAAACCAAACAAAGCACCTGGATTTCCAGTACGTGCCTTTGCTATCAAACCTTAAAACCATAAGCGAAACGGTCCATTTCGCTTCAATAATATGAAACTTATAAAACCTAGCCATTATCATATATAAGAAATTGAGCACTTCTTATATTCATATATCTCTTTTATAAATAGACAATAAATTCTAAAATATGATTATGTTGATACGTAACTATTTGAAATAACGTTACACAAACAATTATCATTAACTGTTTATAGACACCAACATATTACCAACTTAACTGGGGCGGGAATTTGATATCAAATACAATTTTTGATTTCTATCCCGTCCCACTTTTATGGAATAAATACATAGGTCATAAGTTGGATTTTTAATAGATGATAATCTCTATCATTTAAAAAATTAAAATCAATGTTATACTTCAATTAAATTCTATTTTATAAATAGCGTGTTATTGTGCATGCTTTACTATAAATTTTTAATACAATACGAGGTGACCTTTTTGGAATTAAATAAATCAAATTCCCCTTTTGATGAAAATCAATTGGAACTTATACAACAACTTATGCCAACACTGTCATCAAATCAACAGTCTTGGTTAAGTGGCTATTTGCTTAATGCTTCTACAGATGAAGGTGACCCATCGCAATATACCGATCATCCTGAAACATCTGAACACGCAAACGCAACAGCTGAATTAACATCGTCCATTAACACAACTAATTCAGAAGTACCAACAGAAGATACGACGCATTCGACAATATCTACGGATGAGCCTATAGAAGTAAACATTTTATTTGGAACAGAAACAGGCAATGCTGAAGAAATTGCTGATGAATTTGAAACAAAATTAAAAGAACATGATTTTACAGTTCATACTTGGGAAATGGATGATTTTCCTCAAGAGGACTTATCAAAAGTTAACCATGTGTTTATCATTACTTCAACGCATGGTGTAGGAGAACCTCCGATTAATGCGTTGGATTTTTATGACTACCTCCATAGTGACGAGGCACCTGATTTAAGTCATTTAAACTTCTCAGTGCTCGCATTAGGTGACCAAGACTATCCTGATTTCTGTCAAGCAGGCAAAGATTTCGATAAAATCTTAGGTGATTTAGGTGGTCATCGATTAGCTGATCGCGTTGAATGTGATTTTGATTTTGAAGAAGTATCTGAGCAATGGATTATTGACATGCTTGAACTTTTGTCTCAAATGTCTCCTGGTAGTTCAAATAATGAACCTAAAGATGAAGATGTCGTTGTCGAAGAACCGCAAGCAACTTATTCAAAAACACATCCATTTTATGCTGAAATCATCAAAAATAGTGTGTTAACTGAACCAACTGCTACCCGTGAAGTCAGACATCTTGAATTATCTATAGAAGGGTATGGCGAAGCCTACGAACCTGGAGACAGCTTAGTAATTATCCCTCAAAACAACCCAGAACTTGTAGAAGAAGTAATCCAAACATTGGATTGGGATGGCACAACAACAATAGACATAGACAATAGCGGTAATAGTACCACTATACAGGATGCACTTACGAATGAATTTGAAATTGCTAAATTAACACCATCTATATTAAATAATGCAGCTGCATTATTTGGAAATCCTATGCTAAATGCAAATGTTCAAAACAACGAATGGGTACAAGATTATATTTATGGCAGAGATTTTATTGATTTAATTAAAGATTTTACACCTGTCGCGCTGTCACCTGATATGTTAAAAGACTTATTGAGAAAATTGCCGCCAAGAGAATACTCTATTGCTAGCAGTAATCAAGTAAATCCACATACCGTCCATATCACTGTACGCGTAGTTAAATATGACGCACATCATCGTGAACGTCATGGCGTATGTTCTGTACAACTCGCAGATCGTACACAATTAGGTGATAAATTACCTGTTTACCTTAAAAAGAACCCTAATTTTAAATTCCCTTACGATGAACAAACACCAGTCATTATGATTGGTGCAGGTACTGGCATTGCGCCTTACAGAGCTTATCTCCAACAAAGAGCGCATTTAGGATTGAAAGGTAACCAATGGCTCATATTTGGAAATCAAAATATTGATGCAGATTTCCTATATCGCAATGATTTAGAGTCATGGCTTGACCAAGGCGTGCTTAGTAAACTAGATTTAGCATTTTCAAGAGATACAGAAAATAAAATCTATGTTCAACACCGAATTGAAGAAAATGGGGAAGATTTTTATCAATGGTTAACAAATGGTGCAACCATTTATCTTTGCGGTGACAAAGAAGAGATGGCAAAAGGAGTACACCAATCTTTTGTCAATGTACTCATTCAGCATGGTAACTTTAATCAAGCACAAGCAGAAGATTATTTAACAGAACTAATTAAAAATCAAAGATATCAACGTGATGTTTATTAATAGTTGAGCCAATCACTGCATCATCATTACATTGATATGAATCCTACAACCACCTCAGCGATTATTTTTCAGATAATCGCACGGAGGTGGTTTTTTTATACTAAATTGCTGTTAAAAATGCCGTTTAGAATAATATTACAACCACTTACCTATTTTGTATGGTAATCAAATCATTTATTTGTTTTACTTATCAATAAGAAGGAGGCGAACTGAGCATGGATGTGAAGGTAATATATAATCAGCATTTAGACAACAATCAAGTAATCATTGAAGTCAATGAACACACTGAGCACGTGAATGACATTGTAAACTATATTAACAAATTAGCCAAAACGAAGTTATTTCCCGGAAAATATAAAGGGGAAACGCACTTTATAAAACAAGAAGATATTATTTCCTTTCGCATAGAAAATAAAATTCTTACTATGATTACCGCAGACAAACAATTTACAATGAATCAGCGACTATACGAAATCAAATCTCAAATCAACACCTATTTTCTACAAATCTCTAAATCTGAAATAATAAATATTAATTATATTGATTATTTGAAACTCAATAAAAATGGCACAATTGAAATTCGTTTTACTAATAATGATTTCACTTATTCATCAAGAAGGTATTTACCATTAATCAAGGAGGCTTTAAAATTATGAAACGCTTATTACACGGCGCAATCACAGGTATTGCTATTGGAGTTATCATTTCTTTATTTTTTTCAGTTGTTTTTTCACATACTTCATTTCATCCAGTCTCCCCTGTCTCAACAATGGGTCATTTATACTTTCAATATTTAAGCGAATTACAAACAATGTTTATCGCAGTTATCATCTGGGCATTAATTGGTATTACATTTAGTTTTGGAGCACTCATATTTTCAAGTTCTAGAAAATCATTATTATTTAAAACATCTGTGCACTTCACCCTAATGTTCGTTATCATGCTCCCTTTAGCAATACTAGCGGGATGGTTTCCACTTAAAGTTTCAGCTTTAGTATCTTTTATCATTATCTATACAATTGTCTATTTTATCATTTGGTCAATAGAAGCGAAACGTAATCAAAACGATATCAATGAAATTAACGCTATGCTTTCAAAAAGAAAGGGTGAAAAACATGAATAAAGGGAGATACACTGTAATACCCAATGCCTCAGTCACAGTTTTTCTAATAGGACTTCGTATAAATAAATGGTATAAAATTCATAAATGGTTACCTGTACTCTTAGCTATGCCACCTATGCTCAGAGAATTATCAAAAGATAAAACGCTGGGATGTTTATCTTTTGAAATGCTATTTAAATATCGTGGTGTGATGATTGTTCAATATTGGGAATCTAATGAAAAATTACTTTCTTATTCAAAAATGCCGGTACACTTAAAAGCATGGCGACGTTTTATGAAAGAACTTAAGCAAAATGATGCTGTAGGTTTTTATCATGAGACTTATAATGTCGATGCGAATCAATATGAAAATATTTATATTAACATGCCCGATTTTGGTCTAGGAAAAGCACGTAATAACGAAAAAGTAACCAAAGCTACACACACAGCAAAGCAACGCTTACGCTCATAAACCTGACCTATCAATGCTCATCCTGCCTTATCACTTTATATGCGATGAACATATACTAAAATAGTTTTCAGCATAGAAAAGCTCCCTTCAAGTTTCATTTTTTAAATGTCACTTTGAAGGGAGCATATGCATTGTCTATACTCATTCCTAACAGAATATAGTTATTTCAGTGTTTTATTACTTTACTAGCTAATTACTAAACTATTATCTTACATATTCAAAGATACCGGCAGCACCCATACCTACACCAATACACATCGTTACCATACCATATTGTGTATCCGGGCGTTTTTTCATTTCTGAAAGTAATCTGCCAACCAACATCGCACCCGTAGCACCCAATGGATGACCTAAGGCAATTGCTCCGCCGTTAACATTCGTCTTTTGAGCATCTAAACCTGTCTCTCTCATTGAAGCGATTGTTTGAGATGCAAATGCTTCATTCAACTCTACTAAATCAATATCATCTACATTCAAGTTTGCCTGTTTTAACACTTCAGGAATTGCATAAGCAGGTCCAATCCCCATCAATTTAGGATCTACACCAACTGCTTTAAAACCTACGAATCTCGCAATTGGTTCTACGCCTAATTCCTTTACCTTTTCACCTGACATTACTACTACAAAGCCTGAACCGTCAGTTAAGGGTGCCGAGGAGCCTGCAGTCACTGTGCCATCCGCCTTAAAAACAGTGGGTAATTTAGATAATGCTTCTTGATTCGTATCTGGTCTAATCAATTCATCATCTTTAAATACTGCCTGCGATACGACCGGACCATTTTCATCATAATCCACTTTATTCACTTCAATCGGAATAATTTCATCTTCAAATTTACCTTCTGCTTGTGCTTTAGCAGCACGGGCATGACTTTGTACTGCATAGGCATCTTGATCTTCTCTAGAAACCTTGTAAGTGTCAGCCACCATTTCTGCAGTTAACCCCATTGGATAAGATACACCAGAATCTTCGTCTTGCAGTATCGGGTTATTGGTTGGCTCATTGCCCCCCATCGGTACCGCACTCATAAGTTCAATACCTCCAGCAACTAGAATGTCTGCTTGGTCCGCTATAATTTGATTTGCTGCATGTGCAATTGTTTGTAAGCCTGAAGAACAATAACGATTGACTGTTTGACCAGGTACTTCATTTGGCATCCCTGCTAATAAGGCGATTGTTCTAGCAATATTTTGTCCTTGCAAGCCTTCTGGAAATGAATTCCCAACAATGACATCTTCAACCATACTAGGTTCAAATGAACCTCCAACTCTTTCTAAAACACCTTTCAATACTTTTGCAGCTACTTCATCAGGTCTTTCATGAGTCATTGCACCATTTTTTGCTTTACCAGCTGCTGAACGTCCATAAGCTACTATATACGCGTCTCGCATTTAGTTTCACCCTTTCCTCTATAATGTTCGATTATTAGTTGCGTAGCGGTTTTCCTTTTTCTAACATGTGAGAAATTCTATCGTATGTTTTTTTATTTTGAAGTAATTCTAAAAATCTTTCTTTTTCAAGTTTTTGTAAATATCTTTGATTTACATAGGTGTTACGTGGAACATCTCCACCACTTAGTACTTCTGCAATCTTCAATGTTATTTCATAATCGTAATCACTAATAAAGTGACCCACACGCTGTGCATCTAATTGACCTTCCGCTAACGCTTTAAAGTCTCGACCTAAAGCGATATATTGAGTTTTTGGAAGTGGTACATAATTCGCTTCAGATTCATAGCGCGCACGTTTCAATGCAATTTCAATACGTCTTTCGGTATTTAAAATAACTGTATCTGTTTCTTTTAAATAGCCATATCTTTTTGCTTCATAAGCGTTTGTAGATACTTTAGCAAAGCCAATTTGCATTAAAATATTGGTAATAGACGCTTGTTTATCATCTTTTTTATGATTTGTACGCATAATACGATCTGTTAGTTCTGCTAGTCCGCCACCTGCTGGCAATAAACCTACACCTGTTTCTACAAGGCCAATGTAAGACTCACTCGCCGCTACAACAATTGGTGAATGTAATACAAGTTCACAACCGCCTCCTAATGCACGTCCTTGAACAGCTGTTACAACAGGTTTCAACACATGTTTTAGTCTCGCAAATACATGGTGTAATTGTTCGACCGCTTCACCTACTTCAGAAACCACTTTCCCGTCTTCATGTGCTTTCTTCATTTGATATAAATTAGCACCTACACTAAAGTTGTTACCACTTGCGTAAATCACCATGCTCGTGAAGTCTTCATTTTCAAGCTTATCAATTGCTTCTAATAAGTCAGATAAAAAGCTATTTGAAATGACATTATTTTTACTTTGTAATTTTAATAATAATTGATCTTTATTTGCTATAGATAAATTAGAATCGGATCTATCCCACAATTCTGAATCGATATAAGCTGTTACAGGTGTCACGCGTTCAATAGATTCACCTTCAGCATAAAACGGTTCGTTGCGTTGCTCAATCCAATCTGGTAACTGACCTAATTCTTCTTTCATACGAGATTTAACACGTTCATATCCCATTAAATCCCATAATTGGAATGGTCCTAATTTCCAGTTAAATCCCCAAACTAATGCGCGGTCAATATCTTTAAAATCTTCCGCAGCTTTGGGTACATTCAATGCTGAATAATAGAAATTATTTCTCAATGTTTCCCATAAGAATACACCTGCATCATCTTGTGCATTAAAGATAACATCTAAATTTGAGGCAAGGTCTTTACTAAAATGACCTAAAATTTCTAGTTGTGGCTGTTTTGGCTCAACGTAGTCATTTTGCTGTTCATCATAAACATAACGTTGTTTATTTACTTTTTTATAAAACCCTTGTTTTGTTTTATTTCCGAGTGCACCATTTTCGGCTAATTTTTCAGAAAGTGTTACATCTTTGAAGAATGGTTGCTCTTCTGGAATTTTTTGCAATCCTTTGATTACAGCCATAGCAATATCTAATCCTACTAAATCAGACAGCCCATATGTGCCCATTTTAGGTCGACCAATACTGCGACCAGTTAATGCATCAACATCAGTAATAGAGAAACCTTGCTGTTCTGCGCGATACATAATATCATTCATTGTTTGTGTGCCAACTCTATTGGCAACAAAACCAGGTACATCATTTGCTACAATTACCCCTTTACCTAATACATCTTCTGCAAAGGTTTGTACCCGTTCAACAACCGCTGAATGTGTTTGTTTATTGGGGATAATTTCCACTAATTTCATGATTCTAGGTGGATTGAAGAAGTGCATACCGAAAAATCTTTCTTTATCACTATCATCAAATACCTCTGCAATTGCTTCAATTGGAATACCTGAAGTATTTGTTGCAAACACTGCATCATTATTCGCTACTTTTTTAACTTGATCCCAAATTTGATGCTTTATGTCCACTTCTTCTTTAACCGCCTCAATATATATATCTGCATCATCATCTTGTAAATCTTCATTGAAATTACCGTATGATAAGTTTGAGGCAAATGATAAATCAAACAGTTGTGGACGTTTAGGATTTGTAATTGCTTCATAAGCCTTTTTCGAGATTTTGTTAGGATCATTTTCATCAATGACAATATCCAATAATTTAACTTTTAAGCCTGCATTTACAAGTAGTGCAGCAATTTGACTACCCATTGTTCCTGCACCTAGCACTGTTGCTTTTCTTATCGTCATACTAAACCCTCCAATTTTTTCATTAACATCTTACACATAAATCTTTATATAAATGCGGAATCTCCTGTAATTGCTCTACCGATAACTAATGCATTGACTTCGTGTGTACCTTCGTATGTGTATATTGCTTCTGCATCTGCAAAGAAACGAGCGATATCATATTCTCCAGCTAATATACCGTTACCACCATGAACACCACGACCCATGGCTACAGTCTCTCTCAATCTTAATGAATTCATCATCTTAGCTGTTGAAGTCGCTACTTCATCATATTCACCGTTAGCTTGCATACGTGCGAGCTGTGCACATGTAGCCATGGCTTGTGCTAAGTTTCCTTGCATCATTGCCAATTTTTCTTGAATAAGTTGGAATTTACTAATTTCTTTACCGAATTGTTTACGTTTTGTTACGTAATCTGTCGTTGCTTTCAATGCGCCAGCCATTGCACCTGTCGCCATATAAGCCACACCTGCACGTGTTGAATATAAAACTTTCGCGATATCTTTAAAGCTATTGATATTTTGTAAACGCTGTTCTTCTTTAACGACAACATTTTTCAAACGAATTTTTGCATTAGGTACGATTCTTAGTGCAATTTTATGTTCTAACAGTTCAATTTCTACGCCTTCTTGACTTGGCTCAATTATAAATCCTTTCGGTTTGCCAGTTTCAACATCTACGGCATAGACTGGCATGACATCTGAAACATTTGCTCCACCAATCCATTTCTTTTCTCCGTTAATAATCCATTCATCGCCTTGACGTTTTGCAGTTGTTTCTAACCCTCCTGCGACATCAGAGCCATGTTCTGGTTCTGTCAGCGCAAAACAAGTACGTAATTCATGTGATTGTAACTTGGGTAGATAATAGGCCTGTTGTTCTTTACTACCGCCAAACCAAAATGAATTATGTCCTAATCCTTGATGCACACCTAACAATGTTGCTAAAGATACATCAAATCTTGCAATCGTATATGACATGAAAAACTGGAACATTTGACTCGGTGTACGGGCGCCTTCACGACCTTCAAACAGCAATGGATTATTAAAATAGTTAAGTTTTCCTAACTCGTCAAAATAACCTTCTGGCTCAGTGGCATTTAACCAATGTTCATTCACAGAATCACGATATTTTTCTTCTAACATATCATTCAATTGTTTTAATAATTTCACTTCGCCTTCCGTTAAATCTTTTCCAATACTTAAAATATCTTCTGGGTACAATGCTTTTAGTGTTTCTTCTTTTGTTGGCATAATTAAAACCTCCATTTTTTGATAGCGCTTACATTTATAGTAAAAAAATTTTGTGCTTTTCAGCATTTTATTTTAATTCAAATCGTCAACACCTTTGGCTTCTTGTTGAGCTTTCTCATTCATGTATTTCTGAAGTTCTAATTTGTCTGCTTTTGATGTAGAGTTCAATGGCATGTGTGTCAATTTCAAATATAATCTCGGTATTTTATAACCAGCAATATTTTCACGCATATGCGCATCTAATTTTGCTTCAAAATCCGGATCATCTTCGGTAAGCACAACTGCTGCAGCAACTGATTCACCATATTTAGGACTATCATATCCAACGACAACCCCTTGAGCTACGAGTGGGTGTTCTGCTAATACCGTTTCCACTTCGGAAGGTAGGACATTCTCACCACCAGTAATAATCATTTCTTTACGACGATCAACGATATAGACATCACCATCTTCGTCTATTTTTGCTAAATCGCCTGTTAAGAAATATTCGCCATGAAATGTTTTTGCAGTTTCTTCCGGTTTGTTCCAATAACCAGGTGTTATATTATTACCACGAACGCCAAGTTCACCGATTTCACCAACTTCTACCTCTTCAAAGTTATCATCGAATATGCATATATCCATAAACATGACTGGTTTACCAATACTGCCTGGTTTCTGCGCACCATTTTCCGGTGTATTGACCATTACGAGCGGTGCTTCAGTTAAGCCATAACCGTTAATAATTGAATAGCCTAAACTATTAAATTTCTTTTGCACCATTGGTAAAGGTGATGAACCACCTTGAATTAAGAAATCGATACTTTCAAAGTTTTTTAAGTCGAAATTTTCTGCTACCAACATGGCATAATACATCGTTGGAATCTGAATTAAATAATTTGGTTTGTACTGAGCCATTAAATCATTTAGCGCTTCGCCATTAAAATAACGCTGTAATATCAGAGTGCCTCCAGCCATTAATAAAGGCAGCGTCAAATCGTTAAATCCTAAGACATGGAACATTGGTGTGGAAATAATTGTTGTATATGTCGAATTAATTTTATAAGTCAGTGCAATATTGATTGGATTATTTACAAAAGAATCGTATGAAAACATAACTCCTTTAGGTAATCCCGTTGTACCGCTTGTATACATTAACGATGCTAAATCGTTTCCTTCCACATTAACAGTATTGAAAGGACGGTGTTGCGAAGGATCTACTATATCATCATATACTTTTGAGTCAATATCCATGTGCAGTAAGTCATCTGCAATACCTTCTAAACTTGAGACATGCTTCTCAGCGTAAAAAATGAGTTTGACATTTGAATCTGCAATCACACTTTTTATTTCCTGTGTTTTCAAACGCCAGTTAATTGGTAAGTATACAGCCCCCAATTTAAATGAAGCGAACATCAAATCTAATAATGCTACGTCATTAGGTGTAAATATACCGACGACATCGCCACGTTTTACACCTTGATCTTGTAAATGATTAGCTAAATTTTCTGCACGAATATTTAAATCTTGATAAGTCCATTCTGTGCCTTTGAATGGGTCAATCACTGCGGCTTTTTCATCATCAAATGTCGCTCTTGTTTTAATCCAGTCGTAGTTCATATTTTTCTCCCCCTTAGTTTAAATACGATAATCCGACTTTATTGCATCAGACAATCCTCCCCACTTATCTTGATAAATATCGCTATTTATTTCTTTCAAATGCGTTGCAATGAGCGGCTTGAATTCCATATTTGCTAGAATATCTCGCTCTAAATCAAGACCAGGAGCTATTTCAATGAGCATTAATCCCTGTTGTGTGAGTTCAAATACAGCCCTTTCGGTGACAAAGTAAATCTCTTGTTCAAGCAAAAACGCATTTTCAACATTGAAATCAATATTATCAATTTCATTGATAAATTTTGGTATGTGACCTTCTTGTTCTACATTAACCTTGCGCTGTTCATAACTTAGTTGACCCCCGACAACTAATGAACCGGAAAAGACAATTGTTTTTACCGTTTGACTTATGTCGATAAACCCACCACAGCCATTCATTTTATTGCCAAATTTTGAGACATTTACATTACCCTTGGAATCTACTTGAGCAAAGCTTAGAAAGGCTATATCAACGCCTCCGTTATAAATGAAATCCCAAGTCATATCGTGTCTCATACGTGCACTTAAGTTATAGTTCATACCAAAATATTTTCCGCTGCTAATCAAACCACCAAACACGCCTGTATCTATATTGGGCTGTACTAAATTATTAACCCCTTCTTCAGTTAAAACATTGGATAACTCATTATTTATGCCAAAACCAATACTGATGACATCACCTTGAAGTAAAAATTGAGCAGCACGTCTCAAAATTACTTTTCGAGTGTTCAATTCTATATATGGTTCTCGCATCTCTGTAATTTGATAATGTCCTGAAAGTGCCGGATCATAGTACGTTTGAATCACTTGTCTATGATATTTTGGATCACGGTTCACTACAATATAATCTACTAATTTGCCAGGTATAAACACTTCATTTGGATTGAAACGACCACTTTGAATCACTTCTTTCACTTGAACAATGACCTTTCCCTTATTTTTATGCGTAGCTGCTGCTAAACTAAAACCTTCTCCTAAGTGTGTCTCATGCTTCATATAAATATTGCCTGCTTCATCAGCATATGTACCTCTTAGTATAGCTACATCAATTTCTGGAAACTGATATTTCAAATAAGTGTCATCATTGATATTTATTAAAGAAACCAAATCCTCAGTCGTACATGTATTGACTTTTCCACCAGAATAGCGTGGATCCACATTTGTATTTAAACCAATTTTAGTAATCGGTCCTGGAAAAGCTTCCGTACTTCCTCGATAATGTGTGGTTATAACACCTTGAGGAAGGAAATAAGCCTCTATTTCATTGTTCTGCATTGCTTGAATCGTTGCTGGTGAACCAGTAATAATACTCGTGATTAATCGTTTAACCATACCCCTTGAAACGAATGAATCTAAATCATAACTGTCACCTCTATAGTCACTAATATCATTAGCAAGCATGAACGTTAAATTATTAAGTGATTGATCCTCATCATATTGTTCGACTAACGTTTTAAGTATCTCAGCTGGTAAATTTGCTGTAGATAAGGCTGCCAGAGCTATAACATCACCTTCTTTTACGATGTCTTTCAAATCTGAAAATGGAATAATTTTCATACAGTTTCTCCTATCTATGTTTAATCCAACTAATAAAATATTGAGTGATAAATATCTCCTTTCTTCATGTATGTAAGCCCTTACATGTAATATACCATTATTTTTGAAATTTATGCAAAAATTTTAAATTTTACGATTATAGTGAATTGTGAAAATATACACAACATCTGCTATGACGGTTTCGGAAGTGTGTGAAGGAAAATATGAAAATCATTGAAAGAGAACCAGGCAGACAAAATGTTTTATCAAAAAAAGGATATATCCGAGGACAATAAAAAATCTGGGACATCATTGCTTTGTCCCAGACGTATTCATTACATTTTCTGTTGTAGGGTACTATAAAAAAGGAAACAGTCTTTTGTATTTCACTTGCTGCTACCACTCGCACTGTGCTTTTATCTATTCATTCTCCAACAATTTAAATTTTTCTTCTAATGTTTGAAGCCCTTGGTCTATAATCTTTTTTTGTTCAATTAAATTTTTTTGATGTTCCAAAAATATATTTTTTCGCTTCGTTTTTGTGTCACTGCCTTGATGATATAACTCCGCAATTTCTTTTAACTTTGATATGGGCATATGTGTCTGGCGCATACATTTTATAAATTCAATCCAATATAAGTCTTCTTCTGAAAAATCTCTATAGCCATTCTTATTTCTCTGAACAAAAGGAAAGAGCCCTGCTTTATCATAATATCGAATGGTGTGTTCACTGATACCTAAATTATCGGCAACTTGTTTGACTTGCATAATTTACCTCCTAAAAAAGGTGACCTTATAAAGTCACCTTTTTGTCTATTTCATAAGTTGAACTAGCAATTCTTCATAGTCATTGTCAATGATAGCTTCAAATCCAAATGTTGATGTCATATCATGTTTTAATGACGCCACACTGTTATAACCAATGTGTTCAGGATTATCTATACTTAAACCAATACTTTTAATATCATTATGGAATAAATTATTTTGATGCGATAGCTCAATAATCTCTTCGGCTAATGCTTTAACGTAATTATGACTTGGCACAGATACATTCTTTTCATCTATTACCTTGGCTTCTGTAATAATTTTGATATCTGTTTCTTTCCCTTTAAATATTGCTAAAAAGTAATACATATCAAAATGACCTCCTTATGATTAAAAAGTAAACTAGCGAGTCGTATAACCACCATTTGCAAATAATGTTTGACCGTTGATCCACCATCCATCTAAAGTTAAGAAAGTAATAATCGGCGCGATGTCTTCTATTTTTGTAAGTTGGTTATGAAGCGCTTGAGATTTATGGAATGCTACAGCATCTTCGCTTTCCTGTGGGTAGAAGAATGGTGTGTCCATTGGTCCAGGAGCGACCGCGTTTACTGAGATGCCTCTATCCATAAACTCTGCTGAGGCTGCACGTGTATAATGCTCAACAGGCGATTTGCCTCCAGCATAAGTTGAATAAAAGCCTGTGTATGCAGCAAGCAACGCAGTGGCTAAAGTGATGATTTTACCATGATCATTCATAGATTTTTCAGCATATTTAATAAAGAAATAAGCTGACTTTGCGTTGATGTCCGCCATGCTATCAAATTCTTCTTCAGTCGTTTCTGAAATAGGTTTTTTAAGCACTTTTCCAACAGTATTTATTGCAATATCTACTTTTCCAAACGTTGCTTCAGCATGCTGAAATAAAGCTTTGACATTGCTAACCTTGGTCAAATCACCAGAAAATAATGTACCTTCTCCACCCAGATTTTCAACTTTTGTAAGTGTCGCTTTTGCATCATCTAAAGAATTTTCATCATGGTGATGGATTACTAATTTAGCACCTTCTTTAGCGTAAGTAGTGCTTAATAAGCCACCAAGGTTCTTAGCACCACCAGCAATAACTACAACTTTGTCCTGTAGACTATCAAATTTACCCATATTATATAACCTCCTTTGAATATAATTCAATCGTAAACCTTAGAGCGCGATATCAAGCAAGTGATTGCTGAAAAATGCTAATATTTTTAGTGGCGTCTTTGTTTCATTAGAATGTGCTGTATGTGAAGTAAAATGATGATATTACTTTGTTCTGTTGGCTTTTATATCGTTATTTGCTGGCAACCTTCATCTCCTTACTTTTTTAGTTGCGCGTTAACTTTTTTACTGTGTAGTAGATTATTAATAAAAAATAATAACCATAATATTAGAAAAATAATCACAAATATAGTAATTGATGAAACCACTGTGGAAACCTCCATCGGTAACCAATGATTAAGATAAGCTACAACAATAAATGAAATAACACTACCACTTAAATGAATGAATAATTGCAGTAATAAAGGTATACTTTCTACTACATAAATACTAGATAATAAGCCACAAACAGCTCCAAAGAAATATATTCCTAATACATCACCAAAACCAATGCTCATGTGATTAGCTGCGAGAAAGATAATCGTGATGCTACTGCTAAATCCGACACCTTGTAACATTTCTTTTAAGGTTCTTTTCATTATAATCCTCTCCTTATATGTTATATGCCTAATGCTTTATTTAAATTTTTGACGTATCTTCGAGATATAGACACTTTCTTGCCATTCGTAAGTGTAGCTATTAGATTACCTGAGAAGGATGGATTAACTTTCTTTATAAAATGAACATTAATAATTGATGATTTAGATATTTTTATAAAGAAAGCGCCGGCCAACTTATGTTGTAATGTACTTAAAGCCATACGTGTTGTAAGTTCTTTTTCTGTTGTCGTAATTGTGATTTCTTTATCAAATATTTCAGCAAACATGATATCTGATTTAATGATCATGAATATACCTTCTGATGTTTTAATCCCTAGTTTATCTATATTTGAAAATGTGAAATTATTAATGTGTTCTAATAAACTTTCACCTGTTTTTCTATCAAAAGTATTGATGTTTACTTCTGTTATAGTGCGAACTTCGTCTATTTTCAGATGAACTCGTACGTCACTTTCCATAGTACCGCCCCCCTCTTTTTACTTATACTATATAATTCTCAGCTATTTTGTCAGTACTTTTATCGTAAGAGGTCACCAATATAACGTAACCGGTTGAAAACATAATTATAAAATTCAAACTCTTTTTCTAATTCCATTCATAGTTTCCTTTTTAATAATATCAATAATAGTTATGTCTATTGCGGAACACATAATTTTGTATTCTTACCCATCAAAATGTAATAATCCACTTATAAAACAATAGCTGTGTTTAATTCACAAAAACCCCTCATTACTGAAAATAGTAAGGGAGGTTGGAATGTGTCTTATTCGACTAATTTTATTCATCATTACGTAGAGGAATCCATACATAAACAACGCGACATAACACCTAATGATTAACTAAAAACTATTTTATATGCGTACAAGCAGTAAAAAAATGATAAGTCAAAGTTTAATATAAAGGCTAAAAAGCATCATAACCTCTATATAAAGAGATAATAAAGTTGATAAATCAATTAAAATTCTTTTAAAATAATAGCTACAAGTAAAATTGCTAAACAAACTCATGTAAATTGTTCTACAACTTATAGAGAATTTAAAAATCAGGAGGAATGAAATGGTTAAATCCGTGCAGGTTTATCATTATGACTCATTCAGTATAGAAGCCAATAAAGGGAACCCTGCTGGCGTTGTATTGGATACAGAAAATTTAACAGATTGGGAAATGCAAGAAATTGCATCAAAAATTGGCTTTAATGAAACTGCATTTCCTGTTAAATCTGATAAGGCAGACCTTAGAATACGTTTCTTCACGCCAGGCCATGAAATGGACCTTTGTGGTCATGCAACAATTGCCACGATTTATGCTTTAAAAGAAAAACAATTACTAAAAAATAAAAACGAAATTACAATTGAAACTAAAGCAGGCATTTTAGCTATCGGAATGAATGTATCTCATAATGACCAAATATATATCACTATGCAACATGCCACACCACAATTTGAGACATTCAATGGCTCTAATAAAGATTTAGCTCATGCACTAAGTATCGAAGAAGAAGATATCGTCGATAATTTACCAGTTTTATATGGAAGTACAGGCGTTTGGACACTTCTGGTTCCAGTGACAAGTCTAGCTGTTTGTCAGAAAATGAAACCCAACAATGACCAATTCCCTTCTATATTAAGCGAAAAGCCTAACGTGTCTATTCATCCATTTTGTTTTGAAACATATCATCCAGATGCTAATATGCATGCACGTCATTTTTCTTCACCTTTCTCTGGAACAACAGAGGATCCAGTTACTGGAACAGCTTCTGGAGTTATGGGGGCTTACTTTGTTAAATACATACATAACAATTCAGACCATCCACTCAATCTTATCGTTGAACAAGGTCAAGAAATTGGTAAAAACGGTAAGGTGAAGGTTAGCGTTACTTTTAATGACAATGAATTGGATATAAAAATAACTGGAACAGCCGTTAGCGTTAAAACATTTATTGTTCATTTAACTGATTCTTAATTGAAATCAACTTAATAAATATATGTAATTGACTTAGTGATAGCTATAAAGTTCGCATTATAAATAATGTAAAATAAGCATCAACAACTGTAACTAATCGGTTAAGTAGTTAAAAAGTTTAAACCGTTCGCTGATTAAACATGTATATCAAATTCATAATAACGGCAATATAAAAGGACCAATCCATGATTATGATATGCTCCCTTCAAAGTAGACACTTAAAAATGTAAACTTTGAAGGGAGTTTTTTTATGACTCATAGAAAATTATCACCTGAAACTTACCAAAAAGCTTTCAGCTTATATGAAGAAGGATATAGTATGAAAAATGTAATTCAAAAATTAAATTTAAATTGTTCTCCTAGAACATTATTGATTAACTATTATAAATTTAAGAAGCATGGAATAAAGGTGCTTTTACCAATTCAGAGAAATAATACCTACTCAAATGAATTTAAGCTTAAAGTTGTGCACGAATATATAAATGATGGCCTATCTTTAACTGATTTAGTAGTTAAATATAATATCCCCACTACTTCAACTGTAAACAAATGGATTTCAAAGTATTTATCGGGTAAAATATTAAAAACATATTCTCCAAAACCCGAGGTGTATCAATTGAAATATAAATCATTAACATTTGAAGATCGTGTAGAAATCGTTGATTATTATATGAATCATGGCCAATCGTATAAGACAACAGCAAATCATTTTAACATAAATTATAGCCAAGTATATAACTGGGTAAAAAAGGACAACTTGCATGGGTATGATGGACTTAAAGATGGACGTGGAAAAGGGAAACCCCAGTCTGTATTAACACCTGAAGAGGCATTAAAAGCTGAAATTAAGATACTTAAAGAGAAAAATAAATTTCTTCAAATGGAAAATGACGTTTTAAAAAAGGAAGAAGAAATAGAAAGGAAGTTGATGAAACAGGCATCAGACAAAAAGCATCATACCAAACGGTAAAAGCATTTAAAAACCTTTATCCGATAGCTTGGTTATGTTCAGTATTAAAGATATCACGTTCAAGTTACTATAAATGGTTACATCGCAAACCATCAAATAAAGAAATTGAAAACCAAAAATTAATCAAAGATATCGTTGATATCTACAATAAATACAAAGGCATATATGGATATCGTCGTATATACATATATTTAAGACTTAAACTACATCAAAAAGTAAATCATAAACGTGTCTATAGATTGATGAATCAACTTAATCTAAAATCTACTATCCGCCCTAAAAGAAAACGATATATTAAAACAACACCTGAAATTACAGCACATAATATATTAAATAGAAAATTTGAAGAACAAATCCCAAATAAAAAATGGTTAACTGACGTTACAGAATTCAAACTCAGCAATGGTAAAAAACTTTACTTAAGTGCTATTTATGACTTAGGCAGCAAACAGATTATCAGTCATAAATTAAGTACCTCAAATAACAATAAATTTGTATTAGATACGCTCAAAAAAGCAGTCAAACTTGTGCCGAATACCGAAGGTATACTCTTGCATAGCGACAGAGGATATCAATATACAAGCAGATTATTTAAAGTTACGTTAGAGCAACTTGGTATAAAACAAAGTATGTCACGACCAGGATGTTGCATAGATAATGGACCTATGGAAGGAGTATGGGGAACTATTAAAAGTGAATTGTTTAGAGGAAGAAAAAAAGTGATTTTTAAAGACAAGGCTACAGCAATAAAAGCAATTAATTCATATATAGAATTTTTTAATCAAGAAAGAATAACATTAAAAATGGCTACCCTTATATCGTAAATATAAGGTAGCCATAAACATTTTGTTTTTTTTCACTGTCTACTTGACAGGGTGCAGTTCAATTATCTTACGGATTAGTCCTTATTTTAAATATGAGATTTATAGCGCGGTATCATTTATTAATGAATTTCAATATATGCTTAAGCCTTTACATTTTTAGGAATGATGATTTGAGTCAAAATCACACCTATAATCATAATCAATAAGCCTGTTAAAAATGAAGTCGTCGCAGCTACACTAGCACTATGGTTGACTTGCACTGCTGCAAAAATAGTTGTGTTAAGCGCAATGCCTAGCGCACCACCTAGTGTCGCACACATTTTGTAGATACCTGAAGCTAAACCAACTTTTTCATCAGGAATTGTTAAAATTGCAACTGTAATTCCTGGTGTAGCACATAAGCCATTTCCTATAGCACAAATGACAAATCCAAACACGACAATGCCTACATACCAATCTGTTGGTAATACAGTTAAACTGATAAACATAATTCCTATTGCTGGAAATAGTGGTCCTACCAATAACAGTGGCTTGCCTCCAAAACGTAAGGATAATTTTTCTCCTAAACGGATCATCACAACTGCCATAATGACATAAGGAACAGTCACAAGTCCTGCTTGAAAGGCGTTTAATCCTAATTCTGTCTGCGCATACATATTAAATACTGTCGTCGTACCTATGCCAGAATTGAGTACAACATTGATCATTGAAGAACCAACAAAACCACGGTTTCGGAACAATGAAAAATCAATGAACGGTGCATGTTTTTGCCTTTCAAAGAATATAAAAATAACTGTAGAAATTATAAAAATCACAAAACATGTAATTGAAAAGGTACTGAACCAACCTTGTTCAAACCCTTGTGTGGCAAACAATGTAATACTTCCTATTAAAACTGCAAATAAAAACATCCCAATATAGTCAAATGGTCTTGTGTCAATTTTTTCTTTTTCTACTTCTTCTGTTCCCCACAATAACCAAAATGCAATAATTGAAATAATGATAGAGATGATAAAGTTAGATTGCCAATTGACATATGTCGCTATCAATCCCCCAACCATCGATGCTAAACCGATACCACCAACGCTACCGATCATCAAGTAGCTAAATGCTCTACGCATTTCTTTACCTTTAAATTGCTCATTAATCACGCCTACGGTAGAAGGAAGTAAAATAGCCGCCGAAAGCCCTTGCAACATACGTCCTACCAATAAGAACGCTGTCACACTAGACACAATAATAAGTAATGAACCTAAAATACTAAAAATGATACCAATATAAGTCATTTTTAGTTTTCCAATTTTATCAGAAACGTCACCTGCACCGACCATAAAAATACCAGTAGCAAATGATGCTAAACTGACAGATAAGTTAACAACACCTGGCGTTGTTTGATAGGTATGTTGAACCTGTGTAGATATATTAATAAACGATTGAGCAAAAAGCCAATACGTTAACACACTTAACACAATAGCTAAAATCAATTTGTTGTTTGATTGTTGCTTTGTACTCACGATGCATGAACCTCCTCATCTAAATATTGCATATAAAAATACGCACTAGATAGATATTATCATACAAAGTACAATTTATTTTATGAATTCTTACTATTTTTCCAATTCATATAAAAATCTACTTTTATTTAAATCCTAAAAGTAAGTTTAAAGTTTGTACAACACCATCTTCATTATTATTAATTGCAATTAAATTTGCCTCTTTTTTTAATTCAGGATAAGCATTATCCATAGCGACTTTATATTTCGCCGCTTTAAATAAATCTAAATCATTATACCCATCACCAAATGCAATAGTTTCTGAAGGTGTAATTTGAAGTAAATTCTGAATTCGATTAATTGTAGTTCCTTTATTCACGCCCAAGTCTGCAATGTCAATCCATGATTCATCTGAAGCTACGATATAAACATCTTTTTCAAAATGTTTTAGACGGTCGGCAGTCTCTTTACAGTGAGCACTTGCGTCATGAACAGTAATTTTCAATAAATCATCTTCAATATCGTTATAATCTTTAATATAGTGCACATGTTGATAAGAACCAAGCACGTGCCTTTTCTCTGATTCAGAAATATTGTCTAACACGTATGCACCGGTTTTCGAACAAGCCAAAATGGTTTGTGTATCATCAATTGCTCTTATCGTATCAATAATTTCTTTTGCTTTTTGATTTTCTATCACTGCATTGTAAATAAAATCCCCATTGTATTTAATTCGTGTTGCACTGTCGCCTACAATAAATGTATTCGTTGCGAGATCATCTACAATCGTTTCTACACGCTCACATTGCTTACCAGTACAAAAGACAAAGCGAATATCTTGATTTGCACAATTTTCTTTTAACAATTGAAAAGTCTCGTAATTAAATTGGCTATCATCAGTTAAAAATGTGCCATCCATGTCCACGACAATCAGTTTAATATTCATAAAAACGACCCCTTTATTTGGCATTTAACTTATTGTATCTACTTATCATTATAATTAGCAATTTTTCTAATCCGTATTGAGTCATGACGTCACAGTTATTTGCTTTTTCTGAAATTGTTTTGGGGTGAGCTTGTATTTTTCTTTAAAAACTTTAATAAAATAACTCGTTGTTGAAAAACCACATGCCATTGCAATCTCAGTAATCGTATATGGATGTTTACTACGCAACATTCTTATGCTGTGTTCTAATCGTAAATTCACCAAGTATTGCATAGGTGTCTGATTTACATAAAATTTGAAACATCTAACAGTTTCAGACTTACTCATATGAATCTCTTCACTTAGCATTTGTAATGAAATTTTCTTGTGAAAATGATCTTGTAAATACGTTATCAGTCTTTTAATACGATAATCAAAGTAGTATCGTTTTTGTTCATTTACTTCTGCCAAATGCAGTAATAACCATTTTATTGCTTTATAATATTTGGCAGTAATATCTAGTTCAAAGTATGAGTTTTGTTTCTCATAAATTTGCCCAGCTGAGTTAACCATCTCTAAGAGTTCTCTTTGCTGTTTGTCATCTTGGGATAAATATATATAGGGAACATAATGTGCTTTATTTATAATTTCTGATACATAATTAAATTCTAAATAATTAATCGTTTCTGGTATCTCAATATTCCAACAAAAATACTCTGTTTGTGAAAATTCACTTGTTAACTCATGCACAACATTTGAATTGATAAAAAGCCCGTCTCCTTTTTTAATATTAAATGTGTCGTCACCAATTGAAACATTGAGTGTTCCATTAACCACATACATGAATTGTAATGCGTGGTGCCAATGTATAGGAATATAGCCAAAAATCGTGCGATTTAAATGTGTATGTAAAATAATATGTTTCCATTGTTTATCAGGAAATTGTATTAATTCTTCTCTTGTATTTTCTACGATAATTTCTTGATACATAAATGAGACACCTCAATATTTTGCTATTTTATGCTTATTTTTATATATTATATCGCTTATTTTCTCGCTATAGTATAAATATATTAATATTTTACAGGTGATGATATGGTAAATAAAACAAAATTTCGAATCATAGGTATTTTATTAGCTATTGTAGGGGCGTCATTTTGGGGCCTCGGTGGCACGGTATCAGATTTTCTTTTTCAACAAAGAGACATTGATGTCAATTGGTATGTAACTGCGAGGTTATTAATCAGTGGCTTCGTCTTATTAATGATTTACAAAATAATAAATAGAAAATCTTCATTATTCGATATATTTAAAAATAAGCATAGCTTATTTCAACTTATCATTTTCTCAATTTTTGGTATGTTACTCGTTCAATATGCTTACATGGCGTCTATCAATTTTGGTAATGCCGCAGTCGCTACTTTACTGCAATACATAGCACCAGTATATATCATTATTTGGTATGTGATTAGACGTAAAGAACGCTTTAAACCTTTTGATTTGGTTGCGATTATCCTCACATTATCAGGTACATTTTTACTACTAACCAACGGCTCTTTTAGTAAGCTTGTGGTATCTACACCAAGCGTAATTTGGGGAATTATATCTGGCTTAGCACTTGCTTTCTATACACTTTACGCAACACAATTATTAACTCGGTTTCCATCTATTTTAGTTGTCGGCTGGGCCATGTTAATTTCAGGCATTGTCATGAATTTCAAAGCACCTATATGGCAGTTTGACTGGTCTCATTTAACAGGATCGACTGCACTTTATTTAACTTTTGGTATTATTGCTGGAACCGCTATAGCATTCTTTTTCTTTATTGAAAGTTTAAATTACTTATCGGCAAAAGAAACAACGCTTTTCGGCACAATTGAACCTGTTATGGCCATATTAGCAAGTGCCTTTTGGCTTAATGTTACGTTTCGTAGTTTTCAATTAATTGGCATTCTACTGATTATCGTACTCATTTTGGCTTTATCATTAAAAAAACAACATAACATAGAATAATTTCTATAAAGCAAAAATTTAATATGTACTTGTAACACTATTGATCTTAGCAATAAAAAGGTTATCGCTAGCAAAGATAAAAAATTCTATAGCAAACATTATTAATTTAATTTTAAAATGTTTTGAACAATATTGATGAGGGGGTTATATTTGTGATATCAATATAATAATAAAGGGGGATAATTAATGAAAAAATCAAACATTTTACTTACGTCATTATTAGCAAGTTCAATAGCAGTGACGGGCATCAACGGCACAGCTAATGCTGAGGAAAATGGTGCTAAAACTGTTACAGGAGAAACGCTACCAAGTAGTACTGACCCTGACGGTGATGGTTGGGCAAACATGGACTTTGATATCTCTGCTCTACCACAAACATATCAAGATAAAATAACACAACTTACTCAGCAAAAAGATTCTGGCGAGTTATCTCAAGTCAATTATAATGAAAAAGTTGCAAGTATCTTTGAACAAGCAAAAGAAGAACAACAAGCACATCAAACTACGCAAGGTAATAGACCATATGGTGGTGTAAAACCTGATGGTATGTCTCACGAAGACTATCAACAATTAGAAAATAACGTACCAAAACGAACAGAAGTTTCACCAGAAGCATACGAACAAGCTATAGAAAATGAAACACAAAAAATTGCCAATAAAAATAATCAATCAATTAATACACCACAAGGAGTCGTTACACCAAACGCTCAAGATAACCAAATGGAACAACAAAATTTACCAGATACTGGACAACAGAATAATGCTGAAATTTTAAGTATTAGTGCTGGTTTATTAGCATTAACTGCTGGACTTAGTCTACTAATGTTTAAAAATCGTTTTGTTAATAAATCTAAATAATGATATACATATCACTACTCAATAAAATTGAGTAGTGATATGTATATTTTAAAACTTAATTAAAACGCATTTTCATATCAATTCCTACCAATTAAACCCATATTATATTACATTTTAGTCTGAGATTTTAACATGTTTCCTACTTTTCACTTTAAGACAAGCTATAAAAAAGAGTAGAAACGGAATTAACAATGTCGATTAATTCCAAATTTCTACTCAACTAAGAAATAACACATACTATAATAATCAATGCTTAGATTTTGTCTAAACCATAATGTGTTTAATTTTTGATGTTTTTAAGATTCTTTAAAATATACAATACATAATAAATGATGCCGACACAGAACCAAATTAATGTATAGATTTTAGCCTGACCACTTAATCCCCAGAACACAATAAATACACAAATAAAAATAATCACTGGCATCACTGGATAAAAAGGCAATTTAAATGCCGGTTGTGGTAGATCATGACCTTCTCTTTTACGCAATGAGAAAATACCTACTGTAACAAACATAAAAGCTACAAGCGCACCCGCTGAAATTAATTGTGCTAAAAAACCAAACGGAAATACAGAACCAATAATAATTGCAACAATCGATAGTACGATTAACGCACGGTTCGGCAAATTCTTATTATCTAATTTTCCTAACCAAGACGGTAAGATGCCATCCCTACCAAATGAATAAAGTAAGTGAGAACCCGCCATCATCATACCAATTAAAGCAGTAAACATACCAATCACTGAGACTGCCTGCACTATAACCGCAACGGTACTATGACCACTCATACGCAAAGCCCAACCTACTGGTTCAGCATTATTTTTATATTGCGCATAGTCAAACATTCCCACTAATACAAGTGAAACGATTATAAACAAAGTAACCGCAATCAGTAAAGAGCCCAAAATCCCTCGTGGCATTGTTTTTTGTGGATTAATCGCTTCACCAGAGTTTGAAGCGATAGAATCAAAACCGATATAAGCAACAAAAATGACAGAGCTACCTGCATATATTCCCTGCCAGCCACCAAATGCACCTGCTGCAGTTTCACGGTACTCTGGAATAAAAGGTATGTAATGACCAATATCAATCACTGATAAACCTACGATAATAAATAAGAAAATAGCCAATACTTTGAGAATCACGAGTGCATTTTGAACACGGGCCGCTTCTGACGTTCCTCTATATAGTAATACCGCAGTAATAATGACTACAATAGCTGCTAATAAATCAACGATACCTCCGTCTGTACCGAGAGAGTTAGATAATGACTGAGGTAGTGATATATGAAAAGGCTCTAATAAACCTCTCAAATTAGCTGAAAATCCTGATGCCACAAATGCAACCGCAATTAAATATTCAGCAATTAATGCCCAACCTACAATCCATCCAAAAAATTCTCCAAATAATATGCTAATCCAAGTATATGCTGATCCAGCAAAAGGCATGACAGATGCCATTTCTGCGTAAACAAATGCTACCAATGCTGCCACAATAGCTGCTACTAGAAAGGATAAACTGACTGAAGGACCCGTGTGATCTGCAGCTACAACACCAGGCAACGTAAAAATAGCAGTAGAAACAATTGTACCGACACCTAAAGCTAAAAAGTCTCTTATTCTTAATGTACGCTCTAAATGAGCATCTTTATTTTGAAATTTAGCAATATCTTCCTTTTTGAAAATTTGTTTTAAAAGATTCATCAATTTTCTCCTTGTTAATAATGTACAAACACGTATTACAGTATAGTGATTTTTAATTGTAATGTACATATCCTTTTAAAAAAGAATCTTTTACAAATGCATGATTATTTTAAATATTTCTTAGCTGAATAAACACATTTTAGTAATTTCAAAACCTATATAAACATACTTTTTTCATATATTTATCATACAACTATCTCTTATATGGTACGTATATAATATGAAAGATATGATCTTATTTTTGTCTTAATCTCCTTATTACAATCAATTTATTTTGCATAAAATGATGGCAATACTTGCTTTAAATCTAATTTTGCATCATTTAAAATGTCATTTTCAGGTAATATCGCAGTTCCTTGAGCTCTAACTACATAAAATTCTTCAAACCCCATAATATCTTCAAACATCGCTTTCAAATAATGATAAGAAAAATCTAATAATTTATAACGATCATCATTTGTATAAATTGAACCACTTGCTTGTAAGTATAACGCTTTATAATTATCTGTCATTAAACCTACAGATCCATTTTCAGTATATTTGAACGTTTCACGTGCAATCATAATATTATCTATATAATCTTTAAGTCGTGACGTAATATTAAAATTGTGTAATGGTGAAATAATGACAATTCTTTTATACGCTTTAAATTGTTGTAGTAACTCTGATGTTTTGGTTGAAATCAGTTCTTCTACTTCGGATAATTTTTCTCCTTCACGTTGCTTGTGCCATACATTCAGTAATTGATTTTTTTCAATACGAGGCAACTGAATGTCATATAAATTCAAAACTTCTGGTTGTTCATTTGGATACAATTGTCCATATGCTTCAAGAAACATTTCTTTTAATTTAAAAGAAAAGCTATCTTCTTTTTTAAAATCAGGATGTGCATTAATCATTAAAGTTTTCATATACATTCTCCTTAAAAATTTGTTAACCTAAGTATATATTTCAATGGTGTCTAAATAAGTCACCTTTAAAGGAGAAAATATGAAAAAATCTGAACGATTAAATCAAGAGCTTATCTTTTTAAGTAACAAACATGCTTTTCATTTAATTGATTTAATGAGAGAATTTAATATTTCAAAAAGAACAGCGTTAAGAGATGTACAAGAATTAGAAAACATGGGACTTAGTATATATGTAGAAAACGGGCGCTATGGCGGATATAAAATCATTTCACAGAATTTGTTAACACCCATATATTTTAATAATGATGAAGTATTAGCAATCTTTTTTGCACTTAAAGCTTTAGATTTATTATCTACAACACCTTTTCAAAAATCTTATACACAAATCAGTGAAAAATTATTAGCTACAATACCAACGGAACAGCAACATAAGATCTTGAAAACATTAGATTTTGTTACTTATCATAATGTACCACCTGTCAGTCATGTAAAATATTTATCTAGTATTTTAAAATCTATCATCTATGAACAAACCGTTCACATCCGTTATACACAATACAAAAAAATTGATACAGAATTACAGATTTATGAGTTGTTTTATAGAAACGGCATATGGTTCTGTAGCGCATATGATATAAAAAATGACAAATGGGGTACATTTCGATGTGATTATATCGAACAATTAACAATCAATCTTTCGAGAAAAAATAACTATACAAAAGAACAACTTGCTGAATTTCAAAAACAATATGAAAGCACCTATCATAATGTCACATTTAAATGTCAGCTCACACCATTTGGAGTAGAGCAATATTCCAAAAACAACTATCCCAATATGAACTTAGAATATATAAAAGGTACACCTTATATTACTGGTGGTTATAATATTGAAGAACTGGATTATATGGTGAATTATTTAATTGCTTTAGGTGAAAATGTCCATATCATATATCCTAAGCAACTAAAAGAAGCTTATTTAAATAAATTGAACAATATCATCGACAAATACGAGTAATATATCTGTGTTGCATGGCTTTTTATAGCTGTATACCTTATAGTTGATTGTATTATCGTGGTTGGCCTAATTTAATTTGAATATTATTTCACTTCTGCAGCACTTAATTTAGCGTACCCTAAGTCTTACCTATGTTTAAATATTAAAAAGACTATTGATACAACTGTAAATAGTTATATCAATAGTCTTGGTTATCTTCTTATTTATTAAATCTTGGTTTAAATACAATATTTATGATTTCATTCGGTTTAACACTTCTTGCTGAATTGTCTTTAACGCCTCACTATACGCTTTATTCGTACTTTCTTGCGCATTTATAATTAATAAATCAATCAGTTCAGCATTATTTTTTTCACTTACTTCATGTTCAAATTGATGTAAGTGTTCTTCAGATGTTTTCGCATTTTGCTTTTCTATTTGATAATATTGGTCAGCTCCCAAACCACCTTCTTCAATCATGACAGAAATCCCACTTGAGCGCGTTTCATTTAAACGTTTTACTTTTATGCGTTTATTATCACGGATAACCATTTGAATCCCTCCTATCTCAATATGTAATTCAATTTTTAAACACACATATATTTTCATATAACGATTTATGATTCATATCCGAAACTCAAAAGCATTGAACACCAGTTAATCTTCCAAACATCTTTTGACTGAGTTATTTCATCTCATACTTAGTATAGTTATTGTTTAATTTAAGTGTAATATTACATCGTCGTGATAGCAATTTCTTTGCTCAATGATTTGTCTTTTTATTTTTTAAAATCAAAAAAACAAAGTAATATATGTTACAGGCAATAATGCTTAACAAAACATTCACAGAATTATATTAAAATTTACTTCTATTATATTTGACATAATAGTATAATTGATAATGATTATTATTATCTCATTATAAGAAAGAGTGAGTTTTATGTTAAGCATAAAAAGTGGAGACTTAAAAAAGAGTTACAAAATCAAAGAAATGAACATTAAAAATCAACACATGCGTCACCGGTTAAATGCACTTGGTTTAGTGAATGGTACGAAGTTAAAAATTAAACAAAAGTGCTTGTTCAAGGGTCCTTGTATATTAGAAGTGAATGGTCAATGCTTAAGTATTCGTGGCTGTGATGCATGTCAGATCGAATTAGAGGAAGCCAATGACTAACAGTTATTGTATTTTAGGGAACCCTAACGTTGGAAAAACATCATTATTTAACGCATTGACTGGCACATACGAATATGTAGGAAACTGGAGTGGTGTAACTGTAGAGAAAAAAGTAGGTCGTCTCAAACAACATATTGGAGACCTCGTTGATTTACCAGGTATTTATGAATTATCACCTATATCAAAAGACGAAATGGTTGTTACTGATTATTTATTGAATAGTCAATTTTCTGGCATGATTAATATTATAGATGCCAGCCAACTCAAACGTAATTTGCAGCTTACAGTTCAACTAATGGAATTAGGTGCACCTTTAATTATTGGATTAAATATGGTTGATGTTGCTACAAAACGTGGTATTCGTATCAACCAGCAAGCACTTATGAAAAAATTAAAATTGCCACTACTACCTATAATAGCAAGAAATGGAAAAGGCACACATCAATTATTAGATTCTTTGAAAGACAATGGCTTATCCAAAAATAGACCGTTAAAATTAAATTATGGTAAGCACATTGAAGCTACAATATCACAAATTGAATCACATTTAACATCTAAAACCTCTATTGATAAACAATTGGCACGTTTTATCTCAATACAATTTTTATTAGAAAATCCAAAAATTCATGACTTTTTAGATGACGCTGTTTTGAAAGAAATAACATTATTGCGTCAAAATTTATCAGAAGAATTAGATAATTCTATACGAGATGAAATACAAGCAACACGCAATACATATATAGACAATATTTTAAAAGATACAGTTGAATATCCTGATGAAGAACGACAATATTTCACTCATCGTATAGATCGTATTTTAACAAATAAATATTTAGGTATCCCAATCTTTTTAATCATTATGTGGCTTATTTTCCACGTCACATTCACTTGGATTGGAACACCTATATCCGATGCATTAGATGAATTTTTAGGCGGTACCTTTACAGATACAGTATCCAACCTGATGGATAAGTTAGGCCTCGTTCCATTTTTACAAGATTTGATCAATGACGGAATTATTGCTGGTGTGGGTGCAGTACTTGTATTTGTGCCACAAATACTGGTGCTTTTCTTCTTCATTTCTCTGTTAGAAGACTCTGGTTATATGTCTCGTATTGCAATATTAATGGATCGTATTATGGAATACTTTGGTCTTAGTGGTAAATCTTTTATACCAATGATTATTGGATTTGGTTGTAACGTGCCAAGTATTATGGCGGCGCGTAGCATTGAAAGTGAAAAAGAAAGACTTACAACGATTTTGATTGCACCATTTATGTCTTGTTCAGCGAGATTACCCGTTTACGCACTGTTTGTAGGTGTGTTTTTTGAATCTCATCAGGCGCTCATCGTCTTAAGTTTATACGTACTTGGTATCGTCGTCGCTTTATTAACAAGTGTATTACTAACGAAAACAGTATTAAAAAATGATGATTCTGTATTTATTGTCGAATTACCTACTTACCGATTACCTTCAGTCAAAACACTGTGGAGAAGTACATGGGAAAAAGCTAAAGGTTTTGTTAAAAAAGCAGGAACATTTATCTTTGCTGGTTCAGTAATTATTTGGCTATTGAATTATACCGGTCCCGGTGGTTTCAATGTCGATGTTAATGATAGCTTTTTACATTCAATTGGAAGTTTCTTTGCTGTATTAGTTGCGCCATTAGGTTTTGGTTCATGGCAGGCGGGTGCTACGTTAATACCTGGATTCTTAGCAAAAGAAGTTATCGTTAGCTCGATGGCAATTATCTATGCATCAGACGAAGCTGGTCTTGTAAATATTATACAAAGTCATTTCACACCACTATCAGCATATTCGTTTATGATTTTCATCTTGCTATATATTCCTTGTTTATCTACGGTTGCGACCATTCGTAAAGAAACATATTCTCTTAAATGGACTATATTGGCTGTAGCATATCCATTAATCACTGCATATTTACTTTCATTTGTCTTTTATCAAATTGGATTATTATTTTATTAAGGATGTGATTTAATGACGATTATTATCAATGTAATTATCTTTCTAGCTATTATTAGTTATGTTGTTTTTACATTATTCAACTTTTTCAAGAAAGCCAAAGCAGGTAAATGTAATTCTTGTGTCTCTAAACGTGGATGTAGTACAGGAAAGAAAACATTATGACGCTCAATCAATTTTGATAGATTCATCAATTTTTGTAAAAATGACAGCATGCTAAAATCTTTTTATACTGTTCGATTCACATCACAAAGATAAAATAAAAAAGTTCTACGTTTTAAAATAGCTGTAAAGATGAGTATTTAATATTTTTGTATTAAGCCTAAACGTCAACACCTATTTCTATAATAGATGTTGACGTTTGTTTTGTTGTTATACAATTAGTTACTCATTTTGAACGATTGTTTTGCTGAGTCGCAATTTTGCATTGTAATGTAATCCTGGAAAATAATATGAGCGAGAGATTACAGGCTCGAGTCATATCCCAAGGCAAGCATGCACGAACAAAATCAAAACATTTTTCATACAAAAAGGACTAATTCGTTTGAAAAACGAATTAGTCCTCTATTTTGAGATTGAAATTTATGTCCCAGTTATTTCTTATATTTAATAATTACTCTGATTTATTGCCGCTTCTATTTTCTGCAATTTTCGTATATTCTTCTAATCTATGTTTGTTTGGTGATAGTGTTAAACCTAAGAATTTACGCTCTTTATTCGCATCTTTATAGAAGCTGACCATCATACAAAGTATGATGATAGAGAATGGTAAGGCGGTCATGATTGCCATATTTTGTAGAGCATTTAATCCATTATCTCCACCTGAGAATAATAAGATAAATGCAATCAATGCTTGCGCAATACCCCAAACCACTTTAATCATAGCTGATGGGTTTAATGAACCAAATGTTGTTTGCATTCCTAATACGAATGTCGCTGAATCGGCTGACGTAATAAAGAATGTTGCTATTAATAGCAATGTCACAATGGACAGCACAAAGCCTAACGGTACTTCATTAAACACACCAAATAATGCAGTTTCTGGAGGCATATCAAATATTTTTGGATTATCTTTCGCAGTTTCGATACCTAGAACACCGAATGCTGCAAACCAAACTAGACTTACAAGTACCGGTGCTAACATAACTCCAGATACGAACTCTCTAATTGAGCGTCCTTTAGATACACGTGCAATAAATATACCAACAAATGGACTCCAACTAATCCACCAAGCTAATTGGAAGAACGTCCACGATTTCATCCATTCATTTTTCTGTGGATCTAATGGTGCCGTATCAAACATGTTAAATAATAACGTATTTAAATACTCACCTGTTGAACTTGTTAGCATATTTAAAATAAGAACAGTTGGTCCTACAATAAAAATAAACAATAAGATTATGCCAGCTAGACCAATATTAGCGTTACTTAAATATTGGATACCACGGCTTAAACCTGACCAAGCACTCGCTAAGAATAAGATTGTAACAATCACAATAATAATACCTTGTGTCACAATATTATTCGGAATATCAAATAGGTAGTTTAGACCACCTGCGATTTGCATAGCGCCTAAACCTAGTGATACTGCAACACCACCAATTGTGGCAAAAACTGATACTACGTCAATAACAGTACCAAGCGGACCGTCTACTTTATTTCCGAAAATTGGACGTAATGTTTTTGAAATTAATGCAGGTTCATTTTTTCTAAATTGGAAGTAAGCTAACGCTAATGCTACAACACCATATACTGCCCATGCATGGAAGCCCCATTGCATAAATGCGCCTCTTAAAGCTTCTTTATAAGCATGTGCTGACTGTGGCTCTCCAGATGGTGGTGATACAAAGTGACTGATTGGTTCAGCTGCTCCCCAGAATACTAAACCAATTCCCATACCAGCACTAAATAGCATCGCAAACCATGAAATTGTGTTAAATTCAGGTTTATCTTCAGGTTTTCCCAATTTCAATTTTCCGATTGGACTAAATATTAAGAAAACACAGAAGAATATCATGAGTGCTACAATAACCATATAATACCAACCAAAGTATTCAGTAATCCAACCAGTAATATTTGTCCCTATTTCATTAAACTGAGTTGGAAAGATTGCACCCAATAATACAACTATTGCGGTAATAATAATACTATAAGTAAAAACAGAAGACAGTTTCTTCCCATTAGCATTATGTTGTTTATTTTCCAAAATTAGTAACCTCCCTTATAATTGAACATTAGGCAGAATAACAGACTTTATATATTAAAACAACAGCAGCAAAGCTTGTTTTAATATAATAAAATGCGGTTAAAGCCGTCATCAAAGGGTTACAAAACTAAAACTAAAAGTTCAATATTTCTAAAAATATATTTATGAAAGATAAAATCATTTACTTTAAAATAAACTTGTGCATATTTTAATTTCAAAACAAAAGACTAGAAAATAATTTTAGCATTACAATCTAGTCTTAAAAATATGATGTTTTTGAGAAATTATAACGCGTGTTACTACATTAAAAGCATTTCAATACATAATTTTGATGTTATTTCACTATCAGTACTGGTACAGGACTTCTTTTAGCAACTTTATGCGTAACATCTCCAAGTACATGTTTGATATCGATACTCACGCGATGGTTACTCATTACTACTAAATCAAAATCACCTACATCCATATCCCCAAAACTAATTCTCTCAAGTATGGTATCTTTTACAGGTCCAAATTCGATAGCGACTTTATAATTAATATCTTGTGCTTTTAATTTTTCAAGAAATGGAGAAAGCTCTTCTTCTTTTTCTTTAATGATATCTTCTTTATGTTTATTTTCATAACGTACACTCGCTAATAGATCATTTTCAGTCATGACATTATGAACAACTACAGTGGAATCTTCGCCGACTAATTTTGCTAAGTTTTCAGGAATGTTATCGAAATCATTATCAAAAGAGTATGGTAGTAAAATATTTTTATACATAATCAATCACCTTTCTTAATTAAACTGATACAAAACAGCACATGCAATTTTGCTCGTTTAAATATATTTTTGGTGCCTTAATGCGTATTTTACTAATGAAATAACTAACGTATTGAGCCGCATTTTATATTGAAACAATGAAGTATCGATACCATAGAAATTTTTAGTGTACTCACTTATTATTTAATTACCACATTTTTATATAAATTATTCATTAAATAACCATTATTAACATAATATTTCAATTATTAATATTCTTCTTTTAATAATACCTATGATTTATTGCTTACATGAACAACTAACCGTTACTCGAATAGTTTCTAAAATGATTTTCGTTTATAAAAATAGGCGCGACTATGAAGTCAATATCACTCAGTTGACCTCACACTCGCGCCATATATTGCTTATTTTTAATGTACTTGTTCTTGTCCTCGTTTATTCCAAGTTAAAATAAAACTTAGCATCGCTAAAATACTAATAATGGTTAATAAAACAAAACCAAAATCCCATCCAAAATGTTGTACGACAAAACCTAAAACAATGTTAGCCATCACAGCTCCAAATAGGTAACCAAATAAGCCTGTTAGACCGGCAGCTGTTCCTGCTGCCTTTTTAGGTACATAATCTAAAGCTTGTAAACCAATTAACATCACTGGTCCATAGATTAAAAATCCTATTGCAATTAATGATAAATTATCTAACCATGCATGACCTGGTGGATTCAACCAATAAATCAATACAAAGATTGTAACGCCTAGCATAAAGAAGAAACCTGCTGGACCACGACGCCCTTTAAATACTTTATCGGAAATATAGCCACACAATAGTGTTCCTGGAATGCCAGCCCATTCATAAAGGAAATAAGCCCACCCTGATTCGTTTAAATTAAATTGTTTTTCTTCACTTAAATAAGTAGGTGCCCAATCTAATACACCATAACGTACAAAATAGACAAAAATATTAGCAAAGGCGATCGCCCACACCCACTTGTTATTTAATACATATTTAAACAATATCTCTTTTGTTGTTAACTCTGTTTCAAGTGTTTCATGCGTCGTCGTTGAATAATCTTTGTTAAAACGTTCAATAGGTGGTAAGCCTTGTGATTGAGGAGTATCTCTGATCAAAAAATATGCAATAATTGCAATAACAATCGCCAATAACCCTGGATAAATAAAAACGCCTTCAAACCCTCTTAAATAACCAAAATTATAAAGCGCAGTCATAGAAATGCCCCATGTTGCAATCGGTGCCATTAGACCTCCTCCAACATTATGCGCTACGTTCCAAATAGACGTTTTACTACCACGCTCACTTACACTAAACCAATGTACGAGTACACGACCTGATGGCGGCCATCCCATACCTTGAAACCATCCATTTAGAAATAACATAATAAACATGATTGTAATACTAGAAGTAAAGAATGGTACGAATCCTAGCAATAAATTAACAATTGCTGTCAGTAACAAACCTAATGTTAAAAATACACGTGCATTACTGCGATCACTTACGGTGCCCATTACAAATTTACTAAAACCATAAGCGATTGAAATCGCTGAAAGTGCGATACCAAGTTCCCCTTTACTGAAACCATCTTCAATTAAAGAAGGCATCGCTAATGAAAAGTTTTTTCTCAACAAATAGTAACCTGCATAACCGATAAAAATACCTAAAAAAACCTGTAATCGTAATTTTTTATATGTATCATCTACCTTATCAGATGGTAAAGGATCCACATGCTTTGCCGGTTTTAAAAAACGAAACATATAATCACCCCTAAATTAGCAATCATTTTTCTTAATATTTTATTTACAAATTATTTACTTAATATTAATATTTCCCGGGTGGTAAAGCAATACTATTATTAAAATTTGAATATTATTCTATAAGAAATAATATTTGCTCATGCGTAGTGTATACGATTGAAAAAATCATATATTTAATAAATAAAACACCTCGTAGTTATAATAAATCTTTAACTACAAGGCGTTACGAAAAATAACTATTACAATACATCAAAAAAATACATACTTAATAGCACAAGTATTATAAATAACCCAACACAAAGTATAAAACTATACATAAAAGTTACGGTATTACGTAATTTACTACTATAGATATCATTAGGGTCTTTTCCATGCATAAAAGCAACTATCCTATCATACGTTTGTATTCTATACGATTTTTTTAATGATTCTACTTTAAATGATGAAATAATCATTGTCGCTAAAAGTATAGTTTCAGCTATAATCCATAATGGCGTCCAATAGTAGAGGGTTGGACCTGCTAAGATTGCGGATAATAACATAGGCCAAATCATTAAATGACTCCATAAATTAAATTTGCTCTGTTTTAACTTTTGTTCCATAATCTCTATGTCTCCTTTAACTAAGTTATCTAAAGAAACTTGAAACAAAGAACTAAGCATTAACAAATTATGTATATCTGGATAACTTTTATCATTTTCCCAATTTGAAATTGTTTGTCGTGAAACATACAATTTTGCGGCTAAATCTTCTTGTGATAAATGATCGCGCTGTCTAAAAAATTTAATTTGATTACCTATGTTCATTTGCCAAGCTCCTTTAACTTGAGACTATAGTGTGTTTCTAATTTAGACTACCAAATTATATTGACATACGCACATTTAATTATGTAAAAACTTTTTGTCATGCTGCTATTACAGCATTTATTAGACATCCCTTAGTCTTACATAAAACAAGAGTAAGACCACAACTAAATTATGTTTTAATTACGTATCTTACTCTCATTATTGTCATTCATCTTTAACTCGCTTTTATCACTGATTTTAAAAATCAGCATCCATCATCGTTTTATACTTACGTCACAGTTTGTTGTTGTTGATACGGTATAGGATGATCTAATTCAAATGAAGCACCTGCAGTAATTTTTTTATATTGATAAGTAAAGTAACCAATCCATAAAACTGTGAATACAAAGGCGAGAATATAACTTAAATTAAGATCCAAACCTAAACCTATCTTCTGACTTAAAATATAAGTAAAAATATTCCAAGTCATAAAGACTGCCGGAATTGCTGCCACCCAAAAATTCTTTTTCGCGATAAGTAAGTACATTGCACCTACCCATAAGGCTACGACAGCTGTAGTTTGATTTGCCCAAGAGAAATAGCGCCATAAAATAGTAAAATCTACCTGAGTCAAACCAAAGCTTACGATAAATAATGGTGCAGCTACAATCACTCGTTTTAACATACTACGCTGACCATAATTTAAATAATCAGCTATAATCATACGTGCACTACGGAAAGAAGTATCACCGCTGGTAATTGGTAAGATGATAACACCCAGTACTGCAATCGTTCCAAACACAGAACCTAACAATAGATGTGATGCTTCACTTACAACAAGTGCCGCTTCACCACGTGCTAAAACATCATTTAATCCACTATATCCATTAAATAAACTCATGCCTGCAGCAGCCCAAATCATTGCTATAATACCTTCAGCAATCATCATGCCGTAGAATATAAAGCGACCATTTTTCTCTTTGTTTGTCGTTCTCGAAATAATAGGCGTTTGTGTAGCATGAAAACCAGATAAAGCACCACAAGTAATTGTAAAAAATAGTAGTGGAAATATGGGAGCACCGTCTGGATGCATATTTTTCAAATTAATTTCAGGTATCGGTGCACCTGTTTGAATAAGACGGAAACCTATACCTACTGCGCTAATGAGTAATAATGCACCGAAAATTGGATAAATGCGTCCAATGATTTTGTCTATAGGTAAAATTGTAGACAAAATATAATAAACAAAAATCACAAAGATAATGATACCTAATGCAATGCGACCATCTAATAAATTATGTAGTAACAACGCTGGACTTGTCACAAAAACTGTACCAGTAAGCAATAATAATAAAATTGAGAAGATATTTACAAAGTGTTTCATGACCTGACCTAAAAATTTACCAGCAAGCTCCGGTAAGTGTGCCCCTTTGTTTCTAATTGAAATCATTCCAGTCAAATAATCATGTACTGCACCTGCAAAAATACATCCCACAACAATCCATATAAATGCTACTGGTCCATATAATGCGCCCATAATCGGTCCAAAAATCGGACCTACACCTGCAATGTTCAATAGCTGAATGAGTGAATTTGATGACGTCTTCATAGGTAAATAATCAACATTGTCACGTTGATTATATGCCGGCGTTGGCCTATCTTGTTTCGTTCCGAACATTTTATCAATATACTTCCCATAAGTGAAATAACCTATAACTAATAATATAATAGATACAATAAACGTTACCATTTTAAATCCCCCTTTAATATGTAAGCGTTTTCTTAATTTAATCACATATTTTATTATTCTACAATCCTACAAACGTTTTTTTATTTATTTATTTTTAATTTTTAGGGAATATAAAATAAATAATACTTTTAAAATAATCTTTGTATTTAAATGATAACTAATTCATAAATATTTATAATAAATAAAAAAAGTACAACCTCATTTAAATGAAAACGAAGTTGTACTTTTTGCGGAGGTCATATGTTTAATTAACCTCAAATGTTATTTTTTATAAAGTTTAATTTTGATTTCATAATAATCATCATGGTCTTTCGCTTGATGTTCAAACTTGATACCACTTTTTTCAAGTTCCTCTAAACTTTTGCCTACCGCTTCACGTGCATCCGTTAAGTCTTTTTCAAATGCAAAACTTTGCGCTTTCACTTTTTCAGGGCCAACTTTTTGTTTTACTCTTGCTTCAGTTTGTTTCACATTTAACTTTTGGCTTATAATCGTTTCCACCAATGTTTCTTGATCTTCATCTGATAAACTTAGCATCGCACGTGCGTGACGTTCTGTAACTTTGCCTTCACGCAAACGTTCTATCACTTTAGGCGCTAATTTTAATAATCTCAATTTATTTGCTATAAAACTTTGACTTTTACCTACACTTTTAGCTAATTCACTTTGTGTCGTATCGCCTAGTTCTAAAAGTTTCTTATAAGCTTCTGCCTCTTCTACAACAGATAAATTTTCACGTTGAATATTTTCTATTAAAGCTACCACTGCAGTTTCTTCATCGCCTAAATCTCTGATAATGACATCTGCGTATGTCTTATTCAACGATTGTAAGGCTCTAAATCTACGCTCTCCAGCAATAATTTCAAACATATCCTCTTCTATAGGACGCACTACAATCGGTTGTAACAATCCATGCTCATCTATTGATTCTGCGAGTTCTTTAATCTTATTTGGCTCAAATACTTGTCTTGGTTGATAACGATTTGGCACAATACGTTCAGTATGAATAGATTCAACACTATTATGATCCTCTTCAATATAACCAACAATGTCATCTTTATTTTTCAAACCAAATAATTTAGAAAAAGGTTTCTTCATATTTTATGCGCTCCCTCTAAATTAGTTGTATTAAATCACTTTTCTTTTTCAAGTAATGGAGACTTATTGGGCATTCCTGGTTTTCTTGGATATTTCTTTGGTGTCTCGCTTCTCTTATCTATCTTGATTATTTGCCTTTCACCAGCATCTTCTGGTAATTCATATGAAATGACATCCTGAAGTTTACCACCGAGGACTCCTATACCAAAACGCGCTTCTTCCAATTCTTCTTCGCCTTTAGCTGATTTTAAAGCAATGAATTGTCCACCCTTTTTAACTAACGGTAAACACAATTCGCTTAATACGGAAAGTCTAGCAACTGCACGTGCAGTTACAATATCATAAGACGCCCTGTAGTCTCCCTTCCCGTATATTTCTGCGCGATCATGTACAAAACTCACATTTTCTAAATCTAATGCTTCTGCTAACTGATTTAAAAAATGGATGCGTTTATTTAATGAATCTACAATTGTAACTTTTAAAT
Source organism: Staphylococcus sp. GDY8P119P (assembly GCF_017892075.1). Taxonomy (NCBI): domain Bacteria; kingdom Bacillati; phylum Bacillota; class Bacilli; order Caryophanales; family Staphylococcaceae; genus Staphylococcus; species Staphylococcus sp. GDY8P119P. The sequence continues at coordinate 213,608 of NZ_JAESKJ010000004.1, forward strand.
TAGGATAAATAATTTTTAATGGAATACTTGGAAAACCAGCACCAGCACCAATATCACAAATTGTTTGCGCTTGTGTCAAATCCGTATAAAAACTGAGTGCAATCGAATCATAAAAATGTTTCAAATACACCTCATGTTCTTCAGTAATGCTTGTTAAATTCATTTTTTCATTCCATTCAACGAGCATTTGAAAATACGTTTGAAATTGATGTTGTTGATTCTCTGTAAGTTCGATACCTTGTGTGCTGAGTTGCTCAGTTAACCATTTTACACTCATCTTAACTTTCCACCCTTTGTATTTTACCTTGTTCTAGGAACACTAATAAGATCGAAATATCTGCTGGATTCACACCTGAAATCCGAGATGCTTGCGCAATATTTAACGGTTTAACTTCCGCTAATTTCTCGCGTGCTTCAGTCGCTAAACTATCGACTTTACTATAATCTAAGTCTTCTGGAATTTTCTTTTCTTCCATACGTTTTACTTTTTCAACTTGTTGTAACGACTTATTGATATAGCCTTCATATTTTGTCTGAATCTCAACTTGTTCTGCTACATCACTTGGTAATTGATTTTCTTCTTCTAAAATTTCTAGAATTAAGTTATACGTCATTTCAGGTCTACGCAATAATTCCAAAGCTAATATACCATCTTTCAAACGAGAACCGCCTTGCGCTTCAATAATTTCTTGTACGCGTTCGTGAGGTTTTATTCTAATTTCATTTAAGCGTGCTTGCTCATCTTTTATCATTTGACGTTTTTCATTGAAACGTGCATAACGTTCTTCAGAAATCATACCTAATTTATAACCTAAATCTGTTAATCGTAAATCTGCATTGTCATGTCTTAATAATAAACGATATTCTGCACGAGATGTTAATAAACGGTATGGTTCATTTGTACCTTTTGTTATAAGGTCATCTATTAAGACACCAATATAAGCATCTGAACGACTTAAGATGACTTCTTCTTCGCCTAATACTCTTGACGCTGCGTTAATTCCAGCCATGATGCCTTGTCCTGCCGCTTCTTCATAGCCAGAAGTTCCGTTGATTTGTCCTGCAGTATATAGATTTTTAATTTTTTTAGTTTCTAGTGTTGGCCACAATTGTGTTGGTACAAGCGCATCATATTCAATGGCATATCCTGCACGCATCATATCCGCTTTTTCTAAGCCTGGGATTGTTTCTAACATCTGACGTTGAACATGTTCAGGTAAGCTTGTTGATAGTCCTTGTACATATACTTCATTAGTATTTCTACCTTCTGGTTCTAAGAAAAGTTGGTGTCTAGGTTTATCATTGAATCTTACAAATTTATCTTCAATTGATGGGCAATATCTAGGTCCTGTACCTTTAATCATACCGGAGTACATCGCAGATAAATGTAGATTGTCATCTATAACTTGGTGTGTTTCTCCATTCGTATATGTTAACCAACAAGGTAGCTGATCTAAAATATATTCCGTTGTTTCAAAACTAAACGCTCTACCAACATCGTCACCTGGTTGTATTTCTGTTTTAGAATAATCAATCGTTTTGGCGTTAACACGTGGTGGTGTACCTGTTTTGAATCTCACTACTTCAAATCCAAGATTTCTAAGATTATCAGCTAGTGAAATAGATGGTAATTGATGGTTTGGACCACTTGAATATTTCATATTACCTAAAATGATTTCGCCACGTAAAAATGTACCGGTTGTAATAATGACTGCATCTGCCCAGTATTCTGTACCAATGTTCGTACGTACACCTTTGATCACTTCATCTTCAATGATTAAGTCATCTACCATGCCTTGCATAATATCAAGGTTTTCTTCATCTTCAATGACTTGTTTCATTTCTTGTTGATAAAGTACTTTATCTGCTTGTGCGCGAAGTGCTCTGACTGCTGGTCCTTTACCCGTATTTAACATACGCATTTGGATATGTGTTTTATCGATTGTTTTTGCCATTTGGCCACCTAATGCGTCTATTTCACGAACTACTATACCTTTAGCCGGGCCACCAACTGATGGGTTACATGGCATAAATGCAATATTATCTAAATTTATTGTTAACATTAACGTTTTGGCACCACGTCTTGCTGAAGCAAGTCCAGCTTCTATACCAGCATGTCCGGCTCCAATTACTATTACATCATATTCTTGAGCCATATTTTTTTCCTCCCTTTTATTTCCCTAGACAGAATTGACTAAATAACTGATTTATCAATTCTTCACTTGCGGATTCTCCGATAATTTCACCTAAAATTTCCCAAGTTCTCGTTAAGTCTATTTGAACCATATCCATTGGCACACCAGCTTCTGCAGCATCTATAGCGTCTTGAATTGAATTTCTCGCCTGTTTTAACAATGAAATATGTCTTGAATTCGATACATATGTCATATCCTGATTTTGGACATCTCCTGCAAAGAACAAATCTCTAATTTGTATCTCTAACTGATCAATACCTTCTTGTTTTAGCATTGATGTTTGAATGATTGGCATATCTCCAACCATTTCTTTAACTTCTGAAATATCTAATCGTTTGTCTAAATCCATCTTGTTAATTATGACAATGGCATCTTCGTTTTTAATAACTTCATATAGCTTGCGATCTTCTTCTGTTAAAGGTTCGTTGTAATTTAACACAAACAAGATTAAATCCGCTTCACCTAAAGCTTTGCGTGAACGCTCTACACCAATACGCTCAACGATATCTTCTGTTTCACGTATGCCAGCAGTATCTACTAACCTTAAAGGTACACCGCGGACGTTTACATACTCTTCTAAAGTATCTCGAGTCGTACCAGGTACCTCTGTTACAATCGCCTTGTTGTCTTGGATCAGGTTATTTAGCATGGATGACTTACCAACATTAGGCTTACCAACTATGACCGTTGCCAAACCTTCTCTCATTATCTTCCCTTGTGTACCTGTATCTAATAACTTATTAATTTCTGACTTGATTTGATTCGATTTTTCTAATAATACTTCTGTTGTGGCATCTTCCACATCATCATATTCTGGATAATCTATATTAACTTCTACTTGTGCAAGGATTTCGAGAATGGATTGTCGCTGTCGCTTAATCATATCACTTAAACGACCTTCAATTTGATTCATTGCAACTTTAGATGCACGATCGGTTTTAGAACGAATAAAATCCATCACCGCTTCGGCTTGAGATAAATCAATACGCCCATTTAAAAACGCACGTTTTGTATATTCACCAGGATCTGCCATTCTAGCACCGTGTGTCATCGTCAACTCTAATACCCTGTTGATGGTTAAAATACCACCATGACAATTAATTTCAACGATATCTTCTCTAGTAAATGTTTTCGGTGCACGTAAGACAGACACCATTACTTCTTCTACCACTTCATTTGTCTCAGGGTCAACAATATGTCCATAATTTATTGTATGAGAAGGTACATGTTCTAATGATTCCTTCCCTCTATATAATTTGTCTGCAATATTTACTGCGTCAACACCTGACAAACGTACAATACCGATAGCACCTTCACCCATAGGTGTGGATATACTCGTTATCGTATCTAAATCCATCATCCATCTCGCCTCCTTTTATTCTAAAATTTATCATTATAATATTGTAAATAGTTTTGGATTAAAAAGCTAACATCTTGTTTAAAAAATCTAAGAAGTTGGCCTAAGGGTTGTCTGAGGTAAGACTTACGTAAGTCTTAAATATTCAATCTCCCCTACCCTATTTAATTCGTTTATTAAAAACTTTAGCGATTTTTAAAACATGTTCTAAACTTGCTTGGATTTGAAGAGTATCCATATCTTTAGCTGGCTGCCTAGCTATGACAATAATTTCCATTGGTAATATATTTTGCTTATGCACCTTGAAGCTTTCACGAATAGCACGCTTAATTTTATTTCTAACAACAGCATTACCTAATTTTTTAGAAACACTAATACCCAGTCTAAAGTGTTCTAGTTCTTTATTAGGTTTCGTATAGACTACAAATTGACGATTTGCTACTGATTTTCCTTTTTTGTATATAAATTGAAAATCACTGTTCTTTTTAATTCGGTATGCTTTCTCCACGAAACATCACTCGCTTATCTTTTCATTACATTCATTATTATATATCAAGCCATAACATGTATTGAATTTTTAATAATAACAATAATTTTGCTATTAATTTACGTTATTTTAAACCAAAAAAAAGACCACTGATGAGTCAGTGATCTTATGCTGATAATACCTTACGGCCTTTACGACGACGACGCGCTAAAACTTTACGACCGTTTTTTGTGCTCATGCGTTTTCTGAAACCATGAACTTTACTATGTTTACGTTTATTTGGTTGATAAGTACGTTTTACCATGCAAAAACACCTCCATCTGTATTCGGTTATCTAATTATTATAATAGATAAATTAATATAAGCTTTTTGCTTCAAGTCTTGATTTAATATTATTAATTTCTAGTCATAATTCAAGCAACTACTACAATATAACAAAATCTTTTTTATAAAGCAAGCATCAATTTCAAGCATATTTTCATCTTGCTAATAATACAAATCAGCACTTGATACTTAAAAACTGTATTAATAAATACATCTATTAATATAGTAGATTCACTTTAGCATATAAATATTTTTCGCTTCAAATCTATCGATTTTTCAATTATACAAATTTCATACACTTTTATAAATTATTTCCCAAAACCACAAATTGGTTATCTTTTGATATACTATTCATTCTTGTAAGTTATCCACTTATTCACAGATATACACGCTTATTTTGTGGATAATATTCCATCTATACACAGGTTTATTGACGATTTAACAACATATTCACATCCATTTGACAGAGGTGTTTGTTAAAAAGTATAATTGTGTGGATAAGTTATGTAAATATTGATAAATAAGGGATTAATTTATAAAAATATATCCTAAATGGTTGTGTATAACTTATAATTCACTGTGAGTTATCCACTGAATGTGTGTAACTTGTGGATAATTATTAACAGCTTGTGATTATGTTTATTCACACATGTTATTTCTGTGTATAACTTTTAAAATATAGAAAGTTGGAGTTTGCTATTATGTCAGAACAAGAAATTTGGGAAAACGTTTTAACTTTAGCTCAAGAAAAAGTCAGCTATCCTAGCTATCAAACTTTTTTGAAAGATACAAAACTTTATTCGTTGCAAAATGATGAAGCTATTGTAGTCATTGACGATCCCTTTGTAGCTAATTGGTTAAAGACACATTATGTTGAAATCGTACAATCTGCATTATATGAAGCTATTGGTCATGAAATTACGCCAGTATTTTACTCTGAAGATGAATTAGAAAGTTTAAAATCTGAAAAAAAGCAAGATGCTAATCAGAGTACTGATGAAAAAGAGATAGATCTTGATACAGTGGATGTAGCAAAAATGGGTGATGAACAATTCAATATCAATAATACATTTGAAACATTCGTCATCGGCCCCGGAAACAGATTCCCACATGCTGCAAGTTTAGCTGTAGCTGAAGCACCAGCCCAAGCATATAACCCATTATTTATATATGGTGGTGTGGGATTAGGTAAAACCCATCTAATGCATGCTATTGGCCATTATGTATTAGATAATAATCCAGATGCCAAAGTAATCTATACATCTAGTGAAAAATTTACTAATGAATTCATTAAATCTATCCGAGACAATAAAACTGAACGTTTTAGAGAAAAATATCGTAATATCGATGTGCTCTTAATAGATGATATACAATTTATTCAAAACAAAGAGCAAACTCAAGAAGAATTTTTCCACACATTTAATGATTTACATCAAGCGAATAAGCAAATTGTTATTTCTAGTGATAGACCACCTAAAGAAATTGCTAAATTAGAAGACAGATTACGTTCTCGCTTTGAATGGGGATTAATAGTAGACATTACTCCACCGGATTACGAAACAAGAATGGCAATTTTACAGAAAAAAATTGGTGAAGAAAATATAAATATTCCTACTGAAGCCCTGACGTATATCGCTAATCAAATACAATCTAATATACGTGAACTTGAAGGTGCACTTAATCGCGTATTAGCCTTTTCAAAATTACAAGGACAACCGATCACAACTGAATTAACAGCAGCTGCGCTAAAAGATATCATCCAAGCACCTAAATCTAAAAAAATTACTATACAAGATATCCAAAAAGTTGTTGGAGAATACTATAGTGTGAGAATAGAAGACTTTAGTGCCAAAAAGCGTACAAAATCAATTGCATATCCACGTCAAATTGCAATGTATTTATCACGTGAATTAACCGACTTCTCACTACCTAAAATCGGGGAAGAGTTTGGTGGACGTGATCATACTACTGTTATTCATGCACATGAAAAAATTGTGAAGGATATCAATAATGATCCGACATTTAAACAAGAAGTCGAAAATCTTGAAAAAGAAATTAGAAACCAATAAAACAATCTGTACTATAACAGATTAATGAATCAATTTAGAGGTATAACAAAATAACTTATTTTTTAACTTTGTGGACAATGTGCAAAAGTAGTACACACTGTGCACAAGTTATCCACAGTCGTCAAACAATGACATGATTGTATTAATTTGAGTTATCCCCTAATCCACAAGCCCTACTACTATTACTACGGGTTTAAAACCTATATAATTATTATATAAACGACTGGAAGGAGTTTAAAAATGGAATTTACAATTAGAAGAGATTATTTTATAAATCAATTAAATGACACATTAAAAGCAATCTCCCCAAGAACTACATTACCAATACTAACGGGTATAAAAATTGAAGTTAAAAACAATGAAGTCATACTTACTGGTTCAGATTCAGAAATCTCAATAGAAATTACAATTCCTAAACAAGTAGATGGAGAAGATATTATTGAAGTTGCAGAAACTGGTTCAGTTGTACTCCCTGGTCGTTTCTTTGTAGATATTATTAAAAAACTACCAGGAAAAGAAGTTAAATTATCAACAAATGAACAATTCCAAACTTTAATAACTTCTGGACATTCAGAATTTAATTTAAGTGGTTTAGATCCAGATCAATATCCTTTATTACCACAAGTTTCACGTGATGATGCGATTCAATTATCTGTAAAAGTCCTTAAAAACGTGATAGCACAAACAAATTTCGCAGTGTCCACCTCAGAAACACGCCCAGTACTCACTGGTGTTAACTGGCTTATACAGGATAATGAATTAATATGCACAGCGACTGACTCACACCGCTTAGCTGTGCGAAAAGTAGCTTTAGAAGATGAATCTGAAAATAAAAATGTCATTATTCCAGGTAAAGCTTTAGCAGAATTAAATAAAATTATGTCAGATAGTGAAGAAGATATCGATATTTTCTTTGCTTCAAACCAAGTGCTATTTAAAGTCGGAAATATAAACTTTATATCACGTCTCTTAGAAGGTCACTATCCAGATACTTCACGTTTATTCCCAGAAAACTATGAAATTAAAATAGGCATCGATAACGGAGATTTCTATCATGCTATTGATCGTGCCTCTCTATTAGCACGTGAAGGTGGAAACAATGTTATTAAATTAAGTACAGGTAATGAATTAGTTGAATTATCCTCTACATCACCAGAAATCGGTACTGTAAAAGAAGAAGTAAAAGCGGATAACGTTGATGGTGGCAATTTAAAAATTTCATTCAACTCTAAGTATATGATGGATGCACTAAAAGCAATCGATAACGATGAAGTGGAAGTTGAGTTCTTTGGTACGATGAAACCATTTATTTTAAAACCAAAAGATGATGATTCAGTTACACAATTAATTTTACCAATCAGAACATATTAAACTTTTGTTTAAAGAGATAGAACCTGAGACAAATTGATGTCTCGGGTTTTTATAATATGGATATTTAAAACATAGTGAGACAACTTAAGTAGAAAAGGTTAGAATTTTATCTTGTCTTAAACTCTGTCACATTTAAATCATTGTCTCACTCTTTTTTTAGAAGTAATTTCATAAAATGAAACGTGTATATTGATAAAGATATATTAATAATAAACATTCAAAGATACGTACAAGCTACTTAGAGCTTAAATATAAGCAACTTAAACTTTTTTAGACTTATGATACCTAAAATTAATAATTAAGCTGAGAAAGTCTTTAAAATTCAAAATCACAATATTAGCCATTCGCTTTATATAAAAATACTTTTATGAAGTATTGCGTAGTTAAAAACATTAATAAATAATTATTTATTTAGAATATTTTTAAAAGAAATAGAATAATACGAATAAAAGTTTGTTATAATATATGAGTATTACATTGTTAAAAGTACCTTTATAAATAATTTTCAAAAATAGTAAAAATCATACATAAGAAAACGCTTTCCATCTGCATTTTGCATGAAATTTTTCTCGAAAAAAGGTATAATATATAGATGAGTTTAAAAGGAATGGAGTGATTGATTTGGTTGAAGAAGTAATTGTTGATGGAGACATTACTTTAGGGCAATTTCTAAAGACAGAAGGTATTATTGAATCTGGTGGTCAAGCGAAATGGTTCCTGCAAGATTTTGAAGTAATGATCAATGGTGAGCGCGAAATACGTCGTGGTAAAAAATTAAACCATCAAGATAACATCGTTATACCAGAAGTCGGTTCATTTTTGATTATACATCAAGGTGAAGAATGAAACTAAAGACACTCCAGCTAGACAATTATCGTAACTATGAGTCAATTACCCTAAATTGTCACCCTGAAGTCAATATATTGATTGGTGAAAATGCACAAGGGAAGACTAATTTATTAGAATCTATTTATACATTAGCATTAGCCAAAAGTCACAGAACATCAAATGATAAAGAACTCATACGTTTTGATCGAGACTATGCTAAAATAGAGGGTGAACTCAGTTATAGATATGGAGAAATGCCTTTAACGATGTTTATAACTAAAAAGGGTAAACAGGTTAAAATCAATCACTTAGAACAAAGTAGGCTAACACAGTATATAGGCCACTTAAACGTTGTCTTGTTTGCACCTGAAGATTTAAACATTGTCAAAGGGGCACCTCAAATAAGACGTAGATTTATAGATATGGAACTTGGACAAATTTCAGCTGTTTACTTAAACGATTTGTCTCAATATCAAAGAATTTTAAAACAAAAGAATAATTATTTGAAGCAATTGCAATATGGTCAAAAGACTGATAGCACTATGCTTGACGTCTTAAACCAACAATTTGCAGCATATGCACTCAAAGTTACATTAAGACGTGAACATTTTATTAAAGAACTAGAATCATTAGCCAAACCTATTCATTCTGGTATTACGGATGAGAATGAAACACTGTCATTAAAGTACCTTCCTAGTATCAAATTAGATGCTGAAGAAAAAAGTGAGACGGAACGCTTAGAGGAAGTCTTAACTTTACTAGATGATAACAAAGAGCGTGAAAAAGATAGAGGTGTCTGTTTGTTTGGCCCTCACAGAGATGATTTAGGTTTCAACGTAAATGGTATGGATGCTCAAACTTACGGTTCGCAAGGACAGCAAAGAACGACGGCGTTATCAATCAAACTTGCAGAAATTGAACTGATGAATATTGAAGTAGGCGAGTACCCCATTTTATTGCTAGATGATGTGTTAAGTGAATTAGATGATTCACGTCAGTCTCATTTATTGAGCACAATTCAACATAAAGTACAAACATTTGTGACGACAACATCAGTTGATGGCATTGATCATGAAATTATGAAAAACGCTAAACTTTATCGCATTAATAATGGCGAAATTATAAAGTAACGGAAAGTGAAGGTGGAAGCATTGTCAGATGTGAACAACACGGAAGATTATGGTGCTGGTCAGATTCAGGTATTAGAAGGTCTAGAAGCGGTTCGTAAAAGACCAGGTATGTATATAGGCTCAACTTCAGAAAGAGGGCTACATCACTTAGTTTGGGAAATTGTTGATAACAGTATTGACGAAGCACTTGCTGGTTATGCTGACCAAATCGAAGTTATTATTGAAGAAGATAATTGGATAAAAGTTACAGATAACGGCCGTGGTATCCCTGTTGGTATACAAGAGAAAATGGGACGTCCTGCCGTTGAGGTTATTCTAACTGTACTACATGCCGGTGGTAAATTCGGTGGAGGCGGTTATAAAGTCTCTGGTGGTCTCCATGGTGTGGGGTCTTCTGTTGTAAATGCTTTATCGGAAGATTTGGAAGTATATGTATATAAAGATGAAAATATATATCACCAAGCATACAAAAAAGGTATCCCTCAGTTTGATTTGAAAATCATTGGTAAAACCAATGAGAGTACTGGTTCTACTGGTACTGCGATTCGTTTCAAAGCTGATCCTGAGATATTCACTGAAACAACAACATACAATTATGAAGTATTGCAACAACGTATCAGAGAACTAGCATTTTTAAATAAAGGTATTTCAATTACTTTAAGAGATGAAAGAGAAGAAGAGGTTCGTGAAGATACGTATCACTATGAAGGTGGTATAAAATCTTACGTTGAAATGTTAAATGAAAATAAAGAACCTATTCATGAAGAACCGATTTATGTGCATCAATCCAAAGATGATATTGAAGTTGAAATAGCGCTTCAATACAATAAAGGTTATGCTACGAATCTTTTAACATACGCAAATAATATACACACTTATGAAGGTGGGACTCATGAAGAAGGCTTTAAACGAGCGCTCTCACGTGTGTTAAATAGCTATGGTCTTAACAGTAAAATTATGAAGGAAGATAAAGAAAGACTTTCAGGTGAAGATACACGTGAAGGTTTAACAGCTATTGTTTCAATCAAACATGGTGATCCACAATTCGAAGGACAAACTAAAACGAAATTAGGTAATTCCGAAGTACGTCAAGTTGTTGATCGTATATTCTCTGAGTTATTCGAACGCTTTTTATATGAAAATCCACAAGTAGGTCGAACAATCGTAGAAAAAGGAATTATGGCTTCACAAGCACGTCTTGCAGCTAAAAAAGCGCGTGAAGTGACACGTCGTAAATCCGCATTAGAAGTTTCTAGTTTACCAGGAAAACTGGCTGATTGTTCTAGTAAAGACCCTTCTCGTAGTGAAATTTTCATCGTCGAAGGTGACTCTGCCGGGGGGTCTACAAAATCTGGACGTGACTCAGAAACGCAAGCCATCTTACCTTTACGTGGTAAGATATTGAACGTTGAAAAAGCACGTTTAGATAGAATTTTAAATAATAATGAAATACGTTCTATGATTACTGCTTTTGGTACTGGTATTGGTGGAGAATTTGATTTAAGTAAGGCACGCTATCACAAGATTATCCTTATGACAGATGCCGATGTTGATGGTGCACATATTAGAACATTATTATTAACATTCTTCTATCGTTTTATGAGACCGTTAATTGAAGCGGGCTATGTTTATATTGCACAGCCACCATTATTCAAGTTGACACAAGGTAAACAGAAATACTATGTGTTTAACGAACGTGAACTAGAAAAACTTAAAGCTCAATTAGATCCAAGTCCAAAATGGTCTATTGCACGTTACAAAGGTCTTGGTGAAATGAATGCTGACCAATTATGGGAAACTACTATGAATCCTGAAAATAGAGCTATGTTACAAGTATCATTGGAGGATGCGATTGAAGCTGACCAAGTTTTTGAAATGTTAATGGGCGATGTTGTTGAGAACCGTAGACAGTTTATTGAAGATAATGCAGTCTATGCAAACTTAGATTTCTAAGACAATGAACTGAATTTTTGAAGGAGGATATCTTGATGGCTGAATTACCTGAATCAAGAATAAATGAACGAAATATAACGAATGAGATGCGTGAATCGTTCCTAGATTATGCGATGAGCGTTATCGTTTCACGTGCGCTACCAGATGTTAGAGATGGTTTAAAACCAGTACATCGACGTATATTATACGGCTTACACGAACAAGGCATGACACCTGATAAATCATATAAGAAATCTGCGCGTATTGTTGGGGACGTTATGGGTAAATATCACCCTCACGGTGACTCCTCGATTTACGAAGCTATGGTTAGAATGGCGCAGGACTTCAGCTATCGATATCCTTTAATTGATGGCCAAGGTAACTTTGGTTCTATGGATGGTGATGGAGCAGCGGCGATGCGTTATACAGAAGCGCGTATGTCTAAAATCACACTCGAAATGTTGAGAGATATTAACAAAGATACGATTGATTTTGTTGATAACTATGACGGCAATGAAAGAGAGCCGGCAGTCTTACCATCAAGATTTCCAAATTTACTCGTAAATGGTGCATCAGGTATCGCAGTAGGTATGGCTACTAATATACCGCCACATAACTTGACTGAAGTGATTAATGGTGTATTAAGTTTAAGTCATAATCCAGACATTACGATTTCAGAATTAATGGAAGATGTCCAAGGGCCAGACTTCCCTACAGCAGGGATTATTCTTGGTAGAAGTGGCATACGCCGTGCATTTGAAACTGGACGCGGTTCAGTTCAAATGAGAGCAAGAGCTGAAATTGAAGAACGTGGCGGCGGTCGTCAACGTATTGTTGTTACTGAGGTTCCGTACCAAGTAAATAAAGCACGCATGATTGAAAAAATTGCCGAATTGGCACGTGATAAAAAAATTGACGGCATTACAGATTTACGTGACGAAACAAGTTTACGTACTGGTGTACGTGTTGTGATTGATATACGTAAAGATGCCAACGCTAGTGTTGTATTAAATAACTTATATAAACAAACACCATTACAAACATCATTTGGTGTTAATATGATTGCTTTAGTTGATGGTAGACCGAGATTGATTAACCTCAAAGAAGCATTAGTTGAATATCTTGAACATCAAAAGATAGTCGTAAGAAGAAGAACGGAATACAACTTGAAAAAGGCACAAGACCGTGCACATATTTTAGAAGGATTAAGAATCGCATTAGACCACATTGATGAAATTATTCGTGTGATTCGTGAATCTGAAACAGATAAAGTTGCAATGGCAAGCTTGCAAGAACAATTTAAACTTACTGAACGACAAGCGCAAGCCATCCTTGATATGCGATTAAGACGTTTAACAGGTTTAGAAAGAGATAAAATTGAATCTGAATATAATGAATTAATTGCATATATAGAAGAATTAAAAGCGATTCTTGCAGACGAAGAAAAACTATTACAACTTGTTCGTGATGAGTTAATTGATGTTCGTGAACGCTATGGAGACGAACGCAAAACAGAAATTCAAATGGGCGGTCTCGACCACATTGAAGACGAAGACCTAATACCAGAAGAACAAATCGTCATTACATTAAGTCACAATAACTATATTAAACGCCTACCCGTTTCAACATATAGAGCGCAACATCGTGGTGGTCGTGGTGTACAAGGTATGCAGACCTTAGAAGAAGATTTTGTAAGTCAACTTGTTACGTTGAGTACGCATGATCATGTCTTATTCTTCACGAATAAAGGTAGAGTGTATAAACTTAAAGGATATGAAGTGCCGGAACTCTCCCGTCAGTCTAAAGGTATACCAGTAGTCAATGCGATTGAACTAGATAATGATGAAACAATTAGTACAATGATCGCCGTCAAAGATTTAGAAAGCGAAGAAGATTACTTAGTATTTGCAACGTTAAATGGTATCGTTAAACGTTCAGCATTACGTAACTTCTCACATATTAACAAAAATGGTAAGATTGCGATTGGTTTCAAAGAAGATGACGAATTGATAGCTGTGCGTTTAACAGATGGTGAAGATGATATATTAATCGGTACAGCTCACGGTTCTTTAATCCGCTTTAATGAGTCTGCATTACGTCCTTTAGGTCGTACAGCTGCCGGTGTTAAAGGTATTACATTAAGAGAAGGCGACAAAGTCGTCGGATTAGATGTTACTAAAGCAGAAACAGATGATGAAATTCTAGTTGTGACTGAAAATGGTTATGGTAAGCGTACGCTAGTTAGCGAATATCGTTTATCTAACCGTGGTGGTAAAGGTATTAAGACTGCTACGATTACAGAACGTAACGGTCAAGTGGTATGTATCACATCCGTTGAAGGTAAAGAAGACTTGATGATTGTTACAAATGCCGGTGTAATTATCCGCATAGGCGTTGAAGATATTTCACAAAATGGACGTGCAGCTCAAGGTGTGAGATTGATTAAATTAAACGATGATCAATTTGTTTCTACTGTTGCTAAAGTAGATGAAGAAGAAAAAGAAGCTGAAGAAATTGAACTACAAGAAGCAGATAATGAACAAATTGAAGGCGCTACAAGTGACAATCAACAATCAGAATCTGTAGTATCAGATGAACTATCAGAAGGCATTGTGCATACCGAAGTTGAAGAAGATTCAGATGAAGATGGTCGTCAAGAAGTGAGAAAAGACTTTATGGACCGTATCAATGAAGATATTGATAATAGTGATAATGAAGAAACTGAAAACGAAGACGACGAATAATCTCAATTTTTAGCAGTAATCAATAGCTGTATTCAAAATTGAAACATTTAAATACACAAGTGAGTTTGGGACATAAATTCCCATTCTCAAAATATAAGAGGGTCAATCCTTAATATGGATTGACCCTCTTTATATTTAAAGTCTGACGATTGACTGTACATGCTTGCCTAGGGCATGGTGCGAGCCTATAGTCTCTCACTCATAAGATTCCCTCGGGTGTCAGCACATTACAAAATCGGTACAATTTATATTTTGTTATTCCAAAAAGCCTTTACGTATAATTTAATCAGCACTATTAAATTAACGAGAGGCATATATAAAGATGATAACTTGACTCAACATATACTACCAATAGAAACTTAAGATCAGTATCCCACAAATGATATGTCACGATATGTGAATGAAATCGTTGAAACAATCCCTGAAAATGTATTCGATGCATTTAAACATCACGTAGTGCAACATCATATCACCCCAATTGAAAAAGGCAATTTCTATATGATTTCAATAGAAATTGCCTTTTCATTTGTCTAAGCATTTTATGTCTCAGATACATTTTATTTTGGTTTTAAAAATTTTTATCACCGATGTTGATTTAACTTTCCAATGCTTTCATAGCATATGGGATTTCACTAATTAAATGGGAAGGTGGGACTACATACATTTTGTTTGATAGTTCTTCACCGATATAACTATGTGTATAAGTGGCACTCGTAACCGCTTCTTTCGTGTCGTCGAATTGACCTACAAAACTTGTAATCATACCAGCAAGTGTATCCCCCATGCCACCTGTTGCCATCGCAGGCGTGCCGATTGGCAGTTTGTAATCCTCATCTTTGAAATAGATTTCAGTGCCATGCATTTTTAATACAATTGTTGCCCCAATTCTATCAGCAGCTTCGCGATTACGTTCATATGTTTGTTCTTCTATTGCGATCCCACTTAAGCGTTCCCACTCTTTTTGATGTGGTGTGAAAATAACATTGCAAGTTGGAATATCTGGTTTTAATTTACTAAATATAGTAATAGCATCTCCATCCACTATAAGCGTTTGATGTGGTTGAATGTTTTGTAATAAGAACGTGATAGCATTATTTCCCTTGAAATCACATCCTAATCCAGGACCAATTAAGATACAATCTGTATTTTCAATCATTTTAGTGAGCATTTTAGTATCGTTGATATCAATCACCATTGCTTCAGGGCAACGTGAGTGTAGCGCTGCATGATTTGTTGGGTGTGTAGCTACTGTAATTAAGCCACTACCACTATAGACACAAGCGCGTGCAGCAAGCATGATTGCCCCACCTAGATTCGCATTTCCTCCAATTAAAAGAATTTTGCCATAATCACCTTTATGCGTTTCATCTTTACGTTTTGGAATGCTTACTGATGAAATTGTTTCCAACATTGAAACCCCCTTTAATTCTATTAGTTATTTCAACTTTTAATTTGTATATTTGATCATTATATTGTTGATTTGTAATTTTGTGTTTTCTGAGAAAAATTGTGTGTTTATAAGCATTATGAAAGCTTTTCTCTGTTGCTATTTTTAATTTATTTTTTAAATACAATAGAAAATATTATACCTGGTTTGCATTTTAGTCAATAGGTAAAAGCATTAAGAATTTGTTTATTTTTAGAAATAATAAATTTGCCATCTTTATCTTAGTAAAATACTAATTTAATACCATGTTACGGATATGGATGAACCTATTGTTCTTAAAAATATGGAAGCGTATACTCTAATTAATTGAAAATCATCAGAAGTCAGGAGATGGGGAAATGACATTACAGCTTAATGGTGAAAATTTAACAATAAATGCAATTAAAGATTTTTTATATCAAAGTGATGATGTAAAAGTAACAGAGGATGCTTATGAACGTGTAAAACAGAGCCGTGTAACAGTAGAAAAGATTATAGATGATAAAGAAACAATTTATGGTATAACGACTGGATTTGGTTTATTCAGTGATGTACGTATTGATGAGGGAGAATACAATCAATTACAAGTCAATTTAATTCGTTCACATGCATGTGGTATCGGGAAACCTTTTTCACAAGATGTCGCGTTAGTGATGATGGTTTTACGTCTAAACACATTGTTAAAAGGTCATTCTGGTGTGACAATCGATTTAGTAGATCAAATCATATATTTTATTAACAACAGAATTATTCCAGTTATTCCACAACAAGGATCTCTTGGTGCATCGGGTGATTTAGCACCACTTTCACATTTAGCTTTGGCGTTGATTGGAGAAGGTAATGTCTATTATAAAGGTGAAGAAGAAGACAGTCGGTATGTCTTAAATTTATTAAATCGTGAACCTTTGAGCTTACAGGCTAAAGAAGGTCTAGCTTTAATTAATGGTACGCAAGCTATGACTGCACAAGGTGTAATTAATTATATAGAAGCGGAAGATATTGGTTACCAAGCAGAGTGGATTGCTGCATTAACACATCAAGCTTTAAATGGCATTACGGATGCATATCATGAAAAAGTGCATCACGCTCGAAATTTTCCAGAACAGATAGATGTTGCTTCACGCATGTTAGACTGGCTCGAAGGTTCTAAATTAACAACGACACAAGGAGAAATTCGCGTTCAAGATGCTTATACATTACGCTGTATTCCACAAATACATGGCGCAAGCTTCCAGGTGTTTAATTATGTAAAAGAAAAACTTGAATTTGAAATGAATGCGGCGAACGACAATCCATTAATATTTGATGAAGGTGATGAAACATTGGTTATTTCTGGAGGGAATTTCCATGGCCAACCGATTGCATTTGCGTTAGATTTCTTAAAGTTAGGGGTAAGTGAATTAGCTAATGTTTCGGAAAGACGTCTAGAGAGATTAGTAAATCCACAATTAAACAATGGTTTGCCAGCATTTTTAAGCCCTCAACCGGGTTTACAGAGTGGCGCGATGATTATGCAATATGCAGCTGCAAGTCTTGTTTCGGAAAATAAAACACTCGCACACCCTGCTAGTGTGGATTCTATTCCATCATCAGCTAATCAAGAAGACCATGTTTCTATGGGGACAATTGCTTCACGCCATGGCTACCAAATGATTGAAAATGCACGTCGTGTGTTAGCAATAGAAGCAATTATCGCACTTCAAGCGGTAGAATATAAAGATGTCGAAAAATTATCACCTAAAACTTATGAAAAATATCAAGCTTTACGAAAAGTTGTACCATCTATCACTGAAGATCGCCAATTTCATAAAGATATAGAAGCTGTTTCACAGTATTTATTAGATCAAGCTTATACTAATTAAGTTGAGTGAATTTTTAATGAACATTCAGCGATTGCATAATCTTGGCCTTGAAAAGTAATAGGTTATTTGCTATATTAAAATCAAGTAAATAAAGCTATTGTTCGTAGGATAAGTAGTGTTGCACTTCTGGTTTCAGAGAGCTTGTGGTTAGTGAGAACAAGTAATCAGGGTCAATGTGAATCTACCTACTATATGAGAACAATCGGGTTTAACCGTTATTTTGGTGAAAGTGCAGTCTCTTTTGACTGTTAAATAGGGTGGCAACGCGTAAAGACCACGTCCCTTGTACAGGGATGTGGTCTTTTTTGTGTTCTATTCTTAAAAAATAGAAATTGAAAGGATGGAAAGTGACATGTTAGACATTAAATTATTTCGTAATGACCCAGAGTTTTTAAAAGACAAAGTTGCAAAACGTGGTATGGATACAAAAGTAGTAGATGATGTATTATCACTTGATGACAAACGCCGTGAATTAATTCGTAAAGCTGAGGAAATGAAAGCTGAACGTAACAAAGTAAGCGGTGAAATTGCTGAAAAAAAACGCAATAAAGAAAATGCAGATGATGTAATCGCAGAAATGAGAAAATTAGGTGATGACATCAAATTGTTAGACAATGATTTAAATGATGTGGATAAAGAATTAGAAGACTTATTATCTCGCATTCCAAATACAATTCATGATGATGTACCTGAAGGCGATTCTGATGAAGATAATGTCGAATTAAAGCGTTGGGGCACACCAAGGAAATTTGATTTTGATGAAAAAGCACATTGGGATCTAGTAGAGTCATTGCAAATGGCTAATTTTGAACGAGGCGCAAAAGTCGCAGGAGCAAGATTCGTGTTCTTAACTGGCGAAGGTGCACAGTTGGAAAGAGCATTAATGAATTATATGGTTACAAAACATACGACGCAACATGGTTACACAGAAATGATGGTACCACAATTAGTAAATGCTGATTCAATGTATGGTACTGGCCAATTACCAAAATTTGAAGAAGATTTATTCAAAATTGAAAAAGAAGGATTATATACAATTCCAACAGCAGAAGTACCATTAACAAATTATTATCGCAATGAAATTATTGGTCCGGATGTCTTACCTGCTAAATTTACTGCGCAATCAGCGTGTTATCGTAGTGAAGCAGGCTCAGCTGGTAGAGATACAAGAGGATTAATCCGATTACATCAATTCGATAAAGTAGAGATGGTACGTTTTGAAAAACCAGAAGATTCTTGGCAAGCGTTAGAGGAAATGACAGAACATGCAGAAGCAATTTTAGAAGAGTTAGGCTTACCGTATCGTAGAGTTATTTTATGTACAGGTGACATAGGCTTTGGCTCAAGCAAAACGTATGACTTAGAAGTATGGTTACCAAGCTATAATGAGTACAAAGAAATTAGCTCTTGTTCAAATATTACTGATTTCCAAGCACGTCGTTCTAATATTCGTTTTAAACGTGAGAAAACAGCAAAACCAGAATTAGTGCACACATTGAATGGAAGTGGTTTAGCAGTAGGTCGTACATTTGCTGCAATTGTAGAAAACTATCAAAATGAAGATGGTTCAGTCACTATTCCAGATGCATTAGTACCATATATGGGTGGTAAAACAGTGATACACCCAGTTAAAGAAAAATAGAATTCGTTTAAATGAATTCATCAGCGATATTTGAGAAAGTTTAAATATTAAACTTTCAAAATAGTGGTTACAAGTTAATACTGAAGTGCAAGTAGAGGTTGAGATAAATGAATGTCTCAACCTCTCATTTTATATGAATAATGAATTATAAGGCTTTTGATCTATTAAATGGCTTAATATTTTTAAAGAAAAGAAAGGGTAGGGGAGGTGTTAAATATCCCAGTTTTCAGTTTTTTAAATTTGTAAAATGACTTATTTTATTCAAATGATAAGGGGTGAGTCTAAAAAATAACACAATATTCCGAAATCTAAAATGTTAATTTAATAAGGTTTTTAGACATCGGTAAGCCTTAGGTCATACATACCTCAGTCTAAAGATATTGAATATGTCTTTTTCTTTGTATTAAACTAGTTCTATTATTATTATAAAATGTTTGGGAGGTGGCATGATGACAACACATCTAACTTTTAAGCAAGGTGTAAAAGAATGTGTACCGACTTTGTTAGGTTATGCTGGTGTTGGTCTTTCCTTTGGTATTGTTGCAGTGGCTTCAGGTTTCAATTTGATTGAAATTATTTTATTATGTTTACTTATTTATGCAGGCGCAGCACAATTCATTATTTGTGCATTAGTCATTGCTGGAACTCCAATTTCTGCAATTGTCTTAACGACATTTATTGTGAATTCTAGGATGTTTTTATTAAGTATGACCTTAGCACCAAGTTATAAAGGATATGGGTTTTGGAATCGTATAGCCATGTCTTCTCTGATTACAGATGAAACATTTGGTGTCGCTATTACACCACATCTAAAAGGTGAAAAAATCAATGATCGTTGGCTACATGGATTAAATATCACTGCATATTTATTTTGGACATTTGCAAGTGTTGTTGGTGCTATTTTTGGTAAATACATAACGAATCCCGATGCATTTGGGTTAGATTTTGCTATTACTGCAATGTTTATATTCCTAGCTGTTTCACAATTCGATGCTATTAAGCAGTCACAAGTTAAAACATATTTAGTATTAATTGTTTGTGTAATTTTGTTAATGCTTATTTTAAGTTTCTTTATGCCTTCATACGTAGCAATCATCATAGCGTCGACAATTACTGCGGGATTAGGGGTGGTGATCGATAAATGACAACGACTTTACATATGTTATTAATTATTGTTTTATGCGGTGTGGTAACGTGGTTGACACGTATTATACCGTTTATATTAATTACAAAAATCAAACTATCTGAGACAGTCGTAAAGTGGCTTTCTTTCATTCCCATCACATTATTTACTGCATTGATTGTAGACGGCGTCCTAGAACAACATGAAGGTTCAATGGTGTATAGTGTTAATTTACCGTTTTTAGTGACGATGCTTCCAACCGTAATCATTGCCATTATTACACGGAGTTTAACGATTACGATTGTCAGTGGAATTTTAATAATGGCAATTTTAAGATGGATATTTTAAATATATTATTGAAGTGGCTCCCATTATCCGTTAGAATAGCAATAATTAGAAAATTTTGATAATTTTAATAAAATACTTGTTAAAATGGATATTTGATTTATGCATAGCTTTTTACAATTAAAATTAAATCTTATTTCGAGAAGCAGAGGGATTTGGCCCAATGAAGCTTCAGCAACCGACTTTAATAAGCACGGTGCTAATACCAACGATTCGCTCGAATAATAAGTATTGTAACTTCTTACTTATTATAAATAGGTGAGAAGTTTTTTTACTAAGTAGGAGGTAAATGATGACAAATTATACGGTTGATACATTAGAATTGGGACCATTTACAACTGAATCAGGTGAAACGATTTTAAATTTAAAATTACGTTATGAACATGTAGGATATGAAGGACAGCCACTTGTGCTTGTATGCCATGCACTGACTGGTAATCATTTGACCTATGGTACGGATGACAATCCTGGTTGGTGGAGAGAGATTATAGATGGGGGATACATGCCTATACATGATTATCAATTTTTAACATTTAACGTAATCGGTAGTCCGTATGGTTCCAGTTCGCCATTTACAGATGCTGATTTTCCTAAGCATTTAACATTGCGTGATATTGTCAATGCAATCGAATTAGGTATTCAAACATTAGGGTTTGATCGAATTAGTATTTTAATCGGTGGGTCTTTAGGAGGTATGCAAGCGCTGGAATTATTGTATAATCATAAATTTGAAGTAGATAAAGCAGTAATTTTAGCTGCGACTGATAAGACTTCCTCATATAGTCGTGCATTTAATGAAATTGCGAGACAGGCGATTCGATTAGATCATGGTGAAGGTATGAGCATAGCAAGGCAGCTTGGTTTCTTAACGTATCGCTCCTCCAAAAGTTATGATAGACGATTTACACCTGATCAAGTTGTAAACTACCAGAAACATCAGGGGAACAAGTTTAAAAAGCATTTTGACCCATTGAGTTATTTAAGCCTGCTAGACGTCTTAGATAGCCACGATATAGATAGAGATCGTACTGATGTAGATGAAGTGTTTGGACGTCTGGATACTAAGGTTATGACTATGGGCTTTACGGATGATTTGTTATATCCAGACGATTTAGTATATGCCACAGGTGCGCGATTTAAATATCACAAGCATTGCTTTGTGCCAGATAATGTAGGACATGATGGTTTCTTATTGAACTTTAATGATTGGGCACCTAATTTATATCATTTTTTAAAAGTTTCTAAGTTCAAAAGAAAATAACGATATGATTTATTTTAGTTTATTTTGTATGATAAGACGTCTAGGATAGTTATTTTATCCTTTATGAAAGTTAAAATAACTTTTTTCCTATGATGTCTTCTTTTTTTATAGCGAGCAAAATATGAAATTTGAAGTTGGAATCAACGACGAAAATGCAATTTAAAAAGGCGTTCGTTTTCAGATATTGACCCCGATATTGAACTTCTGACAAAAAGAATTGTCAATAATTGTATAAAAGTTTTAAAGAGGTTAAAATAATAAACATAGACAAAAATTGTATAGGAGTGGCGAATTTGTTTTCTAAAATACATACTAAAGCCACTATACTTAGTGTAATTACGTTAATTATAGTTGCTTTAGCTTTACATATATTACCGATACTTGGACTCGTGTTGAGTTTATTTGCAACAATTCCAGGTATTATTTTATGGCATAAATCTGTAGAATCTTTTGGCTTAACGGCAGTCATTACAGTTGTGCTAACTACGTTATTAGGTAATATATTCGTGTTAAGTATCATGATCCTCTTGTTCGTAGTAAGTTTTGTAGTGGGTCAATTATTAAAAGAACGAACATCAAAAGAACGTATACTATATATAACAACGACTTTAATTAGTATTATTGCATTAATTGCATTTATGGTGTTACAAGCATCAAAAAAAATATCGAGTGCTGCTTCATTAATCAAACCGATTAAAGAACAGATGTATCACATAATTTCCAGCGCTTCAGTCAACGCAGATTATAAACAAATGTTTGAAGAGGCTTTCCGCCAATCAGCAGTACAACTACCAAGTTATATAATCATTGGCGTATTTCTACTTATATTAATCAATTTAATTATCACTTTTCCAATCTTGCGTAAATTCAAAATCGCTACACCCATATTCAAACCATTATATGCTTGGCAAATGAAGCGTTCTGTCTTATGGATGTATATTATTGTATTAATTTGTGTTATGTTTTCAACGCAACCAAGTGCGTTTCAAACGATCGTCTTAAACTTTGAAATTGTGTTATCATTATGTATGTACATTCAGGGGTTAAGTGTGATTCACTTTTTCGGAAAAGCGAAATCAATGCCGCCAGCACTTACAGTGATATTAATGGTAATAGGGACAATTTTAATGCCATTAACACATATTGTGAGTCTCCTGGGATTTGTAGATTTATGTATCAATTTAAAACGTATCATTAAAAAATGATTTGAGGTGGAAAAATGAACCGTCAATCCACTAAAAAAGCGTTGATTTTACCATTTATTATTATGGTGCTCACAGCAATAGCGCTTGTCGTCGTTTGGTTTATTTTTAATCAATTGATTGCAGGTATAGCTACTGTTGTATTACTCATCATAATCGTAGGGACAGTACTAATGGTAAGACAAGCTTTACAAAAATTGGATAACTATGTAGATAATCTGAGTGGAAAAATCTCAGCAAGCAGTAATACTGCTATTAAAAGATTACCTATTGGGATGATTATCTTAGATGAAAACGAAAACATAGAGTGGATGAACCAATTTATGTCGGATCGTCTAGATCGAAATGTAATTTCTGATCCAGTCAATGAGGTATATCCTAATATATTAAAACAGTTAGAAAAAACACAAGAAGTGGAAATTCAAGAAAATGAATATCACTATCGCGTGAGATATTCAGAAAAAGAACATGTATTGTATTTCTTCGATATAACAGAAGAAATACATACACAAGAATTATATGAAGCATCTAAACCAATTATCGCAACACTATTTTTAGATAACTATGATGAGATCACGCAAAATATGAATGATACGCAACGTTCAGAGATTAACTCTATGGTCACGCGTGTAATCAGTAGATGGGCAACTGAATATAACATTTATTTCAAGCGTTATAGTTCAGACCAATTTGTTGCCTATTTAAACCAACGTATTTTAAATGAAATTGAAGCATCTAATTTTAGTATACTGAGTCAATTACGTGAAAAAAGTGTGGGTTACCGTGCGCAATTGACATTAAGTATTGGTGTAGGTGAAGGCTCAGAGAATTTAATCGATTTAGGTGAATTATCTCAATCTGGACTTGATTTAGCATTAGGTCGTGGTGGCGACCAAGTTGCGATTAAGCATATGAACGGAAATGTGCGTTTTTATGGTGGTAAGACTGACCCTATGGAGAAACGTACACGTGTTAGAGCACGTGTGATTTCTCATGCACTAAAAGATATATTAATGGAAGGCGACAAAGTCATCATTATGGGACATACGCGTCCTGACTTAGATGCTATTGGTGCAGCGATTGGTGTCTCACGATTCGCTATGATGAACAATTTGGATGCTTACATTGTGTTGAATGATTCAGATATAGATCCGACGTTACGTCGTGTGATGAATGCAGTCGATGAAAAGCCTGAACTAAAAGAGCGTTTTATTACATCTGACGAAGCATGGGACGTCATGACGTCTAAGACAACTTTAGTAGTTGTAGATACACATAAACCAGAAATGGTTATTGACGAAAACATATTAAACAAAGCTAATCGTAAAGTTGTGATTGATCATCATAGACGTGGTGAAAGCTTTATCTCTAGTCCACTATTGGTTTATATGGAACCATATGCAAGTTCAACTGCAGAACTAGTGACTGAATTGCTAGAATATCAACCAACAGAACAACGATTAACACGTTTAGAGTCGACAATTATGTTTGCAGGTATTATTGTAGATACACGTAATTTCACATTGCGTACAGGTTCAAGAACATTTGATGCGGCAAGTTATTTACGTGCACATGGTGCAGATACAATATTAACGCAGCACTTCTTGAAAGATGACTTAGATACGTACATTAATCGTACTGAATTAATCCAAACAGTGAAACTACAAGACAACGGTGTCGCAATTGCACATGGTTCGAACGAAAAAATCTATCATCCTGTAACAGTTGCACAAGCAGCGGATGAACTGTTAAGTTTAGATGGTGTAGAAGCTTCGTATGTAGTTGCTAGAAGAGAAGATAATTTAGTCGGTATGTCTGCCCGCTCACTCGGTGCAGTTAATGTTCAGCTGACAATGGAAGCACTTGGTGGCGGTGGCCATTTAACTAATGCAGCTACACAATTAAAAGATGTCACTGTTGATGAAGCAATCGAACAATTACAACAAGCTATAACAGAACAAATGAGTAGGAGTGAAAATTCATGAAAGTAATATTCACACAAGACGTTAAAGGTAAAGGTAAAAAAGGCGAAGTTAAGGATGTACCAGTAGGCTATGCCAACAACTTCTTATTGAAGAAAAATTATGCAGTAGAAGCTACACCAGGTAATTTAAAACAACTTGAAAAGAAAAATGAAGCTGCAGAAGCGGAACGCCAACAAGAAATTGAAGATGCTAAAAAATTAAAAGAAACATTGAGTCAAATTGAAGTTGAAGTATCTGCTAAAACAGGCGATGCGGGAAAATTATTTGGTTCAGTAAGTACTAAACAAATCGCTCAAGCACTACAACAACAACACGATATAAAAATTGACAAGCGTAAAATGGATTTACCAAACGGTATACATGCCTTGGGTTACACAAATGTACCAGTTAAATTAGATAAAGAAGTAGAAGGTACAATTCGTGTACACACAGTTGAACAATAAAAACGGATTGAGATATGAGGTGTAATCATAATGGATGGAATGTATGAACAAAATCAAATGCCCCACAGTAATGAGGCTGAACAATCTGTCTTAGGTGCCATTATCATAGATCCGGAATTGATAAACAAAACTCAGGAAGTCTTACTTCCTGAGTCATTTTATAGAGGCGCGCATCAACACATCTTTAGAGCCATGATGAACCTCAACGAAGATAATAAAGATATTGACGTGGTTACAATTATGGATCAACTGTCACATGAAGGACGACTAAATGAAGCGGGTGGCCCACAATATCTAGCAGAATTATCTAGTAATGTACCGACAACTCGAAATATTCAATATTATACAGATATCGTATTTAAGCATGCAACAAAACGTAAGTTGATACAAACTGCTGATAGCATTGCTAACGATGGTTATAATGATGAATTAGAATTAGATACAATCTTGAACGATGCAGAACGTCGAATATTAGAATTGTCATCTACACGTGAAAGCGATGGATTCAAAGATATTAGAGATGTGCTTGGAGAAGTGTATGAGAATGCAGAATTACTTGATCAAAATAGTGGTCAAACGCCTGGTATTCCAACTGGTTATCGAGATTTAGACCAGATGACTGCGGGCTTTAACCGTAACGATTTAATTATTCTGGCTGCCAGACCGTCAGTAGGTAAGACTGCCTTCGCACTTAATATTGCGCAAAAAGTTGCTACACATGAAGACCATTTCTCAGTCGGTATATTTTCACTGGAAATGGGTGCAGATCAATTAGCAACACGTATGATTTGTAGCTCTGGCAACGTAGATTCTAACCGTTTGAGAACGGGTATGATGACGGAAGAAGACTGGAATCGCTTTACCATAGCAGTAGGTAAATTATCTAGAACAAAGATATTTATTGATGATACACCAGGTATTAGAATTACAGATATTCGTTCAAAATGCCGTCGTTTAAAACAAGAACACGGTTTAGACATGGTAGTCATTGACTATCTGCAATTAATCTCAGGTAGTGGTTCGAGATTCTCAGATAACCGACAACAAGAAGTATCAGAAATTTCTCGTACATTAAAGGCGATTGCCAGAGAAATGGAATGTCCGGTTATAGCATTAAGTCAGTTATCACGTGGCGTAGAGCAACGTCAAGATAAACGGCCAATGATGAGTGATATTCGTGAATCAGGATCAATCGAACAAGATGCTGACATCGTCGCATTCTTATATCGTGATGATTACTATAATCGTGGCGAAGATGAAGACGATGATGATGGAGATACGAACTTTGAACCACAAACAAATGATGATAATGGTGAGATTGAAATTATAATAGCGAAGCAACGTAATGGCCCAACAGGGACTGTTAAATTACATTTTATGAAGCAGTATAACAAATTTACAGATATTGATTATGCACATGCAGACATGGGTTAAGAAAAAAGAATAAAATTTATTTTTCCGTACGATTTTTAAATACTTTTATTAATTGTACGGTTTTTGTTTGTTTTTAGTTCTTTCGTTTTTGATGAAGTATGTGTTGCGAAAAAGTGGATATCGGTTTGAAAACCTCGATGACACTATGTTTAAGGTGTGCAATAGCTTTTTTGGACACTCAACAAAATTTGAAAAAATGTAAAAAATCAATGTTCGATTTTTGTTTGCATTATTAGTGTGGTATTGGTAGAATACTTAATGGTTAATTGAGAAAAACTTGGAGGTGCTCATATGTCATCAATCGTAGTTGTTGGGACACAATGGGGAGACGAAGGTAAAGGTAAAATCACAGACTTTTTAGCAGAACAAGCAGATGTTATTGCACGTTTTTCAGGTGGTAACAATGCAGGTCATACAATTAAATTTGGTGGCGAAACATATAAATTGCACTTAGTACCATCTGGTATTTTCTATAAAGAAAAACTAGCAGTTATTGGAAATGGTGTAGTTATAGATCCAGTCGCATTATTGAAAGAGTTAGACGGTTTAAATGAAAGAGGTATTTCTACAGATAATTTACGTATTTCAAATCGTGCTCAAGTTATTTTACCTTATCACATAAAACAAGATGAATATGAAGAAGAACGCCGTGGAGATAATAAAATTGGTACTACGAAAAAAGGTATCGGTCCTGCTTATGTAGATAAAGCACAACGTATCGGTATCCGTGTAGCAGATTTATTAGACAAAGAAACGTTTGAAAAATTATTAAAAGAAAATATTGAATACAAATCAGCATATTTTAAAGGTATGTTTGATAAAGCATGTCCTTCATTTGAAGAAATCTTTGAAACTTATTACGCAGCAGGCCAACGTTTAGCAGCGTTCGTTACGGACACTGCAAAAGTATTGGATGATGCATTTGTAGCTGAAGAAAAAGTATTATTTGAAGGTGCACAAGGCGTTATGTTAGATATCGACCACGGAACATATCCATTTGTTACGTCAAGTAACCCAGTTGCAGGTAACGTAACTGTTGGTGGTGGCGTTGGTCCAACTTACGTATCTAAAGTTATTGGCGTATGTAAAGCTTATACATCACGTGTCGGTGATGGCCCATTCCCAACAGAACTATTTGATGATGATGGACACCACATCCGTGAAGTTGGCCGTGAATACGGTACAACTACAGGCCGTCCACGTCGTGTAGGTTGGTTCGATTCAGTTGTATTACGTCACTCTCGTCGTGCGAGTGGTATTACCGATTTATCAATCAACTCTATCGATGTCTTAACAGGTCTAAAAGAAGTGAAGATTTGTACAGCTTATGAATTAGACGGTAAAGAAATTACTGAATATCCAGCGAACTTAAATGACTTACAGCGTTGTAAACCGATTTTTGAAACGTTACCAGGTTGGACTGAAGATGTTACAAGTTGTCGCTCATTAGATGAGTTACCAGACAATGCACGTAGATACTTAGAACGTATTTCTGAGTTGTGTGACGTTCAAATTTCAATCTTCTCTGTAGGACCAGACCGTAATCAAACAAACTTATTAAAATCATTATGGTAAGTCGTTAACCTATGTTAACGAATTTATAAATGTAAAATAATAAAATGTTAATATGAAAGAAACACCTTGTTGATGTAGCCTGAGATGGACATCGTTACAAGGTGTTTTTATTTATATCGTTGAATGTGTTACATATTGATTACGAAAGTTTAGAATGTGATCGACTGCTAGCTGATAACCTGTTTTATTACTAGATTGTATAGATTTAACTTTTCTGATATTACGTTGATAGCTTGGTATTTCATCTAGCATGTTTAAGACGATTTGTTTTAAATCATGAGACGTTATATTTTCTAGTTGTAATTGACGACCAACAAGTAGTTTTTCGATTTGGCGAGCCACAACAGGTTGATCCGCGCTTTGTGGAAAAGCTAACATAGGTACTTCCATCAACATTGCTTCATTCGTACTATTCATACCAGCATGTGTTAAAAATAGTGTCGTATGTTGCAATAATTCTGTTTGTGGCACAACATGTTCAACAGTAAAATTAGATGGTATCGCATTGAAATCTTCAAGTTGATTATCATGACCGATTGATACAACAAATGAAGCATCGATATCTGCAAATGCTTCAAAGCAAAGATTGAAAAATTCAATATTTTGATTGAATACCGTTCCAAGAGAAATATAAACGACTGGTCGTGTGGTATCAATGTGATCCATAAAGCCAGAATCTTTAGGTTCGAGTATGGAAGGACCAACAAATTTGTAATATTCAGGGTCAAAGGCGTCATAACCGACTTGGAATCCTTTCATTACATAAGCGATATTAATATTTCCCGGGTTATTCATGACTTCAAAACGGGAAGGAATGGTTACATCATATGTTGATTCAACATGGGCTTTCAAAGTGTTAAATGTTTCATCAGCATGTTGAATTTCTTGTTTGCTCACAGTCGAAGTTAAATGATTAATGAATGTTTCAAAAGATGTTTTTGTATGGGCAAATGAAGATACTGATGAAATCGATGGTAAATTTAATTTTTGCGCTAATATATAACCACAACTAAACATAGAATCATGAATCATATAATCAAAATGCTCATTTTCAGTTTCTCTTAAAATTTGTGGCACAATGATATCTACAGTTTTTAATAAACCATTGATCACATTAAATAAATGATGATTTTCATGATCAGTGAAAGCTGTCATAATCGCTTCTGTAGGTAACGTTCTAATTTCAGCACCAGTATCTTTCAATTTATCTTTATATATATCGCTCGCGTAGTAAACAACTTCTTCACCACGATTGACTAGTTCTTTAACAACTGCAATTGTTGGGTTTACATGTCCAGCAGAACCTGGATTTACAAATAATATTTTTGCCAATATTGTGCCTCCTTATTTATACTAATTATAATTTTAGCAAAATAAATTTAAAACAAAAAAGATTTTGTATTTATTATTTGGGTTTTGAAATAAAAATGAAAAAGTAGATAATTATAGAGCAAATCACAGAGTATTGATGCTCAAAAAATAAGTTATGAAGCAGATAAAATACTGATTTGTCAGCGTTGAGCATTATTTTCTTACTTTATACATTAATGATAGAAAATTATACTAAATAAATTTAAAAAATAGCTTGTCAACCATAATGAGAGTTGATATAATTTATCTTGTGCTTAAGAGAGGCTCCTTGGTCAAGCGGTTAAGACACCGCCCTTTCACGGCGGTAACACGGGTTCGAGTCCCGTAGGAGTCACCATTTTTAGGTCTCGTAGTGTAGCGGTTAACACGCCTGCCTGTCACGCAGGAGATCGCGGGTTCGATTCCCGTCGAGACCGTATTGCCCATCCAATAGGATGGGCATTTTTTTGTGCAATTTTCTAAGCTACATATTTCAAACTCAATTCAATTGAAGGTAGTAGTTATGGATGCATGAATTTTAAAGTGAGCGCCTTCGTTTGCATAACGAACTGATGCTAGGTGAATGGTCAATTTAAAATGTAGACTTTAAAATAATTCATGTTAGTGCAAATTAGCTCAGTTCATAAAAGTATCGTTGTAAACGTGATGCATTCCCAGTATAAGCGACCTCATGTTCAAATAATGACTAAGCTATCTCAAAATAGCTTAGCCAAAATAACATGTCCCTTGCTGAGATATGTATCACTTTTTTATAGACTATGGGCAATATAGTCGCACAGTGATATCATGTTGTGTAGGCTTAATATATCTATTATTAACCCATTAATAGTAAAAAATGTTATAATTTTACAATATACCAATTTATTTTTTTGTTTAGAAAAATAGAATTAGCACGCTATAAATGGTAAATTATATTATAGAGAAATGCGTAGAAAAATATGTAAACGTACTACAATTTAGAAATGAGGTTTATAAATATGGCTAGAAAAGTTGTGGTAGTAGATGACGAAAAACCAATTGCTGATATTTTAGAGTTCAACTTGAAAAAAGAAGGTTATGAAGTATTCTGTGCATATGATGGCAATGACGCAGTAGATTTAATATATGATGAAGAACCAGACATTGTCTTATTAGACATTATGTTACCTGGTCGCGATGGCATGGAAGTGTGCCGTGAAGTACGCAAAAAATATGAAATGCCAATTATTATGCTAACCGCAAAAGACTCAGAAATCGATAAAGTGTTGGGTCTTGAACTTGGTGCCGATGACTATGTGACGAAGCCATTTAGCACGCGTGAATTAATTGCGCGTGTCAAAGCAAACTTACGTCGTCATTATTCACAACCAGCACAAGAAGTGAACGATGCATCTAATGAAATTACAATAAAAGATATTGTTATCTATCCAGATGCATATTCTATAAAAAAACGTGGTACAGATATTGAATTAACACACCGTGAATTCGAACTGTTCCATTATTTATCTAAACACATGGGTCAAGTTATGACACGTGAACATTTATTACAAACTGTTTGGGGCTATGACTATTTTGGTGATGTACGTACAGTAGACGTAACGATTCGTCGCTTACGTGAAAAAATTGAAGACGATCCATCACATCCAGAATATATAGTGACACGCCGTGGTGTTGGATACTTCCTCCAACAACATGATTAGGGGACAATATTAAATGAAGTGGCTTAAACATTTTCAATCTCTACACACGAAACTTGTTATTGTCTATGTATTGTTAATCGTAATCGGTATGCAGATTATCGGTTTATACTTTACCAATAGTCTAGAAAAAGAATTAACACAAACATTTAAAAATAATATCTCGCAATACGCGAAACAAATAGAAATTAATATAGAAAAAGTCTATGACGAAGACAACTCGGTCAATGCGCAAAAAGAAGTACAAAATTTATTGAATGAGTATGCCAATAGACAAGAAATAGAAGAAATTCGTTTTATTGATAAAGATCAAATTATCATGGCTACCTCAAAGCAGTCTACGCGTAGTCTAATAAATCAAAAAGCTAATGATAGCTCGATACAAAAAGCGCTATCTCTAGGAGAAATTAATAGCCATACGGTATTGAAAGACTATGGTAATGGTAAACAACGTGTGTGGGTCTACAATTTACCTGTGAAGACATCAGATGATGGGACAATTGGTGATGTTTATATAGAAGCAGATATCAATGATGTCTACAACCAATTAAGTAACATCAACCAAATCTTTATTGTTGGGACAGGCATCTCGCTATTAATTACAGTGATATTAGGTTTCTTTATTGCACGCACTATCACAAAGCCAATTACTGATATGCGTAACCAAACTGTTGAGATGTCTAAAGGTAACTACACGCAACGTGTTAAAATTTACGGTAATGATGAAATTGGTGAACTTGCACTAGCCTTTAATAATTTATCCAAGCGTGTACAAGAAGCACAAGCAAATACGGAAAGTGAAAAACGACGCTTAGACTCTGTTATTACACATATGAGTGATGGTATTATCGCAACTGATCGTCGTGGCCGTGTGCGCATTGTCAACGATATGGCATTAACGATGCTAGGCATGATGAAAGAAGAAATTATCGGTCATTACATGTTAAATATGCTTAAATTAGAAGAAGACTTTTCATTAGATGAAATTCAAGAAAATAATGATAGTTTCTTATTAGATATCAATGAAAGTGAAGGCATTATTGCTCGTGTAAACTTCAGTACAATCGTACAAGAGACTGGCTTCGTTACAGGCTATATTGCTGTACTTCACGACGTAACAGAACAACAACAAGTGGAACAAGAACGTCGCGAATTCGTCGCAAATGTTTCACATGAATTACGAACGCCATTAACGTCCATGAATAGTTATATCGAAGCATTAGAAAGCGGTGCATGGAAAGATGATGCGTTAGCACCACAATTCCTATCAGTGACACGTGAAGAGACGGAACGTATGATTCGACTCGTTAACGATTTATTACAATTATCAAAAATGGATAACGAATCAGATCAGATTACAAAAGAAATTGTCGACTTTAACATGTTTATCAATAAAATTATTAACCGCCATGAAATGTCAGCGAAAGATACGACATTTGTACGTGAAATTCCAAAACAAACCATCTTTACAGAAATTGATCCAGATAAGATGACACAAGTGTTTGATAATGTCATTACCAACGCTATGAAGTATTCACGTGGCGATAAACGCGTTGAGTTTCACGTGAAACAGAACTCACTGTATAATCGTATGACTATTCGCGTTAAAGATAACGGCATTGGTATCCCTATCAATAAAGTAGATAAAATCTTTGACCGTTTCTACCGTGTAGATAAAGCACGGACACGAAAAATGGGTGGTACAGGATTAGGTTTAGCCATTTCTAAAGAAATCGTCGAAGCGCATAATGGTCGCATTTGGGCAAATAGTGTAGAAGGACAAGGTACGTCAATCTTTATTACGCTTCCATGTGAAGTACTAGAAGATGGTGATTGGGATGCAGAGTAAAGAGCTAATTAAATCTATTATCCTATTTCTTTTAGTACTCATGAGTGCGATTTTAACCTATATGACATGGAACTTTTCACCCGATTTGGCTAATGTAGATAAACAAGATAATAGTAAAAAAGAAGCGAAATCAAACACAATCGGTAAACCTTTGAAACAAGGCATGCCACAAGTGATTACACCATATCAAGTCATTCACTCAAAAGGTGAAAGCACAGAAGGTATGGAAGCAACACGCAGCAATGTCGAAGAAACAATTAAACCTTTGAAAAATCACCGTGTATTACACGCGGAACAAATGCATAGCAATCATAATTTAATTATTCCGGACTTGAGCGATGAATTTTTAGTATTGGACTTCACCTATGATATGCCACTCGCTACATATTTAGGTCAAGTTTTAAATATTAATGCCAAAGTACCCAACAACTTTAAATTTGATCGTCTGTTAATAGATAACAATCAAGATGGCAAAATTAAACTTTATGCGATAAGTAAAGATAGACACAATGTTGTACGTATGACGACAACAGTGAAGGCAGATAAATTCACGGAAGCATTGGAAAAGCAGCACAAACATATGCAACCTTACACAGAAATTATTACCAATAAAGATACGATAGATAAAGCGACACATATCTTTGCACCGAAGTCACCAAAAGGACAAAAATCCTATCATACAATCTATAATCACATTAGTGTGGATACCATGAATTCAATACTATTTAACGATTCTGTTGTAGTGCGTAGCTCAAGAAGTGGCTCAGTCACTTACAACAATAATACAGGTGTAGCCAATTACAACGATGAAACCGAAAAATATCGCTACACAAATCTATTAGAAGATGAAAACCGTTCAACAAACATGCAAGAAAGCATTCCAAGTACCTATGCATACATCAATAATCATGGTGGTTTTACAGATGATTTCAGATTGTTCCATACGGACGACAAACGTGGCGATCTGACTTATCAAATGTTCTTGAATGGACGACCAACGTTTAACGACGACGATTTAAATACATTGAAAGTCTCTTGGGGCAATAAAGGTATTTATGGCTATGCGCGTACGTTATTAAAAGCGAATGTGACGATTGATAGTGGCGAAAAAGAAGTCAACCTGCCAGGTGCTGAAACTGTGCGTTCGGAACTAGCCAATAATCCTGAAATAGATTTCGAAAAGGTTACCAACATGACGATTGGTTACCGAATGGAAGATAAACAGGACAACGGAGATATAGAAATCCAGCGCAACAGTGAATTTAAGCCATGTTGGTATGTAGAGTACGATGACAAGTGGCGTGCATACAAAGATAGGGGGCTAGAATAAATGAACTGGAAACACACGAAAACGTTATTTATTTTTGTATTTATTCTAGTAAATATTAGCCTTATCATCATCTATATTGATAAAGTCAATAAATCTCATATTAACGATAGCGCTGAAGAAAATGCAGTGAATTTTAAACAAGAAAAAATAGAAATTCCTGAAAATTTGCCAAGTGTTAAAAATATAGAAATGCAATTGCTCACTGCAAGATCTAATGATTTTTCATCTTATGCAAAAGCACGTTCAAGTATTTCAAGCGAAGCAGACGGTCAAAAAATCAAAGGTGAAATCAATGACCCGATTGATGTGAGTAATGACCAATACACAGATTTAAAATCATATGTTAAAGATAAAATCTTTAAAGGCCAAAATTACGAAATGAGTAAAATTGACGATAAACACGTCACCTTTGAACAGACTTACAACGATTTTCCAATAATGAACAATAGTAAAGCACAACTTAAATTTAATATCAATGACGATGGTAAAGCGTCGAGTTACAGACAAACCGCTATGAAATCGATAGAGCCATCAGAAGGTGCAAACAACGATAAGAAACAAGTAAATACTGCGAGAAGTTCGATAGAAGCACTGTATTATAATCGTTATCTTAAAAGAAACGATGAAGTGACCAACGTCCGACTCGGCTATTATACCGTCGTTAAAGAGCCTAACGTGCAAGTACTAGAAGCCAATTGGGAAATCAAAGTAAAACATAAAGACGAATCCAAGACATATTACGTCGAAGCCATTTCAGACAGTCCTAAAATTGTTGAAGAATAGTGCAAACATAGTATTTATGACTTCACGCAAGCACAACGTTTAGTGAGTATTGAAAGATTTATCATAAAAATAAGAGAGCGGATATACGAAATCAAAAGTATTCACATTGATTTTGATACCGCTCTTTTATTATGTGCTTTAAGATACAGTATTTAAAAAATCAAGACACCATATTAAACATTAAATTCAATTTAAGCTTCAAAGTATGTTAAAATAGATTATTGTTAAATCAAAGTTATAAACCAACTGCGTTGATTTAAGATGAACGCATGTAAACATAAAGATGTACCACATAGGATAGTTCAAAAGTACATAATTTAAAAAAACAGTTTCAACTAGATATAAAAACTTTAATAATTAGACAGAAGGCATGTTGAGGTCACATAAACCGTAGACTGCCTATACAAATTATAAGCAACGAGTGTTTATCGATTAGAAAGGGTGAATCGCTTGATACGAATGAGTGTCTTAGCGAGTGGTAGTACAGGTAACGCCACTTATGTAGAAAGTGATAAAGGTAGTATTCTCGTCGATGCAGGCCTGACAGGTAAGAAAATGGAAGAACTGTTTGGTCAGATCGACAAACAAATTAAAAATTTAAACGGCATTTTAGTAACACATGAACATTCCGACCATATCAAAGGCCTTGGTGTCTTAGCGCGTAAATACGGATTGCCAATTTACGCAAACGAAAAAACATGGACAGCAATCGAAAAGAAAGATAGTAAAATCCCAATGGATCAAAAATTCATTTTTAATCCATACGAGACTAAATCTATTGCAGGCTTTGATATTGAGTCATTCAACGTGTCTCACGATGCCATAGATCCACAGTTTTATATCTTCCATAATAATTATAAAAAGTTCACGATACTTACAGATACAGGCTACGTTTCAGATCGCATGAAAGGCATGATTCAAGGCAGTGATGCTTTCGTATTTGAAAGTAATCACGATGTTGACATGCTTCGTATGTGCGGCTATCCATGGAAAACAAAACAACGTATCCTCAGTGATATGGGACACGTATCTAATGAAGATGCAGGGCTTGCCATGACAGACGTCATTACAGGCAACACGAAACGCATTTACCTATCCCACTTATCACAAGATAACAACATGAAAGATCTTGCTCGCATGAGTGTTGGCCAAGTCCTAAACGAACACGACATCGATACAGAGAAAGAAGTGCTCCTCTGCGACACAGACAAAGCTCAAGCCACACCAATATATACACTATAATGAGAAGCCCTTACCCTTTATTGAAGCGGTTAGGGCTTTTTTGTGTATTAATCCAAGACTACTGTAAGCTATTGTTGAAATGGCATGTTTGAATAGATAGATGATTTTAATGGGTGAGCTGAAGATGATTCAAAGCGTAGTTGGCATATGAAATGAAATTGAGTACTTCTTAATACGATGGCTAAACGTAAATCTAGTTAAAGCATCAGTTTTCATATTAGTGAGTTATCAGAGACTTATGCATGAGCCTTAGCTTAGTCTCACTTTAACGCTAGTCATGTTGTGGTGATGGCACGACGAAATTATTTTAACTAAATTAGAGATTTGTTTAACAAACGATTTTTATAAAATGATTAGTCCATTAAATTAGTTACATATATGCATTTACCTTATAATTTATAAGCAGTGGATAACTTGCATAATAGCTTGAAAGAACATGATATTTTGTAAAATAAGCGTAAATTTTGTGAATAAGTATGTAAGACAATCGGCAACTTATCCACTTATTTATCCAAAGTTATCCAGAGATGTGCACAATTAACATAGAAATACCCACATTATACACAGAGTTATCCACAAATAAACAGGTTATCCACCCTTACTTGTGAAAAAAACGTAAATTATTTTAAATTATCGTATACATTCCTGTTATAATAAGAGGGAATTGTGTGAATAAGTGTATAACTTGTGGATAAGTCTAATAACTATTGATTTTTAAGCTTTTACAGGAGGCAAATTATGAAAATTACTATACTTGCAGTTGGCAAATTAAAAGAAAAATACTGGAAACAAGCAATAGCTGAATACGAAAAACGTTTAGGTGCGTATTCCAAAATTGAAATTATTGAAGTACCAGATGAAAAAGCACCCGAAAATATGAGTGACAAAGAAGTTGAACAAGTGAAAGAAAAAGAAGGCCAACGCTTACTAGCAAAAGTAAAACCACAATCCACAGTCGTTACTTTAGAAATAAAAGGCAATATGCTGACTTCTGAAGGACTTGCTAAAGAATTAGAAAGCCGCATGACACGCGGTCAAAGCGACTTCACATTTATTATCGGTGGTTCCAATGGCTTGCATCAAGACGTCTTAAACAGAAGCGACTACGCCCTATCATTCAGTAAAATGACATTTCCACACCAGATGATGCGCGTCGTCTTAATCGAGCAAGTCTACCGTGCGTTTAAAATTATGCGCGGTGAAGCATATCATAAATGATGCGGTTTTTGATAAGGTTCCCCTTATTAGTGCTTTTACTAAAAAATTATTTTTACGTCATTTTAAGTAATATTATATATTCTTTTACTTTAAGTAATAAACGCTTATAATTACATTACTTAATATATTCTTAATACAATTTGTTATTAATTAAAGGAGGATTACTAATTTGAGTATAATTAAATCGTATTCAGTAGGAAATGGTGATATGTTTTACATTAAACACGGTACAGATAATTTCTCTATTATAGATTGCTGTTTATATAATGATAAAAAAGATATTATAATAAAAGAAATATTAGAGATAGCTTCTACAAAAGAAATTGTTAGATTTATATCTACTCATCCAGATGAAGATCACATTCATGGACTTGAGTTATTAAATAAAAATTTAAATATCACTAATTTTTATTGCGTAAAAAATAATGCTAAAAAAAATGATTTTAGTCAAAGTTTTGAAGAATATAAAAAATTGAGAGATTCTAACAAAGGTTTTTACATACATAAAGATAGTCAAAGAAAATGGATGAATATTAGCGATGAATCACGAGGTAGTTCCGGTATTAATATATTATGGCCTGATACAGACAATGAGTATTTTAAAAATGAATTACAAAAAGCAGCAGAAAAAATCAGTTTTAATGATATATCTCCTATCATTCAGTATAAATTAGATAAAGGAGTGACTGCTTTGTGGATGGGAGACTTGACTACTGATTTTATGGAAAAAATCGAAAATGAAGTTAACTGGGAAAAAGTAGATATATTATTTGCACCTCACCATTCTAGAAAAAGTGGAAGAGTACCGAGTAATATCTTAAATAAATTAAACCCTAAGCTTATTGTTGTAGGAGAAGCTAACTCAAAAGATTTATACTATTATAGTAATTATACTACAATTACTCAAAGAAAAGCAGGCGATATAGTATTTGACTGTCAAACTGGTACTGTCAATATATATGTGAGTAATTTAAACTATGAGGCTAAAAATCTTGAAAAAGACTCTAACATTCGCACAATTTATGATAATTTAAAATATATTGGAAGTGTAACTACATACAATTAACTTTTAAAATCACAATTAGCTAATAAAGATTGAGCATAACGTTTTGCAGATTTTCTAGTCTGTGTTTTAGTAACTTTAAAAATCCAAAAATACAAAAAAAACACGTTAATAATACTAGAAAGTACTAGTTGAATCGTATCATTTTCTTGAGATAGTATAAAAACAACAATACTGAATACTATAGATATTAAAACAATTATAATACCAATATATTTAATTCCTAATAAATTACGATAGAAGCCATATTCCATATTATGTTGAGCAGTCATATAATCTTCTCTTGTATTTTTTAATAACCAATCAATTGCTGAGTCGTACTCATCATCAAAATAATTCTCTTTTTTGTCTCTAGCATCTTCGTAGCTAGGAAGTTCTATACAAGGAACGCTTTCTTGTAAAAAAGAGTGATATCTTTCTTTGGTTTTTATATTTAAAGTGTCGTCTGAATATCTTAAAATTTGTGTAGTGGGATAAACATTTGATGATTGAGAAAACAACTTTTTTTCAACCATTTTACCATTTTCTCTTGCTATGATTGAAAATAAATAGATATAAAAAATCAATAGAATTATTACAATTAGACTAGAACCTAAATTTAAACTATCAGGAAAATATATTATCAAGGTAGTAAAGAAAGACATGATACTTATCATTCCTGGAGCTATAATAGCTTTTAATTCATATTTATTAAAAAATATCATTAAAAATTCCTTCATAATATTTTTCTCTCCCATTATTAAATATTGTTTAAAGTTAAAAGGAGGTTCCTCTCCTTTTTCTATTTGTTTTCAATAAATATTTATTATTTACCATGGTGCTTTTGATACAGAAAAATTTTGACCTAATATTCATAAAAAAATTTTTCAATTAACAATGGCAACAGTATCTTCAATAACCACAGTCTTTACAAAGGTAAGAATATGAATCTTCACATTTGTAACACCAACTACCTCTAAATCTTTTATCATATCGTTTCAGTTTGTATTTTTTATTCATTTTAATTCACTCCTTTTTTCCAGTTTAAAATAATAATAATCTATATCTTTTTGATAGTCTAGGTAAATTAAATATTAATAAAATCTTACACAAACATTTACTATTTTTGCTATAGTTAATTTAAC
Source organism: Staphylococcus sp. GDY8P119P (assembly GCF_017892075.1). Lineage (NCBI taxonomy): Bacteria > Bacillati > Bacillota > Bacilli > Caryophanales > Staphylococcaceae > Staphylococcus > Staphylococcus sp. GDY8P119P. The sequence goes on from NZ_JAESKJ010000004.1 coordinate 253,999, forward strand.
ATTAAATTAAGAGGTGTTATTAATGGCAACTATAGGCTTTGAAGAAAAATTATGGCAAGCTGCAGATAAATTACGTGGGAGTATGGATGCAGCAGAATACAAGAATGTAGCATTAGGTATCATATTTTTAAAATATGTATCAGATTCATTTGAAGAGAAGTATGAGGAATTGTTAAATGATGAATATGCTGACGAGGAGGATAAAGATGAGTATTTAGCAGAGAATATCTTCTGGGTTCCTAAAGAAGCACGTTGGCAATATATTAACGATAATTCAAAGAAACCAGAAATTGGTCAAATTATTGATAAAGCGATGATAGCAATTGAAAAAGAAAATGAATCATTAAAAGGCGTGTTACCTAAAGATTATTCTAGACCAGCATTAGATAAAGAAAAATTAGGCGATATTATTGATCTATTTACTTTTAAAGTTGGAGACTCTGAAAGTAAAAAGCAAGACATCTTAGGTCGTGTTTATGAATACTTTATCGCGAAGTTTGCGAGTGCTGAAGGTAAAAATGCGGGTGAATTCTATACACCTGCGTCAATTGTTAAACTACTTGTTGAAATGATTGAACCTTATGAAGGAAGAATCTATGACCCATGTTGCGGTTCGGGAGGTATGTTTGTACAAAGTGAACGTTTTGTAGAGCGTCACCAAGGACGTTTAGATAATATTGCTGTATATGGTCAAGAATCAAATCCAACAACTTGGAAATTAGCGAAAATGAATTTGGCAATTAGAGGTATTGATAGTGATTTAGGAGACCATCATGCTGACACGTTTCTTAATGATTTACATAAAGGGCTAAAAGCAGATTTCATCCTTGCTAATCCGCCTTTTAATGCAAGCGATTGGGGACAAGAAAAATTATTAGATGACTATCGTTGGAGATTTGGTGTTCCTCCAAAAGGAAATGCCAACTATGCATGGATTCAACATATGATTTCTAAACTTGCACCAAGTGGCACTGCGGGTTTTGTTCTAGCAAATGGCTCAATGTCTACAAGCGGTAAAGATGAATTAGAAATTCGCAAAAACTTAGTCGAACAAGATTTAGTAGAGTGTATTGTAACCTTACCAGGTCAATTATTTTACTCAACACAAATACCAGTTTGTTTATGGTTTATTTCAAAAGATAAAGAAAAGAATGGCAAAAATGAACGTAAAGAAGAAGTCCTCTTTATCGATGCAAGAAAAGTTGGAAGTATGGTATCTAGAACACTAAAGGAATTCTCCAATGAAGAAATTAAAGATATAGCAAGTGTATATCATTCATGGCGTGGAACAAATAATAATGAATATGAAGATAAAGCAGGATTTTGTAAAGTTGCCAAAACTGAAGAAATCAAAGATAACGAATATATCTTAACACCTGGTCGTTACGTCGGTTTAGCAGATACTGAAGAGGACTCAGAACCATTTGAACAAAAAATGGATCGAATTACATCAGATTTAAGTGAACAATTTACTAAATCAAAAGAACTCGAGGACCAAATCCGTAAATCATTGGAGGGGTTAGGTTATGGAGTATAAACTTGGAAAAGTTTCAACCTTTTATGATTCTTTACATAAAACGCCTAAAAATTATAACATATATGGGTATCCGATGGTGCGAGTAAAAGATATATCAACTGGTTTTTTAGATTTATCAAGTTGTTTTAATGTTAGTGAAGATGACTACTTGGAGTTTTCAAAAAAATATAAACCTCAATCTGGGGATATTATAATTACTAGGGTAGGTACATATGGAAATATAGCTTTAGTTACCAATGATAAAAGATTTTGTTTAGGTCAAAACACTGTAATATTAAACGTAGATAAAAAAATAATTGATAATAAATATTTATTCTATTATTTAACATCTTCAATGGGACAACAACAAATTGAAAGTAAAGTTACTGGATCTACCCAAAAAACTATAAGTTTAAAAAGTCTTAAAGAAATAAATATTATTAGACATGACTATTATAAAGAAAAACAAATTGGCAATTTACTATATAAAATTGATAATAAAATAAATAACAATAAACAAATCATAGCAAACCTAGAAGAACTTTCACAAACACTATTCAAACGTTGGTTTGTTGATTTTGAATTCCCTGATGAAAATGGTAATCCATATAAATCAAGTGGTGGAAAGATGTTTAATTCTGAATTAGGTGAGATACCTGAAGGATGGAAAGTACAAGAAGCAAAGGATATTTACAGTATCACAATTGGAAAAACTCCACCTCGAAAATTAACTGAATTATTTTCTCAAAAAGAAGGCACAGATTGGGTTTCAATTTCAGATATGAAAGGTGAAGGGATGTATATAAATCATGCTAAAGAAAAAATTGTTGAAGAAGGTATTGTAAATCATAAAGTTAAAGTTGTCCCTAAAGGTTCTGTACTATTAAGTTTCAAATTAACAATTGGAAGAGTAAAAATTACAAATAAAGAATTAACAACTAATGAAGCAATAGCACACTTTGTTTCTGATAATATGAATCAATTATATACTTATCTCTATTTGAAAAACTTTAATTTTGAGAATTTAGGGAATACTTCTTCAATAGCAACTGCTATTAATTCAAAAATAGTTAAAAAGATGCCAATATTAGTACCAAATCAAAGAATATTAACAAAATTTATTAATAGAGTAGAACCATTTATGAAAAGTATTGATATTCTTCAATGTGAAAATATACAATTAATCCAATTAAGAGACACATTATTACCAAAATTAATGGCGGGTGAAATAGAGATACCTGATGATATCGAGGTGAATGAAGATGAACTTTCAATTTAGTGAGGACGATTTAGAACAAGTTGCGCTTGAATGGTTTGAAGAACTGGGTTATACAATTAAGAATGGCAGAGAAATTAGTGAAACAGGTATTACGCCTGAACGAGAAAGCGATAAAGACGTTGTGCTGGATAACCGTTTAGAAAACGCTTTAAGACGTATTAACCCAGATTTACACAACAATGCAATTCAACAAGCAATTCATGAAATATCCATAGAAAAATCACCAAATTCAATTGAAAATAATCGAATATTCCATGAAATGATCACAAATGGGATTGAAGTAGAACATTATAATGAATATGGAGAAACAATCAATGATTTGGTTTATGTATTCGACTTTAATAACCCAGGAAATAATGACTTCCTGGCTGTGAATCAATTGACGGTAGTAAATGGTGATTACAATAAACGACCAGACGTTGTATTGTTTATCAATGGTTTACCTGTTGTTGTCATTGAACTTAAAAGTTCTACTAATGAATCTGTAGGTGTAGAAGATGGTTATCATCAATTGGAAACTTATAAAATGAGAATTCCTCAATTATTTAATCACAATGCTGTATTGGTAACAAGTGATGGTATTAATACAAAAGCGGGCTCTATGACTGCAGATTATGATCGTTTCATGACATGGCGAACAAAAGATGGTAAGACTGAAGCTTCGTCTACAATGGCAAGTTTAGATGTATTAATCCATGGCATGTTAAATAAAGAAGTATTATTAGATTTAATTCGACATTTCATTTTATTTCAAGATGATGGTAAAGGTAATATTGTTAAAATTTTAGCTGCTTATCATCAATATTATGCGGTTAATAAAGCCGTTGATCGCGCAATAGAAGCGACTTCTGACCAGGGAGATGGTAAAGGCGGCGTTATTTGGCATACTCAGGGCTCAGGTAAAAGTTTGACTATGGTTTTCTTTTCAGGAAAATTAATTCAAAAGTTAAATAACCCTACTTTAGTTGTTGTAACAGACCGTAATGACCTAGACAATCAATTATATAATACATTTGTAAAATCTAAGGGTCGTTCTGGTAAAGGATTATTAAGACAGACACCTAAACAAGCAGATTCTCGTAAAGAGTTGAAAGAACTATTGTCAGTTGAATCCGGAGGGATTGTATTTACAACGATGCAGAAATTCGAACCAGAAGAAGGCAAAGTTACTATGGATGCCTTAACAGAACGTAGAAATGTTATTGTAATGGCCGATGAAGCACATCGTACACAATACGGTTTTAGCGCATCTTACGACGAAAAAGGTGAAGGTATTAAATATGGTTATGCCAAATATTTAAGAGATGCTTTACCTAACGCTTCATTTGTTGGATTCACTGGAACTCCTGTATCTTCAACAGACAAAAATACGCAAATGGTATTCGGTAATTATATTGATGTGTATGATATGACACAAGCTGTTGAAGATGGTAGTACGGTTAAAATATATTATGAGAGTCGAATAATCCCATTAAATTTACCGACTGATTTAGATATTGATGCAGCTTATGATGATATTACTTCTGGTCAAGAAGACGACGTAAAATCACGTTTGAAGTCTAAATGGTCTCGCATAGAAGCATTATCAGGCTCAGAACAACGTGTCCATTCTTTAGCAACTGATATTATCAATCACTTTGAAACAAGACAAAAAGCGATGAAAGGTAAAGGCATGATTGTCACAATGAGTCGCCGTATAGCGGTTGATTTATATGATGAAATTGTAAGGTTAAAACCTGAATGGCATTCAGATGATGATAACCAAGGTGTTATCAAAGTTGTGATGACAGGTTCCTCAAGTGACCCTAAAAACTTCCAGAGACACATTGGTCCTAAAAAAAGAAGAAACTTACTGGAAAGCCGTATGAAAGATATTGAAGATGAACTACAACTCGTTATTGTGAGAGATATGTGGTTAACAGGTTTTGATGTACCTTCTATGCACACGATGTATATCGATAAGCCTATGCAAGGTCATAACTTAATGCAAGCCATTGCACGTGTGAATAGAGTATTTAAAGACAAACCAGGTGGTCTTATTGTGGACTATGTAGGTATCGCTGAAAGTCTTAAAGAAGCTTTAAAAGAGTATACAGATTCTGATAAAGAACAAACCGGTGTGGACACAGATAAAGCTTTAGAAATTATGTTAATGAAATACGATGTTATCCAAGATATGTTATATAATCATGATTATTCTGACTTCGAATCAGATAAAAAATCTGATCGATATAATGTCATCTCAAATACGATGGATTATGTGATTGGCTTAGGCGAAGAAGAAAGACAAAGATTTGTGAATACAGTCACTGAACTTGGCAAAGCTTTCGCTTTATGTGCAACAGAAGAAGCAGCTCAAGAATTAAATAGTGAAATTGCGTTCTTAAAAGCCGTTAAAGCAGGAATCGTTAAACTTTTAGCTCCTTCAACTGATGGTGGTGTTCCTTATAAATCTCCCGCTGAAGTTGAAGCTGAAATTAATCAGTTGATATCAAAATCCGTTGTAACTGAAGAAGTTGTAGATATATATCAAACACTCGGTTTAGAAAACCCAGATATCTCTATTTTATCTGACGATTTCTTAAAAGATGTAGAAGGATTACAACAGAAAAATGTAGCAGTTGAATTATTGAATAAATTACTTAAAGGTCAAGTTAAGTCATTAATGAAAACTAACGCAACCGTATCTAAACAATTTTCTGAGATGCTAGGTAAATCTATTCAAAAATACAACAATCGGTCTATAGAAGCTTCTAAAGTTATTGAAGAATTAATACAAATGGCAAAAGAAATTAATCAAGAGCAGCAACGAGGTAAAAATTTAGGCTTGAGTACAGAAGAAATTGCTTTTTATGATGCATTAGCTTCACATGAAACAGCTAAAGAAGCTTTGGGCGATAAAGAGTTAAGAGCCATTGCACATGAGTTAACTAAAACAGTTAAGGATAACATGAGTGTTGATTGGTCTAAACGAGACAGTACTAAAGCTAAAATGAGAGTTCAAGTTAGACGCCTATTAAAGAAATATGGCTATCCACCAGATCTTCAAAAAATGGCTGTGGAACAAGTTGTAGAGCAAGCAGAATTAATGGCAAGTCAGCAATAAAAAAATAAATCATAATGCGGTTAGAGAAACATTTCTCTAACCGCATTTATTAGTATCCTCGTTCAATTAATTTTTGTTTTTCCTTCTCAAGTTCAGGAATATCTTCTTCATCTGGTAATGCATCTATATAATCTAGTCCTAGATGATTTAATGCTGTTTCTAAATCAACATCCTCGCTTTCCATGTACCTCCAAACTTTCAAACTAGTATATTCATCATAAACCTCATTGTAATGGTAATTACCAACAATCATTTTATCACCCTTCGCCATATAATTAAGCTTATTCTAAACTAAAGGTCAATATTGGTCAACATTTTATTCTTAATTAATTTTCCATCATCATACACTATAAATGAGTTAGTGACTGAACCTTTCTTGTATATAATTTTCCAGCTAATTATAATTAAAGTAAAATAAATGTATCATCTATGCATTATTAAAAAAACTCTATTTGAATACTTTACAATTTGGTGGGGACTCGTAATTCGTCTTTTAAGATAACTCAAAGTATCTATTTTAATCATTTGCAGTGAAACGATGTTGATTTGTTTTGTTTCCATATTGACCTCCATGTATTTGCTATGATTTCAAAATCCATTTTTGACGTGCCTTAGGGTTGAGTGGATGCATAATTTCATTCGTTTCTGGGTTGATGAGTTGTTTCACTTTCTTTTTATGTGGTTTCAACATCTCTAAAATTTCATTTACACGTGCTTCAACAACTGGCTTCTTAGCATAGGAGCCCCAAGCTAATATCACTTCGTCAGATTCTTTCACTGCTTTCATAATTTGAATATCTGTATGCTTATCATAGGCATTTTCCAGATGTTTTAGGTTGATTGGTGTTGTTATATTAGAGTATAGGTTCACAAAATGGATTGAACCAAATACATCCATTTCTGAAACTTTGTTCATAATCAGTTGTGTTGTTAAGTCTATGTTGAGTACGCCATCATAGTGCGGATACATCGTGATGATTGTAAGTGTTTGTTTTTCACTGTCCCATGTTTTCTTAAGTAGATAGCGATGTTGTTGCTCATCACTGAATATGGCTTCAGTTTCTAATGTATTTTTTATTGTTTTCATGTAATATTCACTCCTCTAGTATTCTTCTGGTAATAACATGACATAGTAAGAAAGGTCTACATCATCTTCTCGGATAATGTAGACCTTATTAATATTAATAATTTTTGAATAATTGATTTTATGAATTTTGATATACTCAGGACGTTCTTGTTTGTGATTGACGTATATTTCATTGTGATGTGTATTGAATTGGAATATATGAAAATAATCTACTAAGGTATTATCTTTGTTTAGTTCTTGTTCTCGCTCAGAAACGAGTTGCCATAATTGGTGTTGTAAGTTAATAGGTAAGTTGTTGGCGATACCACGAGTGATATATCTATTCATAAGCGTTTTCCTTTCGTTCTGCTTCTTTCATCCAAGTAATGATTTCACTTAGAACTGTAATGACGAGTTGTGTAATTTTGATGTATTTATGCATATTATTGTCCTCCTGTTAGTAAGTATCGTTGATCCAAAAGGGGCATGATAGTGTTGTGTAGGTATAAGAAATCCATATCGTGGTTTTCATCAATATAACCAATGGCTATGAGCTGTTTTTGATAGTAGAGAATGAAAGGGTAGATATTACTTTCGTGAAGTGTATCAGAGTAGTAGGTGTAGGTTTGAAGTATTTTATTACTGAGTGGCCCAAGCCTTACATATTGGTCAGGTAAGATATGATCAGCGATTTCCTCGATAGATTCACATTCCCACTTTTCATCTTTTGGCAGTTTGAATAAGTTGGTTATATAGTGCTTGAGTTGTTGTTCTAGTGTCATCATTATGACCTCCTAATGTGTTTGATAGATGTATGCATGCGATACATCATTTTGATAATATAAGTTTGAAATAATGTTTGTTTCACTTAGAAATCCCACTGAAATACAGAAAATATCCCAATAGAAAATCATCACAATTGTTGATATGACAAGGAAATCCCATTATCCCGCTCATTTCTCGGGAAATATAGCTATATATTTATATATGATTTGAATTTGTAGATGTCAGTACGACTTACTTTTTCTTTTTATATTATCTATTTATAAATAATAATGGGATTTCGGGATTACGCTTGCGTAATCCTTATCCTACATGTATTTATCAAATCCCATTGTTATCCCGTTGGTTTATCATGATGGGATGTTCTTTCGTCATTCAATATAAGCTATAAATTGAATCATCAATGATATATATATCGAAATTTTCTATTAGTTGAGTGTTATTGGATGACGAAAGGACAATAAGTATAAATTTAACTTGTTTAAGGAAAAAATAAAGGCGAAGTGCTCCTCAGCACTTCGCCTAAAATTTATTCAAGAGAACTATTTATATTTTAATTGATTTATCATTTATAGTGCAGTAATACCACCATCTATAACAAATTCTGATCCTGTAGAATAAGAAGCATCGTCAGACCCTAAGAAACATACAAGTTTAGATACTTCTTCGGGTTGCGCAACTCTTCGCATTGGAATTGTTTTTTCGAATTCTTTAACGGCTTCTTTAACATCGTCTTGTTCTAACATTGGTGTTTTTATAACACCTGGGTGTACTGAATTAACTCGAATATTGTATGGAGACAATTCTCTAGCCGCAGCTTTTGTCATACCTCTGACCGCAAATTTTGTATCTGTATAGCCAATTGCACCACCAACAAGACCATTCATTGAAGAAATATTGATGATTGACCCTTGTTTTTGACTTTTCATAATTTTTGATACAGTTTTGATGCCTAAAAATACAGATACTTGATTAATATTTACAATCTTCATATAATCTTCTAATGATATTTGGTCAATTGTTTTATTGTATGTGATTCCTGCATTATTAACCAATACATCAATTCGATTCCATTTGTTCATAACTTCTTGAATGACATGATTCCAATCTGTTTCTTTAGATACATCATGTTTGATAAATAAAACATCGTCTCCAAGAGAATTAGCTGTTTTTTGACCTAATTCATCATTAATATCAGTTATCACGACTTTTGCGCCTTCAGCTATCGCTTTTTTGGCATGAAGTTTTCCCATACCTTGTGCACCACCTGTAATAACGACGACTTTATCTTGTAATTTTCCCATTTTAAAACATCCTTCCTCTAAATTAATATTGTTCATAATTTTATTGTATACCTAACTCAATCAAGAAGCTAAAAAAGTCACTTATACTTATATATGAATATAGAGTGTTTGAGATAAAAATAAAGACGAAGTGCTGAGGCGCACTTCGTCGATAGGGGTATTATGGAAGAGTTGTTTAGTGATTTCATGATTGAGTTTTAATGTGACATAGAATTGCTTTTTACGATGTTCGTCTTTACGAATATTTATTCGGTCAATGACTGTGAGATATAACGCTTTGAGTTGTGATTTATCCATGGATTCTACGTTTTGAAATATGCGACGTAAAACAGCGGATAGTTGTTTCGTATTATATGATGTTTTCTCTTGATTTTGTTGTTGCTTCAGTTGATTAATTTGATTCGTAATGTCATTGAGTTGTGTTTCATATTGATGAATGGTTGGTTTGAGTGCAGATGTTAAGTCTGGATTGTCTTCGATGGTTTGAATTAGATTTTTAAGTTTAGTGTTAATTTCATCAAATTGTTGTTGTTTATAAGCAATATCATGGTTGAGTGCTGCTACATCTACATGATTCTCTTGATTGACGCGTTCGACAACTTGTTTGAGAACTTTATCACTTTTGACAATTTCAAGTATTTGGTCCATAACATATTTTTCAATGACATCGGCTCTAACACTATTGGCCGAACATACCTTTGATCCTTTGTTGCGAAAGTTACTACAAGAATAATAGCGAATGCGTTTCTTAGTTCCATCTTTAAGTGTATTAACTGTTGTGCTCGCAGACATTGAAGCAGAACATTGTGGACACGAAATTAATCCAGTTAAAATATTGGTTCCTTTACCATGGACTTGTGGTTTTTCACTTACTTGTTTTTTACGTGCTTGGACTTTATCCCATAATGATTGGCTAATAATAGGGGTGTGTTTGCCTTCGGCGATTACTGGCTTATCATTCAAGCCTTTACGACGTTTATCATTCCAATCTTTGTATTTCGCGAATTGAATTTTACCAATATAGAATGGGTTTGAGAGAATATAAGTAACAGCTGAAATACTAAATGGATTGCCTTTCTTAGTGACATAACCTTTATGATTGAGTGCATTGGCTATTTTACGATAACCATGACCTTTGGCATAAGATTCAAAGATATATTTAACGATGTTAGCTTCATGTTGATTAATAATTAATTCTTTTTTATTATCAGGTATGTTATTATATCCTAATGGAAGATTGCCTTGATAATAGCCCTCTAAAGCTCTTTGATGTTGTCCGGTGTAAATGTTCTCTAAAATTGTATTTCTTTCAAATTCGGAAAAACTTGCAAGTATCTGGAGCATTAACTTGCCTGTTGAATTTTTGACTTCCATGCGTTCAGACAAGCTAAAAAATTCAACATTTTGGCGATGAAGTTCTTCGACGATT
>NZ_JAESKJ010000005.1:0-2538 GCF_017892075.1 Staphylococcus sp. GDY8P119P
CAATAACACCACGTAGTTATTGGGAGGTCAATCTATGAAATGCGATTAAGCTTTTTCTAATTCACATAAGCGTGCAGGTTTAAAGTACATAAAAAATATAATGAAAAAAAGCATCATTATACTAACGTTATACCAACATTATACTCTCATTATACTAATTGCTTATTCCAATTTCCTATTGGTTGGAACCAACAGGCGTTAGTGTGTTGTTGAGTTGGTACTTTCATGGGATTAATCCCATGAAACCCCCAACCAACTCGCCAAAGCTTTGGCTAACACACACGCCATTCCAACCAATAGTTTTCTCGGCATAAAGCCATGCTCTGACGCTTAAATACACTAATGCCTTAAAAAAACATTAAAGTCTAACACACTAGACTTATTTACTTCGTAATTAAGTCGTTAAACCGTGTGCTCTACGACCAAAAGTATAAAACCTTTAAGAACTTTCTTTTTTCTTGTAAAAAAAGAAACTAGATAAATCTCTCATATCTTTTATTCAATAATCGCATCAGATTGCAGTATAAATTTAACGATCACTCATCATGTTCATATTTATCAGAGCTCGTGCTATAATTATACTAATTTTATAAGGAGGAAAAAATATGGGCATTTTTAGTATTTTTGTAATCAGCACAGTTCATTATCAACCAAACAAAAAATAAGTGGTTATAATGAATCGTTAATAAGCAAAATTCATTATAACCAAATTAAAGAGGGTTATAATGAACGAGAAAAATATAAAACACAGTCAAAACTTTATTACTTCAAAATTAAAGAGGATTATAATGAACGAGAAAAATATAAAACACAGTCAAAACTTTATTACTTCAAAACATAATATAGATAAAATAATGACAAATATAAGATTAAATGAACATGATAATATCTTTGAAATCGGCTCAGGAAAAGGGCATTTTACCCTTGAATTAGTACAGAGGTGTAATTTCGTAACTGCCATTGAAATAGACCATAAATTATGCAAAACTACAGAAAATAAACTTGTTGATCACGATAATTTCCAAGTTTTAAACAAGGATATATTGCAGTTTAAATTTCCTAAAAACCAATCCTATAAAATATTTGGTAATATACCTTATAACATAAGTACGGATATAATACGCAAAATTGTTTTTGATAGTATAGCTGATGAGATTTATTTAATCGTGGAATACGGGTTTGCTAAAAGATTATTAAATACAAAACGCTCATTGGCATTATTTTTAATGGCAGAAGTTGATATTTCTATATTAAGTATGGTTCCAAGAGAATATTTTCATCCTAAACCTAAAGTGAATAGCTCACTTATCAGATTAAATAGAAAAAAATCAAGAATATCACACAAAGATAAACAGAAGTATAATTATTTCGTTATGAAATGGGTTAACAAAGAATACAAGAAAATATTTACAAAAAATCAATTTAACAATTCCTTAAAACATGCAGGAATTGACGATTTAAACAATATTAGCTTTGAACAATTCTTATCTCTTTTCAATAGCTATAAATTATTTAATAAGTAAGTTAAGGGATGCATAAACTGCATCCCTTAACTTGTTTTTCGTGTACCTATTTTTTGTGAATCGATTATGTCTTTTGCGCATTCACTTCTTTTCTATATAAATATGAGCGAAGCGAATAAGCGTCGGAAAAGCAGCAAAAAGTTTCCTTTTTGCTGTTGGAGCATGGGGGTTCAGGGGGTGCAGTATCTGACGTCAATGCCGAGCGAAAGCGAGCCGAAGGGTAGCATTTACGTTAGATAACCCCCTGATATGCTCCGACGCTTTATATAGAAAAGAAGATTCAACTAGGTAAAATCTTAATATAGGTTGAGATGATAAGGTTTATAAGGAATTTGTTTGTTCTAATTTTTCACTCATTTTGTTCTAATTTCTTTTAACAAATGTTCTTTTTTTTTTAGAACAGTTATGATATAGTTAGAATAGTTTAAAATAAGGAGTGAGAAAAAGATGAAAGAAAGATATGGAACAGTCTATAAAGGCTCTCAGAGGCTCATAGACGAAGAAAGTGGAGAAGTCATAGAGGTAGACAAGTTATACCGTAAACAAACGTCTGGTAACTTCGTAAAGGCATATATAGTGCAATTAATAAGTATGTTAGATATGATTGGCGGAAAAAAACTTAAAATCGTTAACTATATCCTAGATAATGTCCACTTAAGTAACAATACAATGATAGCTACAACAAGAGAAATAGCAAAAGCTACAGGAACAAGTCTACAAACAGTAATAACAACACTTAAAATCTTAGAAGAAGGAAATATTATAAAAAGAAAAACTGGAGTATTAATGTTAAACCCTGAACTACTAATGAGAGGCGACGACCAAAAACAAAAATACCTCTTACTCGAATTTGGGAACTTTGAGCAAGAGGCAAATGAAAAACAAGAAAATGCATTATCTGATTATTATTCTTTCAAGGACTAGTATAACATAAAATCGTCTACAAATAGACAAAAAACCTGCACGCTTAATGTAGATCAAAAGCTTAACGCAAATGAAATAGATTGACCTCCCA